>JBLXBZ010000005.1:0-232971 GCA_048265185.1 Stappiaceae bacterium | reverse complement strand
GACGCCGCCATAGGCCTTGCCGCCAGATTTAGCTTTGCCGCCGTCGCCGCCCGCCCCGCCTTGGCTGACGACGTAAAATCCGGGCTGACTTCCTTGAGACGTCACCGCCGAACCGCTCGTCAACGTCAAGGTTATGTCTCCGCCCACGCCGCCCACGGCGCCTTCGCCCCCATGGGCGTTGGTCAGCCCGTCCGAGGTGCCTTCGCCGCCGTCGCCGCCCGCCCCGCCTTGAGAGTGAGCATGGATAACGGTGCCGTCATTGGAGGAGATCGGACCGGAGCCGCTGGCCTTTAAAGTGACCGACCCGCCAGATCCTCCGGTTTCTCCGTCGCCGCCGTAAGCGGCGGAAAAACCATGGGTGGTGTGATGTTCGCCGTCGTCAGCCTTGACCGCATATGTGCCCAGATAAACGCCGGCGGTTTTGCTGACGATCCCGTTGGAGCCGTCAAGATCGGCGGTGAAGATAAGATTATAACTATTGTGGCCGGCGCCGGCGTGATTATCCAATTCGATGGCGTATGAGCCGCTGTCGCCGCTGCCGATGATGTTGCTGGTGAGGTTCTGAACGGTGAGGTTTATGACGCCGTCGTCTTTGTGGGTGATGGCTCCGGAGATATCGCCGCTACAGGTCACGTCATGTTTGCTGGAGCTTGAAACAGTGCAGCTTGCGATGGCTGTAGACGAGTTTAAAATTGCAGGTAGAGCAAACCCAAGACTAGCCAACCAAAAGTAGCGATAATTCACAATGCAAGCCCCCGACGCGTGACACGAATCTTATTATAGTTACATTATTTTCTTACTTTGCAAAAAACTATAACTAAAGATCCATGATGCTTGCATGAAAATTTGCAGCAGTATTAATTTTTCTTTTCAGTGGGGCGATTATACGATTCTTCACTGGCCTCCCATGCTCTGAACTCTGCGTAATCTTTTTCGATCTGACGCGCCTCCCGATGCAGAAAAAAGGCCGCGCCAGCGGCTGAGCTGAGATCGGTGGTGGCGTTCAGCGGGCTTTTGTCGTCGACGCGAAACGTCACATTACGGAATGAAGGGCAGGCGGCGAGCTGACGTCTGGCGCGCTCCTGATCTAGAATTCCGTTTTCGTGGGCGATGAAGTCCATAATGCGCGCATTGGAGCGCTTGACGTAATTTTCTGGAAACCGGCGCATTTTCGACGGGTGGAGGTAACACCAGAGCGTCATTTCGATTTGATTCGTCTCCGTCATTTCGCCAAGGTCGCGCGGCATATGCTGTCCGGTGACGCGCGCGCCAGTTTCAACCAGCCTTGGGCCGTTGGCTGTGAGAATTATCTCCGTATGGCTTGGACCATATTTGATCCCCAGAGCCGTGAGAACCGCGCGGGCGTAGGTCGAAAGCGCGCGCGCTTCTCTTCCGTTCCCGTCGATCAGGTCTTCGAAATCGTATATTTTGCGCCGTCCGCCGGCTATGAGGCGCTTTTTATAGTCCCAGATGTCGGTCACCCAATGTCGGCCATTGTGCGAGACGCAATTGACGGCGAATTCAGCTCCCTCAAGATATTCCTGAATGATGACCTGAGTGTTTTTCGCCAACATCAAGTTAGTGGCGCCGATGATTTTGCGGCAGGCGTTGATGACTTCGTCCCTTGAACGGCAAATGAAAACGTCGTCGGAGCCGGCGCTGTTGACGGGCTTGACCACAGCGCGCGCGTTCAGGGCGTCGAAGAAGGCCGTGGCCGCGCTTTCGCTGGGGGTGCGTAATTGCCTGGCTATGGGAACGCCGGCGCGCGCCGCCGCCATGGCCATTTCATATTTATCGCGGCGGGCGCGGGAGAGGGCGACGCCATTACCCAAAAGCCCCAGCCGCTCGGCCAGAGCGTCCGCCAGCTCCACGCCGAATTCGTTTCCCGTCACCACCGCCAGAGGTTGATGCGCCGCCAGTTCGCGCACGAGCGTCTCCAGCCCCATTTGCGCTCCGTTAAACGCATGGGTGAACAGATCGCCGTGAAATGATCTGAGGAACTTATGTGGCATCTGGGTGCGGGAGCTAACGTGGATGCAAGGCACATGTTCGTTAAATGTCTGGGCCAACATGGCGCCCCGCCCGAAAGCGTCAACGATTATCACTGGTCGAGGGCTGACTCTTATCGCTGCGTCAGTCATTTGGGCTTTTGCTTTCAATGGTTTTGCGCATTGTGAACGCCAAAAAGGAGACGCAAAGCGCATAAACGGCGTATCCCGCGGCCTGTCGCGTAAGAGCGACGCCGTTATCAAGCAATACGCCGACGATGAAAGGGGCGATCCCGGTAGTGATGATGCGCAGCGCTTCAAAGCGAGAATTGGTGTAGCCAATGTTCTCCACCCCATAAAGGTCGATCCACAGGATCGCGCTAAGCTTGAGGTCAATGGCGGCGGACACGCCAATGAGCGCCATATATATTGGCGCGATCCACGGAGCTTTGAAAATGGCGATAAGCCCTAACCCCACTCCCATAGGCAATAGAAACAGGGGCAGAAAACGCGGCGAGCGCCATTTGTCGATCAAAGGAGCTATGAGAAATGACGCCGCCGCTTGAGAGACGGCGAAAGCGGAAAAACAGCTTGCCAGCCACGTGAGCGTCCAGTCTTTTTCAATGGCTAATGTGGCTTGATGAAAAATAAGCCCTGTGAAAACGAAGGAGACGGCCAGAGTCGCTGGACATAAGAGCAACATTAAGCCAAGGGAGGGGGGCTTTTTGGGCGTTGTCGTGGTGAAATCATCCGCCGTCGTTATTAGCGCGGGCTGGCGGGTTTTAGGAAGAAGATTATAAGCGATCAAGACGCCGGTGATGACAATCGCCGCCGTCGCCAGCCAAGTGGCGCGCCAACCGCTCAACGTGATCGCCATGGCCGTCAACACCGGGATAAACGTCAAGGCGATGGAATAAAACAGGCCAACGATGGCGCTGGCCTTGCCGCAATGGGCGGGAAAAGTGCGTAAGATAGTGGTCGTGGCCGTGTGTATCATCAATCCTTGCCCACCGAAGCGCAGTAGAAAAATACAAAAGGTGAAGAAAATCACCGACGGCAGCGCCAGACTGATGAGCGCGCAGGCAAGGCAGAGAATCCCCCCCACCACAATCGTGTAACGAGGTAGGGACATTTGATCTATTTTCTGTCCCGCCAATGGTA
This sequence comes from Stappiaceae bacterium, assembly GCA_048265185.1. Classification (GTDB taxonomy): domain Bacteria; phylum Pseudomonadota; class Alphaproteobacteria; order Rhizobiales; family Stappiaceae; genus JBLXBZ01. The sequence continues at coordinate 229,822 of JBLXBZ010000005.1, read as the reverse complement.
GGAGGAAAGCGGAGGCGAATGTGGCTAGAGCGAAAAGCGCGCCCAGATCCCCTTCGGAAATGGCCAGATATGACTGGAAGTTATCCGTGAACAGCGACAGAAAAAATGTTTGTCCGGGAGCGGACAGGATCATCAAAATCACTCCAAAGACCAAAATCCTCGGGTTTTCTTTCAATGGGTTAAGATAAGAGTTTATCATGACGGACCAATGCGGCTGGCTTTGTCGTTGGGGTAAGAGCGGTAGGAGAGGCTGGAAGGCTTTTGTGAGTCGCAAGTGAAATGGCAGGCGTTTTTTTGCTGAAAATGGACTTGAGAGAACGTAGGGAAATCGCTTGAGCAACTACTCTCGATCACGTGAAGGCGGCGAGTTGGCGCGTTTTCGTTTATGTTCGTCCACCAGCCAAGCAAGGCGTTCATGAGCCGGCGGGAGATTGCTCCATCACTCAGTTCCGGTGGAACATAGGCGGCTTCGATCACGGCGTCGCCTTCGCCGACGCGGCGCGTTTGGTCTTTGTTGAGGGTTAGTCGGCGTCGTTCCGAGGGCAGGCTCATACAGGCGAAGCCAACAAGGCGACCGTTAAGCGAGCAGCTGGCGAGGACGTCCAGATGCATAAAAGTGGAGAGAAGAGCCGCGCCGTGGGCGGTGCGTGATAGCTCTGGACAAATGGCGCAATCTCTGCGCGAGCAGCAAGGGGGAGGGTGATAGCCGGCGAGCAAACGGGGTGGGGCGTCTCGCGCTCGGGTAAGAAAATCAAGAATGCTTTCATACAAGCGCCGGGTTTCCCCGGACGATAGCAACCGCCGGTTCTCCCAAGGCGTTGGCTTGTCCTCGCAGAGCGTCACCTTGTAGAAAGGCTTTTCATTTAATCGCTGCTCAAGCGCCAGGCTAAGGGGAAACGTTTCATCCGCGGCGGCCGCGCTTTTGCGTTTTCCGGTTCTGGAAAATTCAGCCGTTTGCTTGAGCAAGGAGGCTTTTAACTTGTTCCCGTCAATTTTATCGATGACGAGGACGTTTCCATTCGGATCTTCGCGAAAATATGTCTTTCCGCTTTCTCTTTGCGGTTTGCGGCGCACATGCACGACGCCGCGCCGGGCGGCGCGCACGAGCGAGCCATCCGCCATCACCAGCGGAATAATGGCGTCGATCAAAGGGAAATCCGGACCGTGTTGCGCGATCATGCCCACCATGTCTGAGAGCAATAGGCGTCCAGCCGCGGTGGACCGATCGATGGCGCGGAAAACCGACGCGTCCAGCCGTCCCGCATGGCACACGTTTCGCGGCAGTAGAAGAATTTCGATTGCGGACTCAAATACGCGCCGCGCCGCAGCCGGATCGAACCAGACGTTGAAGTCGGCGCGGCCCTGTCCCAGTCTGCCCGCCATGGCGATAATGCGGGCGATAGCGGCGGAGCTGCGCGGGAATGAGTCAATCAGCGCGGCGATGGGCGACAGCGGCCCCAAAGACAAAACGACCGTCTCACCTGGACGCCGGTTCAAAGCGTCTTTGAAATCGGTCAGGCCGCCGATTTGAATGGAGAGAGCGGGAACGCGGGGGCGGTGGGACTTCTGGTAGGCGCCGACGAAGGACTTATGGTCGCGGCGGAAGGCCTCATAAGCGCGCTGGCGCCCCTTGAACCGGTAGGCGAATGGAATGACCGCAAGTGGAATTTCCAGCCGGTTCCAAGCTTTTAATACGGCGTGGACATTTTGCCCCACTTCCTCGGCCCATGTATTGCCGTCGGTGGCGATGATCTGGACAATCTCCACGTCCGTTCTCTCTAGAAGCAGCGTCAACGCCTGAAAATCGTCGCTCGGGAAATTCAGATCCGTGATGACGATGACCGGCGTTGGTTCGCCTGATGCGCTCATTCAATCAGCCTCTCTGTCGTTTGCGAGAATCTTGAGGGCGCTGGCGTGCATGCGCTGAAGGTCGGCGTCTGTTGGGGCGGTCATTGTTATGCGCGATGAAATATGAACGTCCCCGAGATTGAACAAACGTTGGAGCGCGCTTCCTGAAACGTCTTTGGGGAGCGGAATTTCCAGCGAAGCCGCTGTGGGCGCCACATACTGGATCGCGGCGTGGTCCCAAGAACCATTCTGAATGCGCTCTGGCTTATCAGGGGTGAGCAGCGCGCCGAGTTCGAGCAGCAGGTTCTCTCCTGATCCGGCGATGGCCATGCGAAGGGTCGCAGACAGACGTGGATTGACCTCCACCAGATAGATCCCTTCGTCGGTCTCAAGGAATTCGACTTCCAGCAATCCCCGCGCCTTGATGAGTGCGGCGTAGGCGGCGGCCAGATCCATCAGCCTCTGGGCCTTGGCGGCGCTGACGGGGGCTGGAAAGCGGCGAAGTCGTTTGGCTGGATGAGCCTTGAAACCCGGATTGGGGCCTTTGCAAATCGGCGCGTATATTTTGGCTCGCTCGCCATGGGCGATGAGGTTCACGGAATATTCGACGCCTTCGAGCAAAGGCTGAAAAATCAAATCGGCGTGGTTGTCCTCAAGCCTGATAGCCTCAAGAGCCTCCGCGCTATAGGCCGCCTTGACCCCTTGACCCTCTGTTCCCGCCCGGCGTTTGACGACGACGCCTTTTGAATTCGACGAACGCAGATACTCCAGCGCTTGAACGAACGTTAAGATGGGGATTGGCTTTAAACCGGGAACGCCAGCGGCGATCTCTCCCATTTTGGCTTTGTCATGGGCGATGACCGCGACGCAGGTGGGCTGGGCCAGCATATTCGATTTGCCCTGCGCAAAATTCGCGTCACGTTTCAAAGTGACGTGATGACTGAGGAAGACGACCCTCTCGCGCAAGGCGGCGCGCAATCGGATAGGGGCGGGGGCTTGAGGCTCCCAACATATGAAATCTGGCGAGGGGCCCGTGGACGTTTTCAGAAAGGGCGTTATCCAGTCCAACCATGAAGGGGTGGACAGTATGAAAAGGGGCGCATTTGCGTTGGATTGGGTGTAAATCATCAATTGCTCTCCTTTCCCGCATGAAGAAAAGCCGAGCTAAGGCCGTAGACGCGGCGAAGCCAGCGCCCTTCCCAAGTGCTGTGGGGCGTGAAAGCGTCCCGCCGATGCATTACCCGGTAGTTGTCGAAAATCAGCATATCCCCCGGAGACAGCTGGACGGATAGCGCTTTGTCCGCCGCGCGCGTGACCGCCGCGCGTAAAGCCTCAAGGGCGCGCTGCGCTGTCGCCGTCAGCGCGTGAACTCCTTCCGACATGTCAAATCGGGAGCAGACACAACCGTCTCGGTCGATAAGAAGTGGCATGACCTCGCCGTCGCCAGCGCCGATAGGTCTATTTTCCCGGGCGCTATGGGGGGCGTCCACCGTGAACGCCTTTTCTTGCAAAGCGGTGATTACGGCAGGGTCAAGTCGCCGCAAGACATCGTCCATGGCGAGCACCTGAGTTGGCGCGCCCTCATGATTGCGCAAGGCGACAAAAGCGAGATAACGAGGCATTGGCGCCGTTGTCTTGCGCGCTGTTTGAGGTGAGGCGGAGTTCTTCTCGTGAAGGTCAAATTCAAAAGGCTGAAAATTATTATCCTGATGCCAGGCCAGAGCCGCGCGGCTTCCCCATGAGCTGTCCGTGTCGCTAAATTCGGGGCGGGGAACGACATTACGCGCCAATCTCCCTTCATTTTCAAACGGATAGGCGTGGGGAACAATGCCTCGTAGCGCCAATACTCCCAGAAGCGCGGCGTCAGCTGCGGCCAATTCGCTGTCATTGGCGAAGCCGGTGAGAGGGGTGGGTTGGAGCGCGCCGATCCGCGTCCCGTTTCTGAGAACGGTGACGATCGTCTCTGGGGTGTTTTCCTGAAGTTGCGCTAGCGTTTGAGCGGAAGTGAGGTTCTCCAAAACGGTCGCCGCAATACGCTTCATCTCTTTCCAGTCTCGGTCGATAGCGAAATTGCGACCGTCAAAAATCGCACGAAGTTTGAGATCAATGTTTCTGCTCGTCTCTTCCGGCATGACGATTTCACGGATCATAGGACGTTCATTTTCTCTCACGCTTTCCTCCATCGTCATCAAAAGCGCTCCCTGATCGCTGCCGGGAAACTTCGAGCCCCCAACCGATTGGCAAAAGAGCGGACTCCAAATCAGGAAATTGGCGGATATGACGGCGATAGCTCTCGCCTGCGGCAGGGTCCGGGACGATCATATTATCCGCCACGACATAGGCTTCGGCGGCGAGTTTGGGGTGCACGGCGTTAAAGGCTGGAATGAAAGCTGCGTTCCACAGGTCGATGAGACAGAAATCCACGACGCCTTTCAGCGCGGGAATAATTTCCAGCGCGTCGCCGCAACGAAAGTCGACCACATGCGCAAGTCCGGCCTGAGCGAGCTTGTCGCGCGCGAAGTCTTGTTTTGCCTGATCCCAATCGCAACTAATGACTGTGGCGCCGTTCTGACGCGCCGCCTCAGCCAGATAAATTGTCGAGTGCCCGTAAGAAGTGCCCAACTCCAGAATAGTTTTCGCTTTCGCGGCTTTCGCGAGAATATTGAGAAAAATGCCGGCGTCCGGCCCCACGGACATAAGAAGCTCGTCACGTTTATGAACGACTTGCTCCACGTTCAACTTTGGCAATATATTTTCAAATTCTGACGAGTACCTCACTTGGTATTCGTCAATTAATTTTTGAACATCGGCGTCAAAGTCAATCATTGTATAAAATACCTATTTTATAGGATTAATATTTTATTAATGATGAATTTTATTTTATTGTGAAAAGTAATTTATAAGAACAGTAAGAATTTTATTTAATAATAGTAGTTAATAATTGCGCCAATAGAATAAGCGACAACGCGCGTTGCGAAGACGCCCCCGCGGTCAGAAGAACTGGCGGGGCGCGTCAAGGCGCAAAGATAAGTGAAATGTGGGGATTAGCTGGAGGCGGCTGGCGAGGTGACTGACGAGGTGACTGGCACGGGAAATATGATGTCGTAGAGCCAGTTAAACGCAAAGGCGTAGACCAGATAGAACAGCGCAAACGAAAGGTCCATCCAAAAGGCCTCAATTAAGCCGACGCCAAGATACCATGCGATGAAAGGCAAAAGAACCAACAATAATCCCGCCTCAAACAGCAGGGCGTGTAAGGCGCGCATGAGCACGCTCTTGCGCGGACTGCCAGTGACGCGCAGTAAAGCGTGGTCGAACAGCAGATTATATATGTAGTTCCATCCGGTGGCGATGGAGGCGCCGACGACGGCCACCACCCCTATGTCATGCAATGGTTTGCCGAGAGCCCAAGACCCCAGCGGCGTGATGATGACAAGCGCGATAAGCTCAAAGCTGATTGTGTGGCGAATCCGGTCTTTCGTGGTGCGCATTTTGCTCCCCGTCTCAATTCGGGTCGTCCCGAAAAAATGTCCCGGATGGGGGAGGTCGTCCTCGCTTGCGATTGCAACATATGGTCAGCGCTCAAGCGTTTCAAGTCGAGATTGTCGCGTTAGTCATCAATGACCAACATTTTTTGGCGGGTGATGCGATCTACGCGCTCAGCTCAAACATTCTCCGCCGATTAATCAGGTTTTTGACAAGGCCAGCTTAACGGCGGCTTTGCAGTGAAGTTCGGTGGTGGAAAACGCGGGCAAGGGAGATTGTTTGGGACTGATAAGAAGCGGAATTTCGGTGCAAGCCAGCGCAACGCAATCTGCGCCTCTCATCCCCAGCGCCTTGATAATAGATTGATAAGCGGCGCGCGTGCTGTCGCGAAAATCGTTTTGAACTAGTTCATTGTATATGCTGTCGTGAATTAAGGCTCGTTCAGTTTCGTTTGGCGTCACGGCCTCAATGCCGTGTTCTGCAAGTATCCTTGAATAGAAATCGCCCTCCATAGTTTTTCGTACGCCAAGGATCGCTACGCTTTTTAAACCTCTAGACTCAATGGCGTTCGCGGTGACTGAAGCAATGTGCAGAAAAGGAATTGTGAGAAGTGGTTCGATTTCAGGAATAAAACGATGAACGTCATTGCAAGTTATCACGATGAAATCAGCGCCCGCCGCCTCCAGCGCACGAGCGGATTCCATGATCTGCTGGCAGGCCGCGCCTTCGTCTTCCCGGTCGATGACGGCAGAGACGTAGTCCTGCCGGTTTACGCTCTCCAGAACGATCCGGGCAGATGACACGCCCCCTGCAAGCGTCTGCGTAATTTCGTTCAGACGTTTGTAGTATTCAGACGTCGAAACCCAGCTCAAACCACCAATCAATCCGATTTTCTTCACGGTGAGACTCCACGCTGCGATATTTTCTATCGGTGTTTTAACCAGACGTCATCGAAACGGAAGAATTTCACACGGTCAACGCAGGCCCAGGCGGCGACGGGTGAGCACGTGAAAGTCCGGTTGGCGCGTCTTCGTTTTAGCAAGAACGCATGTCCGGCGTTCATCCTATGACGTTACGTTTTTTTGACAAAAATTTCCTTATTCATATCTAACAGAGCATCTGAATGTCTGACCAATCATTAGTTTAATTATTTAAAGTCAATAAGATATGTAATTTAAGCTCTCTATCTTGTCATTATATATCAGACTATATGTTAGTATTGTAATTATTTGTAAATTCATTTATCTCTTTCGCTCCAACTTTTGGGAGGGAAATATGTCAAGTCGGATTACAAAAAAGATTGCCGCCGTCATGCTGACGGCTATTTCGAGCGTCGCAATGGCTGGAATGGCGCACGCTGCGGACTGGCGGGGCTGGAATATTCATGTGGAGGATTATCCGGTTTCGCACGGCATGGAAGCTTTCGCCGATGAAATCTCGGAAAAAACCGACGGTGAAATCAAAGCGAAGACATTTCATGGCGGCGTTCTTGGCTCGCAGCCTGACGCCATCGAACAGGTGCGTTTAGGCGCTCTTGATTTTGGCGTTTTCAGCCTCGGGCCAATGGGGCAGGTGGTGCCTGAAGCCAACGTGGTTTCATTGCCGTTTATTTTCCAGTCCGTGCCGGACATGTATCGTTTGATGGACGGGAAGGCCGGCGAGGCGCTGAACAAGGCGCTTGAGGAAAAAGGCATTATTGCGCTTGGTTATTACGACGCCGGCGCGCGCAGCTTTTATAATTCGCAAAAGCCCATTGAAACGCCCGCCGACGTGGAGGGCATGAAGGTCCGCGTGATGAACAACGATCTGTTCGTGGGCATGATTGAATCCATGGGCGGCAACGCCACGCCTATGGCTTTCGCCGAAGTTTATCAATCCTTGAAAACCGGCGTCGTCGACGGGGCGGAGAACAACCCGCCGTCTTATGAGTCCACCAATCACTATGAGGTGGCGCCTTATTATTCCTTGTCGCAGCATCTGATCATTCCTGAGTGTCTTTGCATGTCCAAACGCACATGGGATAAGTTGACGCCTGAACAACAGGAAATTGTGCGCGTCGCAGGGCGTAATAGCACCGAGTTGCAGCGCAAGCTGTGGCAAGAGCGGGAAGCTGCGTCGATGAAAACGGTTCGCGACGCTGGCGTGAAAGTGAACGACGTCGCCGATAAAGCGGCGTTTCAGGCGGCGATGGAGCCGGTTTACGCCGAATTCCTTGAAGAAAACCCCAATCTTTCCGATTTGGTTGAGCTTTTCAAAGCCAATTGATCGAAGGAGCCTAAAGAAGCGTCTCTCGGAAGTTCCGAGGGGCGCGGGGCTTGAGAAGGAGGGGTATGGTGAGCCATACGGAACATTTGGCGGAACATTTGGCGGAAGACGAGGCGAGCCGGCACTGGTTGTCGCGTTTGCAGGATTTACTGTCGCGTTTATGCATTATAACGGCGTCGCTGGCTTTGGTGACGTTGGTGGCGACCTTCGGGTGGCTGGTTTTTGGGCGTTACGTTTTGAACGTCACGCCCACATGGGTGGAGCAATTGGCGCTTTTGCTCATTTGTTACATCACATTTCTGGGCGCGGGCGTGGGCGTGCATGAACAGACCCATTTGGGCGTCACGGTTTTCCGCGACATGTTGCCCGCCCCGGCGCGAAAAGCGGTCATGCTCGTGATCGACGTCATTTTGGCCCTCTTCGGCCTGTGCATGCTTGTCGCAAGTATCGAGCTTTTCAACTTCGGCTGGAGCACCTTGCTGCCGATGCTCAATATTCCAGAAAGTTTCCGAACTCTCTCCGCTGTTCTTTGCGGGGGCCTGATCATGACGTTTTGCGGTTTGCGCGCAGGGCTGCGGATCTCGGACATGTTCTGGAGCACCCGTCACGTCATAGACCCGGAAGAAGAATACTAGCATGGGCCTTACTATCCTTCTCGGCGTTTTCGCCGCATCCGTGATCGTTGGAATGCCTGTGGCCTTCGCCATGGGAATCGCCGCGCTGGCGACCTTCTGGTACGAAGGTTTTCCGATCATGATCACTTTTCAGCGGGCTGTTTCCGGAGTGTCGGTGTTTTCACTCCTGGCCATTCCGTTTTTCATTTTCGCCGGCGAGCTCATGCTCCATGGGGGTATCGCCATTCGCCTCGTGCGCTTCGCCCAGACCTTGGTGGGCCACGTGCGCGGCGGTCTCGCCTCGGTCAATATTTTCTCCTCCATGCTGTTTGGCGGAATATCCGGTTCGGCCATCGCAGATATCTCCGCCCTGGGCTCCCTGTTGATCCCGGTGATGAAAGAGCGCGGTTATCGTCCCGATTACGCCGTGAACGTGACCGTCACCTCGTCCATCGCCGGCATCGTCATTCCGCCCAGCCATAATATGATCATATTCGCCGTGGCGGCGGGCGGCGGGATTTCAATCTCGAAGCTTTTTCTCGCTGGCGTCATTCCCGGCATATTGATGTGCCTTTGTCTGGCGGTGGCGGCCTATTTCATCGCTGTGAAACATAATTATCCGGCGGAGCGCTTTCCTGGATGGCGCGCCGTGGGCATGTCGGCGTTGTCGGCCGTGCCGGGTTTGATCACGGCGGTCATCATCGTCGGCGGCGTGCTTTCCGGCGTTTTCACCGTAACGGAATCCGGGGCTTTTGGCGCCATTTACGCGCTAGTTCTTACCGCTGTTTGCTACCGGAGCCTTTCGCGGCGCCAATTTGTCATCGCGGTGACCTCCGCGGTGCGCACCACGGCCATGGTGATGATCCTGATCGCCTTCGCCAGCTCCTTCGCTTATTTGCTGGCTCTTTATCAGGTGCCGGAAAAACTGGGCGATTTGCTGATCGGCATCTCTGAAAACAAATATGTAATCTTGCTGATGATCAATCTGATCCTGCTGATGCTGGGCATGATTATGGATATGGCGGCTTTGATCTTGATCTGTACGCCGATTTTCTTGCCCATTGCACGGGATCTGGGCATGGACCCCATGCAATTCGGCATCATGTTGCTGGTTAATCTTGGGCTTGGTCTTTGCACGCCGCCAGTGGGAACCTGCCTTTTCGTGGGCTGCGCCGTGGGCAAAATCCGCATCGAGTCGGCGTTGAAAACCATTTGGCCATTCTATCTCGCGCTGTTGTTGGCCTTGATATTGATCACCTATGTTCCAGCTTTCTCGCTCTGGCTGCCCTCATTCTTGGGCTAGGCGCTGAACGCGGCAACATGAAAGCGTTTGACGCCAGCTAAAAATAGGTGAATGGGCCGCCCAAAAGGCGGCCCATTTTTACGCGGACCATTTTGCGCCGGCTCTCAAATTCTTCCGTGTGAAGGTCGTCGTTAAACGACGCAAAAAAATGGCGGCCTTAAAGGCCGCCATAATCAATTGCAGTTTCTAAGGATCAGGAGAACAAGGTGCCGCCGTTGATGTCCACATTGGCGCCGGTGATGAAGGAAGCGTCTTTGGAGGCGAGGAACACGGCGGCTTTGGCCACTTCCTCAGAGGTTCCCTCCCGCTTCAGCGGCGTGATGCTGGCCACGTGCTTGCGCACTTCGTCCTTGGTGAAGATGTTGTGGAAGTCGGTGTCGATCATGCCGGGGCACAGGCTGTTCACGCGAATTTTCGGGCCTAGTTCTTTCGCTAGACCGCGCGTCAGCGTCATGAGGGCGCCTTTGGAGGCGCCATAGGCGGCCGCGCCTGGACCGCCGCCGTCGCGGCCCGCCTGAGAGGCGATGGAGACGATTGTCGAGCCGTCGGCCATATGCGGCAGGGATTCGCGCACCATCAGCACGAAGGAGGTCAAGTTGACGTCCATCACCGCATTCCAGTGCTCAAGGGTCATTTCATCGATTTTAACTCGGGCGAGAATGCCGCCGGTGACATGAAGAAGCGTGTCGACTTTGCCGAAAGTCTCCACCGTCTTGGCCACCAGCGCTTTCGCGTCGGCTTCTTTGGTGAGGTCGCCTTGCAGGGCGAAAGCGTCGCCGCCGGCGGCTTTGATCTCGGCCACGGCGGATTCGGCGCCTGCGGCGCTGGCGTTGTAATTGATGGCGACCCGCGCGCCCTGAGCCGCCAGCTCCATCACGCATGCTCGGCCAATGTCGCGGCCGCCGCCGGTTACGATTGCGACTTTATCTTGAAAGGTCATCATTCTCTCCAGTGTTGATAATTTTATTCAGCGATTGCAAATCGTCCAAATTGTCATGAGCGTCATTCAATTACGCGGCGTTAAAACTGCGCGGCGGCGCGTGTGACTATTTTGACGGGGAGACGCATGCTTAACGCTTGCGCGCCGACTAGCGGTCGCGAATTTACGTCATCGAATTTAATTGCGCCTGTCACTCATTTATCGAACGCGGCTTCCTCCCGACCCCGCTCCTGAATTCCGAGATAGCAGCGCTATGATTGAACTTATTCTCTGTCAAATTCAAGGAAATTTTACAAATTTTACATGTATATTTTGCGTGTTCCGAGACGGTTTCGGACGTCGTTTCTGCCGTAGAATTATTCTTTCTTCTTAGAGCGTATCAAGAATTGAGAAAAATTTTCAAATGAAATTATCTAAAAAATAATATATAACAATATCTTAATGATGGGGAAGGGGTCTCTGGATATTATGTCCAGAATAAATTCATAGAAAGAATAGGCGCGGCCGGAAAGTGAGTTCCAGTAAAGCGTTTCGATGTCAACTGAGGGTTTCCATACAAAAATATACAAATATTGCCATCTAATTGGCGACCCTCGAAATTTTTCTACAAATCAACAACGCCGACGTACGGAAATAAATTGGCGGATATATGGGGCTAGCGGTTCTTCCATGCGGGGCCGGCGCAATTCTTCCCTTCCTAATATTTACAAATTCTTTTTTGTATATTACAAATTTAACAAATATCGCCGCTAGAAAATCAGAATGCAGAGAAACCGGGCGGCCGCTCCTTGGCCGGGACGTTTCAGGAGAACGAAAGAAATGACGAAGCTAAAGCAGGCCACTTTTGAAAAACTCATGAAGGTGAGTACGGCGACCTTGACCACCGCCATGTTCAAACGCGGATTTCGTAATGTCTTCATTCAAGGCCCGCAGCGACTGAACCCGGGAAAGAATATGGTCGGCTACGCCTATACCCTGCGTTATATTCCATCACGGGAAGATCTGGACATTCTCGACTCTTTCGCCAATCGGGAAAACCCGCAGCGCAAAGGAGTTGAAGAGTGCCCGGCCGGAGCCGTGTTCATGATCGACTCACGTCAGGACGCCACGGCCGCCTCCGCCGGCTGCATTCTCGTGACCCGGCTGCAGACCCTTGGCTGCCGGGGCGTGGTCACGGATGGGGGATTTCGCGATACGCCTGAAATCGCCGCCCTCTCCATGCCCGCCTATCATAGCCGGCCAAGCGCTCCGACCAATCTGACCAAACATCATGCGGTGGCTATTAATGATCCCATCGCTTGCGGCGGCGTATCGGTTTTTCCCGGCGATATCATCGTTGGAGACAATGAAGGCGTTGTCTGCATTCCCGCTCATATGGCTGATGAGGTGGCCGATGAAGCGGTTGAAATGACGGTCTTTGAAGACTTCGTCATGGAAAAGGTTCAGCAGGGCGCCTCCACATTTGGTCTTTATCCGCCGACAGACCCAGAAACGAAGAATAAGTTTCAAACGTGGCGAGAGGCGAACGGGCGATAAGCGCCGAGAGAAGCGCTTTCGACAAAACTTTCTCGTATGCATTGAGCTCGCAATTACAAATGTCCAGATTTGTATTGCGCCAGACTTGAAGCGTTGCGTGAAGATGAGGGGATGAGGCGGCGCTCAATTTAGCTTCCGTTGCTCCATCGCCGATATTTAATGAGCCTTTGAGCTCCGCGTCTCTATGGAGCTGCGGATCTCTGCCGCCGTCCGGCGTATGGATAAGGGCGCGGCGGTCTTGGAAGGGCTAAGGATTGCTGCGCGGCGAAGCTGAACTGGAAGTAGACGAGGCTGTTTGCGTGGCCCAGGCCATGAGTGTTTCTTGATGGCGCGCGATAGCGGAAACTCAATACTCCGACCCGAATGAACCTTAGCCGGAATTCCTTGTTGCAAAGTCGGGGTCAAAGTCGGAGGTGAACTACTTGAGTTTATTAAAGCGGATAATGAAGATTATGGAACTTTTTTAATTAAAGACATGACGGGGCGAAACGACGCGCCCACGGCCCGAGGTTCAGATCGTCAAGTTTGTGGGCCACAGGCGTAATTACCTGACGGCTGATCGCGCTCAGGTTCGGCTCAAGTTGTGGACGTAGCGTTAGGAAAGTGGATATTGAGACTACCGGCAATCGTGCTTGAACGGATTGTGGGCGCTACATGCTATAACTTAATCTTTAATTGCGCCGCCATTATCAAGTCGACTGGAAATTAATGCAACGGACCTATATTTTTATAATATTCTAATTGTTAAATAATTGATCTTGTGGCGATGGTTTCTTGCGTGTTAACAGATATTGAAATTTTACAGTCTAATACTGATGCACGGGTTCGGTTAAGATGCTTCTTCGCTTAATTTCTGTATTCATTTCAACTACCCTCACTTTTTCTGTTCAAGCGCGAGAAATATTCAATCCTGACGATACGCAAATTGATTTAATGTATCGATATTTAGCGTCTGATCCTCCTGATTTCCGAAGTGAAGCTAAAAAAACCTACGAAGTTCGGCGTGCTGATGAGTTTAACCGCCCGAATGTGGCGCGGCAGGTTGAAAACAACATGCGCCGTGATTTTGAACTCATGAAAGATGTCGATGTCCTGCGCATTCGCGCTCACGGCAAATTATCAGAATATGATAGTGATCGTGGTGGTTTCTATGTCTCGGCATTAAGTCCAGGAACATATTTTAAATACGGCACTGTTCAGTATATTTTTGAAAACCCCGACTATTTCCATCTTTGGAAAGTTTCCACCGGCAACGCAAGACTTGTCGTTGAACAACTTGGGTATGGAAGAAACGTTGCTTTAGACATCAGAACCCGACCTTTTGCCGTTGACGCCGCTCAAGGGCGTAAAATTCGTGCGCAAGTAATAGGTTTGGATATCTTTTCTGCAAAAACAAAAAAACATCTTGGCACTATAAATTTGCCAGAAGATCAATATCGAGAAATCATGGTTGCAGGACTTGAGCCTGAATCAATTTTGACTCCTGATAAATTAAACATCCTCGGTTTGTCGCACGATATGACATACAGCCAAGTTATTGATTGGGCTGTAAACAGCGGTTTTGCGATGTTTAGCTTTAAAGATTCTGGTAAAGCATCACGGACAGGCGCAGACGGTGGAAAAATTCTCAAACAGCAATTTTCTCAAGAACTCCCATATCTACCTGATCTCTTTTTAAGTTCTGATAATCAAAGCTTTAAACTGAAACAAATTAAAGGTGGATGGGACGGATCATTAGAATTTGGCGATGGTGGTGAATATTCAATTTTTGGATCAAAATTTGACTGCATGTCTCCAAAAAATCTTGGCGTTAAATGCGGTTTTGTCGATTTCGTAGGCAGTGACGCCACTGATGAAGAAAAACCGGAATCAGTCAAACGCATTACATTTGCACAAAGTGCTTCAGGCGTCACCCGAGAGCAGATAATTGCAAAGCTGACCGAAAAATATGGAACGCCTTCAGATAACAAAAGCGCGATTATCTTTGACCAATATCGTGGAAACATGCTGGTTTGGGGACGTATTCGCCAACATCCCGAAAGTGACGTTCAAATGTATTTCACCCGCGAAACTTGGACACAGAATTGGGAAATTGAAGCATACATCATTGAACCATCTGAGGATCGTATCACAGTGATCACGCAAATAAATGTGTTTCCATCAGATCAAGAAGCTACAATATCAGGCGGTAATGGCGCTATAAAATTTTAGTGATTATCGCATACGAGGCTCGCCTATTCGATCTTGAGAAGGTTTTTGACGCTCTGCATCTCGTAAAGCGATCTAAACTGACGCATTAGACGCCCCCACCCGGCGGCGTCTAATGCGTCAAAGGCAGGTTACAGGTTGTGGCGTCAGAACGGTGGGCGCTACATGCTATAACTTAATCTTTAATTGCGCCGCCATTATCAAGTCTACTGTAAATTAATGCAACGGAACCCTTCCAGAATAAGCAGAAACATTTACAGTCGACAGAATGAACGCAACTTTTCCAAAGCCTTGGGCGCTCAGAACAAACCGTCGATTCCTCTTCGGCTGGGTGATTTGCCTCGCCCTCGTCATTGCGGCTTCTGCCTTGATCGAACGGCAAAGACTGCTGGAGGAGCTTCAGATCGAGGCCCGCACTCTACACCGTCTTGCATCGCAGCGCGCGGATCAGCACGATGCGCACCTTACGTCGTTGTCCGCGCTTGCGGTCGCCACTGAGGATGGACGTCAGGACTTGTTTCGGGATGTTGTTGCAACCATCATGCGGTTTTATCCGCGGATTGAAGCCGTCGATCTCGTATCATTGAACGGTGAGGCTGGTTATCTATCCAGTCGAAGTGGCTTGCCCAATAATATGGTCGCGCTCATTCAAAGCGCCGCCCGCGCCTCAAATGGCCAGCTCATGCTTGAACCGTCTCCTGACGAGCGGGAGCGTTACCTGATCGTCAAGCGGAGTCCGAATACTGACAATCCTCGCTTCGCTCTTTCGCTACAGATCTCCGCAGAAGAATTACTGGCGTCGGATAGCGCTTTTTGGGCGCGGCCATCTGTCTCGAAAACACTTCGTCTTCCTGACGGTTCTGTTCTACTGGGTGATGAACATTCCAAGGATCGACAATTTCAGAAAACGCTTGGCAGCGCCTCACAGCCTCTCATGTTCGAGGCGGGAATTTCACCCGATTTGGCGGACCTTATTCCAGCGAGACGTGTACTGATAGCGGCGGCTGTGACGACATTTTTATATCTCATCGCCGTGTTTGGAACGCGGCAGTTTATGCGCACGCGTCAGACTGAAACGCAGGCGCGTTTGAGCGCGCAGGACGCACGGATCGCCCATGCCTCACGGATCAATGTTATGGGCGAGATGGCCAGTGGCATGGCTCATGAGCTGACACAACCGCTAACCGCGATCCTTAGTCAGGCGCAGGCCGGGCGGCATATCGCCATCAGGAGTGAAACAAAGGAACTGGAACCGGTTCTCACGAACATTGCCGGACAGGCAAAAAGGGCCTCCGCCATCCTCGATAGGCTTCGTAATTGGACGCGACCTCAAACCGAGACCGCCGGGATTATATCGGTGAACGATGCGGTCGAGGGGGTGGCGCTTCTTCTGCGGCCCGACGCGGAACGGGCGGGCATTAATCTTGCGACCGAGCTTGGCCCGCAGTCCATGACTGTCCGGGCGGATCAGGTCGAGCTGGAACAAATCGTCTTCAACCTAGCACGCAATGCGATGGAAGCTGTATCGGAAAGTGCGCCGCGCAGAGTAACGATCGCTACGGGGCGAGTTGGTGATCAAATCGTGATCAAGGTGGCGGATAGCGGTCCGGGTGTGCCAGCCGCCATTAAAACGCGCATTTATGAGCCTTTCGTCACCGGTAAAACGGATGGCACCGGGCTGGGCCTCGCCCTGTGCCAGCGACTTGCGGAACGCATGAAGGGAACCCTATCTTTGGTCGAAAGTCGGGGCGAAACGGTGTTCGCGCTAAGTTTGCCCGAGACGGGTTCCAAATCGAAGGACATTTTGGAATGAGCCACCCTGTTTATCTGGTCGATGATGACGACGCCGTGCGGAACGCGCTGTCCTTGCTTTTGCAGACCGTTGGGATTGATGTTCATGGTTTTGCGTCGCCACAGGCGTTTCTGGGGGCTCTCGCCAACCTTGCGTCCGGATGCCTGATCCTCGACATTCGGATGCCGATGGTCTCGGGCCTCAAGCTGCAAGAGCAATTGAACGATCAGGGTGTGGATTGGCCCACAATCATAATTAGCGGCCATGGTGATATCGAGGCTTGCAGGCGCGCGTTCCGCAATGGGGCAATCGACTTCCTGAGCAAACCTATTGACGAACAGGATCTCATCGACGCGATCCAGAAGGGGCATGTAGAACTGGACAGGCGCTTGCAAAAAGCCTCTGAAGGCGACGAGTCGCGGCATCTACTTGCACAGCTCACGGATCGGGAGGCCGAAGTGTTGGAGATGATCGCAAAGGGTCTGACGACACGGCAGATCGCGGGAACGCTGAACCTTTCGCCCCGCACGGTGGACAGCCACCGCGCCGGCATCGGCTCCAAGGTTGGAACTACATCGGCGGCGGAACTTACCCGGCTATGGCTGCAAGGTCAGGACACTCCGTAGAATTACCCATAATGCTGCAAGCTCTACGAATTTCCGAAATGCCCCGTTGTTGGTAAGCAGGGTTCATCAGAAATATTGGAGAACAGCATCATCCGTACGCTCACCCTCCCCGCCGCCCTGTTGGCCCCCGTCGCAGCGACGGCGCAGGACTTACCGACAGCGCCATATCTACCCCTCGCCATGGCGTCTACTGCGGCGCAGGCCGCCGTCGACGCCTGCTCGGCCGAAGGCTATAACGTCAGCGTCGCCATCGTCGCGCGTAGCGGCGTGACATCCGTCCTTTTACGTGCGGACAACGCCGGGCCGCATACCGTAGGCAGCAGCACCGGTAAAGCCTTCACCTCAGCCAGCCTCGGTCGTGATACCGGCGGCCTTGCTGGTTTCATTGGCGAAAATCCCGCCAATGACGGCCTGCGTGACATGGACACGAGACTGGTGATCCAGGCGGGTGGTCTGCCGATCAAGATCGGGGGCGCTTTGGTCGGTGGTATCGGCGTCGGTGGCGCGCCGTCGGGTGACATTGACGCAACCTGCGCTCGCGCCGGTCTCGACGCCATCGGTGCGGAATAGGAATTGCAGAAAAGGCGCAGCCTGCCAAGGTAGGCCGCGCCTCACGGGAGATCCGAAATGAAGCGCATCCTTGCACTACTGGCGATTGTCCTCACCACAGCGGCGCACGCCCAGACCGCGCCCTCCGCATCCGAGATCGCGCGATATGAGGGATTGCATCAGGCCGCGCACCTTGGTGACGTCAATGGCATTCGGCGGCTCGCAGCGACAGGCGCAGATTTGAACGCGCGCGACGCTTCCGGTCGCACCCCTGCTCATGTCGCTGCGTTCGCCTCTAATGACGGCGCCCTGCGGGCGCTGGCCGAAGCGGGCGCCGACATGAACGCGCTTGAGAACCGTGTTTACGATGTGTTGACCATCGCCGCAGTCGCGAACGATCTTGAAATGACGTCACTTGCGATGGAGCTGGGAAACCGTCCCGATCTGATCACTAGCGTCTACGACGGCAGCGCCCTGATCGCGGCGGCTCATCTAGGTCACCACGAGGTCGTCAGCCTATTGATCACAGGCGGAGCGCCGCTCGACCTCGTCAACAATCTGGGCTGGACTGCGTTGATGGAGGCCGTGGTCCTGGGTGACGGCGGCCCTGATCACGTCGCGACCGTGCGCGCGTTGGTCAATGCCGGCGCCGATACTGACATTCCCGATCAGGATGGCGTCACCCCGCTTCAACATGCTGAAGCGCGCGGGTATGTAGACATCGCCGAAATCATTCGATCAGTCCGCGCCAATTAAGGGGAGAAGCCGGGAGGGGGTGAAGTCAATCACTCGATTGTCGGCTTCTACATGGAAATGATGGTGATCGCCCGTGCTCGTGTTGAATTGAGCCGGGCTTTCAGCCGTCGCTAGCCGCCGAATGGGCCCATGGACGACGAAATCGTTGAGCGTATTATAAATCTCCGCCAACGAAAGGCGTTCCCTCGCCTCCCGCGACCTTATTCGCGTCGAAGCGCCGATCGCTGTTTGCGAACAGAATTTCGGCAATGGCCCTGCGTGGGCGGGTTATGCGCAATCCCGCCGCCGCCAGATGATCGTCGCCTTTTCCCTGCTTGGCGGTGGTCGATTTTGACGTCATCATATGATTAAGCGTCGAATCTGCCTTCTCGTTGCGGTAATCGTCAGGATAGTCCGTCCCTGCCCGTGGTGGTAAGCCGGCCGAGCGCGGGGGCGCCGAAAACGTGTAATTGCTGGGGGCGTGGTTATTCCCGCCTTCCAATGCGCGCCATGGGCGCCATGAGCAAATGCCATAGGTCTATGGGCGCGCACCCGTTGCGCCTCACGTCAAATCATTCTTCAGCCGTGACAGATCGCGGCGGTTGGCAAAACAGAATGACCATGAGCGCATGCGCTGCGGGCGAGCCCACGCCCCGGCGTCTATCAAAACCCTGCGCCCTTCTCCGGGTTGAAAGCGGGTGTTACGGGGTAACGTCATTGGTGAGCGCTTTTTTGTTATGAATCAGTCGTAAAAGAGAATGACGAAGCTCTAAATATGCGTAAAGTGCTTTTGCGAGTGATTTGCAGTTGCAATATTTGTGGCGTCAGTTATTCATATTGCGTCTCACTCGCAATTAACGCGCTGACCAGCGGGTGGTGAAAAGATGATCGGGTTAGAAAATCAAGAAAGGAATTTTCATGACTTTGACGATGACGCGCCTGATGGGGGCCGTGGCGGCAACCACGCTGATGGCGAGCGCCGCCTTCGCTGATGAGGGCCGGATGAAAGTCGTGACAACCTTTACAGTGCTGGCCGACATGGCCCAGCACGTGGCGGGCGATGCGGCGGATGTGGTGTCGATCACCAAACCGGGCGCGGAGGTTCACGGCTATGAACCCACGCCGCAGGATATCGTACGCGCGCAGGACGCTGATCTGATTCTTTGGAATGGAATGAATTTGGAGTTATGGTTCGAACAATTCCTGACCAATCTCAGCGACGTGCCCTCGGCGACGCTGACCGACGGAATTGACCCGATTCCAATTGCCGCCGGCGCTTATGAAGGCAAGCCGAACCCCCACGCATGGATGGGCCTCGACAATGCGCTTGTGTATATCGACAACATCCTCGAAGCCTTCGCCGAGCATGATCCCGAAAACGCCGCGACCTATGTTGCGAACGCGGCGGCCTACAAAAACGAGTTGCGCGCCACGCTCGAACCACTGCGCGAGAAAATTTCCACCATTCCCGAAGCGCAGCGCTGGTTGGTGACGTGTGAAGGGGCATTCAGCTATCTGGCGCGTGATTTTGGAATGAAGGAGCTTTACCTCTGGCCGATGAACGCTGATCGGATGGGCACGCCTCAACAGGTGCGTGCAGTTATCGACGGCGTGCGAGATAACGACATTCCCGTAGTCTTCTGCGAAAGCACCGTCAACACGGCGCCCGCCGAACAGGTCGCACGGGAAACCGGCTCACATTACGGCGGCGTGCTTTACGTGGACAGCCTGTCGGAGCCAGACGGCCCGGTTCCAACGTATCTTGATCTTCTGAAGGTGACCTCGCAGACGGTCGCGGATGGGCTGAGCACTGGCACGAATTGATTTTCGCCGTCAGTTATGAAGTCTCCCAGACGCATTTCCGTCCGGGAGACCTTATGCTGTTCTGGGCGTAGAGCCTTCGTGTGGAAAGTTTATAATGAAAGATGAAAACAAATGACACGATCTGAACGGTCCAGCGACATCGACGCCGGCATCCGGGCGCGCGACGTCACCGTCACCTATCGAAACGGTCACACGGCTCTGCGTAATGCGACCTTCGAGATTCCGCAGGGAACCATCACCGCTCTCGTTGGGGTGAACGGCGCAGGTAAATCGACCCTGTTCAAGGCGATCATGGGTTTCATCCCCGTGGCCAAAGGCGAGATCCAGCTTCTTGGCCTTGATGTAAGAAACGCCTTGAAGCAGAATCTCGTGTCTTATGTTCCGCAATCCGAGGAGGTGGACTGGTCATTTCCCGTGTTGGTCGAAGACGTGGTGATGATGGGCCGTTATGGTCATATGGGATTTCTGCGGCGTCCCGCTCAGGCTGACCGGGACGCCGTGGATTCGGCGCTCGACCGCGTGAACATGCAGAGCTATCGCCATCGGCAAATCGGCGAATTATCCGGTGGGCAGAAAAAACGCGTTTTCCTTGCGCGGGCTTTGGCGCAGGACGGTCAGGTCATTCTGTTGGACGAGCCTTTCACAGGAGTCGACGTGAAAACCGAGGAGCAAATCATCACCCTTTTGCGTGACCTGCGGGACGAGGGCCGGGTGATGCTGGTTTCGACTCACAATCTGGGATCTGTACCCGAATTTTGCGACCGGACCGTTCTTGTGAAGGGCACGGTTCTGGCCCATGGCTTGACCGAAACGACATTCACGCGCAAGAACCTCGAAGCCGCTTTCGGCGGCGTTCTGCGCCACTTCACCCTTGGCGGAGCTGACCTGCACGACGACGACGACGCCCGCAAACTGACGATTCTCACTGACGACGAACGGCCTTTCGTCAAATATGGCGATAAGGTCAAGGTTACGGAGGGGCAGAAATGACCACTCTCCTTGAACCATTCACCTATGGTTACATGACCAACGCCATGTGGGTGTCGGCCCTTGTTGGCGGGGTTTGCGCTTTTCTGTCCTCCTATCTCATGCTCAAGGGCTGGTCGTTGATCGGCGACGCGCTTTCACATTCGGTCGTGCCGGGGGTGGCGGGAGCGTATATCCTGGGCCTTCCGTTCGCTCTCGGCGCTTTTATTTCGGGCGGCCTTGCGGCGGCGGCCATGCTGTTTCTCTCGGATCGCTCGGGACTGAAGGTCGACGTGATCATTGGCGTCATCTTCACTTCTTTCTTCGGACTCGGCCTGTTCATGGCGTCGGTGAACCCCATGTCTGTGTCGATCCAAACAATCACCATGGGCAACATTCTGGCGATCACGCCCGAAGATACGCTTCAGTTGGCGATCATCGGGTTTGTCTCACTCGCGATTCTGCTGTTGAAGTGGAAAGACCTGATGGTGGTGTTTTTCGATGAAAGTCATGCGAGATCCATCGGGTTGCGTCCCGGTCTTTTGAAGGCAGTGTTTTTCATGCTGTTGTCAGCCAGCGTCGTCGCCGCGATGCAGACCGTGGGCGCTTTCCTTGTAATCGCCATGGTGGTGACGCCCGGCGCGACCGCCTATTTGCTCTGTGATCGTTTCCCGAGATTGATCGCAACCTCCGTCGTCATCGGAGCGGGCACGAGTTTCATGGGCGCCTACATCAGCTATTTCCTTGATGGCGCGACCGGCGGTGTGATTGTCGTATTTCAAACCGCTATTTTCCTTACAACATTCATCTTGGCGCCGAAACACGGGCTTTTGGCGGCCAAACGCAAGACCGCGGAAGCCTTGAAAACGGAGGCGGAGCTATGATGGAAACCCTTCTGTCGCCGTTCCAGTTCGGTTTCATGCAAAACGCCTTCTGGATCGCTGTGATTGTCTCCGTTCCAACAGCGCTTCTGTCATGCTTTCTCGTGCTCAAGGGATGGGCCTTGATGGGCGACGCTGTCAGCCACGCAGTATTGCCGGGCATCGTTCTGGCCTATATCGCCGGCGTTCCCCTGATCATCGGGGCT
The DNA here is from genome assembly GCA_048265185.1 of Stappiaceae bacterium. GTDB lineage: Bacteria > Pseudomonadota > Alphaproteobacteria > Rhizobiales > Stappiaceae > JBLXBZ01. Next base: position 208,043 of record JBLXBZ010000005.1, on the reverse strand, counting down.
TTCGGGGCGGGCATGTTGACGGCGGTCGCAACTGGTTACCTGTCCGACAACAGTCGGATCAAGCAGGACACAGTAATGGGGGTTGTGTTTTCCGGCATGTTTGGGCTGGGCATAGTCATGTATATATCGGTCCGAACCAACGTGCACCTCGATCACATCCTGTTTGGCAACATGCTGGGTGTTGGCGTTCATGATCTGTGGACGGCCGGAATCATTTCGGCGGTGGTCGTCACAGTGCTGTTGCTCAAGTGGAAAGATTTTATGCTGCACGCATTCGACCCGGCGCAGGCGCGGGTTTCCGGACTTCCGGTCGGATTGCTGCATTACGGCCTGTTGGCCATCTTGTCGCTGACTATTGTCGCAACTCTTTCGGCGAGCGGCTTGATTTTGGCCGTAGGTTTGCTAATCGCCCCTGGAGCTATTGCTTTCCTGCTTGTTCGAAGCTTCGCGCGAATGCTGGTCGTCGCCGTAATAGCCTGCATGACGTCGATGCTGGCCGGGATCTATCTTAGCTTTCACATCGATAGCGCGCCGGCCCCGACGATCATTTTAATCTTGACCGGAATATTCATTCTCGCGTTCATTCGGAGAATGGTTCAAGTTCGGCGATCTTCCAGAATGGCCTGATTTTTTCATCGCCATGAAATCGCTGCGAGCGCTCTCAATGGTTGGGCCGAGTGTTCGGTTGACCCGAAGCAAGCCGTTTTTCGTATTCGCGCCGGGCCCTGCAGGTGTCTGGCGTTGAGCGCCCCATGATTGGAATTTTCGCAATACTCACCGCCCCCCTCGGTTCTGCGATCCAAGGGGGGCGGGATAATTTATCCTTCAGTCTCTCATTCAAGCTGAAGACTGGAGAGTGCAGATCCGATTTTCAGATCCGCCCACTTCGGCTCAGGAGTAGAAATCCGGCGCCTTTTTGAAGTTCTTCCAAGCGTCCGGATCATGACCCGTCACGACCAATGCGTTGGTCTTTTCCGCAAGAGTGCGCAGTTTTTGGACTGAGCGCACCGTATCAACGGTGGAGGCGAGGAAGCCGGGAAGCGCCTTTTCCTCCCAGTGATCAACCGTATAGGCCGCATCAATCGTCAGGAGGATCGGTTGGCTGGCGTTCGGCAGGCGCACGAGGAAGGATTGATGTCCTGGAGCGTGACCGGGCGTGAAGACCGTGGTCAACACGCCGTCGCCATAGATGTCGTACATATCGTCTTCAGTCCCGTTGAGGAACTGCCACTTCAGTCCTGGCTTGTCAAAGTCCTTGCGGATATATCCCCCGCCTGCGAACCAGTCCGGCGTGAAAGCGTATTCATACTCGCAGCGCTGCACGATATGCGTGGCGTTCGGGAACCGACCGATCGCGCCGGTGTGATCAAGATGAAGATGCGACTGCAAAACATATTTCACGTCGGCGGGATCAATTCCCAACGCCTTGATCTGGTCGACGCAGCCCTGATCCTTGTCCAGAACAGGCATGTAAACATCGCAGATGTCGCCCCAATGGCCCCGCGGATCGGTGGCCACTTCAATGGCGTTGCCGCCATCGATTATCGTATGGCCATCTGGATGGGTGAGCAGAAAGAAAGGAACCGGAATTTCATAATCCGCGCCATCCCCTTGGTTCATCTTGATGTTGTGCACCTTGCATTTCAAGACGCCTGACTGGAGCATATAAAGTCTAATATCGTTGATCACGTGGATCCTCCCTTGGATTGTGATGGTTTTGATGCGTTGTGAGCGGCGAGATCAGAAGGCTTCGCGGTAGAGGGCGAGCGCGTCTTCTTCGCGAACTTCAACAGGGTTATTGACGAGCAGACGGGTCTGCTTCATCGCGTCGCTGGCGAGCATGGCGAGACTATCCTCGCTCACGCCCACATCGCGCAGGCGCCGCGGCGCGCCGCTTTCATCCATAAGTTTCTCCATATGCGCCACGAAAGCGCTAGAGCGGGCGACGGCGTCCCCATCGCCTTCAACGCCGAGAACATCGGCGAGCTCGGCGTAAAGCGGGGCGGCGGCGGCGGCGTTGAAACGCAGGACTGGCCCCAACATCAAGGCGTTGGAGAGGCCATGCGGCACATGATAGTGTCCGCCCAATGGATAGGCGAGCGCATGAACGGCGGCCACTGGCGAATTGGAGAAGGCTTGGCCGGCGAGCGTGGCGCCCAAAAGCATGCCTTCCCGGGCGGCGCGGTTGGAGCCGTCTTCACACACGGCGACCAGATTGGCGCCAAGAAGACGCAGCGCCTCGCGCGCCAGCGCGTCGGACAATGGATTTTTCTTGTGCTGGCTGGTGTAGGCCTCGATGGCGTGCACCATGGCGTCAATGCCGGTGGCGGCGGTGTGAACCTGAGGCAAACCGACGGTGGTTTGTCCGTCCAACAACACATAGTCGGCATAAAGTTGCGGCGAGACCACTCCCATTTTGGTGGTTTCACCAGTCGTAATGATAGAGATATTGGTCACTTCGGAGCCGGTTCCGGCAGTAGTGGGCACAAGGGCCAACGGCAAGCGTTCGCCTTTTACATTTCCTATGCCGTACATTTCAGCCAAAGGTTGATCTGACTTCAGCAAAACCGCCACCAGTTTGGCGATGTCGAGAGAAGAGCCGCCGCCCAACCCCACGACCATATCAACTCCCGCCTTGCGCGCGTCTTCCACGCATTCATGCACCACATGCTCCGGCGGATCAGCCACCACTTTATCGAAGATGCTGACCGCCAGACCCGCAGCCTTCAAATTATCGACGATCGGCGCGATCAGGCCCACCTTCACCAACCCTGCGTCGGTCACCAACAGCACATGCTTCGCCGGAAAGCGCGCCTTGACGATCTCACCGAGGCGCTGCGCCCCGCCCCAAGCCATCTCCATGGCCGCCACAGTGCGAAATTCAAATGGATTCATTGTCATTTACGTCCTCCTTTGCGCCCGCTCGCCTATGCGATGGCCGAGCACAGATATTTTATTTCCAAATATTCATCGATGCCGTAGTGGGACCCCTCCCGGCCCAGTCCGGATTGTTTCACGCCGCCGAAAGGCGCCACCTCATTGGAAATCAAACCGGTGTTGTGACCCACCATTCCGTATTCCAGCGCTTCGGCCACACGCCATGTCCGGCGGATGTTTTCCGTGTAGAAATAAGCGGCGAGCCCGAACTCGGTGTCATTGGCCATGGCCACCGCTTCTTCCTCGCTCTCAAAACGAAACAACGGCGCTACCGGTCCAAAAGTTTCCTCGCGCGCGATCTTCATGCTCTGGGTGGCGCCCGTCAGAACGGTTGGTTCGAAGAACGTGCCGCCAAGGCTGTGACGGGCGCCGCCGGTCAATATCTTGGCGCCCTTGCCAAGGGCGTCGCTTATATGGTCTTCCACTTTGGCGACGGCGTCGGCGTCGATCAACGGCCCGATCAAAACGCCCGGCTCGGCGCCCGCGCCCACCGGCAACTCCTTCACCCTTGCCGCCAGCTTTTCGCTGAAAGCCTCATAGACGCCAGACTGCACGTAAATGCGGTTTGAGCAGACGCAGGTCTGACCCGCGTTGCGATATTTTGACACGATGGCTCCTTCCACCGCCGCGTCGAGATCCGCGTCGTCAAAGACGATGAACGGCGCATTGCCGCCCAATTCGAGCGAGAGCTTTTTGATCGTCGGCGCCGACTGCGCCATCAGGATGCGGCCAACCTCGGTGGAGCCGGTGAAAGACAACTTGCGAATTGTCTCGCTTCCCGTCAGCTCCGCGCCTATTTCCCGCGCGTCGCCCGTCACCACCTGAAAAACGCCAGCAGGAACGCCCGCTTCTTCAGCAAGAACTCCGAGCGCCAGCGCCGTTAGCGGGGTTTGCTCGGCCGGCTTCACCACCATGACGCAACCGGCGGCCAGAGCAGGCGCCGCCTTGCGAGTGATCATGGCCGCTGGAAAGTTCCAAGGCGTGATCGCCGCGCAGACCCCGACGGGCTGTTTCATCACCACGATGCGTTTGTCGCTCGTCGGCGCTGGAATGGTGTCGCCGTAAACGCGCTTGGCCTCTTCCGCGAACCACTCAACGAAGGAGGCCGCATAAAGCGCCTCTCCCTTGGCTTCCGCTAGGGGTTTCCCCTGTTCGGCGGTCATCAGCGCGCCTAGGTCGTCGGCATTTTCGACAATCAAATCGAACCACTTACGTAAGATCGCCGTCCGGTCTTTAGCTGCAACGCGGCTCCAGTGGGTGAAGGCCTTATCCGCCGCCGCAATCGCTTTTTGAGCTTCAGCTCCAGAGAGGGAGGGAACAGCGGCGATGACCGAATCATTCGCCGGGTTGGTCACCTCGATCACCGCCCCGCTCGCCGCCTCGATCCACGCGCCGTCGACAAGGCATTTGCCGCGCAGCAGCGCCTGATTTTTCAGATTGACCAATTGCTCCTCCTCTTATAAAGTTCAATATAATGAACTAGAATCAATTAACTGAACTACGTAAGGAAAAAAACTGAAAAATGTCAAGGCGGATCCCCCTTTCGACAAGGAAAGTTGCATGACGACTCCTACGCAGAGCTCCGTTCCCGCCTTGCGACGAACGGTTCTTATTCTTGATTTGATCGCCGCCTCCCCCTCGCCGCTGACGGCGGCGGAAATTACGCATATGCTCAAATTGCCCAAGAGCACGGCGCATGGGTTGTTGAACGTGATGCTGGAGCTCAATCTTCTCGTGCGACATCCCAATGGCGTATTCCGCCTCGGGCCGCATCCCCTGCGTTGGGCCGACAGTTTTCTGTCGGACATGGATGTTCTCACAGCGTTTCGTGATTATTTCGCCAAGGACACGGCCCTTGCCAGTTACACGCTAACCTTGACGGTTCTGGATGGAGCCGAAGTAGTTTACATTGGTTGCCGCAATTCGGATCAACCACTTGGACACACATTCCGCATCGGCATGCGCCTGCCGGCGCCCTTCACCGCCACGGGCAAAATGCTGTTGTCGGAAATCCCGGAAGATGAGTTGGAGCGCATGTACGCTCATGCATTTCCCCAAGCGATGACGCCGCGCAGCGTGGCGAGCTTAGCCGCGCTACGCGAAGAGCTGCGGGCGACGAGGGAGCGCGACTTCTCCATCGACGACGGCCAGATTCGCGAAGGCATGGTTTGCGTTGGAGCGGCTGTGCGTGATCATTCCGGCAAGGCGGTGGCGGGCGTCGCCGCAAGTCTTCTGCGAAGCGAAGCCACTAATGACGCCATTACCAAGCTTGGCGCAACCATGCGGCGAACGGCCGGCAACCTGTCCCGTCAACTCGGCTACTATGGGGCGTGAACGCCTACAGACACACCCCGCCGGCGATATGAAAACTTAACCGGCGGTCGTCGGCAGATCCAAATTCCTGCGCTGGAGACCAGAACTCCGGCTCGATCCGAAACACTCGCTGGTTCTGATCCGTCCCCCCTGCGACCAACGCCCCATACGCCTTTTCCAAACGCAGGCTATTGCGTCCAGGCCTTAGACTCAGCTCCTGGCGGCGACCGCCTTCGCCGCGAACCACCACCGCCAGCGGCTTTTGTCGATGGTTGAGCGTATCGAGAACCAAGACATCGTTCTCGGGCGCGAAAGTGAGCGTAATTTCTATGTCCTCATGAAAAACCAGCGCCGAACCATCCCGAACCGCTCCGGGAATCTGGGCGATGCGGAGCAAACTCTCTACGTCCATAAGATCATCCCGGCGCGCCACCACCGTAAGAGAGGGAATGTGGGTGGTGCTTGGTCGCACTTCGGCCTTGAAGCCGATGCGCGCGAACATCTGCAGAAGAAAGCGCTCCGACCAGCCGGTTTCAAACCAGCCATATTTGCGTATGCAATAAAGCGACAAGGGATCAAGACGCAGACCCCAGTCAGGCCACCATTCTTCGTGGATCGGCTCTCCCGCCAGCAAGAAACATCCCTCGACGCTTAAATTCTTCGACAAAGCCCTAAGCATTTTCCACGGGCGATAAGAATGATGCAGGCATTCATAGAAAAAGACGCAGTCAAAGACCTTGTCGCTTTGAAAAGCATCGAATGAAGAGAGTTTGGCCTCAATCTTCAACCCGCGCTCCCGAGCGCGGCGCGACACCAGTTCCACAAAGTCGGGATTAATGTCCACCGCCGTGACGTCATATCCAAGATACGCGATAAATTCGCAAGAGAGACCCCAGCCGCACCCCATATCCAACACCTTGGCGTTGGGTGGATAATCAATTTCAGCGAAGGCGCATGCAAGCATCTCCATCTGCCCGGCCAAAACTCGCGGTTCAGGATGATCATAGGGATTGGCCGAGCGCGCATGCGCCGCTACGTCCAGCGCCATGAGCTCATTTTGCGCCTGATCAAACTCCCGTCCGGAAACCTCCCGATAAAGCGCCAGTTGCTGGGCGCAATATTCATCGCCAAAAGGGTCGAGGCTCACGTCAATCTTCGTGGCCGGCGCGAAACCGATCTTCTCCCAATATGCTTTGCAGGCCGGAGCGCCGGGGCCGCCAAGGGCGTCGCTTTTGACTACGAATGCATCGAGATCCTGAACCGTAAGCCTTATCTCCTGCGCGGCGCACGGCGTCTGCGCTTTCGTATCGCCCCTTTCCACGACCGCCAGATCAGAGAGGTGCTCACAAGGTTCATCCGCGGGGTTCCCCAGCATCCGAAGTAATTTGGCGACAAACATAAAGCGTTCCTCTAAGTCGCAAAACTGACTATGCGATACTTACACTTAATATGCGCCGCCAAGAACAAAAAACATTTTACGATAATCTCTTCGCTGAACCTGCTTGGAAGGCGATTTCTATAGCCGCAGCACGATCAAATCATAGATTTAAGGTCGAATAATAATCAAAAACCGACTTGGAACAAACTCAATTTCACCGCGTTGAAGCTAATATATGCGTTTTTATTGCGGTTGCAGGAGGATGGTCTATGAGATTTTTTAGTAAAATGAATAAAATAACGCCACTTATTATAATATTTCTGGCTATAGGGATATTATATTTATTCGGCGCGAATTACATCGCCACCCAAATATCACACAGTTTGATTGCAATAAAAGATCACGTCTGAAATGGCGCGGACCAAAACAGTCGATCTTTTTCAATCGACTATCTTTAAAAGTTCCTCCAAGCGGTCGATCAGGTGATCGGCGCCGGTGGCTTTCAAACCGAAAGCGCAGCTGCGCAAACCGCCTAAGCGGGCCGACTCCAGCCCCGTGGCGCTGTCTTCCACCGCCATAAGCTCCCGCGGCGCCAAAGATAACCTGCGCGCGGCCTGAAGATAAGGTTCTGGCGATGGCTTGCCCGCCTTTACGTCGTCAAGGCTGATGGAGAACTCAATCGCCTCGCCAACCCCGATGACATCCAGATTGGCGTCGACAATCGTGCGCCCGGAATTGGAGACGCAACATTGGCGCAGGCCCCGCTCCGCCAATTTGGCGATTACCTCGCGCGCGCCCTCAATTGGCGCCAGTTCGCTTCTGTGCTCCACATAATAGCTCTCAATGGCCGCCAGCCACCGCGCCTCTTCTAGTTCCGAGGGCGCCCGGGAGCGTAAATGCCGCCAGACGTCTTTCATGTGGACGCCGCAAAACGTCTCATCCGTGACTCCGGACAGATCCACCTTCAAATCTCTGCAAACCGCCACGAGCGCGCGATGGTGCAAAGGTTCGCTGTCAATGAGCGTGCCGTCAATATCCCAGGCGACGGCGCGAACGGCTTCAGACGATCCAGTCATCGAACCTCTCCTCGCGGCACGGTGGACACCGCTTCATAAAGCGCTCTGTAGCGCGCGTAACCCGCCTCATAGACGTCCCGATTGCCCGCGTCAGGTTCGAGGCGCTCGCCAAAACTAACGAATTTGGTCACCCCGCTCCAATCGTCAGACAAGCCCGCCCCAATGGCCGCAGTCCAGGCCGCCCCGATGCAGGAGCCCGGATGGCCGGACAATTGTTGCACCGGCGCTTGCAGAACGTCGGCCACGATCTGCATCCAGACGCGGCTTTGAGAGCCGCCGTCGGAGACGATGAAGCGGCGAGCGGGATGGCCCATATCCGCCAAAACCTCAATGTGATGGCGAATGGCGTAGGCGTAGGATTCCAGAAGCGCCCGCCACATATGCCCAAGATCGTGAGACAGGGTCAGCCCGTCGATCAGCCCTCGGGCGGCCGGGTCGTGAATGGGCGTTTTCTCGCCCAGAAGATACGGTAGGATTGTCAGCCCGTCGGCGCCGGCCGCGCGCTCGCTCGCCCGCTCGTCCAACAATTGATGCGCAGAGCGTCCAGCGGACTCAGCCTCCGTTTTCTCCGCTTTGGCGAATGTTTCGATAAACCAGTTCAGAGCCGATCCGCCCGTGGACATGCAGCCATTGGGCATGAACAGTCCCGGCACGAGATGATAGTCGAGATAAAGACGAGGGTCTGGGCGCACCTGATCCGTCGCAGTGAGAATATCCACCGCGCCGCCGAATTTCAGCAAAACGTCGCCAGGTTCCACCACTCCCGCGCCAAGAGCGGAGGCGATCATATCCGCCGCGCCGCCAACGACCGGCGTGCCCTCGGCCAGTCCGGTCTGGCGCGCGGCGTCGGCGTTCACCGCGCCGAGAATTTCATGCGAAGCCACCTTGCGGGGAATAGCCGCGCGGGGAACATGGGCAAGCGCCACCAGTTCGTCATCGATTTCATGGCGGGTGACGTCGATGAAGCCCGCCTCCAGCGCCCAGTTTTGCTCCACCGCCCGCTCGCCGCTCAGGCGGAAATTGATATAGTCGTAAGATCCTAAAACCGTATCGATCCGCGCGAAAGCTTCCGGCTCATGCTTCTCGATCCAACGTAATTTCGCCGTGACCAATTGCTGGTTCACGCCATTTCCCGCTTTTTGCAGAAAGGCGGCCTCGTCATATTCGCCGCGCAGCTCCAAAACCTGCGCGCCGCAGCGCCCGTCGCTTTGCTGAATGCTCGGGCGGATCACCTCTCCCGCTTCGTCAAGCAAAACCACCGCTGGCAACATGCCGGTGGTCCCCACGGACTTGACGTCGACGGCGTCCACCCCCGCCGTGCTCAGAAGCTCGGGGATAATGGAGCAAACATTGTCCCACCACTGGCGCGGATCCTCTTCCGCCCAGCCCGCCTTGCGCGAGGTCAGGGTGACGGGTCGGGAGGCTTTCGCCAGAACTTCATTCGGCAAACGGATGAGAACGCCGATGGTCGACGTGGTGCCGATGTCCAGTCCGATAACAAGGCTCATATGTATTTTCCAAAAGCTGCTGGCTCTTCCAAAGGGGAGCGGATCAAAGGGCGCGAAAGCGGGGATGTGAGAGGGCGGCGGAATGGGTCAAGCGATGGCCGGCGCGATATGCAGCTCAACTTTGGCCGACTTTAACGCGGCGCGAATTTCCGCCGGCGGCTCCGCGTCGGTGACGATGGCGCCGGCTCCGCTCAAATCACACAGATGGACCAGCGACATGCGCTGAAACTTGGTGGCGTCGCAAAGCACTATTTTAACGCCGGAGCGACGCAGGTAAACGCGTTTCATATCCGCATCGTCAAAAGAGTAATCGAACAACCCGTCAACCGTTACGCCTGACACACCAACCACCGCGGCGTCAAACCACAGCTGCTCAAACTGGGCGATGGCGGTGGGGCCGCCGATGGCGCGCTCATCAGGGCGAATGCGTCCCCCCGCCACATAGACCTCTGGCGCGCCGTCGCCCATGAGATCGGCGATGCGCAAACTGTTGGTGAAAATCGTGGCGTGGGTCAACTCTGTCAAACGCCGCGCCAGGCAAAAAGTGGTCGTGCCCACGTCCAGCGCCAGCGTGCGGTATCCCTTGACCAATTCGGCGGCCTTGGCGGCGATCGCCTCCTTCGCCCGGCGCTCCTTGAGCAGCCGCGCGTCGAAGCTCGGCTCTTCCTGATCCATGGCCACCGGCGCGCCGCCAACCGCTAATGCGCCCCCATGAATGCGCGTCAATCGTCCCGCCCGCTCCAACTCCACCAGATCTCGGCGCACGGTCATTTCAGAAACGCCGATTTCATGGGCGAGCGAGGCCACCTGAACCGAGCCCGCCACGCGCAGCATCTTCAGAATATGCGAATGCCGCTCATGAACCATGAGCTTCTGACCTTGATTCTGTTCCAACGCGAAATCATCCGCTGCGGCGTTGGAATCAAAACTTGGCACGGATTTGAAGCTTGGCATGGGGTTGACTTCTCATTAGGCGCCCGAACTCATCATATGATTTCACGGCGTTTATTTTCTAAAATGTTGTATTTAACAATTACCACAAGTCACATTCGAACACAAACAAACATTTTTGTGTTGATATGTTCGAAAATGTTAGCTACCTTTCCAACTTGTTATTCGAAATAAAGGTCTCCAATGACGTCTCCGTCCTCTCTCTTCGCCGACCTTCACGATCGCCGCGCCTTCATCACCGGGGGCGCTTCAGGGATCGGATTTGCGATCGCCCAGACACTGACAGACCTTGGCGTCAAAGTCGCCATCGGCGATCTGAACCTAGAGGCGGCTTGCGAAAGCGCCGCGAAAATTGGCGCGGGCGTCAGCGCGATCGAAGTGGACGTGCGCAAGCGCGCTTCGGTGGAATCCGCCTTCGCCGCCGCCTGCGACCAGCTCGGCGGTTGCGACATTCTCATCGCCAACGCCGGCGTCTCCACCATGCGCCGCGCGGTTGAGCTCACTGATGAGGAATGGGACTTCAATTTCGACGTCAACACCCGCGGCGTGTTCTTAAGTAACCAGATCGCCGCCAGGCATTTTCTGGCTGAAGGAAAAGGGTGCATCGTCAACACCGCCTCCCTCGCGGCCAAGGTGGGCGCGCCTCTGCTCGCCCATTACTCCGCCAGTAAATTCGCGGTTCTCGGCTGGACGCAAGCTCTCGCTCGCGAACTGGCGTCAAGCGGCATTCGCGTCAACGCCGTATGTCCCGGTTTTGTGAAAACGGGCATGCAGTCGCGGGAAGTCGCCTGGGAAGCGGAATTGCGGGGCATGACGGCGGAGCAAGTTATCGAAGATTACATCTCTCAGACGCCGCTTGGACGTCTGGAGACCCCTGAAGACGTGGCGCAAGTCGTCGCGTTCCTGTGCTCCGACGCGGCGCGATTCATGACCGGTCAAGGCGTGAACGTCACCGGCGGCGTATATATGACCTAATAAAATATAACAATATAAAACAAGTTAATCCTGTGTATGTGAGAAGGTGATCGAATGAAAAGCATTACCGCCCCCGGATTTTCCCGCACCATTGGCGAGAGGTGAGCGTCGATGGCGTCCATCGAGCTTGAACGCGCCTCAAAGCTATACGCCAATGGCGCATATGGCGTTCGCGACGTCGATCTATCGATCAAAGACGGAGAGTTCGTTATATTCCTCGGTCCGTCAGGGTGCGGGAAGTCAACCACCCTGCGCATGATCGCCGGGCTGGAAAGCATTACCTCCGGCGATTTGCGAATTGGCGGAAAAAGCATGACCCATGTGGCGCCGCGCGACCGTAACGTCGCCGTCGTCTTTCAAAGCTACGCGCTTTATCCTCACATGAGCGTGCGCGCCAATATGGGGTTTGGCTTGAAAATGCGCGGATTTCCTTCAAGCGAAATCGGCGAGAAGGTCGACAACGCCGCGCAATTACTCAGCCTCACCCACCTTCTGGACCGAAAACCCGCAGCTCTGTCCGGCGGTCAACGCCAACGGGTGGCGCTTGGGCGGGCCATTGTGCGCGATCCGGCGGCGTTCCTGTTGGACGAGCCGCTCTCCAATCTTGACGCGCAATTGCGCGCCGAAATGCGTCTTGAGCTGGTGGAGCTGCACCGCCGCCTTGGACGCACGATCATTCACGTCACCCATGATCAGGTGGAGGCCATGACTATGGGCGACCGCATTTGCATCATGCGAGACGGCCGATTGATCCAAAGCGGTCCGCCGCTGGAGGTCTACGCCAACCCGGTCAACACTTTCGTCGCCAAATTTCTCGCCACGCCGCCCACAAATTTGGTTCCCGCCAAACTTGAGGCTTTGGGCGAGGATCTTGTAATCAACGGCGGCGAAGGGTTGAAATTGCTCGTTCCCGCCCGGCATAAAGCCGCTTATCAGGGAGCGGTGGGTCAAAAGGTCATTTTTGGCCTCCGTCCCGAGGATTTTTATGAGCAGCCCCACGGGGCCCACAGCCAGAAAATCCAAATCAAAGTCACCGCGGTGGAGGCTCTGGGCGCGGAAAATATCATAATCGGTCATGTGGCGGGCAATGATGGACCGCCAGTTGAAATCACCGCGCGTCTGAGCCGCCACGCACAGGCGTGGGTCGGCGAGAACATTGATATTCACGCCGATTTGACGCCCATGCATTTGTTCGACGCAGAGAGTGAAAACGTCATTCCCCGCCCGCCCCTTGATCCAGCCTTGAGGCTTGAGCGATGAGCGCCGGCGCGCAGAGGGGACCGGTGGGAGCCAATGGCCGCGCCGGCAAGGTTTTCCTGCATCTTGGGTTGATATTCACCTGTCTCGCGGTGCTGCTGCCTTTGTTTTGGGTGGCGCGGGTGAGCTTCGTGCCCCCGGAGATGTCCTATAGCACGGAGTTGATGCCCGCCTTTTCGCTGGAGAATTACCGCTCGTTGCTCTCCGGGCGTTTCGCCCGCTCCTACGCGAACAGCTTGATCGTGGCCATCGGCTCGGTGGTGGTGGCCATGCCTTTCGCGGTGGCCACGGGATACGCTTTCGCCCGCTTCTCCACTGGCGGCCGCTTCGCTCGCTTTGCGGTGCTGGCGACCCAGATGCTGCCGCCGGTGGCCTTGGTGCTGCCCGCCTTCACCTTGTTCAGAACGCTGGAGCTGTCCAACAGCCTTTTGGGACTGATTATCGTTTACGCCGCGCTCAACTTGCCCTTCCTCACATGGATTCTCATGGGCTTTTTCAAAGGCATTCCCGTTGATCTGGAGTGGGCGGCCATGACGGACGGCGCAACCGCATGGGGCGCGTTCTGGCGCGTGGTTTTGCCGGTTTCTCTGCCCGGAATCGCGGCGGCGGGAGTTCTTGGCTTCATTCTGGCGTGGAACGAGTTTCTCTTCGCTCTGGTGCTCAGCGGACCAACCACGGCGACGATCCCCGTCGCCCTCGCGGCGCTGCAAACATCCAATGGCGTGCAAATCGGCAATGTCGCCGCCGGCGTCGTTCTGGCCGTGTTGCCGCTCATTATCGCGTCCCGTTTCATCCAGCGCTTCATCGTCGAAGGTCTGACCTTCGGTAGCGTAAAATAAGCAGATGGTGAAATCAGGAAACGAAAATAATTAGAGAATGATACGCGGCGCATTGATCTCGAAGAATTCTCTAAATGACTGTGCTCAGTACCAAAACTCAATAATAAGAGGGGAAGTAGAGTGATGATTAAGAAATCGGGTAAATTCAATTCCGTTAAAGTCGCGCTTCTTTGCGCCAGCTGTCTTACCGGCTGGGCCAGCGCCGCAAACGCCGAAGTGACCTTGCGCGCGCTCATGGAAGACGTGCCGGAGACCACCATCATTGAAAACCTGCTGCCGGAGTTCACCAAAGAAACCGGCATCAAGGTCGAATTTGAGAAAATCGGTTATCCGGATATGCATGACAAGCTGGTCACGCAATTGGTCAGCCCGCAAAGCTACTACAACCTTCTGGAGGTTGATTTTCTCTGGGCGGGCGAATTTCCGGCGGCTAATTGGCTTGCGGATCTGTCGCCTTTCATCGAGAAGTCGAAATTCGACCTCGATCCTTTCATTCCCTCCATGTTAGACCTTTTGGGCCGCAACAAGGACAGCCTGCATGTGCTGCCCATGTATAATTACTCTATGGGCCTGTTGTACCGTAAGGATCTTCTTGAGAACGCCGATCTGAAAGCCGCGTATAAGGAAAAGACAGGCAAAGAACTGGCGTTGCCCACAACCCTTGAAGACTACGTTGAGCTGTCGAAGTTCATGAAAGAGAACGGCGGCGTCGAAGGCGCGGCCATGCAGGGGCAACGCGGCGATCCCAACGCCATGGAGTTCTCCAACTATCTCTTCTCCGCCGGCGGAGAATATCTGAACGGCGAAGGCGAAGTCGTTCTGGACAGCGCGGAGGCGCGCACGGCTCTCGACCTTTACGTGGACAACATCAAGAATGGCGCGCAGCAAGGCGCCCTCTCCGCCACATTGGACGACACATTGCGCCTGATGTGCAGCGGCAAGGCTTTCTCCATGGTCACCTATTGGTGGATGTTGCCGCAGGTGGACAACGCCAAAGCCTGTCCTGAAGTCGCCGGCAAAGTGGCTCTCTCCGTCATGCCCGGCGGTCACGGCGAAAGCGGCGGCTGGGGTTGGGGCATCCCCAAGAACACCACGCCGGAAGAGCAGGAAGCCGCCTGGAAATTCATCCAGTGGGTGCAAGGCAAGGACATCGCCGTCAAACGCGCCATGGAAGGCCATGCGCCCGTGCGCAGCGATGTTTTCTCCGATCCGGCCGTTCTGGAGAAATATCCTTATTACACCATCGCCAAGGACGTTGTGACCTCCGGCAAATCCTTCCCGGTTTTCACTTATTCCGCAGAATATGAAAACGTTCTGGGCACTCAGGTCTCAACCGCCGCCAGCGGCGGCGTCGACACGGACGCGGCTATTAAAGCCTCCGCAAAAGGCTTGAAGGACTTGATGGCGCGCTAATTCGCCATTGAAAAAACACTGTCTCTCGCCACGCCTCTTCGGCGGCGCGGCGAGGGTTCCTGGAAGAACACTCGGCGTGGGCGCCAAAGGAAAACGACTATGCGGCTGATAGGTGATTTTGGACGCGAGTGGCGCATCGGCTGGAGCTTCGCCGCTCCGGGATTGTCTTTGCTGGCGATCGTCATGGGATTTCCCGTGGTCTACGCCATTGTCATGTCCGTCTCTTCCATGACGTTGCTGCACCCAACCCTGTTGCCGTTAAAGGGTCTGGATAGTTTTACGACCATCCTCGCCGACCCCCTATTCTGGGACGCGACCTTTCTGACGATCCGCTACTCCATCGTCACGGTCGCCGGCGAATTCATCGTTGGTCTCGCCATCGCCTTGATGCTTCAACGCACCTTCCGCATGAAGCCGGTCTATTTCGCCATTCTCACCATTCCCATGGCCATGTCCCCCATCAGCGTCGCGTTGATCTGGCGCATGCTGCTTCAGCCCAATCTAGGCATCATCAATCATCTGCTGGAAAGCGTCGGCCTTCCCCGGGTGGACTGGCTTGGAAACGCCGATCTCGCCCTCGCCACCATGGCGGCCGTGGACATCTGGCAGCAAACCTCTTTCGTGGTGCTCATTCTCTCCGCCGGGCTGGCCGCCCTGCCGCGCGATCCCTATGAGGCGGCGGACGTCGACGGCGCCAGCGCGCTCCAGCAATTCTTTTACATCACCTTGCCCATGCTGCGGCCGGTGGCGGGCATCGCCGTCGTCATTCAGCTGATCAATGAATTCCGCACCTATGACCTGCCCTATGTTCTGACCCGGGGCGGGCCCGGAACTTCCACGGAAGTTCTCAGCCTCTTCGCCTATCGCCGGGCGTTTCTCGGCCTGTCTCTCAATCAGGGAGCGGCGGCGTCTTTCTTCTTGCTCTTGATCATCCTGATCCTGACGGTGGCTTTTTTCGCCCTGCTTGAACGCTCCGATGGTTCAAAGACGCGGTGACCCCGATCCCTCGCTTACGCGCTAATACTCCGTCACCACGCCAGAAAACGCATTCCACCGATTAAAAGATCAAAAGCTCGTTTAGTATCACGATACACGGCAGGATTGAGACGAGATGAGCCGGCGACGCTATTGAGGAAGATGAGGTTGTCGCCCATCGTCAAGGCGGGCTTTTCTTGGCGTAAGAGGCCCAGACGCCCCATGGTTTCAAGCGCATGGGCTTGACGCGGCGCTCGCCTTGGGTCTTGACGCCTTCAAAAAGTAGGTATACCGATATACCTACTTTTTGAAGGCCACGTCCATGAACAAACTGACCCACAAACCAAAAGTCGGCGCCCGCCAGCGTTTGATGCAGGCTGCGATGACGTTATTTTACAATCACGGGATCGGGGGAACCGGCATAGACGTAATTGTCGCGCGAGCGGGCGTGGCGAAAAAAAGCCTCTATAACAATTTCGCCTCCAAAGCGGATCTTGTGGATCACTATCTGCAAGAGCGTCATAAGCAATGGCTTGAGCTATATGAAACCCGGCTGGCCAAGGCCAATGATCAAAAACAGCGCGTTTTGGCGGTGTTTGACGCCTATCAGGATCACGCGGAAGACGCCTATGAGCGGGGCTTTCGCGGGTGCGGGTTGCTAAATGCTGCGGCCGAGCTTGAAGTGGGCGCTCCTGGGCGCGAGGCGGTGCGTCGCCACAAAGAGCAAGTGGAAAGCTTTCTGGCGAGGGATATTTCCCACTTGACGCAGAATGAACCTGGGCGAGCGGAGACTCTGGCGGCTCATTTCGCATTTTTACTGGAAGGGTCGATGGCGCGGGCGGGTCTGGAGGGGAACAGCTCCCGGATCATCGCCGCGCGGGCTATGGCCGCCCAAATGCTTGAAGCCCTTTGATATGAGACGAGGATTCTATGGCGGCGTCGCCGCAATTCTTTTCGCCTCTGTCCTCTGGGGCTCCACAGGAACCGCCGCCTCTTTCGCGCCGAACGTGAGCGCCGCAGCCATTGGCGCGGCGGCCATGGGGTTGGGGGGCCTTGCTCAAGCCCTTGTGGCCATGCGCGGAATTATCCGCTCCCGCCGCCTCCTTTGGGGTCAACGCCATCTTCTCGCTCTGGGCGCGTTGGCGGTGGCGATTTATCCGCTCGCGTTCTACAGCTCAATGAAACTGGCGGGGGTAACCGTGGGAACGGTGATCACTATCGGTTCGGCGCCCTTAATGTCGGCGCTGATCGAATATACGCTGGATAAAACCCCCTTGACGCGGCGCTGGTCAATTGGAGCGCTAACGGGGATAATCGGAATGATCCTCATATGCTTGGCGAAGAGCGCGCCCAATAGCGCGGGCGCGGGCGCGGGCGGCGCTCCCCTCGGCGTCCTTCTTGGGCTAATCGGCGGGCTGACATACGCGCTTTATTCGTGGAGCGCGCAACGCGTAATGGTGCGCGGCGTCGGCTCATCTATCGCCATGGGCGCGATCTTTGGCCTCGGGGGGCTGCTGCTGACGCCGGTTCTGCTCGCCACCGGAGCGCCGTTTCTCTCCTCATGGAGCAATGCGGCGGTGGGCCTCTACATGGCCGCCGTACCCATGTTCTTGGGCTATATGTGCTTTGGCTACGGCCTGGCCCGGACGTCGGCCAGCATGGCGACGACGCTTACGCTGCTGGAGCCCGTCGTGGCCGCTCTTCTGGCGGTGGCGATCATTGGCGAGCGTCTGTCTATGACAGGCTGGATGGGCGTCGCTTTGGTCATTGGTTGTTTGGTGGTCATAACAATGCCCATTTCAACGACCAAGCGGCTTAAAACGAAACAAAAACTTGCGGGTGCTTGAGCAAAGAGCGGCGGCGCTGCGAAGAGGTTTCCAGCATAGATGTTGTGATAACGCTCGCTCGCGGCGATGGAAATTCGTGTTTTTGCCGCGACCTCGGCCATAGCGTCGATATTCTTTGGACGCGTCGCGGTTTGACGCATCTCCTTCGATGGCGTTTATTGCGCCAAAGGAGACGGGCTAGGAGAACGAAACGGACGGACGAATTCCGCGCAGATACGATGCATCGCGAAACGGAAGTGGCGCCGAACAAAGACCTTGCCCTTGCCCGCAAAAAGGCGCGGTTATAAAGGTCGCGATATCCAGGATTCAGGCCCTCTCCAAAGCGCCGGCGGGCGGCGCGTTCGCTTCACCTTTGCGCGTCACGCGAATTTGTCTTTGTGACGCTCAAAGATTTCCCCGCGAAAATCCTCAAGCACCTTGAGATGAGCGGTGAGTTCGGCGACGGCGCAGTTCTCGTCCCCGCGTTCGATCGCCGCGAAAATCCTTTCGTGAAAACAGATCGCCTCAGCCTCATGGCGCGCTTCCTGCAGCTCAAGGAAACGAAGGCGGTTCAGATGCAGCCGCATGTCATTGACCACGCTCAGCAACGTCATGTTCCCGGCGAGACGAATGATCTGACTGTGCCAGGCTTCATCGCTCTGGGTGAAGGTGAGATAATCGCCGTTCGCCACCGCTTCGCGTTGTTGGTTAATGAGCGCGGTGACGGCTTTTCGCGCGGCCATATGGGCGGGATTGTCCGGATTCCAGTTTCTGGCCACCTGACCAAAAGCCTGGCGTTCCAGACATTCCCGAATTTGTTGGGCTTCCAGTATTTTGACGCGAGAGAGCATGGAGATCCGCGCGCCGCGTTGTGGCTCCACCACCAGCAAGCCTTCATGAGCCAAACGGAAAAACGCCTGGCGCACAGGCGTCCGGCTCACGCCGAACTCCTGCGCCAGAGCATTCTCCGAGATCATCACGCCCGGATCGTAGGCCAGCGAAATGATCCGCTTTCTCACCTCGTCATAAATGACCCCGTCAAGGGTCGGCCGGTTTTGAACCAGTTCGGCGGCGCGCATGGCGGACCCCTATTTGCTGCCGCCGGTGAACTGGGCGGCGGTTGTTCTGGCGTCCACCTGGTGTCTGGCCAGCGCCGATTTATCAAATACAATCCCGTGGCCAGGAGTTTGCGAGGGTGTTCCCACGCCGTTTTGCGTGCGAATGGGAACCTCCAGAAGTCCGAGCTCGGTAAAGCCGCCGCCGGCGACATCCTCCAGCATGAAGGCGTTGCGCACCCCGCATAAAAGAGGAAGAGATATCTCCATCATGTAGTGCGGCGCGATCGGCCGGCCAAAGGCTTCCGCCAAATGGGCGATCTTCAACCATTCGGTGATCCCTCCCACAAAAGCCACATCCGCCTGAACGATGTCCACCGCGTCCCGGCGCAGATAATTAAGAACCTGGCCTTTGGAATAAAGACTTTCGCCAAGCGCCACAGGGGTGCGGATCGCGCGGCGCAGCTGTTGGTGGGCGTTGACGTCCGTGCACAGCATCGGCTCTTCCAGCCACCCCAGATTCAGTTCGTCAAGCAAGGGCGCAAGCTGCAAAGCCTGAGCCGCCGACCATTTCTGATTGAGATCGACGAACAACTGGCCGCCTGCGGGCAAAATCTCTTTCACCCGGCGAATGCGCTCAACGTCTTCCGCCAGATCCTCCCGGCCGATCTTGATTTTCACCGATTTGAATCCCCGCTCAACCATGGCGCGCATACGCTCCACCAAAGCGTCAGGGGTGTCGTCCGCCGCCAGATTGATTTCCGAGGCGTAGGCCGGCACCGACTCGCGCGCCCCCCCCACCAGACGGTGAAGCGGCATGTCGAGATCCTTGCAACGCAAATCCCAAATGGCGATATCAAGAGCGCCAATGCACATATTGGCCATTCCCTCGCCAAGCCGGCGAGACTGACGTTGCAGGTTGCCCCAGATCCGCTCATAGGCGTGCGGGTCTTCGCCGATCACCAACGGCGCGAGATAAGTCTCGATAAGCGTCACCATGGCTGCGCCGCCAATGTCCACCGAATAGGTGACCCCAACGCCCACATCTCCGGTGTCGGCGGTCATTTCCACAATGACGAACTCAAGCGCTTGCACCTTGTTCGTGGCGTCCTCCCACGGCGTGCTCGGGGGCAAACGATATCCTTGAACTGAAATGGATTCTATTTTCATGTCGTTCTCCTCACTTTTCGGATAACATCTTGTATACAAGTGTGCAAGTTGTTGAGCTCGGCTCCTGGCCCTTAATTCGCCGCCGTCCCACGCCCGCTAAAATGAATCCGGCGTCTCAATGTCCGCGTTGGAAAATCACTGATCTTTCGCTATGATGAAAATCAAATGGGGGAGAAGAGCTTTGAGTGCTGCGATCAACGGTGGCGCCGTCGGATATTTGTCGCGCCGTTCTTTCATGAAGCGGGCGGGCATGAAGCTGGCGGGACTAAGCTTCGCGGGCGCAGGCGTGTTCGCGTCTGGCCGCGCCACGGCCCAAACAGAAAAGATCCGTTTTGGCTTGACCCCTGTTTTCCTGACCAATGATCTGGAGCTTCTTGACGCTTTCAAAGCCTATCTGCAAAGCCAGACCGGCTATCAGGTCGAGCTGACTCTGCGCCGCACCTATCAAGAAGTGACGGCGCTTCTCGTCTCCGGACAACTCGACGCGGCCTGGATCTGCGGCTATCCATTTGTTCAATACCACAAAGAATTGGAGCTCGTCGCCGCCCCCGATTGGCACGGAAAGCCGCTTTATCAATCCTACCTGATCACCTCGGCGGATCGCGCCGCCCTTACCTTGACGGACCTTAGAAGCGACATCCACGCTTTCTCCGATCCCAATTCAAATTCCGGCTATCTCGTCACCAGAGCGCTGCTTCACGATCAGGGTCTTGATCCGAACGTTTTTTTCCGCAAAACGCTTTTCACCTATGGCCACCGAAACGTGATCCGCGCCGTCGCCTCTGGGCTGGCCCAGTCCGGCAGCGTGGACGGCTACGTCTGGGAGGTCATGCGAGATATGGAACCGGATCTGGTCAATCTCACCAAACCCATTCGCAAGTCCGAGTGGCTCGGCTTTCCGCCCATCGCGGCGAAAAAATCCGCCGCCGCCTCCGATCACATAATCGCCCTTAAACACGCTCTTTTGACGCTCGACGACAAACCCGGCGGCCGCCGTATCCTCGACATGTTGAAACTTAGCGGCTTCTCCGCGCATGACGCCAGCCTTTACGATGGAATCGCGGCCAAGGTGAAGGCCCTGCAGGGTGTGTTGTGAGGCTATTCTCGCGCCTTCGCAGACTGCCCACCACCGTGCGCGTTCCATTAATGGTGGTGGCGCTCATGGTGGGCGTTTCCGTGGTGCTGTCCGAGCGGGTGCTGGACCAGCTCTCCAAAACCCAGGCCACATATCTGCATGGGTTGGCATCCGCCTATCTCGATGGTCTCATCGCCTCAATCACCCCTTCTGTTCTGCGTCAGGACAGCTGGGAGATTTTCGACGGCATTGAACGGCTGCAACCGACCACGGACGCGATTTTACCCACCGAAACCGTGGTCACCGATAAATCCGGCCGCGTCCTTGCAGCCAGCGATCCAACCATCCGCCGCACGCTGGATCCCATCGAGGCCACCTTCGCCGCTCGGTTTCGCAGCCCTGAAGTCGCGATCGATCCAGACACCAAAAGCGGATACATACAGCGCGCGATCACCTATCAGGGGAAAACCATTGGAGCGGTTTTCGCGGTTTTTGACATCACCTCTCTACTGGAGGAGCGTCAAAGAGTTTTTGTCACCCTTTTAGCGACCAACAGTTTGATAACCGCTCTGCTCGCCATGGTCGGCTTTCTCTGCGTTCGGCGCATGATTCGGCCGATGCAGGTGCTTGAGACGCATATGCTGGAGGCGGCGGCCGGTTCGCCCACCCCGATCAAGGAGGGAGCGTTTCCTGTGGCCGGCGGCGAAGCCTCCCGGCTCTACCACGCTTACAACGAGCTGGTGAAGTCGGATAAAGAGCGTCAATATCTTTCAAAACAGCTTGCCGAAGAAGAAAAACTCGCAAGTCTTGGCCGTCTCGCCTCAAGTCTGGCCCATGAGATCAACAATCCTCTTGGGGGGTTGATGAATGTGATCGACACTCTGCGCCGCCACGGGGAAAACCGAGGCGTGAGGCAAAATTCCATCGAGTTAATTCAACGCGGCCTTAGCGGCATTCGCGAGGTGGTGCAGGCGACGCTGGCCACCCACAGACCAGAACGACTGTCGCGGCCGATTGAAAGCTCTGATTTTTCCGATTTGAAATTTTTAGTCAGACCGGAGCTGCGCCGAAGACAGCAGACGCTTGAGATTGACGCGCCCTCATGCGTCCCGCTTCGCCGCGAGTGGCCCGCCGGTCCCATCAGGCAGGCTGTCTTGAACCTGCTATTGAACGCAATCGCCGCCTCGCCGCCGCGCAGCCGCCTCGCCGTAGAGGTGGAGATCACCGCCGAACATCTTCAAATCACGGTTTCAGATGAAGGCGGGGGCGTCCCGCAAGCCGCGAAAGCCGTGCTGGAGAGAGGGGGGCGTCCATCCGCTCCTGAAGGGCGCGGCCTTGGGCTATGGGTCGTGCGAGAGATCGCCAATGATCTGGACGCGCGAATTGAGGTCGTCAAGGTTAGCGAAAAGCGGTCGGCGGTGCGCATGTGTTTGCCTCGCAAAGTGGAAGAACCTAAAGATGTCGCATGAAAATTTACAGATAGGTCTCATCGAAGACGATCCGATCATGGGCGGCTCCATCGTGCAGCGGCTTGAGCTTGAGGGATGCGCCGTGCGCTGGTGGCGCTCGGGCCGCGCCGCCCTTGAAGCCGACGCTAATGGCGTGAACGACCTTGATTTGGTTCTGTGCGACCTGCGATTGCCCGACATTGGCGGCGAAGATATTTACCGGGACATGAGCGCCCGCGAAAATCATCCTCCTTTCATCTTTATCACCGGATACGGCGAAATCGATCAGGCGGTGCGGCTCATGCGGCTTGGGGCGGCCGACTATCTGACCAAGCCGTTCGATTTTGACGATTTTCTCTCGCGAATTCACGCCAATGCGCGCAATCCCGCCCCTGCCCCGAACCACGCGCCCGTCCTTGGCGTCTCCCCAGGCATGGCGGCGCTTGAAGCTTTGCTCGCGCGCTATGCTCAAACCGATCTGCCTGTTCTTCTCACCGGAGAAACGGGCGTGGGCAAGGAAGTCGCCGCGCGCCACCTCCACACGCTCGGCTGCGCGCCGGACGCGCCGTTCATGGCGGTTAATTGCGCCGCGATTCCCTCCGAACTCCTGGAAAGCGAGATTTTTGGACACGAAAAAGGCGCCTTCTCCGGCGCCGCTAAACGTCATCTGGGGTATGCTGAGCGGGCCAAATCCGGCGTTTTGTTCCTTGATGAGATCGGCGACATGCCCGCGGCGCTGCAAGCCAAACTTCTCAGGCTGATCGAAGAGCGCTGCTTCCACCGGGTGGGCGGCGAGGAAAATATTCCCTTTCTCGGGCGCATCGTCACAGCCACTCATAAAACCTTGGAGCCCGGCGCCTGCGACGCGGATTTTCGTCAGGATCTTTATTACCGCATCGCCGTGCTCACCGCGAAAATTCCACCGCTGAGAGAGCGCCTCAGCGATATTCCCTGGCTAACGCAATTATTTATCGCCGAGGCGGCCGCGCGCCATGATAAAGTAATCCGAGGCGTTTCCACTCAAGCGGAGGAAATGACGCTCGCCCATGTCTGGCCCGGCAATATCCGCGAGCTGCGTAATCGCATCGAACGCGCCGTCGCGCTCTGCTCCGGCGAATGGCTCACCCCCCATGACCTGTTCCCCGAGCAACATTCTCGCACGGACGCAGAGACCTTCCAATCCTTGCAAAATGTGCGTGACGCCGCCGAAAAGCGACAAATTGAACGCGCCTTGGTCGAAACCTGCGGCCATATTCAGGCCGCCGCCGGGCTTCTGGGCGTTTCTCGCACGACGCTATGGGAGAAAATGACGCGTCTTGAGATTAAATCTGAACGTAAGGAAAACTGAACCTTCGGCGCCGCACCATGTTCGGATTTTCGGACATCGCCCAATCTCTCAAACTCTCATTCGGCATTTACTGTTTGATTTCATTATATAAATAATAACTGGCATGGGACTTGCCATTTCCTGCGTAGCTAACACTTCGGGAGGAAAACATGTCACGATGCGCAAAGATGGTCGATATGGGCCGTCGTCAATTTCTGAAGGGCGGCGGCGTCGCCGCCGCCAGCGCCGCCACCGCCGCCGTATTCACCGCGCAGCAAGCCCAGGCCACGACGCCGCTGGCCCTCGTGGAATATCCGGCGAACCGTTTGGCCAATATCGCGGATTTAACCGAAAACGAGCCTCTTGACGTCAGCTATCCTGACGAGGAGGCGCCCGGCGTTCTGTTGAAGCTTGGAAAACCCGTTGAGGGAGGCGTTGGCCCTGATGGAGACATCGTCGGCTTCTCGACCGTCTGTCCCCATAAGGGATATCCCATGTCCTACAACGCTGAGCGGCGGACGTTGAACTGCCCGGGGCATTACTCCGTTTTTGATTGCGAGGCCGGCGGTCAGCAAACCTGGGGCCATGCGACCCAGAACCTGCCGCAATACGCCCTGCGCATCGACGACAAAGGCGACATTTACGCCGATGGCGTGGATGAGTTGCTCTACGGCCGTTTGTCCAACGTACTTTAAGGGAGGTTCAAATGGCCTATAAAAGACACATCGACCGCTTGCCGATCATTCCGGCGGACGCCAAAAAGCAGAACGTCACCTGCCACTATTGCATCGTCGGCTGCGGCTATCACGCCTATACATGGCCCGTGAACAAACAGGGCGGGACCGCGCCGGATCAAAACGCCTTCGGCGTCGACCTTTCCGAACAGCAATACGCCGAAACCGACGCTTGGTACGCGCCTTCCATGTATAATGTGGTCAAGCAAGACGGCAAAGACGTGCATCTTGTCATCATGCCCGATGCGGAATGCGTGGTGAATTCCGGCCTTGGCTCGGCGCGCGGCGCGCGAATGGCGGAAAATCGCCGCTCCGACCATAGCGGCACCCAGCAACAGCGCCTTGAAAGCCCAATGATCTGGCGCTACGGCGCATGGCAGCCCACCACTTGGGAAGACGCTCTGGATCTTGTGGCGCGGGTCACCGCCCGGGTCATCGACAAGGACAATGAAGACGATCTATACGTCTCCATGTTCGACCACGGCGGCTCCGGCGGCGGCTATGAGAACACATGGGGCACCGGCAAGCTTTACTTCCAGTCCATGAAGGTGAAAAATTGCCGCATTCATAATCGCCCCGCTTATAATTCCGAGGTACATTCGACCCGCGACATGGGGGTCGATGAACTCAATTACGCCTATGAAGACTATGGGCTCACCGACACTATTTTCCTCATTGGCGCCAATCCGTTGGAGACCCAGTCAAACCTGTTCCTGAACCACATGGTTCCGGGAATGCGCAATGGGGCGAAGGTCATCATCGTCGACCCACGCCGCACGGTCACCGTCAACGCCTGCGAGAGCGAAGTCGGCGCGGACAACATGCTGCAATTGCCCATCAAATCCGGGACCGATCTGGCGTTGTTCAACACGATTTTCACCTATATCGCCGATCAAGGCTGGGTGGATAAAGACTTTATCGCTGATTCAACCTTCCAAGGCGACGTGGCCCAAGCGGAGGATGCGGCTTATCCCGCCGCCCTTGGCGGTTTCGAGATGGCGCGAGAGGCATGCCGCATGTCTTTGGCCGAAGGGGCAAAAATCTGCGGCGTTCCTGAAGCCGACATCGTCAAGGCCGCCGAATGGATCGCCAAACCCCATGAAGACGGCGCGCGCCGTAAATGCGTCACCGCTTATGAAAAAGGCGTCATCTGGGGCAACGACAACTATCGCACCATAGGCGCGCTGGTGAACATTGCTTTGGCCACCGGAAATGTTGGACGCGAGGGCGGCGGCGTTTGTCGTCTCGGCGGCCATCAGGAGGGCTATTTCCGCCCGTCCGACGCGCATGTGGGCCGTCCCGCGCCCTATATCGACCAATTGATCATCGCCGGCGGCGGCAAGGTCCATCACATCTGGGCCAATGATCATTATAAGACCACGCTCAACGCCTCCGAGTTCAAGAAGGTTTACAACAAGCGCACCAACATGGTGAAAGAGGCCATGGACGCGCGGGCGGGCGCAACGCGCGAAGAGCTTGTGGACGCCATCGTCGAGGCCATTGACGCCGGAGGTCTGTTCTCCGTCGATGTCGACATCATCCACAGCCAGATCGGTCAGGCGGCCCATGTGATCCTGCCGGCGGTGGAATCCGGCGAGATGAACCTGACCTCCATGAACGGCGAGCGCCGATTGCGCCTCGTTGAGAAATACATGGACGGCCCCGGTTCCGCCAAACCCGACTGTATGATCGCCGCTGGTCTGGCGCAGCATCTGGAGAAGGTTCTGCGCGAAGAAGGTCGGGACGAATACGCCGATCAGTTCAAGGGCTATGACTGGAGCAGCGAAGAAGACGCCTTTATGGACGGCTTCCATTCCGCCCATCCAGACGTGACCTATGAGCGTTTGCGCGCCATGGGCAACGACGGGGTTCAAGAGCCTGTGGTGGGCTATGAAAACGGCGTGCTGATCGGAACCAAACGGCTCTATTCGGACGGCAAGTTCACTCGCCACGGACGTGAAGACGGAAAAGCCTTGTTCTGCGGCGGCGCCTGGCGGGGGCTGCAAGCGCCGGGCAAAGCCGCCCAGCGGGACAATTACGCTTTCCTCATCAACAACGGCCGCTCCAACATCAATTGGCAGAGCTGGTTTCTCGATAAAGACAATGATTTCGTTGAGGACCGCTATCCGTTTCCCTTCATTGAAATCAACCCTGACGATATGGCCGATTTGGGCTTGAGCGAGGGCGACCTTGTTGAGATTTACAATGACGCGGGCGCCACGCAGGCGATGGTTTATCCAACGCCCACAGCGCGTCGCGGCGAAACATTCATGATGTTTGGCGCGCCCGGAGGAACGCAAGGCAACGTGGTCGACGCAGGCGTGAACGAATTGATCTTGCCAAACTACAAACAAACCTGGGCGAATATTCGGAAAATTTCCGACGCCCCGGCCTCCGTCAAACACCTCTCCTTCAAATCGAAGGAATACGCCGCTTCGTGAGAAGGTAATCTCACCCGATAATAAAAGGGGCGCGCGGCCAATTCGCCGCGCGCCCCTTTTTTATTGCCACCGGCGGCGCCTGGATCAAGGCGCCCTTTACCCCGCTCACGCTCTAGATGATCGCTTGACGCACCTTGGCCGACACCCATTCAGATAGAACCACGGTGGCCAGAATCACCAACAAGATCATCGTCACCTGCGGCCAGGCCAGCACATTGAGCGAGGATTGCAGCTTCAATCCCAGGCCGCCCGCGCCCACAAGGCCCAGAATGGCGCTTTCACGAATATTGATATCCCAGCGAAACACCGTAATGCCGAAGAACGCCGGCAAAACCTGCGGAACGATGGCGTAGTCGAGAACCTGCGCCCGGCCCGCCCCCGTGGCGGTGACGGCCTCCACCGGAGCGGCGTCCACTTCTTCTATGGCCTCATAAAGCAGCTTGCCGATGAACCCCACCGAACGCAGCGCGATGGCGATCACCCCCGCAAGCAAGCCCGGCCCCATGATCGCCACCAGAAGCAGCGCCCAGATCAAGGAGTTGATCGAGCGGCTCGCCACAATCAAGAACAAGGCGAAAGGCCGGAGAATCCGCACCGAGGGCGAGGTGTTGCGCGCCGCCATAAAAGCCACCGGCAGCGCCAGCGCCACGCCCAACATGGTTCCAAGCGTCGCCATATTCAAAGTGTCCCAGAGCGGCAAAAGCAGCTCCGGCAAATAGGACAGGCGCGGCGGCCACATGCGCGCGCCAATATCGGCGGCTTGTTTAGGCGCGTCCGCGACAAAAAACCAGATGGTGTCGCGAGTCATCACCTGCCAGCACCAGAGGGTAAGCGCCACAAGACCAAGCCAGCCGACCCAGAGCAACAGCGTATGGCGCGGCGTGCGCCGCCGCCAGGTTTCACGATAGGTCGTATTCGTCATTGCAGGAACTTCCGTAAGTAACTGGAGCCATATTCGGTCACCATTACAAGCGCGATGATCAGAAGCAGGATCGCGCCGGCGCTGTCATATTCGTAGCGGTCGATCGCCGTGTTGAGCGTCGCGCCGATCCCCCCCGCGCCAACGATCCCGATCACCGCGCTTTCGCGGAAATTGATGTCGAGACGATAGAGCGACAGACCGATGAGCCGGGGCATGACCTGCGGCTGAATGGCGTAATTGATCATTTGCGCCCAAGAGGCGCCGGTGGCGCGGATCGCTTCCGCCTGCGCCTCGTCGATATCCTCGATATCTTCCGCCAACAGCTTCGCCAAAAAGCCGATGGTGGCGAAGCTGAGGGTCAAAAAGCCCGCGAATGGACCAAAACCAAACATGGCGACGAAGAAAATCGCAATGATGATCTCTTGAAGCGAGCGGCTGACGGCGATGATCGAGCGACAAACAAGATAGACCGCGCGAGGAGCCACATTGCGCGCCGCCCCAACCCCTATGGGCACGGAAATCAAAATCCCCGCGACCGTCGAGGTCAATGTCATTGTCAGGCTCTCAACCAGTCCCTTGGAGATGTCGCTCCAGCGGGTCGTGAAATCGGGCTGTAAAAAGCCGCCGATAAAGCGCGCCCCGCGCTCCCAACCTTCCACGATCCGCGCCCAGTTCGGGTCAAGCGTGGCCAGAGCCAGCACCAGCCAAATGGCGAAGCCTATTTGCAAGGCGATCCGCCAGCCTCGATGGGTGAGAATTTGCGGCGGACGTTTCCAACTTGTCGGATATTCGCTCATGCGCCCATCCGCTCCAATTGCGCGGCGGCCTCCGCCTCGGCGGTTCGGTCTTCTTCCGCTCCCCGGCGCATGGCGTTCCAGTCTTCCGCGCCATAGATTTGCGACAAAACGCCTTCGTTCAGCTCTGTGGGCGCGCCGTCAAACACGACTTCTCCGGCTCGCAAGCCAATAATTCTCTGCATGAATTGCTGCGCCAACGGCACATCATGGATATTAACGATGGCGGGGAGGTTCCGCTCAGCGCAAATTTCAGTCAGCAGCCGCATGATCTGGCGGCTGGTCTTGGGGTCAAGGCTGGCCGTGGGCTCGTCCACAAGCAGCAGCTCCGGCTCCTGCGCCAACGCCCGCGCAATGCCCACCCTCTGACGCTGACCGCCCGACAGCGCGTCGGCTCGCTTGTCCGCCTGATGCATCAACCCCACCCGATCAAGCAAATGATACGCTCGGCTGACGTCGGCGGCGCTGTAGCGGCGGGTGAAACTGGTCCAGAAACCAACATAACCCAAGCGTCCCGAAAGCACATTTTCCATTACGGTCAAACGTTCGACCAAAGCGTATTCTTGAAAGATCATTCCGATCCGGCGGCGCATGGCCCGCAAGTCGCGTTGGCCAAGCCCGGTGACCGGACGTCCAGACAGGATGACCGAGCCGGAGGTCGGCTCCACCAATCGATTGACGCAGCGGATCAACGTGGACTTGCCGGCGCCCGACGGACCGATCAAACCGACGATCTGCCCCTGCGGCACTGTGAGGCCCACATCATTCAGCGCTTTGTCGCCTGTCTTGTAGATTTTATTCAGCGATTTCAATTCGAGCATAACGGCCCCAGATAACAGCCGCACGGGCGAGACAACCCGCCCGTGCGAAATGATTGCAATGTCTCTTAACGGCAGGCGTAAGAAACGCCGTTGGCTTCGTCGATCTGGCGGATCACCGCCCAATTGTCCTTGAAGGTGATCGGAATGAACTGGGCTTCGCCAGACTTGGAGAACTCGGCCTCAAGCGTGGAGCCTTCCCATTCAAAGGTTTTGAACGCTTCCTTGATCTTGTCCTGAAGCTCAGGCGTCAGATTGTGCGCCACGCCATATCCCGTGGTGGGGAAAGTTTGCGAGGTGTAGATGATTTCAATCTGATCGTCGGAAATCACGTCGCGGGCGAGCATTCTTTTGCGCACCGAGTTTGCGATGGCGCCGGCGGGGTAGTCTTTATTCGCCACGCCAAGGATGGTGTTGTCATGCTTGCCGGAGAAAGCGGCTTCGAAGTCCTTGCCCGCTTCCATGCCGTATTCCGCCTTCAAAATCGCCGATGGCGCCTTGAAGCCCGAGTTGGAGGTCTCTGACGAAAAGGCCAATGTTTTGCCCTTGATGTCTTCGACTTTTTCAATGCCAGCGCCCGGATATGTGATGATTTCCATCTCATAGCCGAAAGAACCGTCTTTTTTGGCCATCATGGTGAAGGGACGGAAACCCGCGCAGGCAACGGCCAGTGGATTGGACCCGGTGTTAAAGCCGGCGATGTGTAACCGGCCGGCGCGCATGGCCTCAATCTGGGCGGCGTTGGAGTCAACCGGGAAGAACTGGACCTTCTTGCCGGTCACTTTCTCCATGTGCGTCAGGAAGTCTTTCCAAGCTTCGGCGTAAACGGCGGGGTCTTCCACAGGGGTGTAAGCGAAAATCAGCGTCGAAGGGTCTGACAGCTGCGCGGCGTCGGTGGGGATGTCGGCGATCAAGTCACCGTCGGCGTCCGTGTAGCGTTCGTCCAGTTTAAACTCGGCAAGAGCTGGAGCAGACATGGCGAGCACCGCCACCGCCGCGAGAAGGTTGCGAAACATTGAAAAGTCTCCTGTTGATTTTTGCTCAAGTCAATCGGTATTCCATGCCAACGCCGCCGCTTCCGGGGTAGACCCCAAGTCGCCGCCGCGCACGCCATATATCTCGACCCACGCCCGGACCGCTTCACGCCGTCCGGCGCCATAGTTCGCGTCGCTGTTTGCGACGCTCATTACATCGATAAATCGTGAATAATTGAAATATTATCGAATTACAATTGCTCAACGGCCGCTAAGTCATTGTTTCATAAAAAATTCATAATTCTTGACAGAAGAAAACCCGGCTAAAACTTATCCGGCAAATTTGGTTTTAGCCGGTGAATTAAGGCGGTATTCGTCAAAGCAAAGGTTTTACGGCCTGTGCCCCATCGCCTCGGACGCTTCGCGCCCGGCGTCCGTCAACACGGCGATATATTCACTGCGCCGCGTCTCGTCATAACGAAACATCGGGAAAGAGATGGAAATCGCGCCAATCGATTGTCCAAGGTGGTCAAGCACCGGCGCGGCCATGCAGCGCACCCCGGCCTCCACCTCTTCTATCTCTTCGGAGAACCCTTGCGTCCGGGCTTTCTCAAGCTCGGCGCGAAATTGCGCCAGACCAGTGATTGTGCGCGGCCCACAAGGCGTGAACTCCAGTTCGGCGAGCCGCCGTTCAAGTTCATCCGGCGGCGACCAGGCCAAAAGCGCCTTGCCCAGAGCGGTGCAATGGAGGGGATTGCGCGATCCTATGGTGCACTTCATCGACAGGGAGAAAGTAGACTCCACTTGATGGATATAAACGACGCTTTGTTCGCCGCCCTCGCCTGCGCCGTTGTCGATCACGCCCAGATTGATGGACTCTCCCGTGGCGCGCGACAGAGCTCTCATGCCGCGGTCAGCAACCTTCATGAGCTGACTGTGACCGCCGAGCGCACGCGCTGAGATCGAAAACAATTTAAGCGTTAAACCATAACGCTCCGTCTCCGCCTCCTGCTCCACATAGCCCAGATCAATCATGGTCTGCAAAAGTCGATGCGTGGTGCTTTTCGACGTCATCGCCTTTTGCGCGATATGGGCCAGAGGCGCCGCCCCCCCTTCGGAAAGCGTTTCAAGGACGGAGAAAACCTTGAGAACGGAGGCGACGTTATCGGATTTAGTGACCGATGTTGCTGACTTTTCATTTTTCCCGGAAAGCGGCGCCATGACATCCATTCTTCAAAATTAGGAATTTGATTTTGAAATTCACGTCCATGCTTGTCAACTCGCTTTCCCCCTCGCGCCTCACGGCTCTCGCGTTTTACTATTCATGACGCTATCACGCGTTGTAGCGCAGAAAATTGTGGCTTGATAAAAAACTTCCTCTATGATCCGATAAAAATGAAACGTAATTCCATTTTATAAAGCGTCCGCGCGCCCCATTCAGACGCGCGAGCAATCCGGCGCGCTAACTTGAGAGGAAGACCCATGTCGCTACATGTCGAAACTCGCCACGCGGTTCATCCCGAACACGCCAAAGGCATGGACACCGCACAGCTGCGCGACCATTTTCTTACCGAAGGCATGTTCGCCGACGGTGAAATTCGTCTGGTCTACACTCATTACGACCGTTTCGTCATGGGCGCGGCCACGCCCGCAGGCGGATCGCTCACCCTTGATAAGGTGGAGGAGACGAAAACCGCGACCTTCCTTGAACGGCGTGAAATGGGCGTCGTCAACATTGGCGCGGAAGGCGTGGTTTCCGCTGGCGGGGCGTCTTATGAAATGGCCCCCGGCGACGTTCTGTATTTGGGCATGGGCGCAGGTCCAGTGACATTCTCAGGCCTTGGTCGGTTTTACATCACCTCCGCCCCGGCCCATAAAACCTATCCGCCGAAACACATGAGCGCTCAGGACTGCAACGAGGTTCGCTTAGGCGAGGATGAAAACGCCAACAAACGGGTGATCAAACAATTCATTCATCCGAAAGTCATGGAGAGCTGTCAGCTCGTGTTGGGCTACACGTCCCTCGCCGAAGGCTCCGTCTGGAACACCATGCCGCCGCACACCCATGACCGGCGTATGGAGGCCTATCTTTATTGGGATATGAGCGCGGAGGCGCGGGTGTTGCACCTCATGGGCGAGCCGCAGGAAACCCGCCACCTGTTTATTGGCAATGAAGAGGGGGTTCTCTCGCCGCCTTGGTCGATCCACGCCGGAGCGGGCATCGGCAAGTACAGCTTTATCTGGGCCATGGCCGGCGACAACGTCGATTTCACCGACATGGATTTCGTTGAGGCCTCCGACCTTCGGTAACGGGAAAATAGCCGCGCGCCAATCCGGACCGCCGGGGCGTTTTCTCCGCGATCTTTTTTTGGCGTGCGGCGCCAGCCGCTCAACGCCGACTGAAGGCGAT
Organism: Stappiaceae bacterium; assembly: GCA_048265185.1. Classification (GTDB taxonomy): domain Bacteria; phylum Pseudomonadota; class Alphaproteobacteria; order Rhizobiales; family Stappiaceae; genus JBLXBZ01. Next base: position 175,427 of record JBLXBZ010000005.1, on the reverse strand, counting down.
GAGATCCTGGTGATTATCCCAAGCGCTTTCTCCAAGCGCGTGAACCCTAAAACCCAGAGAATGCGCCGCCGCCAGAACCCAGGACGGCTCGCAAATCGACAAACCTATATCCTCCCGCCCCGGATAATTGGCGTAGCCATAAGAAGTTTCTTCGAATTCTCGCAAGATTTGCTTCGCAAGTTTTTCGTTGGTGTATTTCTGCTCCGGCTTTCGCAAACGCGCCGCCACCTCCCGCCCATGAAAGGTCACCACCGCCACCCCGTCTTCGCCGAGCCAGGAACCGCAGCATTGCAAAAAACGCTCGGTATTGCTCCTTGAAAGATGGGTGACAAGACTGCCGCACCAGATCAGATCGAATTTCACCGGGAAAGCCACCTGACAAAAATCCTCATTTGAGCGACACGTCTCCACTCCCAACGTTTCTTGCAAAAACTCAAGGCTATCTTGGCGCAAATCACAGGCGGTGATCGTCGCTTCCGGGAAACCGGCTTTAAGCCAGCGCGTGACCCGCCCCGAGCCGCAGCCAAAATCCAGAATATTCTCCGGCTCCCACCGGTTATGTTTCAACAATAACGACGCCTCTATGGCCCTGAGGGCAGATTGGCCTACAGAGAAATAATGGTTCGGATTGGCGCTATTATACATATGGTCATTGGGCATAATTGTTTTTGAAATCGTGTTTTCAAGTAAATCCAGATCCATCATCAAATGCTCCGCGTCTTAAAATATTAATAGAGGCGCAACAGCCGGCAAATACTCTCACAAGTCCGCACCGCCCTTTCCGGATACTCCGCCTCATTCCTGGGCAAGGGAGACCAGTCGTTTACGGGGCGACAAGCCGTTCTCCACCAACATATTGAGGTAGGTTTTCGCCAAACCTTTGCGGACGCCTAGATAAACCTCGGCGTCAAAAGGAAACAATTGCGTCAGAGCGCGGCGGGTGACGCCACCCACTAGATCCGTGTCGCGAATAACGGGGATCGCCATGGTCTGGCACATTTCCAGCGTGCGGCTGTCGTGGGCGATAACGCCGGCGGGAACGCCTGCTTGAAGCGCGAACATGGCGCCATGAAACCGGGTGCCAACGACGAAGTCATAGTGAATAAGCTCACTCATCCACGCTCTTGCGTCGGTGAACGCACGAGCATGGCGCCGACACCATTCCTCAAAGGCTGAGGGCGATAGATGCGGCGCAATATAAGCATGATGGGCGCGTAGAACCTCTTGCGGCATTTCACCAAATTCATCGCAAGCGAGTCTGATCATATCCACCCCATGCTGCACCACGTAAAGCCCATGGGTCAACGTCACCAGGTCGGCCAGATCGTGCTCCAACGCCGCCAGTCTCTTGACGTAGGGAATGCCCGCCGTCACCGCGACGCGCTTGGGAGGAAGACGACTTTTGCGGGCGATTTCCACGGCGAAATGGTCGCCTTCGGCGATGAAATTTGACGGGCAGCCCGTGACCACAGCCGCTCCCGCGACGCCCAGTTTTTCTATTTGATCTTTGGTGTATTGGCCGCGCACCCCGATGTTCGGCCCCTCGCCTGGCGCATGGGCGGCGAGGGTCTCCAGCCACCGCATAGTCCCCGGCGTTAGGCGAATGTCCTCGGACTGGCTGGATGCCTGCGCCCCCAAGCCCACCCCGACCACGGGAAGGCCGGCGTTTTCGAGAATCTTCGCCTGTTCTCCCAGATCCGTATGTTCCCCCAGCTGATTGGCCAAGGGAATGACGATAATGTCGCCACTGTTCTTCAAAACATCGGCGGAACTCCAAGGCGGTAAAATCACCGCGTCCCCGCCAATATGTTGATGCACCGCATATTGAAACGCGAGGTTGCCGGTGTTCCCGCCTGTTCGCTCGAATATCTCCGACCCCGACAAGCTCCATGCTTCGCCCAAATAGGGAGAAAGGCTGAGAATAATTGTGCGCATGTTCTTATCGCAAACCCCTCGGTTTTATTTCTGGTTCAGAGAGTCTCGCCAGATTCCTCCGCCATCGGGCGCGCTCTTCAGCCTCGCCCTATCGCAAGCGCCGCGCATATTCGCGTTCACGGTGAACACGCACTTCAACGAGCCTTCTGAAAAAATGACAAATGCGACTCTGCGCATTCGTCGGGGAAAAGCGGTGGCGGAATTCGTTCCACGAGGCTGCGCCACAGTTCGACGTTACTCGCCGCATACTGTAAAACTTCAGCGAAAGCCAAGGGACTGCGCGGCTCCGCATGCAATCCATCAATCCCGTCGCGAACTTTTTCCGCCATGCCGCCGATGCCAGAGCAAATCACCGGGCGACCATGAAGAAACGCTTCCTGGATGACCATGGGTGAATTTTCCCACCAGATAGAAGGCGTCACCACCCAATCGACGCTCGCCATTCGCTTGGGCAGATCATCCGGTCCATAGGGGCCGGCCCAGCGGAGGGTTCCCAGCTTGTCGATTTTTTCGCACAACCCTTCAATGCGCTCACGAAACGCCTTAGGTTGTTTGTCCAAATTTGCTCCATTGACGTCCATGTAAATGGGAACGTCAGATTGTTCATGTGCGAGCAAGAGCGCCTGCAACAAAACATCGAAACCCTTATATTCGTTGATCTGACCGAAAAAGCCAAAGCGGTTGCGCGGCGCATGTTCAGGAATCTTGCGATAGGGGGCGGGCGGGCGCCGAATTTGCGCGTTTTCAATCACAGTGATTTTATCAGCCGCAAGGCCCCAATCCATATATCGCCTGCGCAGAAAATGAGACGGAGAAATAAAGCCGTCTATCAAGTCAAAGTGCCGCAAAATAAAACGTTTGCGCAGCCAAAAATCTTCGCGTGAAGTCTGAGGGAAGCAGGTGTGACAATCGTCGAGAGACTCGTGGCTGCACAGTCGGTTGCCGCCGCATTTCACCATTTGACCATTGTGCATGCAAATAGCCATATATTCATGCAAGGTCAGAAAGATTTTCGCCTGTGGGCAAATTCGGCGTATCAGAGGGAAAATCTCAAGACCAAGATGAGCAAAATGATGGGCGTGAATGACGGTGGGGCGAATGACCCGCAGCCATTCGGCGAGACGGCGCAGGGCCTGCGAGCGGTTCGCTCCACGAAAATACATCCAGTCATGCATGGACTGATCCCACAGGAATTCTCCTGAACGGCGTTGACTCACCGCGCCCGTAGGTTGCTCCGACCGTGGGAACCGGCCTAAAAACACCGAGCTCTCCACCATGGGATGCTCCAAAAAGCCTTGGTGAAGATTATAAGCGGCCATTTCCGCTCCGCCGACGCTAAAATCCGGGTGACCGTGGGAAATGACAGCGATCCGCATAGGCTCGCTCATAGCGTCACCTTCAGTCGGGAACGCGCTGCGAGTTGTTCGATCCGCTTGCCCCAACGCGCGAAATGACGTACGGCGTTGTAAATCACCACGCGTTGGCGAAAATCGTCGGCGCCGATCCCCTTAAACGACTGACGCTCCAAATGAGTGAGCGTAACCTGCGGCGTATAGGCTGGGGTCAGTCCAATGCTACGATATTTCAAGCATAAATCCGTATCTTCGAAATCGCCGATCAAATAACCAGGATCAAACCCCCCAAGCTCAAGAAACTGCGCGCGACGCACGGTCATACAAGCTCCGGTGACCGCTTGACGCTCCACAAGCTCCCGCGACAAATCCACCTCCGGCGGCAATCCGAGCAATGGATGTTCATTGAGCCAAACCTGGTGGGTCTCGTCATATCGAAACTCGATACCCACATGTTGAAGCCCTCCGTCTGGAAAAGTCAGCCGCGGCGCCACCAGGCCAACGCTCGGATTATTCTCAAGTAAGTCGATTAAATCTGAACTCCAACCGGGCGCTTCGGGGAACACGTCGCTGTTGAGGAAAATCAGGTAATCGCCTCGCGCGGCGCGCGCTCCCAGATTATTAGCTCCAGAATATCCCCTGTTCGCCTGTCCCCACAGTAGCGAGAACGACACATTATAAAGCTCATAAATTTCCGCCGCTTGGGCGAGCAGTGGCTCGACCACGTTGAAATCGTCAATAACGTAAAGGAGCTCGACCCGCGTGGCGAAGTCCTCGTCGCGCGCGAACTCCAGCAATTGATGCTCGAGAAAGTCCCAACGCCCATATAACGGAACAATGACGCTTGTGGTGGGGGTCACCGGCGGCGGACCATAGTTCCACCGCTCTTGTGGCAACTCCTCGAACCCCGCATTCTGGCGTCGCGTCATCACCTCCAATAACGGCAGATCGAGTTTACGCAAACGGTTGACGAAACGATGCATGGGCGTGGGCAAAGCTAGAGTTTGCCGGGCGAAGTCGACGGCGTTCAATTTGGTCGCTGAGAGCGCGGCCTCCGCCAGCATGAACAAACCACCCTCATTGGCCACGATCAAAAACACCCCTTCATTGGCGGTGAAACGCCCCGCAAGGCAGGCGTAAAACCCGGAAGGATGAGGAGCATCGCCAAAATCAGGCGCGAAAGCCGTGGTCACGTCCGGTCTTGGAACCGTCTCCGCCTCACGTAGCGAGCGCCATACGCCGCTCGAAGTGACCAGATAAACATTGCTGGCGTTCGCCGGCAAAGCCCATCCGATAACGGCCGCGCCCGCGCCTTCAACCAGAAGCGTCTTATCGATGAACCCCCGCGCTTGTGGACAGGGTTCGCTCGACACGATCTGATTTAGCGCCAAACCCCAGTTTCTCGACCGAGATAATATCGGAATGATCCGATGGAGACGGGGCTTTTGCTCCTCCATCACGATATCGATTTCAGCCCGTTCGGTCACTGGCGTCACTCTGGTGGCGTATTTCCTGTGGCCATCGTGAAAGGTGATATGGACGTCTTCGCGGCGGCTACAATTCACGACAATGAGAAACCCGGCGCAGCCATCGCCAAAATGTTCTTCAACGTCCATGCGGCGATATTTAACTTCGTCAAAACTATCGTCGATGGAAATCGTTATATTCTTTGTCCGCCATCCCGCCAGGATCGCGAGCCCATCCAGAAGAACCGCCCGATCAATTTTCAAAACCTCGCCGCTTTCCAGAACTTTCATATCCGTGGAGACGTCGAAGACTTCGCTGATTTCATGCGCTCGCGCGGCGTGGGCTGATCTAGCCGCAAGTTTTGAGGCCGAATTTGCTGGCGAGACCCTTCCTTCCTCACCTGTCAAAGGCTGGTTCATCATAGCTCGATCTCACGCATAAAATCTCTTTTAAGTTGTGTTTTAATACAACTTTTAATAAGTTATTAAAAATCAAACACCTTTTAAAATGACAAAAATGTCTATTTATTTATAATAATAGACTAGATATAAAATACAATCATAAATTGTTTTAAATTAACAAAATCACATTGGACGCTCATTCACTTTTTTAAAAAAAAGCGCGACCCAGAAATCTAGTCGCCATCCTCGCAGGCGGTAGCGCCAATCCCTCATAGGGCGCCTTGTCCCGATTCAGGTTCACGTTATAAAATGGGTCTCGCAACATGACGCCTCCCCATCGTTGGCGCAGGCCTCGTAGCTCCCGATACGCCCGCGCGGCTTTTTCAGGCAGCTCGTCCCGCCCGCGTGTCGCCGACTCATGATGATAGAGCTTTGCAAAGGGCGTCCAGACCACAGCTTTCCCAGCTTGCTGTATTTTGAGGCACAAATCCACGTCATTGAAGGTCACGGGGAACGCCTTTTCGTCCAGGCCTTCCACGTCGAGGTAATCTGACTTGCGGATCACAAGACACGCGGCCGTCACCGCCGAATAGCGCCTGACCACCTTGTTCGCGGCGCAATAGCCCAAGTCGTCCTCATGCCACAACGTCCCCACATGCGCCGCTCCCCCGTCGATCCCCAGAACAACGCCGCCATGCTGCACGACGCCATTGGACCAGAGCAATTTGGCGCCGACAATCCCAACGTCAGGGCGTAAAAGCTGGGAAACCATTTCGCCCAGCCACCCCGGCTCCGCCACCTCCACGTCGTTATTCAACAAGCAAATCACCTCGCCGCTCGCCGCATTCACCGCCATATTGTTCAAAGCGGAATAATTGAACGGGCCGGGAGCTGGCAGCACTTTCACTCCAGAGGAGGCGAGCCGCTCCAGATAAGCAACAGCGCCTTGTTCGCTTGAGCCATTGTCTACAATGATGATTTCAATGTCCTTGTAACTCGTCGCCTCTTGCAAGCCCTGAACCGCCCGACGCAACAGAGTCTCCCCATCTCTTGTGGGAATAACAACGCTGACTTTCGGCGCGACTGCGGGAAGCGGCCATATCACACGGCGTAGCCACGGCGTGTCATTATAGGCGGTGATTTCCCCTCCCCCGCCTTTGACCTCGCCGAAATTCTCCAGTCCCTTGGCCAACCATTCCGGCGCGATTGGCGCGCATCCTGACGCGGCGGCGTTCTTGTGATGATAGAGAATCTCGGAACGATGACCAATATCGCCTTCAGCCTCGTTAAGCGCCGTCACCACAATCTTGACGACATCTGCCGAAGGTCCGGAAAATTGAAACATCTCCGCGCGCATGGCCAAAAGACCAAATACGTAGGCTTGAGACAAAAAAAGATCCGGATCCCAGTCGGGTTTGAACCATGGCGCGCGCAGGCCGCCCACCTCTTGATCGCAGTCACTATAGACAACGCGGGCGTGGGTTAGGTCTTGCGCCAGAGATATCAACGCATTTTGCTCGATGGTGTCCCCCGCCTGAATGAAGGCGACCACGCCCTCTTGCGGCCATTGATTTTGAAGAATAATTCCGAAAGGGCAAATTTGATGCCTGATGGCTCCACCTTGCTGGCGCAAGGAATTCACGGTCTCATTCACATCGCCGTCGCCATAAATAAAAACAGTGATCTCCTCTTTGTCCGACGCCGGAACAGGCGTGGAGGAAAACGCTCGTTTCCATGGGAGATAATCTTTGAAATCGACGGAGGTCGGACGCAGCAAACTGGTTTGTTCAAAAGCCGCGCTCATGGCTCTCAAACTTTGACGCAAGTCTTCCTCCAGCTGCGGAGAGGCGACAGCTTGCTCGATCAAGGCTTCCGGGCCATGAGTCCAAGCCGCCACTGTAAGCGGACTGCCTTTCAAAAGCGCTCCGCCGTCGTCGCGCACATCGATAACATGAGGACGGCCGTCGGCCAGAGATATGGGCAAGCGAATTCGGAAACAGCGCGCCGCGTCCGGGGACGCCCCGTTTTCTGAAACAGGCGCAGGCAGATCCGCCCGCCCAATCGCCAATAATTGGTCGCCCTCAAAAACATGGATGCCGATGGTTTCAGTGCGAAAGCCTGTAGGGGTCGCCCATCCGGAAAGCGTCAATCCACCGTCGGCGTGGACCTCGCCGCTCACGCGCCGCAACGCGCCCTCTCCGCCGCCGTCAGCTATTTCCAACACCCCTGGCAGCAAGACGCCCGTATTGACAATACGTGCACGGATATGCTCGCCGAAAATCAGGGCTGTGCTGGGCAGCATAATTTCAAACCCGCAGCAGCCATCGCCGTCGGCGGGCGTTTCAAGGTCGGCGCGGAACACATCGGCCCGCTCAAAAGCCACCGGGTAGTCGCCGCTCAGAATTTCAACCACAGGCTTTTGGTTCAAATCACTCGCATCCAAGGCCCAGCCGACGGCCACCCCTTCGATGATAGCTTCAAAACGCCCTTTGAAATTGCTCGCCGACATTATAACGCCCCGAATTAACCAAATAAAGCTATCGCCAATTCATACATTGAACAGTTTTTGTCCAAAACCTGCGCCCGTGGGTGCGCCGCCGCTCGTTCGTCCCGCGCCCCGCCGGCGAAATAAGCAATGGCCGGGGCCGCTTGCGCCGCCAACTCAACGCCCAAGCCGAGAGGGTCCGCTGTTTCATCGAAGGAAATCGCCATATGGCATCCAATGGCGGCGCCGAGCGCGCGCCGGTCATGGGACGAAACCTCGTCCAACACCGTAGCCTTGCCGGTTCTCGCCAACGCAAGATCATCCAGCGTCGACCCTAAAACATGAAAATACGCCGGCAAATCGTCTCTGGCGACGGCGCGAACGAATGAGAGAATTTTCTCGAAACCGAGCGCATTATTAAAGCAATCAACAAGGGCGACCTGAGTGATTAATTCAGGTTCGCGGGGCGCAGAAACCGTAAGATCGGCAAGCCGAACCTCGACGCGTTCAGCCTCCAGCGGCAATTTCGCGGTTAAAGCCTTGGCGAAAGCGCCCCCAGTGGTCACGCTTCGCGCGCCTTGAAAGATGCTCGCCTTGAATTGCGGCGTGTTCTGGCTGATCCGACACGCATAATCCACCATGCTGACGTGACTGAACCAAATGTGAGTTTCCAGACCGAGGTTATCGACGAACTCGGTAAGCTGGTCTGAGGTTGGAATAATATGCCAGTGAACTTCCTTCACCCCCATCTGCTTCAAATCTTGTCGCAAAAGGTCGTGATCTTGGGGCAATCGGTAGGAAAGGGACGCTGGCGCGTCTGGCGCCTCGCTTTCAATGCGAACCGTTAACGCGCTTTGCCCGCCGTCAACGGACAGCCAGAGTAGGCGGCGGGCCGACGCCGCTTGTTGGTGGCGGAAACGCCGCACCATTTCGCTTGTACGCCAATCCGCCGGTCCCACCGCCAGAACCGCAGGCGACGTCGACGCCCCAAGCAAGGCCCGTTCAAGGCGGCGGCGCGGGCGCCGAAGCGGATCTTCTTTAACGAACCGATCAAGCAAAGGGCGATAGTTGGAATATTTGATTCCGACTTTCGACATATTCGCGCCAACAAGGCGCGATTTCTCCTGCCCAAAGGAAACGGAGCCCACATGAGCGACAAACACGTCCGTCGCGCAAACGCTGCGCCACCCAAGGTTCAAGGCCCTCATGCAGAAGTCGCTTTCCTCGCCATAGCCCCGATTAAAACGCGCCGCGTCCAGAAAGCCGACGGCGTCAAGACAGTCGCGGCGCATATAGAGGCAAAAGCCAACGCCCACCGGCAAATCCACGCGTACGCTGTCATTGACCCGTGCTGCGGCGGCGTCCGTCCGCGCCAGCTCTTCGGCCGACAGCATAGGGTTTTGCTCTCTAGGCCTGGGAAAGCTGATAATTTCGCCAGCGTTAGTGAAAGGCGTGACCGTGCCGATATCAGCTGCGGAATAAGCCGCGCGCCGCAAGCGATCAATCCAGTCGCCGTTCACCAGCGTGTCGGAATTGAGCAAAATCACGTCCGTTTGCGGATCCGCCAGCGCCAAAGCCCGGTTCACCGAAGCGGTGAACCCCAAATTATATTCATTTCGCAGCAGAACTACATTTTCATTTTCAGCAAAGCAGTTCAGCGAGCGACGAACGGCGACGTTCGGCGAAGCGTCGTCGATAAGAATGGATTTGAACCGACATTCATTGCGTGCGGATAAGATGGACTGCAAACATTCTTCGGTCTCGCGCGCGCCTTCATAGGCCGCAATGACAAGGGTCACTCCCGCCGGCGCCATAGAAGGAGTTGCGCCCGCCCCCCGCTGACGACGCGTTCTCCCGCCCGCGACCGGCGCCGGGGTTTTGAACAATGGGGCCCCCGGCAATATCTCTTCGGTGTTCTTATCCCTGATCAACGCGCCGATAGCGCTGGCGCGCCACGGCAACTGAAAAAGAGATAGCTCACGCTCTTTCACGGGCTCTCCGTCTAGATAGGGAAAAATCGCCTCGCGCTCCCAATGATCTCCGTCCCACCAAAGAACCTCCAGTTCGACCTGTTCCTGGCTCCGTTTACGAGAAATCCAACCAACGACGCTCCCTTCCAGAGCGGAGCAGGAGCCGATAAGCGTCAGCCCCATCTTTTCAGCGCAAGCGGCGAACGGCGGCGCGTCTTTGGCTCTCACATAAGCCAAAGCTTGTTTCGTACGGGCGGGGGCGGCGGCCGGCGCATAGGTGGTGAGCCCCGAAATCAACGACCGCCAATATTGTAAAACCGTGGGTTCAAGCTCCACGGCCCTGCTCAGACGGGACAGCCCAAGGGCGGCTTCCCCCGCCTGCAACAACGTATGCGCCGCAAGCGCATGCGCCTCGGCCCGCGCTGGAAAGAGAAAGGCGGCTCGCCAGGCCTCAGAAATGGCGATGGCGTCATGGTCGGAGGAAAGCGCGCATAAGGCCCGATGCGCGCTCAGGCTATCGTGAAGAGGTCGAGATAATCCAATGGCGCGAAGAAAGGATTGCGCGTCGCCAATGGTCTCTTTCGACTTCAGAAGGGTGTCGATGGTCGTAAAAACACTCACCATTCAACCTGCTGCTTCGATACGGACGTCGTTGGCGAACAAGCCAAACGACGCCCGATTGTTGCATACGCACGGATAGAGTTTTATTCAAAGTCCGCGTTCGAACCGATAATCTTGATGTAGTCGAACGTCTCGATCGCTTCTTGAGACGCAGCGAAGCCGATTGCGACTTCCGCGCGGCTGAGCGCCCCGCTTTCCAGAGCGTTTATCCAACCCGCCTTGCCTTCCGCGTCTCCTTCACGGCCAAACGCATGCACATAGAGCAGATCAAGGAACTCACTATCACTCAGGTTGTTAACCATAGACTGGAACTCGCTGGAGCCAAGGAAGCCCTCGGCGACGCCTTCAAGCGTATTGCTGTTCTGCAAGTCATGAACCCAGCCACGCAGACCTTCCGCATCCGTCGCGCGGTTGAACACCGTCTCGTAAAGACGGGCGACCACGCCTTGATCCGCCTCGGCCAGCGCCGTGACGATGGAGCCGTCGGCGAAAGTGAGGAACTCAACGCCCGACAGGGTCGTCTCGCCTCCGTCCGCATTGGAGGTCAATACCAGCTGCCCAGATTCGATCGTGACGGTGTAGTCTGAAAGACCGCCGGCCAAGTTGGCCCGATCGAAGCCATCGCCGCCGATGACCGTGTCATTGCCCACGCCAGTTTCAAACACATCGCGTCCATGGCCGCCAGACATAACGTCGTCGCCCGCGCCGCCAACCAGCACGTCGCCGCCGTCGCCGCCAACCAGCACGTCGTCGCCCGCGCCGCCCATAAGCATGCCTCCAGGCTGCGCGTCAGATCCATCCGGCGGGGTGTCGTCAATGACGGTAATATGATCGGCGCCGGATCCTCCGACGATAACGAATGGCTCCGCCTTGGCGTGAGCGAAAGTGATGGATGTGTCCTGCTCCGTATGGGCGAAAATTACATTGGCGCCGGAAGAAGCGAAATATGTCCCCCCGCCTGTAATCTCTCCAAGTTGCACGTCCGCGCCGAAGGCGCCGCCCTCGCTCAGCGTCTCCACCGACGTGGATGCCGGGTTCTGACCTGGTCGGGAAGCGCTGAGAATATCAAGCGTACTTAGTTTTACGCTGTCAGAAAGATCTGAATTGCCTATAGTATTAAATAAAGCTTGAGTATTAGCGTCGTAAGCCATTAGAAAATCCTCGTATAAAATTCCCCTAAATTAAAAATTAATTAATATTAAGATGCCTGTTAATAAAAACGTTCAATCCAACAACGTAATCTTCTTGGCCAAGACCTGTGATCGTTTCCCCGCTTCGCCCCTCCACGTACCCCCGTCGAAAAAAGCAGGCGCTCATGGTGAAATCATATTTCTGGGCGTCAATCCCCGTAATCTCCGCCCATAAAGAGGATATAGGCGCCGAGCGGCGCCGGGCGCCGACGAACTCGCCAGTATAAGAGCGAGGGGAATCGCCCAATCCAACGACCGAACATCCATAGGCCAACTCAACGCCGGACGGACGACCCGGCCAATGTATGGCGAAACCTTCCAGTAGCTCGCTACCGCTTTGGGATCCCAGCCATTCGCCAGGCTTGGCGATCATATCTCCAATGGAGCCTATATGGCCGCTCAAATAAGGCGCCAAACCGGCTTCTATCTCAATGGGCGCAGCCACTTCATTTAACAGCGAGGGAGAAGGGTCCACAGCGGCGAAGACGTCAGGGCCAATTTTGTCTACTTTGATCTTGACGTCATTGCCGTTATATCCATTTGGCAAGAAAACCGTCACATTGAGGCTCGCCTCGGCGTCTTCCACATAAACAAGCGCCAAATCATCCATGGTCTCCAGAACGACTTGCCCGCTTCTGGTTTTCCCAATTACCCAAACTTTACCCACCGAAGGCGCGTATCCAATTGACGTAACCGGATTATCGCTTTCCTGACACAAGTGCCGGATCATGTAATGACCCGGCTTTAAAACGATCCGTTTTCTTTTATCTAAAGGGCGAGCATCCGCCATTTCATGGCTCCGTGTATCAAGGCCCCATGCGCGCTGATTAGCGCCCTTCAATCCCCATGCCGTATCTGGCGACCGCCGGTCTGACTTTGATCGCGCATTAACTGCGAGGGGATTGAACGCCTCACGCCAAAATTGATGGGAACTCATCAGTCTCCATACAATTTGCTTATCCTTAGATAATCCGGGATTTTTAAAAAGGTCAACAAAATAGTTGTATTATATAATAATGCACGTATTGAGATAAACTCTTTTTAACCGACCGTTTTGTTTATCTGTCTCTATGCCCCGGTCGCCGACGCGCGTCGGCGAAAGGCGGCGATATCTCGCTTTCGCGTTCTTTCAATAAGTTAAAATCTGCGATTGGTTGACGCGCGAGCGTTTTATCCACGGCTTTGCGGCGCCACTCGTTCATGTCGAGCACATAAGTCGCCCACATTCCATGACGCGCGGCCATCGCCGCCTCCTGATAGGCTAAATATCGTGTGTTCGCCGTTCCGCCCGCAACCACCCGGGCCCAGCCCACACGCAGCATTTCAGCGCCTAGATCGCGGTTTTTCACCCGGCAGCTGGCCAGAGCCTCGCCTTTGGCGTCATAGGAGACCACCGCGCAAACGACCGGCGCGTCCTCAACCGTTCGCTTCAGCCACGCCTTCGCCAGCGCCCCGCAAGGCACAGGCTCCGGCGCGCCCCTGCCTCCGCGCTTGCGCCATAAAGGATTAAGCGCCCATTGCGCCGGTTCGCAAACGTCAATATCGGCAAGACGCACGCGGCGTTGAAACTTTGGATACCAAAGCGTACGACCATCTAAAATACCCACTCTTCCTTTATAGACCGGCAGGGCTCCGTTCTGCGCCAGCTCCGTCCCACAAGCAGAGAGGGCGAAGAAAAAACCGAGCGCGGCGCATACAACTGATTTTCTCATTACTGCTTCTCCGAACTTCCCTTGGCCGCCTTGCTTAATAGCAACGCGGGGTGCTGCACGTCCTCAAAGGCCCAAAGCCCGGCGCGCTGACCTCGCGCCTCCTGCTCCGTCAAACCATAAGCGGGATAAAGAGGGCGTCCTTGGACATCCAGCGCGGCAAAAGCGAAACCGCTGCCGATCATGACCGAGCCAAGATCAAGCTGTTTCTCCCCCACGACGGCGAAACAAATCACGTAGGTCAGGTCAGTCGTCTTTACGACAGGCGCACATGCGGGGCTGGTGTCTTTGACATAGGCGGCGAAAACCGCCAGCGAAGCCTCGCCGCAGTCACGTTTTTCACCGCTTTTATCGGTATAAAACGTCCCGCGAAGACAGGACTGAACACCATAAAGGCGATAACGGGCCCCGTCTTGGAACCAAGAATCGCCGGTCTCCAAAGTCACCCCGGGTCGCAAGTCGAAATACCCTGGAGGCGCCGCCTGCGCTGAAACTGAGAGAATGCAAAGCGCGCAAGCGCCGACAATTTTCAACATGAATTTGCCTTTCAGAGAATAGTTTTAAGGAATGGCTTTCTATGAATTTCGAGATTCAGAAAGTTTTGCGCGTCACGAGTTTCAAAGGTCGGGAAAATTATGCCTTCCCGCAAACAACCCCATAAACGACATGGCGTTACAAACATGGTTTCCCAGAAACAAACGCCAGGGAAAGGCATTCCGACATGCAACCGCAAACTCTCTTACAAAAAAATACATTGGAATATAATTGAACTTATTTAATGGAGTTGCTCACATTATAATGTATAAAATATTTTAAATAACATTTATATTGAAGTATATGCAGTATATAATGTAAAATTCACAATTATGAAGTTTTTTACTTATTTTGATACTATGTTTCACATATTGAAGTAATTTTTATCCATAATTTCATAGATTTAATACGTACAAGAACATGAATGTTATTTCGAGATCAAGCACTCATGACCAAAGCCATTTCCATAGCCACGGCAATTCATCTAAGCGCATTTTTCGCCAGCGCTTCCGCCGCCGCGCTCGCTCTTAGCGGCGCCATGACGCCCGCCTATGGAGCGCAGGAGCAAGGAAGTCGCGGAAACAATGAATCCATGCGCCGCCCTCCGGCGTTTCTCTCCAATAGGGAGCCTTTCGAACAACGTTGGCGCGCGGCCAAAGAGGCGACGCTCTTAACCTCGGTCAACGCCGCCGAAAAAGCCTCTCGCGCAACCAGCGCGCAACGAGAAGCGTCAGCTTCATCCGACGGTCCGGATCGCGCAAAACGGAAAAGCGCAAAAGCGTCGAAATGCCAAGCCTCCCCTTTGAGTCCAGATGAAATAGAGGCCTTGATTGAAGAAACCGCGGTAAAACATGGCGTAAACGCGGATTTCGCCAAGGCGATTTCTTGGGTTGAAAGCCGGTTCGACCGCGACCGCAACTCCCTCAAAGGCGCTCGCGGGCCAATGCAGCTCATGCCCGCCACCGCCGCTCGCTTTCAAGTACGGGACATTTGCGATCCGGCGCAGAACATCGAGGGGGGCGTGAAATATCTGCGCGCGCTTCTGAACGAGTTCCAGAACCCTATTCTGGCCGCCGCCGCCTATAACGCCGGCGAGAGTCGCATTTATGAATATGGCGGCGTGCCCCCCTTCCGTGAAACCGTCAACTACGTGGCTAAAGTTTTGAACCACCAGCTTGGCGTTTCGCTACCCACGTCGAAGAAAAAAGTTTCACCCCCACCGTCGCAGCCGTTGGCGGCGCAGGCGTCCCCCGCGTTACAGGCGGATAAATCGGGCGAATTCATTAACGGCGTCATGCATTTTTAAAGGAGATACTTATGAACATCCAATTGCAAAAGAACATCCCCCTCAATAGCGGCAGACTTGCGGTAGTCCTTGCTCTCGCCGCCCTCTTTCAGCTCGCAATCGCCGACCCGAGTCTCGCCCAATCGAGCGGCCAGGCTGGCAGCGCCGCCTTTTCTCCCGTCCTAAATGCAACCAACGCAATCGTTACGTTCATCACCGGCCCTTTTGGGCGTTCTCTGGCGATTATCGCCGTGATTGGCCTTGGCTTTCTCGCTTTTGCCGGCCGCTTGTCGTGGTTCACGGCGGGGGCGGTCATCCTCGGCATCGGTCTTGTTTTCGGCGCGCCCACCATCGTCGACGAATTAACAAACGTTGTGAAGCAGTGAACTGAGCCATGAGCAAACTTCAGGATGAAAAACCGCTTATGACGCCGTTGGTGCTTGGCCTCACCCGCTCGCCCACTCTTTGGGGCGTGCCTTATCTGGCGATGATCCTCATCATCGGGGTCACGGTCATCGGCTGGCTTGGAACCAACTCGTTATATGCGTTGACGCTCACGCCGGTGAGTTATCTCGTTCTGTTTTCGCTCTGCGCCTATGACGGAAAAATCCTCGATGTTTTGCAAGTGACGTCGCGCAAAACACCGCGAACCCCCAACAAATCTTTCTGGGGCGCTAATTCCTATGGACCGTGATCAATGTTGAAAATCGTGCGAGAAGAATTGGGCTTCGGCAAGGCAATCGGCAATGAGCGGCCCATGGCCACCCATATTCCTTATCTTCGTCATGTGGCCGATACGGTGATCAAGCTGGAAAGCGGCGCTCTTCTCAGCGTGATCAAGCTAAACGGGTTGTTCTTCCAAACCGAGGATCAGGCGGAGCTGAACATGCGCTCCATAGTGCAAAACACCATGATCCGGGCCCTTGGCTCCAGCCGTTTCTCCCTATGGTCCACCGTGATCCGACGGGAGGTGGACCTGAGCCTCAGCGGCGACTTCGACGCCCCTTTCTGCCGCCATCTCAATGAGCAATATATGGAGCAATTGCGTCATAAGCGCATGTTCGTCAATGAGATCTATCTTTCAGTCGTTCGCTCAAACTTGCGCGGCGCTCTTGGCCTCAGCGATCATATCAGGCGCGGCCTCACCCGAACAAGCGGCGCGCGCGCCGAGGGGAGGCAATTGCAAGAAGACGTCAACGACCTTGAGGAGTTGACAGGAACGGTCACCCGCGAATTGCACAAATATGGCGCCCGAACCCTTGGGATCGCCTATCGCCAGGGCGAACCCTATTCGGAGCCTTGCGAGTTTTTCAACATGCTCGTCGACTGCGGCATTTACAAAAAAATGCGGCTGCCGCGTATGGGCATTCGCAATTACATTGGCTCCTCTCGGTTGCACCTGGGCAAGCGAACCATGCAAAGTCAAGGCGCCGTGGAGAAAGACAATCGCTTCGGAGCGATGTTGTCTATCAAGGAATATCCTCCCTACACCGGGCCGGGAATGCTCGACGGTTTGATGCAGATGAACCATGAGTTTATTCTCACTCAGTCCTTCACCATCGCCGACAAGCCCATCGCGCAAGAGCGCATCAGCCGCCTGCAACGACAGATCGAGGCCTCCGACGAGGGGGGGACCTCGGTGTCGGAGGACATTAACTTCGCTCTCAACAGCTTGATGAATCAGGAATGCGTCTTTGGCTTCCATCATTTCAGCCTGTTGTGTCTGTCGCGAGATCTGGAGGGGGTCAACCGCGCCGTCTCGGAGCTGGGAAGTTGCCTCACCGACATGAACGTTAATTGGCTGCGCGAGGACATGAACCTTGAGGCCTCTTTCTGGGCGCAACTGCCGGGTAACCACAGCTACATCGCCCGCAAGGCCATGCTGTCGAGCGCGAATTTCTCCGGCCTCTCGTCCATGCATAATTTCGCCACCGGACAACATGAGAGAACCCATTGGGGCTCTCCCATCACAATTTTGGAAACCAGCTCACAGACCCCATATTGGTTCAATTTTCACCAGCGCGACATTGGCCATTTTCTGATCACAGGGCCAACAGGCTCCGGCAAGACCGTGGCGTTAACGTTTCTACTCGCTCAGGCTTTTCGCATCAGACCAACGCCGAAAGCGGTGTTTTTTGACAAGGATCGGGGCGCGGAAATCTTCATTCGCGCCGTGGGCGGCTCCTATGAGATCCTTTCGTCCGGCTCCCCCACCGGGTTCAATCCGCTGCAACTGGAGAACACGCCCACCAATCGTGAATTTCTACTGCGCCTGCTCAAAGCGATGCTGGGGATGGACAGCGCCCGCGGCGCGGCTCAGGAAGACGAGGATACGCTAGAGCGCGCCATCGGACGGCTCATGCGCGAGCCGACGGCGGAGCGGAATCTCACCAATTTGTCGGGGCTGCTCATCGGGCGCTCCCGCGCCGACGCCAATGATCTGGCCTCGCGCCTTCGTCCCTGGATTTCCGGAGAAAAAGCCTGGCTTTTCAACGCGCCGAATGACGTTTTATCCTTTTCCGGACGACAGATTTTCGGCTTCGACATGACCAGCATCCTCGATAACGAAGAGCTGCGCACGCCAGCGCTCATGTATCTCTATCATCGTCTCGACGAGCTGTTGACCGGCGATCCGGTCATGTTCTTCATGGATGAAGGCTGGCAGCTTCTGAAGGATGAAACCTTTAGCAATTTTATCGTCGATAAAATGAAAACCATCCGCAAACTCAATGGGATCGTCGGCTTCGGCACTCAGTCCGCCGCCGATATCGCCAAAGCGAAATCCTCGCACACATTGATCGAGCAATCGGCGACGAACATTCATTTCCCCAACCCCCGCGCCGATGAGGAAAGCTACGTCAACCGGTTCGGCCTTACGACCAAGGAGTTCAATTTCATCAAGAACACTCCTCCGGAAAAACGCATGTTCCTCATCAAACACGGCAATGACTCTGTTATCGCCCGCCTTGATCTTTCCGCCTCGCCTGGACTGATGAAAGTACTTTCCGGGCGCAAGGAAACTATCGAGGAATGCGCTGCTTTGCGGGAGAAATACGGCGATGAGCCGGAAAACTGGTTGGCGGAGTTTACCGGCGACCTTTCAAACTCACCACACAAAGGAGACTAACATGACTCTCATTAAAACCCGCGCTACGGCGCTGATCCTGGCTAGCGCCGGAATTATTTTCGCGCCCACGGCCGCTATGAGTCAATTTATTGTTTTTGATATTCCAAACACCGTGGAAAATTCCAAAACGGCCACGGCGACCCAGAGTATGGACATCACAACTAAGAATACGGACGTCACCACAACAAAAATACTGGAGAACAACAAGGAACTCTTGGAGAACAACAAGGAAATTCTCAAAACCGTTAATAAAACATATGACGCCATCACTGGAGATCGCGACCATGACGCCGGTTCGATGAAGAAGCTGGCCACGGGCAACGGCTTCAGCGTCTGCGACGCGCCAAATCTTAGCGAGATGGCCAAAGGCGTGGCGCAAAGCTCCGCCGGCGACACAGCGGCCATCGCCGCGAATATCAACAACGCCATGCAGCAGCTCGACCTCGTGCAAAAAGTCAATCAGACGGTGCAACAAATTACCGACACAGTGGGACAAATTTCCAATGTCGCCACCCAGATCAACTCTAACGCGGCCGGCGCCGAGGCGAAATCCGGCTCTAATGACGTGGTTCTCTCCGAACTTACCAATAACGTGGGCTCTGTCGGCGCCTTGGTGAGAGGCACGGAAAGCGCGGTGAGAGAGCGTAAGGCGGCTTTTGAATCCGCATCACATGAAATCGGGATGTCAGTCGATCTTAAAGGTTCGATCGACCAAAACTCACAGCTGCAACTTCAAGCGGGTCTCACGCTCAATGAGATGATCGGCGTGATGAATGGCGCCGTCTCCTCGCTGCAGGTGGAAAACATGCGCCGCCTGACCGAAATCTCCAACACGCGAAAAGCGTTGCGTTATGAGCAAGACTAACCTTGGGCCTTGGATCAAGTCGTTGGGGTTTCTCCTCGTCGTAACCGGCCTAGCCGGTTGCGTCGGAATCAAGGAGAAGACGGCGCCGTGTAAAAGACCGGCCAATCTCGCCGCCTATGCGCCAACCTTGATCACGTCTCAAACCATGGGACCGCACCGCGATTGCGGTCCCATGCGGCCGATAAACGAGCAAAACGCCATGGTGGCCATTCAAGCTCTTACGAGCAATTAATTCAAACCCACCAACTCAGGCGAAGTGAGAAGAGGACCAATGAACGACTTCCTTTTGGAGCTTTTGCAGCGCTTCGATCAATTGGGGCCGCAATTCACCCATGCCGGCTTCTTGAGCGTCAGCGCAAACATCATGCCTACGCTCAACCTGCTGACGATCGCCTATGTGGCTTATTTTGGCGTTCAGCTTCTTCTGGGCGTCTCTCGCATCGGCGTTGGAGAAGTGGTTGGCAGGGTGGTGCGGATCATGCTCATTCTGGCTCTCATTAGCCATTGGGAATATTTCAACGCCCTGATCTATGGCTGGATAAGCGTCACGCCGGAGGGGGGTGGCCGGTTGATCTTGGAAGCGCTTGGATCAAACATCATCAGCCCTACTCTCGGTTTGTCCAATATCTGGCGCACGGCCAATGTCGCGGCGGCGGAGTTTTCCATGCAAACCGGACCGACGGCCGTCTTGCCGGCGGTGATCGGCGGTTTGATCATCCTCCTCGCCGCCGTCTTCGCCTCCACCGCCCTAGCGCTGATGATCATGGCGAAGGTCATGGTTTGGGCGTTGGTGGCCACGGCGCCGATCTTCATCAGCTGTCTTCTTTTTCCGCAGTCGCGAAATATCGGCCGCGCATGGATCAGCCAGCTGTTGGCCTATGGACTCCTCTCCTTCTTCATTTATGTGATCGCAGCCTTTCTTATTTATGCGGTCACCCCTGAAAACGAACGGATCATCAATGCGATCAATAATAATGCTTTGAAATTAAATACATTTTCAGCATTCATGATCCTTTGCGGTGGCGGTGCGCTTGTCCTTATAAGAGTTCTGTCTCTAACCCAGAACCTGGCCAAAGGCCTCACTGACGGCGTCGTCCACGTCTTCAACGCCTATGGCGGCTCAGCGAGATCTCAACCTCTTGAGCGACCATCCTATGCTGCATCAGGGCGAAGCGCTATGGCGGGGCCTCTTCAGGAGCCCGTCTCCGACCATTGGAGGCGGGAGGATGGAGGCATGCGCACGACCATGCAAAACCAAATTCGCGGCGCAAGCGCGCCCTTCTAAGAACGCCGGTTCATTTCAATAAGAGCGGAACATATGTCGGACGCCAAAGAGCAGGTTTTAAAACACTACTTTCAAGACGGCGAGCGCTGGGAGAACGAGATCGTCAAAAAAGCGAAACGCTCCCAGGTGCTCGCCTGGTTCGTGACGTTGTTTTTCGGCGTAATCACCCTGTTGTCCCTCACTGCCCTTGTGCTGTTGACGCCCTTGAAAAGCTTCGAGCCATATATCGTCGAAGTGGACAAGAACACCGGCTACATCGAAGTTCTGACCGGCTTGACCCGCCCCACTTATCTTTCGGAAAACACGGCGGTCACTCAGGCCAATATAGTACGCTACATCCGCGCTCGCGAGGGCTATGACCCTTACGCGATTTCGGAGAATTTCGGCATAGCCACCCTTCTGTCCACCGGCGCCGCGGCCGAGCAACTGCAAGCCCTCTACAGCCCCAGCAACCCGCAAAACCCCGCGCGGGTGAATAGCGACGACACCACGATCGCCGTCACGGTGAAATCCGTGACATTCCCAAATCCCAGCACGGCCTTCGTGCGTTTTTCCACCACAGAAACCTCTCCCAGCGGCACCGTCGTCAAGCATTACGTCTCGGTGGTGCGCTATCGCTACACCGACACGCCAGCCACCAACGAATGGCGCTTTGAAAACCCGCTGGGCTTTCAGGTCTATAGCTATCGGCGCGATCAAGAGACGGTAACAACAGAGGATGCCGCGCAATGAAAAGCGCAAATTTGTTCCTCATGATTTACATGGCGTTGACGCTGAACGGCTTCGCCGCTCAGGCGCCCAAGCCCGGGACCCTCGATTCCCGCGTGACCAGCGTCGTTTATCAACCCAATAACGTTGTTAAAATCGCCGCTACCTACGGCATATCCACCATGGTGGTTTTCGACGAGGGAGAAACCTTTGAAACCATCTCGCTTGGGGACACGGACAGCTGGCAAGTCGCTCCCGCCAAAAAAGGGAATATCTTGTTCATCAAGCCCGTTGCTAGAGACGTCGTCACCAATATGAACATCGTCACCACCAAGAGGATCTATTTTTTGGAGCTGCATGACTATCCGCCGAACGCGCACAAAAAAGTGTTTGGCGTTCGCTTCATCTATCCAGAAAATAATCTGAACAATGGTCTGCGAAAAGAGGCGGAATATCGCGCCGCTTACCCCAATATCTCCAAGATCGACAAGGCCAATGTCAATATAGACTACTCCTTCACCGGCGACGACGCTCTAAAGCCTCTCAGGGTCTTTGACGACGGCAAGAAAACTTTCTTCAAGTTCAAGAATCGCGCGCCGGCGATTTTCGCGGTGAACTCCAATTTCTCAGAAACGCTGCGCAATTTTCGCAAGGAAGGAGAATATGTCGTGGTCGACGGCGTCGCCGCCCAATACACCCTGCGCGACGGCGATCAATGGATTTGCATTTTCAACCTGCGAAAACCGGATCTTTCCGCTCCCGCGCCCGCCATTCCCGGACCAAAACCCGAGCTTGACGCATCCACGCGTTTTTGGAGCGGTAACTAATGAAGCAATCTCCCGAACTCAAGGCCATGCTGGTTGAAGAAACCACGGACGAAATCGATAAGAACGACAAATGCAACCGGGTGGCCGGCGGAGCGGCGCTTTTGATCGGCGGCGTGATCATGGCCTATTTCATTCTCGCCGGTATGAACAAATCGCAGCAAACGCCGTTAAAAGTGGACGAGGCCTTTAACACCACCTCTTTTCGTCCGCCCTCGTTTAACCGACAAAAGCCAGAGCCGGAGAAAGAGGTGGAGAAAGAGCCCCCGCCTGCACCGCCAGTGGTGGTATCTCTGCCGCCGCCACCGAAAATAACCAAAGAGCCCTTGCCCAAGCGCTTCATGTCCGGCTTGCTTAAACTGGACTCCTCAAACGCCAACGCCACGGCGCAAAAGGACGGGGAAGCCCCCCTGGTCGCGGGAACCGATCGTAACAGCGCCTTTCTGGCCAACGCCGCCAAGATCGACAGGAGCACCGTCAAGGCTACTCGCGTTGCGCGCATCGACGCGGTGGTCGCCGAAGGCACTCTGATTCCCGGAATTTTAGAAACCGCCATCATCAGCGATCTTCCCGGACAGATCCGTGGCATTACCTCACAGGACGTCTACTCCATGGATGGGCGGCGCGTTCTAATCCCAATGGGCACACGCCTCATCGGCGAATATCAGTCAGAGGTTGTTGAAGGTCAGACCCGGGTTTTCGTAATCTGGACGCGCCTCATACGCGACGACGGGGTCAGCATGCGCCTGAATTCCTATGGCGCGGATTCGCTGGGACGCTCGGGGTTGACTGGCGACGTGGACCGCAAATGGCTTGAACGCTACGGTCCGGCCGCTTTGCTCTCGGTGATCGGCGCTGGCGTGAGTTACGCCTCGGGAGTGGGATCCGATCAAATCAACTATGGCGATGACCCCGTAAACGGCATGGCTCTCGCCCGGGAGGCTCTCACCGAGACATTCTCCAAAATGGCGGAAAAGTCTCTTGGCAAGACGCTGGGCATTCCACCGACGATCTCGGTGGACCAAGGAACGCGAATTTTCATTTTCGTACGGCAGGATCTGGATTTTTCAGCCCTGTACGACGATCCAGTCACCGAGGCCATGAAGGAAATTCAACGTGAGCGTCGACGCCGGTAAACCAGAACTATCAGACAATGGCGCCTTGTATTTTCTCCAGCGCGCTGTTGAGCCGATCAGTCGATTTCTCGACGATCCGCGCGTGGTGGAAATTTCCGTCAACAAACCCGGACACGTTTATGTGGAACGCCTTGGCGCCGATGATATGGAGTTTCACCAAATCGACGCTATGACGGCGACGGAAATCGAAAACATCGGCGAGCGAGTAGCCGCCGCCAGCGACCAATTTGTCAGCCGCAAGAACCCGATTCTCAGCGCCGCTCTTCCCAGCGGCGAGCGTATTCAGGTGGTGCTGCCCCCCGCCGCGCCCGAAGGCGGCGCGATCTCGATCCGTAAACAGGTGGTCAACGACTTCACCCTTGAAGAGTATCGCGACAATGGCTCTCTCGACAAGGTGGCCGTGGCGGTGGGCGGCCTGAACGACACCGACCGCCAGCTCATCAGCTACTTGCGCGAAGGAGCCATTTATGAATTCATTCATACGGCTATCACCCGGCGCATTTCAATCCTGATCAGCGGTGGAACCTCCACGGGCAAGACCACCTTTCTCAACGCTTGCCTGAAAAGCGTCGGCTCCACGGAAAGAATCCTGACCCTTGAAGATACGCGTGAGCTGATTCCCCCGCAGGAGAACAAGGTTCATCTCATCGCCTCCAAAGGCGATCAGGGTTCCGCCAATGTAACAATCCAGAACCTGCTTGAGGCGGCCTTACGCATGCGCCCCGACCGACTGTTTGTGGGCGAAATTCGCGGTGTGGAGGCTTTCGCCTTTCTGCGCGCCATCAACACTGGTCATCCCGGCTCCATGTCCACCGTTCATGCGGACACGCCCCTGGGCGCCTATGAACAGCTGGCCATGATGATGATGCAGGCCGGCATGAGCGCCGGTTCGTCGAAAGATGACCTCATGTCCTATATCAAGATGGTCATCCCCATTGTCGTGCAATTGCGCCGCGAGGGGGGAAAACGCGGCGTCAGCGAAATTTTCTTCGCGCGCCACGAAACCTAGAGCGAGCCGGCGTTAAACGCATTCGCGGCGGTGGCGCTTTGCTCACCGCCGCGAAACTCAAAACCAGCGCTCAGACGACGTTCCTATCTGGCGTCCCTATCTGGTGGCCAGGAAGGAGGGCGCAACGCCCGCTCACTTGATCAGCGCCAGCACCTGCCGAGTCACCGCAATGGTTCCCATGTCGCCGCCAAATTCGAATGGCCGCAGAAGATCGCCCTCAAAGCCCTTCTCCACGGCTTGATCGATCAACGCCGCCGCGTCCGCCAGCTCTGGACGCTCAAGCTTTTCCGCCAGATAATCCAGCATCAACGCCCCGCTGAGGATCGCGGCCAGCGGATTGGCCTTGTCCTGTCCCATGATGTCGGGCGCGCTGCCGTGGGCGGGTTGAAACAGGCCGTTCTCATCGCCAATCTCGGCGCAAGACGCCATGCCCATGCCCCCCACAAGGCCGCCGGCGAGGTCAGAGAGAATGTCGCCAAACATATTCTCCATCACCAGCACGTCGAACTCCCACGGTTTGCGGATCAGGTCGAGCGCCTGTGCGTCCACGTAATTATAGCCGGTGGGAACATCGCTGTAGAGCGGCGCGATTTCATCAAAAATCTTGCGGAAGAAAGCCATGGAAGTGAAGACATTGGCTTTATCGACGCACGTCAGTTTGCCCAGCTTGCCCCGCTCCTTGCGCTTGCGCGCCAGTTTGAAGCCGAAATGATGTAATTTCTCCGTAGTCGCGCGGGTGATGCGCAAAATATCTTGCACCTCGTCATCATTAACCACATGGCTGCGATTATGAGCGGCGGCGGAATAAAACAGCCCCTCTGTGGACTCGCGCAGCACGATTAGGTCAATGCCGGCCGCGCGCGGATCCGCCAGACGCTGAGGCGCGTTCGGATAAGCTTTGATCGGGCGCACCCCGGCATAGAGGCCAAATCTGTCGCGCAGGCGAAGATGCGGCGAAATCTCGGTGCCGTCAGCGTGGCGCACCGAAGGCAGACCGATCGCGCCGAGAAAAATCGCATCCGCGGCTCCGGCGCGCGCTTCTCCCCCCGGCTCGATATCCACCCCATGCTCGGCGAAATATCCAGCGCCGGCGTGGATCTCGTCATAGCGCAGCTTACAGGAACTTGTATGGGCCACTGCGGCGTCGATGATCGCAACCGTCGCGTCAGCAACGTCAACCCCGATGCCATCTCCCTTGATAAGAGCAATTTTGATTTCATTTGACATATTGGTTTCCTACTTGCGCCGGTCCGCTGAACGGCCTGCGAACCATCAATTAAATTTCAAGAAACCGCGCCGCCGAAGCATGCCGCATCCTTCACGCCGGACAAGGCCCGGCGCGTGCGACGCGCTTGACGCGATCATTTTTCACTTGGCGACGGGCCTGAGCGGCCCCCGGTCGAGGCGAACGATATTGTCCGGTCCATGAGCGGGGAAAAGCTCCCGCACCAATGGATCATGGCCAGGGATGATCAGATCGGCGGAGCTGGCGAGCGCGCGCAAAGTCTGAAATCCGTTCATCATGTCCTCAAGGTCGACGACGATGGGGAAAGGCTTCAAATCGAGCACATTCTCATAATAATGAGACGCGTCGGAGGCCAGACACAGCCATCCCGCCTCGGTGCGCACCCGCACCGCTTGCAAGCCGCGGCTATGACCGCCGATGCGGTGCACCGTGATCCCGTCGCGCACCTCGCCATCGCCCTCATGAAAAATCACCCGCCCGGAATAGAGCCTCTGGATGGCCTCGCAGACATGATCGGCGGTGAACGGCCCTTTCAATGGGCCATGGCACATGCAAGGACCTGTGGCGTAAGCCATTTCCGCCGCCTGCAAATGCAACGTCGCATTAGGAAAATGCTTGAGGCCGCCAGCGTGGTCATAATGCAGATGGGTGACGATGATGGTGGACACCAACGCCGGGTCAATTCCCAGAGGCTGAAGCGCCTCCACCGGGTTGAGGCGCACTGGCCGCCCTCGCCGCGCGCCCTCTTCATCGTCATATCCCGTATCGACAAGAAGTATCTCGCCGCCGCGGCGCAGCACCCAGATGAAATAATCCATGGGATGCGGCGCATTGTGATTGTCGTCGAAGATAAAACTGTCGGCGCGGGTGCGCTCATTTCTCTCCGCGTATTTAACGGCGAAAACCTCCCACACGCTCATGAGCGGACCCTTTCATAGGTGGCCACCGCCTTGCCCGCCGTCATCGAGGCTACGGCGGCGTCAAAGTCGCGGAAATGGGCGCTTTCCAGATGTAGATCAAACGCCGCGCGATCCGTATAGATCTCATAGAGAAAAACCTCGTTGGCACGGGCGGGGTCGGTGCACACGTCGAAACGGCGACATCCTTCCTCTTCCTGCAGGGAGCGACGGGCGTTTTCCTCCACCAAAGATAGGAAGGCGGCCATATGCTCTGATTTTACGGTGAATGTTACTGTGACCGCGAACATCGCGTCTCTCCTATCTGAACAGATGCACCATGCCCATGGACACTACCGGCACATAGGTCACCAACATCAAGGCGGCGATGGCGGCGATGTAAAGCGGCGCCATCTTGCGCGCGATGGCCAAAACGCCGACCCCGGAAATGCGCGAGGCCACGTAAAGCGTCGCGCCCACGGGAGGCGTGAACAGACCCACCGCCACGTTACAGGTCATGATGACGCCCAGATGCACCGGATCGACGCCGAAGGCCTGAGCCGTAGGCAAAAACAGCGGCGCGGTGAGCAGGATCGCCGGCACAGGGTCCAGCACCAGCCCAAGGATCAACAACACGATATTGACCATCAGCAGGAACATCCACGGTCCTGAGGACACGTCCTGAACGAAGCCCACCAGAATTTGCGGCATTTGCTCAAGGGTGATCAACCAGCCGAGCACCGTCGTGGCGCCGATGACCACCATGACCACGGAGCTGGTGACGAAGGAATCCACCAGCAGGCGCGGCAGATCCTTGATATGAAAATCGCGGTAAACCACGGTGGTGACGAAAAGCCCGTAAACCACGGCCAGCGCCGCGGCTTCCGTCGGCGTCACCCAACCGGTGAAAATGCCGCCAAGGATCAGCACGGGCATGAACAGAGCCGGCGCCGTGCCTATAAAGGAGGAAGTCAGCTCTTTCCAGCTCGTGCGCCGTCCGCCCGGATCGCATTTGGTGGTCTTGCCCACATAATAGCACACGCCCATGAAGAAGGCGCCAAAGATAATGCCGGGCACCATGCCGCCAAGGAACAAGTCCGCCACGGACACATTGCCCACAAACCCGTAAATCAGCATGGGAATAGACGGGGGAATAATGATGCCAATCGTGCCGGCGGCGGCGACGAGACCGGCGGCGAAGGCGGTGTTATAGCCCTCGCGCGACATGTTCTTGATCATCACCGAGCCAATGGCGGCGGAATCGGCGATGGCCGAGCCGGAAATGCCGCCGAAAATCATCGACGCGCCGACGACAACCATGCCAAGCCCCCCGGCCATGAAGCCAAAGGCGGCGCGGGCGAAGCCGATGATGCGCAGGCCTACGCCGCCGCGGCTCATCATTTCGCCGGCGACGATGAACAATGGAATCGCAAGGAAATGGTTCGGCTCCACCCCGCCGATGAAATTCAAGAACAGCGCTTGCAGCGGATAGCCCAGATCAAACACGATGATCGGCAGAACCGAGGTGATCAGAATCGCCCAGACCAACGGAACGCCCAAAAAGACCGTAGTCAGGAAAACGGCGACGACAAAAAGAAGTATCATAGCACTGTCTCCCCACCATCGGAATGCGCGGCGTGAAACGCCTCGGGATGGCGAATGTCGAACATGATATTGTAAACGTGGAAAATCAGGGTCAACGCCATGCCAACCGGCATGGAGGCGTAGAGCAGGCCCACCGGCCAATAGAGAACCGTTGTTTTCTGCGCCCAAGTATGGGCCGAAATATTATATCCGGTCCAAATGAGGCTGCATAAGAGCACCAGAATGATCGCGTCAATGAGGATGGACAACCCACGCTGACCGGACTTTGAAAACAGGCTCTGAGCAATTTCCGTCACCCGCATATGGGCGCCGCGCGCGGTAGCCGCCGCACAGCCTAGGAATGTGCTCCACAACAACAGGAAACTGGTGACCTCGAGCGACCACGCCAAGTCAAAGCCAGCGAAGCCGCGCAGTGAAGCGTTGCAGAAAACCAATATGATAATTGCGAAACCGCCAAAGACCAGACAAGCGTCGATCAAGTGACTGAGCCAGCGCAAAGCGGCCGGATAATGAGTGCGATAGTCCAACTCCGGACCCTTTCCAGAAAAAGGCGCCGGAACCTGTTTGAAGGTTCCGGCAGTTCTTGGGTGGAAGGATGATTAATTCGCCGGCATGGCTTTACGGATGGCGGCGGCGTCGGCGAGGATCTTGTCAACGGCTTCGGCGCCGTAAACTTCCTTTGCCTTCGCGTATACCGGCTGCACGGCTTCACGGAACGGAGCGATTTCCGGCACGGTGACGGTGGCGCCGGCGGCTGTCATTTCCTCCAGCTGTTTATTGACCGAGTTTTTCACCAGATCGCGGCTAAAGGCGGCGGAATCCTTGGCGGCCTTGAGAACGGCCTCCTTGTCGGCGTCGGAGAACGACTGCCATGTTTTCTCCGCGATGGTCAACGGCAATGGGCTGTAAACATGACGCGTCAGGGTGATATAAGGCGCAACTTCATAGAACCGCAGCGACTTGATGGTGTCGACCGGGTTTTCCTGACCGTTCACAATGCCTTGCTGAATCGCGAGAAACACGTCGGTGATCGGCATGACGGCGGTCTGGAAGCCGATTTCTTCCATGGTCCAGCGGATCATGTCGTTCGGGAAGACGCGCATTTTCATGCTTTCAGCGTCTTTGGGCGAATTCAACGGCTCATTCGTGGTGAAGCTGCGGAAACCGGCTTCCCATGTGGACAATACGCGGAACCCGACTTCGGGCAGCTTGGCGAATTCGCCCTGCAACCACTCGGAATTGTCGTAAAGATCCCAGCCTTGCTCATAGGTGTCCACGAGGAACGGCATGGCCGTGAGGTTCAGGGACGGCAGGTGAGTCGCATAGCTGCCAGTGGCCGAAACGGTGAAATCAACGCCGCCGAGCTGGAGCAACTCGATCGCCTTGGGGTCATTGGCCACCTGTCCCGACGGGAAAATCTTCACTTCATAACGGCCTTCGGTGTATTCTTTCACCTTGTCGGCGAAAACTTCCGCCGCCGCCTGACGCGAACCACCTGGGTTATCCGTGTGGCTGAAACGCAGGACTTCCGCGGCATACGCTCCGTTCAAACTTGCGGTCAATACGGCGGCGCCCAGCAACCAACGGCCAAAATTCTTCGTTTTAGTCATGTTCCACTCCTCCCACGGCCACCAAATTCGGCCGTATAAATTTATACATTAATTTGCGTATACGTTATACAATCCCTTGTCAACGGTCAGAATGTCGACTATTTCATTTACGTTAAAAGAATATCGGGGAGGCGAAATATGAGCGGCGCGCACGCCATAACAGATGCGATAAAAGTGGCTTGTCTTGGCGCAGGCTATTTCGCACGCTTCCATTACGATGGCTGGAGCCGCATTGACGGCGCCCAGCTCGTCGGCGCTTGCGACCGCAATTTGCATAAGGCCGAGGCCACCGGCGCCCCCGCGTTCACAGACCTTGAGGAAATGCTCAGCCTCGCCAAGCCCGACCTTCTGGACATCATCACCCCGCCGCCCTCTCACCTTGCGGCCATCCGCGCCGGTCTGGCCGCCGGGGTCCGCGCCATCATCTGCCAAAAGCCTTTCTGCACCTCCCTTAATGAAGCGCGAGAGGCGACGGCGCTGGCGGAGGAGGCCGGCGTGCCCTTGCTGATTCATGAAAATTTCCGCTTTCAGCCTTGGTATCGGGTCATGCGCGCCGCTATGGAGCGGGGAGAGATCGGCCATGTGCATCAAGTCACCTTTCGTCTGCGAACCGGCGATGGCCAAGGCCCTCGCGCCTATCTGGAGCGTCAGCCCTATTTTCAGACCATGCCGCGGCTTCTCATTCATGAAACCGGCGTGCACTGGATCGACACCTTTCGCTATCTCATGGGAGAGCCAGAAGCGGTTTACGCGGACTTACGGCGCATGAACCCGGTGATCGCCGGCGAAGACGCCGGCTATTTCATCCTTGATTACAAGGAAGGCGTCCGCGCGCTGTTTGACGGCAACCGCCTTCTGGATCACGCCTCGGAAAACCACCGTCTGACCTTTGGCGAGGCGATGATTGAGGGAACTGGAGGAACGCTGCTCCTCAATGGCGCGGGGGAAGTCGCGTTGCGCCGTTTTGGCGAGGCGGCGTCACATGTGCTTTTGCCGGCGCAGCAATGGCCCGGTTTTGCGGGAGATTGCGTCAAGGCGCTGCAGCAACATGTAATCGACGGCCTAAATGGGGTTGCTCCTTTGGAAAATGAAGCGCGGGATTATCTGAAGGTCATCACCGTCGAAGAGGCCCTTTACGCCTCGCATGAAAGCGGCCGAAAAATCCGGGAGCTGGCGTTTGACTGAAGCCCTGAAGCCAAAATCCATCACCACTCAGGCCGTGGAGCAAATTCGCGAACTTATTTTCGACGGAGAGCTGGCGGCGGGATCGGACCATCTTGAAAGCGAGTTGGCGTTGCGGCTGGGTATGTCGCGCACTCCGGTCCGGGAGGCGACGCTGTTGCTGGCTCAGCAGGGGTTGCTTGAAGTTCGCCCGCGCAAAGGGGTCAGGATCAACGCCATATCCTTGAAGGATATGGAGGAAATCTACGCCGTTCTCACCGAACTGGAGAGCCTGGCGGCGGAAGAAGCGGCGCGTATGCGCTATAGCGAAGAAGAGTTGATCCCCCTCGCCAACGCCATTGAAGCCATGGAGACCGCCCTTTCCAACGGCCACCGCGAAAGTTGGGCCATGGCCGACGACGCCTTTCACACGGAGCTCGTGCGCCTTGGCGGCAATAGCAGAGTTCAAAACATCGTCTCGATGATGAGCGATCAAGTGCGCCGCTCCAGATCCGTCACCCTGCATATCCGCCCCCTGCCGCTGAAGTCCAATGAAGACCACCGCGCCGTGTTCGACGCTATCCGCGCGGGGGACGCGCAAACCGCTCGCGACCGGCACCGGGCCCACCGCCA
Organism: Stappiaceae bacterium; assembly: GCA_048265185.1. Lineage (GTDB taxonomy): Bacteria > Pseudomonadota > Alphaproteobacteria > Rhizobiales > Stappiaceae > JBLXBZ01. Next base: position 144,373 of record JBLXBZ010000005.1, on the reverse strand, counting down.
ACACGCCCGCGAAATGCTCATAGGCCTGTTGAAAAAGCATCGGTTTCATCACGTCTGATCCCCGGCGCGGCGGCGCCGGTTGGCGACCCGCCAATAAAAAATCCGCGCGGGGAACAAATCGGAAAACTCGCCCTAGAAAAGTTGCCGGCTGTTTTTGAAAAAAATTTACCTCGCCCTCTAGACGACCGGTCTAATAGACCCTATCTGCGGGTCATGAGCAAAGAGAAACAAGATACGAGAGGTCATATTCTGGCCACGGGACGCCGCCTCACCGCCCGGCGCGGCTACACGGCCGTGGGTCTTGGCGAACTACTCAAGGCGGCGGGCGTTCCCAAAGGATCTTTCTATCATTACTTCCCCTCCAAAGAGGCCTATGGCTGCGCCTTGCTGGAAGAATTTGTCGCTGAATACAAAGAGAAATTACGCGAGTCTCTTAGCAATCCGACGTTGGACGCGCGAGAGCGCCTCCTTAAATACTTTGAGATTTGGCGTCAAAACCAACTTAGCCCCAACCCCGAAGACCGCTGTCTGGTGGTCAAATTGTCAGCGGAGGTGGCGGACCTTTCCCCGCCGATGAGCAAAATCCTGCAACAGGGGGTGGCCAGCGTCATCGCCCGTCTTACGCAAACCCTGAAGGAGGGCGCGGCGCAAGGAGCCATCGGCGCGTTGGACGATCCCGCCGCCCTCGCCGAGGCGATCTATCATCAATGGCTGGGGGCGAGCCTGATCGCTAGTCTCGCCCAAAGCGACGCGCCCCTGCGCGCCGCCATGACGGCGACGCGCGCCTTGCTCCCCTCCCCCTTATCTCCCTGAAATCGAACCCATTTCGCCCATAAATCAAGGGCCGGCCAACAAACAGGCGGCGCAAATGAGCGCCGGGGGGCGACATCGCCCCCACCCATTAATATTCAAGGATGCGAAACATGAATAATTTCGACTTTCAAAACCCGACGAAAATCCTCTTCGGCAAAGACCGCATTCCCGATCTTGCTGGAGAAGTTCCCGCCAACGCCAAGGTTTTGATCCTCTATGGCGGCGGCAGCGCCGAGCGAACCGGCGTTTTGAGCCAGACGCGCGCGGCCCTTGGGTCACGCCCCGTGGTGGAGTTTGGCGGGATTGAGCCAAACCCGCGCTTCGCCACCGCGCTCAAAGCGGTCAAGCTTATCGCGGAAAACGATGTGGACTTCATTCTCGCCGTTGGTGGCGGCTCGGTGATCGACGCGGCCAAATTCATCGCCGCCGCCGCCAAATATGACGGCGATCCTTGGGAAATCCTCACCTCGCGCGGATCGGTGGTGACGGCGGCGCTTCCCTTTGGAACGGTCCTGACCCTGCCCGCCACCGGCTCGGAAATGAACCACGGCTCCGTGATCACCAATGAAGAGAAAGGCGCTAAACTCCCCTTCATGAGCTCTCATTGCTATCCGCTTTTTTCGGTTCTCGACCCGCAAGTCACCTATACGTTGCCCCCGCGCCAGATCGCCAATGGCGCGGCCGACGCCTTCGTTCATGTGATCGAGCAATATCTCACCTATCCCTCAGCGGCCCGGGTGCAGGACGGATTCGCCGAGACCTTGCTGCGCACTCTGGTTGAGCTTGGTCCCAAAGCGCTGGAAAATCCGGAAGACTACGACGTGCGCGCCAACCTCATGTGGACCGCGACCCTGGCCCTCAACGGCTTGATCGGCGCGGGCGCGCCTCAAGACTGGGCGAGCCACATGATTGGTCATGAAATCACCGCCCTGAACGACACGGATCACGCCCGCACGCTGGCCGTCGTTTTGCCTTCTCTTCTGAACGACCAGCGCGCCGTCAAACGTGAGAAGCTTTTGCAATATGGCGCCAATGTCTTCGACATTCGCGAAGGTTCCGAAGACGAGCGCATCGACGCGGCCATCGACGCGACCCGCGCTTTCTTTGAGCGGATGGGAATCAAGACGCGTCTGCGCGATTATGATGTAGGTCCGGCGGAGATCGATCGCATCGTCGCCGCCTTGACGGACCACGGCATGACCGCCCTTGGCGAGCATGGCGCCATCACCCCTGACGTCTCGCGCCGCATTCTTCAGGCCGCGCTTTAAACGACAACCAGCATCACAAGGTGACGAATATGACCCAGACGGATAAAATCAACCGCCAGCTTGTTCTGGCGCAGCGCCCGAAAGGCGAGCCGACGAAAGACACTCTGCGGCTGATCACAACCGAGATTCCCCAGATCGGCGACAACCAGATGCTGCTGCGCACGCAGTATCTCTCCCTTGACCCCTATATGCGCGGGCGCATGAGTGACGCTCCCTCCTACGCTCCGCCGGTGGAGATCGGCGCCGTGATGGTGGGCGGAACCGTGGCGCAGGTCGTGCGCTCCAATCTGGAAGGCTTCGCCCCGGGAGATTATGTTCTCAGCTTCAACGGCTGGCAGGATTACGCCGTCTCCGATGGAACGGGCGTGGCCAACCTTGGCCAGTCGCCGGCGCATCCTTCTTGGGCGCTGGGAATTTTGGGCATGCCGGGCTTCACCGCATGGGCGGGCCTGACCCATATTGGCGCGCCCAAAGCGGGGGAGACCATTGTGGTGGCGGCGGCCACCGGACCGGTGGGCGCCACCGTCGGGCAAATCGGTAAACTGCTTGGCTGCCGCGTGGTTGGGGTTGCGGGCGGCGCGGAAAAATGCGCTTACGCGGTGAATGAACTGGGGTTTGACGCTTGCGCCGACCACAAGGCGGCGGATTTCGCCGATCAGCTCGCCAAAGCCGCGCCTGAAGGGATCGACGTTTATTTCGAAAACGTGGGCGGCAAAGTGCTCGACGCCGTCATTCCTCTGCTGAACCCCAAGGCGCGCGTGCCGGTTTGCGGGTTGGTGTCGCAATATAACGCCACCCAATTGCCCGACGGCCCGGACCGGATGAACTGGCTCATGGGCCAGGTCCTGCGCAAGAAAATCAAGGTGCAAGGGTTCATCATCTTTGACGACTTCGGCCATCTCTACCCGCAATTCGCCAAGGAAATGGGCGCATGGGTCGAGGCCGGCAAGATTAAATATCGCGAAGAAATCATCGATGGTTTGGAAAACGCGCCGGAAGCCTTTATCGGCCTGCTCAAGGGCGAGAATTTCGGCAAGCGCGTCATCCGCCTTGGCGAAGAATAACAGCGGCGCCTTGGCGATAAATAAATGCGCAAACTCCTGACATCCGAGCGGCTGGCAGTCCGCTAAAGACTTGAGAGCGGGGCGCAAGCTTCGCTCTCAAGTTCATCCTATAGGTTAAGCCCGCCGCGCCCAGAATCACCCTCAGAGCCACCCCAGAACCGCGCCTCCCAAAGCGCCAACAGTCACCACCACCCATGGCGGCGTTTTCCACGCCATCAGCAGGGCGAAACAAAGCAGCGCCAACGCCAAGTCCCGAAGATCGCCAATGGCGCTGGTGAAGACAGGGTCATAAAGCGCAGCGCCCAGAATTCCCACCACGGCGGCGTTCGCCCCTTGCATCAGGGATTGCGCTTTGCTCATGGCGCGAAAGCGCTCCCAAAAGGGAAGCGCGGCGATGAGAAACAAAAAACCCGGAGTGAAAATCGCCAAAAGCGCCAGCGCCGCTCCAAAGACCCCATTGGGCCAGGGCTTCAAAACCGCGCCCAAATAGGCGGCGAATGTGAACAGCGGCCCCGGCGCCGCCTGCGCCGCGCCATAGCCAGCGAGAAATTGATCCGGCGTGACCCAGCCCGGCTGGACCACTTCCCCTTGCAACAAGGGCAACACCACGTGACCGCCGCCGAACACCAGAGCGCCAGCGCGGTAAAAGCTGTCGAAGACGGCCAGCGCCTGCGCGCCCCCCGCCCCTTGCCGCGCGTCCATCAAAGCAAGCAGCGGCGCCGCCGCCAGAACCGCGCAAAGAGTTAGAGCGGCGACGGCCTGCCACCGGCGAACAGGCATGGCCATCCGCTCTCCCTCAACCTGAGCGTTGGCGCGCCCCGCGCCCGCGCTCACCCCCGGACAAAGAGCCAAGCCCGCCAAGGCTCCCAGCGCAATCGCCGCCAGCATAGTGAAAGGCGTGGGAACGAAGGCCAATAGCGCCAGCGTTCCTAGAGCGATCCCGATCCGCTGGCGATCCGGGCAAAGATTCTTCAACATTCCCCAAACCGCCTGCGCCACGATGGCCACCGCCACGATCTTCAGCCCATGCAAAACCCCAAGACCAAGAGGGCTGGAGAGCGACGCGGCGCTCATGGCGAAAATGAACAGCAAAAGCGCCGATGGCGCCGTGAAGGCGGTGAAGGCGGCCAGCGCCCCAAGCCATCCGCCGCGCATCAAGCCGAGGGCGAATCCCACCTGTGAGGAAGCCGGTCCGGGAAGAAATTGACAAAGGGCCACGAGGTCGGCGTAAGCGGAATCGCTCAGCCACCGGCGCCGGGTCACCAGTTCATCGCGGAAATAACCCAGATGCGCGATAGGCCCGCCGAAACTGGTCAGCCCCAATTTGAGAAAGACCGCGAAAACCTCAAGCGCGCCGCCCTGCGCCGGCGTCTTGTTCTCCACCACGTTCATGTCGCCGCTCATTCAGACCCCGTCTCGCCTTTAAGCTCGCGCAAACGCCGGCGCGCAAGCGCCAGTCCCTCGCGTCCCTTGTCTGTAATTGTGTAGAATTTACGAAGCCGGCGCCCGTCGCGCTCGCGAACGCTGACGAGATAGCCGTCTTTCTCCATCTTCGCCAACATGGGGTAAAGCGTGCCGGGAGATAATTTATAGCCATGCCCGGCCAGCTCGTCGATCATCCATTGACCATAGATCCGGTGCTGCGCCGCATGGTGCAACACATGCAGGCGCACCAACCCCGACAGCAAATCATGATGATCCATCATCCGGTTTATGCCCTGATCTGGTTATGGTCGAGTTATTCTCAATTTCGATATCGAATTTCGATATATAAGGCGCTTCCTCGCCTGTCAACGCCTAACCGTTAAGGGCCTCAACCCAAGGAGCGTCGAAAGCCGCCCCTCAGGAGAGACGCATACGCCCGCCCCGCTGACCAGAAGTCAAGCGGGGCGGGCGGCGAAACAAAGGTGCTGACAACCGACGAATTCGCGAAGGGCGGGCCGGCCGCAGGCGAGCGGATCGCCCGAACGGCGCGCCCTTCAAAAGCTCACTTGTCGGACGAGGGGGCGAAAAACGGCGCCGGGGTGAGAATGGTGTTCACCTGACTGGCGAGATTGCCGCTTTCCGCGCTTAATTTGAGAAACGCCTGCCAGTCTTTATCTGCGGCCAGCGCCGCGCGTTTCTTCGCCCGGTCATCCGCATCCTTATAGGCCCAGATGTGAATGTAGGAATTGACGTCGCCGGTCTCCACGGCGCCGTAAAAGACCGGCTCGCCCAGATGCCGGCGCTGCGCCTCCCAGCCATGCTCCTCATAGAGCTTCATATGCTTTTTGATGCGTCCCGGATGGCAAGTATAGGTGCGATGGTCAAAAATCATGATGAAAGGTCCTTTCGACTGATGATGCGATAAAGATCCGCAAGGGAATAGATGGTCATCACCGCGCCTGAGAGCGGAATGGCCACATAGAATAACGACGTGGGCAGATCAAGAATTGGAGTGAGCGCACGGGCGCGCAGGGTCAAATTCATCCCGTACCAGGTCATGACCCCCAGAAAGGCCAGAGCGAGCAAGGTGGTGAAAATCCGCAACGCCCGAGCGGCGGCTGGCGGCAGGCTCTGCGGCAACCAGAGCACCTGGAAGTGGTCGTGTTCGCGCCACAAGGCGGCGGAGCCGAGAAACACCATCCAAGCGAACAACCCCTGAACGACTTCGTCAAACCAGGCGAAGCCCGCCAATTGAAAGGTCCGCGCAACCACATTGATCGCCAGAAGGATGAAAAGCGCGGCGAGACAAGCTATGGGCGCCGCCCGTAGCGCCCATCCCACTATTTGATCCAGTTTTTTCATTTGCCCATCACCAGATTTGGAAGCCAGGTCGACACGGCGGGAATCGCCGTCACCGCCAAAAGCACCAGCGCCAGGCCAATGAGATAAGGCGTGAGGGCGCGCGCAAGACGCCCAACCGGAAGCCCGGCCACGGAAGAGACCGCGAAAAGCACCATCCCTACTGGCGGCGTCAACAGCCCCAACATGGAGCACATCACCATGATCACCCCAAATTGAACCGGGTCGACGCCGATCTGTTGCATCACCGGCGCGAACAACGGCACGGTCAAAACGATCACGGCGATACCCTCAAGGAACATGCCCAGAATCAACAGGATCGCCACGACGATCGCCATGATGATCACAGGGTTGTCCGAAAGCTGCAACATGGAGGCCACCAGCGCGTTCGGCACTTTCTGGTGCACCAAAAGCCAGCCAAAAAAACCGGCGGAGGCGATGACGAACATCACCCGGATGGTGTGCTGCAAGGTGTTCCAGAAAATCTGCGGCAAGTCCCGCACGCCGATCTCGCGGTACACCACCATGGACAGGAACATGGCGTAGGCGCTGGCGGCGACGCCGGCCTCGGTGGGGGTGAAAAAGCCGCCGAAAATTCCCGCAATAATGATCACAGGCGCCAGAAGCGACAAGGCCGCCCCTTGAAAGCTTTCACCTATTTCACCCCAGTCGATATGCGCGTTGCGCGACATTTTTGAACGTTTGGCGACGATCCACACCGCAGCCATCAACGCAAGCGCCATCAATACGCCGGGAACCACCCCGGCCAGAAACAGATGGGCCACCGACACGCCGGTGATCGAGGAATAAAGAACGAAGGGAATGGAGGGTGGAAAAACCGGACCGATAGTGGAGGAGGCCGCAGTGATCGCCGCGGAGAAATCCGGATCATAGCCCTTGTCGGCCATGGCCTTCAGCTCAACCTGCCCAAGACCTGCGGCGTCTGCCACCGCCGCTCCCGACATGCCGGAGAAAAATAGCGACGCCAACACGTTCACCTGCCCAAGACCGCCGCGCACATGGCCAACGCAAGCGTCGGCGAAACGGAAAATACGAACGGTGATCCCACCGGTGTTCATCAGGTTCCCGGCGAGAATGAAGAACGGAATCGCCAGCAAGGTGAACCCGGTGGTGGCGGAGAACATGCGCTGGGGCAACATCGCCAGAATGTGAAAATCGCCGAGTAGAACGTAAAAACCGACGGCGGTCAGCCCCAAAGCGACGGCGATGGGCACTCCAATGGCGATGAGCGCCACAAGAACGCCCAGAATGATAAATGTGGTCATGGCGAAATCCTGAAAAGACCGCCCGCGCGTTTGACCGCGCAGGCGGCGAATGGTCAGTCGAGGAAGCTCAGGAACACGTCCATATTCTCCTGTCCCGAGTATTCAGCCACGCGGGCGCGCGCCGGACCCATTTTCGCGGCGAATGGCTTGAGGTCGGGGCGGGTGATCAACATGCCCTTTTCCGCCAGCGCCGCCAGCTCTTCTTCTTCCTGCGCCAGGACGGCGGCGGGCATGTTCGCGCCGGCCTCCTTGCTTTCCCCGCGCGAGTCCGCGGGCTCCTCAGGCGTCAGGCCGTCAAAGACATCCTTGTTGATGACATGCACCATGGAGTTGTAAACATGGCGGGTCAGAGCAAGGTGCTTTTGGAAATCATTCAGGTTGAAGTGATAAATAACGCCAATTGGATTTTCCTGTCCGTCGACGACCCCTTGATTGAGCGCGTTGGGCAACTCGGGAAACGCGATCTGGGTCGTGGCCGCGCCAAGTCCTTCCATGGCCGCGACGATTTGCAGCTCCGGCGGCGTGCGCAGCTTCAGGCCCTCCACGTCGTCAGGCGAATTGATGGCATGCTGGGAATTGGTGATGTTGCGGAAGCCGTATTCCCAGTTTGACAACATCACCAGGCCCTGCTCCTCAAGTTTTGGCGCCGCCCATTCGGTAAACGGTCCGTCAAGAACGGCGTGGGCGTTTTCATAAGAGGAAAAAGCGAAAGGCGTCATCACCGTGCCGAAGGCTTTTTCATATTTGTCCAACCCGCCCTGAGTGGGCAGGTTCATGTCCACGGTGCCGAGAATAGTTTGTTCAAGCTGCTCAGGGGGCGAGCCAAGCTGGTTGGCTGGGTAAAGCTCCACGGCGATGGCGCCGTCGGTGCGCTCATTCACCGCCTTTGCGAAAGCTTCCGCCGCTTTGTGACCGGGATGGCTTTCAGCGGCGAAATGGGCGAAGCGAAGCGTCACGTCTTGCGCCAAGGCGGCGCCTGTGAGCAACGCCGTGACGGCTGCGGTGGTCAATAACGTCTTGAGCATCTGGTTTCCTCCCTGTGATGCGATATGCCCCGCCCCCTCCCGGGCGAGGCGCCATTACTTTCGTAATTTCTTGCGGCTCAATCAGATGCGTCGGGCAGACGCGCCTCCACGCCGGTCAGATCCTCATAGGCCTTGATGACCGCGGTGCAGCCCTCCTCGGCGTGGCCCATGATCGACGCCAGCGCATAAGTCTGGTGAACCGACTGAGCCATGAATCCCGGCAGGCCGGCATCCTCCAGCCATTCGGCGTAATAACGCACGTCTTTTTGCGCGTTCGCCAACGACATATGCGGGGTAAAATCGCGGCGCAGGGTCATTTCGCCATAGAGATCCATCATCCCCGACTTGCCTCCAGCCGCCGAGATAATCCCAATGACTTTCGTCATATCCAGCCCCTCTTTCGCGGCGAGCGCGAAGCCCTCGCAGAAAGCGGCCACATTGGCGAAAGAGATGAAATTGTGAATAAGCTTGAGCCGGATCGCATGGCCGGCCGGACCCACATGAAAGATGTTTTCCGCGTAAGTTTTGAAAATCGGCCGCAGACGCTCCAGCAATTCTTCGGAGCCGCCGAACAAAATGTTGACCTCGCCGCGATCAGCGTGGGCGGGCGTGCGCGTCATGGGCGCCTCGGCGTAGTGAACGCCAACCGCCGCGCAGGCCTCGCGCATAAGGTCCACATGCTCCGGCGACACAGTAGTGTGGTCCACAAGCACGCTGCCCGGACGCATGGCGGCAAGAGCGCCCTCCGCCCCCAGCATAACCTCACGCACGGCCTCCGCCGTGGTGATGCAAATCCCCAAGACATCCGCTTCAGCCGCCATTTCCCGCGCGCCGGCCCCTGCCGTCGCGCCATGGGCCGCCGCTGCGTCTATTCGCGCGCCATCTAGGTCAAAAACCGTGAGATCAACGCCTTTCTTCGCCATGTTCTTTGCAAGGCCGCGACCCATGCCGCCCAAGCCGATTAACGCCACACGTTCTGTTGTCATATGCGATCCTCCTGAAGCGAATACATCATATTGTTTGTTGTCTGACAACCTGTTTTCTGATAAAAGATTAGAAACTTGGTTTTGCCCTCGCTTTATTGCAAATTCGTATTAAACGAGGCGAACGAGAATTAAGGAGAATCGGTTTGGACGAGGCCAGCATCGAAGAATCACAATTATTCGACCGGATCGATCGCCCCCGCCGGCTGCCGGACGAGGTCGCCGTCTCCATCACCGGCGCCATTGAAAGCGGTCAGCTGCGCCCAGGAGACCGCTTACCGACGGAGGCCGAACTGTCTCGGCGCTTCGGCGTTGCGCGCACCGTGGTGCGGGAGGCGATTTCCCTGCTTCGCTATGACGGCATGGTTGACTCCCGGCGCGGCGTCGGGGCCTTCGTCACCGACCCGGCCCAACGCTCCGCGTTCCGCATCAGCCCCGCCTGTTTTGAAAAGCGCAAGCAGATCGTTCAGCTTCTGCAATTACGCACCGGCGTTCAGGCTGGCGCGAGCGCTTTGGCGGCGGAGAACCGCACGGACGCGCAAATGGATGAAATTCTCAGTCTTTTCAATGAAATGTGCGCCGCCGACGCTCAAGGCGCGGCCATAGCGCTGGAGCTGCGGGTGGATACGGAGCTCACCTTGTACCGGCGCATCACCGAGGCGTCGGGAAATCCCTATTACGCCGAAGTCGTCGCTATGATCGAGGCCAATATTCAGAATAATCTGCGCTCCGCCTTTCTCAAGAACGCCGCCGCCTCTGAATTCGGCCCCGACATCATCGACGAGCATCGCGCCGTAATCGACGCCCTGATCGCCCGCGACGTTGAAGCGGCGCGCATCGCCACGCGCAATCGTTTCGACCTCGCCGCCAAACGCCTCGCGGCACGTGAAGATTTCGCTTGAATCTAAGGATTTTCCAATGAATGACGTTACGACGCGCCACGGCGGCGCGCTTTTGATCCAATGTCTCGCCGCTCAGGGCGTTGACCGTGTTTTCTGCATTCCCGGCGAGAGCTTTCTCGCCGCGCTTGACGGATTTCATGACAGCGACATCGACGTGGTCGTCGCCCGTCAGGAGGGCGGCGCCGCGATGATGGCCGAGGCCACGGGCAAGCTCACAGGACGCCCCGGCGTGGCTTTCGTCACCCGCGGCCCCGGCGCCACCAACGCTAGCGCTGGCGTGCATGTGGCCTTTCAGGACAGCACGCCCATGGTGCTTTTCGTCGGTCAGGTGGCCAGCGACCAGCGCGACCGCGAAGCTTTCCAAGAAGTTGATTACCGCGCCATGTTTGGCCCCCTCGCTAAATGGGTGGCGGAGATCGACCGCGCCGACCGTATTCCCGAATATGTCAGCCACGCGTTCCACATCGCCCAGAGCGGACGCCCTGGCCCGGTGGTTCTGGCTTTGCCGGAAGACATGTTGTCCGGCCCCGCCGCCGGCGTTCCCGTGGCCGCCGCGACCTTGCCCTCCGGCCGGGCGGCGGAGGCCGACATTGAGGCGGTGATTGACCGGCTCGCCGGCGCCGAACGCCCCCTCGTCATTGTCGGCGGCGGTGGATGGAGCGGCGAGGCGGCCAAGGCTCTTGGCGAATTCGCCGCGACAATGGGGCTGCCCGTGGGGGCATCCTTCCGCTGTCAAGATTATCTGGACAACCGCCATCCCAATTATGTGGGCGATGTGGGGATCGGCATTAATCCCGCCCTCGCCGCGCGGGTGAAGGAGGCTGACGTCATTCTGGCTCTGGGCGCGCGTCTGGGAGAAATGACCACCTCTGGCTACACGCTTCTGACCCCGCCCCAACCAAGACAAAGCTTGATCCACATCCACGGCGACCCATCTGAAATTGGCCGTGTCTACCGCCCTGATTTGGCTCTGGCGGCCGTTCCCGGTCCCGTCGCCCTCCAGCTCGCCCAAGCCGCGCGCCAGCGCGATGGCGGAGAGTGGCTGCGCGCGGCCCGCGCCGATTATGAGGCCTGGCAAGTTCCGCAAGAAACCCCCGGCGCGCTGAAGATGGAGCAGGTGATCACCCACCTGAACGAGGCCCTCGCCGATGACGCCATTCTCACCAATGGCGCAGGCAATTATTCCGCATGGCTGCACCGTTACTACCGTTACCGCGGCTGGCGCACCCAGCTCGCCCCCACATCCGGCTCCATGGGATATGGCCTTCCCGCCGCCGTCGCCGCGAAATTATGTCATCCTGAGCGTGAAGTCATTTGCCTTGCCGGGGACGGCTGTTTTCAAATGGTGAATCAGGAATTCGGCGTCGCCTGCGAACAGGGCGCCGCAGTCATTGTGATCATTAGCGACAACGGCATGTATGGCACGATCAAAATGCACCAACAGCGCAATTATCCCGCGCGTCCATCAGGAACCTCGCTGCGCAATCCTGATTTCGCAGCCCTCGCCCGCTCCTATGGCGCCCATGGCGAGACGGTGACCAGCGACGCGGAATTCGCCCCGGCTTTTGAGCGCGCGCGCAAAAGCGGTTTGCCGGCGATCCTTCACTTGAAGCTGGATCCCAACGCGCTTTCGCCAAAAATGCTGCTTGAACGGATCTGAACCGAAAGCGCCGGTTCAAGATGAACAGAGCGCCGGTCAGCAGGCCGGCGCTCTTTTGCGCTCCCACGCCGACGCGTCTGGATGACGGCTACATATTCGGACACATTTCAGCAGGCGGCGGCGGCCCTGAATGAGTGGCCAGACGGCGCTCAAAATCATCCGCCACCTCCTCCACGGTGATCGCCGCGAAGCGCGCCATAAGCAGAGCCTCGGCCTCGTCAAGCGCCTCCGCCATGCGCGCGTCCACGGCTTGCTCCACAAGACAGTCCGGATGTTCCGCATGGGGCCCGATGCTGAATAACGCCGGCGCGCCGATGGCCTGATAAACGTCAAGAAGCGTGATCTCATCCAGCCCGCAGCTCAACTCCCAGCCGCCGCCATGCCCCTTCTCCGAGGTGAGATATCCCCGCGTTCGCAATCCCGACATCAACCGCCGCACGACAACTGGATTGGTCCCCAACATTTTCGAGATTTCTTCCGAAGTGGCGCGTTTCACGTGCCGACCCATGTGGATGAGCACGTGAAGCATGCGAGACATACGGCTGTCGCGGGGCATGGGCTTTTCCTTCTGAAGAGGCTAGATCTTTACCGCCCCTCTCTCGTAACAATAAAAGTTTTATGAGTTGACATCATACAAGCTCCCATGTCACGTAATTCATAAAGATACGTGAAAGGAGCCCTTTGATGGATTATGACGTAATTATCGTCGGCGCCAGTTTCGCTGGTCAATCCGCGGCCATTCAGCTGGCGCGCGCGCGCCTTCGCCTTCTGGTGGTGGACGCCAAACGCCCCCGCAACCGCTTCGCTTCGTCCTCCCATGGCTTTTTAGGCCAAGACGGGCGCCCGCCGGCGACGATTATCGCCGACGCCGCCAAGCAGCTTGAGAAATATGAAACCGTGGACCTTCTGGAAGGATCAGCGACATCCGCCGCTCCTTGTCCCGGCGGTTTCGCGCTTTCCCTGAAGAACGCGCCTGACGTCACCGCCCGGCGGCTAATCCTCGCCACCGGCGTTCAAGATATTTTACCAGAGCTTCCCGGCTTGAGAGAACGCTGGGGCGTCAGTGTTTTGCATTGTCCTTATTGTCATGGCTACGAGCTGAACAAACAGCCCGTGGGGGTTTTGGCCAGAAACGAGGCCATCGCCATGCATCAGGCCATGCTGTTGCCCGATTGGGGCCCCACCACTCTGTTCACCCAGGGCGCCTTCACCCTCTCCGCCGATCAAGAGGCGGCGCTCACCGCCCGGGGCGTGAGCATTGAGCAGGCGCCGGTGGCCGCGCTTCTGGGCGAAGGCCCCGCCCTTGAGGCCGTCCGTCTGGCGGACGGGCGAAGCATCCCCCTCGCCGGCTTGTTTCTCGCGCCCCAAACACGGCTCGCAAGCGATCTTGCACAGCGCCTTGACTGCGCCATCAAAGAGGGCCCTCTCGGCCCTCTTATTAACGTGAACGAGCGTCAGCAAACCTCAATCCCCGGAGTTTTCGCCGCAGGAGACGCGGCCAGCCCGATGGCCAACGCCGCATTGGCCGCAGCCAGCGGCGTTCTTGCGGCAGTTGGCGCGCACCATTCGCTTATCCACGGGCTTGAGGAGAAATTCTAATGACCACGCAGGCCAGCGCCTCAAAAAACCAAATCCAGGCGTTTTGGGAAAACCATTACCGCTCAGCGTCCCCCGAAACGTCTGGAAGACCCGGCGCGGCGCTGCAACAATTCGCAAGCCCCCTCCCCCCCGCACGCGCGCTGGAGCTCGGCTGCGGCAAAGGCGATGACGCCGTCTGGCTGGCCAGTCAAGGCTGGGAGGTTCTCGCGGTGGACGTCTCGCAAACGGCGCTGGATTACACCATAGCCAACGCCCGGCGCGCGGGCGTGGAGGCCGCAATCACCGCCGAACGGCATGATTTGGCGGCCACCTTTCCCTCCGGACGATTTGAACTCGTCTGCGCCAGTTTTCTTCAATCCCCCGTGGAGCTGCCGCGCAAGCTCATCCTGCGCCGCGCGGCCGAAGCCGTGGCTCCGGGCGGCCATCTGCTTATCGTCGAGCACGGCGCCCTGACGCCCTCGTCCTGGTCGCCTCCCGACACAAAGTTTCCCGCCGTGGAAACCACATACGCCGACCTTCGGCTAACGTTGCCCCATTGGTCTTTGCGTCAGGCGAGCGCCGCTCCCCGACAGGTTACGGGAGCCAATGGCCGAATGGTGGAGATCGCCGACAATGTGATCTTTCTGCGCCGAAACCATAACGCCGGCGCAGACGGATAAAATCCGACGCCTGCAGCAAAGAGCTATAGACAGCGCTGCGCAAATCTCGTAATTCGTTATGGTATAACATTTCAATTCAAGGACGGAATCGTGCTCAACTCCACTAAACGCGCCGGCTTGACCGCCGGCCTCCTGTCATTTTCCTTTATCGCCGCTCTCGCGCCAGCTTTAGCGGACGACGAAACGCGGGAAATCTGGCGTCTCTTCGTCACCGATCAGGCGGAAGCGAAAGTCACGCTCATCGATCCCGCCAAAGGCGCCGCCGTGGACGTTTTTCCCACCAAGGGTTACGTCACCCATCTTGTTCCCACCGACAGCGGCGAGACCTTATTCGCGGTGCAGATGGATCACGACATGGTCAATGTGATCAAAAGCGGCGTCACGCTCTCCGGTCACGGCGACCATAGCGACATCAAGATCGAAGATCCCGCTCTGCTTCCTCTCAAGCTTGAGGGCGGGCGCCCAGTGCATGCGGTCATGCACGGCGACGAGATCGTGCAATTCTTCGACCGCGAGGGCGAGGGCCGGGTTTACAGCGAAGCCGCGCTATTGAAAGGCGATAGCGCTTATAAGTCCGTCAAGACCGCCGCTCCCCATCATGGGGTCGTCGTGCCCATGGACGATTATTTCGTCGTCTCCGAACCCAATCTTCAAGTGGAGACGAAAAAAGACGCGCTGCCCCCGCGCTTTGGCGCGAAAGTAGTGGACGAGGATAGCCAACCGGTCACCGAAGCGGCCACCTGCACGGGGTTGCACGGCGAGGCCAAATCAGCCGGACTTCTGGCTTTTGGCTGCGAGGAAGGGGTATTGATCGCCCGCTCCAAAGGCGGAAAGCCCGCGCAGCTGGAAATGCTTCCCTATACCGACGACATGCCAAAAGGCCGGGTTGGCCATCTGGCGGGGGGCAAGGCCATGCAGTTTTTCCTCGGCGACTACGGCCACGACAAGCTGGTGGTGATCGACCCCGAGAGCCAGTCCCCCTACATGGTTGTCGAGCTGCCTGTTCGTCACTTGAATTTCGCGCTTGATCCGGCGCGCGTCAAAACCGCTTATGTTTTCACCGAGGACGGGCGCCTTCACGCGCTCAACGTCCTGAGCGGCGAGATCTCCCGCTCAAAGCAGATCACCGAAGCCTATAGCAAGGACGGCCACTGGCGCGATCCGCGTCCGCGCATCGCCGTCATGGGCGACGCCATCGCCGTCACCGATCCGCGCGAAGGTCTTATCCGGTTGGTGGACGCTGAAAGCTTCAAAGAGCTGAAAACCATCAAGGTCGACGGCGCGCCGTTCAACGTCACCGCCGTCGGCGGCTCCGGCCTCCAACATTGATCTCAGCGCGGCTTTGACCGTTCAAAACGCACCGAAGGGCCGGGAGATCGCCTCTCCCGGCCCTTTTGCGTGCGCCCGATCAAAACCGTCCGGCTCGCTTCAATGGATCACGGTGATCCCCAGTATCGAGGTGGTGATGGCGAAATAGAGCAAAAGACCGGTCAAATCGACGATGGTGGTCAGCGCGGGACCGGAAATCACGGCGGGATCCTGACGCGCGGCCACCGCCACAAGAGGTAGAATCGCGCCAATGATGGTGGCGGAAAACACCTGAGCCGCAAGAGCGACGGCGATAGCCAGACCGATCATTTCCAGTGACAGCCCCGCAGGCACGTCGCCGCCGTTTGAGATCAGCAGCACCTTCAAGAAAGCGAATAAGAACAACATGCCCGCCATCAGAAAAGCCACTCGCGCCTCGCGCCACAAAATCCTGAGAGTGGCGCCGGGGCGAAATTCGCCTGTGGTTAAAACCCGGGTCACCAGACTTGCGGACTGGGTGCCCACATTTCCACCCGTATCGGCCACCATCGGCATGTAAAGAGCGAGAATCACCAAAGCGTCAAGGGCGCTTTCATAGACGTGAACGACGTAACCGGCGGCCAACCCGGCGATGGCGAGCACCAAGACCCAAGGGAAGCGACGCCAGAAATCCGTCCATACCGTATGCTCGAAATAATCATCCTGACCGGTGTGGGTGATGCCGGCGAAGCGATCGGCGTCCTCGCGCAGCTCCTCAACCAGATAGCGGTTAGCCGTGGAGCCATGAACCACCCCTGCGATTCTGCCTCTTTTATTCAGGACTGGTATGAAATCAATATCATTTTCACACATCAGCATCGCAACGTCATCGGCTGATTGCATGACCTGCGCGGTTTCAGCCTTTTGCCGCATAATGGAAGATATCAGCGCGTCGGCGGGAGAATTCAGGCAATCCTGAAGATCGACGAGCCCAATAAATCTGCCGTCAATTCCAATAACGCAGGCGTGCGGGCAAAACCTTTTCTGCCGTTCAGCAAACCCCTTAACGGCTTCGCCGCAGCTTGTTTCAGCAAGAAACACCAGTGGATCGCTATCGGCGATTTTAAGAACGGAAGTAGGTTGAATTATCTCATCCGGAGAACTGGCGACATCAGTCACTGAACAAAGCCTCTCATAATCAAAAAGGAAAGCAGGCAAAAACTTGCCTGCTGACGTCAGAATATCAAGCTCATACGAAGGATTTTCGTCACTCGCGTCGCCGTCATGACTTCAAGCGTTAAAAACGCGCTTTCTCTTCAACCAGCTAAGCTGAAGTCCGCACCCGGGCGCCGGCGGCATCGCCACCTGCGTTCTAGCTCCGTCTGATTGAAATGCGAGGCTGTGCCCTCATGGAGGAGAGTTCGCCGCCCTTTCTGGGAGAAAAGGCCCCTCGCTGTCATCGTCTTCGAAGCGACCAGTGGGTGCGATAGCATTCGCATGGATGCTCTCGCGGCGCAGTATATTGACTATGCCCGCGTTAATCCAGGACAGGCAAGGACGTTCGCCCGCGCGTTGGGCGCCCTCGCCAAGACAAATCGCGAAGGTCATTGCTGACACTCCGAAATTGGCTGAACAGGCTTGATTACTGAAAGCCGTTCCAGACATTGCTCCCACCGTGCCAGCCACGCTGCTTGGAGAGCTACCCGAACTGGATATGCTTAACCGAAGACGTATCGCATCCGTGGCGGGAATCGCGCCTCACGGCGACACGCCGGATTTCTGCTCCATATCCATGCAAGGGCGTAGGCGTGCTGCAGGCAAGGCGTCAAAGACAACCCTCATCGCCGCAGCACGAAAACGGCTCGTCATCATCGACGCCCTGATCTGAAATCATTAGCCAATAAGGCTGTGAATCAGAACACCATCGCCCTTAAGTCCGCCAAATGGCGTCACTAACATCTTTTGGGCTTCAAGCCTCTTCGACTTCGCCAAGGTTCATGAATTTCGCGCTGTAGGTTTTCTCGCCGATGCGCTCGATCAGATCGAGTTGCAGCTCCAGCCAGGCTTTATGCTCTTCTTCATCCAGAACGATTTTCTCAAACAAAACCCGTGATCCGATGTCGCCCAGCTCCGCCGCGTGTTGTGAGGCTTTGGTGTAGAAAGCGATGGCTTCTTCTTCGTCGGCGAGATCCGCCCGGAACATGGCCTGCAGGCTGTCAGCTTTTTGCGGCGCCTTGTCAAAGCCAAGCTCTGGCGTGGCCTTCAAAAACATCAACCGTTCAATGAACAGGTCCGAATGGCCCAGTTCTTCGCTCATCTCCTCGCGCATTTGCGCGGCGAGTTTATTCAATCCCCAATCTTCCAGAACATGGGCGTGAAGCTGATATTGATGCGCCGCCGTCATTTCCATTTTAACGGCCCGGTTCAAAAATTCGATGATTTTCTCATTCGACATATGAATATCCTTTTCCATTGCGTAGAGGACGCATGTCACGCGATTCCTGTGACCCGCGTTTGAATGGCGAGAGATAGGTTAACGTCTCGCCGCCATTCTGGTTTCATACGTCTTTTTAACGCTGATCGTTTTCGTCCGACAACACGCGATCTTCCTGCATTTCAAGCCACATGGCGTTGACCACGGCGAATACGGCCGCAAGAGGCAAGCCTAGAATCCAAGCGAAATACCACATCTTGCACTTCCTCTTAGTAAGCGGAGCTTGAATCGGTGACGTCGGCCGCGGTGACCTTGCCCCAGAGAACCCGGTAAACCCAAGCCGTATAGGCCAGGATTATCGGCATGAAGATCACGGTGGAGATCAACATGATGAACAGCGTCTGATGAGACGAGGAGCTGTCCCAGACCGTAAGCGAGGAGCGCAGGTCAATCGATGAAGGCAAGATGAACGGAAACATGGTCAGTCCCACCGAGGAGATGGCCCCGAAAACGCCAAGTTTGGACCAAAGCAAGGTGGAGCCTTCACGTCCCGCGCGCAGCCCCAGAACCGCCATGATCATGCCAAGCAGACCCAATAGGGGAGCGATGACGATCCATGGCCGGGTTTCATAGGCGGAAAACCAGCTCGCCGTGCGCGCAACCTCAGAATAAAGCGGATTTGACGGCCCATCGGTGACCACTTGCCCGGTAATCGCATATCCCTCGATTCCGAACGCGAGCCATAATCCCGCGAGCAGGTAACCGGCGATCATCGCCATGCCGGAATAGGTCCCGATGGCGCGGGCGCGCGAGGCCACGGGATCTTCAGCCTTGAACGACAACCACGCCGCCCCGTGAGTGGTGAGCATGGCCAATGACACCACCCCCACCAGCAAGGCGAATGGATTTAGCAGGCCAAAGAGCTTGCCCAGCGTCGAGCCTTCATAGCGAACAAAGAGATCCGGAGTCAGCTCGAAAGGCACGCCCTGCAGCACATTGCCTACCGCAACGCCGAAAATCAGCGCGGGAACGGCGCCGCCGGCGAAAAGAGCCCAGTCCCAACCGGCCCGCCATGAGGCGGATGGACGCTTGGAGCGGTATTTAAACGCCACTGGACGCACGATCAACGCCGCAAGGACGAGGAACATCGCCAAATAGAAACCTGAAAAGCTGGCCGCGTAGAGAGGCGGCCATGCGGCGAAAATCGCGCCGCCTCCAAGGATAAACCAGACTTGGTTTCCCTCCCATACAGGGCCGACGGTGTTAATGGCGATACGGCGCTCCACGTCGGATTTGGCGACGAAAGGCAAAAGCGCGCCAACGCCCATATCAAATCCGTCGGTCAAGGCGAAGCCGATCAGCAGCACGCCCAGCAGCAACCACCAGATAACGCGCAAGACATCATAAGAGATCAATTCAAAAAGAATCATGGCGCTTACTCCGCAGGTGTTTGGGCAAATGGACTTTCGCCTTTATCGGCGCTCAAACGCCGTTCATGGCGCTTCGTCCAGACATCGGTTTCCTCAACGTCCTCTTGCGGCCCTTTACGGATGTATTTCAACATCAGCCCCATCTCGACGATGAAGAGAATCGTATAGAAGATCATGAAGCCGGCCAGCGTCAGCAGAAGATCGCCGGCCGATAGGTGACTAACCGACAAGGCCGTTGGCAGCACGCCGTCCACAGTCCAAGGCTGGCGCCCGTATTCGGCGACAAGCCAGCCCATTTCCGCCGCGATCCAGGGGGTGGGAATAATGGCCACAGCTCCCCAAAGAGCCCAGCGGGGGTAGTTCTGACCACAGAAACTCGAACGCCAGAAGAAATACGCCATCACGCCGATGAAACTGAAGCCGAGACCCACCATGATGCGAAACGCCCAGAAAAGCGGCCACACATTGGGCACGGTGTCATTGGCGGCCTGTTTGATCTGCGCCTCGCTCGCTTGGCGCGGATCATCCAGATAGGGTTTGAGAAGATAGGCGTAGCCGAGATTTCCCCCATGTTCTTCGAACGTCTGGCGCACGGAGGCGGGCGTCTCAGCACGTTGTTCTCGGATCGTCATCAGCGCGTCATAGGCGATAATCCCGGAGCGAATGCGGTCTTCGGATTCAACGACAAGCTCGTCTATGCCCGGAATGACGGTAGTCAGGGAGCGCGTGCCTATCAGTCCCATCACCCACGGAATTTTCACCGCGTAATGGGTCTCCCGCGCTTCCTGATCGGGGAAGCCGATCAGGTTAAAGGGCGCCGGGGCCGGTTCCGTCTCCCACATGCCTTCAATCGCGGCGAGTTTCATCTTCTGGTTATGGGAGACGTCGTAACCGGATTCATCCCCCAACAGCACCACCGAAAAGGCGGCGGCGAGGCCGAAGGACGTGGCCACCGTGATTGACCGGCGGGCCATTTCCACATGGCGGCCTTTGAGCAAATACCACGCCGAGACGCCGAGAACGAAAACCGCCGCCGTCACATAACCGGCGGAAACGGTGTGAACAAATTTGGCTTGGGCGACCGCATTGAACAACACCTCGTAAAAGCTGGTGAGCTCCATGCGCATGGTGTCCGGATTGAATTGCGCGCCCACTGGATTTTGCATCCAACCGTTGGCGATGAGTATCCACAGCGCGGAGAAATTCGATCCTATGGCGACCAACCACGCGACCGCCAAATGAGCGATTTTGCTCAATTTGTCCCAGCCAAAGAAGAACAGACCGACAAAAGTCGCCTCAAGGAAGAAAGCCATCAAGCCTTCAAGGGCCAGCGGCGCGCCGAAAATATCGCCCACATAGTGACTGAAATAGGACCAGTTCATACCGAACTGAAATTCCATGGTGATGCCGGTGGCCACCCCAAGAGCGAAGTTAATCCCGAAAAGCATACCCCAGAATTTCGTCATCTGACGCCAGATCGGTCGGTTCGTCATGACGTAGACCGTCTCCATGATGGCGACGATCACTGACAAACCCAACGTCAGCGGCACGAAGAGAAAGTGATACATAGCCGTCATCGCAAATTGCAGTCGCGATAGCTCGACGATATCGAGATCCATTAGTCCGGTTCCCCTAATTTAAAGCCAGCAAAACCCCTAGCAAGGCTCGTTCAGATCGCCTTAGACATATTCGCGGATATGTCGTTCCGATGACATGATCATCCCAAACCCAGCGGTATTTGTCTATCGAACACAGGGTGGTTTGCGGTGCGGTGCAATGACGCAAGGATGGCGGCGTTCGGCAATGCGGCGCGAATTCCCGACAGCACCCGCTCCGCCGTCTCATGGTCCAATCCTTCCGTCGGCTCGTCCAGCAGCAACAACCGAGGGCCCCGCAAGATCACCCGCGCCAGCGTCAAACGCCGCGCCTCCCCTCCTGAAAGGCCAGCGCCCGCTTCAAGCAGCCGCGCGTCCAGTCCCCCGCGCTCATTGACCACTTCCCCAAGGGCCACCGCGTCCAACGCGCGCCACAGCTCATCATCGTCCGCCTCTTTGGCGAGCGACAGGTTTTCGCGGATCGTTCCGGCCACCAACGCGCTGCGCTGGGGGGCCATTGCGACCATTTCTCGCAGCTCCGTCTCCGGCCACTGATCAGGCGCGCGACCAAATAAGGCGATCCCTTCGGCGTCGGCGAGACCTGCAATTTGCAACAACAGGCTTGTCTTGCCCACGCCGCTTGGCCCGGTGAGCGCCGCCCCCTCTCCCGCTAAGAGCTGGAAATTCGCCTTTAAGGTTTGCACCGTCAGCGCCGCCGCTGAATTTGACGGTTTTTGCGCGGAAAGCGCCGATGGCGCGCCATCGGAACTTTGCAGATCCGGAGCGGGGAAGGCTTCCGCTCCTATTCGCCGGGCGGCGCCGACCATGCGGCCATAATCGGAAAATCCGCGCTTGAGAGGGACAAGCGTTTCGGCCAGCGCCAGCGCCACGAATACGCCCACGACGCCAATGGCGGGCGTCACGCTTCCAAAGGCCACCAGTTCGCCGCCGACCATCAACGCCGCGCCGACGACCACGGCCACAAGCGCGGCCAACGCCGCGCCTGCGCCGCGCTCGGCCAGATCCAGCGCCCGGGCTTTCATGCGCGTTTTTTCGTCAAGACGGAGCAAATCCGTCTCTCTCGCGTTTAGTTTCGCACTGAGAATCAGGGCCTGACGATCGCGGATCAAATCAATGACGCCGCGGCGAAGCTGTTGATCTTGCGCCTCAACCGCATCGGAAGGCTCAACGCCGCGGCGCGCCAACCACCAAAAAATGAGACCCGCCAGAGGCGCATAGCAGACCAGAACGGTCCATGCGACAGACCAGCTAGCCAGCCAGCCGAGGGCGAAAAAAACAACGCCATGGGTGATCAACGCCGCCGCCGCTGGCAACAACAACCGCAGAGCCACCCCATCCAGAGCGTCCACATCCGCAATAATTCGCGTCAACGCCGCTTCCCCGCGCAGACTTGACAACTCCCGCGCGTTCCGGCGCGCCTGTCCTTTCAGCAGCGTCACGCGAAGCGCGGCGAGCGCGCGCAGCGTCGCGTCATGAGTGAGAATTCGCTCGCCATAGCGGGAGACGGTGCGCCCCAGCGCAAGAAACCGCACTCCCGCCGAAGGCCGGAAAACGTCGAAGGCGACGCCAATTCCGGCGAGTCCTGCGACCCCCGTAGCGGTGATGAACCAGCCTGAAAGCCCCAGAAGCGCGGCTCCCATGAGCAAGACAACCACGGTCAACGCCGCCCCGCGGGCCATGGCCCAAGGCGCAGCCGTCAGCACCAGGCGAATTATGGGCAGAAGCGCCTTCATGATCTCACCTCCACGCTTTTCTCCATGGCCGCCGATAACGCTGGGTCATGGGTCGCGACGATCAGGCTGCGCCCCTCCTCCTTCAAACGCATGAGAGCGCGAATGACCTGCGCCGCCGTTTCAGGGTCAAGATCCGCCGTGGGCTCATCGGCGAGAATGAGCTCCCGGCCGCTCAAGATAGCCCGCGCGATCATCAGCCGCCGCGCCTCGCCCCCCGAAACGCCGCCACCCGTCTCGCCCAGCCTCGTCTCAAGTCCCTGCGCCAGTCGGCGGACAATTCCCTCAGCTTCCGCCAGCCTCAAGGCCGGCCAAGGGTCGCGCCCGTCCTGATCCCAGGCCAACCAGTCGCCCAAAGTTTGATCGGGGAAATGCGGCGCTTGCGGAATGAAAGCAAGCCGCGCGCGCCAGCCGTCCGCGCTCTCTTGATCCAGCTCCATCCCGCACGTCAGAATGCGCCCGCTCTGTAACGGAAGAAGCCCGGCGATCGCCGCCAACGCGGTGCTTTTTCCCGCCCCGCTCGCCCCCAAAAGAGCCAGCGTGTCTCCCGCGCGAAAATCAAAGTCAGGCAAAGGCGCGTCGCGGCCAGGCAGCGCCGCCACAGCGCCGGAAAGCGTCAACGTCAAAGGGCCAGACAAAGGCGCGGCCGGGGCGGCGCGGCCAATGAACGCCATCCGCTCCGTCCGGTCCAAAGCGTCCAACTCCTCCACCACCGACAGCCCGCTCGCCCGGTCATGCCAGGCGGCGGCCAGATCACGAAAAGGTTGAAAGAACTCTGGCGCGATCAACAATAAAAACAGGCCTTCGCCGAGATTGAGCGGCGCGCCCCATCCGCCGAACTCAATGGCGCCAAGCAAGGTGAAGCCAACAAAGACGGCGACCATGGCCACGCCAATGGCGCTGAACAGCTCCAATACGGTGGACGACAGGAAAGCCACGCGCAGCACCGCCATGGTGCGCTGGCGCAGCGTTTCGGCCTGATCGGCGAATTCGGCCGCAGCCCGCTCCGTCGCCCCCAACAGGCGAATGTCAAGCATCGCCGAAAGGCGATCCATCAACATGGCGTTCATTGAACTGATTTCATTCATTTGACGGCGCGAAGCCTCTTCCGCCGCCATGCCCACCAGCGCCATGAACACCGGGATCAAGGGGCCGGCCACCAACAGGACCAGCCCCGCCGCCCATGAGAACCAAAAGGTCAGGCTCAGCAAGACCAGCGGCAAAATCGACACCCGCGTCATGGCTACATGATAGCGGGTGATCCAGGGTTGCAACAAAGGCAGTTTTTGCACGATCAGAGCCGCGATTTCGGCGGAGCTGACGTTTACGCGCGCGCGCGCCTCCCGCTCGATCAGCGCGCCCCGTTCGCGGCTGATCGTTTTCTCCGCCGCATCATAAAGATAACCGCCGGCGCGATATTCCAACCCCGCGCGCAAAACGCCCCCAAGAATGAAAATCAGAGCGGCCGGCCCGGTGCGCTGCAAATCCCCCGACACCCAGCCGGAGATGGCCCAAGCCAGAGCCCCCGCCTGTAATGGCCAAATGAGCCCGGCTATGACCGATAAAGCGCTCGCCCGGCGCAAAAGACCGGCCACCGGCGCGATAATCCGCTCTTTCGCTCGCCGGCTTGCCGATGGTTTTTCGCGGGGTTTTGATTTTCTTGTCGTTGATCCCATAGTGGGTTCATCTAAAAGGCGGGAAGCGGATTGGCAAGCGGGCGCGGCGCGCCTGCGACAATAACGCGCCGCCTCGCCGGCTTTCAAAAGTTACGCCCCGCGCCCCAGCTCTCGCCCCGCCCGTCAAAAGCCATATGCAAACAAATGGACAAAACGGCGCAAGCGACGACCGGCGGCAGAACAAGTCTCGGCTCGGTGAAGAGGAACATGCGATACTCATGGATCATCGCGCCCCATTCGGGGCGGCCGGTGTCCGCCGACAGACCGATAAAGCCAAGGGAGGCGACCAGAATGACGGCTCTGCCGCCGTCGGCGCCGGCCAGCGCGCCGATGACCGGCCAGATATTGGGCAGCATATGCCTGCGCATGGCGGCGCCTAATGGCGCGCCCAAAGCCAGGCTTGCGCGCCAATATTGTTCGGCGCGCAAACGCTCCAACAGCGCGGCGACGCTTAGCGCATAGGGCGCCCATGCTGTTATGACGAGGGCGAGGGCCACTCTCGCCACTCCTGCGCCAAATGCGGACGAAAGAACAAGCGCGCTCCCCAATGTGGGCACGGCCAGCGCGGTTTCCGCCAGCCAACGAACACCACGTCGCGCCCACGGGGGGCCGAGAGCTATAACCCCGCCGGCGAAAACGCCAATGGACAGGCCGGCGATCAGAACAAGGCTCGCAGCGGCGAGAGAAGGCGCCGCTCCCCAAAGAATGCGCGCGGCGAGATTGCGCCCAAGGTGATCCGCGCCAAGAGGAAGCGCGAAAGAGGGAGGCGCCAGTCGTTTGGCCAGATCGACCGCATGGGGATCGCCCAGCCCTCCCAGCAGCCAGACGAGAACCCCCGCGGGGAGCAAAAGTCCCAAAATGGCGGTTAGTCGCATCATGACAACCTCGGATCAAGGCGCCGGCGCAAGCTCGCAGCAAGACTTAAAATCACGATAATCCAAAGAGCTATGATGGCCACATAAGGCTGAACCACCGCGTAATCCCGGTGTGAGATGGCCTGGGCCACCCGCTCGGAAACGCCGGGAACGGCGAAAACGATTTCGGCGACCGCCGTGCCGCCGACGATCCACGCCAGTTCAGGCGCGAGGCCCGCCAGCAAAACCAGACTGGCGTGGGACATCCCGTGGCGCCACATCGCTCCGCGCCGCGAGCCGCCTTTCGCCAAAGCGGTTCTGAACCAAGGGCTGGCGATAGCCTCCACAAGCCCCGCCCGCACCAAGCGCGATACGGATCCGATGGAAAAAAAGGCGACCAAAAGGGTCGGCAACAAAAGGCGTTCCGCCAAACCGCCGCGAAAAGGGGAAATCCAGCGCAATTGCACCCCAAGAACCCACAACAAAATGAGGCCGACGGCGAAGGCCGGCAAGGCTTGGCCAGCTATCGCCATGATCCGCGACGCGCTGTCGGCGAGGCCGCGCGGCCGATATGCCGCTTCAAAGCCAAGCGCGGCGCCAAGCGCGACGGCGCCCGCCATGCCGCCAAAACCTATGGCGATAGACCAAGGAAGGCGGGCGGCGAAATCCGTCGCCACCCGTCCGCCGGTTTCATAGGAAACGCCCCAATCCAGAGTCAGAAAGCCGCCCAGCCAGCGTATAAATTGGCTGAAAAGAGAGCCGTCAAGCCCCCACGCCGCGCGGTAGGCGGCCACGACTTCAGGGCCTGAACGGCTGTTGACGCCATCGAGAAACAACTCGGCCGGATCGCCCGGCATGGCGCGGATCAGGAAAAAAGTCGCGGCCGTAATGGCCAGCCATGAAAGACTTACGCCTGCAAGAAAGCGTGCGGCCGCGATCATAGGCGTCACTCGTTGAGGGTTAAATCGGGACGGATGATATAGTAGTCCGAACCCCATGGGACATAATTAGCGAGCGCGGGGGAAAGACCCACATGCCATTCGGGGGTGACGAGAAAGGCGACGGGAGCTTCGGCGCTGATAATCGCTTGCGCCTGACGAGCCAAAGCGACCCGAACTTGAGGGTCGCTTTCGCGGCGCAATTTGACAATCAGCGCGTCATAAGCGGCGTTCGACCAGCCAGCGTAGTTGCGCGCCGCATCGGTTTCAAAAAACAGGGACAAAAACAACCCCGGATCGCCCGCGGGCGCGCTGTGCTGGGCCCATAGAAACAGATCGAAAGCGCCGTCGCTGGCCACTTGAGTGGCCGATTCCGTCACTTGGGTGGTCACCGCAACGCCAAGTTCGGCCAAGGCCGCGCGCACCACCGGTTGAAAGGTCACCAGATCCGGCCGCTGAGGATAGGCGTAGAGAACCAGCTCCAAAGGTTCGCCTTTGCGAATTCGAACCCCATCCGGGCCCATTTTCCAGCCCGCTTCCTCCAGAAGCGCGGCGGCTGCGGCGAGGTCGTAGGGAAGCGCGCCCTCGGCCGCGAATGGATAGTTTTGGGCGAAAGCCCCGGTTGCGGGAACGCCGGCCTGCGCGGCGGCCACCAGATCCGCACGGTTGATCGCCAGATCAATGGCCCGGCGCACCCGTGGGTCGGAAAGGGCCGGGCGGCGCGTGTTCATCCACATCATGTATTGATAAGCCACCGGAAAGGAAATCACTTTCCCTTCTCCGCCTGCAAGCATGGGCAATGTCTCAACGGGCAAGTTGAAGGCCATGTCCAATTCCCCGGCGGCGAAGGCCAGCGCCAGCGACTGACCATCGGCGATGCGGCGCAGGAAAATATCGGGGCGGGCCTGGGCGCCTGCGTAATGGGCGTTGGGGATCAGCTCAAGAGACGCGCCAGACTCGAACGCCTTCACCGCAAAGGGCCCGGTGAAAATGATTTCATCGCCTTCAAACCGATAGACGGGAAAAGCCCATTCCGCCAATATTGAAGGCAGGATCGCCGTGGGCTGTTCGGTCTTCACGGACAGGCTATGTTCGCCGGTGGCGGTGAAGATCAATAACCCCGCCGTCGCCCGGGCGGAAGGGTTCAGTTCTCCGGTTCGGTTCAATGCGGCGGCCACCAAGGCCGCCGTCACCGGGGTTCCATCTGAGAAAAAGCGATCCGGCGCCAGCTCGACCGTCCACGCGCCCTCTTCCTCACGGATGGCGGAGGCGGCCAGATTCGGGACGATGGTCCCGTCCTTGGAAACGGTGAATAATTGTTCCGCCACCCCATGGGTCACAAGCGCCCACCCGGTGGAGCCTTCGGCCGGGTCCAGACTGGAGGCTAGGAAGGTTTGACCGATCGTCACCTGTTTTGCCGACGCGGCGTGAGCTGTGAAAAAAGGCGGGACAAGACACAAAGCGATCAGCGCGCCTATGAGGCGCCGTTTGCAAAAAAATGTCATTCGTCTATTGGCTCCAGAGCGTTGGAAGGTTTCACGGCTGACAGCGGTTCGATCAAGTCGCCGCTCCAGTCCAAAGGCGGAACGCGCGCGAGAATGCCGGGCTGGAGAACGCGGGGACGCGCCTCGCGAGGCAAATAACCATCGCTTGCGGCCACATAGGCGTGCGCCGCCGCCAGCGCCTCCGCCCCATGACGTTGTGGGTCCAGATCGCCGAAAAGATAGGTGAAGCGCCCCGCTCCAGACAGGGCCATGACGCAAGGGCGTTTGCATTGGCTCATGCAGTTGACGCCGCGCAAATGGAAGCTTGAGTGAGTTGAGAGATCTCGCGCGACGATTTCGCATATGGCCTGTGCGAGCCGCCGTCCGCCGCGCGCCGTCAAATCACCTCCATCGAGCTCACGCCCGTCACGGCAACGCAAGCAAATAGAAAGAGTCGGCTTATTGATCGTCATTCCGTCCATTTCCAGAATGCGCGCC
This sequence comes from Stappiaceae bacterium, assembly GCA_048265185.1. GTDB lineage: Bacteria > Pseudomonadota > Alphaproteobacteria > Rhizobiales > Stappiaceae > JBLXBZ01. The sequence continues at coordinate 116,383 of JBLXBZ010000005.1, read as the reverse complement.
ATAAAGGCGAACGCAAGGTGCGGAAGGACGTCGTGGAAGCTCCAGCCGCCAGCCGGACATAAGATCAATTACGCCATCGCCGGAGCGATTAAACGCATGTCACTCCTCCCCCAGGACACCCCGCCCGGTTGATTCAACTCCACAGCAGGCAGGTCTCCTGGCTCGCGAAACCTCGTTAGCGCCAACCTTCCCAGCCCATGGGCCAGTGGCGTTTCGGCGTCAACGCTTCGCTTACAGTTGCGGGGGCAGCCTCGGCGTTAGGCGAATTATCGCCCGCACCTCGTTCCCTCTTAGCGACAAGTTTTGTCGACCATGCTGAGGCCAGTATTCCTGACGTAAAGCAAGGAGAGCGTCAAGCTTTTATGGCTGCGCCGCGCTTCAGAGTTCTTAACTTTTCACCGGAAGCGGCGCGCGCCTTCGCCCCTGCGTTTCATCGCGTCAAGCCGACGTTATTGGGGCGCGCTTACCGGAGGGGGCGTTTACTGGGGGGGGCGTTTACTGGGGCGAGACCTCAATCGGGTTTTCGCACCACCCCTGTGGAAGCACCGCGCTCCAGGATTTGCAGTGGGTCATTGTGTTATAGGGAGGTTCCGTCCAGCTGACGGCGTTTTCCACGATCACCCAGCGCTGATTTTTCCGCTCCATCAACACGTTCATCCCCGCATAATCGCTATAGGGATCAAACTGTGGATTTTTTTGCGCCCATGGCGTTTGCGCAATGTCGATTTCACCACCGCCGGGACGCTGAGCGTATACGCCCACATAGGCCTGATCATCGGTGACGCGCAAGAAATCGACCACAAATTCGATCGGCGGGCCGAACAGTTCCGCCGCAAGAGGGCGAATAGCGTTCATGACTTCAGCCCGTTCAGGCGAGCCGCGCTGCGGTTCATAAGCGTTTTGCGCCGCCGCCGGCGTCAAAGCCGCGCTCAAAACGCATGATCCAAGGGCGCTGATGAAGGCCGCCTTCCGTAAAAAATTCATTTGACGATCCTGTTTGACGTTTACGCGTAGCTGTTCACTTCTTTAACTTTAAAGCACGTCATGCAAAAAACCTATGACGCTTTCCTACATGACGTCAAACATGCTCCCCGGAAGAACCGCGCCTTTCATCAATCCCGCAAAAGCTTCATCTGGAAGAACGTCACCAACCTTGATTGCGGTGGGCGCCGGCTTGCCGGCCCTGTCAGCCCAGGCGGGAAGCCCCTCCTCGAAAATGCCGACGACAGCTTCGTCCGCGTCCAGAAAGACTGCGCCTTCCTGATTGGCGGCGGCGGCCATGGCCATATTATTTTGCGCGGAGCCGACGAGATTGACGATGACCGACGCGCTAGCCTCTTCAGTTCCGTCGGACACCGTGTAAGTGAAGGATTTCACGCCGCTGGCGTAGGCTGACGGTTGATAGGTTAGGCTGCCATCGGGATTGTAGATGACCAAACCATCGGCCCCGGAGACCCATGTTTGCCATCCTGACTGCATCTGAACGCCGTTGATCCGGGTGATCGTCAACGCGTCGCCGTTGGGGTCAAGGTCATTGGCTAAAACGTTGATATCGAGGGAGCCGCCGGGAGCGAGAGTGACCACGTCGTCCTGAGGCATGGGCGCCAGCGCCCCTGTCGGCACGCCGCCCTCGCCACGGGCCACGTCGGCGCCGCTCAACGTCACCACCACATCATCGCCGGTGAAATATATCTGCTCCATATTTATCCCGGCCGAGAAATGAGAGCCGTCGCCGTTGCTGACGCTCACATATACTCCATCGCCTGACCAGCTATGGCTCCAGCTCGTCCCGTTGACCACCAACACGTCCCACCCGGAGCCGCCGTCAATGCGGTTGCTTCCCGCCCCGCCGCTCAAGCGATCGTCGCCGGAACCGCCGTAAAGGTCGTCATCGCCGGCGCCGCCATAAATGACGTCATGACCCGCGCCGCCGTAAATCCGGTCGTCGCCCGCGCCCCCGTTTATCGTGTCCGCGCCCTCGCCGGCGAAAAGACTGTCGCTGAACCCAGAGCCATCGACCACGTCGTCGCCGTCATGCGTCAGCACGATATAGCCGTCCAGGTAGCCAACCCCGTTAGAGCCCCATTGAGACAGGTCCACGACGTCCCAGCTTTCCACGTTCAAAATCCGGTTGCTCGGGTCCGAATAATCAACGCCGTTCATCACCGCTTGCAAGAAATCCAGAGCCGGTTTCGCGTAAAGGGTCCCATCGGCGTAGCGGCCATAAAGACCGAATGAGCCTTCCGCCTCTGAAGTGGTTCCATCGTTGCCGCCAATCCCGTCATAGGCGTTGAAGGCGTCGTTAGCCTCCTTGAAATAATTGTCCAGGGCCATATGAGCGACCACGCCCTTGAGGTCGGGATTGTTCCAGCTGTCGAGAACGCCAATGGCCTCGGCGAAGAAATTGGCCTGATCCAACTCACCGGCCGCGCCGGCGCCGCGAAAGCCCAAATAGGAGGAAACGCCAAACTCCGTGATCCACAAATCGGCGTTTTCGAAACCGTGGTAATCCTTCAGGAACTGAGCGCTATAAAGCGCTCCCTGAAAACTGTAATTATAGTCCCACGCGCTGAGAGCGTCGGTGGGATTGGGTATCCAGTCCGTTGGCCTGCCGGATTGCGGCTGCGCGCCATTGTGATCATATGTCGTATAGGGATGGATCGCGAAAGCGTCGATGTCGGCGTCAAGATATTTCAATGTCGCGAACATCGCGTCCATGTAAGCGTAATCATTATGGGCGACGCCGGCGCCAATGACCGTGATTTTCTGGCCGAGGGAGGTTTCAACCGCTTTCACCCCCTCGTTCACGGCGTTCAGATAGCCGGCGTACTGCACGGCGTTGTCAGTGCTGACGGCGTAAAACCGGGGATGATCCGGGTCTCCCTCGCCGCCATGATAAACACCCGTGAATTGATAGCTCATGTTGGGTTCATTGCCCACTTCCCAACCGGCGATGAGATGCGCATGTTCGCTGAACGTGTCATGAACCAGCTCCACCAATCTTGCGAAACGATTGGCCAGAGCGTCGATCGCCCATTGCTCCGTGGGCGTGTCGCTAACGCTCGCCCCCGCCGGCAAAAGGTCAAGCGGCGTTTGGCCCGGCTCAAAGATAACTTGCAGATTGTTCCGGGCGGCGTTCTCAAGCACGTCGGAAAATATGTCGAGCTGGCATTGGCACGTTCCGCTTTCAGTGACCAAAGAGAGGTCGACGGGAACGCGGACAATCCCTGAACCACCCTGAGCGGCGAGATTGACCATGTCGTTTGTGGACATGCCGTCGTGGGCGGGCGCGCCAGAAACGTTCCAGCTATTGCTGAGTGCGTGCATGCCAAATTCGAAACCGTTCGCGCTCATAATAAATACCCCTTGTAAAAGACGCCAAGCCGGGTGAGATCCTTCAGCGTCAGGAAATTGATACGAGAAGTTTTTCTGTCGCTATTTTCAGCCTCTCACAAACCCCGCCTCGACTGCAGTCGGCCTTCGCCGCCGCCCCTTGCAAGCCCCCTGATTCATCAGCGTAAAATGTGAATATACTGATCAACAGGAATATTACCGTCATTCGGCTACGGCAGGACCTGCCGAATAGAATAAAACGCTAATAATTAAGAATTATAAAGTATATTCAGGTAATGTAGAGGTTATTAAATGTGCTAAATTTATTAAAGTTGCCGATCTATTAACGTCTCAAAATTTATATGAATTTTCATCAATTATAACAAACACTTCGTTCGATTATAAATTAATTTATTAAAAGTTTTACAGAAAATTGCGCCTAATTTTTGACCAAACGCTTTTGATACTAAAATGAATGATTGAAATTACCTGCCGCATTTGAATGCGGACCAATTTTTATATCATGCAACATGTGAGAAAAAAGCTAAAATATCCACAGCTACCTATAGGTCAGTTGAGATTATTTACAATACACGTAGAGATGTATTCATATTTTCTATAATAAATTTTCATAAAAATGAGTAATTCATAATAATGATAATTGTATTTAAATAATATGTGACATTATACATAGACATATCTATCTATTGCTATGTTAATTTAATCGTCGAACGACAGACTAGACACGCTAACCGGCGGCTCGCCTGTGAAGGCGCACGTAGGATTCAACCTTGCATGTTGGCGGACTTCTGGCGCGCAAGACACCTTTAAAGAAAGAAAAGTTCGGGCCAGTCGACGTTTCTCTCTTCAGCCTGTGTAACGTAATGATAAAATTGAGGACCCTGATTTGACAAAGGCGCGGCGCGCCCCTTTGACGTATGTGAAGGACAGTCAGGCGTCCTGCCGTTATTTTGACGGAAGTCCCCTCGCCAATGGCGTTCTCGGCAAGAGTTCGTCGATCGCCTTGCGCGCGTCGTCGAACATCGGGAGATGCTGTTTCTCTTGTTTCCAAAGCCTCAGAAAATCGGCGCTTATTTCTCTAGCAGCCTCCACCACCATTTTCTCAGGCAAGGCCGCCTTTGCCGACAAATGAGAGAATTCATCGAAGTCCAGCGCAGTAAAATCTTTGACCCGGCTATATTTGAGCGCAAAATTATCGTTTGGAATATAGGCGATGGTTGACACAAAGTCATAAGCTGGAGCAAGAACCGCATTGCGTTTATCGGGATAAATAAGCGACCAGTTTTTAAGATGCATGTCGCCATTGCCTATTAGGGTGTTAAAGGCAATGCGGCGAATGAACTCCCTGACGTCTTGGTCCGTTGCTTCCGCCGCGATGACACGAGCGAGACCGCGTATGCTGGCCTTTTTATATTTATCGTGACTATAGACACCGTAAATTTGGGCGAAATCCTCCATATGGACACGCTCGCCATTTGGCAGACGATCAAATCGCCGAATTTTGAAGGCTTTATCGCCAAACCGCCGAGTTCCGTCCGGCAAACCAGCAATAGCATCAATGTCGATCAAACCGATTTCCGGAACGTCCAACCCCAACATATGCGCTAAACGCATCATGGAATATTCGTTTTCCGGTACGCCTGCGTATTCACGCGATGGCAACTTCACGATCCAATCTCCGCCAACCCCGGACGCCGGAATGGTCAGGCCGCTGGGGGCGCTTTCAATCGCCGAAAATTTTAGTTGAACGCCCGCCAGCGAGAAGCGCAACATGGCTTGCGTATCTTGAAAAACGCCTCTCTCCTCCCCCTTTGCCGCTTCTGGCGGCCATGCCTCGTCGTGCGCGGGAAAGACCGTCACCGCGCCAGGAAGATCTTGTCCCAAAGCCCAAAGCAGAAGGAACTCTCGTTCGGCGTTCACCCCCGCCAGCTCTGCGAGATATCTGCGCATATGGCCTTCAGGAAGCAAATTGGAGAAAAAAGGCATAACTTTTTTCTGAACCGGTTTGAAGTCGGCGCGCAACTCACCAAAAACATCTTTGAAAGACAAACCAAGCGTTGGGCGGTTTACATCCTCTATATACGCCTCATTGAACGCGAACAGGCTGCGCTCGCCGGACACCAGAGTCAGCGTGCCGATAATCTGGCCATGAAGGGCGACATTGAGTATTGACACATCAGGCATCAAACGTCGTCCTCATCCTCGTCCAGACTATATGCAGGTCGACTTGGCGGCGCATCGTCCAGAGACATTTCATGCGCGCGAACATTGCGTTCATTTCGCGCTTTGTTCAGCGCGGCGCTGCGGATGATGGACTGAATCGCAGGAGCCGCCTTTCGCTGAAAAAGCGTAAACTCCAAATCAAGCGCACTTGCGATCGTGATCAAGCTCGACAGCCTGAGATCAACTGCGTTGCTCTCTATTTTGGATATATGGGATTGCGGAACGCCACAACGCTTGGCCAACTCACGTTGGCTCAGCCCCTTGTCTAGCCGCGCCCTTTTCAAAGAATTGGCTATATGTTCAGCTTCATAGGCCATATTTGATCTAATATTACATATTATTTTGAGTTTAGATATATTAAAATATATCATTCTAGCTTCGAGTGGTCAAATAAGATCCATAATTATACATCAAGAGCAAAAAACTATATATTATAATAGATCATTCAGCATAAATTTCAGAACGCCACCCAAAAGTCTCTCCGCAAGATCAAGCGGCGAAGGCGAGATAAGCTCGTTTTGATGAGCAAAACTGGCCTATGAATATGTAGATCACCCCTCCACCGCGCCCAAATTCATAATTTCAGGCGCGGAGGAAGTCTGGATTGGACCAAAGAGAGGCTTCGGCTTTCTCTTCGCGGCCAAAGGGTTTCTACGCTTATTCGCCGTTGGCGGCGGCGGCGGTGAGCTTCTTCAACGCCCCCTCCATCTTTTTCACATAAGCGGCGTTTTCGTCGATATCGAGATCGTCGAACATGTCCTCGACCTCTTCATAAGCGATCCATGTCTGCCCGTTTTTTTCATAAACCAGAACGCGCAAGGGAAGCGCCAGACCAGCCTCGACGTCGTCCTGCATCGCAGGCGTGCCCAGCTTAGGGTTGCCAAAGATCAATAATTGCGCCGGCTCAAGATCCATCCCCACGGATTTCGCGCCAGCGCCATGATCCACCCGCGCAAAGACCGTCGCCCCCGCCCCTTCCACGGCGCCAACCAGCGCGTCCATGACGGCGGGAACGTCTCCTTGCGCTTTCTGGCGCTGTATGTCGGCGAGCGCGACGCCTGGAAGAAAGGCGGCGATAAGTGCGAATGAAGCTAAACGACGCATAAGAACTCCTTGGATTGAGAGTGGCATGATAACTTTCACGCCGCCCTATGGTTCCCATTTATTCTCAAGGATAAACAAGAAAATAATAAGGCCGGAATTCTCCACGGCGTCACGCCCAGCAACCGGTAAGGACATCCGTCACAATCAAAGATTTCATGACATTTTTTCTAGGAAAAATTCACCGTTCCTTGCGTTAATCATGAATATTTCTCAAAAATTTTAGACTAATTTTCGCCACATTCTTAAAAAATATTCCTTCAAATCAAGAATATAAGCCTCATGATCCGAGGTAAAATAATATGGAGCCGGCGAATGAACTCTGAAGTCACAACAATTACATGGTCCTGGGGAACGAATTCAGAGATCGATTTCAACCCTCAGACGGACCTTCTTGATTTTGGGTGGTTCGCCGCCGGCAACTTCAAATTGACTGAAGTGAACGGATCGCTCGTGATCGCCATTCCCTCCAACAATCAGACCTACACGCTGACCGACGTTGGCCTGTCGGATCTTTCGATAAACAATATCATCGCCAAGGACGCCAGCGCGCTGGCCGCATGGAAAGCCGCCCTCGCAGGCGAAACGGATAACGGCGGCGACACAGGGGGCGAGCCAGACGATAGTGGCGGGGGAAATGACGACGGTGAAGCCAATGACGGCCCGGACAATGGCGGCGTCGAGGACGGCGGCGTAAATGACGGCGCCGAGGGCGGCCCCTGGTTCTCGCCCTATATCGACATGTCCCTATCTACAAGCCAAGACGTGGTCAACATCGCCTCAAGCGCCCAGCTGGACGCCGTCACTCTGGCGTTTCTCACCACCTCGGGCGCCGACCAAATCGGCTGGGGCGGGGCGGGCGACGTTGAAAACGCCTCCCTTTACAATGGAAGCTCCATGGCTTCGGTTATCGCCGATCTGCAGGCAATGGACGTGGATGTGACGGTTTCTTTCGGCGGCGCCGTGGGAGCGGAGGCGGCCACCACATTCACCACCGTCGACAGCCTTGTCTCCGCCTATCAATCAGTGATCGACGCTTATAACGTCACCAATCTCGACTTTGATATCGAAGGCGCCGGACTTTATGACGCGGCGGCCAACGCCCTGCGCAACGACGCTCTGGCGCAATTGCAGGCGGCCAATCCCAATGTGGAGATCTCCTTCACCTTGCCCGCCCTCACAACCGGGCTGACGTCGGTCGGACTTGACCTGCTCAGATCGGCGGACGCCGCCGGAGTCGAAATCGACTACGTCAACATCATGGCCATGAACTACGGCTCCTATTACGACACCGGCGACATGGGCGACGACGCCATTTCCGCCGCCACCGCGACCCTGGCGCAATTCGACCAGATCGGCCTTGACACCCAGCTCGTCATCACGCCGATGATCGGCGTCAATGACGTCGCCACCGAGATTTTCACCCTTGAAGACGCCCAACAACTGGTGGACTTCGCCGCAAGCAACGACGACGTTGAAGGCGTGTCCATGTGGTCGCTGAGCCGCGATAATGGCGACACGGTCGGCGCGTTGTCGCCGGTGGGCAGCGGTCTTGTTCAAGATACTTACGCCTTCAGCGAGATTTTCAACACGTTATCGTCTTCCCAAAGCGGAGGCGGCGACGACGGGGAGCCCAATGGCGAGGACGGCGCCTCCGGGAACCCGGGAACGGACCCGGAAACTGGCGGTGACGACGATAATGGCGCCGGCGCAGGAGAGACCCCCACAGACGACGACGGCGCGGTCACGCAGATTGTATGGAAATGGGGCAAGAACACCGTTCTCGACTTTGACCCCGCCACGGACATGCTGGACTTCGGCTGGTTCTCGGCCAGCAATGTGGCGCTCTCCGAGGAAGACGGCTCCGTTGTGATCGCCATTCCATCGAACAACCAGAGCTACACTCTCGCCGGCGTTGAATTCGAAGACATGTCCATGGATGACATCAGCGCCAAAGATCCTTCGATGCTGGCGGAATGGAGCGCGATTCTGGGTTGATCTCAGGTGAACGTCGCCTTCTTTGGCGACGACGCCATCGCCTGACTTTGACTTTTCAGAAAAATCGGAACGGCGGCCTTTGGCCGCCGTTCCCCCGCCTCTGAAATCCGACCTTTCAACCGCGCTCCCTATCGGCGCGCGCGATACCCCCATCTTTGATGAGAAAAACTTGATCGGCCACCACGATCACGCGCGCGTCGTGATAAAACAGCCGAGCCAGTCCAATGCGCTTGCGCTGCCCACCGGAAATCATGCGTCCGCCTTCGCCTAACGAGCGCTCGCCAAAACCGGCGATTTCCTCAGCGCCAAACCCTGCCCGCGCAAGGCTGTCCCAGAGCTTGTCCCTTGAAGCATCCTCCGCCAGCGCCACGTTTTGCGCCAAAGGGAGATCGAAAATTTCAACAGTCTGATTGACAAGAAAGATGCTCTCGCTTGACACGGGCGAGAAAATTCGTCCCTCATATTCGCGCAGCCCCGCCAAGCTCTTGGCCAAAAGCGACTTTCCCGCTCCCGACGCGCCCACAATCACGCTTAATCCCGACAATGGTGTTGCGGCGTTGGCGACCTTCAACACCTCCCGCCGCCAGCCTAGATCGCCATATCCTCCAGCCGTAGTTCCAAGGCTTCATGATATAGATGCGCGACCTTATCCTCCACTTTCGGCAGACCCATCAGGTCAAGTAATTGCCACGCGCTCGACAATCCCTGAATGAATTCGCGATAGGCGGCCGAGAATTGCAGCAAAGGCCCGCACCGCTTCAAAGCCATGCAGGCTTTCGTTGAGAATGGCGTAATTCTGCGTCGCCGTAGCGAACCATTCTTGCTAGCGCCGGTTCACTTCGCTTGAGATGTGATAGGTGACGAGGAGGAAAAGAAGCAGGAGCGTCAAGACCAGCCCCGCAATCAACCATGACGCCTCCAGCCCAAGAATCACCGTCACCGCCAGCGCCTCCACCACAAGCGGGCCAATCATGAACAGGCCATTGAACATCACTGTGCGGACGCCGCCAAGCCCGCGATCGACGATAATCGCCAGCACACTGGCGTTGCGCGCCGCCGCGTCGGAAAAACGCAAGCGCCATTGAAGAAGCAGCGATAGACATTGAAGCATGCGCGCTCATGAGGCCCTCAGCCTACCCCTGTCGCCTGATGTGGAGTTTTCAAATTTTATATATTTCCAACATATTTTTACAAATTCTATTGACTTGTCATAAATTGATAACGTCTAATCCCCCCATCCCTGCGCGCCCTCTGCAAGCGGCGGCGAAGGGAAAATGGGAGGAATAAAATGTCTATCTACACAACCACCACCAAGATGATTATGGGCGCGGTTTGCGCCACCACCATGCTGTTCGGCGCGGCCAATGCGGAAACGATCACCCTGCGCGGCGCGAGCATGTTCGACGAGAACCACACCTTCACGAAAACGCTTCGCAAATTCGAAAATCTGGTGCAGGATTATTACGATGGCGACGTGGTTTTCGATCTTCGCCTCAACAGCGAGCTGGGCGTTGAGAAGGATTACGTGACCTTCCTTCAACAAGGCGTCGCCATCGACTATACGATCCTCGCCCCTTCGAATATGGCGATTCTGGCGCCCTCCATCCCGGTGATGGACATGCCCTTCCTGTTCCGTGATCTGGATCACTGGAACTCGGTGCTGTCCAGCGACACTCTCACTTCCCTCGAAGGCGAGCTGATGGAAAAGGCCGACATCAAGATCATCGGCTATACGGGTGGGGGCGTGCGCAATCTTGTCTCCAACAAGCCCATCGCCAACATGGAGGATCTGAAAGGGCACAAAATGCGGGTGATGGGCGCGCCGATCCAAGCTCAAGTGTTCGCAGCCTTTGACGCCTCGCCCGCGGCTATCGCCTATAATGAGGTTTATAACGCCATTCAGACCGGCGTGATATCCGGCCTTGAAAATGAGGCGGCGGGCGTTGACAACCTGAAGTTTTATGAAGTGGCGCCCAATATTTCATTGACCCAGCACACCATTACGGTGCGCCCTATCGTCATGAGCGGAAAAACCTTCCGCCAACTGCCCGAAGACTTGCAAGCGGCGGTTATGAAAGCCGGCGAAGAAGCGGCGGCCTTTGGCCGTGATTTGGAGAGCAGCCAAGACGCCGTCCTTTTGAAGAAAATGTCCGACGCCGGCCAGATCAAGCTCATCGAGTTTGAAGATCGCGACAAGTTGCTTGAATTGGTCGTTCCCGTTCAGGACGCCTACGCCGCAGAGATCGGCGCCACTGACCTGCTGGAAGCCATCCGCGCGCAATAATTCAAAAGAAACGCCATCGCCACCGGCGTCCTTGGCGGGCGCCGGTGGATTTACATCTTCGGGTTGGGAGGCCGAGAATGCTGAAACGCGTTTTGGATTCAATTTGTAATATTTTCCGGGGTCTTCTGGCCTGTCTTATCGCAGCCCTTACAATTCCCGTCGCTATGCAGGTTATCGCTCGCTACACGGGAATAATCCCCGTCTACCTTTGGACAGAGGAACTCGCCGGCTTTATTTTCGTCTGGGTCGTGATGATCGGTTCCATGGTGGCGGTTTGGGATAAGACCCACTTTGACGTGCGCGTCATTCCCGACGCGCAGCGTCCATTTCTTCGCCTGCTGCAAAACGGTCTCGTCCATCTGTTGATCTTCGGGTTCGGCATGATCTTCTTATTCTACGGGCTGGAATACGCGCAATTTGGCGCCATCCAGAATTCGATGATGATGCGCGCCAACATGCTCATCACCTTTATTTCCGTTCCCATCGCCGGCGCTTTCTGGGTCCTGTTCTCCGGCTACCAACTTTTTGAAGACTTCAACCTGTATTGGTCAACTCGGAGCGCCTTGAAATGATCGTATCCACCGGCCTCGCCTGCGCCATTCTCATTGGCTGCTTCATCTTGCTTGTCGTGCTGCGCGTTCCCGTGGCCTTCGCTCTTGGCCTCGCCACCATCCCGCTGGTGCTGCTTGACCTGCGGCTCACGCCGTTCATCGTTCTGGACCGCATGTTTCAGTCCTATAACTCCTTCATTCTTCTGGCGGTTCCCTTCTTCTTGCTGGCGGCGAACCTGATGAATTCGGGCAAGATAACCGATAAGCTTATTGACCTCGCCCGAGTTCTGACCGGATGGATGCCCGGCGGCTTGGGGCACGTCAACGTGGCGGTCTCCATGCTTTTCGCCGGCATTTCCGGATCATCAACCGCCGACGCCGCCGGTTGCGGCAAGATCCTGATCCCGGCCATGGAAAAAGAAGGCTATGACAAGCGCTTCGCCATCGCCATCACCGCTTGTTCGTCGGTCATGGGGGTGATCATTCCGCCCAGCATCCTGATGGTGGTTTGGGGCGGCGTGATGCAAACGTCGGTCGGCGCGCTTTTTCTCGCCGGCGCCGTTCCCGGCCTCATGATCGGCCTAAGCCTCATGGCCACGGTTTATTTATACGCCAAGGTTTATGACTATCCAATCATTGGCACGCCTGGGCTTAGCGAGGTGCTACGCGCCTTCAAAGGCTCCGCTCTCGCCATGATGACCCCAGTGCTTGTGGTGGGCGGCATCGTCGGCGGCGTCGTCACCCCAACGGAAAGCGCGATCATCGCCGCTATATATTCCCTTTTCCTAGGAATGTTCATCTATCGCACGGTCTCCGTGCGCGATCTTGGCCGCATTTTCTATGAAACCGGTCGTTTCGCCTCCATATCCCTTTTCGCCATCGGCACCGCCACCGCCTTCGGCTGGCTTCTGGCCTTTTACAGCGTTCCCCGGCTCATCGTGGACCTCATGACGAGCATGGAGTTCGGCCCCTTCGCAACGGCTCTGGTCATCGCGGGATTATTCCTCTTCTTTGGGCTTTTCATCGACGCGATCCCCACCATAATTATTTTGGGCACAGTCTTGATGCCCGTGGCCCAAGCCGCCGACATCAGCCCGATCTCCTTCGCCATCATCGGAATTATTTCATTGGCTTTCGGACTCGTCACCCCGCCTTACGGCTTGTGTCTGCTCATCTCCGCGGCCATCGGCGGAATGAACGTGGTGCAAGTCATGCGAGACGTGGCCATCATCCTCTTCCCCATGCTTCTAATTCTTTTACTGATAATCCTGTTTCCCGAAATTGCTCTTTGGCTTCCCAAAACCCTTATGCCGCAGTCGTTCAACTAATTAAAAAATAACACGAAAATGCGCGCCGCAAATACGGCGCGCCCCAACGCCAACCATCGCAAGACAAGACTACAAGGACAATCAGATGGAAGAAAACAGCTATGAGCGCATCACGCGCGAACGAGCGACGGAACTGGCGAGCAAGATCTTGACCAAGGCCGGATATTCACAAGATCACGCCCAGAGCATGGCCGACAACATGATCGAAGGGCAAGCGCAGGAGTGCCATTCCCACGGCCTCTATCGCCTGATCGATTGCGCCAAAGTCGCCAACGCCGGACTGGTCAACCTCACGGCCCAGCCCATCGTGACGGATCACGCCCCCAGCGTGGTGAAGGTGGACGCATGTGGCGGCAATTCGCTTCTGGCTCTGAAAAAAGGCCTTAAACCCTTATCTGAAAAGGCTAAATCAAACGCCATCGCCGCCCTCGCCATAAATAACAGCTTCCACTATTCCGCGCTTTGGTGGGATGTGGAGCAAATTTCCGCTCTCGGGCTGGTCGCCATCGCCATGTCGCCCACTCTGCCTTTCGTCGCTCCTTATGGCGGGACGAAACCACTTCTGGGCACAAATCCCATGGCCTTCTCATGGCCTCGCCCCGGCGGGGAGCCTTACACGTTTGACTTCGCCACCAGCGCCGCCGCCCGCGGCGAGGTGGAGATCCGCAACAGACGCGGCGAAGCCCTGCCGCCGGAATGGGCCATCGACGGCGAAGGCAAACCCACCACGGACGCGAAAAGCGCCATGGCCGGCGCCTTGCTGCCCTTTGGCAAGCATAAAGGCTCGGCGATCTCCATCATGGTGGAGTTGCTGGCCGGAGCGCTCATCGGCGATCTGCTGAGCTATCAAACAGCGCCGGCCAACAGCTCAAAGACAAAAGGCATTGTCCATGGAGAACTGATAATCGCCATTGATCCGGAACGGTTCGGCGCGTCAGTGGACGCCGCCGAAGGGCTTTTCAAGGAAATAACCGACCAAGGCGCCCGGTTGCCCTCGCAGCGCCGACGCGCCGCAAAGAAAGCCTCCGAAGAAAAGGGCCTGCTGATCTCCAGCGAGTTGCTTTTGGAGCTTGACCAGATGGCGAAGGCTTAAGGAAACACGCCCCCAACGCCCATATGAGCGCCGACTTCAGGAGTTCATATGGGCTGCGGCGCCGTCTCCCAGTTTTCAGAAGTGACCCACTTGCAAAAAGCCGCCACGGCTTTAATTCTTTTATGAGCCTTTGGGAGCACCAGATAAAACGAAGGAATATCGGCTTCAGGCATGTCGCTCAAGGCGTTGAGGCCAAGCGGCGCCACCAGTCTGCCCAACTTAAGATCGTCCATTGCGTCGATATGAGAGATAAGGCCAATCCCAAGCCTGGAAATCGTCGCCCGGCGCAAGGTGGCCGCGTCTTGAAATTCGATCCCACCTTTGGCTTCACCATCTGACACGCCCAAGTGAGCAAGAACCCGCCGCCAATGGGAGCGCCCCAACGCCGGGTGAAGCAAGGTCTGCTCCACCAGATCCGCCGCGCTCTTCACTCTTTGCGATAATTCGGGAGCGCAACAGATGATTTTCGGATCCTGCACCAGCCGGGTCACCTCCAGGTTTTTCCACTGGCCAAACCCCCATTGAATCGAAACGTCGACGTCATCCGTTTCAAACTCAGGCAGTTTCACCATGGTCGTCAGACGCAGATCAACCGACGGCTCTCTTTCCCGGAAAGCTTCAAGACGCTCCATCAGATAACGGGCGGCGAAATAGGGGCTGACGTTGATAGTCACGCGCTTGCGATATGTGGCGTTCGACACCCGCCTGACGCCATTCATGAATTCATCAAAGCCCGCTCGCACGAAATGCGAGAGAAGGATCGCCGATTCCGTCGGCGCGATCATACGCCCTTTGCGCTGAAACAACTCCACCTGAAGCATATCCTCCAGCAGTTTGATCTGCTGGCTCACAGCCTGAGGCGACACTAAAAGAGCCTCGGCCGCCGCGCGGTAACTGCCGTGTTTCATCACTTCGGCGAACACGCGCAAAGAATTCAGCGGCGGGAGACGCGTTGTCGGAATGTTCATAGATCGCAGCCCATGGATTGAGGCTCATTCATTTGGCGCCGGCATGTGCGTAATTAGCCTGATCAGCTTCGTCTTCGCATATGTACGGGAAAGTGAAGAGGATTCGTCTGAAGTTGATCGCTCGTGAGCATGTTTTCTTCAAACGATTAAATCACGGTTTCAAATTAGATCAACTCCCGATTTCCGCCAAACGCCTCGTGGATCGAGGCAAGAAGCGATTTGCAAATATTGGCGCGGGGTGTCAAAAATACATAAATACAAGAAGATGAGTTCACCAGAAAATGCCATTGAGGGCGGCTCTGATTTGTGACTTGCGTTTTCCAAGGGCTTTCAAACGAATGCAAAAATTTTCTGGGGTAACCGCGATGGGACAAAAGCCAGCTCCTATAAAAAAAGGCAAGCCAGCGACGAACAACGCCAAGCGCGACCTCACTCTGTCGGATCTGGTCTATGAGAAAATCCTCGCGCTGATCGCCAGCGGCGAAACGGCGGTGGGCTCCAAACTTCCCACAGAAAGCGCTTTATGTGAACGTTTCTCCGTTTCACGTCCCGTTCTGCGTCAGGCGCTCAAACAATTACGAGAAGATGGAGCGATTGTATCGCGCCAAGGATCCGGATCTTTTATCGTGCGGCGGCCGGAAGGGGCGGTATTTGACTTCGCCCCGGTCGGATCTATCGCGGACATACAGCGGATGTTTGAATTTCGCGCCGCCATTGAAGGCGAAGCCGCCTATTTGGCGGCGCAAAGGCGAACGGACGCCAATCTGGCCTCAATGCGCTCAACCCTTGGCGAATTGGACCACTGCCTCAAAGTGGGCGAATTGGGAGCCGACGCGGATGAAGCTTTTCACGAGTTGATTTGCAGCGCTTCAGGAAACCCATATTTCACGGTCGCCCGTTCATCAATGAAAACAAACATTCTCACCGGGATCAACCTGACGCGCAACCTGTCGCTTACAAAAACGCAGGAACGTCTGGAGCTGGTGCAGCATGAACATTATCAGATTTTCGAGACCATTCAGAACAAGGATAAGGACGCGGCGAGAGCTGCCATGCGCGTTCATATAGAAAACGCGCGCAAGCGCGTGTTCGAAGGGTGAAGAAGAGGCGCGCCGGACTTCGGTCGCCGCTATACGCTCCAGCGGCGACCATGATCCTGATAAAACGCGGCTTTATTTCGCGGCCTCATCATTCGGATGGCCAAGATTGACAAACCAGCCGCCGATGCGCTGGCTCGCCGGGTCCTTTGGATCAGAAGGCGCGGTTCTAGCCTCCACCGCCGCCCGGAAAGGCTCGGAGCTGTCCTGCGGATGAAAGCCCACATGCCCGCCGTTGCTCATGTTCACCGGCTTGACCTTATTATCGGATATGCCGGCGGTGATCGTATGCCCAAGATAAGGCGCCGTGAGACAGGCGCTCACGAGCCGAACGCAATCGTCGAATGACAACCACGACCAGAGCATGCGCCGATCCGTAGGTTCAGGGAAAGACGAAAAGATACGCAGGCAAGCGCTCTCGATCCCGAACTTGTCCCAATAAAGACTTGCAAGCGCCTCGACAAAACATTTCGAAACCCCGTAAAGGCTGTCAGGCCTTGGCTTGGCGTCGCAATCGACGCCCTCATTAACGCCGTGATAGCCGATGGCGTGCACGGAGGACGAATATATCACGCGCTTCACCCCGTGTTTGCGCGCGCCTTCATAAATGTGATAGGAGCCGCGAATGCTGCTGTCGAGCACGTCCTCCCATGGACGCTCCACCGAGGCGCCCCCCAGATGGACAATGGCGTCACACCCCTTGGTCGCGGCGATTGTCTCCTTTTCATTCGCAAGATCGAAGATCAACTCTTCTTCATGCTCAAGCAGGTTCTCGCAAGCCACGCGGTCGGCCAGCGCCAACTTATTGGCGAGCGGCGCAAGCCCGCGGCGCATTTGCGTTCCAAGACGGCCAGCGGCGCCGGTAATGAGGATTCGATTAAAAGGTTTGCTCATACTGTTTCCTGTCTCAGCGTTTCAATTCACCAACCACCCGGGCGATGCGCGTCACCGCCTCGCTCAGTTCCGCTTCAGATGTTGCCGTGGAGATGCGAAAATAGGGACGCAACCCATAAGCCGTTCCCGGCACCGCCGCCACATGACCCCGTTCAAGAATATAATTGGTGACGGCGACGTCATCCTCCAAAAGCTCCCCTGAAGGCGTCTTAGCGCCAATCAGCGCGGCGCAGCCAATGTAAGCGTAAAACGCCCCTTCCGGCGCCTCCAACGTCAGCCCGTCGATTTTTCGTATTCCATCCACGACAAGATCCCGGCGGCGCTCAAAGGCCGCGCAGAACCGCGGAACCTCTTCTTGCGGCCCCTCCAGCGCCGCTTGCGCGGCGTGCTGGGCAGGAGCGCTGACCGACGTGCATGACTGGCTTTGCACTGTGGCCATCGCTTTAATGAGATCGCGCGGGCCGGCGGCGTAGCCAACCCGCCACCCGGTCATGGCGTAGGCCTTGGAGACGCCGTTCACGATCAGCGTCCGGTCCCTGAGCTGCGGACAAGCCGCGCCGAAGGAGACGAACTCCCGCCCGTCAAAGACGATATGCTCATACACCTCGTCCGACAAAACCATGACCTGCGGATGGCGCTCCAGCACCGCGCCAAGTTGCTCCAGCTCGGCGCGGGAATAGAGGGCGCCGGAAGGATTTCCCGGCATATTCAAGAAAAGCCAACGGGTTTTCACGCTAATCGCTTCCTCCAGCATTTGCGCCGTTAAGCGAAAGCCATTCTCGGCGGAGCCTTCCGGCGTCACCGAAACCCCGCCAAAAAGCTTCACCATCTCGGGGTAGGAAACGAAATAGGGCGCGGGAAAGATCAATTCGTCGCCCTGCTCCACCGTCGCAACCAGCGCGTTGAAAATGATCTGCTTGGCGCCATTGGCCACGGCGATTTCATCTATCTCGAAATCCAGACCATTTTCGCGCTTGAATTTCGCGCAAATGGCGGCGCGCAAATCCGGCGTTCCAAGCGGGGCGGTATAAAGCATCCGCCGCGAGCGCGCGGCGGCGAAGGCCGCTTCGGTTATATGTGGCGGCGTAGCGAAATCCGGCTCTCCCTGTCCCAGATCGATCACATCGACGCCGGTGGCCGCCAATTTCTTGGCGGCCTGACTGGCCATCATGGAAGCGGAAGGTTTCACGGCCGAAAGACGGTGAGCGATATGCGTCATTTTGAGTCTCCTGTTGAATCTCCAGCCACATAGCCTTTACGTTGATCGGATTGGCGGGCTTGCGGCGCACGCTTGTCGGGATCGCCAATTCCCCCGCCTCCCGGCAATTTGAGGATCAGGCGCCGGCCGGCGGGCACATGCTGCCAGCCCTTGGGGCGCAGCTTCGTTCCGTCGTCCAATTCGACGCCCCCCAGCGCGCCGTCGCCGCCGCCGTCGCGCCCGCGCGCGGCTTGGGTGACGCGTTCAAACATGGCGGAAAAGTCGAACTCATGCCCCTCCAGCGCGCTCACTTCCATCACCTGCCCCAACCCGCCGCGATATTCTCCGGCGCCGCCGGAGTCGGGCCGCAGCTCTTTGCGCCAGATAATCACCGGACCTGTATGCTCCGTCGCCTCGATCGGCATCGTATGCACTCCCGAAGGGAAAGCCGTCGCCGACAGGCCGTCGAGCCCAGGCCGGGCTCCCATGCCGCCAGAGTTGAACATCAACACCTCGGCGCGCCGACCCTCCACACCCTTTTGCGGGCGCACGGAAATATGGATATTCCAAAGGGCGCCCGCCCCTTCCGCCGGAATTTTCCCCGGCATGGCTTTCGCCAGCGCCCCCAGCACCAGATCAGGGATCATATGCCCGATGATATGACGCAGCGACACGGGCGCCGGGCGTTCGGCGTTGACGATATTCGCCGGCGACGACACGTCAAAGGCGGCAAGGGACGCGGCGTTGTTCGGAATATCCGGCGCCCCGACGCACTTCAGCGCATAGGAGGCGTAAGCTCGCGTATATGTGAGCGGAACATTGATGCCCCACGGGCTCACGCCATCGCAGCCGGTGAAGTCCACATTCACCTTCTCATCCCGAATCTGAACTTCAGCGGCCAAACGGATCGGTTCGTCATAGCCGTCGGTCAGCATGTCATTCGACCATGCGCCCTTGGGAAGCGCCGCCAGCCGCTCCATCATGGCCGAATGCGTGCGCGTCATGATGAAATCGCCCAGCCCGTCCAGATCGGCGAAACCGGCTTCCTCCATCATTTCCATCAACCGCAGATGCCCCACGTCATTACAAGCGGCGAGGGAATAAAAGTCGCCGACGACCTGATTGGGCTCGCGCACATTAGCGCGGATCAACGCCACCAGAGAACGATCCACCTTACCGGCGTCCGCGAATTTCATAATTGGAATCTGGATGCCTTCCTCATAAACGGACTTGGCGTCCGCGCCGAAGCCGCGACCGCCAACATCCACCACATGGGCGGTGCAAGCGAAAAACCCCACCAGACGATCGCCCTTGAAGGATGGCGACACCATCGTGATGTCATGCAGATGACCGGTGCCTTTCCACGGGTCATTGGTCACATAAGTGTCGCCTGGAAACATTTGATCGCGCGGAATTTCGGCGGCGAAATGCTTCACGGCTTCGGCCATGCTGTTCACATGGCCCGGCGTGCCGGTCACCGCTTGGGCGAGCATCCTGCACTGGGGGTCGAACACGCCGGCGGATAAATCACCCGCCTCCCGAACCGATGTGGAGAACGCGGTGCGCAATAGAGTGAGCGCTTGTTCTTCGACGATTGAAATGAGGCGGTTCCAGGCGACCTGCATCCGGATTTCAGCAATCTGACTCATGATGTCGCTCCTTTACGCGCCAGCAAGATTGTTCCATCCCTTTGAATTACGGCGTCAAAGGAGGAAGTGACGACAGTTGAGGTTTCTCGTTCGCAAATCACCACGGGGCCAACCACCTGGTCTCCCGGGGCGAGATGGTCGCGTTCGATGACGCCGGTGGTCAATTCTGTTCCGCTCACCGGATCAAAGACTTGGCGGGTTACGTCCACGGGGCGCATACGCCCCGAAGCCTCAAGCGCCTCCCCCGTCGGCGCCGGCCTCATCTCCTGCGCCTTAACCGAGAATGTGACGAATTCGATCTCTGGCCCCTCCACCGCCCGGCCAAAGAAATGGGCGTAGCGTTCTTTGAACGCCGCCTCGATCCCCTCGCGGTCGGCTTCGTTAAAGGCGCGATCAGGCAGCGCGACCGGGATCTCCCAGCCCTGACCCGCATAACGCATGAAAGCGGTCACTTCGCGTTCAATTTCATTGCGGGCGCCTTCGCGGACAAATTTCTGCGCGGTCTGTTTCAACTCATTCAGCAACGCATTGAGCGCCCCCGGATCGAAGATGGAAAGCGGCATGACTTTCGACCCCAACGCCTCATAGCCAAATGGAGCCCTGAGAAAGCCGATGGCCGAGCCAACCCCCGCCCCTTTGGGGATCAGACACTGCTGAACGCCCAGTTTCTCGCAGAGCCGGGCGGCGTGCAGCGGCGCCGCGCCGCCAAAGGCGATCATCACGTCGCCATTGATGTTCTTGCCATTCTCCACCGCATGAACGCGCGCGGCGTTGGCCATATTCTCGTCAACCACCTCCACCACGCCAAAGGCGGCGGCCTGCGCGTCGATTTTCAGCTTGTCGCCCACGTCTTTGGCCATGACGGCCTTGGCCATGTCGGTTGAGAGCCTGATTTTGCCGTCGGCGAAATTCTCCGGATCCAGTTTGCCCAGCAAAAGGTCGGCGTCGGTGATCGTCGGACGCAGCCCCCCACGTTGATAGCACGCCGGCCCCGGCTCCGAGCCGGCGCTTTCCGGACCCGTCTCGATGCGCCCCATGGCGTCGACCCAGGCGATCGATCCCCCGCCGGCGCCAATTTCGATCATCTCGATCACCGGGATCGAGATCGGCATCCCCGATCCTTTGGAAAACCGATAGGTTCGCGCCACTTCAAACGTGCGCGCGGTTTGCGGTTGATATTTCTCAATCAAACATATCTTGGCGGTGGTGCCGCCCATGTCATAGCTGACCACATGCTCAAGTTTGAAGCGCCTAGCCACGTCGGCGGCGAAAATCGCACCCCCCGCCGGGCCGGACTCCACCAAACGCACGGGAAATTCCGCCGCCGTCTCAACGGAGATCAAACCGCCGCCGGAATGAATGACGAAAACCGGACAATCAAGGCCGATGTCCTTCAACCGCTCCTGCAACCGGCCAAGATAATCGGACATTTGCGGACGCACATAAGCGTTGGCGCATACGGTGTTGAAACGCTCGAACTCACGCATTTGCGGCGAAACTTCCGCGGAAATCGAAATCGGAGCCTTCAATTTTCTGGAGAGAACTTCCCGCGCCCGCTTCTCATGAGACGGATTCAAATAGGAGTGAATGAAACCGATGGCCACCGCTTCGAACCCTTCGGCGGCGAGCGTATCGGCCAAAGCCTCCAGAGCCTCCTCGTCCAACGGCTGTAATTCCTCCCCTTGAGCGCTGATGCGTCCCTTGACGGGAAAGCGATGCTCGCGGGGAATAAGCGGCGTCGGCAGCTTCAAATTCAAATCATATTGCTCGAACCGATTTTCAGTTCGCATTTCAATCACGTCGCGGAATCCTTCCGTCGTCACCAGAGCGGTGCGCGCGCCGCGCCTCTCGATCAACGCGTTGGTCGCAAGGGTCGTGCCGTGAATGACAATGCTGATGTCGCTGACGCTGATCCCCGCGTCCCGGGCCACGATTTGCGCTCCTTCAACAATGGCCTGTTCGGGATTGGCGTAATTGGTCAGCAATTTGGTGGAATAAATCGCCTCGCCCACCTCAAGAGCGATATCGGTGAAGGTGCCGCCAATGTCGGCGCCAAGGCGAATGTCGGGTTTATTCATACAGGTCCCCTCCCAGCGAAAGCGGCTTCAAAAGCGGCGCATCTCAGGTCTCATATGTAAATCAACATAGCCGCCGCCTGGCTTTGCGATAGCCAAGAAAGAATGAAAACAGACAAGATTTACTTGTCTATCAAACGCTGGAAATCAGAATAAAAGCATGTAAAGATAAAGACTTACCCGCCCACTTATCCCAAGCTGGAGATGGCCTGTGAAGCTCTATTATATGAACGGAACCGTATCAATCGCCGTCATGATCGCCTTGAAGGAGGCGAATTTGCCTTTCGAGGCCATCAAGGTGGATTTCGCCGCCAAAGAACAAACGTCGCCTGAATATCTCGCCGTCAATCCCAAGGGAAGAGTGCCGGCGCTGGTGACGAACGAGGGGGTGATCACCGAAACCGGAGCGCTGTTGGACTATGTAAGCGCCTGCGCGCCAGAGGCCGGATTGACGCCCGCAGATCCCTTTCAGGCGGCGAAAATGCGTGAGCTGATGTATTATCTGGCCTCGACCTGGCATGTAAACCACGCTCATAAAGGGCGGGGAAACCGCTGGGCCGACCGTCCTGAAAGTCTTGAGGACATGCGCGCCAAATCTCGCGAAACCGTTAAAGCCTCTTGCGACTATGTTGAAGCCAATTTGCTCAAAGGGCCTTATCTTCTGGGCGAGAAATTCACCTTGGCGGACGCCTATTTATACGTGGTGACGGGGTGGTTGAAGGGCGACGGCGTTGACGTGTCAGACTACCCCAAACTCTCGGCCCTGCGCGCGGAAATGGAAAAACGTCCTTCGGTGCAATCCATCATCGCCGACGGCATGCTTTAACGAAAGCGGGGGCGGGATCAAGCGGAGAGGACGGTCTTCACAGGCCCGAACAGTCGTTCAAACGCCTCCTCGCCCGTTCTGGAAAAGGTGACGACGCGGGTTTTCTCCTCGCGCCGCGCCCATGACAATTCCTCAAACCGGGCAAGGAACGCGCGCCCAAGGCCGCCCGCCAAATGAGAGCGGCGCGCGCTCCAATCAAGACACTCAAGACAAAGCGGCGCTCTTTTTTTCTCCAGCGAGGCCAGCTCGACGCCGAACTCAACGACGAAATCCCGCCCCGCGTCGCTCAAGGAAAGGCTTTCCCCCGCCAGGCGCAAATAACCGCGCGCCAGAAGACCTTCGAAAAGCTGCGCGCCCATGTCGCCGGCCAGATGGTTGTAACACACCCGCGCCTTGCGCAACCGCGTATCCTTCGGCCCAGTGCGCACGCGCAAATGCCCCGCTCCAGCGGCCAGCCCCATAAGACTTTCCAGCACATGAGCCACTTCAACGCTGGCCAGAGAAAAATACTTGTGCCGCCCCTGTTTGCGAGGTCGCAAAAGGCCCCCCTCGTCCAGCTTGGACAAATGCGAGCTGGCGGTCTGAAGCGTCACCCCCGCTTCTTCGGCAAGCTCGCTCGCCGTCAAAGCTTTTCCGCTCATCAACGCGGTCAGCATATTGGCGCGGGCGGGGTCGCCGATCAGCGCGGCGACGCGGGCGATGTCTGGACCTTCTTTCATAGTTCGATCTTAATCGAACCATCTACACGAAACAATAGCGTAGTCTCCCCCCACGTTCAATGAAAGGAAACGCCAATGCTGACCTGCTTCATCCGCTATCATATCGACCCAACCAAGAAAGCTCAATTTGAAGAATACGCCCGCAACTGGGGACAGGCGATCCCGCGCTGCGGCGCGGATCTAATCGGCTATTACGCCCCTCATGAAGGCTCCAGCACCCTTGCCTATGGCGTCTATAACGTGGCGAGTCTGACCGAATATGAAGCCTATCGCGCCAGATTAGCCGCAGATCCTATTGGCCGGAAAAATTATGACTTCGCGCAGAAAGAAAAATTCCTGCTGCGAGAAGAGCGAAGCTTTCTTAAGCTCGCATCCACAGCGTCTTTTGGCGGGGCGCCGAAATGATCGCCGTCATCTTCGAAGTGGAGCCTGCGGCGGGACGCAAAGACGAATATCTCGACATCGCCGCCGAAATGCGGCCGCTGCTGGATGAAATCGAGGGCTTCATATCCGTCGAGCGATTCCAAAGCTTGAGCGACCCGCGCAAGATCCTGTCTCTATCCTTTTTCACCGATGAAACCGCCGTCGAACAATGGCGCAACCTTCAGGCCCATCGCGGCGCGCAGGCGAAGGGACGCAAAAGGGTTTTTGACGACTATCGCCTTCGGGTCGCCAGCGTTATCCGCGACTACGGCATGTTCGAGCGCGCCCACGCTCCCCGGGACAGCCGAAAAATCCACGACCCGTGACAAAAGCCGCCGCATGCGTTGACGCTGCCCACGTAAACCATCCCGCGAGCCTTGACGGCGCCTGAACAGAGCTCCAACGCGGCTTCAGTGAGCGCATGCGGGCGCGTCTCCAACGGCAGTTGATCAACGTCGGTGACCGCCTCCAGAACCAGATCGTCAAAATCGATGAAAAACGCGCCATCGCCGCTCAGCCGTATGAAAATACTGATGCGTTTCTAACCGGAAATTCCCGGCGCGCATTGGCCATTGTCCAATAAATTGTGAAAGCCATCAGAGCGCCCGAGCTTGCTTGATGACCTAGAGTCAAAGTACGCCGAGAAAGAGAGGCGATCACAAATCACCAATAACGGAAACGCTCTCGGAACAAAAATTGATATGCGCCCGCAGGCGGATACGCCTTTTTTATCTGACGTGAACCGCGAACATATTCGTAGTGACGCCATAAGCTTGCACAGAGGCGTATCCTTTCCCGAGCAGTATTTTCACAAACAACGCATTAATAATCAGACCGTCGTTGCGCAAAACACCACCTCCAAAACTTGGCGAAAAAACACAAAATGAGGGACACATAAGCTTCACCGCTTTTAATAGAGGAAAAATTTGATATGGAGCGCTCAAGTTTTTGGTGCGGAGCAGGGCCCAGTTACGTTGTCTCAAACCCAGACGAGTTCAACTGGTTTCAAGGCCACACCGAACACCATGAACGAGAAGACTTTAGACCGCCAGATTTCATCAACAACGCGCCCCCTCCTTCCATAAGCGCCGATCATAGTTTTTTCTTGCCTCCGCAGACGAGTAACGCATTCCTGCCCGAAAACGTTGTTCCTCCAGAGGTAACTCTTCCCCCCATCTCAAGTTTTTTTATGAACAACTCAGCTGACGCGCCAAATTACGTTGTCTCAAACCCAGACGAGTTCAACTGCTTTCAAGGCCACACCGAACACCATGAACGAGAAGACTTTAGACCGCCAGATTTCATCAACAACGCGCCCCCTCCTCTCATAAACGCCGATCATAGTCATTTATTACTTCCGCAGACGAGCAACGCGTTCCTGCCTGAAAACGTTGTTCCTCCAGAGGCGCCCCTCCCCCCCATCTCAAGTTTTTTTATGAGCAGCTCAGCTGACGCGCCAAATTACGTTGTCTCAAACCCAGACGAGTTCAACTGCTTTCAAGGCCACACCGAATACCATGAACGAGAAGACTTTAGACCGCCAGATTTCATCAACAACGCGCCCCCTCCTCTCATAAACGCCGATCATAGTCATTTATTACTTCCGCAGACGAGCAACGCGTTCCTGCCTGAAAACGTTGTTCCTCCAGAGGCGCCCCTCCCCCCCCTTTCCAGTTTTTTTATGAGCAGCTCAATCGGCTCAACCGCTGCGCCGCCCCCTGAAGAGGATATGGGAGCAAACATCAGCAGGATAGAAATAGAAAAACCGAGAATAATTTCAACAAAACTACCGCCTCATCAGGAAAAATATCGAGATTGCATCCCCACCGCCGTAATAAGAAACGTTACGGAAGCCATTCATAAAATCGAGGAAGAGTTTGAAGTTCCTCAAAGAATCGCTTTCAAAATACACGAATACTTTAACAATAAAATAATGTTAATAAGAAATAACAAAGAATTAGATATTAAATTAAAGAAAAAAATGATTAACATTATTCTAAAAAGGGACACAATCGAAGAAAATAAATTTATAAAAAATAAATCATTACCATTAAGATCCCTGAACCCTGCTAGAGATGTAATAAAAGAAGATTTTTTTCCTAAAAAAAAATTTTTGGACGTAAACGATTATATTATTTCAAAAATATTGGAATGCTTTAATAATGGAAGACGCATATCAAATGTTGATCTATCTAAAGAAACAAATATCTCAAAAGTAATAATACAAAAATTACATGATAACATGAGAACTCTATATGATGCAGAATTATTAAATAATAATATAACTATGATAGATTGCATCAAAAACTATAGATACAATAGGATGAAATTATCTAATACTAAAGTAGCGGAAAAATTTGGTATGGAGCTACATGAAATAGCTGAAACGCAGACGGCGTGGTCAGCTAATCCTTCTATGTATCCATATCCTTACGCGTTCAGCTCGCAAGCAGGGCCGCCGTTCTATGAACTCGCTACTCACCCAGCCTACGAGATCTAACAGCTAAAGCTTATTTCTATGAAAATCGAAATATTCCTTGACGCCAAAGCGTTAATGCCGTTTAGCTATTTCCATGGACATCGAAATAGCATCCCGCCAACTTGAGGCGCTTGGCAACCCCACACGGCTCGCGCTTTACAAAACGCTTGTGCGCGCGGGCCGGACGGGCCTGCCGGTGGGTCAATTGCAACAACGGCTTGACCTACCCGCCTCCACTTTATCGCATCACCTGAAACGCCTGCGGGACACAGACCTCTTGCGTCAGGAGAGAGACGGAACAAGCCTGATCTGCCACGCGAAATATGACGTCATGACACGTCTGATCGGTTTTCTCGTGAATGAATGCTGCGCTGACGAAGTGGGCGCGTCGGCGGCGAACGGGCGGCGCTCGGAATGATCATAAATAAGCGCACGCGCACGATCTCCGCTCTTGGCGTCATTGAAATTTTCACTTGGGGCACGACTTATTATCTACTTGCGGTGCTGGCCGGACCCATCGCCGCCGACACCGGCTGGAACAGTGGCGCAATCACTGCGGGCGTCTCCCTCGGCTTGCTGGTCTCCGGACTTGCGGCCACTTATGTGGGGCGAATGATTCAGGATCACGGTGGCCGGCCGGTCTTTATCATCGGCGTGGCGCTTGTCGCTGGGGGGCTGGGTCTTTTGGGCCTTGCGCCGTCATTGCCGGTGTATTTCGCCGCATGGGTCGTACTGGGAATGGGAATGGGAGCGACGCTTTATGACGCCGCCTTCTCCGCTCTGGGACGCATTTATGGCCACGACGCGCGCGCGGCCATAACCACGCTAACCCTTTGGGGCGGCTTCGCCAGCACCATATGCTGGCCAATCACCGCATTTCTGGTTGAAACGATGGGCTGGCGCGGCGCCTGTTTCACTTACATGGCTTTGCATCTTTTCGCCACTTTGCCCATGTGCTGGTTCCTTTTGCCACGCGGCGCCCCGGAGCCCACATCCCTGAAACCGACCAAAATCGATCATCAAACGGAGCGGGCGTTCACGCCCTCCCCTTCCGTCTTCAAAGACCCCCGGTTTTGGTGTTTCGCCGCCGCCGCCGCCATTTTAGCAATATTGGCCTCTATCTTATCGATCCATTTGATCACGATTCTGACCAGCCAAGGCTATGCGCTGGCCACCGCCGTCGGAGTGGGCGCGCTCATTGGCCCGGCGCAAGTGGGCGCGCGTTTGATGGAAATGCTGGGTCGAGGCCGACACCATCCCATCTGGACGATGATCGCCGCCGTGACGCTGGTGGCCGCAGGCTTCTTCGCTCTGGCGCTGAATATGCCCGCCGGCGCGGCCCTCATGGCCTATGGCGCGGGAAACGGCCTGTGGTCGATCACTCGGGGGGCGTTGCCGCTGGCTCTATTCGGCCCTGAGGATTACCCGAGAATCATGGGAAAAATCGCCGCGCCAACCCTCATCGCCGCCGCCGCCGCGCCTATGCTAGGCGTCGTCCTGATCGAAAATCTTGGCGCGCGCGCCGCGCTCATGTTTCTCACCGTCGCGGCGCTAGCACCGTGTCTAGCGGCGCTTTTTCTTTGGTGGTCCTTGAAACAAGGCCACCAAGGCATGGTGAAAAAAAGCGAAAGCGCATAAGGGAGAGAGCAGCCGCCTCGCCCGTTTCCGCCTTCGCCGCTTTTCACGTCAGACTTCGGCCGGATCGAGTTTGAAAACCGCGTCCGCGACGCCCGGAGCGGGCGGCTCTTCGCCCACATGCGGCAGCAAGGTCACCACCGGACGCTCATCGACGCCAACTCCAAGATCCGCAAGCTGGGCCGGGGTTCCATGGCCGAACTCCAGATGTCCCCGGCCGATAATCCCGATCACCAACGGCGCGTTTTCTTTCCCGCGCAGCGCCGCGATACGGCAGGCGAAGGCGCGATCCCACACTTGCTGCGCCCTGACGAAGCGGTCAAAGGCCGGATCCTCCGCGCTGCTCGCCCGGCGTTTTTTCACGCCCCCCCCGGTCAAATCGAACAGATAACGCCGATAAGCGCTGGTCGCCTCAAGGGCGGGCGTCACCCCGTCCCTGTCGTCCACCGCAATGGCGTCCCAGCCAAGCTTGCCCACTTCGCTGACAAGCGCGCGCCGACAGTTCAATCCATGCATGGAGAGGCCAAATTGCCGGCAAAAGCGAAACAGCGGCAAATAAAGCTCAGCGGGAAATCCCCACACCGTTTTCCATTCGCTTTGCTCAAGAAACGCCTCTTCGCTCAACTCTCCCTTGGTCCAGGCGGCCAGAACCTCGTCCAGCCGCGCGGGAAACATTTCAAAGCCCATGACCACGTTTTCTTCAAGGGCGAGAACCCCCGCGCTTACATGAAGTTGCCAGCGATGCTGGGCGGCCTTGTCGTGTTGCTCTCCAAGCAGGAGGGCGCTGGCGCCGGCGGCCATGCGCATCACCGCTTGATGGCTCATCTCCCGCCCGTCAGCGGGGTTAATCCACCGTCCCTTCAGTTCTGACCGCATTTTATCGTTCTCCCTCTGCGTCGCGTCATTTGAATCACTGCGCCGGACCGATGGACAATGCGCCGCGGGAGCCGTCCTCAAGAAGCGCCCACCGCCAGCCGTCCGCCATCTCCCAGCCCGAAACGCTGCCCGCTTGCAGATGAAGATGGAAGTCCTTGGTCATGATGTTGAAATAACCGCGCATGGGACGCACCGCCTCGACAACTCCGGTCCACTGCTGAGTGACGGAATTGACGCGCGCGCGAATAGTCACCGGCTCTCCTCCCACCAAGGCGTTGAGAACCGCCGCCGCTGGATCAGCGTCCAGATCTTCGGGAACCTCTTTATCGCCGGCCGACCCTTTCTGGTCTTTTGGCTTGATCACCGGCGTTTTCTCAAGCTCGCCCAGCAGCTTCTCAAATGGTTCAAGTCCTTCAAGACCCACCACCGAGACCACGGGGGAGCCGTCTCCGTCAACAAAATCAAGGCGCGGATAGACCTTGTCCTTCATCACCGAAGAGGTGTCATATTCAACCCCAGCCAGCCCTTCCAGCGCGATCACCGCGTCATGGCAGGCGCCCGCGAGACGGATATTCTTCCCTTCTTCGCTCACGCTCTCCACCAAGCCAATGCGTTCATGCACGAAGCCATCGGCGCGCACAATCACCATGATCCTGTCCAATTGGGGAAGAAGTTCGAAAACCGCGTGGGCGTCAAGGCTCAAACGGTGGCGTTTTATTGGTTCGCTCATAGATAAGCTCCTGCTTCTTTTAGAGAAAATTCATTCGCCCCACCTGCCTGAGAAGCGGGATCGAGGGAAAGGGTTGTGAAGGGCGCCAAAGGCGTCGGCGGGCGGTGAGCGGCGCAAATAATGCTCGCCTGCGGCAATTCACGGCGCAAAAGCCCCAAAAGCCCCTCCTCGCCGGCGGCGTCCAGCGCGCTGGTCGCCTCGTCCAGCACAAGAATTTGCGGCCGGATGATCAGCACCCGCGCCAAGGCCAAACGTTGCCGCTCGCCAATGGACAGCCCTGCGAACCCCTCCGACCCCGCCAGATCCAGCGCGCCTATGCGGTGTTCAAGGCCAACCGCCCGCAAGGCCTCTTCAATCGCGGCGCGACCCACCTCCTCCGGCGCGCAAGGATAGACCGCCGCATGGGACAGGCCTTCAGGAAACACCCGCGGCGATTGCGGCAAGGCGAGCAATTGGCCGGCGGGGGTCTCTATCTCGCCTTCCCCATAGGGCCAAAGTCCTGAAACGGCGGCCAGAAATGTGCTCTTTCCTCCGCCGGAGCGTCCTTTGACCCATAGGCGCTGACCTTTGGCCAGCGCAAAATCTGGAACCGGCGTCAGCTTCTTTCCTTGCGGGGTGGTCAGCGCCAGCCCCTTCACGCGCAAGGCGTCATCGCTAGACTTGCGACGCGTAATGTTTCGCGCGACTCCGGGAATAGGCTCTGGCGCTTTCGCAGCCTTGAGCAGCAAATCAAGACGCTCCGAGACGGCGGCGAATTCGGCCAGATCCCTATAGGAGAAAATAAACCAACTCAGGGTGGTCGTTACCCGAGAAAAGGCCGAGGCGAGCTGCATCAGGCCGCCAAGGGTGAGGCTGCCGGCGAAAAACGCCGGGAGCGCGAGAAAGGTGGGAATGCGAAGCACCGTGGAAAAATAGGGCCGAACGAAAAACCCGAGAATAAGTTCTGCGTTGATCAGGCGAAACCAATTGGCGCGGATTTCTCCAAAACGCCGGGCCAGCCTTTTACGCTCCGCCTCTTCGCCTGAAGATTGGGCGACCTCGTCCGCTCCCTCGCGCAATTGGATAAGGGCATGACGAAAATTGGCTTCCCGCCGCTCCTGCGCGAACACGAGATTTTTGATCGGCCTGCCCAAAACATGGGTGATCACGCTGGCGATGGCCACGTAAACAAACGCGGTCCAAACCATATATCGGGGAATATAAACGTCGTAGTCAAAAGCGGTGAACGTCAGGGGGAAGGACGAGATCGACCAAAGCACCGTGATATAAGAGCCAAGGGCGACGATATTTGAAATGAGATCAAGGGTTTCGATCAACAACCGATTGACGAACAAACGGCAATCCTCCGCGATGCGTTGATCGGGATTATCCACCGGCGTATTGGTGAACCCTGGGCGCAAGCGCCAATAGGCCTTATTGGCGAGCCACGCCCCCTCCACATGTTCGGTCAATCTTTGACGCCAGCATAAAAACAGACGTTTGCGAAGCCAGTCGCCAATGAGAAAAAAGCTCACGGAAGCGGCGATAAGAACGCCAAAATTCCCCAGCTCCACCAACGCCGCGTCGCTGTCGCGGTTCTCCAGCGCATCGAAAAAAGCCTTGCTCCAGGCGATCAACCGCACGGACACCCAGACGCCGGCGAATTGGAAGCCAAGGACGATCGCGTAGATGCAATAGCCCCGCCACGCCTTCGGGCCTGACACTGCGATCAGCGTCAGGCGATAAATGCGAGTAAGAATAACGCTCATGCCTCAGAACTTGATGTTCAAGGCGGCGGTGAAGGTGCGCCCCGGACCCGTTTGCAGCTCCAGCGGATTTTGCCGGGCCACCGCCGTGGTCGGTTTGGTGGTCATTCCGGCGGCGGAGGCTTCAAAATAGCGGGTGTCGAACACATTCTTCACGCCAAAGTCCAGACTGGCGCTTTCGGCAAATTGCCAGCTTGCGAACAGATCCAGCAAGGCGTAGCCGCCGGGCTTGAAGCCGTTGACCTCGCCCACCTGATAAACGGGCGTCGCCATTGTGGTGATCGCGTCAAAGCTCAGGTTGTAATCGGGCAAAAGATAATTGAGCCCGAGAACCGCCGTCAGGGGCGGCAAGGTGTGCGCCGTAGCGTCCGCGCCGGCGCGAACCGTTTGCACGCCTTTTTGCCACGCCAAACTTCCCGTCGCCGTCAAAGTGTCGGTAAGCCTGTAGGCCCCCTCCACTTCAACGCCCCAGACCTGAACCGCGGAGAGATTACGGTAAGTGTAGTCGTTGGTTCCGGGAGGATTGTAGAAACTTTGAATGAAGTCCGTGTAGTCTGCGTAGAAACCGGTGAGCGAAATGAAACCGTCGTCGATCTGGGCCCGCACGCCCGCTTCATAGCTCTTGACGCGTTCAGGCTTCAGGTTGGGAGCCGGGGTGAGGTCGAAATAGGTTCCCGGCAAGGACGTGTAGAGCTGCTGGGCGGTGGGCATTTTGAAGCCTTCGCCGTATTTGCCCCAAACCGACCATGTATCGTCGATATGATAAAGCGCGCTCAAGCTCTTCAACAGCGCCGTGTCCTCACGCACTACTGGCTCAAAGCCGGTAACAACCTTGTAATCGGCGTTGGGGCGAGGATCGATGCGATAGGTGGCGAAACGCACGCCAGGGGTGATCTCCAACTTGTCGTCGAACAGGCCAATGACGTCCTGTATGTAAAGATCGGCGCGCTGCGTGTCTGAATTGGCGAAATTGAAGCCGCCGGCGCGCGATTCGATCACCTCGCCGGTGACCAGATTAACGCGCCGGTCCGTGCGGCTATAATCGAGGGTGGTATAATCGCCGTCGAAGCCGAAAGTGAACTCATGATTAGCCGGCCCCGTCTGCAAGCGCTTGGTGGCCTGAATGTCCAGCTCGAAGAAATTCTCCGTATAATCAAGAGAATCCTCAGCCTCAAAGGCTTCGCCGATGTCGTTGAAGCCGTTTTTGTAACCGCTGCGCCCATATTGATGGGGCGTATAGGCCACGACGGTTTTCAGCTCGTCAAGAAAGCCGCTGTTGGGCGTCCATCTATGCTCAAAACCGAACCGGTTTCGAGTGAGCGCCAGATCGCGGTTATACCCATTGACGAAGTCTCCGCTGGTCTGCGGGCCAAGACCCACGGTGTAATCGACGTCCGTCGTCCGGCGCAGCAAATCCGCCGACGCCTCGAAACGATGTTCCTCGTTCGGCGTCCAGACGAATTTCACAAGGCCGCGATAGGCGTCGCTCTGGCTCGGGTCCAATTCATTACATGGCAATTGTCCCACGCTCAAATCACGCGGACAACCGTATATGCCCCCGTCAGCGCGGGCGTTGGAGAGCGTCGGCTCCTGCCCTGACTGGCGCGAGACGGCGACCAATGCGGTGAAAGTGTCAGACCAACGCTGGGCGAAAACGCCTGAAGCCGTGCCCGACTTGGTGAAACTGTCATATGCCAGACGGCCGCGCCCGCCCATCTTTCGCCCGTTCAGAACGTCTTCCGGGTCAAGGGTCTCCACGGCGACGACGCCGCCAAGGGCGTCCGCTCCCCACAGCACCGAAGCGGGCCCCCGCACCACATCCACTTGCCGGACGAAATTGAAGTCCAGATAATCGCGGGTTCCGTCGGTGATCCGTTCAGAAACGCGCGATCCGTCGGAGAGCATCAGAACCCTGTTGCCGCCAACGCCGCGAATATTGAAGCCGCCGAAAGTGTTGAAGGGATCGGTCGCCGAGGTCTGGCGCCCCACAGTGACCCCCGGGATATAGCGGGTGAGCTGCTGCATATCCGAAATGCCGAGTTTTTCAAGCTCCTCCCCGGTGACCACCGTCACATTCGCGGGAACATCCATCAACGAGGCTTCTTGGCGCCCGGCCATCACCGTGATCATATCCAGCATGGTGACGTCGCCCACTGGGGTGAAAGTCTCGCTCGGGCCTTGAAAACTATCTACGAGGCTTTGTTCTCGCCGTTTGTTTTCCTGCGCCGCGTCTGCGGCGGCGAGATCTGAATTCGCCGTCGCCTCCGTCGCTTGCTGCGCGGAAGCGGTTTGCGTGAACAGGCAAAAAGCGGCCAGGCAAGCGACGCTCGCCAAGCCATGGGCCGCAGCCCCTTCATATTTTGACATGATAATCACTCCCGGACGGCCCAGAACAAAGTCTGAAACGAGGTCTGTGGTTGGGAGGCTTGCATAATGCTGGCTGGAAATTATAACCGCGAACGCGGCGTCTTGGGACGTTGATATTAAAATATGAATATTAGAGTCAAGTATTATTTATCAGCCATTGATCAAAGAGACGTTCGCGCCGGCGCAGTATAGATTTTTTGCGGAAAACCCAACGTCAAATCGCCCCTTATCCCCTAAACGGGGGATTTGCTAAAGTCCGCGCATAGCTTAGGCAATAATCAAATATTTTCAGTATGGGAGAGAGCGGCATGTCCACCTCACAAATCACGATCGGCGATATAAGCGGTTTGCTCCAATTGTCGCAGTCTTTCGCGCAAAATTTTGAAATCACCAATTTTAGCGACTTCTTCGGCGCCATTCGCCAGCAAATGGAGGCTCTGGGCGCGCTTACCCCTGAAGTGGACGAGTCGCTCACCACCGCTCAGCGGCAATTGGAGGCTTTTCCTGAGTCTGTGGACACCGGAGGGCGAATCTTCGTCGATTACATCAGCGATCTGGTGGCGAAATATCCCGCCGACACTCCCTTGAGCGAGATTCCCGAATTCGCCGGAACAGATAGCGGAAGCGGCGGCGATAATAACGACAATGGCGCCGCCGACTTCGACGCAGGCGGCCTTGCTTATGAGACGGACATCGGCGGTTACATCAAGGCGTTCATTGACGCTGAACGGGCGGCCTACACCAGCGTTTACGACCCGGAGACGAACACGATTTCCGTGTCCGGGCCGGGGTTCGCCAGCTCTCTCAGCGGCGTTGACCGCCTCGCTTTCACCGACGGCGTTCTGGCCTTTGACGTCTCCGGTTCGACGGGGCAGATTTATCGGCTCTATCAGGCGGCTTTCGACCGCGACCCTGACACCTCGGGCATTTCCCATAACATCGGTCTTATAGACAACGCCGCGCTCAATGTGGCGGCCATGGCCGACGCTTTTGTCGCCTCCGAAGAGTTTCAGGTGACCTATGGATCTTTGAACAATGAGGGCTTCATCCAACAATTATATCGGAACATTTTCCACCGGGAAGCGGATCAAGCCGGACTTGAAGGCTGGCTGGATTATCTCGCCCAAGACGATCATGATCGAGGCGACGTGCTGATCGGCTTTGCGGAGAGTCAGGAAAACCACAATCAGGTGGACGCGGAGATTTACGAAGGCGTCTGGCTGATCTGAGGCGGACTTTGGCGCGCCAGAAAAAGCGACGGTTCCAATAAGGCTCTGTTTCAGAAGAAGTTAGATAACCCTAGCGACGTCTTTCAAAGAGGTGTTCTATGGTGAGAAGTAAAATGCCTCTTTCAGGGTGTTTCAACCCGCTACGCCTTCTGCGCAGAAGAGCCACCGGGTCGGCGTTCTCCTAACTGGATTTGCGCCAGACTATTGGGTAAACCTTCATAATCGGACGGGCGCCGAATAGTTTGGCGGCCGTGTTGAAATCGGACGCGCGCCTTGTGATTAGACGATTGACGCCCTTTTCCGTGCTGGTGAGCGCCGCGCTTATAGGAATCATCGCGTTCTTGAGCGTTTTGCACCTTGCGCTTGACCAGCCATGGATGGGGATGAGACTAAGCGCGGGGCCAGCGTCCGACGGCGGCGCAGCGCGGGTTCAAGGCTTGCTGATTGAATCCGTCGCCCCGCGCGGTCCTGCGGCCGCTTTGCCCGTAAACACCCGTTTAACCGCGCTTAACGGGATGGAGCTGACCCCGCAAGATCTGCTCGAAGAGCCGGACACCTTGGAAAGCTACCCGGCGCTCACCGCCTTTTTTCAGCGTCAGTCGCGTCTGCGCGCCGCGCTGACGCAAGAAGAAGCGCGCCTGATCGTCGCCGGCGCCCCTTTCACCATAAAACCCGCGCCCGGGCGCCCCTTATGGAGCCTGCCGCCCGTTTTTTGGGTGCAAATCGTCACCGGCTTCGCCACCGCTTTCATCGGCGTTTGGGTGTGGAGTTTCCGCCAGAGAGAATTTAGCGCGCAATTGCTCATGGCGGCGGGGATTTGCATTTCCATTTCAGCTTTTTCCGCCGCGCTTTACAGCACCCGGGAGCTGGCTCTCAACGGTGTTTTATTCAATAGGCTCTCCGCCATCAACCACTTTGGAACCTTGGGATTCGGCGCCGCCATGTCGGCGTTGTTCCTGATTTATCCCCGCCGATTGGCGCCTGGCTGGGTCTTGTGGCTGCTTGCGCTTGGCGTGGGCGTCGTCTGGCTATTGGACACTGCTCGTCCTCCATTCGCAGGGCCGACGTTAGGGCTGCATTTTCCCGCGGTTCTGCTCATGGCGCTGATTTTAGCGGCGGCCATCGCTCAATATCGCAAAGCGCGAGGAGATCCGGCGGCGCGAGCGGCCTTGCGCTGGTTCGCCCTTTCCGTAAGCGTGGGGGCTGGAAGTTTCGTCGCCGTGATCTTATTGCCAAACCTCTTCGGCGCGACCCCCACAATCTCGCAAGGTTATGCTTTTCTGCTATTTCTGGTGGCCTTCATTGGCATCGCCATCAGCGTGGCGCGTTATCGCCTGTTCGAACTTGAGGATTGGACCTTCTCCATTCTCTTTTATTTTGGCGCGGTGGCGCTTCTCCTGACCGTTGACGCCTTGTTGATCTGGGTGGTGGCTTTCGAACGGGTTCCAGCTTTCAGTCTTGCGTTGTTGCTTGTCGCTCTTCTCTACCTGCCCTCCCGCGACTATCTGGGCCGCAGGCTCACCAATATTCGCGACATTGATCGCAAAGAGCTGTTCGATCAGGTGGTGGAGGCGGCCTTGAGTCGTGACGCCCCGGAGCAGGAGCGCAAGTGGCGTCATATAATCAACATGCTTTTCCAACCTCTCTATCTTCAAGCCGAGCGAAGAACGCTGGAAAATAAACCGGAGCTGAAAACCCCGGAAATCATAGAGGACGGTCTTGTCCTGCGCATTCCCGGCGCAGGCGCCGCGCCGCCGCTGCGTTTGTCTTACGCCTATCAGGGACGACGCCTGTTCTCCCCGCGAGACGCGCGCTTCGCCGCCGAAGTCTGGACTATGCTTGTCCACACCATCGAACGCCGCGACGCTCAGGAACGCGGCGCCCAGGAAGAACGCGCCCGCATCACCCGCGACATTCACGATAATATCGGCGCCCAATTGCTGAGCGCCCTTCACAGCAACGCAAGCGAACGTAAAGACCTGATGATCCGCGCCTCCCTGGCCGATCTGCGCGACATCATCAACAACTCGGCGCAGGACGACCGGCGCCTTGCGGAGCTGCTGGCCGATCTGCGTCAGGAAACCTCCGAGCGCCTGTCCTCCGCACAAGTCGCGCTTCATTGGCGCGTCCATGACGCCGCCCGCCTCAATGAGCGTGTGGCGCCGGCCAATGTGGCGCACGCCTGCCGCTCAATTTTGCGCGAAATGGTGAGCAACGTCATTTTTCACGCTCACGCCTCCCGCGCCGTCGTCGAATTTCGCTTGCAAGGAGACGCCCTGCGGCTCATCTTCGAAGATAACGGCAAGGGGTTACAAGGCGCGTCCCCAGCAGTGGGCAACGGGCTGAACAATATGCGCGCTCGGCTCGAAACCCTAGGTGGCCTATTGGAGCTTGAGACCGCCCGACCCGGTTTACGGCTAAAAGCCTGTTTTCCCTTGCGAACGGCGACGGACGATGCTTGAAATTCTCATTGTCGAAGATCTGGTTGAAACCCAGAAATGGTTGGAGAACATCGCGCGGGAAGCTTTTGGTCCCGCGCTAAACGTCCATATGGCCGCCACTATTGGCAAAGGGCTGGTCGCGGCGAAACAAACCCGTTTTCACGTGGCCCTTGTGGATTTGAATTTGCCCGATGGCTCTGGGCTGGAAATCTTGAAAGCTTTGCGTAAAACCCCGCAGCCACCCCTTTGCGTCGTCACCACTGTGATTGGCGATGACGCGCATATCGTTGCGGCCCTCTCCGCCGGCGCCGACGGCTATATTTTGAAAGAGCAACCGCCGGAAGTCATCATCCAACAATTGTCCCAGCTGGCGAATGGGGTTCCGGCCCTTTCTCCCGCTATCGCCCGGCGAATTATGGAGCATTTTCGCCTCACCGGGCCCGCCGCCGAACCGCAAACTCAGCTCACTCCGCGCGAAAAAGACGTTCTCGCCCATATCGGCTGCGGCATGCGCAACATTGAAGTGGCCGCGGATCTGAACATTTCCGAAAACACCGTCGCCCAACATATCAAGTCGATTTACCGCAAGCTTGGAATTTCTTCCCGCGCCGAAGCCTCTTGGCACGCGCGGCGCATGGGGCTTCTACCGCACGGCTCCAGCTAAACGAGCCTCTCCTCGCTTTAAGCGTCTCGGATTGGAGACGCTTTCGTGAGCCCACACCCCCGCGCCCCACATTCCCGCGCCTCAGATATTTCATCTTAAAAAGGCTGAATCCCTTGGGTCAAAGCCGATGGAAATCTGCTTCTTGGCTCGAATAACACCCATAGGCGCAAGAATATTTATCAAAATTAAAAGTTGAAATTGCCTCGCCCTATTGTTTCTGATGCTGTGATGCAATATTGATATTGCTCTCTACAATTACCATCAGATGAAATGACGCGAGAGACAGTTCAAATCAGCTCTATGAGAAATATCTGCGCACAAATTCATTCAAGACGAAATGATTTGTTCATAAGAACAAGTCGAAATCAAAACTTGAAATCTGCAAGTATTTATCTTTCATCTGTCATTTTATCCTGATGCGGCAAATATTAAATTCGAAGGAGCCTTTAATATGAAGAAACTACTTCTCGGTACTGTTTTTGGGGTTTTCATGGTTCCGGCCGCCGCCATGGCGGATTGCGGTGAAGTCTCGATCACTGAAATGAACTGGGCTTCCTCCGCCGTGGTGACGCAGGTTTCCAAGTTTTTGATGGAGCAGGGCTACGGCTGCGAAGTGACCGTAGTTCCCTCCGATACGGTTCCCGCCATGGTGTCCGTGGCTGAAAACAACGAGCCTGACATCGTCACCGAAGTTTGGGTGAACTCCGCCCCGCAATACCTTGAGCTTGAAAAAGAAGGCAAGGTCAAAACGGCCGGCAAAGTTCTGTCCGACGGCGGCGCGGAAGGTTGGTGGATTCCAAAATATCTGGCTGACGAACACCCCGAGCTGACGAAAATCGAGGGCATTCTCGCAAATCCGGAATTGGTCGGCGGACGTTTCCATAATTGCCCGGACGGGTGGGGTTGCCGCATCGCCAACGACAACCTCAAAGTCGCCTATGACTTTGAAGGCGCCGGCCTTGAAGTGTTCAACCACGGCTCCGGCGAAACTCTGGCGACCTCCGTCGCTTCGGCTTATGAGGACAAGGCTCCTTGGTTCGGTTATTACTGGGCGCCCACGCCTCTGCTCGGCAAATATGAAATGGTCAAGGTCGACGTCGGCCCTTACGTTGAAGAAGCGCATGCTTGTAACGCCAAGGCCGATTGCGCCGACCCGCAGAAGTCCGACTTCCCGGCCGCTCCAGTCCTTACCGGCGTCACCTCCGATTTCGCCGAGCGTTCGCCGGAAGTCTATGAGCTGATGACCAACGTCAGCTTTCCCAATGACGTCATGAGCAGCGTTCTGGCGTGGCAGGAAGAAAACAACGCCTCCGCCGAAGAAGCGGCCGTCTACTTCCTCACCAACAACAAAGACGCATGGTCTGGTTGGTTGAACGATGAAGCTCGCGAAAAACTGGCTGCGATCTTGAAGTAAGCCGATCACTTTATGGGCGGGCTCATCGGAGCCCGTCCGTTACCTGCTGATTGTAAAAGGTTCAAAAGATCAAGCCCCTGTTTGATCTTTCACCAGAAGGATGAGAATGGCGACCTACGAAGCGATATTTGATAATCTTGGCTTAAGCGAATGGTGCGGCGCCGGCGCCGAAGAAGGCCCAATGACAATGGCCCAGCTCTTGGGCAAAGCGCCAAAAAACGGTGCGGACGATGCGGCGACGTCTTTGTGGGACACACCGTTTCCGTCGCTTGACACATTGCATGAAGCCTGCGGCGCTATCCCGCGCACCCGCGACATGACGTCAGGCGTCGAGAACGGTTTTCTCTTCATCAAAGATGGCCTCAAAGTCATCCTCGACCCTTTGACCCAACCTTTGAGCTGGGCTCTGGAGGACGCGCTCTACCTGATGCAGAGCATGCCGTGGTGGATCATGATCCCCCTGCTTCTGTTGATAGTTTTCGCCGTCGGGCGCTCCATCAAGCTCGTCTCTTTCGTCGCCGCCTGTTTGTTGTTTCTCGCCTTCATCGACCATTATGACTATGCGATGCAAACTCTGGCGATCATCTTCGTCTGCGCCTTCATATGCGTGCTGCTCGGGGTGCCCATAGGCATCGCCATGTCGCGCAGCGACCGCATGCAACGAACGACCATTCCCATATTGGATATGCTGCAGACCCTGCCGCCCTTCGTTTACCTGATCCCGCTGATCTTCCTCTTTTCCGTCACCGAGCCCAAGCTCTATGGCATTGCGATCATTCTTTACGCCATCGTGCCGGTTATTCGCCTGACCGATCTTGGCATCCGTCTCGTGGACAAGGACGTGATCGAGGCCGCGGACGCCTTTGGCATGACAAGCCGCCAGAAGCTGTTCGGCGTGGAGATACCGCTGGCTCTGCCCAATATCATGGCCGGCGTAAATCAGACGATCATGATGTCTCTGGCCATGGTGGTGATCGCCTCTCTCGTGTCGGCGCCGGGACTTGGCGTTTTGGTTCTGCGGGGCATTCGCAATCTTGAGTTAGGGGTTGGATTGATCGCTGGACTTGGAATCGTGCTGCTCGCGATCGTTCTCGACCGGGTCACCAAAACAGCTCTGGCGCGCATCAATGCGTCGCAACCACATTGAGGGGCTGAGATATGAGTGAAGAAATCAAAGTCTCTATCCGCGATCTTTACAAGATTTTCGGCGAAGACCCTCAAGGCGCGCTGGAACTGGTGCGCGCCGGCATGACCAAATCCGAACTACTTGAGAAGCATCAGCATATGCTGGGCCTTGGCGACATCAACGTGGATATCCGGGCGGGGAAAATCACCGTCATCATGGGGCTGTCAGGTTCGGGGAAATCAACCCTGATCCGCCACCTCAACCGCTTGATCGAACCTACCGCCGGCCAGATTCTGGTCAATGGCGAGGAAATCACCGGCTACGGCGAGGTGGAGTTGCGGCGACTGCGGCGGGAGACCATGTCCATGGTGTTCCAAAAATTCGCCCTTCTTCCCCACCGCACAGTGCTGGAGAACGCTGGGATGGCGCTGGCCGTTCGCGGCCAGTCCGAATCGCAATTCGAGGCGGAGGCGAAAAAGTGGCTGGATCGGGTCGGCCTCGCCGGCTATGAGGACCACTATCCCCACCAATTGTCCGGGGGCATGCAACAGCGGGTTGGGATCGCGCGCGCGCTATCCTCCAATTCGGAAATCATGCTGATGGACGAAGCCTTCTCCGCTCTTGATCCCCTGATCCGCACCGACATGCAGGATCTGTTGATCGAGCTGCAAAACGAGCTGCAAAAGACCATTGTCTTCATCACCCATGATCTTGACGAGGCCCTGAAGCTTGCGGATCACTTGGTGATTCTCAATGACGGCTATATCGTTCAGCAGGGCGAGCCGCAGCGTATTCTTCTCAATCCCGCAGACCCATACATCGAAGATTTCGTCTCCGATATCAACCGAGCGCGGGTGCTCAGGGTTCGCTCCGTCATGCGCAAAACCACCAATGAGGACGACGCCAAGAACATCGCCGGCGACGTGGACCATGACGATACGCTTGAATCTCTGATCGCCTTGTCGGAGGGCGACACCAACAAGAACTACCGCGTTATGAAAAACGGCGAGCAGGTCGGACTGTTGAACATGCGCGAACTCGTACGCGCCTTGGTGCCCACGCAAGCCTCTGAAAACGGCATTCGCTCCAATCTTTCCGCCTGATGGCGAGAAGAAAAAGCGAAAAGCTCTGAATCAAAACCTCCCGGGCGATTCGCTTCGGGAGGTTTTTCATTACGCTCATGCGCGCATATGCTCCTGCGCGCTAAGCGAGGAGCATGTCCTCAAAGCCCGCGCGCGGCGAACTCAATGGCTTTTTGCGTCAATTTCGCCCAATTTTGAGCCGCGCTCCGATCGGGGATCAAATCATTGCGAAATTCAAATTCAACGCAGGGCAGTCCCCGCTTTTCTCCATGCATAGGAATGGCGTAATCCGTCTCGTCGCCCACCGCGTAAGGTTCGTTCACCCCCACGCATAGCTCAGTGTTTTCCTGAAACCATTTGGCGATGGCGGGTGAGAACACGTTGTCTCGATTGAACAACACCCCGATTTCCCAGGGTCTTTTTTCGCCAAAAAAGACCGGAGTAAAACTGTGAACCGTCACAAGCAGGGTTTTGCGCCCCGCGGATTTGCGCGCGTCAAGAGCGCCGGCCACCGCCTTGTGAAAGGGCCAGAAAATCTCGTCTTCACGCGCGCGCCGCTCTTCAAGGCTCACGTTTTTATTTCCCGGAACCGCTACTTCTTCGCCGTTTTCGGGAATAAAACTGGCCACCTCCGGCTTGCGGTTGCAATCGCACACAAGACGCGAATAACGCTGCATGTACAAAGGCGCGTCCAAAAGGTCGGACAAGGCCACCGCAATATCCCGCGCGCCGATGTCCCAGGC
Source organism: Stappiaceae bacterium (assembly GCA_048265185.1). GTDB lineage: Bacteria > Pseudomonadota > Alphaproteobacteria > Rhizobiales > Stappiaceae > JBLXBZ01. Next base: position 74,071 of record JBLXBZ010000005.1, on the reverse strand, counting down.
GAAATGTCGCCGACGGTCCTGTTCCGACAACCCCAATGTTCCCAACGCTTCAGGAATGCGGCGCCCGGCGTGCTCGCAAATCAGAAAAAAATCTGACGCGCCATTTTCATTATAAATTTCAAGAGGAGCCGGATCTCCGGCGCGCAGCAGTCTTGTAGGTTGAGTGTCTTGGTTTACGGTCACGTCTGTCTCCCGGCTAATATGTACCAAATAGTACAAATTCATAAAATAAATGCAAATTGTATCTTTTTGTTGACGTTTGTCCAGAACTCACCCTATCGTTATTCCTGAATTTTCTGGAAGCATGAGGAGACGGCGTGGCGAGCGAAGCTGTGATTGAAGCCCATGGGCTGAAGAAAGAGTTTGGCGGCCTGACTGCGGTCAATGGCTATGGCCTGCGTTTGGACCAAGGCGATCTGGTGGGATTGATCGGTCCCAACGGCGCGGGAAAGACCACGGCGTTCAACTTGCTTACCGGCGTTTTGAGCGCCACGGCTGGAACGATCAAGGTCAACGGGAAGGACATGAGCGCCGCCCCCGCTCATATGCGGGCGCGGGCGGGATTGGCGCGCACCTTTCAAAACATTCGCCTTTTTGACGACATGAGCGTTTTGGAGAACGTCATGTGCGGCGGCCACATGCGCTATGGCGCCTCTATCCTGTCCACATTGGCGCAATTGCCTTCCTTCTGGCGCGCGGAGGAGACAATCGCCGCGCGCAGCAAGCAAATCGTCGAACGTATTGGCTTGTCCGCGTTTATGCACCAGCGGGCGGGCGATTTATCCTATGGCGATCAACGACGGGTGGAGATCGGACGCGCGCTGGCCGGCGAGCCGTCTGCGCTGCTGCTGGACGAGCCCGCCGCCGGGCTCAACCCCAATGAAACTCAGGATCTCGTCGCTTTCATTCGCAAAGTGAACGAAGATTTCGGCATCGCCGTGCTCGTGGTCGAACATGACATGCATCTTGTAATGGGACTTTGCCACAGGATTCAGGTTCTCAATCGCGGCGCGCTCATAACCGAAGGCGCGCCCGCCGACGTCCAGTCCAACCCGCAGGTGATCGAAGCCTATCTTGGAACGCGCAGGAAGGCGGCCGCCCATGCTTGAAATTCAGAACCTAAACGTCAACCGCGGCGCCACGCATGTTCTCAAGGATATCTCTCTCTCGGTTCGCGAAGGCGAATTGGCCAGCCTGATCGGCGCCAATGGCGCGGGAAAATCCACGACCTTGCTGACCCTGTCCGGTTTGCTGCGGCCAAAGTCCGGTTCGGCCGTCATGAACGTCGACGGGCGCGCTTATGATCTGACCAAAATGTCGGCGGAGAACATCGTCGCCGCCGGTCTCATCCATTGCCCGGAGGGGCGGCAGGTGTTCCAGTCGCTCACCATCGCGGAGAATCTGGCCATGGGCGCCTATATTCGCCGGGATAAAGCGGCGGTGGCGCAAGATCTTGAAGAGGTCTACAGCCTGTTTCCCGTGCTGAAGGAACGGGCGCATATCGCGGCTGGAACCTTGTCCGGCGGCGAGCAAATGATGGTGGCCATGGGCCGCGCCCTTCTCGCCCGGCCAAAGCTGCTTCTTCTTGACGAGCCGTCTCTGGGTTTGGCCCCCATGGTGGTGGAGACAATTTTCGACGTGATCGCGCAATTGAAAGCCAAAGGCGTGACCATTCTACTTATCGAGCAAAACGCGGCCATGGCGCTTGAAATAGCGGACCGGGCCTATGTGATTGAAAACGGGAGCATCGTCTTGACCGGATCTGGCGCTGAGCTGAGCGAAAACGACAGCGTTCGGCAATTCTATCTAGGGGTCGCCCCATGAGCCAATATCTGTTTCAACAAGTGGTCAACGGGTTGGCTTTGGGCAGTCTTTACGCGCTGGTCGCCATTGGTTTCTCCATGATCTACGGCATTGTTCGCCTGATCAATTTCGCCCATGGGGATCTGGTCATGATCGGCGCTTTCGCCACCCTCGCCATGGTGGCCTCCGGCGTTCCCTGGCCGTTAATCCTGCTTTTCGTCTTTCTCGTCGGCGCCGTGGCCGGCATGACCATTCAGACCTTGGTGTTCCGCCCGATCATCGGAGCCGATCAAGTCACCGGCTTCATCGCAACCTTGGCGGTCTCGGTGGCGATTCAAAACAGCGCCCTGATGATCCTCTCCGGACAGCCCCGCAATTTTCACTTTCCCGCCGTCATGCGAGAACGCCTGTCCCTTGGCGGGGTCAGCGCGTCGCTAACTGACGTCACCATCATTGTTCTCTCCGCCATTTTGATCGCCGGGCTGTTATTCGTGGTCTATCGCACCCGCCTTGGCACCGCCATGCGGGCGACGGCGGAGAACATGATGGCCGCGCGTTTGATGGGCATCGCGGTCAACCGCACAATTTTGGCGGCTTTCGCCATTGGCAGCGGCCTCGCCGCCGTGGCCGGCTTGTTCTGGGGCGGAAAATTCGGCCAGATCGATCCGCTGCTCGGCTTCACCCCCGGCTTGAAGGCCTTTGTCGCCTGCGTCATCGGCGGCGTCGGCTCCATTGGCGGGGCGCTGCTCGGCGGATATATTCTCGGCCTCGCGGAAGTGCTTTTCGTCGGTCTGTTGCCGCCGGAATTCTCCGGCTACCGCGACACATTCGTCTTTCTGATGTTGATCGTCATTCTGCTGGTGAAACCATCCGGGCTGTTCGTTCGTCATGTTGAGGAGCGCGCCTAATGAGCACTTCCCCCCTGAACGCCTCATCTCCCATGAGCGCGCCCTCGCCGCGCGGCTTCATCGCCGCCATAGCGGCGGTTTTCATCGCCGGCGCCGCCATCTGGCTCGCCCAAGGCGTGGTGAGCAGCTACGTCATCACCCTGCTGGCGATCCTGTTCATCAACGCGGCGCTGGCGGTGTCGCTCACCTTGACCAATGGTCTGGCGGGCATGTTCTCCCTCGGACATCCCGCCTTTATGACCATTGGCGCTTATGTGGCCGCGATCTTGACTTTCTCCGCCCGCCGCAAAGGCTCCATGTTGCCGGGATTGCCCGACTTCATCGCCTCCACGGAGCTTTCGCTCTTACCGGCGCTGCTGATCGCCGGTCTGGTCGCCGGCGTGGTGGCCGCCCTCGTGGGCCTCGTCGTGCTGCGCCTGAAAGGCCATTATCTGGCGGTGGCCACTCTCGGGCTGATCATCGTCGTTCAAGGACTGGCCACCAATTGGGATAGCGTCACCCGCGGCGGCTCCGGCATAAGCGGCTTGCCGCGCCTGACAGATATCTGGTGGACCTTCGGTTTTCTCGTTCTAGTCATCGCGCTTGTGTGGCGCCTTAAATTCTCCTCCCTTGGACGAGCGATGATGGCCATCCGCGAAAATGAGCTGGCCGCCGCCTGCAGCGGCATCGACACGGCGCGGGTGCGGCTTCTCGCCTTTGTCATCGGCGCTGTGATGGCGGCCATGGCCGGGGCGCTGCTGGCCCATCTCATCAGCGTGGTGACCCCCAAGACCTATTCCATCCTGCTGGCGTTCAATTTGGTGGTCATGGTGGTCATCGGCGGTTCGGGCAGCATTTTCGGCGCGGTCATCGCCGCCGCCGCCATCACCTTCGTTTCAGAGACCCTGCGCCCGGCGGAAGAATATCTCGGCCTCTACGGCCTGAGCCAAGTCGTGGTGGCCGTATGCCTCATTCTGGTGCTGTTCGTCAGACCGAAGGGACTATTTGGCAGTTCCGAGCCGGACATGATCCGGCGATTGTTTAGCGGAAGGAAAAACTGATGGGACGACCACGTCAATGCGACGTTTATGACGGACGCGGGCGCAAGCTTGAACGCGCGCGCGCGGGCCTGCTGGTGATCGACGCTCAGAACTGGGTCATGGACGAGGCCAACCGCCAGCCGCGGCCGGAATTCTATGAAGACGCCCATGGCGTCGTCATTCCGAATTTACAAAAGCTGATCGCCGCCTGCCGCGCTCATGAAGTTGAAGTCATTTACACGGTGATGGAGAATTTCACCGAAAATGGCAGGGATCGCAGTCTTGATTACAAATTGTCGAATTTCTTCATCGAAAAAGGCTCTTGGGACGCGAAAGTCATCGACGCCCTCGCCCCGGGCGCCGATGAGATGGTCATTCCCAAGACCTCCTCAAGCCTGTTCAACTCGACGAATTTTGAATATCTGATCCGTAATATTGGCCTCGACACCATCATCGTCACCGGTTTCTTGACCGATCAATGCGTCGATCACACCATTCGAGACGGCGCGGACCGGGGATTTCATATGGTTTGCGTCGCGGACGCTTGCGCCTCCGACACGCGCGCCCGTCACAACTCGGCTCTCAACGCCTTCAAGGGCTATTGCCGCACGCAGACCACCGCGTCTTTTTGCGCCGCGCTAGAGCGCGATTTGGCCGCCACGTAGAAGAAAGATTTGGCCGCCTCGTCTGAAAACCCGTCGGTTAAAACAATATATGGCCCCATCAAGCCCAACCGAACGTGAATAAACGGCGCGTCAACAAACGCCGGCCAGATGAACCAATCTGGCCGGCGTTTGCGCGTCAATAAGCCTGACGGTATTTCTCGCATTGCTCAGCGGGCGTGCGGCTTTCCATCTGCTCGGCTTCGAAGCGCTTGTGAGCCAGATAGGCGGATTTCAGCGTTTCGCCAAAAATTTCGCGCGTCTGCGACGAGGCTTCAAACACGTCCAGCGCCTCGCTCAACGATTGCGGCAAGCGGGTCACCGCAAGCGCGCCTCGCTCCACTTCGCTCAGGTGCTGCGGCGGGGTCGGACAAACCTTCGGACGCTCCAGCGCCTCGTCCAGACCATGCAAGCCGGCGCCGACGATGGCGGCCAGCGTCATATAGGGGCTTGAAGTGGCGTCCGCCGCGCGAAATTCGAAATGATACTGCTTGTTGACGTCGGCGCCGGGGCTTGGAAACACCGGGCAAATGCGCAAACCCGCCTCCCTGTCCCGATCGCCCAGATTGTTATAGGCCGCGCTCCAGCGGTCCGGCGTCAAGCGAAGATAGGAGATGGAGCCTGCGGCGGTTACGGCGGTCAATGCCGGCATAAGCTTCAAAATCCCCGCCAGAAACGCGCCGGCGGTCTGCGACATGCCGCTCGCCTCCTCCGGATCGTAATTCACAGGCTTACCGGTTTTCGCGTCCTGCAAGCTGAAATGCACGTGGACCCCGTTGCCCACCGCGTCCGGGCGCAGGATCGGCGTGAAACACGCCCGGTTATCGAGACGATGGGCCACGGCGCGGGCGATTTCGCGAACGGCCACCGCCTGATCCGCCGCCGCCACATTCTCCGCCGGCCCAACCGTGACTTCATATTGTTTGGGACCATACTCGGGCATGAAAGTGTCGATCTCGATCCCGGCGGATTTCAAAGCTCCCAGATAGGTCTCCGCGAACAATCCCTGACGGCGAAATGAATCAAGCGCGTAATTGGAGTTTGGCCGCTCTTCGATCTCCTCTAACATGAATTCATGCTCGAAAGCCGCCTTGATCTTCAGGCCATGACGCTCCTCCAGTCGCGCCAGAAGATATTTAAGCCGGCTTCTCGGACAAGCCTCCCAATCGCTTCCGTCCAGATTGCGAATATCGGCCATCATGAAGTGTTCTGCGGCCTGAAAGGGGCCGAAATCCAGCCGAACGCGCGTTTCCGCGGCGGGCGTGAGCACCGTGTCCCCATAAGGCCCCCAGGGGCTGGGGGCGATCGGTCCATGGGCGGTGATCATGCTGTTCGTCGGCGTCCAGCCGATGCCTTTGACCAGCCGCTCTTCCAACTCGGAAGCGGGAAAGCCTTTGCCACGAACCTGCCCTGCAAGGTCGCAAGTGCACAGCATAATGATTTCTTCCCGTTCCATTCTATTCTCCGCAAGTTGATTGATAGTGATTTGAATTGTCAGCCTTCGTTCGCGCCAGATTCCGGCGAAAACCGCATACGCAAGTCTTCAAGGGTTTCGATACGTTTCTTGCCCGGATCGCTGATCTTCTGGGCGACCGCCCCGATCAAAGCCTCCACCACGGCCATCCCGGCGGTCAAACCATCGAAAATCGACGGGGACTCCACCGGAAACGCCAGAACGTTATGGGCGCTGCGCGAGGCGGGGGAGCGCCAGATGTCGGTGAGCAAAATCACGGTGACGCCACGTTTCGCCGCCGCGTCGGCGAAAGCGATCACGTCGGACTGATAGCGACGCACGTCAAACACCAGCAAGACCGAGCCGCGCCCCATGTCCAGCAAATGTTGCGGCCAGCATTGGGTTTGCCCACGCACAATGTGGATTTTACTGCGCACCGCCGCCAGCATATCTCCCATATAGGCGGCGATATTGGATGAATATCGCCCGCCCAGAAGATGAATGTCGCGGCGGGGATCAGCCAAAAGGTTCACCGCTCGGTCAAAGTCGTCATCGGAGATAACCTCGCCCAATTGCTTGATCTGCCCGGCGACCTGACTGGCGTAACGGTTGAAGAAAGAGGCGTCCGTGGTTTGCTCCGCCTCCTGACGCTCGCCAAAGCGCACGAGGGGAGATTGCAGGGTTTCCTCGATATGGGTGCGCAACGCGGCTTGAAAATCGGAATAGACTGAAAAACCCAACCGCTTCACCAACCGCAGAATCGTCGCCGTGCTCACGCCGCTTTGACGGGCGAATTCGGCGACGGTGGACAGACCGGCGATGGGGTAATTCGCCATGAGATGACGCGCCGCGCGAGCTTCACGGGCGCTCAGCTCTGGCGTTTCTCTCCGCAATCTTTCCAAAACGCTCATGGCGTCATTCTCTTTCATCACGTTACCCTCAATGTATCAAATCAGACAAATTCCAATAATGGAAGAAAAATGTACGATTCGATTGACGACAATCTCATGTCGAGTCATGCTGTGCCAATGAGCGCTGAATAACACAGCTCCAAGATGCATGCGCCGAAAAGCTCGCTCGGCGCGCAGTAGGGGATACTGAAAATGAAAACACTCATCGCCGCTTCCGTGGCGCTTTCCACCATGATTGGCGCGGCCTACGCGCAAGACACCCTTAAAATCGGAGCCCTTTACAATTTGACCGGCGGCATGTCCTCCCTTGACGGGCCGTCGCTGAAGGGCGCGCAGCTCGCGGTGAAGCAGATCAACGCCGACGGCGGTTTGCTGGGCAAGCAGATCGAGCTTATCGCTCCCGACGGGAAAACCGATCAGCAGGAAACCGCCAAGGCGGCGCAGCGCGTGCTTTCAGAAGGCGTGATCGCGGGCATCGGCCAATCGGACACCACATTCGTCATGGCCGCCGCGCCGCTCTTTCAAGAGCAGGGCGTTCCTTTCGTCACCTCCGGCGCCACGCATCCCGAGCTGCCTCAATGGGTTGGCGACTATATGTTCATGGCTCCCTTTGGCGACGACGACCAATCCTACGCTATCGCCGATTACGCTTATGACAAACTGGGCGTTCGCCGCGTCGCGGTCTGGACAGATAACTCGATGGATTTCACCAAGGCCTTGAGCAAGTTCTTCATTGAGCGCTTCAAGGAACGCGGCGGCGAAATCGTCGGCACCGACAGCTTCATGATGGGCGACACGGATTTCTCCGCTCAGATCGCGCGCCTCGCCTCCATTGATCCAGCGCCCGGCGCCGTTTTCATCTCCGCCATCCCTTCCGAAGCCGGCCTTTCAGTGAAGCAGATTCGCGAACAGGGCATCAAGATGCCGATCATCTCCGGCGACGGCTTCGACACAGAGTTGGTCGCCTCCGTTCCCGGACCAGAGTTGGCCAATGACGTTTATTTCTCCACCCACACATATCGCGCCGACGACCGGGCGGAAGTCGCACAGTTCATCAAAGACTATAAGGCCGAATATGGGATCGACCCTGAAAACGCTTTCGCCCCTCTTGGCTATGACGCCTTGATGCTGGTGGCCGACGCCGTTCGCCGCGCCGAGTCCGACGATCCAGCTAAAATTCGCGACGCTCTGACCGCCACCCGCGGCTTCAAAGGCGTCACGGGCGAAGTCAGCTACACCCGCGACACCATGGTTCCGCCAAAGCCAGTTTCGATCATCAGCGTCAATAACGGCGACTATAAAGTCGAAGAAATCTGGACGCCTGAAACCAAGTAATCACGCGTTAATTAACCTTGAACAAGGCGGGGCGGTGAAACCGTCCCGCCTTTTTTCGACAGCTCAGGAAAAGCCTCATGACAAATGAAACGGGCGGCACATTGGCCCGCTATGAAGGTCGCGACCGCTCATTATCGGCCTCGCGCACGGCCGTTCTGGTGGTGGACGCGCAAAACGCGGAACTGCAACGCGAGATCCTTGAAGCCCATCCCGAATTTGACAAGGCCCTCCATGAGCGGGCGTTGCCGGCCATGCGCCAACTTATCGACGGAGCCCGCGCCAAGGGAGCGGAAATCATCTACACAGTGATCGAATCGCTCACTCGAGACGGGCGCGACCGCTCTCTTGATCACAAGCTATCCAATATTCACGTGCCAAAAGGCTCAGATCTTGGGAAAGTGATCGATCTTGTCGCCCCTCAGCCAGACGACATCATTTTGCCGAAGACCTCTTCCGGCGTGTTCAATTCCACCAACATCGACTACGTCTTGCGCAACCTCGGCGTTGAAAACGTCATCGTCACCGGTTTCGTCACCGATCAATGCGTCGATATGGCCATCCGCGACGGCGCCGATCGGGGATACTATATGGTATGCGCCCAGAACGCCTGCGCCGCCTATACCCACGCCCGCCATGAAGCCGGCTTGAAAGCCTTTGGCGGCTATTGCCGGGTGCAGAACGTGGATGAGATCCTCGCCGGCATGGAGTGAGCCAAGACCGCATGAGCTGCAGATATTGGCGTTTCAAAAGAAAGCCCTATATATGCAGCTCATGCACAAAACGAAGAGGCGCCAATGACCGAGCCATCACCAACCGGCGAATATGAACGCGCCCTTCTTGCGGGCGGTTGTTTCTGGGGAATGCAGGATCTCATCCGGCGCATGGAGGGGGTTGTCTCCACCCGCGTCGGCTATAGTGGCGGACATACGCCAAACGCGACCTATCAGCTGGTGAAAACCGGCGAAACCGGTCATGCGGAAGCCATTGAGATTGTTTTTGATCCGGCGGTCACGAGCTATCGGCGCATCCTGGAAATGTTTTTCCAGATTCACGATCCGACTTCCCTCAACCGGCAGGGAAACGACGTGGGCAGCCAATATCGCTCGGAAATTTTCTTCACCAGTCCTGAACAAGAACGTGTGGCGCGAGAGACCGTCGCCGACGTCAACGCCTCGGGCCTATGGCCGGGAGAAGTGGTCACCCGCATATCCCCCGCCGGCGATTTTTGGGAGGCGGAAGACGTTCATCAGGATTATCTAGAACGTTATCCCGACGGCTACACCTGTCATTTCATCCGGCCGGACTGGAAACTACCGCGACGCGGCGATAAAACGTAAAGCCCCACGCGGCGACGGCGCGTAAGTCCTCGTCTGATTCGGCGACGCCGCGCGGGCGCAAAATAAGCAGTCGCATATGTGATCACCGTCTCTTAACAGGGTCAATATGCGAGATTTACACGTCTTTTCAAAGCAAGACCCTCTCACGCCCTTGTCAAACCTCTACACAAAACACACATTACCGTCGGTGATTGGGTCAAGGGTGATTGAACCTCTACTCTCGGGCGTGTCGCTTTCCACCAATAAGGCGCTTTTGAATGAATGAGATAACCAAATTATCCCGTTCTGGCCATTTGCCGCCAGACCAGACAGCGCCGCATGAAACCTATCTGGAGCGTCCCAACTGGCCTGCCCCGACTTAAATCCCCGACAAGACCGCAGACAACACGCCAAAGCACGATGTGAGAAAACATGCCCATGAAGCGCTTTGGCGCGCCGTACGACTAGACGGCCCCGCCGCCGCAAGATTTATCGACTACAAGGTCGCAGATTTACCGACTAAAGGAATGTGATAAATGACATATACGCCTCACGGAAAACATCTCATCGCCGGCGAATGGGTCGCTGGAGCCGACACGTTTCGTTCCGAGCCCGCCCATGGGGAGGCTTTTGAATTTTCAGTAGGCACGCCTGAGCTGGTTGACCGCGCCTGCGTCGCAGCAGAAGAGGCTTTCGCGTCTTATAGCGCGCTCTCGCGCGAAAAACGCGCGGCGTTCCTCAACACGATCGCGGACGAAATGGAAAAACGCGCCGCCGAAACCACGGAAATCGGCACAAGCGAGTCAGGCCTTCCCGCCGGCCGTCTTGAAGGCGGACGCGGACGCACCACGGGCCAGCTGCGCCTTTTCGCCGAGCACATCCTCAAGGGCGATTATCTCGACCGGCGTCATGACGGCGCCCTGCCGGACCGCAAGCCCCTTCCCCGCCCGGACCTGAAACTGGTGCAGCGCCCCGTGGGCCCCATCGCAGTCTTCGGCGCCTCCAACTTTCCTCTCGCGTTCTCAACCGCCGGCGGCGACACCGCGGCGGCCCTCGCCGCTGGGTGCCCCGTGGTGGTGAAAGGCCATTCAGCCCATCCAGGAACCGGAGAGATCGTCGCCGAAGCCATTCTCGCGGCGGTAAAAGCTCATGACCTGCATCCCGGCGTATTTTCGCTGATTCAGGGCGGCAACCGCACCGTGGGCGCGGCCCTCGTGCAGCACCCCTTGATCAAGGCCGTTGGCTTCACCGGCTCGCTGGGCGGCGGTCGCGCGCTGTTTGATCTTTGCGCTCAGCGCCCCGAGCCAATTCCCTTCTTCGGCGAATTGGGATCCGTCAATCCCATGTTCATCATGCCTGCGGCTCTTTCCGCACGCGGTTCGGAAATCGCCAAGAACTGGGCCGGTTCGCTCACCATGGGCGCGGGACAGTTCTGCACCAACCCCGGCGTGGCCATCGTTATTGAGGGCGAGGACGCGGAGAAATTCATCGACGCCTCCGTTGAAGCTCTCGGCGCCTTCGGTAGCCAAACCATGCTCACCGACGGCATAGCCAACGCCTATCGCAAGGGCCGCGACACATTGCGCGCCTCCGGCGACGTCGAGGAAATACTGACCACCGAATGCGCCGACCGCGAAGCCACGCCCTACCTCTACCGCACCACCGGCGCGCGTTGGCTGGCCAACCATATTCTGGGCGAAGAAGTGTTCGGGCCTCTTGGTGTGATCGTCGTGGCGAAAGACGCGGCGGAAGTCGCCGCAATCGCCGCCGGCCTCAAAGGTCAGCTAACCTGCACCCTGCATCTGGACGAGGCGGACCACCCCGCCGCGCAAAAGCTCATGCCCGTGCTGGAGCGTAAAGCTGGACGCGTCATGGCCAATAACTTTCCCACAGGCGTTGAGGTTTGCGACGCCATGGTTCACGGCGGACCTTACCCTGCGTCCACCAACTTCGGCGCAACTTCGGTCGGCACCATGTCGATCCGCCGGTTCCTGCGTCCGGTCTCCTACCAGAACATCCCCGACGCTCTTCTGCCAGAAGATCTTCGCGGCTAAAATACCGGGCCGGCGTTCAAACGCCGGCCTTTTTAGATTTCAATCAACTACTCCCGTTCAATCCTCGCTTGAACGTCGCCCCCAAGACTGATATTTTATTCTTGATTTTACAAAACATGATTTTAAGGGCTAATATAAATTTATTATCCATTGATCTCTTACGTAATTTCATTGCGGGGGCGGACATTGTTTCATTCATTCATATTTCAAACACGTAGATTTTTTTCAACTTTCCTCAGCGTATCCCTATTAACGTGTGGATTGGCGCATGGAGCGGACTTAGCCGAGCCTGAATATGGAACGGCCATCATAGAGCTTAAGCCTATGAAACCCGCAGCATTCGATCCTGACCGCTGGAGAGTGATCGTAAGTCCCTATATTTGGGGCGCCTCTCTTGACGGCGACACCGGCGTCGCCGGATATTCGTCAAAAGTCGCCGTTCCCTTTTCCGAAACCTTGAAGAACCTTGACTTCAGCTTCATGGGGAACGTGGAAGTCACAAACGGCTCCTATGGTTTTTACATCGACGGCCAATATACGCAAACCAGTCAAAAAGAAAGCCTGAGCGGCTACAAACTCAAAGCCGAATTCGATTTCACCGTTTTATCGGCTGGCGCATTTTTCCGCGCCCTTGAAATTCCCCTTGAGGGAACAACCCTGTTTGGCGCCCCGCGCGTATTCGCCATCGAGCCTACGGCGGGCCTGCGCTGGACGCGCCTGAACGCCGGCCTGACGGTGGCGGGATACGAGCGCTCACACGAAGAACAGTGGACTGATCTCTTCGTCGGCGCACGCTTTATCGCCGACCTCTCCGAACGCTGGAACCTTTTCGCAGAAGCGGACGTTGGCGGTTTCAACGGCGGCTCCGACCTCAGCCTACAAGGTCAGGCCTATCTGGGATACCGCACCCATATATTCAACCAACCGACCTTGCTGCGCGTTGGATATCGAGCTCTTTATCAGGATTACTCAGGCGGATCCCTGCTAGGTCACAAGTTGAAATGGGACGTCACCGAGCATGGGCCCGTGGCCGGCGTCTCTATACGGTTCTAAAGACCCAAGGGGGGGAGAAATCCCCCCCAAGGCGCCAAGTGATGCGCCAGTTTTAACACGCGAGACTGGATACGAAATGGCCCTCAATTTTGGTAAAAAATATGGCCATTTGGGCCATGATGTCGGCTGCATGTGCCAAAGCCCGTTGATGAGCGCCTTCACCACACGTTTGAATGAAGGTTTCTCGCGTCGGGATTTTTTACGCGGAGCCGTCGCTAGCCTCGCCGCCGCTGCTTTGGGAGGCGGCGTGGGGGCCAGCTTCGCGAACGAGCCAAGCCGCCCGCGCTTGTTGAAAAACGTGCGTATATTCGACGGCGTCTCCCCCCGTTACCTTGAAGGGCGTAGCCTGCTCATCAAGGGGAACCGAATTGAAGCCATTCTTGAGGCCGCCGACGTCGTCGCCGACGCCGACGTCATCGACTGCGGCGGTCGCGTTCTCATGCCGGGGATGATCGACGCCCATTGGCATTCGCTGCTGGCGGCGATTTCACAAACCGCCGCCATGACCGCCGAAATTCCCTATGTGCATCTCGTCGCCGCCCAAGAGGCCGAACGCACGATTTTACGCGGGTTCACCACGGTTCGCGATGTGGGCGGACCTGCGTTCCCCCTCAAAAAAGTCATCGACGAGAACCGCACCGCCGGCCCGAGAATCTACCCCTCCGGCGCCATGATCTCGCAAACCTCCGGACACGGAGATTTCCGCTTGCGCAGCTCATTGCCGCGTTCGCCGCAAACTAATTTAAGCGAAGCGGAAGTGGCGGGAATTTCGGCCATCGCCGACGGCGTTCCCGAAGTGCTGCGCCGAGCGCGGGAACAATTGATGTTCGGCGCCTGCCAGCTTAAGATCATGGCTGGCGGCGGCGTCACCTCTCTCTATGATCCATTGGATTCGCTTCAGTATTCAGAGCAGGAAATCAAGGCGGTCGTTGGCGCTGCGGCGGATTGGGGCACTTATGTTTGCGCCCATGTCTATAGCTCCGCCGGCATTCGTCGGGTGCTGGAGTGCGGGGTGAAATCCATCGAACATGGCCAGCTCGCCGATGAGGAAACCGTAAAGCGAATTGTCGACGCCGACGCATGGTGGAGCCTGCAACCTTTCCTCGCCGACGAGGATTCAAACCCGGCGGGAACGCCCCTCCAGCAAGCTCAGCGGCGGGAAATCGCCATTGGCACCGCACGCGCCTTTGAGCTTGGTAAAAAATACAACGCCAAAATGGCCTTCGGCACCGACGTGCTTTTCAATCCGGCGGGAACCGCCACCCAAGGCAAACAATTAGCGAAAATCTCTCGCTGGTTGACCAATGACGAAGTCTTGTCGCTAGCCACGAGTAAAAACGGCGAACTCCTGGCCATGTCCGGCGCGCGAAACCCCTATGACGGCAAACTCGGCGTCATTAAAAAAGGCGCGCTCGCGGATCTTCTTGTGATTGATGGAGATCCACTGGACGATATCTTCGTCATCGCCGATCCGGATAAAAACATGAAACTCATCATGAAAGACGGCCGTCTTTATAAGAACGAACTCGCATAAGCGACGACGGCAGTCATTAGAATAAAATAACTCTTGAATAAATGCGCAAAATATACAACTTTAATATGCATAAATAAATTATTCACCCGCCTCTAGGCGGTAATTTGGAAAAGCGCATGTCACCGTTGCGACGGCGCCAGCTTTAAAATTCACAGGCTGACAACCTGAGTTTATTGAGTTTGAATTTATAACGTGAATTTCACAGGCTCCAATTTCAGCGGGGCTTTCAAGATCCCATTTTAGGGGGCGGCGCCAAGCCCGACGGCAAAGGGCCGCATTTTTAGCGATTGCAAGTAAATTTTCGTCTACGAGCCGCCTGCTCCATAGAGCTAAAAGTATTTTAGACACCTTAGAAAATTTATAATATTTATTTACGACGGGAAATATTGTGTCATTACATATTGAGAGATCAACTATTAAAGACATAATTATCATTCATGCGACCAAACATGAAGATGATCGCGGCTTTTTCTCGGAAACATACAATAAATCAAAATTGAAAGAATGTGGCGTCGCCACGGACTTTGTTCAGGATAATCATTCTTTTTCCAGAAACAAAGGCACTGTTCGCGGGTTGCACTTCCAAAAACCGCCCTTCGATCAAATCAAGCTGGTTCGCGTGGCCCGGGGAGCGATATTTGACGTGGCCGTGGATTTGCGCCTCGGCTCCCCCACCTATGGTAAACACGTCAGCGCCATATTATCGGCGGAGCACTGGGGGCAAATCCTGATTCCTTCCGGCTTCGCCCACGGCTTCATGACGCTACTACCCAACACGGAAGTTTTATACAAGGTTTCAAATACTTACTCACCAGAGCATGATGGTGGCGTCCTCTGGAACGACCCGGATCTGGCGATTAAATGGCCGTTCAACGAAGCTGGCGCTCAGCTATCGGCCAAAGACCGACGACACCCGAAACTGGCGGATCTTGAGCCTGTGTTTCATTGCGCCGGGGAGACAACGCAATGAAAACTCTAATCACTGGCGGCGCCGGCTTCATTGGTTCAGAGGTGACGCGTCTTCTGGTTGACACGCCCGCAATGGAGGTGATCAACCTTGACGCGCTCACTTACGCCGGCAATCAAGCCGCCGTTAAAAGCGTCGCTCACCGGGATAACTACCATTTCGCCAGAATTGACGTGCGAGACGGACGCGCGGTGTCAGCGCTGCTTGAGGACACCCGACCTGATGCGATTATTCACCTCGCTGCGGAAAGTCATGTGGACCGTTCAATCGACGGCCCCTCGATCTTCATCGACACCAATGTCATCGGCACCTATGTTTTACTGGAGGCGGCGCGAGCCTATTGGACGTCCTTATCGCCGACGCGCCAAAACGCCTTTCGCTTCCTTCACGTCTCCACCGACGAGGTGTTTGGAGAGCTTGGCCCCCATGACGCTCCTTTTAATGAAACCACGGCCTATCATCCAAACTCTCCTTACTCAGCGTCAAAAGCCGCATCTGATCATCTTGTTCGCGCTTGGGAGCGCACTTACGGACTGCCAACCATTGTTTCAAATTGCTCAAATAATTACGGGCCTTACCAAAATCCGGAAAAATTCATTCCCCTCATGATCATCAACGCTTTGGAGCGGCGCCCTTTGCCCATTTACGGCGATGGCCACAATATTCGCGACTGGCTGCATGTGGAAGATCACGCCCGCGCCCTCATACGCATTTTGCTTCAAGGCGAAGTTGGAGAGACCTACGTCATCGGCGGCGGCGAGGAGAGAAGCAATAACGACGTCGCCCACGCCATTTGCACCCTTGTCGACGAACTGGCGCCCGGCGCGCCGCAGGAGGCGGGCGGGCGGGCGCAATTGATTCGCCACGTGAAAGACCGTCCCGGACACGACGGGCGCTACGCCGTTGACGCCAGCAAAATCACCCGGGAGCTGGGATGGCGAGCGCAGGAAAGCTTCGACAGCGGACTACGTAAAACCGTCCATTGGTATTTGCAAAATCCCACATGGTGGCGTGAGTCCCGCCCTAAAGACGTCCCTGAAACCACCGACGCCATCGAGGCGACATCGGCAACCGCGCCCATGAAGGAGGCGGTGGAATGAGGGAGATTCTGTTAACCGGCGCCAAGGGACAATTGGGCCGGGAAATCGTCAGACGCGCGGCGAAGGCCGGGACGCCTCTCAAAGCCCTCGGCCGCGAGGCCTTTGACGTCACGCTCCTCGACAACGTCATGGACGCTTTTGAACGTGACCCACCGGCGTTGGTGGTGAATGCGGCGGCCTATACGGCGGTGGACGACGCCGAGAGCGAGCGAGCAAACGCCTTCGCCGTCAATTGCACAGGAGCGCGGAATCTCGCCAGAGCTTGCGCCCATGTGGGCGCGCCGCTCATCCATATCTCCTCCGACTATGTTTTCGACGGCGCGGCGGAGACGCCCTATACGGAAGATCAGCCAACGGCGCCGATCAATGTCTACGGCCAAAGCAAGCAAGCCGGAGAAGACGCCGTGCGTGATATGACGGCGCAACACGTGATATTGCGCTCCTCCTGGATCTTTGGTCTCGATGGCGCCAATTTCGTCAAGACAATTCTTGAGGCGGGCCGCCACCGCGACGAATTGCAAGTCGTCGACGATCAATTCGGAAGTCCCACATACGCGGGGGATCTCGCCGAAGTTATTCTAGACGTCGCTCGCCGACTTACCAGAAAAGACATTGGCGCCCATGGATTTGGGACGTTTCATTGCGCGGGAGGCGGGGGAACCAGCTGGCACAACTTCACCAAAGAAATTTACCGCATCAGCGCCCCGCATCTACCGCGTCAGCCAAAAATCACGCCGGTCAGCGCCGATCACTATGCCGCCCGCGCCCGTCGCCCCGTCAATTCCGTTCTCGACTGCGCCAAGCTGGACAACATCTACGGCATAAAAATGCGCCCGTGGGCACAAGGGCTGACCGATATGCTGCGCCATTATTTTCAATATAGCCCGCCCGCTATATGACCTAACTCACGGAGTCAACAAGAGGACGCCGACAATGAAGGGAATCATTCTTGCGGGAGGCTCAGGCACGCGCCTCTATCCCATCACCCGCTCCGTCTCCAAGCAGCTATTGCCAATCTACGATAAGCCGATGATTTATTATCCTTTGTGCACTTTAATGCTGGCGGGCGTGAGAGATATTCTCATCATCACCACCCCCCATGACGCTTCAGCCTTTCACCGGCTTCTAGGCGACGGCGCGCAATGGGGAATTGATCTTTCTTACGCCGTCCAGCCGGAGCCGGGGGGCTTGGCCCAGGCCTTTATTATCGGGCGCTCCTTCATTGGCTCCCACGCTTGCGCGCTGGTTCTGGGCGACAATATTTTCTATGGCCATGGCCTGACCGAGAAAATGAAAGCCGCCGCCAGACACCCCAGCGGCGCCACCGTCTTCGCCTATAGGGTCAAAGATCCGGCGCGTTACGGCGTCGTAAACTTCGATGACAACCACCACGCCACTTCCATTGAAGAAAAACCTACCTGCCCAAAATCCGACTGGGCCGTCACTGGGCTGTATTTTTACGACAACTCCGTCGCCGATCTTGCGCGGGAACTAACGCCAAGCGCCCGTGGCGAGTTGGAAATCACCGATCTGAACAATCTCTATCTGGCGCGAAACCAACTGCACGTGGAGCAACTTGGCCGAGGCTTCGCCTGGTTCGACACAGGCACCCATGAAAGTCTCATAGAAGCCTCAAGCTTCGTTCAGACGATCGAAAAGCGTCAGGGCTTACGCGTTTCCGTTCCCGAAGAAGTAGCGTTCCACAATGGCTGGATCGACGACGCCCGCCTCATGGCGCTTGGCGCGGCCATGGACAAGAACGGCTATGGACAATATTTGCTCAGCCTCTCCCAATAAGCGCGGCAGGCCCAATAAGCGCGCCTCACACTAACCGTTTCTTGCATTAACCGCGGGCCGGCGTCATCAATGCGCCTCCGCTTCACTCACTTGCGCCAAGCTGATCTGCCCAGAAAGCAAAAGTTGGTCAAAGGACGTCGGCCGACCGATAAAAAATCCTTGCGCCTCATCGCAGCCTTCTGCAAGCAGCAACGACATTTGTCCGCCCGTCTCAATCCCTTCAGCCAGAACGGGAACTTCAAGGCTGCGGCCTAATGCAAGAATGGCCCGAATGATCGCTTTGGCCTGGCGGCTGGTTTCCACCTCGGTGACAAAGGCCCGATCAAGCTTGATCTTGTCGAAAGGAAACGAGCGCAAGGTCTCCAGCGAGGAATAACCGGAGCCGAAGTCATCCAGCGCGACGCCAACACCCAAGGCCTTGATCTCTTGCAACGTTTTTAAAGCGCGCTCCTTGCCCGCCACGATAGCGGTTTCCGTCAGTTCAAGCTCAAGCCGCTCGGGGTCAAGCCCGGTCTCATTGAGCACGTCCTGAATGACATTCGGCAGGTCATTATAGCCAAGCTGCACGGGCGAAAGATTCACCGCCACCTTATAAGGGGGGCGCCATGTGGCGGCCGTGCCGCAAGCTTCGCGCAAAACCCATTCGCCCAGATCCAGAATAAAGCCGTTTTCTTCGGCCAAAGGAATAAACTCGGACGGAGAAACATATCCTCTATCCGGATGGCGCCATCTAAGCAGCGCCTCATACCCCTGAGTCTCCCCTGTGGATACGGATGTTTGCACCTGATAATGGACTTCAAGTTGCTCCCGCTCCAACGCCTCGCGAAGCTCGGCCGCCAGCATCCGACGCGCCTTGACCCTTTTATCCATTTCGTCTTCATAAAAACATACTGTCGCGGTGACATCTTTCTTGGCCCGATACATGGCCAAATCCGCGTTATTCACCAACAAAGACTTGCTGTCGGCGTTATCCGGATAAACCGCCACGCCAATGCTGCCTCCGATAGAGACCTTGAAATCCGCAAACAGCACCGGCTCACAAATCGCCGCCTCAAAGCGATTGATAAAATCAACCAAAGCCGCCTGCCCGCGATAACGCTGAATCGCGCCAAATTCATCTCCGCCAAGGCGGGCGGCAAACTCCCCATCTTGCAATAATTCGCACATTCGTTTGGCGACGATCTTGAGAACGTCATCGCCTGCGGCGTGGCCGTGCAGATCATTCACCTCCTTGAACCGGTTAAGATCAATACACAGTAGAACGACTTTGCCCTGATAAGCGTCAGCCACGGTAATTTCGCGTTCCAATTGATTGTCAAAGCCCGAACGATTGGGCAAATTCGTCAAAGCGTCGCTTAAAGCCATATGCTTCAATTTCGCCACAGACGCCGCCTGCACGCTGTCGTCGATAATGTAACTTGCAAGGCCTGCGCCCAAAATAACAAAAGAAATCCCCGCAACGGCCAACGCCAACGTGCGTAAAGCCTCCGGCGTGGAGAAATCGCCGCTGATCGCCATCGGCGTGATCTTGAAAGCTGACATTCCGGTGAAATGCAAAGTGACGATCGCCAGCGCCAGAATTCCCGCCGCCGCATAAAGACTATAACGCCCGCGCCCGCGCAGCGCAGTGAAAACAGCCCAAGACGAGAGCGCCACGCATATCATGATCGAGGAAATCAGATAGTCATAGCTCCAAGAAACCAGCCCCTCCACCCGATAGGCCAGCATTCCCATGTAATGCATGGAAGAAATCGAACAGCCAACAATTGCCCCGCCTAAAATGGGAAGTATTTTGGACGAGCGCCTTATCGTGGCCACGATAAAACCGGCGGAAGTTCCAACCACCGCTATACCCAGTGAAATCGCCGTCAATTCGGGGTCGAAACCAATGGGGACGCCCGGTTCGAAACCCAGCATGGCGATAAAATGCGTACACCAAATTGAAGGCCCGGCCGCGCATGCGGCAAGAAAATGCCAGCCCCATTTTTGCACGCCTGCAGTCGTCGACGCCTTTACAAGCAATCGGATAACAGCCCAAGAGCCAAGCAAACAAACAAAACTTGCAAGCAAAACAAACCAAAAATTGTGTTCGTAAGCAATGCAATTAATAACATTAAGCATTTCACGTCTCTGTTAGACCGAAGACAAACGCGGACGCTATTAAAGAATCCATGAAGATTCGATTAAGGCATACGTATTTTCACTAATATATAAATTTTTTCTTGAGTAAAGCTGGCGTTAGCCAACTATAAAAGCAGGAAGCCAAACGGCGGCGCTCCCTCAGGCTCCCACCTTTTTTAAAAGCACGTGGATATAAGGGGAAATGGCGACCATAACACAGCGCCGGCCAAATCTTTCGCCCAAGCTATTGCCGGCGCTACCGGCCGCCGCGCGCCAACTCTCGGAGCTAAGCCTCGACACGAACCCTATTGAATTTCGCATCGTCAAGGATACGAACTGAAGCCTCGCGTCAAAACAGTCCGACCCCGCCTGAAAGGGCGAGGTCGGGCGAGGTCGGGCGGGGTCGTTTAATCCTGCGATATTAATTGATCTCACGATATTCAGGCGCGGCCTGCAACTCGCTCTCGCTCAAAGAGGTCACCAAATACGGCTCTCCCTCATCATCTTTCATGAGCGTAATGTCTTCATAGTCAACGGCGACCATTTTTTCGCCAACGCCCAGAAAGCCGCCAAAGTCAACGATCATCGCCTGAATGGCGCCGCCGTCTTCAATGATCAAGTCGCCGACCTCCCCCAGGCGCTCCTCGCCAGGGCCATAAACGGCGCCGCCAATCAGGTTCTCCGCTCTCGCCTCACTTGCCTTCATAGGCGTCAATCCCTCAGGCAAGGACGTGAGAGCCGCGCTTTCCGACAACGAGGAAGCGGAGCCGCTCATGGCCTTCCTCCCCTGCCCGCCCATTTTAGCGTCTGATAACCGCCGTTCGCTCCAGCTCTGAAGCGCCGCCTCTCGGTCAAAGACCGGAGCCGCCTCCAACTGCTCGCGGGTCATGGGCACATAAAGAACCCGTTCACCTTCCCCGGCGAGGACCTGAACAGTCTTCCATTCAATCTCCACCTGTTTCTCGCCAATTCCAAGGAACCCGCCGACGCTCACCACCACAGCCCCAAGTTCGCCGTTAGCGGTCACCACGATATCGTCAATCTCGCCTATCGCTTCGCCATAGGCGGGGCGCTCATCGCCCATCACCACCGATTCTTTGGGCGCCGGCACGCCGGGAACGGTTTCGGGCGTGGACATCGCGGGTGAATTTTGCGCCGCGGCGTCATCTTTTCCGCGCGCCCCGCGAACCGTCTCGCCAATCAGGTCTGACCCCATGAAGGCCTGCATCGAGGCGAATGTTTTCCCCACGGCGCCCATTTCACCGGTCGCTGACGTGGTTTCGTTCTGAACCATTGGTTTTGATGTTGTTGTTTGCGCTAGAACTCCAGTTGAAACGAGGCCAACAATAGCAGTACTAGCAAAAAGAACGCGTAACATAATAATACCTCCTTATACATCTGTTAGATGTAGGGAGCTTAATCACTGTGTATATTTATATATCAGTGAAATTCACTCCGTTATTACAATAAGGAAACGGAGATAAATCTGATTAGTTCCAAAATTTTTGATTTTTTCTTGAAGGCGGCTCGAATGACATTCATGGCGATAAAATCATGGCCTCGAAATTCATCGGCGGTTTCGGCGGGTCAAGTCATCCCACCGGCGTGAGACCGTAATAAAACCAGATGCCGGCGATCGTCGCCGCGCCGGCGATAATATTCAGCGGCAGGCCGACCTTCACAAAGTCAATAAAGCGATAATTGGCCGCGCCATAGACAAGCGTATTGGTCTGGTAGCCGATGGGGGTGGCGAAACTGGCGCTCGCCCCAAACATCACGGTGACCACGAAGGGACGCGGATCATAACCCAGCGACGCGGCGAGCCCCACGGCCACGGGGGTGATCACCACCGCCACGGCGTTATTGGTGACGGTTTCCGTTAAAAACGACGTGACAAGATAAAGGCACGCCAATAACGCAATTGGATGGGCGCCTTGCAAGGAACTGCTGAGAAAACCGGCGATCAAAGCCACGGTGCCAGAGCTTTCAAGGGCTTTTCCGATCGCCAGCATGGAAAAAATCAAAATCAGAATGCGGCTGTCGATGGCGGCGAAAGCTTCGTCGGAATCAATGCAGCGCGTGAGCAAAATAAGCGCCACGGCGAGAATCGCGAGGCCGCCAAGAGGCATAACGCCCATTGCGGCGAGAATGACGGTCAACGCAAGCGCGGCGACGGCGATTGGCGCATGCGCGCGCCGATAGGGGCGCTCTTTGGGCTCCGACAGGCGAACCAACCCCGAGCCCCGGGCCAACGCGGAAATGCCGGCCTCAGGACCGGATAAAACCACCATATCGCCCGCTTGCAGCCGGATATCGCCAAATCGGCCCAAATCTGGCTGAATGCGATGGCGGTGCACCGCCAGCAACGCCGCGCCATAACGAGAGGGGAAGGACAATTGATCGATGGTGCGCCCCGCCACGGAGCGCTCAGGAGAGACCAGCGCCTCCAGCACCTGCTCTTCTTCGCCGTCATCGGCGTTATTGGGTAAGAAATGCGGCGCGCCGAGAATAAAGTCGCTCCCATGATAGAGCGTGAGAATTTCCGCCAAAGGCGCCGTGACCCGCAAAACGTCGCCCGCTTGCAAAGGCTTGTCATCCGCCCCGCTTCCAGCGCGCCACATCGCCCGGTTCAACGCCCGAACCCGAATAGTTTTTGGAGACAAAGCGTTAATATCGCTAACGACGCGGCCGACATAGCGCGAATCGGCGGCGACCTTCAGCTCCGTGGTGTATTCCGCCGCCGCCTCCCCCTTCAAAACTTGATCCGCCCCCCCCTTGTTGGGCAAAAGCTTGCGACCGATGAAAATCATGTAAAAAGTGCCGGTTAGCGCCACCAAAATCCCAATAGGGGCGATTTCAAAGATCCCAAACGGCTTCAACCCTTGCGATTGCGCCACCCCATCCACCAAAAGGTTGGTGGATGTGCCGATCAGCGAGCACGTGCCCCCCAAAATGCCCGCAAAGGACAAGGGCATGAGGTAGCGCGAGGGAGATTCGCCGATAGAACCGGCGAAACGAATGACTATTGGAATGAGAATGATCACCAGAGGCGTATTGTTAACGAAAGCGGAAAACACCATCGTGGCGAGCAATATGGCGACAATCGTCAGCATTGGATGACTGGCGCCGCGCGCCATGGCCCATCCGGCAACCGCGTCGAGGGTTCCAGTGCGCACCAAGGCGCCGGTCAGAATGAACATGGCCGCAATCGTGATCGGGGCGGAGCTGGAGAAGACTGAGTAAGCCTCGTTCAGATCAAGCAAGCCAAAGCCGATGGCGCTGGCGGCCCCGGCGAGGGCGATCACTTCCGGGGGATATTTCTCGCTAATGAAGCCGGCGAAAATAATCGCCAGCAACCCAAGCGCCAACCACTCAGAGGGCAGTCCCGTGACAACAGCCAAATCCATAAAACATTCCGCCTAGACTGTCGCCGGCGCCCATAAGCGCCGCATCACAGGTCTGTCATTTAAAGCGCGCAAAAGCGAAACCCGCCGCGAAGGCGAGCACAGCCGGAGCAAACCTCAATCTCTTGCCGTCTCCCAAAAGCTTTTCGGCCAATTCCTCGCCGTCTTGCTTGAGAGCCGCCTGGGTCTGCGAGATCCGAGCGGCCAGAATTTGCTCGCGCCTTCGCCGCGCCCGCGCCTCCATCAGAGAACGCGCCATCAGCAAGAGCGCCGCCAGCAGCGTCAACCCCCCGGCCAGAACCAAAGCCCCGTCTCGATAGCCAAAGACGTCGCAGAGGGCGAGATAAACTCCCGCCACCGCGAAGCCGGCCGCGACGACAAGCGCCAAAGCGGCGGCGGCGCCAATCTCCAGCTGGCGCATTTCGCCCTTGTATTCCCGTCGAATATCAGCCGCAATCAATTCGGCAAGCGTTTTCATAATCATGTTGTTTCCGCCAGCTCGTTTTGACGTCTCAATTCCGGCGGGTGATCAAGCCCAGCAAAAGGCCAACGCCAGCCGCCGCCGCAAGGCAAGTCAACGGGCGTTCGCGCACAAGGCGCCCCGCTTCTTCTTCCACGGCGCCCAATTGCTGGCGCGCTTCGTCGTTGATCTGTCCACCGGCGCGCTTCACGTCATCGGCAACCGAGGCGGCCTTGTCTTTCACCGCATTCGCCCGGCCTCCGGCGATTGAGGCGACCGTTTGCGCCAAAGCGGCGATATCCGCCTTCAACGCCTCCAACTGAGCGTTCAGATCCTCGCTTGAGGCCGCCGTATTATCCGCTTTCGTGGCTTGCGTTTTCTCAACCATGTTCGATTCTCCAACCATGTTCGTTTTTATCGCATATTTGCCCGTCAAACGCCTAGCGTTTCAATATAACGCAAATTGACAGACGGCGCTTTTACGCCCTGCATACGATCTCCAACGCTAACGCCGTCGTTTCGTTCCCCACGCCCCGCAGTTTTCCCCCGCCGGCTTCCCGCCAATAAGAAAAAAGGGAACGAATTGCGCCTTTATCGCATTTAGATGTAACGCAAGGAGACGGAAATTTGCAAAAATTCAATAGACGGGACTGGCGCGTCGGACCGTATAAAAACGGCCCCGCCCCGCAATTCGAGCAATTGCTCCACTATGGTCAGATCTGCGCCATTCTGGCCATGGGCCTAATCGCCGTCCTCATCGCCTTGTCGCTGGCGCAAGTGGTTATGGCGCCCATCGCCGCCGGCGTTGTTCTTGGCTTGATGTTCGGCCCGCTGGCCAGCCGCATAGAAGCTCTCGGACTCACCCCGCCTCTAGCCGCCGCAGTGGTGATGCTGCTGGTTCTAGGACTCCTCACGGTTCTCAGCGCCGCCTTTTACGCCCCATTGGCGGCTTGGATAGAGCGCGCGCCGCAAGTGTGGGAAAGCGTGCAGTCGGCGCTGAGCGGGCTGCGCGAGCCCTTGAACGACTTGTCTGCATTGCGCGAAAATTTGCGCGGCGCGCTTGATCCGGGCAAATCAACCATGGTGGTCTCCGTCGATCAAACTGATGAAATCCAGCAGCTTGTCATTTTCGCTCCCGCCGCTCTCGGGCAATTGCTTCTGTTTCTTGGCAGTTTTTATTTTTTTCTCGCCACGCGCGCCTCAATTCGCGTTTTTATTCTCTCGCTCTGCCTTTCCAAGATCGCCCGCTGGCGCGCCGCCCGCATTCTGCGAGACGCGGAGGCTTTCGTCTCACGCTACGTACTGGCCATCACCGCCATCAATCTGGGGCTGGGCGTGGCCACCACCATCGCCATGACCCTTATCGGAGCGCCCTCGCCAATCCTGTGGGGCGCTCTCGCCGCCCTGCTCAACTATGTGCTTTATCTGGGGCCGGCCGCCATGATCGCCATTTTAACGCTTGTGGGCCTCGCCAGTTTCGACACGATCAGCATGGGCCTTCTACCGCCATTGACATTTCTGGCGCTAAACCTTGTGGAGGCGCAATTCGTGACCCCCACCGTTGTTGGCAAAGCCATGACCTTGAACCCGTTTTTGGTGTTTTGCAGTCTGGCGTTCTGGCTTTGGCTCTGGGGGCCGATCGGCGCGTTTCTCGCCATTCCGATTTTACTGATCTGCTATTGTTTCATGGTGCACATGCGCCCGCGGCCAGATCGGTGAACCATCGGCGGCGCGAATTCATCTCTCAAATCAACCACACAGGCGCCTCAAGCGCCCGCGCAGGACAAAATCTGGTTTGAGATGGCGTCCGCGCCAAATTCGCCATCGCCCTCAAGCTCCAATAATTCGGCGAGGCGACGACGCGCCCGGCTCACCCGGCTTTTCACGGTGCCCACCGCGACGCCGCACACTTGCGCCGCCTCTTCATAGGAAAACCCCGAAGCGCCCACCAGAATCAACGCTTCTTTCTGATCATCGGGCAGGCATGTCAGCGCTTTCTTGAAGTCCTGCAAATCCAAATGGCCCATCTGGCCGGCGGGCGTGGTCAACCGCTCGGAAAACACCCCGTCTTCATCGGCCACCTCCCGCCGCCCTTTGCGCAATTGGGTGTAGAACTCATTGCGCAGGATCGTGAACAGCCAAGCTCGCAGATTCGTGCCTTCCTGAAACGTATGAAGCTTGCTCCACGCCTTGACCACGGTTTCCTGCACAAGATCGTCGGCGCGGTCGCTCGCGCCGCAAAGGGACATGGCGAAAGCGCGCAAATTCGGCAAGACCCGTAAAAGCTCCGCCTTAGTCGCCTGCGAAGACGAGAGGGGGTCATCCTGTTCGTTCATTCCTGACCTCCATCATTTGATTTTCGTTCGGCCTCAGCCGATTCAACCGCGTCGAGCTGCTCCAGCAAATCAATAATCCGGGTTGGAATAGGCTCGCTCAGCATTTGCGCGTACATTTCCTGAAGCTTCTGACCAATCACCTGCTGCGCATGAGAGCGCTCTTTCGGGCGAGGGCCGACCGCCTCCATCGTATTTTCTGCAGAAGCGGGCGGCGTCGCAGGGTTTTTCTTCGAGACATTTTCCATGCCAGGCGCCTTTGTGTTTATTCGCATCAATCCACCCCCGCCGCCCACGTGCGAAACCGCCGGCGGCGAAGCGTTTTGAGCCTATGTTGACATGCGTTAACGCCCGGGAGAGGAAAAAGTTTCCCCTCAATTTTAAAAAATATCTTTTCGAAGGAACCACTTTTCCGCTCTGGCGTTAAATCCGCAAGCACATGACAATCGGAGAGTTTCATGCCCCTGGCAGCAACCATCGCGCCCCACATTCCCTTCTTACGCCGCTACGCGCGCGCGCTCACCGGAACTCAGGCGCGCGGCGACGCCTATGTGGCGGCGGCTTTGGAAGCGCTCGTCGCCGACCAAACCCTTATGGATAAAACCCTTTCACCTAAAATCGGACTTTTCAAACTTTTCAACGCCGTTTGGCGAACCCTGGACGCGGACAGGATTGTAGGAACCGCGGGAGAGGACGGCGCCGACGGCGCGCTGCAAAAATTGACCCCGTTGAACCGACAAGCCTTTCTGCTTAGCGCCGTAGAAGCTTTCACCCAGAGCGAGACGGCGCAAATTTTGGGAATCAACGAACAGGAACTGACCAAACTCATCAATCAGGCCGGAGAGGAAATCGCCGAGCAAATGGCGACGCGAATCCTGATCATTGAAGACGAGCCGCTGAT
Source organism: Stappiaceae bacterium (assembly GCA_048265185.1). GTDB lineage: Bacteria > Pseudomonadota > Alphaproteobacteria > Rhizobiales > Stappiaceae > JBLXBZ01. Next base: position 46,940 of record JBLXBZ010000005.1, on the reverse strand, counting down.
CAGCGCGGAAATCGAAAATATGGTCGAAACGCTCGGACATCAGGTTTTCGGCGTCGCCCGCACCCGCGATCAGGCTCTGGCGCAGGTGAGGGACGATCGTCCGGGCCTTATTCTCGCGGACATTCAACTGGCCGACGGCAGTTCAGGGATCGACGCGGTCAATGACATTCTCAAGTCAGGTTCATTGCCCGTTATTTTCATCACCGCGTTTCCTGAACGACTGCTCACGGGAGAGCGTCCGGAACCGGCCTTTCTCGTCACCAAACCTTTCAACGCCGATATGGTCAAAGCGCTGATCTCACAAGCGCTTTTCTTTCATTCAAAATAAAAAGCAAATTCATGGAACGATTCTTCCGGCAAATAATTGTTAAAGTAAGAAAGAAAGGGAGCTTACCATGCTTAACTGGGCTTTACTGTTTCTCATTGTTGCAATCATCGCCGGCGTTCTTGGATTCGGCGGCATCGCCGGCGCATCCGCGTCAATTGCTCAAGTATTATTTGTCGTATTTCTAATTTTATTCGCCATTTCAATTATATCCCGTTTCGTTCGACGCTAGAAACTCAGATATTCCCCTCGCGCAAAAGGCCAGTTCGCTCATAACGTCGAGCGGACTGGTTTTTATCCAAGATCCTCCCCCGTAGAACGCCGCTTTTCATCAGGCTAGACCTCCGGTAAGATCATGACGACATCCTGCTAACGTCTTTTTCTCCAAGGCTTGAATGCGTAATCTGAATAATATTGCCGCTATTCTGTCCCATAGTAAAATAACGCTTTTTGAGCAGGATCTGCAGCTGCGATACCTTTGGATGGATAATCCTCCGCGGCGATGGCGCAAAGGAAACGTCGCAGGAAAAACAGATGAAGAGGTTCTTCCCAACGCTATTTTCCAAAAAACTCGCCGCGCTAAGGAAATTGTTTTAAGCACGGGCGAAGCCGCCAAAGTCATCTGCGAGCAGGAAGACGACGGCCAGATTTATGAGTTCAATTTCGCCGCCTCCCGCAACACGGCCGGCCACATGATTGGTCTCGTCGGCTCGGCGCGCAACGTCACCGAAGATCTTCAGCAAACCCGCGCGGTCAACACATTATTACGTGAGGTCTCCCACCGGTCAAAAAACCTGCTCGCCATCGTCCAGAGCATGGCGAGCCAAACCGCACGCGATGAAAGCTCCATCTCAAATTTTCTGCAACAGTTCAACGGCCGCCTGCAAGCGCTTTCCAGGTCGCAAGACCTAATCACCGCCGCGAATTGGCAAGGCGCCACATTCAACGAACTTTTTCGCCATCAGGTCTGGCCGCTCGCATCCGATCCAGAGCGGCAGTTCCAAACGGAGATCGAAGATATCTCCCTCGCCCCCAACGCTACGCTTTATCTAGGCTTGGCCCTTTACGAATTAGCCAGCCTGTCGCTGCAGGAAGGAGCGATAGTCCGCCCTCACAACAAGCCGATCCATATTTGCTTGTCAGCAAGCCAGAACGACCAGAACGACCAGAACGGAAAATTATGGTTCAGTTGGCGCGATCCGAACACCCCCGCGCCCCCCTCGCTCAACCATCGGGAGTTCGGCTTGAAGCTTCTTGAAAAAATTGTGCCAAGCGCCGTCAATGGCGCCGCGCAGCTGGCGTGGAACGCTCAAGGCCTGAGTTATCAGGTCACCATCGACGAGAACGAGAAAGTCGCCGCTTCTGGCTGAGCGGAGCTCACATAATATTGTTTGAAAATTGTCACAAATTTACGAAATTATACGTATATTACACGTGATTCTTATATTAATCGCACATATAATGATCATAATATTAAGGCCATAAGCCAAAGAAGAATGTAATGGGATTTAAGCTTCCAGTATTATTTGTGCTATGCAGCACAATATACATCTCCCTGAGCATTCTTATGCTTACAAGCTGGTTAACAGAGAAAAAACATAAAGAATTATTATGGTGGTCGATAGGCTACATCCAAATATTTTTTATACCTTCAGTATATTATTCTCATTTTTTTTCTGATTCTATTTCAAAATATATCGCCGTAGGCCTTGGTTTCTCCGTTCTAAGCTGCGTTGTTGGTGGATTACGCACTGTCAGCAAAAAGAAGAATAAATGGCCACTGTTATTCTCAGCGCCTTTTCTATGGTACGCGCTCAGCCCGCATCTGGGCGCGCAGAGCTTGCCGATCTTCCGCGCGCTCATTACCCTCACCTTTGGAATCTGCATCATTCGGGAGTTGCTTGCTCTCGATAAGGGCGTGGCCCGGGCGACGCGAATTCAAACAATTGGCCTGACCTGCTTTCATATCGTGGTGAATCTCAGCGTCTCTCTATTCTACGCCGGCTTCCCCAATTACTCCTCCCATATGGATCAGCTCAATATCTATTTGCAGTTGGGAATGATGGAGACCATTTCCTATTCGGTCGTGCTTGGCTTTCTGCTGCTTTCGCTCTCGAAAGAAAGTTCCGCCGCCGTTCTGCATCGCGCCGCTTACACCGATTCATTAACCGGCCTTCCCAACCGGCGCCAATTTAACGATTTTTGCGAAAACCTTTACGTCAGTAGAAAGAACCCTTCAACGCTCGCCCTGATCCTATTTGACCTTGATCATTTCAAGCAGGTCAATGACCAGCTTGGACACGCGGCTGGAGATCAGGCGCTGAAGGTTTTCGCCGACATCGCCAATAAATTCATGCGTTCCGGGGAATTGATGGCGCGCATAGGCGGCGAAGAATTCGCGGCGCTATTGCCAAACACAAATGAAAACTGCGCGCTTATACGGGCCAATCAAATTCGCACGCGCTTTGAAGAAGAAACAAAGCGCCTGTTCAACAGGCCCATCACCCTCTCAAGCGGCGTTTCCATGGGCGAGACGAGTCTTTCCATCGAAGAACTGCTCTCCAGCGCCGACGACGCCCTTTATCGGGCGAAAACCGATGGACGCAACAGAACTCAATTCGCCGCCGCCGCGCGAGGACGACCCGCCTGACGCCAACCACCTGACGCCAACCAAGGCCCGGCTAAATCAGGCCCAGCTAAAAGATCGCACGCCGGCCCGCTTTTGCGGGCCGGCGCAAGCGCTCGGCGTTTATCCTTATCTGGGTGGGTTCACCACCACATAAGTCACCGAAGACCCCTGATATCGCGGCGCGTACCATGTGCCGCCACATTGCTGATAGGCGATCCCGTTCACCACCACATTCGTACATCCCTTGGGCAACGAAGCAACGACGGTTCCAACGGCGAAGGCCGTCACCGCCAGCGCCGCCGCGGCAGCCGGGCTGTAACGATTATCGTAATAGCGGCCATTATAATTATTCACGTTCACGTTGACGTTCTTATTGACATTAACGTTCTTATTAACGTTGACGTTCTTGTTTGAATGAACATTCACGTTCTTATTCGTGTGAACGTTGACATTTTTATTCGAATGAACGTTAACGTTTCTATTTGAATGAACATTCACCGAACGACGAACGTCGCGCGCTTCCGCCGTCGCCGGCGCGCCCAGATAGACCGTCGCCGGCGCAACACCGTAAAGCGTCAATGCCGTCATTGCGGCGAGAGCAAATTTTTTCATTGTCACTATCCTTTCAACCTTCGCCATCAATTCGCAGCTTCTGATCCGTGAAATTCAATCTTCTGAGCCGTTCTGGGAGGAGAGAAAGCAAAAACCTCATCCGCGAAGGTTTTATTCGGCGTAATTTCGATTGTCGCCGAATATTGCGGCCGCGTCTCGTCGGACGTATCGAGAATCGCCAATTTACACGGCAGCTTCTCCGCGCCCTGCGTAATCCATAATTGCCAGCTCACGCCCGGCTTGGCGTAAAGATACTGATCGCAAACCCGATCGCCAATGCGCGCCGGCCCAATCACGGCGGCGGCGGTGACGTCGTGTAACGCGTTATCGCCTGTCCCCCAAAAGAAAAGATCGGCGATCGGCACTTCCAAATCATACTCACCCGCAGCCGCGGCCAGCGTTTCCTTGATTGTCCCCGGCGCATCAAACTGAGCGTAGTAGCCAAGCAACTCGCCAAAAACGGTCACCTTGGAGCCATCATAGAAGATTTCTCTACTGCGCCCGGCGCCTTCGGTGGCCACATACAGACGGTCCGGACCGCGCACGGCCGCCAAAATTTCCTCATTTCGCTGCACCAGAAGGCCATCATCCAGCACGTCGTCAAAAGACACCTCAGCGCGAATCTCAAAGCTTTTCAAAGACCGCAGGTGAGCGCCCATATCCGACAACGCCTTGAGAGCGACTTCCGCGCCCGGAGGAGCGGGCGGAGCGTCATTCGCCGTGGCGAGAACCGGAAAACTCATTGTTGCGGACAATAGCGCCGCCGTCAGCGTTGAAATTTTAACCACCTTATTCACCACATTTTTCTCCTTGCGACACTGACCTTCGAACGCCCATAATCTCAGTATCTGCATAAATATAATCAAATTATGTCACAGGGTGAGCAGACTCCTTTTTTCTTAGCAAACCCTTAACGACAAGAATGCGCACACGCCGGCGCCGATGGATGATTTTCATCCAGACTTAAACTTGACTACAAAACTCATATATTAGATATAGAGAAACGAACGGCGCATCAGCTCCCGTCTGGCTCCGTATTTGCGAACATCCGGACCCTGCGGCGCGGATCATTCGACGACGACTTTGGGTCTTTCGAAGTAGAAGGTTTTTTAGATGGCCAAACTGATTTCCGTTCTGGCGTTGCTCACCGCCCTTGCAGGGCAGGCGCAACTCGCCTTCGCCGCTTCGGGCGATGAAATCCATTTTGAGCTCAACCAAGCGCAAACGATAGACGGCACATGCCGCGTCACCCTGTTGGTGCGCAATGATCTGCCCCATGACCTTGGAGCCTTTTCGGTTGATCTGGTGATCTTCGACGCCAATAGCGGCGTCTCCGGCTACGCGGGGCTGGATCTCGGCGCCTTGCCCAAAGGCAAAACCCTGGTCCAGCAATATGACCTGATCGAAGACAGCTGCGAGAATGTCTCTCGGTTGCTTGTCAACAATGTGCGCGCGTGTGAGGGAGCGCCGGAATCGCCGGCCGCGTGCCTTTCGGCGCTGCGGCTGAAATCCCGCGCCGCCATTGATCTATTCCTGTGAACTGACAAGGAGCGATGAACAATGATGTCCTTTCTGATGGACTATAGCGCTACAATCACGCGCCCTCTGGCCGAGCTGATAAGCTCCGGCGGACCGGTGGTTGTGCTGCTGCTTGTTTTGTCGATCATAGCGCTGGCGCTGATCGTGGCGAAGTTAATTCAATTCTCCATGCTCGGCGTTGGCCGGCGCGCGTCCGCACGGCGAGCCATGACGTTATGGCTTGAGGGACGGCGGCCGGAAGCTTTGCGGTTGAGCCTGCAAGGCAAATCCTCCTTGAACGGCGTATTGCAAAAACTGATGACGGCCAAGAGCCGCCCCGACACCTCCGACAGCTTGCTGCGCGAAGACATCGAGCGTGTTTGTCAAAGCCATATAGCTACTCTGCGCTCCTATTTGCGCCCTCTCGACATGATTTCTCAAACCGCGCCGCTTATTGGGCTGCTGGGCACAGTGCTCGGCATGATCGAAGCGTTTCAAGCAATGCAAGGCTCCGGCGCCGCCGTCGATCCCTCCGTTCTTGCCGGAGGCATCTGGGTCGCCTTGCTGACTACGGCCGTGGGCCTTTCCATCGCCATTCCCGTCTCCGCAGTGGTCGGTTGGTTCGATGGGCGCATCGAGGCTGAAGAGCAGGCGTTGGAATCTCTCGTCACCACCTTCTTCACCGGCGGCGTCGCGGAACGCGCCCCCGCAAACCCCGCCTCGACCGCCAATATCGCCGAGGCTCAGATCAACGGCCCCATATATGCGGTTTAAACCCAGAGCGCGTCGCAAAGCGTTGGGGCTGACTTCCCTGATCGACGTGATCTTTCTGCTGTTGTTGTTCTTCATGTTGACGTCGAGCTTCACGCGCTACCAATTCGTTCCGGTGGGAAGCGGGGCGAGCGGTTCGGGCGCGGCGCAGCGCCCCGCCCTGCTACGCGTGCACTCTGACGCCGCATTCGATTTGAACGGCATCTCGGTGGAAACCGCCGCCTTAACGGACAGCTTGTCCAGATTGAAATCCGATCAAAGCGGCGCCGTCGCCATCTGGTCAGGGCCTGAAGCCACGGTTCAGAACCTTGTGGACGCCGTCACAGCGGTTCGCGCCGCAGGCCTCCAGCCAATCGTGCTGACGGATCACCAGTGAGTTTTCCATGCGATTGAAACGCCAAACGTCCCGCGCCACGCCCGACAACACAATACCGCTCATCAATATCGTCTTCCTGATGCTGATTTTCTTTCTTTTCGCCGGCACCATCGCGCGCGACGACGCGCGCCAGATCACCCCGCCGAAAAATATCAGCGAAGACGAAGACATCCGCTCCACAGGCGCGCTCGTCATCGACGAGAACGGAAATATGACCCTGCGCAGCGAGGAAGTTACGGTGGAAGGCTTCCTCGCCTCTCAAAACCAAAGCCTGGCGGCGGGCGAAAAAATTCGGATCGCCGCGGACGATGGACTGAAAGCCGACGAGCTTGAACGCATTCTTCGCCAGATAACAGCGGCGGAAAAACGCGAAATCGTGCTGATCACCCGGAAACCCGCCCAATGAAATTTCACAGGCTGCTCTTGATCGGACTTGGCGTCTCCATCGCCGTGCATGGAGCGGGCTCCGCCTATTTCAACGATGAAACGGAACAGGCGCAGATCGCCGCCGCGCCCGCTAGCGCGGTGTCCGTCGTAGGCTCGCTGGCGGATCTTGTGGCCGGCGCAAAGCTAGATCAAGCGGCCACGACTGAAAAAGTCATTGAACCGCTGGAGCCGCCAACGCCGCGCGAAGCCGCGCAGCCGGCCAAAGCCTCGCCGCGTGAAGCCGTTCAACAGCCCGTCCAACAACCTGTTGAACCAACCCAAAGCGCCCCACGGCGTAAAGGCGTCACCGAAATGGCGCAAATGATCGAGCCGCCGCCAGACAGCGCCGCCGCGCCCCAAACACCCAAAATCCAAACGGCCAAACCCGTAAAGCCCGCCAAGACACGCCCGCTTGAAGCACGCGAACCATCGCCCATGGCCGCGGTGACGGCGGAGTCGACCGCGCGCCTACAGGCGCGGCCCTTGAACCAGCCCTTACCTCAGATGGCGAAAGCCTCGCCAGTGGAGATAAAGGCCAAAACCCCGGTTCCGGTTGAACCCAAAGAAGCGGCGCCTGCGCAAAACGCGCCCTTGCCTGAGATGAAACCCAAGCCTCCTGCCAGACCGGCGGCGAAGGCGCCTGCGAAAAAAGCGCCGAAGAAAGCCGCCTCCAAGGCCGCCACGCGGCAAGGGGCCAAACAAAACTCACGCCGCGGCGGCGAAGTCGCCACCACGCGCAAGAAAAGCGCAGCCAAAACGAATGGGCGCGAGAACGGAACCGCCAACCAAAGCGGGCAGGCGGCCAAATCCAACTACATCGGCCAGGTGTTGCGCCGTCTGCGCCGAGCGAAGCGTTATCCCCGCGCGGCGCGGCGCGCCAATATCACCGGCGCCGCCGTGCTTAGATTCGTCATCGCCCGCAACGGCGCGGTCAGCGGCGTCACAATCGTGAAAAGCTCAGGCAAAGACGTTCTGGACAAGGCCGTTCTCGACATGGTGAAACGCGCCTCGCCAATGCCGGCCTTCCCTGAAGAAATGCCGAACAAATCCTTGACCATCAAGGCTCCGATACAGTTTTCTAACCGCTGAGCGCGCTGGCGAAGGCCTGAGGCAAAACGAAGGGCGCATTCCCTCGTGGAATTTCACCTACGCGGCCGGGCAGTTTGAAAACCTCTTCCAATACGGCGTTGGTGATCGTCTCATGGGCGTTTCCGCGCGCCGCCACGGCGCCCTTGTTCATGACGATAATCTGATCGGCGTATAGGGCCGCGAGATTCAAGTCGTGAACAATGGCCAATACGCCCCCGCCCTGACGCGCGTAACTGCGCGCCAGATCAAGCACCATCATCTGATGATGAATGTCGAGACTGGCGGTGGGCTCGTCGAGAAAAAGAAACCGCGGCGATCCATCCAAAACGGGGGTCCAGATCTGGCAAAGAACCCGCGCCAGATGCACGCGCTGCTGCTCTCCCCCGGACAAGTTCTGAACGAGACGCTCGCCATATCCCTCCATATCCACCGCTTTCAGCGCCAGAAGCGGCAATTCACGCTCCTGTTCGCGGCTCACTCCGGATACGCCGGCGCTCAAACCCAGGCTGACGATCTCATACACCGTGAAAGGAAATGAAAGCGCCGCCGCCTGAGGCAGAACCGCCCGGCGCGCCGCCATCCATTCCGGCGCGGCCCCGCGCACGTCACGGCCAAAAACACGCACCCGCCCCGAGGACGGTTGCAGCTCCCCAGAAAGACATTTCAGCAACGTGGATTTTCCAGCGCCGTTGGGACCGATAATGACCGACAGCTCGCCCGGCGCGAGTTCTGCGCTAACATCAGATAAAATAGCCTTCCGCCCGGCCCAAAGGCTAATGTCCTCAGCAATAAACATGGTTCGCTCACATCATCAAAAGGCTGCGCTGGCGCAGCAAAATCGAAATGAAAACCGGGCCGCCGATCAACGCCATGATGATGCCGATAGGCAGTTCCGCCGGCGCCACGACGATACGGGCCGCCATATCGGCGAGCAAAATCAAGACGGCGCCGCCGCAAGCCGCGGCCGGCAACAAATAGCGATGGTCCGGACCGATCGTCAGCCGCAGAAGGTGCGGCGCCACCAGACCAACGAAGCCAATAGCGCCGCTAACGGCCACGGTGGCGCCCGTGGCGCAAGCCACCAGCAAAATGATCAACCGTTTCACCCGCTGTACGGAAATTCCCATATGCAGCGCTTCCGCCTCCCCCAGCACCAAAGCGTTCAAGGCTTTCGCCACCAAGGGAATAGCCAGCAGAATAACGAGTACGAAAGGCGCGCAAACAAGGACGCTGGTCCATGTGGCGCCGCCGAGGCTGCCAAGGCTCCAAAAAGTGAAATCACGTAGCTGATCGTCCGTGCTCATGAAAATCAACAAGCCCGTCACCGCGCCGGTGATGGCCGCAAGAGCGATCCCCGCCAACAGCATCGTCGCCACCGAGGTTCGCCCGCCGCGGCTAGAGATGACGTAGAGCCCCGACGTGGTGGCCAAACCGCCGATGAACGCGGCCAGCGGCAAAGTGTAATAGGAAAGAAGCCCCGCCACAGGCGCCAACACGCTTGATGACAGCACGATAACCATCACGGCGGCCAGGGACGCCCCCGATGACACTCCCACCAGCCCCGGATCCGCCAAAGGATTGCGAAAAAGCCCCTGCATCATCGCCCCTGAGACCGCAAGCCCCGCCCCCACCAGACAGCCCAACAAGGTGCGCGGCAAACGGATGTCAAACAGGATGAGACTCTCGCGCGCGTTTAAAAGCGCGTTCTCCGAAGCCCCGCCGTATAGAAGCTTGCCCAGAATCGACGATAAATCGACGGAGCTGGGTCCGATGAATAATGAACATCCCATGGCGAGAAAAAGCGCGCCGGCGCTCAGCCAGACCACAGCCCGCGCGCGGGCGCGTCGGTCTCCCGGAGCCGCTCTTGAGCGTGCGGAAGCGCCGGGCGAAACCGTCTCCGTGGTAAAGAACTGCGCAAAAGACATGGATCTCAATTCTCCGTGGTCTGAGGCGCGTAGGTTTGGGGCGCGTAGGTTTGGGGCGCGTAAAGAGACTGCGCAAGCTCGCGCGCGGCGGACGCCGTTCGCGGCCCAAAGCCCAACAGATAAAGCCCGTCCATGCTAATCAAAGAGCGGGTTTGCGCCGCCGGGGTCAGTTTGAAAGCCGGTTTAGAAAAGACCTCTTCGGCGGTCAATTTATGGGAGCCCCGATTCATAATCAGCACCGCGTCAGGCGCCGCGTTGAGAATCATCTCGTCGGAGACCGGTTTAAACCCCTCAAAGCCGGTCAAGGCGTTGCGCCCTCCCGCCAACTGAATGATGGCCTCGGCGCTGGTGCCCTCTCCCGCCGCTATCGGCCGCCCGCCATTAAAGGAAAGCAGAAACAACACGCGTTTTTTCTCATCCAGATTCTCCGTGAAGGATTTGAGCGCGGCGAATTCTTCCTCCACGCGCGCGGCCAGCTGCGCCGCGGCCGCTTCTTCGCCCACGGCCTCGCCAACGGCGCGGATTTTTTCCACCACTCCGCGCGGGCTCGTCACGTCAGCCACCTCGATCAAGGGAACGGAAGCGCTTTTCAGAACATCCACCGCGGTGGCGGGACCTGCGCCTTCAATAGACAGAATCAAATCCGGATCCACCGACAAAACCCCCTCGGCGGAAAGCGCACGCATATAACCAACGTCTGGCTTCTCCGCCGCTTCGGAAGGGTAAACGCTGGTCGTGTCCACGGCGACGACGCGATCCTCGGCGCCAAGGGCGTAAAGAATCTCGGTTACGGAACCGCCGATGGAGACGATTCGCTCAGCCAAGGGAGCTTGCCCTTGACCATAGCTTTCGTGAACTGCGGCGAGGCTTGAGAAAAGCGTGAGAACAAGCGCCGCGGCGAAGCTCGCACGCCGGGTTCCAAAGAAGGGCTTCAAGTACTGCATTGCGCGCGCCATAATCAAATTACTCTCCATTTCTCGCCGCAGGCCCCGCTCAAACTAACGGTGTCGCCCATAGGAAACGGCTGAAAATCATCATGTTTATTGAATGGTTCTAAAGACGGGTTTTTCCCATCTAATACTTGACTCTAATATTCATATTTCAGTAAGAACGCAACAACTCAGAAAAAGGCGCGGAGAAATTCCGCCGCCGCTCACCAATAAAGCTCAGCCAACACGCCCGCTCCCCGCCGGCACGTCAGCCAAGCGTTCAAGAACACAAACTCACGCCATCACGTGAAGGATGCAGGGGCATTAAATGCGTTATCCAATCTTATCAGCCGCTCTATTGGCTTCCACCGCCTTGACGATGACGCCACTGGTTGGCGGCGCGATGGCTGAAGACATCTCCCTCGACACGATCACCATCAGCGCCACCCGCACCCAAGCCTCCGCGGTAGAATCCATGGCCGGCGTCAGCGTGGTCACCCAGGAAGAGCTGGAGAGCTGGAAGCCCCAGGACGTGAATGACATTTTCGCAGGCGTTCCCGGCGTCACCGTCGAACAGGCGGGCGACGACCCGGCGGCGGCCATCAATATTCGCGGCCTCCAGGACTTTGGCCGCGTTGCGGTCACCATCGACGGCGCCCGGCAGAACTTCCAGACCACGAGCCACAGCCTTGGCGGCGGCAGCTTTTTTCTTGAGCCGGAGTTGATCGAGGAAGCCACCGTGGTGCGCGGCCCCGTGGCCAATGTCTATGGCTCGGGCGCTATCGGCGGCGTAGTCAGTTTCCAGACCAAAAGCGTCGACGGCGTTTTGCGCGATGGCGAAACATGGGCCGTGGACGGCATGGTCGGTTATAAAACCAACGGCGACGGCTTCGTCGGCTCGATGACGGGCGCCGCGCGCATCAATGAAACCTTCGCAGCCCTTGGAAGCGTCGTCTATCGCCGGGCGAATAACTATAAAGACGGCGATGGAAACAGCATTTTCAACTCCGGCTATGAAATCACCAGCGGATTGGCCAAAGCCGAATTCACGCCGGGCGAGGGCCATAAGCTCGTCGCCAGCTTCCTCACCAATAATGACAAATACGTCACTGGCGACCCCGGCGGCGCCAATTACGACAACAAGGTTCAAGACAACACCGCGGCCTTGAAATACACATTCCTCAGCCCGGACAACGAGCTGATCGATTTGTCCGCCTCCGCTTACTGGACCAACACAGATCTCAAACAGACCTATCTGACCGGCGCCAATATTGGCTCCAAGCGCACCTTTCAGATCAACACCGTCGGGTTTGACGTAAACAACACGTCGCGCTTCAGCACCTCGGTTCTGGACCACGCTCTCACCATCGGCGGCGACTTCTTCCATGACGACGTGTCCAACTACGACCCGGCCGGCACCGGCGAGCTTTACACGCCCTCCGGCAAGCGCATGGTCTATGGCGCCTTCGTGCAGGACGAGATCCGCTATGACGACTGGCTGCAGGTCATTGGCGCGCTGCGCTTCGACGGCTATTCGCTGTCGGGAGGCTCCACCGACTCGGACGGGCAGCGGGTGTCGCCGAAAATCACCGTGGGTCTGACGCCCTTTGAGGACACCCAGCTCGCCGGCCTGCAACTCTACACCACCTACGCGGAAGGCTATCGGGCGCCGTCAGTAACGGAGACGCTCATCGCGGGAACCCACCCGTTCCCCGCCTTCGACTTTCTGCCCAATCCGGATCTGAAGCCTGAAACGGCCCATAACTTTGAAATTGGGGTCAACTATCAACGTAATTCGATTATCACCGACGACGACCGCCTGCGCCTCAAGGCCACGTGGTACAATAATGACGTCGATGATTTCATCGACTTCGCCACCGGACCGCTCACCTGCGGCTATGGTTTCTGTTACCCCAGCTGGTATCAGTATCAAAATGTGGCCAGCGCGCGCATTCGCGGCGTCGAACTTGAAGCGCAATATGACGCGGGCTGGATGTATGTGGGTCTTGCCGGCCAATTCCAGAACGGGGAAAACACCGACACCGGAGAGGCGCTCGGCTCCATTCCCGCCAATAGAATCACCACGACCCTTGGCTTCAGGGCTCTGGAGAACGAAGCGCTGAACTTTGGCGTGCGCTGGCAAGCGGTGTCGGCTCAGGACGACGTTCCCGCCGGCGTCACCGCTTCGGACGACTACAATCTGCTTGATCTCTACGCCAGCTACGAGCCGCGCGACGGCCTGGTGTTCGGATTGAACCTCAACAATATTCTCGACGAACAATACACGCCTTATATGGACAGCGACCCAAGCCCCGGCTTCAACGCCATGTTCACCATCAAGGCGCGTCTTGGAGGATAATCCTGGAAGGCGGCCTGCGCAGGGCCGCCGCCGCCACTGAAAATTGAAAATTCAAAGAGGGAAAACAATGACTTATATCGCCATGAATCGTTTTAGCGTGAAACGCGGTTCGGAAGAGGATTTCGAGGCCGTCTGGATGAACCGGGAGCGCCATTTGAACACGGTTCCCGGTTATATTGAATTTCGCCTGCTGAAAGGCCCGGCCGCGGAAGATCACACCCTATACGCTTCGCACACTCTGTGGGAGAGCTATGACGCGTTTGTGGCTTGGACCAAGTCGGACGCTTTTGTCAAAGCCCACAGCCGGGCGGGCGAAAACAAGCCCATGTATCTTGGCGGCCCCAAGTTCGAAGGCTTTGAAGTTTTGACCACCGAAGGCAAATAACCGCGGGCAAACTGCGGCATGAAGCCATCGACGTCACAAGACAATATCAAAGAGAGCGCACGCTCGCCGAAGATTCGGCGAGCGTTTTTTTACGCGTGAGCCGCGCCGATGCGACGCAAGGGAACTCCCGCCTCCACGTCGCGTTCAATGTCCTGCAAACTGCGCCCCTTCGTCTCAGGCGCCCAAAGAACGGCCACCACCAACGCCAGAACGCACACCAGCGCGAAAAAGCCAAAGACCATGGCCAGTCCAAACAGGGAAATGCCGGACAGGAAAAACAACGCCACAAGCGCGTTGAACAACCAGCTGGTGGCGGAGGCGGCGGCAAGGCCCGTTTCACGAATTTGCGAGGGAACCAGCTCCGCCATAAGCACATAAGGCAATGGCCCAAGACTGAGGGCGAACGCGGCGATATAAACGCAAAGCCCCACAAGCCCCAACATGGGCAAATCCCACATATGAGAGACGACGACGGCCGAAAGGCCCATCACCATGACCAATGCGCCGTAAATAGCCAGAGGCCGGCGACCCAGGCGGTCCACCGTAGCGATGGCGACCACCGTGGCCGCCACATTGATCAGGCCAAGACCGAATGTGGCGCCAAGAGCGGCCACCCCGGGGGCGAAGCCAAGCTCGATGAAGATCGACGGAGCGTAATAAAGTATGCCGTCGATGCCGCTGAGGTTTTGCAAGATAAACATACCGCAACACAGCATAAGAACCGACATGGTGGCGCCCCGGCTCACAAGCGCGCGAAAATCCGGCGTCGCCGCCGGACGCGCAGGCGGAGCCTCATAGTCAAACCCCAGAGCGCGCGCCGTCCGCGCCGCCTCTTCTTTCTCTCCCCGTCCGCCCAGCCAGACCGGGCTTTCCGGCACGCTCGCCAGCGCCAAAAGCCCCGCCACCGCGATCATTCCCCCACCGCCAATGGCCAAAGGCCAAGCCGCCGGATCAGTCATGATCAAAGGTCCCGCGTAGGCGGCCAAAATGCCAAGCGTCACCGCCAATTGAAACAAAGACACCACCGCGCCGCGATTTTTTGGCGCCGTCGCCTCCCCAGCGTACATGGGCGCGGCCATAGACGACAGGCCAACCGCCAACCCCATAAGCATGCGCGCCGCCACCAGCCAAAAGAGGTCTGGATGCAGGCTCGTGAGCCCATAGCCCGCCAGCGCGAGCAAAAAAGCCAAGGCCAAGGTTTTTCGCCGCCCCAAGGCGCGCGCCAACGGCCCCGCCGCCGCCGCTCCCAGAAAACAGCAAAACACCAGCGACCCGGTGAAATATTCTTGCTGGGAAAGACCCAGACCATATTCGCCGGCGATAGGTTCCAGCCAGCCGGCGATGCTGGCCGTGCTATAACCAAACAGCAAGCCGCCGCACAGGGTCACGACCGCGACCCTGCAAAGCGCGAAGGGCAATGGCCCCACATCAGGCTTTAAAGCGCTCATGCCTTGGCCGTAGCGGTCCGCTTCTCCAGATCCTCAAGGCTGACGCCCTTGGTTTCCGGCGCGTATTTCCAGGCAAAGATCGCGCCGAAGACGCAAAAGGCGCAGAAAATCGCAAATGTCGCCGCAGCCCCCGCAGCCCCAACCACCACGGGAAAAAGAAACACCACGACAAAGTTGCACGACCAATTGGCCACGGAAGCCATGGCCATGCCCTTGGAGCGCAGGGCCAGCGGGAACAATTCAGACATGTAAAGCCATGGCAACGGCCCGAGACTGACGGCGAAAAAAGCGATATAGGCGAAAAGACCAGCCAGAGCGAGAGAGGCCATGCCGTCGCCGCTCCCTTGCATGGCCACAGCGATGACCCCAAGACTGCAAGCCGTGCCGATAAAGCCCAGAATGAACAAGGGCCGGCGGCCGAATTTATCCACCGTGAACATGGCGACCACGGTCATCAACACGTTAACGACGCCAATGCCGACGGTGGCGGCGAGCTGAGTGCTTGTGCCGTCAAAGCCAGCGTGCCCCAAAATCGTGGGCGCGTAATAGATCACCGCGTTAATGCCGCTGACCTGTTGCAGCAGAAAGGCGGTGATGGCGAAAATTGCTATGGGCTTGATCTTGTCGGAAAGAAACACCGACCAATCCGCCGTCGGCGCGCCGGAGGAATGCGTGGCTTCGATTTCTCCAACGATTTTTTTGGCGTCCTCCGCGCTCAGCTCAGGTTGAACCGAGGCGATGACGGCCTCGGCCTCCTTGCTGCGCCCATTGGCGGCGAGCCAGCGCGGGCTTTCCGGCGCAAAGTAAATGCCGATCAAGGTCACAACGGCGGGAACGGCCCCAAGACCCAGCATCCAGCGCCACGCCCCCAAGGGCTCCAAGACCATATCCAACAGATAGGAGAACAAGATCCCTACGGTGATCATGAGCTGAAAGGCGGAGACCACCGCGCCGCGGTAGCGGGCGGGGGCGAGCTCGGCCAGAAACATAGGCGCCGCCATGGCGGAGGCGCCGATCGCGACGCCCAATATAAGGCGCGCAATGGTCAGAAAGGTCTCGCCGTTGGACAGCCCGCTGGCGATAGCCCCGGCGCCGAACAACATCGAGCAGATGATAAGCACGTAACGGCGCCCGAGACTGTCGGCCCACATGGCCGCCAAAATCGCGCCGGCGACGGCCCCCAGAGGAACCGCCGCGGTGACGAAACCTTCGCCCGTGGTCGAAATATCGAAAGTATTGGTGATGAAAGGGAGCGCGCCGGCGATAACGCCTTCGTCAAACCCAAACAAAAAGCCGAACAAAGCAGCCAACGCCACCAGACGAAAGAGCATGACTTATCCTTTATCTGCGAGGCTGTCGGCCACGCCTTGAGCATGACGCAAAGACCAGGCCGTGATGGTCAAATAGCTGTTGGCGGACCCTTGGGAGGGCCAGGCGGCGGAATCGGCGACCGAAAGATTGGGCAAAGACCAGAACCGCCCATAAGTGTCGGTCACGCCCTCGCCGGGCTCGGCCGACATGCGAAGACCGCCGATTTCATGAAGCGCCGAACCCGGCGCATTGACCTGACTACGCACCAGCTCCGCGCCAACGCCCTCGGCCACCTGAGGCAGAAACGCCGCCATTTCGTCAAGAATGCGCAAGTCATTGGCGGTTCTATCAGCCAGAACCGCGTATTTTCCCATGTCGCCCGGGCCGTCGCTCTTTTGCGTGCGCAAAGTGACCTCATTGCTTTCCACCGCCTCGCCAACGCCAAAGCAATAAGCCAGCAAATACAATCCCTCCGGATCGCAATCGAGCCACACCGTCGCATGATAAGGAGAATACCAGGTCTCCGCGAAAGGCCCTTGAAGCTGAATATGATAGGGACGATCTTCCGTCGGCGGAATGAAGGCGTAAATCGGCTCTTTCAACGGCTCCTTCAGCTTGAAAAGCCCCTGAATAAACAGATGATCGGCGATATAAGAGCCTACGTGGGGATGGAGCTCTTTCAAACCGGAGGCCAGCGCCAAGCGGGTTGACTGGATCGCGCCGCCCGCGAGGGTGTAATGACGCGCGGTCAGGCGGTAACGGCGCTCGTCTTCGGCGCCGCGAATGATCAATCCGGTGACTTTCGAGCCATTGTGATCCACTTGCTCAACGATGGTGTCGGGAACCAGAACGATGCGGCCCCGGGCCACCTCCCGGCTCATGAGCCCGCTGCGCAGCAGTCGATCGGCGGCGCAGTCGAAACCACGAGGGATATGCCCATTGCGCGGCTCCTGCGTGTCAACGCCCAAAGTCGCGTGCTCGCCCTTGATGCCCGCTTCCGCCAAGCGGCGCAAAATCGTGTCCTGAGCCTCGCCGCGGAAGAACGGCGGCCGTTTCTCGCTGCGCCCGGAGACATGCATCAGATCTTCCGCCTGCTCGTAATAAGCGGCGAAATCTTCATAATCAAACGGCCAATCGGCGAAGTCCCATTGAGAAAACCGCGGCGTGCAGCCGCCCCAGAACAGGGTGCGCCCGCCAACCGCCGACCAAGCGTCGCTGTTCAAAGGACAGGCGACGTCTTCCCGGAAATGCTCCCGGTCCGTCCAAGCGGTTCTATAGCGCACCAGATTATGGATTTCCGGCGCCAAATCGCTGCGGCTACGGAAAGGAGTGGAGCCCACATGGCTGGGCAAAACGAAGGGACCGGCCTCCAGAATGACGACGGAGAGACCTTTACGCGCCAACTCGATGGCGCTGGTGACGCCGGCGGTGCCGGAACCCACCACAAGAACGTCGATATTGGTGGTCGCCTTGGAAATCGCAAATGGATTGGACGTCAGGATTGAAGATAAATTAGGCATTTTTCCTCACAACTCAACGATTAAACAAGGCGTGCGCGACTTTGCGGAAAGCGAGAATAATGTCGTCCACGTCCTCGTCGGATAGCTTGGAGGCGATGGAGAGCAACGATGAACGGTCGTGCAAATCATCGCATTTGGGCAAGGCGCCGCGGTGGTAGTCGATTTCTTCAGCGAAAGCGTTCAACGGATGGGTCCAGGGAAACCCGTCGCGGCTGTTGGAGCGCTTGCCCGTGAGGCTGGGTATGTTGAAATACCAATGCAGCCCCCATTCGCGCATGGAGACGCAGCTCAAGGAGCCGGCCGGACCGCGCAGCCCCTCCGCCTTCAGGGCCTCGACGAAACGCGCGCAAATATCCGCGTCGGGAAACGTCGTGATCATGAAAGGACCACTATCGCCGGCGGGGTCGGGAATTTCTCGGAAGGTGATTTGCTTAATGTCCGCCAAGGCTTCGCGGATGCGCCATTTGGCCGAGCGCATGGCCCCGGTGATTTGCCCCAGCTTACGCGATTGCGCCAGCGCCATGGCGCCGGCGAGGTCTGACATGCGCGCGCCGATTCCCCATAATTGGCAAGTCTCGTCGCTGGTGTCCAAACGCCCGGCGTCATTGCGCGCATAACCCAGATCATGGAGCGCGACGATCCGACGGAAAAGCTCATCGTCATTGGCGACGATCATGCCGCCGTCGCCGGCGGTCATGTTCTTGTTGAGCTGAAAACTAAAGGTGGCGATATCGCCGAAGCGGCCCACCGGGACGCCGTTCTGGCTGGCGCCGGCCGCTTGAGCGCAATCTTCGATAAGATGAATGTCATGTTTCTTGGCGATGGCGGCGATATCGCGAACATTGCCCGGAGCGCCGCTCATATGCACCAGCAAAACGGCGCGGGTGCGCTCATTGATTTTGCGCTCCATATCCTGCGGGTCGATGCAGAATGTTTCATCGATATCCACAAGGCGGGGAATGGCGCCGGCGCGCACGATGGCGGAAACGCAGCTCACCCACATATAGCCGCTCACAAGAACCTCGTCCCCGGGGCCGATCGCCAAAGCCGAAAGAGCGATCGAAAGCGCCGCGGTTCCCGAAGAAACCGCCAGCGCATGGCGATGGCCGTAAGTCTCACGCCATTCGCTCTCCAGCGTTTCAACCATATGCTGCGGGTTCGGACCATAAAAGCGGAAAGGACTTTGCGCCAGAACCACGCGCTCCACAAGCGCGCGCTCCTCTTCGCCAATCCAGTGAGCGCCGGGAAGCTCCCAAGGCAACGGTTCGGTTCGAACCGGACTTCCGCCTTCAATCGCCAAACGGTTCGCAATCGCAGATTGCTTCGCATCACTCATAACAGCTCTCCCGTCCTTATTAAAACGCCGCCATTCATCGACAATCCCCATAGCCTGATAGAGAGCGCCTCATCGGCGATCACAACGGCCTGCGCTCACATAAAAGTCTATTTTACAACTTTATGCTTTTCCCTATTTTCCCTAACGTCACTTTATGAAAAAAATATTTAAAAACAAAGCGTTTAACAACTTATGATGTAAACTTTTACGATTAAACCCCTTTTTCGCTCTGCGTTATTTGACATAAATCACATATCGGCGACATTTCAGATTTTGTGCGAAACCGCGCCGCCCGCCCTAGGGCGATAGCCTATTTACTTCATTTAATAATTTTAGATGAAAGCCCGCGTGCGCGCCTGCTCAGAAGCGAATTCCAATTTCTCAAAACTGCAGTCTTTCAAATAAATAAAAGAAATCTCGCACTTTAATTTAAAGTAAAAATTATGTATAAATTAGTATTATTCTTTAATAAGAACGATATGACATATTATTTACAAATATAAATACTTTAAATTTCTTGTTTATCAATCTTAACGAGAAAACTCTCGCACGCAGTTCGAGAGGAAGATTAAAAATGTCCTTCAAATATCAGAGCGTTTCAAATTTATCTCAAACATAATGATATCGACGTATAAAGTTCTCTATGATATCTATAAAATAAATTTAACAGGCGCGTATGGTCCTCCTCTCTTCCTCAGAGATAGTTTCGCGCCTTCAACCTCACGATTGACGCCCCTGACGACAAGGTGTCGCGCCGCGCGTTAAAGCTGTCACCTCCTTGGCTCGACATTGGAGAATTGAAGTGTTCAAACCATTTGTCATCAATCCGCCGGTCTTTTTTGGATCGGTATTGATTATTTGCCTGTTTCTTGCGGTGGGCGTCATCGCCCCCGACCAGGCCGGCGCCTTTTTTGGTCACATGCAATCCAGCATACTGGCCAGTTTCGGCTGGTTCTATCTACTCTCGGTAGGGATTTTCCTCATCACGGTTTTGCTGTTGTGCATGGGAAAAAATGGGCAGCTCAAGCTCGGTCCGGACGATTCAACCCCTGATTTCCGGTTCACGTCTTGGATCGCCATGCTCTTCGCCGCCGGAATGGGCATCGGCCTGATGTTTTACGCGGTGGGCGAGCCGATGACCCACTTCATGAAACCACCCACGGGAGAGCCGCGCTCCATCGAAGCCACACGCGAGGCCATGTCCATCGTCTTCTTCCATTGGGGCATCCACGCTTGGGCGATTTACGCGGTGGTGGGCCTGTCCCTCGCCTATTTCGGCTATCGCTATAATCTGCCTTTGACAATTCGCTCCGGCCTTTATCCTCTGCTGAAGGAGCGCATTAACGGGCCGATTGGGCATGCGGTGGATATTTTCGCCATTGTCGGCACCGTTTTCGGCATCGCCACATCCCTGGGGCTAGGCGTCAGCCAGATTAACTCCGGCCTTAATTATCTTTTTGGTCTGCCGATAAGCCTTGAAATTCAATTGCCGCTCATCGCCGTCATCACCGCTCTGGCGACCATTTCCGTGGTCACCGGTCTGGACAAGGGCGTGCGCATCCTCTCCGAAGCCAATCTCATCATCGCCATCCTTCTGATGCTGTTCGTACTGATGGTTGGCCCCACGGCGGCGATTTTCCGTGACTTTGTTCAAAATATTGGCCTCTATCTCGATTCATTCGTGCTACGCACCTTCAATATTTACGCCTATGAGCCCACGCCCTGGATCGATGGCTGGACGCTGTTTTACTGGGCCTGGTGGATTTCCTGGTCCCCCTTCGTCGGCATGTTCATCGCTCGCATTTCCCGTGGCCGCACGGTGCGCGAGTTCATCACCGCAGTTCTTTTCATCCCCGCCGGCTTCACCTTTTTCTGGATGACGGTCTTCGGCAACACGGCGATTTTCATCGACACCGGCGTCGCGGCGGGTGAATTGGGCAAGGCTGTCGCGGCGGACGTCTCCGTCGGACTGTTCCGCTTCTTTGAATATCTGCCCATGCCGGCGCTGACCTCCACGTTAGCGGTGATTTTGGTGGCTGTGTTCTTCGTCACCTCTTCAGATTCCGGCTCGCTGGTGGTGGACTCCATCGCCGCCGGCGGCGAATCTGAAACCACCACCGGCCAAAGGGTTTTCTGGTGCGCCTTCGAGGGGGTGACCGCGTCGCTGCTGTTGCTGGCGGGGGGGCTGGGCGCCTTGCAATCGGTGACCATCGCCAGCGCATTGCCCTTCACCATAGTCATTTTGATGTTGGTCTGGGGTCTTGTGAAAGGCATGCGCGCCGACGTCGCCCAACAAAGGGCCGCCGCCTCCATCGCCGCTCCGCCCGCCGCCCAACCCGCCTCCGGCCTGACATGGCAGCGGCGTCTCGCGTTGATCCTACGCGCTCCAACCGAGAAGGAAATTCAACGGTTCATCAAAACGGAAGTCCACCCCGCCCTCGAGCAAATCTCCAAGGAGCTCATCGCCCGAGGTCGTTCGGCGGAGGTTCTGGTGGAGGAAACCGGCGCCGTGGAGCTGCGCTCCCACGCGGAAGAAGGTCGCGATTTCGTCTATGGCGTCAGCGTCGCTTCTCACCGGCTACCGTCCTTCTCCACCATAGGCGCCACCAAATCGGACTACCGGTATGAAGCCAGGACCTATTTCTCCAACGGCGTGCGCGGTTATGACGTCATGGGCATGACCCGCGACCAATTGATCGCCGACATTCTCGTTCAGTTCGAGCGATACCTTAACCTCGTTCAGTCCCCGGAATCCCAACTGGTGCAAGCCGCGCCAGAGCATCCCGTAGAGCTCTGACACGAACAAACCCTCCAGATCGCTCCCACATAGGGGGTGATCTGGAGGGAATGCGTTCAACCTGACGGACCGAGCGCGTTCAGATTAATTAACGAATACAATTGGCGCGCTTCAAGTCCAGCTTCGCCAATCGCTTTTCGCGCCGACGGACAGCTGATCGAAAGAGTTCATCCCATCCAATGATGGCGAGCGGCTTCCAATGATCAGACGTTCACAGCGAAACTAGCCACCGGCGCACCATCCTCACCATGCTTTAGAATAACGCTCTAAAGTCTGCGGAAACGCGCCGGTCCATCCTTGACGAAGAGCTCAACTTCCAGGAATTCGGCTTGCTCGGCGCCGCCGGAGAACGCCGCGGTGGAGCGTGATCCAAGGGGAGCGTTTTCATTGGTCAGATCGAACACCATCACCGAGCCGTCCCAATGCTCCAACGGCAGAGGCATTTCCTTCGGCCCCACGAACAAAATCAGCTCGTCGCCTTCCCGGCGCACCTCCACTTCGCCAAAATAGGGGTGGCCATAGCGCCCTTCAAAATAGGCGGGCGCGGGCGCAGGCGCGGGCGCGGCCGGGAACGGCTCTCCCGCCGTATGGCCAAGCGTCTTGTAGAAAGGCAGGAACAAAGGCCCATAACCGGAGATCCAATCCCGGTTTATTTCCCCTGTCTGGGCCAGTTCCATAAAGCTTGCGGCGATGGCTTCAACCGCTCCCACCGGCGCCGCGTTGGACAGAACCACGATCCCCAGCTCCAAAGACGGGATAAGGGAAAAACATGTGCCCGCGCCGGAGACAAAAGCGCCGGAATGGCTTAATCTCACGCGGCCGGAGGGCTCCACATTAATCTCGAAACCATACCCATAGAAGCCGGCGCGCTCGTCGGGCGAACCGGGACGATGGGAGAAACTTTGCGGGCTGAGCGCGGGCCTCAAGGCCTCTGGAGAGAGAAGTTCGCCGCCGCCAGCCAAGACCATTTTCATCCATTTCGCCATGTCGTTGACCGAGGCGCTCATGCCGCCAGCGGGAGATTGGGCGTCGGGTTGGCGCTGAAAGAGCGGGGCGAAGCCGCCCTCGGTGCGGTAATGGGGAACGGCGCGGTCCTCCTCCGCCATGAAATCAGCGAAACGCGCGCTGCTGCTGTCCATGCCAAGCGGCGCGAATATCGCCTCTTCAGCCAGATCGCTCCAACTCGTTCCCGACGCCTGGGCCACCGCCTCCGCCGCCGCCGTCATGCCGAAATTCGTATAGGCGTAGCTGGCGCGGAAGGGAGTGAGCGGTTGCAAACGCAAACGCTCAAGAATGGTCTGGCGACCATAACCGATATCCTCAAGGTCATCGCCCGCATGGGCGGGCAGGCCCGAGCGGTGGCTATAAAGATCGCCAACGGTCAAGCGCGCGCTGACGCCCGGATCAGAAAGGGAGAACCAGGGCAGAAGCTTTTTCATGCGGCTGTCCCAAGAGACAACCCCGCGGCTCACCTGCCGCGCCACCACGGTGGCGCCGATGGATTTGGAGACCGAAGCCAGCTGGAACACGGTGCCGGGCGTCACCTCGCCCTCTTCGTCCACGCTCTTCACGCCAAAGCCCTTCGCGTAAACGGTCTCGCCTTGATACACCACCCCAACCGCCAAACCGGGAACCCCGCTGCGGATTTGGATGTCCTCCACAATCGAATCGAGGCGCGCGAGCGCCGCCAGAATCTGTTCCTGAGGCGCCTCGACACCGGGCGTGCGTCCCGGTGGCAGCTCTTGAGCCAACAGCGGCGTGGGAGCCAAGGCGCAAGCGACGGAGGCGAGAAAGCGGCGGCGGGAGAAAGCAAGCGTCGACATGAAAATTTCCTTGATATTCTAGAACAGGCCGCAGCCTATGTGACGTTGCGTCAATTAATTCATCTGCGCATAAAATCAAAGTTGATCGACAAGATCAATTTCAATTCTTGTCTGTATTCAATAATTATCGCGCGCGTCATCGCCAGCGTCATCGCCAGCTCATTCGCCAATTTCACGCCCCTCTTTCAGCCTCAATTTCACCCCTCTGACGCGCAAGTTTCATCAAACCGACATGCGATGGCTTTATGTAGCTCTGGAAACGTTTCCAACAGCTATCCAATAGCCTCTGGATAAGCCAGCTCGAGCCTTTGAGACCGCCATGTCCCGCGCGCCCACAATAAAAGACGTCGCTCAACGGGCGGATTGCGGCATCGCCACCGTCAGCCGGGTCTTGAACGGACGCGGCTCCACCAGCGCGAAAACCCGGGAAAAAGTTCTCGCCGCCGCAACGGATCTGGGGTTTGAATTCAACGCCCTCGGCCGCTCCCTCCAAAGCAGCAGCACGCGAACCATCGGCTGTCTGGTTCCCTCGCTCATCAATCCGGTTTTCGCCGAAGTGGTGCAAGCAGCGCAAAACGAGGCGTTGCAAGCGGGATATCAGCTCATTCTCGCCTGTTCGGATTATGACGAGGAGCGCGAGACCCAAGCGATTCAAACCCTTCTCGCCAAGCAGGTGGATGGGTTGATCGTCACCGTCAATAATGCGCGAACCAGCCCGGGACTGGAAATGATACGCCGCCGAAACGTTCCCTGTTGCCTTGTCTACAATCATCCTGTGGCGGGTTTTGCCGCATGGAGCGTGGACAACCACGGCGCGGCGGCGGCGGCGGCCGGCGAATTCGTGCGCCTTGGACATCGGCATATGGGATTTCTCGCCCTGCGCTTTCACCGCTCCGACCGTTCACAGGAACGCTATGAGGGTTTTCTCGCCGCCTGCGAGGCATTGGGCGTGCGCCGCCCGGTCTTGCTGGAGATTGAAGAGGAAGAAGGCGACCTTCTCAAGTTGTTGGGGGCCTTGCTCAATGACAACCAGCGGCTAACGGGTATTTTCGCCTCCAATGACTATCTGGCTCTGGCGGCCATGAAAGCCGCCACGAGCCTTGGCAAAAAAGTGCCAGACGATATTTCCATCATCGGCTTCGACGGCATCAAGTCCGGCCTGATGGTGGATCCCAATCTGGCCACCATCGCCACCGACCCCGCGGCCCTAGGAAAAGGCGCCGCCGCCACCGTTTTGGCCCATCTAACCGAGAATGAGCCGCCGCCGCGGCCCAATCCCTCGCAAACCTTCCGTTTCCGCTCCGGGGGCAGCATTTCACCCCCGGCGGCCGGACAACCGGATGACGGAGAAGCTGCAACTTCTCCGTCATCACACAGCAACCCCAAAGCATCCAAAATCCTTCAGGAGCAGCCTTCATGAAACCTACACTCTTCGCCCTCGCCATGACAATGGCCGCCGCCACCCCAGCCATGGCTGAGGACGCGATTTGCTACAATTGCCCACCACAATGGGCCGATTGGGCCTCAATGCTCGAAGCCATCGACGAGAAGCTCGACATCCAGCTGCCCCATGACAACAAAAATTCCGGGCAAACCATGAGCCAATTGATCGCGGAGAAAGACAATCCCGTGGCGGACGTGGCCTATTACGGCGTCACCACCGGCATCAAGGCCGGCGCTCAAGGCTTGGTGGAAGCCTATAAGCCGGAAGGTTTTGACGACATTCCAGCTGGATTGAAAGATCCGGAAGGCAAGTGGTTCGCCGTCCATTATGGAACCCTTGGTCTTTTCGTCAACGTCGACGCTCTTGGCGGCGCGCCCGTGCCGCAATGTTTCGCGGATCTGAAAAAGCCTGAATACCGCGGCATGGTCGGCTATCTCGACCCCTCATCCGCGTTCGTGGGATACGCCGGCGCGGTGGCCGCCAATATGGCCTTCGGCGGCGATTTGACCAACTTCGACCCGGCGATCACCTTTTTCAAGGATCTGGCCAAGAACGACCCCATCGTTCCCAAACAGACCTCCTACGCCCGGGTCGTCTCCGGCGAAATTCCGATCCTCTTCGATTATGACTTCAACGCCTATCGCGGCAAATATGAAGAAGAGGGCAATTTCGAGTTCGTTCTGCCTTGCGAGGGCTCCGTTCGCGTGCCCTACGTCATGAGCCTCGTGGCCGGCGCCCCTCACAAGGCCCAAGGCGAAAAGGTTCTGGACTTC
Organism: Stappiaceae bacterium; assembly: GCA_048265185.1. Lineage (GTDB taxonomy): Bacteria > Pseudomonadota > Alphaproteobacteria > Rhizobiales > Stappiaceae > JBLXBZ01. Next base: position 21,144 of record JBLXBZ010000005.1, on the reverse strand, counting down.
ATCCTCTCCGACGAAGGACAGGCGATCTGGACCAACGCTTACCTGCAGCCGGCGCGCCCCATTGAGCTGCCTGCGGAAGTCGCGGCGAAATTCCTGCCGGCGAGCGACTATGAGCGCGCGGTCGCCGTCGATTACGCTGAAATGGAGAAAGCGCAGGCCGGCTTCGGCGAGCGTTATCTGAACGAAGTAAAATAATCCAAAACTCCAATTCGACCGGGGGCGACTTTCGTCCCCGGCTCCTTGCCCACGGCGACCACCCGGACCCTCCCATGGCCAACCGCTCCTTCATTCTTCTTTGCCTGCTGCCGCTGGCGATTTTCGCCATCGCCTTTCTCGCTCTGCCGCTGGCGCGTTTAATCAGCGCCTCCGGCGAAAGCGCGGCCGGCTGGGACATCTATTTGCAGATACTGCAAAAACCACGCTATCTCACAACTCTCGTCAACACGGTGCTGGTGTCGCTGGCCGTAAGCGCCGCCGCGGTGGCCATCTCCACCACCGCCGGACTGTTTCTCGCCCGCAACCAGTTTTTCGGGCGCGCGGCCCTGCTCTCGGTCCTGACCCTGCCGCTGGCCTTCCCCGGCGTGGTGGTCGGTTTTTTGATCATCCTTCTGGGCGGGCGCCAAGGTTTATTCAACCAGCTTCTGCCCGGCCACGTCGTCTTCGCCTATTCGCTCACCGGACTTTTTCTCGGCTATCTCTATTTCTCCATTCCCCGCGTCTTGCTCACGGTCATGGCTGCGGTGGAGAAGCTTGATCCGGCTCTGGAGGAGGCGGCGCGAACCCTCGGCGCGCCGACGCGCCGGGTGGTTCTGGACGTAATCTTGCCCGGCCTCGGCCCTTCGCTGGCGGCCTCCGGCGCCATCGCCTTCGCCACCGCCATGGGCGCCTTCGGCACGGCCTTCACCCTCGCCACCGACATCGACGTCCTGCCCATGGTCATTTACACCGAATTCACCCTGTCGGGGAACATCGCCATGGCCTGCGCCCTCTCCGTTTTCCTCGGGATCATCACATGGGCGATCCTTCTAGCCGCGCGCAGCTTCTCCGGCGCCGCCGTCGCGGGAGGCGGTTGACATGAAACTATCGCGCGCCTTGCAATTGTCCGTCACTTTGCTGACGGCGGCTTTCCTCATCGTCCCCGCCGTTCAGTCGGTTCTGGCCGGCGTCACGTCAAATTATTTTCGCGGCCTCTCCTCAGGCCTCACGTTCAAATGGCTCATTGAGGTGTGGGAGCTTTACGCCGGCAGTATTTTTCTCTCTCTGGGCATCGCCCTCGCCTGTCTGGCCGCGACCCTGCTCATCGGCGTGCCCGCCGCCTACGCCCTCGCGCGCAATCCCGGACGCCTGTCGCGCTTGTTGGAGGAATTCATTTCGCTGCCGCTGGCCATTCCCGGACTGGCGCTGGCCCTCGCCCTGCTCCAGCTTTATGGCTCCATGAAAGGCTTCCGCACCTCATGGACCTTCATCTTAATGGGGCACGTGCTCTACACGCTTCCCTTCATGACCCGTTCCGTTCTGGCGGTTTTGACGGCCATGGACCTGAAGACCCTCGAAGAAGGCGCCGCCACCCTCGGCGCCTCGCCCTGGACCCGCTTTCGCACCATCGTCATTCCCGCCGCCATGCCCGGCATCCTCGCTGGCGCGCTCACGGTGGTCACCCTCTCCATCGGCGAATTCAACCTCACATGGATGCTCCACACCCCTTACCTCAAGACCCTTCCCGTAGGTCTTGCGGACAGCTACGCCTCCATGCGCCTTGAAATCGCCTCCGCCTACACGCTTGTTTTCTTCGTGTTGATCGCCCCGCTGTTGATGGCGATGCAATGGGCGTCGAACAGAGCACAAAGGATCGCGTCATGACGCTCACGATCACCAACGCCTGCAAAACCTTCCCTGACGGAACCCGCGCGCTGCGCCAGACCAGCCTGACCGTGGAGACGGGAGAGATCCTCTCTCTGCTGGGGCCCTCCGGCTGCGGCAAAACCACCTTGCTGCGCATCATCGCCGGGCTGGAGCGTCCCGATCCGGGAAGCGAAATCCGCTTCAACCATGAGGACGTCACCAATGTGGCCGTGGAGAAACGCAACATCGGCATGGTGTTTCAATCCTATGCGCTGTTTCCCAATATGTCGGTGCGCGCCAATATCGCCTATGGCCTCAAGGTGCGCAAAACGTCGGCGGCGGAGTTGACGCGGCGGGTGGATGAGATGATCAGCCTATGCCGTCTTGAAGACTACGCGGCCCGGCCCATAAGCGCGCTTTCCGGCGGCCAGCGTCAACGCGTCGCCCTCGCTCGCGCCGTCGCGCCCCAGCCCCGCGTTCTGTTGCTGGACGAGCCGCTTTCGGCGCTGGACGCGGCTCTGCGCGACAGTTTGCGCGACGAACTGGCGGTGATGTTGCGCCGTTTTGGCGTCACCGCCGTTTTCGTCACCCATGACCAGAGCGAAGCCATGTGCATCGCCGACCGCATCGCGGTGATGAACGAGGGCAGCGTGCGCCAGATCGGCGCTCCGGAAGCCCTTTACCGAACCCCCGCCTCGCCCTTCGTCGCCCGCTTCATCGGCGCAGCCATGGAGTTAAAGGGAAACTGTGAGGAAGATGAGTTGCGCTTGCCCGGCGGCGTCCTCAAGCTGCCCCGGCCCCATGCGGGAGAAGAGATCTATGTGCGCGCCGAGGATATTCATCTCGACCCTGAAGGGCCCGTGTCGGCGGAGGTGGATTCAATCGCTTTCAACGGCGGCCATTACCGCATCGGCCTGAGGGGCCTCGCTCCGGACACGCTGTTCATGCTTTCAAACGCTCGCAAAGCGCCGGAAATTGGCGCGCGCCTGCGCCTGCGCATCGCGCCTCAGGATCTTCTGCTCCTTAAATAAAGACCTTTAATAATGACAAAAATCCTGCAAATCTCCGACCCCCATATCGCTCCACGCGGACAACTCGTCTATGAAAAAGTCGACACCGCCAAAGCGCTTCAGGAAACGGTGGAGACCATCAATCGCCTTGACGGACACATCGGCCCCATCGATCTCGTCATTGTCACCGGCGATCTCACCGAACATGGCCTCGCGGAAGAATATCAGCATTTTCGCCAGATCATGGCGTCGCTGAAAACGCCGTGGCGCGCCGTTCCGGGCAATCATGACCAGCGCGAGACCATGCGCGCGGCCTTCGCCGATCACCACTGGATGAGCGACGAGGGACCGATAGACTGGCGCTATGACGGCTCCGACTTCTGCGTTCTGGGCCTCGACACGCTGGTGGAAGGGGCGGCGCACGGACAAATGCAGCCGGCGAGCGAACTATTCCTCAAAACCCAATTGCGGGAGCAAGGCGGCAAGCCGGCGCTCATTGGCTTTCATCACCCGCCCTTCGACAGCGGGCTGGCGACCATGGACCGGCAGCGGCTGAACGATCCCTCCCCCCTCGCCGCCGCAATCAGGGGATATGACGGCGAAATTCGCCTCATTTGCGGTCATTTGCACCGCGCCATCGCCGGACTTTTCGAAGGGCGGCTCTGCCATGTGTGCCCGGGAACCTCTCACGCAGTGACCCTCGACCAGCGCGAAGACGCGGAAAACAGCTTGACGATGGAGCCCGGCGGCTTCCTGCTCCACGAGCTGCGCGGCGCGAGTTTTCTCAGCCACTGGCTGCCCGTGGGGCGTTTTAGCGGCCCGTGGCCTTTTCTCGGGGTTTAACCGCTAGAGGCGCTTTGCTCCGGCATATGATTGGGGCGCGAGCGGGGGCGTGATTGGGACGCGAAAAGGAGCGTATTGACCCCGCGCCCGCCAATGACTATGTGTTGGGTTGGTTGCAGACGCCCGCCGCCCGCTGACATATCCGTCTTGGTGAAGCTCTGACGTTTTAAGAATATTCCTCTCCGCATTTCGCGCAGATGGCAACGCGGGCCCCATTCTGAATTGTTGCGAAATGTCAACAAGAGGACGAAGGGCGATGTCATCCATCCCTGAACTTGTCATTTCAATAGCCCCCCATCACCGCGCCGCAAACGCATCGCCGCATCCGGACCAAGACGGGAGGCGGCCATGAACGCGCGCCGGCCAAATCTGCATGAAGCCAAAAGCCTCGCCAGAAACTTGCGCGCCCAGCTCGCAAAGGACGGCGCGCAAATCAGTCATGGCCGCTCGCTGGAGCTGGTCTCCCGACAGCACGGCTTCAAGGACTGGAACAGCTTCAGCGCAGCCATCAACGCCATGACGGCGACGAGAGGCTGGGCGCCGGGGGATCGCCTGCGCGGACGTTATCTCGGACAGCCGTTCGAGGGCGCCGTGCGCGCCGCCGAAAAGATCCGGCCCGGCTGGTTCCGGCTGACCATTGATTTCGACGCGCCGGTGGACGTGGTCGCTTTTGAAAGCTTTTCCGCATATCGCTCTCGCGTGCGCGGCCTTGTGGGCCCCGACGGCGCCACTAGGGAGCGCACGAGCGACAATCGCCCGCATTTGCAAATCCATATGTGAGGAAAGGAGGCGGGGCGCGTTAACTGCGCCCCGTCTTGGTCAACCGGCGCTATAGGTGGCCATGAAGTCGTTGAACCGCTCGCCCTGAACGGCGATATGGGCGCGCATGACCTTCGCCGCCATGGCGCAATCGCCGCTGTGAAACGCGGTGAGAATGTCGCGATGCTCGCGCATGGACTGCTCCATTCGCCCGCGCACGCGCAATTGCAAGCGGCGAAAAGGCTGCAAGCGCTTATGCAAGCGCGAGGCTTCCGCCGCGAGAAACGCATTGCCGCTGGCTTCATAAAGAAGATGATGGAAGCGCTCGTTTTCACGGTAATATTCATCCGTGTCGCCGCGTTCCAACACCTGCTCGCAAGCGCTCGCCGCCGCCTCCAACGCCTTCATCCCCTCCTTTGAGATCCGCCGGGTGGCAAGACGGCCGCACATGGCTTCAAGCTCGGCCATCACCTCAAACATTTCAATGACTTCGATAAAGCTTGGATAGCGCACGAACACGCCGCGCCGGGGAATTTGCTCCACCAGACCCGAGGCCGCCAGCGCCTGCAAAGCTTCACGCACAGGCGTTCGCGACACATCAAAGCGCTGGGACAACGTCACCTCGTCAAGCCGTTCTCCATTGGAAAACGCGCCGGCGACGATCTCCTGCTCCAACTGTTCACGTATGCGATCTGCGGGTTTAACCATCATAAGCGCCAATCATCAGGCCACCAGGAATACAATACCTAGATTATTGTATACAAAAAATTTGACTTGGAATGCAATAAATGCAGACTTGAGGAAGTTGGGGGGACGTATAAAGCATAAAGAGCGCCTCCTACGAGTTCTCTGGGAGGAAAACATGAGAAAATTTTTTACCGCCGGCGCAGCCGCGCTTTTGCTTTCAACAGCCATGGTGAGCGCCAGCTCCGCCACCGAATTGAAATTGTCGCACCAGTGGTCGACCAATGACGTTCGCCATAAGGTCGCGCAAATCGTCGCCGATGAAGTCGCCGCCGCCGACGTTGATCTTGAAATCAAAATTTTTCCGTCAGGCTCCCTGTTCAAGGCGCGCGAGCAATATAAGCCTTTGTCCCGCGGCCTTCTGGACATGACTGTGTTTCCTCTCTCCTACGCGGGCGGCCAACAGCCGGCTTATAACCTGACCCTAATGCCGGGATTGATCAAAAACCATGATCACGCGGCGCGCATGAACGACAGCGCGTTCATGGGCGAGCTGGAAAACATCATGGCGGAAGACGACGTCATGGTCTTGGTGCATGGCTATCTGGCGGGCGGTTTCGCCGGCAAAGACAAATGCATCACCAAGCCGGAAGACGTGAAGGGCGAGACCGTTCGCGCCGCGGGCAAATCCTTCGAGCAAATGCTTGCCGCGGCGGGGGCCTCCATCGCCTCCATGGCGTCTTCGGAAGTCTATAACGCCATGCAGACCGGCGTTTTGACCGGGGTCAACACCTCGTCGTCCTCCTTCGCCTCCTACCGTCTTTTCGAACAGACAAAATGCTACACGCCCGCCGGAGACGTGGCCCTTTGGTTCATGTATCAGCCTCTTCTGATGAATAAATCCACCTATGAAGGCCTGAACGACGAACAGAAGGCGGCGCTGCAAGCGGGAGCGGCGAAAGCCACCGCCTATTATCTGGAGGAAGCCAAGAAGGAAGACGCGGCTTCCGCCGAAGCCTTCAAGGAGGCCGGGGTTGAAATCAAGCCCATGACCGCGGAGGAGTTCGACGCCTGGCAGGCTCTGGCCAAGACGTCGTCCTATCCGGCCTTCGTCGAAGACACGCCTAACGGGCAGCAACTGCTCGATATGGCGCTTTCGGTTAAATAAGCCCAAATCGCCGTTCAACCGGGCCGTCATGGCCTCTCGCCTTCGGTCCGGTTGACCTATATCCATCTGCGATATCTGCATATTTTCCGGATTCAAGCCTCCATGACGCATGTCAAATCGCCACAGGCCAAACCGCCGGAAGGCGGGACGCCGGCCGCACTCGTCGCCCGCTTCATCGCCGCCATAGGCTTCATCTCAAGCGCCTGCGGCGTTCTCGCCGCCATGATGATCCTCGCCTCGATCGTCATCACTTGCCAAATGATCTTCATTCGCTTCGTCCTTGGTCTTTCAACCATCTGGCAAACCGAGGCGGTGATCTATCTGATGATCGGGGCCACTTTGGTCGGCCTCCCTTATGTGCAGAAACTGCGCGGGCATGTGAACGTCGATCTCGTGCCGTTGATGCTGCCGGAAAAGCCGCGCAGGTTTCTCATGACCGTCATCCTTCTGGTCACCATAGCCATCACGTCGGTGATGTTCTACTACGGTTTCGAGCTCTGGCACGTGGCGTGGGCGCGGGGATGGTCGTCCGAATCCGTTTGGGCGATCAAGCTCTGGATTCCTTATATCGCCATGCCCATCGGCTTCGGCCTTTTTCTACTGCAGTTGATCGCGGATCTTCTGACGGAAGCTTTTGAAATTCACGAGCCGAACCTCTCCACGGGAGCGCATTGATGGACCCCCTCACTCTTGGCGGCTTTGTCGCGCTCGCAACCATTATCGTATTATTTTCCGGCGTTTCCGTCGCTTCTGGACTTTTGATCGTCGCCGCCGGCTTCCTCGTCGTATTTGACGGCGCCCGCGCTCTCTCCCTCCTGCCGGAGATTTTCTTCGGCGAGCTGCATAGCTTCGCTCTGTTGTCGATCCCCATGTTCATCATCATGGGCGCGGCCATCGCCTCAACCCGAGCCGGGGCGGACCTTTATGAAGCCCTCGACCGCTGGCTGACCCGGGTTCCCGGCGGTCTGGTGATCTCCAATCTTGGCGCATGCGCGCTCTTCGCCGCCATGTCCGGTTCATCTCCCGCCACCTGCGCCGCCATCGGCAAAATGGGCATTCCGGAGATGCGCAAACGCGGCTATCCGGACACCGTCGCCGCCGGCTCCATCGCCGCCGGCGGCACTCTTGGCATTCTCATTCCCCCCTCGGTCACCATGATCGTCTATGGCATCGCCACGGAAACCTCCATCGGACGACTGTTTCTCGCAGGCGTCATGCCGGGTTTCTTGCTGGTGGCCCTATTCATGGTCTGGTCGATCTATAGCACCGCCAAACATGGAACCGCCGACGTTCTGTCCGCCAACAACTATTCCTGGCGCCAGCGCTTTGAAATTCTGCCGAAGGTTTTACCCTTCCTGCTGATCATTCTCGGGGTGCTCTACGCCATGTACGGCGGCATCGCCACCCCTTCTGAAACCGCGGCCGTGGGCGCGCTCCTGTGCATGGTGATCGCCGTCATCATCTACCGCATGTGGAATTTCAAAGACATTTGGACGGTGCTGCGCGATTCAACCCGCGAAAGCGTCATGATCCTTTACATCATCGGCGCCGCGGGCGTGTTCGCCTATATGATGTCGAGCCTGGGCATCACTCAGTCCATCGCCGAATGGATCAGCGCGCTAGACGTCAACCGCTGGGTCCTGATGTTCATCGTCAACATCTTCCTTCTGGTGGCCGGGTTTTTCTTGCCGCCCGTCGCGGTTATTCTCATGACCTCGCCGGTGTTGTTTCCCGTCATCATCAGCGCCGGCTTCGACCCCTATTGGTTCGCCGTAGTGCTCACCATCAATATGGAAGTAGGGCTTATCACGCCGCCGGTGGGATTGAATCTCTATGTTATCAATGGTATAGCTCCAGACATTCATCTGCGCACAATTCTGATGGGATCCCTTCCCTATGTAGGATGCATGGTGCTGGCGATCCTGCTTCTTTGCATTTTTCCCGGCATCGCCACCTGGCTGCCGGAGCTTGTGATGGGGCCGCCGTTATGACGCGAACCAATTTCCTTCAGGATATTCTCTCCTCGTTGTTTGAACGAGCGGTCTCCGGCGCTCCAAGCCATGATCACCGCTCCATGGAGGAGCTGTGCTCCGCCCTGCTTTCAGAACGGGGAGAGGCCTCCGGCAGTCGGATCGCGGCGGCGATTCTGGACCGATACGAACAGCTGAACGAGGCGGACAAACACGCGTTCTTCACTCATCTCGCCGATCATTACGATCTGGACGCCCATGAGCTGACCGCGGCCAGCGCCGCATATGGCGAAGCCCGCGATCCGCAGATTCTGGCTAAAGTCTTGAAAGCGTCGGAGCCGCGCCGGCAGGAATTGCTGCGCCGCCTCAACCGGGTTCCGGGGGGAACGGGGCGGATCGTGAAAATGCGCGCGGACCTGCTTGCTTTGCTTAAACAGGAGCCATCCTTCCGGCGCATTGATTTAGACTTCCAGCATCTGTTTCTATCATGGTTCAACCGCGGCTTTCTGGTGCTGCGCCACATTGACTGGCGCACGCCGGCGAATATTCTCGACAAGATCATCGAATATGAAGCAGTTCACGCCATTGATGACTGGGACGACCTGCGCCGGCGCCTGCAACCGGAAGACCGGCGCTGTTTCGCCTTTTTTCATCCCGCCATGCCGGACGAGCCGCTGATTTTCGTCGAAGTGGCCCTGACCGACGGCATCCCCGGCTCCATTCAAAGCCTGCTGGCGGAAAACCGGGAAGTGATCGGCCAAGAGACGGCGAGCACCGCCGTCTTCTATTCCATCTCCAATTGCCAAAAGGGGCTGGCGGGGGTTTCCTTCGGCAATTTCCTCATCAAACAGGTTGCGCTGGATCTGTCTCAATCCCTACCCAACTTGAAGACCTTCGTCACTCTTTCGCCGGTTCCAGGCTTCGTCAAATGGCTGAAAAGCAGCGGTGGCGCTTCTCAAGACAGCGACGCGCCGAGCGAGGAAGAGCGCGCCGGCGACCCCATCGCCCAACTATTGCAAAACCCATCGACAGAAAGTCTTGAAGAACAGGGAGACAGCCTGCGCGCTCTGGCGGCCACCTATCTGATTGAGGCCAAACGGGACGACGGCCAGCCCATTGATCCGGTCGCCCGCTTTCATCTGGGCAATGGCGCTCGCCTTGAACAAATCAACGCCGGCGGCGACCTCTCCGCCAAAGGCCGCGCCCAGTCCCTTGGCGTCATGGTCAACTACCTTTACGACCTCAAGGCCGTTGAAGCTAATCACGAGATATATGCGCAAAAGCGCGAGGTCAACACAACCCGCGCCATCCGCGCATTGGCCGCCGCCCACCGGGCCTCGCAAGAAAAAACCTCCAGGGCGCAACGTAAGAAAGAAAATGTCTGACCCATCAGAGCCACGCGTCAACTCCACCAGGCGCCGGGCTCATCAGACGTAAAATCAGAAAAAGGCGTAAGATCATGACTTCACAAACCGGCGCGCACGCCAATGTGCTTTACGACGCATTATTCGCGCCCCATGAAAAAAGCGAAAAAACCTTCCTGCACTTGCCGGACGGAACGCGCCTGAGTTATTCGCAATTCATAGCCCAAGCGGCGCGGCTGGCGAACGTCCTGCAAGCTTTAGGCGTCACGCCGGGGGAGCGGGTCGCCGTTCAGGTGCATAAATCCGCCGAGGCTCTGGCGCTTTACGCGGCCTGCGTTCAGGCGGGCGCCGTGTTCCTGCCGCTAAACACCGCCTATACCGCCGAGGAGGTCCGCTATTTCGTCACCGACGCCGAGCCCCGGCTTCTGGTTTGCGACGTAGCCAATCTCAACGCGCTGACGCCGGTGGCCGAGGACGCCGGCGCCCATGTCATCACCCTCAACAGCGACGGTTCCGGCGCTTTGCTCGACGCGGCGGACCACCAGCCCGCCGACTTCGACACCGTCCCGCGCTCCGGCGATGATCTGGCGGCCTTTCTATACACCTCCGGCACCACCGGGCGCTCCAAGGGCGCCATGCTGACCCAGAACAACCTGCTGTCGAACGCCCGCTCGTTGATCAACGCCTGGCGCTTCGACGAAAACGACGTTCTGCTGCACGCCCTGCCGATTTTTCACACCCATGGGCTTTTCGTCGCCACCAACGTTTGCCTGCTGGCCGGGGCCTCCATGATCTTCCTGCCCGGGTTCCAGCTTGACGCCATGATCGAGAACATGCCCAAAGCCACCACCATGATGGGCGTGCCCACGTTCTACACCCGGCTTCTGGGCGATGAGCGCTTCGACAAGAAACTCACGTCCCATATGCGCCTATTCGTGTCGGGAAGCGCGCCGCTGCTGGCGGAAACCCATGTTGAATTTGAAAAACGAACCGGTCACCGCATTCTCGAACGCTATGGCATGACGGAAACCAATATGAACACCTCCAACCCCTATGAGGGCGAACGGCGGGCGGGCACCGTCGGTTTTCCTTTGCCGGAGGTTGAGCTGCGGATTTGCGACCCGGAGACGGGCGACGAGGTGGCGCAAGGCGAAATCGGCGTCATCGAAGTCAAGGGACCGAATGTTTTTAAGGGCTACTGGCGGATGCCGGAAAAAACCAAGGAAGAATTCCGCGACGACGGTTTCTTCATCACCGGCGATCTGGGACTGGTGGACGCCGACGGTTATGTGAACATCGTCGGACGGGCCAAGGATCTGATCATCTCCGGGGGGTATAATATCTATCCCAAGGAGATCGAATTGTTGCTGGACGAGCAAGAAGGAGTGAAAGAATCCGCCGTCTTTGGCGTTCCCCACCCCGACTTCGGCGAAGGGGTTCTCGCCGTGGTGGTTCCCAGCCCCGGCGCCGACTTCGACGAAGAGCGCATTCTGGCCGGGGTCAAGGACAAGCTGGCGCGTTTCAAACAGCCCAAACGCCTGTTCGCAATCGATGAATTGCCGCGCAACACCATGGCCAAAGTACAGAAGAACGTTTTGCGCGAGACCTATCGCGATACTTTCAAAAGCTGATCGCGACGATCAGCCCAAGCGTGACAAGACAGCCTCGCCCATGCTGGCGAGGCTGTTTTGGTGAAAACCGTCGCCGCGTAATTTTTCGCTTGAAGCTCTAGCCGCTAGAGATCCTATCTTGTGGGTGAGATAATTTTCACCAAGGATTTCCAATGTCGCAAGAAGACCATGAATCCGCCCCCGGGCGCGAGCGGCCCTGCTTGAGTATAAACGCCCCCTCCAGCGCGAGCGCCTGTTGCGGCGGCGGCCAGACATCCTGCGCGTCAGGGTCAGGGGCGTCTTCTGCCGCGCCGCCGCCGCCCGCCGCAGGGCGCAGCTTCCGGGTGAACGGTCTGGACTGCGCGGAAGAAGTGGCGATCCTGAATAAGGTCGTCGGCCCTCATGTAGGCGGGAGCGACAAATTGACCTTCGACGCGCTCAACGCCCGTATGACCCTGCTTCCAGGCGCCGCTTCCGTAAGCGATGAGCGCATCCTCAAGCTGGTCGCCTCAACCGGCATGAGTGCGAAACCATGGAGCCCGCAAAGCGCGGAGACCGATCAGGCGGCCCATCTGGCGCGGCAAAAGTTTTTCACCGCCTTCAGCGCCGGCTTCTGGCTCGCCGGACTGATCTTCCACATGGTTGAAACAGGGGCGGCCGGCGCGCTCAATCTTTTTTCCGGTCACGGTCACGCCCCCACGCCCTTAGTGGAAATCGGCCTGTTCATGACGGCGGTGGGCTTTGGCGTCTGGCAAGTGGCGCCCAAAGCGTGGTCGGCGGCGCGCCGTCTCTCGCCCGACATGAACCTTCTGATGATGGTTGCGGTGGCGGGCGCCATCGCTCTTGGAGAGTATTTTGAAGCGGCGACGGTGGCGTTTTTCTTCGCTCTCTCCCTAACTCTTGAAAGCTGGAGCGTGGGACGGGCGCGCAACGCGGTGGCCGCTCTTCTGGATCTTTCGCCGCCAACGGCCCGAGTGATCGGAGCCGACGGCGCGGAGCAAGACCTCCCGGCGGAGAAGGTCGCCATCGGCGATCTGTTCATCGTCCGCGGCGGCGAGCGCATCGCCCTTGACGGAGAGGTCGTCGCCGGCGCCGGCGAGGTGAATCAAGCGCCCATCACCGGGGAAAGCGCGCCGGTGGCCAAGCAGACTGGCGACACGGTCTATGCCGGAACCATCAACGGCGAAGGCGCCTTGACCATTCGCGCCATCAAGGCGGCGGGCGACAGCGTGCTGTCGAAAATCATCCAGATGGTGGGCGACGCTCATGCGCGCCGGGCTCCGGTGGAGCAATGGGTGACGAAATTCGCCCGAATTTACACGCCCTTGATCATGGCGCTGGCGCTGGCCATCGCCGTAACCCCGCCGCTGCTCCTTGGGGGAAACTGGGCGGACTGGTTCTATAACGCCTTGGTGCTGCTGGTGATCGCCTGCCCCTGCGCCTTGGTGATTTCAACGCCGATCTCCATCGTCGCCGCCCTCGCCTCCTCCGCCCGCGCCGGCGTGCTGATCAAGGGCGGCGCCTATGTGGAGGCGCCTTCAAAACTGCAAGCCCTGGCCATAGACAAGACCGGAACCTTGACGCTCGGCGCGCCGGAAGTGGCCAGTCTTCACCCCCTGAACGGAGCGGATCCGCGCCGCCTGCTCGCCCTAGCCGCCGCTCTGGAAGCGCGGAGCGCGCATCCATTGGCCAAGGCGATTCTGGAGCGCGCCGCACGCGAAAACGTGACGTTCCGCCCCGCCGAGGACGCCCGCGCCATTGCCGGCAAAGGCGTCGAAGGGCGAAACGCCGGGGACGAAGGCGGCGCGATCTGGCTTGGCTCCCCCCGTTTCGCGGCGGAAAAATGCGGCGCAGGCGCAAACGCCCCCTTGAAGGATGCAGCGGCGCAAAGCTTGATCAATCAAATTGAGATCGCGGGCAACACATTGGTGGTCGTTGGTCTTGAGACGCAAATCATGGGCCTCATCGAGCTGCGCGACCAGATCCGGCCCGAGGCGGCGCGCGCCGTCAAGGCGCTGCGCGCTCAGGGGGTGCGCAAAATCGTCATGCTCACCGGCGACAACGCCCGCACCGCCAAAGCCGTCGCCGACGCCGTCGGCGTTGACGACGTTCGCGCGGAACTATTGCCGGAAGATAAGCTCGCCGCCATTGACGAGCTGACGCAAAACCATGGCGTGGTCGCCATGGTCGGCGACGGGGTGAACGACGCGCCGGCCATGGCCCGCGCCCATTTCGCCATCGCCATGGGCGCCATGGGCTCGGACGCGGCCATTGAAACCGCCGACATCGCGTTGATGAGCGACGACATCGACAAACTTCCCTGGCTGGTGGGCCATTCGCGCCGGGCCATGGACGTCATCCGCCAGAATATCGTTTTCGCCTTGGCGACGAAAGCGCTCTTCGTCGGACTGACCGCCTTCGGCCTCGCCAGCATGTGGGGCGCCATCGCGGCGGATGTGGGGGTGTCGCTGCTGGTGGTCGCCAACGCCATGCGCCTGCTGCGCGGATGAACCTGACGAGCCTCCAGGGTCTGAAACATTTAGACCCATTCGCTCGTCTGTCCATTTGTCCACGAAGGCTTTGACTTGTTGAAACGATACTCAATATCGCGTTCACGGCATAAGTTGCCTGTCAGCCCCCGCTTCTGGCAGGCAATATCCATGTTCCAGCGCAGCGCCGTGAACCGAGCCCAAATAATCGGTCTCCACCTGCTTCGGCGCTAACCCGCTGACCAAAAGACGGCGTTAAAGCGTGACGGACCTCTCCCCATTGAGGTTGATCGAGGGAGGGGGACAACAGCTCCTCTCCTCTGCGCCACACTAACCCGGAGCATCACTTTCTGACTATAAATTCCGTGTCTAAACTTAATGTCTGATCGACGTTATTATTGAAAAAATTCTCCTCCAAGTATGCTCCCGCTTTGATGATATGGGCTGAAAGTATATTCACCGCAGTTTCTCGGTCGCGACGTTCACAGGCGTCCAACAGCATAAAATGCTCACAGTTTGATTGCTCGGAATAGTCATAGGAATCTATCGTCAAACGAATATAACGTTCTGCGATGATATTCAGACTGTGAATATGGGCAAGAAGGCGCGGCATTTGACATGGAGTGTAGAGCCGTTGGTGGAGCCGATTGTTCAAATTGCTATATTCATGGCTGGCGCAGGTGAGCATTTGTTCAGCCAATTTGCGAGCTTCATCAAGTTGGCGATTATTTAGTTCGGGGATAGCTTTCTGGATCGCCAAACATTCCGCGGCGGCGCGCATCTCGTAATTCTCGCGAAATTCTTCCAAATTTAGAGGCGCAACGAACGCGCCGCTATTTGGAATGATTTGCAATAAACCGACGGTTTCGAGATCTTTGAAGACCTCGCGAACAGGCATTCTGCTAACATTGTATTTTTCGGCGATCTCTTCTTGCCGCAGCGGGGCCTCAGGAAGAAGCTCGCCTGCGATAATAGAATTAGCTATCGCGTTGAAGAGAAGCGCTTTCTGATCGGCTGATCTTGCCAAGATTTAGTTCACCTGTGCTGTGCGGAAAACTGCACCATGATGCAACAAAGCCAAGGACGCAAGAAGACTATCGCAGATATCAGAAACTACATGCCTCCGGGATAAGGCTCTTTGCACAGGACCCGCCGAATTTTTACATCTTTTGCCCGGTTTGAATGGTTACGCCAACTCAAACCGACCTCATAAAAACCCTGTCGTCGTCTCGGCTCTTGTAGTCGGCGTCATTAGATCCGGGAAGGTTAGGAACTCAGCGCGTGTCGGCTCATTCAGGACGGCGCAACCAATCCCACCCGCCATACGGAAGTAGAATAGTCGATCGACGCCAAGGACCATCCCGTCCTTACCATTCACGCTCAAGTCGTGAACCGGGGCGCTCGGGGCCGTGAGATCGCTCAGGCACCCCAAATCAAGGCGACCGAGTTTGATGAGGCATTCCTTAAAAGTCCAGATTTGTCGAAACGCACTGGAATAGGCGTCTCTCGCACCGGCTTCCGCCAGTCGCTTCAGGTGTTGTTTTTCTTGTCTCGACGCAAGCCGAGCCAAATCTCCCGGCTCCGGCGACGGCGCGCAAATGGCGGAGGCAGCTTCCAAATCGATTGCGCAAGGGGCAAATGCGGCGATTGCCGCCACTAACCCAGAGCTATGCGCCCAGCTCACAAAAACCCCTTCTACGCCCTCCACATGAGGGGGGCCATGCGGGCCGTGACAGATAGGGCAGCTCTGTATGATCATGATATCCGATGACCTGCAGCCCAACAACGCCGCAACAATTCTCCTGGCCAGAAGATGGGCCGCAACGAAATCGTCGCGATCTTTCCGCTGCCGGAATCGCGCAGCGCGACTGCGTTCGTCAGCGCTCAAAAGCATAAAATTTTCAATCGAATACTGCATCATCTCGCAGGTTCGAAGGGCTGAAATCCGCGTTGTTTCGCTCAATTCATTATACCCATTATGCCAAAATTTTAATTGACTATCTATCTATGGACAAAGATCGTGTCCATTACCAGATAATTGTATCCAATTATTTTTAAAGGATTCAATATCTGTCATTTGTGTCAACCTTCGAATGCAGAGGACAGATTAATGGTGAATACCAACGCCGCCTCCCAATTCGCCCTCAGCGAAGATGAGCTGGAACGCTTTAGCGAGAATGGCTACATCGGGCCGTTCAACCTCTATGAGGCTCAGGACATGGCGCGACATTTGCAAAAGCTGAGGCCTCAACTTCTCGACACTCGAAACGCGATTTATGATCAAGCCAAAGCGCTCTCGGGCGGCACAAACCTAACCAGCTATGACCGTCACCTCGACATCGATTTTCTGGCTGATCACATCACCCGCCCGGAGATCGTGGGGCGCGTTGCGTCAATTCTAGGACCGGACACCTTGTGCTGGCGTTCCGAGTTTTTTCCCAAATATCCGGGCGACGAAGGTACGGACTGGCACCAAGCCGACAATTTCTCGAACGTCGCCGGCTCCAAACATCCACAGATTGTGTGGCCCGAAGACGCCGAGTTCGGTGGGACGATCACCGTCTGGACCGCCTTCACCGACGCATCCATCGAAATGGGATGTCTACAATTCATTCCCGGATCTCACAAAAGCATGAATTACGACGAATCCAAGCCGATGGAATACAACGCCGAGATGATCAACAAAGTCGACAAAGGGGGAGTGAAGCGCGGTTTTTTTGGCTACGACTACAGGCAGCTGCAAATTGACCCAAACTTCAAGCCAGATGAAGCCAACGCAAAATCCATTGCGATGAAGCAGGGTCAGTTCGTGATCTTCTGGTCGACGCTGATGCACGCATCGCACCCACATCTGGGTAAGACCCCGGATATGCGGCTCGGCTATGCGGCCCGTTACCTGCCAAACTCGGTCAACGTCTACCCTTACTCAGATCGACTGCAGGAATTCGGCGCCGAAGCCTCGCTGGAAAAGTTCGGCTGCGTGCAAACCTCCGGGACAGATCATTTTGGCCAAAACCATTTCCACACAAAAACCGTTACGGGCAAACCATTCCTAACCAACTAAACTATTCAAGAGGAGTATTCAGATGTCCAAGTATGACCAAGTGAACGATATCGAAATCTGGCTACGCGAAGCCTTTGCCGAATTGGGCTTACCCCTTGCGCAGGCCGATCCTCATTTCTTCGAAATTGGCGGCTCGTCCCTGACCGCGATCAAGCTCATCGCGAAGGTGGACGCGTCTTACGGGGAGTGCGCGCTGTCTCCAACGGACCTATTTGAGCGGCCAAGACTGTCGATGATTGCTGAAACGATCCGCGCTAATTTAAGAAAACCGCGATAAAGCGCATGATCCCGGCAACCGAAGCCTCGCCCCCGCCGCCGAACCACGCGCGAACGCTGACCTGCTTGCCTTACGCAAGAGGCGGCGTGGGTATTTATGAAAGCTGGGCGGAAGGTTTCACTGATAAGGTGAACATCATGGCTGTCTTCGTTTCCGGGCGCGGCCATCGTCTGAGCGAAGCGCCCTCACGAGATTGGAACGCGCCTGTGGACCGGCGGCGCGCCGAGCTGACGCACTGGCTTGAAGCTCCGCACGAGCTCCTCAGACACCTCTTTCACCGCTTTGGTGGCCGTTTCGCCTTTCAGGTGACCCAAGAATTTGAAAACGAGAAGCTTTTCGCCACGCCAATGGTTGTCGTTTCGGCCCACCGCAGTCCCCGTCACTCTCAAAATTTCCCCGTGCCTCGCCTGTTATCGGGCCATAACGCATCCGGCTTCGTTCTTTCAGAAATCGCAGGCCCGCATTTCAACATCAATAAACGGCCAATTCGCAACCCCCAAACAGTTCGAGAAGCGCCAAGGCCAAGGGGGATTCATGTACTCCATTGAGTTTACTCCGGAAATCCAGCGCTTATACGAAAAATTGAACCGAGGCTTTGTCGCCCATGCGTCGGGCATGGAAGATGTGAAGACCGCCTTTGAGGCGCAGGCGCGCCAGACTCCGGACCGTGTGGCGCTACGGAACGGGAAAGACTGGATGACCTATGCGCAGCTGGATGCGCGCGCGGGCGCGATTGCAGGCGCGCTTTATCAAGCTGGAGTGCGGGCGGGGAACGCTGTTCTGGTGGATGTCCCGCGCTCGATGGAGCTCGTCGCCGCCTTGCTTGGCGTGGTGAAATGCGCGGCGATCTATGTCCCCCTTGGCGCTGACTGGCCGGCGCCTCGTATTGCGCTTTTGGCTGAAGAGACCGGCGCGAACGTTATGCTAAGCGATGGCGCCAAAACGCTACCGCATGACGTTCAGCTAATCGAAATGGCGAGCTTGGACGCGGCGCGGCGCGCGCCCGATGTGACGATCAGATCAAATGACGTAATTTACGTGAATTTCACCTCGGGCTCGACGGGAAAGCCGAAAGCCGTCCCCATCTTGCATCAGGGCGTGATGCGCCTTGTCCGCGACATGGTCTTCCTGCCTGAAAAGAGCCCGCTTGTGACCCTGCACTTGTCGCCGATCACCTTCGACGCCGCGACCTTTGAAATCTGGGCGCCGCTGGTGAACGGTGGAACTTGCGTGATTTACCCCCATAGCAGAATTACGCTCTCTAACTTGCGAAAGGCATTGGAAGCGGGGCGAGTCAACGCCCTTTTCCTGACCACGGCGTTATTCAACACCATTATTGACGTCGCCCCGCAGACGCTTGACAAGGTTGGCACGATCCTCACCGGCGGTGAAGCGCACAGCGCCCGGCATATATCGGCGGCGGTGAAGCGCTATGGCGAGGGGCGCGTAGTGAACGTCTACGGACCAACAGAATGCACGACCTTCGCCAGTTTTCACCCCATCGACGCCGTCCCCGACAGAGGAGAGATACCGCTCGGCTCGCCAATCCAGAAAACCGGGATCTACATCCTGGATGGAACGCGCGCCTGCGGCGTAGGAGAAATCGGCGCGATTCACATTACCGGCCCTGGCGTCTCACCGGGATATTTGAATGCGCCTGAGAAAACTGCGCGCTATTTCAAACGGATCATGATCAATGGTGAGAAGGCGTTCGCTTATGACACGGGCGATCTCGGACGATTGTCTGATCGCAACGAAATCCTTTTCGAAGGTCGGGCCGATGACCAACTCAAGATCAATGGCCATCGCATCGAACCAGGAGAAATCGCGTATCACCTGAACGCGGTTTCTCAGGTTCGCCAGAGCTTTGTCGCCGTGAATACGACGCCTGCGGGCGAAAAGCAGCTGATCGCCTTTGTGATCCCCAAAGAGGGCGCTCCAGATCCCGGCGCGCTAACCGCCGCGCTTGAGCTTCAATTGCCCGCCTATATGACGCCGAAGATCGTCATCCATGACGGGGAGTTTCCCTTGACGCAAACGAATAAGATTGATCGCGCGAAACTCTTGGCCGGCATGAACGATCCGGGCGCGCCGCTCAAGAAAAGCGCGCGCAAGATCCAGAATGTCCTCAATGTAAAAGGCGCCAACGTGACAGTCATCGAGCTGCCGGGATCAACACGCACCGCCGAGGATGCCGCCCGCGCGCTGAATTGCCAAACCTCCCAGATCGTCAAGACGCTTATATTTCGCTGTGGCGAAAAAGCGTCTCCTCTTGTCGTGCTGGTTGGCGGTTCTGACAAGGTGGACACCCACAAGCTTGCTCGGTTGGTCGGAGGAGACGTGAAGCAGGCAAGCGCGAAATACGTGAAGGAAAATATCGGCTTTGCAGTTGGGGGCGTTCCACCGGTGGGCCACGCAACGAAAACACGCGTTGTCGTCGACGAGTCGCTTTCCCAACGCAAAGGCGTTTGGGCCGCTGCGGGCGCCCCAAACGCGGTGTTTAACATCCCCGGCGAGATCACCTCCATTCTGGATGATTATGTCATCGCCCAAATCAAGGACGCCTGAGTGCAACGCGATATTCTGCTAACCGCCACACCAGAGACGTATCGCGCCTGCTTGCGCAGCGCCTTCGCCCAGATCATCCTTCCTGAAGCTCAGGTATGGGAAGATCAGGGCCATATCCCCAGAAGCGCTTGGACGCAGCTCGCCTCAATCGGCCTGTTGCGTCTGCCGGACACTGGCCTTGAGAGCTGGCGGAGCGCCCTCGCGCTCGAAGAGTTAGGGTATCTTGGTTTCGCGGGCATTCGCGCATCCATCGGTGTGAATGGCTTCATGGCTCCATACTACATCGCGAAATATGGCTCGCCCGAACTCAAGAAGCGTTTCCTCTCTCAGATCCAATCTGGTCAATGCGTCGCCGCACTTGCGATCACTGAAGTTGACGGCGGTTCGGACCTTCGTCGCATCTCGTGCACGGCGGAAGGAGCGTGCGCAACCACGCTGCGCGTGAACGGTCAGAAACGCTTTATCACGAATGGCCGCCATGCCGATATCTTCATCACGCTCGTTAAGACAAATCCCGCGCCAAGCACAAATGATCTGGGGACGTCAAGTTTCCTTGTGATCGAGAATACGCCCCGTTGCGTCGAATGCACGCCTGAACCAATGCTTGGCTGGCGTAGCGCCGACGTCAGCACGATCACGTTTCATGACTGCTTGGTCGAACGCGTAAATCTGATTGGCCGGCCAAACATGGGCGTCACGCAGCTAATCCCAGCGCTCAATTTCGAGCGCCTTGTGGCCGGCACGCTAGCTTTGGGCGGAGCTCGCAAAGCGGTAGAATTGGGTTTCGACGCGGCGAATACGTTAGGCGCTTCTGGACGGAACCTCGGCGATCATCAAGCCGTCAGCCATCCACTCGCCAACCATCTCGCACAATTGTATCTCTTGGAGGCTTATGCCGAAGCGGTTTGGCGGCGCCAAGGCGTAGGCCAACTGGAGACGGCGGCGGCGAGCGCACTTAAGCTTCAGGCGAGCGAACTGGAACTGGCGGCCGCTCTTGACGCGCTGCGCTTTGGCGGCGCGAACGCCTATATAGAAGGGGCGACCGCGGCGCGGCTGCATCGTGACGCTGTGGCGGGCTCCATGGCGGCCGGACCCAACGAAATCATCCGGGATATTATCTTTAGGGAAGCCCGCGCCACGCGAGCATCCGAAACGCTTTCGCACAAGGCGCCCGGCTTCAACCAAAAGTAAAAATCGGCATATTGACGATGACGAGTTGTTTGATCTTGCCACGTTTTTGTTCCGATCTCTCAACTCATTAGGGGCTTTTGCCACCTAACGACGAATGCCGCCGTCGTGGATTATAGAATCCAGTGATATATTGGAATATCGCCCCTCGGCTTGGCCTCTGGCTTCCCAGCGGCTCCGCCAGATTAGCTCGGCCGTGAGGGATTTGAAGAACGTTTCTGATAGTCATGTGAAAAGTGACGTGCTCCCCTGAGATGTTCCCGATTTTGGGTTAGCCTGTTCCTCAACGAAGGAGACAGGCAATGAAA
>JBLXBZ010000004.1:0-258249 GCA_048265185.1 Stappiaceae bacterium | reverse complement strand
TTTGCAACCCGGTCCCGAATGGACCATAACTTGAACAGCGCTAGCCTATGATTGGGTACATTCAGGGGAGCACGTCAAGCGGCACACGGATCGGCTTATCTGCGGGCAAAGGCGCCTGCTCCTCAACGACATCGGGCAGTATCTTTTCGCTATCGTTCATCTGTTAGTCCGCTGCCTCGTCGAAGTAGCCCTCGTCAATCTGCTTGATGTGCAACACGTCCTTATCGCGGCATCCGATATTGTACTTGATCATCAACCTAGCGAGTTGCGGGCCGTCAATAAGTACGATCCGCGACCCCAAATCCTTGGCCGTCTGTTCCGCCGCGCCCGTGAAGTGCGATGTAGTCACGAAGATACCTTTCGTCGCCTTCTTGATGCTCAGAGCGCCGTAGAAGTCGCGAATGTCGCCAGGCCCAACGCTGTTTGTGGGACCATAACGTTTTGCTTGAAGATAAATTTGATCAACGCCAAGTGGGTCTTGATCAATGACACCGTCCACGCCGTTGTCGCCTGATTGTCCGAGCGCGCGGCCTGCGTCCTCCGACGTGCCGCCGTATCCCATCGCGATAAGCAGATCCACAATCAGATTCTCGAAGAACATTGGCGACGCCAACCGCACATAGTCGAGCAGGTTAGCGGCCAAGGCCGCTTCTAATTTCTTGTGCGCTGCCTGCAAATTTTCATCGGGTGTATTGGCGGGAGTTTCGGTTTCCACCTGTGCGGCCGTTTCTTCGTCGTTTTCTTTCCCGCGCGATTTGAACTCCTGAAACTCGTCAAATTGTTCCAAGTACTTGGAGTTCAGTGAAATATTAGGATCGCCTAATACCGACTTTCCTCGTTCCGTTAATTCGTACCAGCCACGCCGGATGTTTCGCACCAATCCCGCCTGTTTCATATACGAGCGCGCCCAATGAACACGATTCGTAATCGTCGTCTGCTTTCCACTCGGCAGCATTTGCTGGCGCTCTTCTTCGTTCAAATCGAGGAGATCGGAAATCTCTTCGACCACGTCGGAAACTTTTCTCGGTTCATTTCGGGCGCACTCTAAAACTGGGCGCATAAGCGACTGGTAGTCAGGGATCATACTGGCTCACCTCAAAAAAATCTTTGTGCGCACCTTAAGGTGACAAGCGCTGCACATAAACCTCGGACGTGCAAAGCGGCGCCAAAAACAACCAAATCTGCACTTGCTTTCTGACTCTAGTCAGCGAGTCAAACTGCGTATTGGCATTATCAAGCGTATCTCAGGAGAGTTCCGGTCTAGGTGCTGACAAAGCTCCCTGGAGCGAATAGCAGCTTTGCCGGGTTGCAATATAGCATGCAGAGTATCGGTCGAATGCCCGCTGTGGTCCAGTATCGCCCTTGATCAGCGAATGATGGGCAATGGCAGGAGCCCAATTTTCCGGATCGGTTCGAAATCCGAAAACCTGTTTCAGGACGAGTTGAGGCGCATGTCCCAACAACTTGGACAGAATGTTAGATTCTGGCTAAGTTGTTGGGATTTATGAAGACAAGTTGATGCCAAGCTGCCGCTTTGCAAAATTTTATGCGCTTGGCGAAATTATATATGCTTCCCTACAAGGTTTTTAGACGTCCAGATTTGAAACAGTCAGGGCGTTATCCTGAATAAAGGCGCGTCGGGGCTCGACCTCTTCTCCCATGAGTTTGGTGAAAATGTCGTCGGCGGCGTCCGCTTCTCGAATTTTCACTTGAAGGAGCGTGCGGACGTTGGGATCAAGGGTCGTTTCCCAAAGCTGGCTGGCGTTCATTTCGCCCAGCCCCTTGTAACGCTGCATGGAGATGCCTTTGCGCCCGACGGCGTACATGGTCTCCAGCATTGCTTGAGGGCCGCGAATCATCGTTTCGGCCTCCTTGCGCCGAAGAGTTGCGGCTTTGCCATAAATCTCTTGAAGGTGAGCGCTTTGGCTGTCTAGTTTGCGGGCGTCTGCGGAGCCTAGAAGCGCGGCGTCGATAAAAGCGACTTCCTTAACGCCGCGAACCGTGCGCTCGAAAACAAGAGAATCGTCAGCCCCAACGTGACCCACCCAGCCGCGTTCAAACTCATCGGCTAATATGTCCAAGCGGCGGGCCACATACTCGGCGGCTTCGGCTGCTTTTTCTCGGTTATGCAGCGTTTCTGGGTTTAAAGCGCCGGCGATAGCCGCTTGTTCGACAACTTCACGATTGTAGCGTGAATGCAGGCCGTTGAGGGTCGTGGAGAGCGAACGGGCTTTTTCAACAACGCTTAGAAGGTCCGGGCCAGTGCGAACTTCTCCATTGGCGAGGGTCAGGGACGCCTCGTCAAGACCGCAGCTGATTAAGTAATCTTCAAGGGCGGTCTGATCTTTCAGATATTGCTCTGATTGGCCGCGCTTGACCTTATAAAGCGGAGGTTGGGCGATATAGATATAACCGTTCTCAAGCAAGGCGGGCATTTGACGGAAGAAGAAAGTGAGCAGCAGGGTGCGGATGTGGGCGCCGTCAACGTCAGCATCCGTCATGATGATGATTTTGTGATAGCGCAATTTTTCGATATTGAACTCTTCCTGACCGATCCCCGTCCCCAGCGCCGTGATCAAGGTGCCGATTTCATTTGAAGAGAGCATTTTGTCAAAACGCGCGCGCTCCACATTGAGAATTTTACCGCGTAGGGGCAAAATCGCCTGATTTTCACGGCTACGACCTTGTTTGGCGGAGCCGCCGGCGGAGTCGCCCTCCACTAGGAATAATTCGGCCTTGGAGGCGTCGCGCTCCTGACAGTCGGCGAGCTTTCCCGGCAGGGAAGCTATATCTAGAGCGCCTTTTCGACGGGTCAGCTCGCGCGCTCTGCGGGCGGCTTCGCGGGCCGAGGCGGCTTCGACGACTTTGGCGATTATGGTCTTCGCCGGAGCCGGGTTTTCCTCCAGCCAAGTGGAGAGCGTCTCGTTGACGATATTTTCGACGACCGTTCTAACTTCGGAAGAGACCAGCTTTTCTTTCGTTTGCGACGAAAATTTTGGATCGGGAACTTTGACGGACAAGACGCATGTGAGCCCTTCGCGGCAATCGTCGCCCGTGGGGCTGACCTTTTCGCGCTTCAAAAGGCCGGATTTATCGGCGTAGCTTGTGATTTGGCGCGTCAGGGCGCTGCGAAACCCGGCTAGATGAGTGCCGCCGTCCCGTTGGGGAATGTTGTTCGTGAAACAGCCGACATGTTCATGATAGCTGCTGTTCCACCACATGGCGACTTCAACGACGACGTCGTCGCGCTCGCCGCGCATGGTCACCGGGGCTTCAAGCAATGGGGTCTTGGCCCGGTCCAGATAGCGTACGAAAGCCTCAAGACCGCCATCGTAATATAATTCATCCGACCGAGACTCCACGCCGCGGTTATCGGTGAGAATGATCCGCGCTCCCGAATTCAGGAAGGCGAGCTCGCGCAAACGGTGCTCAAGCGTGTCATAGTCAAACTCGACGTGAGAGAAAGTTTGCGGCGACGGGGTGAAGGTCACTTCCGTTCCCTTGCGGCCATTGGCGTCGCCTATGATCTGCAAAGGGCCTTCTGCGTCTCCATGGTGGAAGCGAATGAAATGCTCTTTGCCGTCGCGCCAAATGCGCAGGTCCAGCGTGGTGGACAAGGCGTTGACCACCGAGACGCCAACGCCATGCAGGCCACCGGAAACCTTATAGGAGTTTTGATCGAATTTTCCGCCCGCATGGAGTTGGGTCATGATGACTTCCGCGGCGGAGATCCCCTCCTCGGTATGAATAGCGGTGGGGATGCCGCGGCCATTGTCGGATACGGTGACGGAGCCGTCGGCGTTTAAGGTCACGGTCACATGGTCAGCATGCCCGGCGAGCGCTTCGTCAATGGCGTTGTCGACCACCTCATAGACCATGTGATGAAGTCCTGAGCCGTCATCGGTGTCGCCGATATACATGCCGGGGCGTTTGCGAACGGCGTCCAGACCTTTCAGAACCTTGATGGAGTCGGCTCCATATTCCTCCGCTCCGTTGGCGGTTGCAGGAGGCGTTTGTTCTGAGGTCGATGTATCACTCATCCGAATCACTTCACAGTTGGATTTTCTAAAGGTCAGTCCGTTATACGGGGTTCAGCCGATGGTTCAACCAGACCGACTCGCATGAACTGAAGTTAACGCTACAATCGTCGGAAAAACCGTCTTTTTTAAGCCATGGGGGCGTTTTTATCAGATTATCTGGCGATGATTGCGGCGGCCGCGCCGCCCATGATTAGGCTTGCGCCGCGGTTTAGCCGGCGAACGGATTTGGGTTTGACGAAGAAGCGTCTCGCTTTTGAGGCGAGTAGAGCGTAGCCGCTTAGGACGCTGGCGAGCACAATCGCGGTGACAAGGGCCAAGACGGCGAAGTCCCACCAGGTGATTTGCTCAAGAGGAATGATGTTGGGCAAAAGCGCGAGATAGAACACCATTGGCTTGGGATTGCCCAGAGTCAGGGTGAGGCCGCCAATGAGGCGGCGGAAAGAGCCGCCAAAGCGTTCCGCCTCGGGTAGCTCCATGGCGGCGGGTTCGGCGCGCCACATTTTCACGGCGAGATAGATCAGATAGGCGGCGCCGGCGAATTTGATCGCGAGGAAAACGCCTGCGAATAATTTTGCAATGGCGGCGAGGCCGGCGATAGCAACTGTTAGCCAGACAAGATCGCCTGCGACGATTCCAAGGCTGAACGCCGCGCATTCACGTGCGCCTCGAGCTAAAACCCGGGCGACGAGCGCGATAATCCCAGGTCCTGGAGAGGCCGCCGCTACGAAAAGCGCCGCGGCGAAGAAAAACAGATTGGTTAAATCCATGGCGGCTACCTAAGAAGAGCTGGAGACGTCATTGTCGGAGACGGTGAAAATCTCTGCGCTTTGCGGCAAATCAACAAAGAGCGCTTTGTCCGTTCCCGTCATGAACACTTGTAATCCCAAATCGTCAAGACGTGAAAATAAAGCGGCGCGGCGTTCTGGATCCAGGTGCGCCGCCACCTCGTCCAGAAGCAAGATCGGCGTCATTCCCGACACGCTGGCGGCAAGCTCAGCATGGGCCAAAACAAGCCCGATTAGAAGCGCTTTTTGTTCTCCGGTGGAAGCCATGGCCGCAGGCATTTTCTTCGCAAGATGGGTCACGACGAGATCGCTGCGATGCGGGCCTTCAAGGGTGCGCCCGGCGGCTCTGTCCCTGCCTCTATTGCGGGCCAAAAGCCCGGCGAAACGATCCTCAAGATCGCTGGCGGGAAAATTATCCGCCTCGCGCTCGAAGCTTCCTTCAAGGGCGACGCCCGCCTGGGGAAAGGGAAGGCCCAGTCCTGACTGAGCGGCGATGCGGGTTTGCAGGAGAGCTACGGATTCGCGCCGCGCGAGGGCGACGCAAACGCCGAGGCTGGCGACTTGCGCTTCAATTGCGTCAAGAACGCGTGCGTCCATATTGTCCGCCAGGCAACGATTGCGCTGGCGCAGCGCCTTCTCCAGATCGGCGACCCGGCGCCCATGACCGGGGTCAATCGCCAAAACGAGCCGGTCCAGAAATCTGCGCCGGTCGCCTGCGGCGCCGGTGAAAAGGCCGTCCATGGCTGGGATAAGCCAAAGAACGCGCAAATATTCAAGCAGGGCTTCGGAAGAACGGGCGTCGGCGCCGTCAATACGGATTTTTCGGCCTCCCTCAGGGGTGTGCCCCGTGCCGATTCGGGTTTCGCCGACGATGCTGTCCACTTGAGCTGAAAGAGCCCAGCTCATGTTCCGTTCAGGCTGCGGGGGATCAATGAGTTTGCGGGTCAGATCGGCGAGGGCGGCGCGGCGAAGACCTCTGCCTGCGGTCAAAAGCGATATTGCCTCAAGCAGGTTGGTTTTTCCCGCGCCATTGGCGCCGACAAAGGCCACAAGCCGAGCGCTTATGCTCAAGCTGGCGCTTTGATAATTTCGAAAGTTGGTGAGCGTCAGGCGCCGTAGCGCGACTTCAGCGGGCGCGGCCATTCAAAAGAGGCTTTCCGCATGAGGCTTTATGGTCAAAATTCCGCGCCCGGCGGTCTTTGAAGAACGTGGCCGGGCGGGGTGGAATAAATCGAAAATTTGGGCTGCGGGGGGCAGCCTACACCCGCATTGGCATAAGCACATAGAGCGCGTCGTCGTCGCCATCGTCCTGAATGAGCGTTGGCGCGCCGGCGTCCGCCAAACGAAATAAGGTGGTGTCACGTGACAGCTGGGCGGAAATGTCGAGAAGGTACTTGGAGTTGAAGCCAATCTCCAATGGCTCGTCGTCATATTCTACGGCCAGTTCTTCCGTGGCGCTGCCTGAATCCGGATTTGTCACCGTTAATATGAGGCGGCCTTCGGAGAGAGTGAGCTTCACTGCGCGGCCGCGCTCGGAAGAGATTGTTGAAACGCGGTCGACGGCTTCCTTGAACTCGTCGCGATCAATGCGCAAAAGCTTGTCGTTGTTTTGCGGAATGACGCGTCCGTAGTCAGGGAAGGTTCCATCGATGAGTTTCGAGGTCATCACCACGTTCTTGGTTGAAATCCGGATTTTAATTTCTGAAATCTCGATGTTCACTTCCGCGTCGAGATCTTCCAGAAGCTTTTGAATTTCACCAACGGTTTTGCGCGGCACAATCACGCCAGGCATGCCCATGGCGCCGTTCGGAGCCGGAACCTCCGACTGGGCTAGACGGTGACCATCTGTTGAGACGCCGCGAAATTTCTCGCCGTTTTCCCCCGTCACCGTGTGGAAGTAAATTCCGTTCAGGTAATAACGCGTTTCTTCCGTCGAAATTGCGAATTGGGTGCAATCAACGATCTTGCGTATATCGCGCGCCGTCAGGGTGAAGCTGTGCGTAAACTCCCCGGCGGTCAAATCGGGAAAATCGGATTCAGGCAACATTTGCAGCGCGAAACGCGAGCGTCCGGCGCGAATTTCCAAAGTGGCGTTGTCGCTGGAGGTTTCTAAAACCACCTGCGCGCCGTCCGGAAGCTTGCGAACGATGTCGTAAATCATATGGGCGGGAACTGTGGTGGCTCCTGGTTGCTCCACCATTGCCGGCACGGTCTCTGAAATTTCCAGATCAAGGTCCGTGGCTTTCAGGAGAAGCTCCCCCCCTTGGGTGCGCAGCAAAACGTTCGACAATATCGGGATCGTATTACGACGCTCCACGACACGATGAACATGGGTCAGGGACTTCAGGAGATCGGTCCGCTCAAGAGTCACTTTCATGGGGGCATCCGTCGGTGAAACTGCAGCCTATATGGCTGCGAAATTTAACTGGAGCGCTCTGAAGAGCGGGACAAGAAATTGCCTTCAACGAGACAGAAAATCAAGGGGGCGACGAAGAATCCCTTGATTTTCTGATTTTTAAGCTGGGTTTAAGTGTCCAGCATCCGCTTCAAGAGCTCGATTTCCTGGGAAAGAACCGTATCGGCTTTCGCAAGCTCCTCGATCTTGCGTACGGCGTGAAGAACGGTGGTGTGATCACGGTTGCCGAAGCGCCGGCCGATTTCCGGCAGAGAGCGGGGCGTCATCATCTTTGATAGATACATGGCTATTTGCCGAGGGCGAACGATGGTTCGGGTGCGTCGCGCCGACAGAAGATCAGCCTTGGTGACGTTATAGTGTTTGGACACCACGCGTTGGATTTCTTCAATTTTCACCCGGCGCGGCTCGTTGGTGCGAATGAGGTCGCGCAGCGTGTTTTCGGCCATTTCCTGGGTGACCGGCTGATTTGTCAATTGGTTATGGGCGACGAGTCGGTTCAGCGCGCCTTCAAGGTCGCGTCCGGAAGCTGTGACGCTGCGGGCGACGAAATCGATCACGTCGTCGGGAACCGTGAAATTTGGATAGGATTTGCGCGTGGCGGCAACGCGCTGGGCGATGATCGCCCGGCGCAGGGCGTAATCCGGCTCGCAAATGCCGACGACCAACCCGCCGGCCAGCCGCGAGCGCACGCGATCGTCCAGGCTCTCCAATTCCGAAGGCGCGCGATCGGCGGCGACGATAACTTGGCGCGCGCCGTCAATTAACGCGTTCAGCGTATGGCAAAATTCCTGCTGAATCTGTTTTCCATGGAGGAATTGCATGTCGTCGATGAGCAGCAGATCAATGGCGCGAAGCGTTTCTTTGAACGCCAGCGCCGATTGAGCTTTCAGCGCGGCGACAAAACGATACATGAAATGTTCGGCGGTGAGGTAAAGCACTCGCCGGCCTTCATTGCGCGCCTGAACGGCCACGGCTTGCATGAGGTGCGTTTTGCCAAGACCAACCGCCGCATGCAAATAAAGCGGATTGAACGTCACGGGTCCGCCGGCCGCCACTTGTTTTGCTGCCGCAAGGGCGAGGGCGTTGGATTCGCCCTCGACAAATGAAGTGAATGTGTATTTGGGATCGAGCGCCGCGCCCTCAAGCACATTACGCGCGACTTCCGGGAAGGAGGCGTTGCTGTTGGCGGGCGCCGGCGCGGCGCCGACTTGCGGTTGGTTCGCGCGTTGAGCGCTAGAGATGGCGACTGGGCGAGGCGAATCTGCGAAATGGCGAGGGGCGGTTTTAGCGGCGGATGGCGCTGGAGATCTGGGACGAATGGCGCCGCGCACCGTCAATTCGATGCGATGAACGTCATCGCATTCACGTTTCCATAATCCCATTAGCCGCTCACGGTAGTGAGACTGAATCCACTGTTTGAGGAAGCGCGTGGGAACGGAAAGCCGAACGGTGCCGTCGTCTTGACCTTCAAGATCGACCCTAGCGAACCAGCTGCTGAATACATCTTCTCCAAGCTCCGCTCGCAGCCGTTTCTTCACGCGCGCCCATTGCTCCGGGGCGTGCCCAGCATCATGTTCACTGCTTGCGATTTCCTGAATAGCCATGCCTGATAGTCGCCTCTGTCCTATTTGCGAGCGATCCGCCACAGTCGCTCATCGTCTTAATATTTAGCCGTAAATCCGGCTCGTGATTGGTCGCTTGAAGCGACAGAATTCTTCGCGGAGAAAGTTCTCCACGTTAATGTTTCATATCCGCCCTATGCGGAGGTTTTAAATTCACGCCTTTCAGAACTCATTTCTGCGAGACGCTTTATTTAAAATCAGACCGAGTGGAGCCGTCTTTGGGGCTCAGCCATCCAAACGGATGAATTTGAGAAGGTCCTCCAAGACAAATTCGCCTGATCTTTTCAAGACGCCGCCGTCTGCTTATGAACGGCTAGGGAGCGGCACAGAAAATGGATTGTGCGGCTGCGGTCAAGCCCTTTTTGGAAAAAGAAGCCGCAGTTGGGCGTTTTTGACGTGATACGCGAATGTTCACCTGTGCTCTCCTTGTCCCGTCTTTTTTCTCAACCAGCTTACATCCAATCATCTTCATGGTCGTCTCTCTGGTTAGCCATTTCTCTCAATCCGAAAACATTTGACGGCAAATTAGATGCGCCGTCGTTTGTTCATTGTCCGCTCTTCCCTCGCACCCATCGATCTTGTCAATAAACTGCCTTTTCTTTTCATTTAACCTAAACGAAAACAAAGAAAATCACCGCCTGCGCGCAAGTAACGGCAAGGTTTTTCTTGTATGGCATTGAAGAAATATGCTGAAATCTGGATTATTAATTTAAAGAGTAAATTGATTTAGGATGTAGAAGCTATACTTTTGAGAGTTTAGCAAAATTATTGATAAAATTTAAATTTACAAAAAATCGCATGATTTTCTACCTGTAAAGACGTTTGATCATTATTACTCGATAAGTGCAGATAATTTTCCGATAAAATGACCATACACAGGCCGTTCAAGCCTCGCAACAGCATGAAGCCAACAAACTCCCAACAGGGGGCGCGAGTCGATTTTTCTCACCATGTGAGCAATTGCGGGAACGCGTTTGGACTCAATGTTTTTTACGGGCTTCTTTATGGATTTGACAGTTTCAAATAGGCGCTCAAAAAAAATTTAGAATGTTGTCCTTGACAGCTATCGAATCCTATTCTCTGGGAGGTTGCACATTCGTCATATAGCTATGTTTTTGATATATATAAATAAAATTTGCCAAGTAGATGAATTATTTTACGCAACTTTAAAGTGTATAGAATCGGTTGAATATTTGCCAGAAAAAGGTTCACAGAAAAAAATCAACAAAAAACCCGGCCATTGGCCGGGTTAATTTTAGGCAAAGTTTTCGGTCGCTCACGCGCCGATGGCTTTGATCCGTGAATTGAGACGAGAGATTTTCCGCGACGCCATATTGGTATGGTAGACGCCTTTGGAAACCGCCCGCATCAGCTCAGGCTGTGCAGCTTTGAACGCCTCGTTGGCAACAGCTTGGTCTCCAGAAGCGATTGCTTCTTCAACCTTACGCAAGAAAGTGCGCACGCGGCTGCGACGGGCCTTGTTTGTGGCCGTGCGACGTTCGATTTTACGCGCCGCCTTCTTGGCCGAGGGTGTATTGGCCATGGTCTGTCCTGATCCGTAAAGAGAATTACCTGGTCCGATCGTGATTAAGTCAACGGGCGTCGTCAACAATTTACACTGCAAACAACTGACGCCAACTTAATCAAACGAAAGCGGCGACCTGATAGGCCGCCACTGGTCAGGCGCGTTTATAAATAGGATCGAAGCGTTCGTCAACGCGTTTCTGCCAATTACGTCACTTGTTGCGGAATTGGGGGCTGCGCTTCTCGATGAAAGCCGCCATTCCTTCTTTCTGATCCTTGGTGGCGAACATGGCGTGAAATATCCGACGTTCAAAGCGAACGCCTTCGGTCATGGTCGTTTCATAAGCGCGGTTGACGCTTTCCTTGGTCATCATGGTGGCGGGGGTGGAGAAATTAGCGATTTTCTCTGCGACTTCCATTGCTTCGTTTAAAAGCTCGTCAACGGGAAGCACCCGGCTCGCCAGACCGGAGCGTTCGGCTTCCTGCGCGTCCATCAACCGGCCGGTCAGGCACATTTCCATAGCTTTGGACTTACCCACGAAGCGGGTGAGGCGCTGAGTGCCGCCCGCTCCGGGCATAACGCCCAAGGTTATTTCCGGTTGACCAAATTTGGCGTTTTCAGCGGCGAGAATGAAATCGCACATCATCGCCAGCTCGCAGCCGCCGCCCAGCGCATAGCCGGACACGGCCGCGATCAAAGGCTTGCGGAAGCGGGAGACGGCGTCCCAGCTGGTGATGAAATCATTCTTATAGGCGTCGATAAAGGATTGATCGCTCATTTCCTTGATGTCGGCGCCGGCGGCGAAAGCTTTTTCCGAGCCGGTTAAAACGACGCAGCCAATCTTGTCGTCCATTTCAAATTTCGACAGCGCCGCGTTTAGTTCCGCAATGAGCGCTGAGTTTAGGGCGTTTAACGCCTTCGGACGGTTAAGCTGGATCAAGCCGACTCCGCCACGTTTCTCCACCAGAATATTCTCGTAGGCCATCGTAACCTCCCAAAAGACATTTGCGGCGAAACCGCTTGCGCGGCGTCATCCTATATAAAGGCGTATCTCAAGGTTTTGCTTCACGCAAGCTGTGAGCGGCGCGCTAGCCTTGGCACAAGGGGCAGTGAAAACTCGAACGCCCCGATTGGGCGAAACGCTCGATAACGCCGTTGCATCCGTGGGTTGGGCAAGGAGCGCCTTCGCGGTCATAAACGCGGAATCGATGTTGAAAATAGCCAAGCTCCCCATCTGTCTGACGGTGGTCGCGCAAGGAAGAGCCGCCCGCTTCGATGGCCTCGGCGATCACCTGGCGAATGTCGCCGGCAAGCCGGTCCGCTTCGGCTTGGCTCAGCGTTCCCGCCTTACGCAAGGGCGAGAGGCCGGACCGGTGCAGAGCTTCACAAACATAGATATTGCCCAGACCCGCGATCAGCTTCTGATTTAAAAGCGCCGATTTCAAAGGCGCGGTCCGGCCCGTAAATAATGTCATCAACAACGGACCGTCGAGAATGTTGCCGGTGGGCTCCACTCCCAGTTCGGCGAAATAGGGGTGATCTTCCAGCCCAGCGCGCGGCGTCAACGTCATGAAACCAAAGCGGCGCGGATCATTATATATGATCTTGCCGCGCGGGCGGTTGGTCGAGGGATGCTCAAGATGAAAGACTACGTGATCATGAACGGCGTTCTTGTCTTTGGGGTGATGAAATACCGCGTCTGGTTGACCGCCGCCGCCTTTTTTTCCGGCCTCTTCCACCCGGAATGATCCGGACATGCCCAGATGCATGATCAGCACGAGGCCATTGTCCATATCCGCTAGAAGATATTTTGAGCGCCGGGACAAGCTCGTCACGACGGCGCCGGTGAGCTGGTCTGTGAAGTCTTTTGGAAAGGGGAACCGTAAATCCGCGCGTCTTTGTTCAATGCGGATCAGGCGCGCGCCTTCAAAAATGGGGGAAAGACCTTTGCGAACCGTCTCGACTTCCGGCAATTCTGGCATATAACCCTCATGGATTTCGGAATTATGGGCGCTGCGGCTATTCGGCGCGATAGCCTTGGGGCGACGCTTATACTATGGTTCGCCGCAATAAGGAGAAAAGCTATGGTGACGAAGATGAGCCATCCGCGGGCGAGCGACCGGACCAAGGGGCCTGAGATGGCCACCAGCTTCGGCTTCAAAACTGTGGCGGAAGGCGAGAAACAACCGCTCGTCAATGACGTGTTCCATAAGGTTGCGCGCCGCTACGACATTATGAACGACTTGATGTCGGCGGGGCTGCACCGGGTATGGAAAGAGGCGATGGTGTCCAATCTGGCGCCGCCGCGCGGCGGGAGCGCTTTCAAGACGCTGGACGTGGCGGGGGGAACCGGCGACGTGGCGACGCAGATTGTGGAGCGTTCGCGCCGTCATGCCAGCGCCGTGGTTTGCGACATCAATGGCTCCATGTTGTCCGTGGGCCGCGACCGGGCCGACAAGGCCGGTCTTGGCGAACATATTCGCTTCGTTGAAGGCAACGCGGAAGACTTGCCGTTTCCCGATAAGTATTTTGACGTTTACACCATCGCCTTTGGAATTCGCAACGTGCCGCGCATTGATCAGGCGCTGCGCGAAGCGCATCGCGTGCTGAAACGGGGCGGGCGGTTCATGTGCCTCGAGTTCTCGCAGGTTGACGTGCCCATGCTTGATAAAATTTATGATCTTTATTCCTTCAACGCCATACCGGCTATCGGCAAGGCGGTGGCTGGAGACGGTGAGCCTTATCGTTATCTGGTGGAGTCGATTCGCAAGTTTCCCAATCAAGATAGATTCGCCGCAATGATTGAGAAAGCTGGCTTCAATCGCGTTTCCTATCGCAATTACTCTGGTGGCGTCGCTTGTCTTCACACCGGCTGGAAATATTGAGATCCATGAGTCTTATGCATGTGTTCCGGCTGATGAAGGTCGGTTTTGTTCTGGCGCGCGAGGGGGTGTTCGCTCTTGCGGAGGATTTTCCTGATCTGCCGCCGGCGCCGCGCATGGCGATCGCCTGCGCCCGGCTGTTTGAGCGGCGCGCCGCCACGGACGCGTCGGCGCGCTCGCGTCTGTCCGCCGCGCTCAACCGGCTAGGCCCTTCCTATGTGAAGCTGGGGCAGTTCCTGGCCACGCGCGCTGACGTGGTCGGCGCCGATATGGCGCGCGAGTTGACCTCCTTGCAAGACCGCTTGCCGCCGTTCCCGCATGATGAAGCGGTGAAGACGGTGGAGGATCAGATTGGCAAGCCGCTGAACGAGATCTTCGTCACTTTTGGCGAAGCGGTGGCCGCCGCCTCCATCGCGCAGGTTCATCCGGCGACGATTCGCGATAATGATGGAACGGAGCGAAAAGTCGCGGTCAAGGTGCTGCGGCCGGGGGTCGCGGCGCGTTTCAAGAAAGATCTTGATTGCTTTTATTTTGTCGCGCGGATGGTTGAGAGGCTTGATCCGGCGGCCCGGCGATTGCGTCCTGTGGCGGTTGTGGACACATTGGCCAAATCCGTCGCGCTTGAAATGGATTTCCGTCTCGAAGCCGCGGGCTTGTCGGAAATGGCGGAAAATACCCTTGATGATCCGGGGTTCCGCGTTCCAATGGTGAATTGGCCGCGCACCGCCAAGGCGGTGTTGACCATGGAGTGGATCGACGGCGTTAAACTCTCCGACATCGGGGCCATTGAAGCCGCCGGCCATGATCTTGAAGCTTTGGGCGCATTGGTGATTCAGTCGTTTTTACGCCATGCGGTGCGCGACGGCTTTTTTCACGCCGACATGCATCAGGGCAATTTGTTCGTTGAGGCGGATGGAACGCTTGTCGCCGTCGATTTTGGCATAACGGGACGATTGTCGCGCACTGAAAAACGGTATTTGGCGGAAATTTTATATGGATTCATCACCCGAAATTACCGACGGGTGGCGGAGGTTCACTTTGAGGCGGGTTATGTTCCCGCCGATCAGGATGTTGAGGTTTTCGCGCAGGCGATTCGGGCGATTGGCGAGCCGATACATGGGCAAGACGCTTCAGACATCTCAATGGCGCGGTTATTGACGCAACTGCTGGAGGTGACGGAGATTTTCAACATGCAGACGCAGACTCAGCTGATCATGCTCCAGAAAACCATGGTGGTGGTGGAGGGGGTCGCGCGCACGCTCAACCCTCATCTCGACATGTGGAAGACGGCTGAACCGGTCATTCGCACGTGGATTGAGAGAAATTTGGGCCCTGTGGGGCGTTTGCAGGACGTTGGGCTCAGCATCGCGGCGCTAGGGCGAATCGCCAATGATTTGCCGTTGATGGCGGAACGGCTTGGCCGCATGTCCGCTGAAATGGAGGCTATGGCGAATAAGGGGTTGCGGTTTGATCCTGAAACCGCGGAAGCTATCGGGCGTTCCGAGGCGCGTCACTCTCGCTCGGGACGCGTGGCGCTCTGGTTGATCGCCATTAGCGCCGTTACGGCGACCTGCGTTCAGATATTTGGATGAGAAGCGGCTTGAGCCGGAGCCGCATGGATGACAGACGCCGATTGAAGGCCTATAGATTTTCGCATGATGGCTCTGGCCCATTGAACTGACGTTTCCTTGTGAGTTGAGCGCCCTGACGTGACTGATCTTATTAGCCAGTATCTCAACCAGATCGTTGATTTTATCGGCGACAATCCCTCGTTCGCCGGCGTCATTGTTTTCCTGATCTCCATGGGAGAGGCTCTTTTTATTATCGGGCTTTTCGTTCCCTCGACGGTGGTTCTGGTGGGGGCGGGGACCTTGGTGGGACTTGGCAAGCTGGACGCTTGGCCAATTTTGATCTGGACGATCATGGGCGCCATCGCCGGCGACGCGATTTCTTATTGGGTTGGATATGTTTATAAGGATCGGCTGAAAAACCTGTGGCCTCTCACTCGCTATCGGGGCTTGGTGGAGCGCGGCGAGGAATATTTCAAGGTTCACGGCGGCAAGAGCGTGTTCATCGGCCGTTTCGTTCCGGGGGTGAAGGCCATTGTTCCCGGCATCGCCGGAATGGCTGGAATGGACGCCACCCGTTTCACCATTATCAACGTTGTGTCGGCGGTCGCGTGGGCGATCGTGCATCTGGGGCCCGGCTTTATCGCGGGAACGGCTTTCGCCGCTTTGGGCGAAGTCAGCTCGCGTTTGGCCATTGTTTTGGGCGCTTTGGTGGCGATCCTGTTTCTGGCGGTTATGCTTGGGCGGTGGTTGATCTTGATTATTCTACCCTTGTTCGCCGGAAGCCGTCTTGCTCTCGCTAATTGGTTCGCGCGCCGGCCGGGGCGCCTAGCCAAATGGTGCGCCCTCGCCTTTGATCCCAGTCATCCGCGTTCTGCAGGAATTCTGGCGTCGGCGCTGCTGTTGCTTATTTGTTTTCCCGCTTTCGTCTGGATCGCATCGGAAATTTCGCCGGGGCAAACTTTGACGCGCGCCGACCTTGCTATTCGCAATCTGTTCCATGATTTGCGCACGCCGGCGGGCGATTGGGTGATGGTGTTCTTGACCATGCTTGGCGACGGGGTGGTTTGCGCCGCGGTGGGGGCCGCTGTGGCGGGATATTTGTTTCTGCGCAAAGCGTGGCGGCGCGGCGCGGGCTTCCTGATCGCCTTGGCGAGCGCCGCGGTTTTCGTGCCTTTGTTCAAGTTGGCCATTCACCGGGAACGGCCTATCGACATATACACCGGCGCCGACGCGTTCAGCTTTCCTAGCGGTCACGCAACCATCAATACGGTTCTTTATGGCATTGTCGCCGTCTTGATCGCGCATGACCGCTCGCCGCTCGCCAAAGCCGGGGTCTTCACCGTCACCGTTATTTACATTCTCGCCATAGCCTTTTCCCGCATTTATCTCGGCGCGCATTGGATGTCCGACGTGATTGGAGGGCTGGTCTTCGGGACGGCGATGGTTTCCGTCTTCGCATTTATTTTCGGCTCGGTTCATAATGAGAAAATTGGCCGCTGGGTTTTGGCCGCTTTGACGGCGGCGACTTTGGCGGTGGTGGGAGGTTTTCATATTGCGCGCAATATGGATGGGGCCATACTTATGTATGATCGTGAGTCTCCGGGCGTGCTGCTGCCTTTACACAGGTGGTTCGAGGAGGATTGGCGCCAATTGCCGGAGCGGCGAATCGAACTCAGCGGAGAAACCGAAGAGCCGCTCACCATTCAATGGGCGGGAGATCTCATCTATCTGCATGCGGTGGCCGCGGCTCAAGGCTGGAAAACGGCGCCGGGATGGAGCTTATCCAGCTCAACCGGGTTTCTTGTCAGTCAAACGCCGCCGGATTCCCTGCCCACCTTGCCTCGCACGCATAATGGGCGCACCCCCGCTATGGTGTTGATACGGGCGGACGGCGAGACGCCCGCCGCCGATGGCGAAGGTGAAACCCATTCGTCAGAGCGCGTGAGAGGGCGGTGGGTGCTTCGGTTGTGGCCGTCCGCATTCAAGGTTGAGAAAAACAATATGGCGACGCCGATTTACGTCGGTTCTATCGTTCATGAAACCGTGCGCTATCCATTTGATGAGCTATCCACTGTGGAGACGGACCGTGATGAGGCGCCGTCGCGGGATAATCCGTTGGCGAAGTTGCCAACCGCGAATGAAAAGCATCGCGACGGCGCGTCGTTGTTCATCGCGGCTGACCCGCGAATTTAAATACATGAAAATGATGGGGAAAAGGCTAGAATAGTTTCAATGTTTCGAATATATGAATATATTTGAAACATTGAAACTATGCGTACTCGTTACGCCGCAGGCGGAATTTAAAATAAGGTCTGACCTTGAGGAGACGACATGACGGATTTTACGCCATTTACCTCGGCGCTGGGCGGCGGGTTGATCGGCCTTGCGGCTGTGGCCATGATGGCGCTTTTCGGCCGGATCGCCGGGATTAGCGGATTTCTCGGGTCTTTGTTGCCAGCGCCCAAAGGAGACGCTCCTCTTTCTGGGCTCGAGCGTGGGTGGCGCTTTGCGTTCATTGTGGGCATGATTTGCGCTGGGCCCGGTTATTTCCTCATCACTGGCGCAATGCCGGTCTTGGAGGTTCCGGTCACCTTCGCCGGTTTGGTTCTGGGCGGGGTTTTGGTTGGCTATGGGGTGTCTGTGGGATCCGGTTGCACGTCTGGTCATGGGGTGTGCGGTCTTGCGCGGTTCTCAGCGCGTTCAGTTGCGGCGACGCTGACTTTCATGGCGGCGGCGGCGGCGACCGTCTTTATCACGCGTCATGTGATTGGGGGATGATGAGATGATCAGAATCATTCTTGCGTTTTTAATTGGCGTCGTCTTTGGTGTGGGGATCTTGATTTCCGGCATGGCTAATCCGGCGAAAATTCTGAATTTTTTTGATGTTTTTGGTCATTGGGATCCGAGTCTGGCCTTTGTTATGGGCGGCGCGCTGACTGTGACCGCCATTGGCTATCACCTCCTTTTCAAACGAGCCCGGCCGTTGCTCGACGTAAAATTTCATGTGCCCACGCGCAGAGATCTGGACGCTCGTTTGTTTGGAGGCGCGGCGCTTTTCGGCGTAGGTTGGGGAATCGTCGGCTTTTGTCCTGGCGGCTCGATTCCGGCTTTGGCGGTGGGCCGTTTGGAGCCTTTGATTTTTGTCGCCGCTTTACTGGCGGGCATGTTCGCCGCGCGGAGCAAGTTTTTGGGGCGATTGCGGCTCACCTTCGAACGTTGAGCGTTATCAAGGAGACGTCTTATGTGCGCAGTTAGTCAATATCCGGTTGATCCTTCCCTGAAACCTGAGGTGACGCCGTTTTTCGACGCGGCGACCAACACCATCAGCTATGTGGTCAAGGATCCGGGGTCTGACGCTTGCGCGGTTATCGACAGCGTGATGGACATGGATTACGCGGCTGGGCGCATTAGCTATGAAGCTGCGGATTTGATCATTTCTTTCATCCGCGAACAGGATCTGAAGCTGGAATGGGTGATTGAAACCCACGTTCATGCGGACCATCTTTCCGGCGCGCCCTATATTCAGTCCAAACTGGGAGGCAAGCTGGGCATTGGCGCGAAGATTACTTTGGTGCAGGACACATTTGGAAAAATTTTCAACGAAGGAACTGAGTTTCAGCGCGACGGCTCGCAATTTGACGCGCTTTATCATGATGGAGACACCTATCAAATTGGCGGCGTCAAATGTTTCGTGATGGCGACACCGGGGCACACGCCTGCGTGCATGAGCCATGTGATCGGAGACGCGGTCTTTGTCGGCGACACGCTGTTCATGCCGGATGGGGGAACGGCCCGGGCTGATTTTCCAGGAGGCGACGCGCGCGAGCTTTATCGCTCCATCCAAAAATTGTTGGCGTTGCCGGACGAAACGCGGCTTTTCATGTGTCATGATTATGGGCCCAACGGACGGGAAATTCGCTGGGAGACCACAGTCGCGCAAGAGAGAGCGGAAAATATTCATGTCCGCGACGGGGTTAGCGAGGATGAATTCGTCAAGCTGCGCGAGGAACGCGACGCGACCCTCAACATGCCGAAATTAATCATTCCCTCGATTCAGGTGAATATGCGGGCGGGAAAATTGCCGCCGAAAGACAAATCCGGTAAGACTTTCCTCAAAGTTCCGATCAATGAACTATGAAAACGGGGAGCGCCCGGTCAGGAGAGTTTCGTGCAGGACATTAAAGTTACGTCTCATTTTTCCGTCGCGCCGCAAATTGCGTTAAGCGATCTGGCGGCGGCGGCTCAGGCCGGTTACAAGATCATCATCAGCAACCGGCCGGACGGCGAGGAGCTGGGGCAGCCAAGCGCTGAAGAGGTCGCTGGAGAGGCGAAGGCTCATGGTCTTGCATTCTACCATATTCCGGTCGTCGGCGGACAGCTCACCGAAGAGGCCGTGCGCGAGACGGCGCGGCTATTGGAGGAGAACGAGGGGCCATTTCTAGCTTTTTGCCGCAGCGGAACGCGCTCCATAACCCTTTGGGCTTTGGCGCAGGCGGGAGAAAAAGAGCCGGAAGAAGTGATTCGCATGGGGCGTGAAGCTGGTTATGAACTTGACCATTTGCGTCCGGTGCTGGAGGCGCTTGCGGTGCGAACGTGAGCTGAGAATATGCGCGCAATCGTAAAGTTTGCGCGCAGGCTTTGCAGTGTTTGATTGTTGTGCGGCGCAAAAAAGGAATTGACTTTGCGCGGGAAAAAGCGCATGGCTAGTTTAGCGTGGCGCCCTTCTCGGCAGCGTGACCGATGAACCCTTCGAGAAAATCAGGTTCAAAACCTTTGTTTTCTCCCCCATCGGGCTTGGACGCCGCATCTCATATGACATCACGGACCTCCTTCACGCGAGGCTGATTGACGGCGAACGAATACGTCCTATTAGGCGTATTATCGTTTCTGCCGGCGATGCCCGTGCGCGGTGTGGATTGGCCTGATGTGGCGATTCGCTTCCGCGAAGCTTTGAAAGTTACGAATTGACCGATTTTCAATCACTTGGCCTTAGCAAGCCTGTTTTGCTTGCTTTGGAGGCTGAAAACTATACGACGCCGACGCCTATTCAGGCTCAGGCCATTCCTTTTGTTCTCGCAGGTCGCGATTTGCTTGGCATCGCCCAGACTGGCACCGGCAAGACCGCAGCCTTCTCGTTGCCTTCAATTGACAGATTGTTGCAGTCCAACATTCGCCCAAGCCCACGTGGCGTGCGAATGCTGGTGCTGGCGCCGACTCGCGAGTTGGCCGATCAGATCAATGACAGCATCCGTAAATACGCCAAGAAAGCCCGCTTGTTCTCAAGCGTGGTCGTCGGCGGCACGCCTTACGGGCGTCAGATCCGCGCCTTGCAGCGCGGGTTGGATATCTTGGTGGCGACGCCGGGCCGGCTGCTTGATCTTTATGACCGCCGGGCGCTGCATTTCGACGACATGGAAGTCTTTGTGCTCGATGAAGCCGATCAGATGATGGATCTGGGCTTTATTCATGCGTTGCGCCGGATCGCGGAATTGTTGCCGGCCAAACGCCAGTCGCTGTTCTTCTCGGCCACCATGCCCAAGGACATCTCCGAACTGGCCGACCGCTTCTTGACCAACCCGGAGAAAGTCGCCGTTACGCCTGTGGCGAAAACTGCGGATCGGGTGACCCAGAAAGTGGCGCATGTGGCGGGGGGAATGAAATCTTCCGTTCTGCGCAAGATTCTTTCCGGCGACGACGTGACCCGCTCGATCGTTTTCACCCGCACCAAACGCGGCGCAGACCGGGTGGCCAAGAATCTTGAAGCCGCCGGCATTTCCGCCGACGCTTTGCACGGCAATAAAAGCCAGGGCCAGCGTCAACGCGCGTTGGCGGGCTTCAAATCCGGCAATATCAAAGTTCTGGTGGCCACGGATATCGCCGCTCGCGGCATTGACGTGGACAGCGTCAGCCATGTGGTGAATTACGAGATGCCCAATGTTCCGGAGACTTATGTCCACCGGATCGGACGGACGGCGCGCGCCGGAGCCGAGGGAATCGCCATTTCGCTGGTGGCGGGCGACGAACGGAGCCTGCTTCGCTCGGTCGAGCGGTTGACTAAACAGTCGATTGACGTGATGCCGGGTTTTGAGGCTGGGCCTTACACGGAAAGCGCTCCTGCGAAACCACGCGGCGGCAATCGCCGTTCCGGTGGCGGTGGGCGCGGCGGCGCGGGGCGGCCAAATGGCGGCGGCGCGCGTAGCGCTGGCGCTCGCAGCGGCGAAGGCCGCAAAGAAGGCGGGGAGGCGCAGCATCGCCGCCCACGCTCCAATGGCGGCGCCAGCGGTAAGCGCTGGGCGCCTCTTGGACAGCAGTAAGCTTTCATGAAAAATTGAAAACACCCGGTCAACGCGTTTGGCCGGGTATTTTCGTATTATCAAGTCATGTGGAAGGGGGCTTCTCCTTCGAGACTTGAAGTGACGTCCAACGGCGCAAGACGGATTTTCAATGACGGGCGCGCAATTAGCTTGGCGCTACAAAGAGGCGCGCGGTTCTTCAATCCTTGTGGTGGTGTTTTCGCACGCGCGAACGCCGGAAGGAAAATTCGGGCTGGAGCGGCTGTTTACGCAAACGGTTCATGGGTGCCTGTTTCTCAATTGCCCGGACGCTTGCTGGTATCTTGGCCTTGAGGAGCAAATCGACCGGGCTATAGACGCGGCCGCCTCTCGGATGGATGCGCGGCGTATCATTTATTACGGAGCGTCCAAGGGCGCTTTCGGCGCTTTGTTGTCGGGGCTTCGCCGCGGCGACGGCGAAATCTACGCTTTTGGTCCGGAATTGCAGCTTGGCTTTGCGGGAAGTCAGAGCGGGGGGGGGCTCTCGCCTGAGATTGATCTCGCCCGGGCGCCAGATCTGGCGGCGGCGATTCTCGGCTCGAAGGCCCAATTTCCATTGCATTTGATTTTTGGCGGTTTCGACGCCGCCGATTGCCATTCCGCCGGGTTGTTGTTTGGGCGTGACGCGCCGCCCAATGTGCGGTGGCATTTGCTGCGCAGCTCCCATGCGAACCATGATCATCTTTATACGCTGAATATCATTCGCAAGTTGACGCGCACTTTTGAGCGGGAATTGGATCGGGAGATCAACGAGCGGGGGCTTGCGTTGGAGATGGATCTGAAATCCATCGCGGCTTTCGCGGCCATGGGCCGCGCTTTCGCCGCTGGTCATGCGTTGGATCCGCAGATATTGCCACAGCTTCCGGCCTATGAGGCTAATCCGGGCATGCAATTATTGCAGGCTAATATTTTTTCCCGGTTGGGCGAGGAAGCGTTGGCGCTGGCCACGCTTGAGGCGGCGCAGGCGCAAATTGAGGCCGATCCGATTTTGAATAAGGCGCCAAAGCGATGGCGAAAGCTGTTTCCCATGGGACGGGTCAAGCTTCTGGAGCAAAGCGGCGCTCATGCAAAGGCGGATGAAGTTCGTAGGAGCGCCGCCTTGACGCATCCGTCCGAAACGTATTTTCACGTCAAAGGGGCGTAATGAAACGCCTGCGTTGAAAGCCCGCCCGCTTGGCGATCGCGGCCGGGCTTTGGATTTCTCCGGGGTCAGCTTATGGGCAAGGATTGCCGCGAAGCTGGAAAATCGCGTTGATTTTTTCTTCGATTTCGGGCGTCAGCTTGAAGGAGGACGCTTCCAGGTCGTGTTCAAGCTGGGCCAGCGTGGTTGCGCCGAGAATGACCGAGGTGGTGAACGAGCGGGATTGGGCGAAGGCGATGGACAATTGCACGGCGTCAACCGACAGCTCTTGCGCCAGATCCAGATAGGCGTTGATGGCCTCTTCCGCGCCGGGCTTTTCATAGCGCTGGAGCCGTTCGAACAGGGTTTTTCGCGCGCCGGCTGGCTTGGCGCCATTGCGGTATTTTCCTGTCAGATAGCCTTGCGCCAGAACGGAATAAGCCAATAAGCCCACATCCTCGCGAAGGCCAACTTCGGCCAGACCTGTTTCATAGGTTCGGTTGACGAATGAATAGGCGTTTTGAACTGAAACGACCCGCGGCAGGCCTTTTTGTTCGGAGGCGCGCAAAAAGCTCATGACGCCCCAAGGGCTTTCGTTGGAAAGGCCAAGATGACGAATTTTACCAGCTTTCACCAGATCGCCCATCACCTCAAGGACGCTTTCGATGGAGTTTTCATCCGCCGCTGGCTCCACATCGCTCCACATGGTGGGGTTGGAGCCAAATCCGGGAACGCGTCGGTCCGGCCAATGGATTTGGTAGAGATCGATATAATCGGTTCCCAGCCGCTTCAGGCTTTTGTTCACCGCTTCTTCGATCTGGGCGCGTGTCAGTTGCGTTTTTGATCCGTCATCACGAAACCAGGTGTTGTCCGAGCGGCCGACGACTTTGGTCGCGATAATCATCTTGTCGCGATTGCCGCGCGCCTTCAGCCAGGAGCCGATGATTTCTTCGGTGCGCCCCTGAGTTTCCGGCTTTGGCGGGATCGGATAAAGCTCGGCCGC
Source organism: Stappiaceae bacterium (assembly GCA_048265185.1). Lineage (GTDB taxonomy): Bacteria > Pseudomonadota > Alphaproteobacteria > Rhizobiales > Stappiaceae > JBLXBZ01. Next base: position 234,953 of record JBLXBZ010000004.1, on the reverse strand, counting down.
ATCAAATAGATTGACGCCCTTGTCAACGGCCATATCCATTTGCGCGTGGCCTTCGGCCTCGGTGTTTTGTTCGCCGAACGTCATGGTTCCCAGCGACAGGCTGGAGACTTTAAGATCGGTGCGGCCTAAACGTCGATAGTCCATTTTATCCCCTTGGGTGGTTCAATAGATATGAGTGGTGTCGTGGCGACGCGCGCCAGAAGGCGAGAAGCTTGTTGAATGCGGGGAGGCGCATAAAGCTATGAGGCCCGCGCCCGGTCGATGAGTTCCTCCACCATGGGGAGGATGTTTTCAACGATGATGGCGACTCCCGCGCCGGTCGGGTGCATGCCATCGGCAAGAACCGTCTCGGGCGAAATGGGAATGCCTTCGAGGAAGAACGGATAATAGAGCGTGTCGTGGGTGGCCGCCACCTCTTCGAAGATCGGATCGAATTTTTCAACATAGGATTCGCCCATGCTGTTGGGGGCGCGCATCCCGACCAGAAGGATATTCAATCCTCGTTGTTTGAGCTTGGCGACGATTTCGTCAAGATTGCGCCGGGTGGTTTCCGTGGGCAGGCCGCGCAAGGCGTCATTGGCGCCCAGTTCGACAATGACGGCGTTCGCGTCGGGGGGGATGGACCAGTCAAGGCGAGACAGCCCGCCGCTGGTGGTGTCGCCGGAGACGCCGGCGTTGATCACGTCAATGTGATGGCCGCGCGCGCGTAGCGCCTCTTGCAGTTGAACCGGGAAAGCTTCGCCGGGCGACAACTGATATCCGGCGGTGAGACTGTCGCCGAGAGCGACGATTTTCAGCGGTTTTTCTTCAGCTGCGGCCCCATGCGGGCCTATGAACATGAGCGCGGCGATGACCATCAAAAAAATCGGCCCCAAGACGCGGGTAGAGAATAATTCTGTATTTTCAGACATTGCTTCCCGGTTCCACTACTGGAATGATTGTTCTCTTCGCCCCATATGGGGCGAGCGCATGCGGTATCTTCGCGACCATGATCCGCCGAACATATGTTTTGAACCCGATATATAGGACGTTTTATGACAAATGGACCAGCCGCCTCTCCAGTAATTTCACTTCAAGGGGTTCATCTTTCGCTCGGCGCGGGGGCTGGGAAGGTTCATATTCTCAAGGGAATTGATCTTGACGTGGAGATGGGCCGCTCCGTTGGGCTCGTTGGGCCGTCCGGATCGGGAAAGTCGACGCTCTTGATGGTTATGGCGGGGCTTGAACGCCCTGACGCGGGAAAAGTGCTGGCCGCCGGCGAGGATCTGACGCGCCTTGATGAAGACGAGCTGGCGCGGTTTCGCGGGCTGAACGTGGGGATCATCTTCCAGTCATTTCACCTGATTCCGAATATGACGGCGCTGGAGAATGTGGCCGTGCCGCTGGAGCTGTCGGGCGATAAAAACGCGATGGAGAAAGCGCGGGCGGAGCTGGAGGCGGTGGGCTTGAAGGAGCGGACGTCTCATTATCCGGCGCAAATGTCAGGCGGCGAGCAGCAAAGAGTGGCGATCGCGCGGGCGTTGGTCGGGGAGCCGAAGATCTTGATCGCCGATGAGCCAACTGGAAATCTGGATGAGTCCACGGGCGAGCAAATTATCGAGTTGATGTTCCGCGCCAAGCGGGAGCGGGGGGCGACGCTTGTGCTTGTCACTCATGATCCGGGGCTGGCGAAACGGTGCGATCAAACTGTGCGGGTCCGTTCGGGGGTGATTGAAGCCCATGAGGCGATTGGCGCGCTTGCAGTTGGGGGCGCGTGAATGTCGGCGACATCAGACTTCACCCCGCCGTTTTCATTGGCGGCGCGTTTCGCTTTGCGCGAGCTTCGAGGAGGCTTGCGCGGGTTTTACATTTTCATCGCCTGTATCGCGCTAGGGGTTGCGGCGATTTCCGGCGTCAGCTCCGTTTCAAGGGCGCTTACGGACGGCATTTTGGCCGAGGGAACGTCCATTTTAGGCGGGGATATCTCTTTTTCCCTGATTCACCGCGAGGCGGATGACGCGGAGTTTGCGTTTATTGAAAAGCTTGGCGATGTATCCAAAGTGGCGGGCTTGCGTACCATGGCGCGCGTGCCGGACACGCTGGATCAAAATCTGGTTGAATTGAAAGCGGTTGACGAGGCCTATCCGCTTGTGGGGGCGGTGGAGCTTTCACAGGGAATGACCCTTGCGGACGCTCTTCGGCCTCAAGACGGAGTTTTTGGCGCGGCGGCGGACGCCGGTTTGCTGGCTCGGTTAAACTTGAGCGTGGGCGATGAGATCGCCGTTGGCCGCGGGAAATTCCGCATCGCCGCGACGATCCTGCGCGAGCCGGACAGATTGGCTGGGGGGCTTGAGCTTGGTCCGAGGCTGATGATCTCCCATGAAGGGCTTGAACAGACGGCGTTGGTTCAACCGGGAGGCTTGGTGCGTTGGCGCTATCGGGTGGCCTTGCCCGCGCAAACCAGCGACGGGCAAATCGCGGCGATTATGGACGAGGCCGGACAAGAGTTTCCCAAAGCGGGTTGGCGCATACGGGCGCGTACGGAGGCCGCGCCCGGCCTTGAGCGCAACATCACGCGTTTCGCCCAGTTTCTCAGCCTTGTGGGCCTGACCGCGCTGGTTGTGGGAGGCGTCGGCGTGGCCAACGCCGTGCGGGCTTTTCTGGACACAAAACGGGCGGTTATCGCTACATTTAAATGCATTGGCGCGCGCGGCGGCTTCGTTTTTCAGGTTTATCTTGTTCAGATTTTGATTCTCGCCTCCATCGGCGTGGGGCTTGGGCTCATGCTTGGCGCGCTTATCCCGTTCATTGCGGCGGGAGTTCTCTCCAGCGTGTTGCCGGTGCAGGCCGTCACTGCAATCTATCCCATGGAGCTCGGTCTTGGCCTGATTTATGGTTACTTGACAGCTTTGGCCTTTGCGCTTTGGCCTTTGGGGCGCGCGCATGACATCTCTCCGCGCGCTTTGTTTCGTGATGAGGCCAGCGCGCAGAGCGGCTGGCCGCGCCGGCGATATATTGCGGCGACCATGACGACGGCGGCGGCGCTTTCCGTGTTGGCGGTTGTTCTGGCCTATGATCAACGGATCGCGGTGATTTACATCGGCGCGTCGTTGCTGACTTTCGTGTTGCTTCTCGGAGTTGGGCGGGGCGTCATGACGCTCGCCCGGCGCTGGCGGGGAATCCGCTCGACGGAATTGCGAATGGCGGTGGCCAATATTCATCGTCCCGGCGCGCTGACCCCCTCCGTGGTTTTATCGCTGGGGTTGGGGTTGACGCTGCTGGTGGCCTTGTCGTTGATCGACGCGAATTTGCGCCGTGAGCTGACGTCGACGATCGCGCAAGAAGCGCCGAGCTTTTTCTTCCTGGACGTTCGGAACGAGGAGAAAGACGCTTTCGACGGGGTCTTGCGGACGGCGGCGGCGCAGGCTGATATCGACGGCGCGCCTATGTTGCGCGGGCGGATCACCTCGCTCAAAGGAACGCCTTCTGACCAGATCGACGCGCCGCAAGAGGGAGCGTGGGTCTTGCGCGGGGATCGTGGGATCACATATTCGGCGAGCGTTCCGGAAAATTCAACATTGACGGATGGAGCGTGGTGGCCCGAGGATTACGCCGGCCCGCCATTGGTTTCCATGGAAAGCAAGGCGGGGGCCGCGCTGGGTCTCAAGGTCGGCGACGACGTCACGGTCAATGTGCTGGGCCGAGAGATATCCGCCAAAATCGCCAATTTCCGCCAATTGAACTGGCGGTCGCTGGGGATAAATTTCGTCATGGTGTTCTCACCCAATACATTCGCGGGCGCCCCTCACGCGCATTTGAGGACAATCACATTCGACAAGCCGCTTGAAAGCCTGGAGGCGGAGGACGCGCGGGAGCTGTCGTTGTTGCGCGCCGTCACGGCTGATTTCCCGACGGTCACGGCGATCCGGGTGAAAGACGCCATCGCGCAGGTGAACGATCTTTTGGGGCAATTGGCCTGGGCGGTGCGCGCCGCGGCCTCCGTCACTCTCATCGCCAGCGTGCTGGTGCTCGCAGGCTCATTGGCCGCCAGTCATCAGAACAGGATCTATGATGCGGTCATCTTGAAAACCCTTGGGGCCACGCGCGGACGCTTGGTCACGGCTTTCGCCATGGAATATGCGCTTCTTGGGCTGGCGACTTGTCTGTTCGCGGTTTTCGCCGGCTCGCTCGCCGCCTATTTTATCGTCACGCAGATTATGGGCGGTAGTTTCGTCTTCATGCCTTTCTCCGCTATGACCGCCGCCGTCGTCGCCCTCGTGCTGACGGTGGGGTTTGGGCTCATTGGCACTTGGCGTATTTTGGGCGAAAAACCGGCCCCCGTGTTGCGAAATCTCTGAGTTGCAATAAAAATCCCATGGCTTTCAATTTAATTGTCCATACTTGCGTATAGCGCGCGGAGCATGGCACAACATAAACTGAGATGCAGAATTTGATATATTGGGCGAAATGCCGGCGCGGCGAAAAATTCTCGCCGCATTGGCGAATAGGGGAGCATGGGATGCGGATCGCATTTGATCGTTTAGTTAAATTTACAGCCGCAATGTCAGTTGTCGCGGCGACGGTTGTGGGCGTGGCGGCGCCGGCTCAGGCTGAATCGCCATTTCACACTGGGGTTTGGCAGTTGAATAAACCCACCGGGCCGGAAGGCCTCATTCTCAGCGATTGGCTGGTGTATGAGAATGGGCTGCCAGCGCGTTGGCTCTACCGTAAAGCGGGAACTAACGATCTGAATCAATTTGATTTCTTTATCCGCAATCTGGGCGAGCCTAATTATCTGCCGGCGAATGTGCGGGTTTATCGCACCGGCGAACATGAAATGAAATATTCGCTGCATGTGAAAAATGAAGAGCCGGTTGAATACTCCGCCAATCGCCTTTCTATTCCCAATTACAAGAACTCCTGTCTTTCGGTGGAAAATAAAGGCGAGCGGCTTTTCGGTCATTGGCGGGGAACTTCCGGATCGACGCTGAAGAGGCTGCATCTGGCGAAGAACAAGATGACCATCGACGGCAAATCGCGTGAGGTGCAGATCATGCCCGTGCGGGTTGGGCGTCTCGGAATTGTTGAAAATGGCCGGCCGATCGCGTTTCTGACGGATGGCGGCGGTGATTACGCCGTTCTTCAGTGGTTTCGGGACGGGGTGACCACGGACGTGATGGTTGATCCGGCGAAAGAAATTCTTGATTTCGCCGCCGAGGAAATCGTCAAAGACCCGAAAACCAATTGTGATCAGCAAATCGCCTCCCGTTTGCGGGCGATGAAAAAATAAAATCAATGGTGGTTTGCGGCGCCTCTTCCGGCGTCGCTATCACATGGCGTTTTAGCGAGAGATTTTTTACGTGAATCGCGCTGTTTTATAAACGTCAGGGGCTTGTTTAGAGATATTCAAATCCCCATGTTTGCTGTAGCGTGTGTGCTTATGACGATTAGGCTGTTTGTCTTGATGGTTTCAGGGTCACGGACGCTGAAGTGTTTTAGGACGCGTGTTTTCTGACGTTAACGGGGATTATGTGCTGAAGTAGATTGACCGATCTTAAAGGTGAAAATTTATAATCGGAAAATACCGATTTTTAAATTCTTTCACATAAGAGTGGTTTTATGGCCATCGACGTAATGCGAAATTAAAGGCGCTGGCAGTTCGAGCGCCTGAGTTTGGGTTAACGTTGTGTGGCCATAGTCTTCGGTTAAATGTCATTCGGGAAAACGTCCGAACATGCGCTAAAAGACATGAGCCATAAAGAAATACGTCAACAAATGTCAGAGCGTGAAAAGCGGTCGTGACGATCGTGAAACGCTTAGTCAACAGAGAGGAATTCGATGTCGACCTTCGACCGCAACTCGAACATTCGGTATGCCGCAACAGGCGCGCGCGCCGAGGCCGGCACTTATGACGCAGGCCTGCGCTCCTATATGCTGCGGGTTTATAATTATATGGCCCTTGGCCTCGCCATCACTGGCGTGGTGGCTTTGGCCAGCGTTTATATGGCCTTTGATCAAGCGACCGGCGGTCTTACGGCTTTTGGTCAGGCGATTTATCTCAGCCCGCTCAAATGGGTCGTGATGCTGGCGCCGCTGGGAATGGTGTTTTTCCTTAGTTTCCGCATTCAGAAAATGAGCGCCTCCGCAGCGCAGACAACGTTCTGGATTTACGCAGCTGTTATGGGACTGTCCCTGTCGTCGATCTTTCTGGTCTACACAGGAGGCTCGATCGCTCGCGTGTTCTTTATCACCGCGGCCTCCTTTGGCGCGCTGAGCCTGTTCGGCTACACCACGAAAAAAGACCTCTCCGCATGGGGATCGTTCTTGTTCATGGGGTTGATCGGGATTGTCATCGCTTCGCTGGTGAATATGTTCCTCGCGTCTTCTGCATTGCAGTTCGCCATTTCGGTGATCGGCGTTCTCGTGTTCGCAGGCCTTACCGCCTATGACACGCAGCAGATCAAGGAAATGTATTATGAAGGCGACGGCTCCGAAGTCGCAGGCAAGAAAGCCATCATGGGCGCGCTTCGTCTGTATCTGGACTTCATCAACCTGTTCATGATGTTGTTGTCGCTTTTCGGCAATCGCGACTAATCATTCGGAATGATATGGCGAATGGCGAAATAATCGCCTTTGCCGTAGGTTCAAAGGGCGCGGATAATTCCGCGCCCTTTTTTCATCATCACCCCGCTCGTTCCAGACGTTTTGGGCGCTAACCGGCGCTTTTCCTGCTGGGGGGAAAGATGAGGGCCGCCATAAGATCAAGCGTCTACAAGGCGCAGATGACGTTTTTTGTCAAAAACCTTGAGCACCTGCGCCAGGTCTGAACCTCGTTTTAAAATGACGCCTCCAGCTCCGATAACGGAGAACGCGCCTTGTTTACGCGCCATCTTGGGGTCTTTCTCTATTCGATACAGAGGCATTTCCGAGGTGCGCCGAAAAACGGAGAACACCGCCTTGTCCTTGAGATGGTCGATAGCATAGTCGCGCCATTCGCCGCCGGCGACGCGGCGTCCGTAAACTTTCAGAATTTGGTCTAGTTCTTTTCTGTGAAAGGCTGTGATCGGGAGAAAGGCGTTTGAATCATGGCGTCCATTGTCGGCGATTTTCTGTGCTTCATCTTTAAGTTCGCTCACAATCCGCTCCTATTGCTCAAACCATAGGTGGGAGGCGAATGGTGGAACACGCCGCCGCCCGTCATAGAAACGTCATGATGCGTTAGCCAGTCGCCCGGCGCAAGCGGCGTTCATACGCTTTGAAATAAGAGAAATAAATTTCGAGTTAATCCGGATGCGGTGAAAATCATATTGTTGCCTTAATCAGGCCTTTTAGGCGCCATTTTGATCCGCCAATGTGACAAATGACGCTAGATTTGCTTGAGCGCGTTGAACCTTCGGAACGCACTAGCCCCCCAGCCCCCCGGGGTGTTCGGCCGTTCATTATAAGATTTTATCTGTTGAGGTGAAATCTTTGCAATCAGGCGCCTGAAGGGCCGACTTTCTAGTCGGCCCTTTTCAGTATTTCTCTCTCTCTCTCTCTGTACTTCGCCCTATTGGGAGAGCGCGTGGTTTCACGCTATGGGAGGAGATCCGTTCTTAAAGACAAGTAAGGATGTTTGATCGCTCTGGCGAAACTTCCGACTTGCGTCTTCCGTCTCTCCTTGCCATACAGCCTGCAACTTTGGCCAAGGAGTTTGACCCATGCATATTGATGCTGTGCCGATCGGCAAAAACCCACCAGAAGACATCAACGTCATTATTGAAGTGCCCGTTGGCGGCGAGCCCATCAAATATGAAATGGATAAGGACGCGGGGGCGATGTACGTCGACCGGTTTCTTTATACGCCGATGCGCTATCCGGGAAACTATGGCTTTGTGCCCCACACGTTATGCGGCGACGGCGATCCAATTGACGTGATCGTGGTCAACGAGCGGCCAATTCTTCCAGGGGCTATCATGAGCTGCCGCCCAATTGGCGTTCTCTACATGAAGGATGAAGCTGGCGAAGATGAAAAGATCATCGCGGTGCCTTCAACAAAGCTGACCCGGCGTTATGAAAAGATCGCCCATGTTGAGGATCTTCCAGAAATCACTTTGAAACAGGTCGAGCATTTCTTTGAGCATTACAAAGACCTCGAAGCCAATAAATGGGTCAAAATCGCAGGTTGGGGCGGTCCGGACGACGCCAAGCGTCTGATCGTTGAGTCCATTGAGCGCGCGAAAGCCGATAAATCCTGAACTTGAAAGCCCGTAACATTTTTCGGGCTTTTTATTCCAGCGTCGAGGCTGCGAGCTGGGGCTCGCCGCATTGGCGCTTAGGAAAAAACATACGTCTTTAGAAGATAGACCAATAGGCCGGCGGCGAAGAGATAGCCAAGCCCCCGGCCTATTCGCTTTCCCCATAGCTCTATGTTGTCATTTTCGTCGCGACCTTCTTGTCTTTCGAAGCTTTTAGCGGCGTTGGCCGCGCGCACGAAAGCCGAGCGGCCAATGGTTTCGCTCTCGCGCTCCACGGCGTCCAGAGTTCTTCGCGCCTCGCGGAGGCGCTCGTCTTCCTGCGTGTGTTCGCGGCTTTTGGGTCTACGCTGATCGTTGTGGCTATTGTTTGACATTTTTTGACTCCCGTAGACGTCGCCGTGTTTTGATATCTTCCTTGGCGCTCTGCGTGTTACGCTTTTCGTGCGGCGTTAAGGGCCGCCATAAGCGTCAGCAAGCTCATTGCAGAAGCCGCGACGACGTTCCACCCAGCAAAGGACAACCCTAGCACTCGAAGGCTGGCCTCGGTGCAGCTGACGACGCGGGTTGTTTTCAAGGCGCTGAGGAGATTGTTTACGGAGGCGGGAGGAGCGACGCCGCCGCCGCAGTCCGCCGGCCCTGGCCAGAAACCCCATTCAGCGCCTGACTGGTAGACGCCAAGGCCGGCGCCATAGACGAGAACAGCGGTGATCGCCAGCAAAAGAGGAACGAGAACCGATCGCGCCTTGCCTCCTTTAAGCGCAACAGCAAGCGCCAACGCCATGAGCGGCAAGCCGATATAATAGGGAACGCGTTGTTCAAGGCAGAGCGCGCAAGGGGCGTAACCGCCGATGAGTTGAAATCCCCATGCCGTTCCAATGGCGACCAGACCTAAAAAAAGCGCAAGAGCTATAAGAGCGCAGGGTCGGGTGAGCGTTTTGAACATTTTAATCCCTCAAAGAAGTTTGATCGCCGCAAAGCCGCCAAGAAGCACAAGGATGGAGACCGTGAAGACCAGGCCCATGCGCCGTTCGATGAAATCACGGATAGGCGGACCGAAATGGTATAGAAGGCCGGCGACAATAAAAAACCTGAGACCGCGGGACAGGATGCTGGCGGCGATGAAAATGGGCAGGCTCAATCCAGTCGCGCCGCTGGCGATGGTGATCACCTTGTAGGGAAAGGGGGTCACGCCGGCGATGAAAACAATCCAAGCGCCATATTCATTGAAATAGGCGCGGAAGGTTTCGAATTTCTCCATATAGCCGTAAAACCGCAAAATGGGCTCGGCTACCTCCATCCATAAATAGGCGCCGATGACATAGCCCAGCACGCCTCCCAGAACGGAGGTGACCATGCAAAGCGCGGCGTAAGCCCAAGCGCGTTCCCGGCGGGCGATGACCATGGGAATCAAAAGCGCGTCAGGAGGAATTGGAAACACCGAGCTTTCGATGAATGAAACCGCTCCAAGCGCGGCGGGCGCGCGTGGTCCGGATGCTAGGGACAGGGTCCAGTCATATATTCGGCGTAACATGCGCTGTCCTTATCCGGGGAAACGCCTCTTGTCACGCTTTCTGTGCGGTTGTTTTCAGGCGAGATCATGGCGGGGAAGCTATAAATGGCGTTTGACTCGTTAAATTGTTTAAAACCATGAATAGTGAAATTCCCCCGTTGACGTGGAGCCGCGCATGGGTATTATCCCGCTTTGTCATGGGAGCCCCCGTGGCGGAACTGGTAGACGCGACGGATTCAAAATCCGTTTTCTTAACCGAAGTGTCCGTTCGAGTCGGACCGGGGGCACCAATCTTCCTTTAAAATTAAATTATTATCGCCTGTGTGACATGATCTTCACACGGAGACGCGATTATTCGTCTTGCGCTGGGGCTTTGAGCTGAAAGCGTTGGGCGCCGTCTTGCGTTTGCGGGACGTCGAGGACAGAGATCGCAGAGCGGCGTTCGCGCCGCTTTCACATAGCTTTCTCAAGTTTATCGGTTCCAGGAACTAATGGTCATGGTGGAATAGCTCTGTCGTGATTTGCAGGTGAGTTTGGGTTTTTCGTGAAATTTGCGCACTCAGCGCGCTTTTTCTTGGACCATTTTATCAATTCAGTCTAGAGTGCGGCTATGAAAAAGACCAATGAAGAGATTGAGTTGAAGCTCGCAATGGATAAAGCGAGCGTCGAGGCGCTTCGTACGCTCAAGGCGCCGGCGGGGTTCACCGCCAGCCGCGGCGTGACGCAAAATTTGCAGTCGATTTATTTTGACGCTCCCGATCAAGTTCTGCGTGGCTCCAAATGGTCTTTGCGACTTCGTAAGGTCGGGCGCCAATGGTTGCAGACAGTCAAGGCGGGCACGGGGCTTGCTGGAGGGCTGTCAAATCCACGTGAAGTGGAGGATCCGGCCCCGGGGGGCGAATTGGCGTTTGACAAGATTAGCGATGCGGCGTTTCGCGATGAGTTGATCGCTAAGCTCGGCGACCAGAAGGTGGCGCGTGTTTTTGAGACCCGGATTCGGCGAACCACCAAAATCTACCGTGATGAGGCGGGCAGCGAAATTGAAGTCGCCTTCGACATTGGCGAAGTGCTTGCCGGTGAGCGGTCCGCGCCTTTGAGCGAAGTTGAATTGGAGCTGAAAAAAGGCTCCATTCGCGCGCTTTACGCTTTGGCGAAAGCTTTGTTGGGCGAGACGCCAGTGGCGTTTTCCCAAAAAAGCAAAGCGCAGCAAGGATATGATTTGGCGGATCTCGATCCTGATTGCGATCCGGTTGAAGCTGGCGCGCCGGCGGCGAAATACGCTGAACGGGTTGTTCTAAAGGGGCAAGACACCAGCGAACTTGCGTTTCGCGCCATTTTGCGTTCATGCTTGGACCAGATTGCTCATAACCGGATTGTCGTTTTGCGCAATGAGGGGCCGGAGGGCGTGCATCAGATGCGCGTTGGATTGCGCCGTTTGCGCAGCGCCTTGAAGATTTACGCACCCATTGTCGAGGGGACGAAAACCGCAGAAATCGACGCTGGCGCACGCGCATTGGCTCAGGCTTTGGGGGAGTTGCGGGACCTGGATGTGCTGGGGGCGGAAATTGTCGCGCCGCTGGCTGAGGTTATGCCGGAGGCGTTGGCGCCGGAAGATTTGCTGTTGGAATTGAGTAACCACCGGGAGGACGTACGGGATAATTTGCGGGTGCAATTAAGCAGTTCGGAGACGAACGCTTTCATCTTTGATCTGGGCGCTTATACGGAAGGGCGAGGGTGGATTGCGCCGGAAGCCTTTCAGCAAACGGAGCTGTTGGCGCGGCCAGTTGAGTTTTTTGCGGTGGAGGCGCTTGAAAAACGATGGCGTCACACGGCGAAATTTGGCAAGCGCATTGGCGAGCTCACTGTTCCCGAACGCCATGAAATGCGTAAAACCTTGAAGAAGTTGCGCTATGCGGTGGAGTTTTTTCAGGCTCTTTTTGAAGAGAAGGAAGCAAAGCAGTTTCTTCGTAAGCTGAAGAAGCTGCAAAATGTTTTCGGTTATCTCAATGACGTGGCCATGGCGGAGAAATTAACCCAGCTGCCTTTGGCGCGAAATAAGCAAGCGCCGGAAATTTCTCATACATGCGGGTTTGTCATTGGCTGGCATGAGGCTCAGTCCCAGCTTGCGTGGGAAAGCGCTCTTGTCGTTTGGGAGAGCGCTGCTGCTGCGAAAAAATTCTGGCGACGCTGAAAAGCCTCGTCAGAAGAACGGAGCGCTTGCCGCGGGCGGCGCTGATATGAATTTCTCGTTGAATTAGATCATTATAATCAGCTCTTTATAATGAATTGGGCGCGGTCGGCCGCCGTACGCGCGCGCGCGTATTGGATAGGCTTTGCGTCTGGATCGATATTGACGCTTTCCGTTACGAGAATTGGTTGGCCGAGGGGCAGGCCCAATATGCGCGCGTCTTCCTCTTCAACAAGTTCCGCGGTGATCACCGTTTCCTGGCGCCTGTAGTCGGCTACTCCCGCGCGCAAGAACGCCGTGGTGACCGAGCCGCTTTGGGAAAAATCCTTGGCGAATTCAGGAAAGCGCGGCTGCTCCACCCATGTGGTGTTAACCATCAGAGGCACGCCGTCCACGTCGCGCATCGATTCGATTCGATGCAAGGGAGCGCCAATAGGAACGGCCAGCTTTTGCGCCAAAAAGGCGTCAGCGTTCTCGACGACCGCCGACAAAAGCCTGCCGGAAGGCTCGCGGGACTGAGCGGCGATAATTTCTGAAAATCGGGTTCGCGATGAAATCGGGTAGGAAATTGGCGCGTCCGAAATGAAGGTGCCCTTGCCTTGGGTCGCGTGCAAAATCCCTTCGCTGGTGAGCGCGGCGATCGCCCTTCGAACCGTGTGACGGTTGACCCCAAAACGGACCGCAAGCTCGCTTTCAGGGGGAAGGCGCTCGCGCCCATTGAAGCGTCCACCGATAATATCCGCGCGGATCTGTTCTGCGATTTGTCGCCAAAGCGCGACGCCAACGCCGCGTTCGATGGTTTTCTGGTTTGTCATCACACCGTCATAGGGGACTTGTAGATGATATTCAAATTTGTCTATACAACTATACAAATATAGTGAAATACAGTGCGATTGAAAATTCCTCGCGGCTCAGCGTTTAGAAACGCCGGGCGGGGCGGGGAGAGCGGGAGAGGGCGTTCATGTGTAAGTCTAATCAAAAAGACTTTGAGATAGGCGACCCATTGCGGGAAGCGCGCAAGGCCGTCATGGCGGTATTGGCGCAGGCGAGCGCCGAGGATCTGCGCGCCGTTATGGAAAACATCCCGAAACTTCCCACTTACAGCGTTATTCGGGCGCCTGAAGTCGGCTTGGTGATGGTGCGCGGCCGAGCGGGTGGGGTGGGACAGAAATTCAACCTGGGCGAAGCGACTGTCACCCGCTGCGCCATCACTTTGGAAAATGGGATCGCCGGTTTCTCTTATTCCCTGGGCCGGGATAAAGAAAAAGCCCTGAATTCAGCGGTTATTGACGCCTTGTGGCAGGATGAGGCGAGCCATCAACTGATTGAGAAGTCTGTGATCGCGCCACTTCGTGAGCGTCAGGCCGAGGTTAGGCTTCGTGATTGCGAGCAAACGGCCGCGACCCGCGTGGATTTTTTCACCATGGTGCGGGGGGACGATTGATGGACGCTCATTCTTTTACGCCTCTGGCGCCGACGACCGCCGTTCCTGCTCCCGGGTTTTCCGACCCTGTCGGCGATGCGCAAGCTTGTTTTCGTGCGGTGATGCGAGCTTTCGCCGCGCCCGGCGTTGTCCAGAGCGTTAATTGCGCGGAACTGAAACCGCCAGCGCCCTTGACGCCCATGGCCGCCGCCATCGCCCTGACTTTGCTGGATTATGACACGCCCGTCTGGCTTGATCCGCCTTTGGCGGGGTCTGGCGCGGCGGCGGCTTATCTGCGTTTTCACACGGGCGCTCCTGTGGTCGAGCTTCCAATGGACGCGGCTTTCGCCCTCATCTCGGACCCGTTTCGCATGCCGGCGCTGGGCAGTTTTTCCTCTGGATCGACGGAATATCCGGATCGCTCCGCAACCGTGATCCTCATGAACGCCAGTTTCGATTCCCAAGCGCAGGTCACGCTGTCAGGGCCGGGAATAAAAACAGAGCGGAGGTTTTCCGCTCAGCCATTGGCTCAAGCTTTTTGGGCGCAGGCGCAAGAAAATAACGCCCTATATCCACGTGGCGTGGATATTCTTTTCGCCAATGGGATGGGCGTCGCCGGCCTGCCGCGTTCAACGCGCATTCATATCAAGGAGGGATGAGCGATGTATGTGGCCGTTAAAGGTGGTGAGAAGGCCATCGGTAATGCGCATTCTCTACTGAGGCATGAGCGGCGGGGCGATAGGGCGCTTCCGGCGCTGACTTTGGCGCAAATCGCCGCGCAATTGACGCTCTCCGTGGCGCGGGTCATGGCGGAAGGCTCGCTTTATGACGCCGAGCTTGCGGCTCTTGCGATCAAACAGTCGCGTGGGGATTTGATCGAAGCGATCTTTTTGATGCGAGCCTATCGCACCACTTTGCCCCGCTTTGGCTATTCCCAAGCGATTGATACGGGTCAAATGCAGGTTCGGCGCCGGATATCGGCCGCCTATAAGGATTTGCCGGGGGGGCAATTACTTGGCCCAACTTTTGATTACACGCACCGCCTGCTTGATTTCAAATTGGCGGCGGAGAGCGGGGAGGAGGTGCCTGCTCCGCAACGCCAGAGCGCCGACCCACAGGCGGCAATGCCGCGGGTGAGCGAATTTCTTAACCATGAGGGGCTGATTGAGGCGAGCGATGATCATGATCTGGATCATCCAGTGGGGGATTTGACGCGCGCGCCCTTGGAGTTTCCTGCAGAGCGCGATTTGAGATTGCAAAATCTGGCTCGGGGAGATGAAGGCTTTCTGTTGGCTTTGGGCTATTCAACCCAGCGCGGCTTCGGCAATTCGCACCCTTTCGCAGGCGAAATCAGAATAGGCGAAGTCGAGGCGACGTTTTTCGCTGAAGAGCTTGGTTTCACGGTTTCGCTGGGATGGGTCACGGTGACGGAATGCGAGATGATCAACCAGTTTCAAGGCTCGGCAAAGGCGCCGCCGCAATTCACGCGCGGCTATGGTCTGGTGTTTGGCCAGTCTGAGCGCAAAGCCATGTCCATGGCTTTGGTGGATCGGGCCTTGCGGGCGGGGGAGCTTGGCGAGGATTGCTCCGCGCCGGCGCAGGATCAGGAGTTCGTGCTTTCCCATTCGGATAATATTCAAGCCACGGGTTTTGTCGAGCACTTGAAATTGCCGCATTATGTTGATTTTCAAGCCGAACTCGACCTCATTCGCCGGTTGCGCAAGGAGTGGGCCCAAAAACGCGAACAGGGCCTTTCAGGCGAGCCGCCGGCGAAGCGAGCCGCTTTTGACGACGCGCAGGAGGCGAGTTGATGAGAAACCGTGTTGAATTGGACGGCGAAAATTACAATTTCGCCTATTTGGATGAACAGACGAAACGAATGATCCGGCGGGCGATTTTGAAAGCTATCGCTATTCCGGGATATCAGGTTCCTTTCGCGTCAAGGGAAATGCCCATGCCTTATGGCTGGGGAACGGGCGGGGTGCAGGTGACGGCCGCCGTTATCGGATATGACGACGTGCTGAAGGTGATCGATCAAGGCTCGGACGACACCACGAACGCCGTCGCCATCCGTGGCTTTTTCCAAACCACGGCGAATGTGGCGGTGACGACGAAAACCGCTGAGGCCACGGTGATTCAGACTCGGCACCGGATACCTGAACGCGCTTTGACCGAGGACCAAATCCTTGTTTATCAAGTCCCCATCCCAGAACCCTTGCGCTTTTTAGAGCCGCGCGAAGTTGAAACGCGAAAAATGCATGGGCTGGAAGAATATGGCCTGATGCATGTGAAGCTCTATGAGGACATCGCTCGTCACGGAGAAATCGCCACGACTTATTCCTATCCGGTCATGGTCAATGAACGTTATGTGATGAGCCCGTCTCCCATTCCTAAATTCGATAATCCGAAGATGCATATGATGGCGGCGCTGCAATTGTTCGGCGCGGGCCGGGAGAAGCGCATTTACGCCATTCCTCCCTATACGCAGGTGAAGAGCCTCGATTTTGAGGATTATCCGTTCACCGTGCAAAAATGGGATCAACCATGCGGGCTTTGCGGCGAGGAAGATGGGTATCTGGATGAAGTGGTGTTGGATGATCTTGGCGGGAGAATGTTCGTCTGTTCCGACTCCGATCACTGTGAAGAAAGGCGCGAAGCCGGATTTTTGGGGCCAATGGCGGCTGATCCGACCGCGCTGCGAATGGCTGAATCCAGCGAGGAGACCGGCAAATGAACCAACAAAGCGATATGGTGGACACGCCATTGCTTAGGGCCAGCGGCGTCACTCGTTATTATGGCGAGCGAATTGGCTGTCGCGACGTTTCTTTCCAGCTCTGGCCGGGGGAGGTGCTGGCTGTTGTCGGCGAATCCGGATCGGGCAAGACTACGCTCTTGAATTGTCTGGCGACCCGGGCGGCTCCAACCGCTGGCGTTATTGAATACCGTATGCGCGATGGCGCCATGCGTGACCTATTTCAATTGAGCGAGCCGGAGCGCAGGCTGCTCATGCGCACTGACTGGGGGTTTGTGCATCAAAACGCCGTGGACGGTTTGCGCATGAACGTTTCCGCCGGCGCCAATGTGGGAGAGCGGTTGATGGCGGTGGGCGCCCGTCATTACGGCGCCATTCGTGAAACGGCGCAAGATTGGCTTGGCCGGGTGGAAATTGACGGAGACCGGATTGACGATGGTCCCCGCAGTTTTTCCGGCGGAATGCGTCAACGTTTGCAGATCGCTAGAAATCTGGTGACCAGTCCACGTCTTGTCTTCATGGATGAGCCGACTGGCGGGCTGGACGTTTCGGTGCAGGCGCGGCTTCTGGATCTTCTCCGGGGTCTGGTGGCGGATCTTGGGCTTTCCGTCGTCATTGTCACCCATGATCTGGCGGTTGCGCGTCTTTTGTCGCATCGCATCATGGTGATGCGCCGGGGGCGCGTGGTGGAGTCCGGTCTGACGGATCGGGTGCTTGATGATCCGCAAGCCCCCTATACTCAGCTTCTCGTTTCGTCCATCTTGCAGGTTTGAGAGGGTTTCATGCGCATTAGATTATGCCTCAATGAAGTGGGGAAGACCTTCACCATGCATTTGCAGGACGGGTTGCGCTTGCCGGTGGTGGCCAATGTCAGTTTTTCAGTGGAGGCGGGAGAATGCGTCGTGCTTGGCGGACCGTCCGGCGCGGGAAAAAGCTCGATCCTGAAGATGATTTACGGCAATTACACCTGCGATAAAGGTGATATTCTGGTCACGGCGGGCGGAAATAGCGATATCGTCAATATCGCTGACGCCGCGCCGCGTCGAATTTTGGCGCTGCGAAAGACGACGATCGGTTATGTTTCGCAATTCCTCAAGGTGATCCCTCGGGTTCCGGCGCTCGCGGTGGTGGCCGAGCCGCTGATGGCGCAAGGAGCGGGAGAGGAGGAGGCGCTGGAGAGAGCGCGGGTGTTATTGTCGCGGTTGAATGTGCCGGAGCGGCTTTGGTCGCTGCCGCCAGCAACATTTTCCGGGGGCGAGCAACAGCGGGTGAATATCGCTCGCGGATTTATCGCCCATTATCCTTTATTGCTTCTGGACGAGCCGACAGCCTCTCTTGACGACGCCAATCGTTCGGTCGTGGTTGAACTGGTGGCGGAAAAGAAACAAGCTGGCGTCGCCATGCTGGGCATCCTACATGACGGGGAAGCTCGCGCGCGCATCGCCGACCGCGTTTTGGACGTAAGCGCATTCGCGGCGAAGGCGGCTTGATCGTCATTGTTAAGACATGCGTTTGGCGTAATTGAAGGGAGATAAGGCGCAGTTTCGCCAAAGGATCTTGGGGAATTGCGCCCGGGGCGACGGTCCAGACTGAATTGGCGGATTATTGTATATATCGCCGCATAGATAGCGGTGAATTCCGGAGCTGCTTTAAAAGGATAGGTCATGCGTTACGCGCTATATTTCACTCCTCCCGCAGGAGACGCTTTGACGCGTCTTGGTTCGTCGTGGCTGGGGCGCAACGCTTTAACCGGCGAAGACGTCGCCCAGCCAGAGCTTGAGGACGTCACTGCTCGACAGCTTCACGCACTGACCGTTGATCCGAGGCGCTATGGATTTCATGCGACATTGAAAGCGCCCTTCCATCTTGCCGAGGGGCGAACGGAGGAGGAATTGCGCGACGCTTTCTCCGAATTCTGCGAGAGGATGCCGGCTTTTGATCTGCCGGCGCTGCAGGTGGAGACGTTAGGGGCTTTCGTGGCCTTGACTCCGTCGGCGCCGCTGGAGGCTTTGGACGTTTTCGCCGCGAGCTGCGTTGAAACATTTGAACCGTTTCGCGCGCCTTTGTCGCAGGCCAATATGGAGAGGCGGCGGGCGTCAGGCTTGAATTCTCGGCAGGACGCCTTTCTTCAGCGCTGGGGGTATCCTTATGTGTTCGAAGAATTTCGGTTTCATATGACGCTTTCGTCCAAAATATCCGAAAGTGCGGAAATAGAGGCTCTGTCGCGCAACGCTCGCCAGTATTTCGCGCCGGTCACCCAAGAGCCGACGTCCTTGGCGACTGTCGCCATTTTCGCTGAGCCTGAGCCTGGCGCCCCCTTCACCATGATTGATATCAAAGAATTGGCTAAAGGCCGTTCATGACGACCCGCTAACATTATGAGCTTCAAAATGACTGAATTGCTTTTCAAAAACGCCCGGATGGTTCTGCCAAACGAAGTGGTCGACGGGTCGCTCGGCGCGGTCGATGGCTTGATCAAAACAATCGCCTCCGGTCCGAGCGCCGCTGCGGGGCATGATTGCGAGGGCGATTATCTTTTTCCAGGTCTCGTGGAGTTGCACACAGATCACCTAGAGAACCATTACGCGCCGCGCCCTCAGGTTTTTTGGAATCCAGTGTCCGCCGTGCAGGCCCATGACGCGCAGATCGCCTGCTCCGGCATCACTACGGTTTTTGACGCGCTGCGTATCGGCCTTGAAGATGATGCGGAGCTGAAGGCCGCCGATATGCAGCGGCTGGCGCAGGCTATTGAAACGGGGCAGAGCGAGGATCGCTTGCGGGCGGATCACTTTATCCATTTGCGCTGCGAAGTTTCCGCCCCTCACGTTTTGGAAGAGTTTGAGTATTACAAGAATGACTCGCGGGTGCGCCTGCTTTCTCTCATGGATCATACGCCCGGACAGCGCCAGTTCACCTCTCTTGAGGCCTATGAGGTTTATTACAAGAGTAAGAAGGGCTTCTCGGACGCTGAAATGCAGGCCTTCATCGTTAAGCGTCAGGAGCAGGCGAGCAAAAGCACGGCGCAAAATCGCATTGACATCGCCGCTTACGCCAAGGCCCATGGGGTGTTGATTGCGAGTCATGACGACGCCACTTCCGCGCATGTGGAGGAGGCGGTGTCGCTGAACACCACTATCGCGGAGTTCCCAACCACTCTTGAGGCCGCTGAAGGCTCGCGGGCCGCGGGCATGAAAATTCTGATGGGCGCGCCAAATGTGGTGCGCGGTGGATCCCACTCCGGCAATATTTCCGCTCGTGAGCTGGCGGAGACGGGCAATCTGGACATTCTTTCTTCTGACTATGTTCCCGTATCCTTGATTCAAGGAGTGTTTCAGCTGACTGAAGAGGTGGAGGCGCTTTCTTTGCCTCAGGCGGCGGCGATGGTCACGAGCACGCCGGCGCAAGCCGTCGGGCTGAATGATCGCGGCGCTTTGGCTATGGGGCGGCGCGCGGATTTGGTTCAGGTGCGGCTGGTGGGCAATGTGCCGATCATTCGCGGCGTATGGCGCGAGGGCGTTCGGGTGGCATGAAAAAGGCGCGGGAAGCGGGTTTTCTGGCGCTGGTGGTTGGACCAAGCGGCGCGGGCAAGGACACATTGATGAACGCGGTTCGCGCGCGCCTTGGCGCCGATCCACGTTATCATTTTGCGCAAAGAATGATTACTCGTCCGCTCGACGGCGTCACTGAAGACCATTCGCCAATTAGCGAAGCAGATTATGAGCGGCTTGTGGCCAGCGGTCAGACCATGCTTGCGTGGCGCGCTCATGGACTTGGCTATATTCTGCCCGCCGCCTTGAAAGACAATTTAGCGCGCGGCGAAACCGTCATCGCCAATGGTTCGCGCAAGGCGATTCCATTGGCGCATAAGGTTTGCGACCGGGTTCTCATTTTGGTGATCACCGCGCCGCGCGCTGTGCTTGCGGAGCGTCTTGCGGCGCGAGGGCGCGAAAGTCCTGCTGAAATCGAACGCCGGCTTGACCGGGCGAATCTGGACGCGCCCATTCCCTCCAGCGCGGTGATGATTGAAAACACCGGAACGGTCAGTCAGGGCGTTGCGCGCATTTTATCGGCTCTGGAGAGCTTTCGTCAGGGAGCTGGCGTCGCAGAGAAGGCGAGCGCGGGAGAGTGAAACGGCGCGGCGACGTCTCAGGCGCCGCCGCATTTCAGCTTTCGCTTTCTCGCCTCTCATCCGGCGCGTCATTGTTGTGGTTGATCGTCCGGGGCTTGCTTTTTCTTGCCGCCAAGACCAAGCGATCCCAAAAAGCCTTGGGGCAGGCCAAAGCCCTCCTCCACCGCTTGTAGAACCTGCTGGTCGTCCGCTTTGCCGTCGATCACGTCCTGCACGTCAATTGAAACCTTGCCGTTTGTGGCCCTTTGAATGACGTCATTCGCCGCTTTGGCCAAGCCTTTTTCTGGATTTTGCTTGAGGGTTTTCACCAGCTCTCCGCCAACTTGCTCCAATTGTTTGTAGGCGGCGGCGGGATCTTGCAAGATTCCCTTGATGTCTGGATAAATCTGGGGGTTGGCCCATGGCCCACGCACGACCACCGGAACGCCGAGGCCCGCCAGTTGTTGCGCTTCGCCTTTGCTGCGCGGTCGCGGCGGCTGACCTTCCAATGTGGGAACTACTTGCGGTTCGAATCGCCAATCGAGGGTTTTTGCGGGAAGATCGAGCGATCCCGCGCCGCTCATACGGATCAGGGGGCCGGCCATGGCGAGGTCGTCAGATCTGGCCACGCCATTGTCAATAGTGAAACTGGCGGTGAGCGCGCTGAAGTCCGTTCGTTGGTCGGCGACCTGCGACCAACCAAGCAGGGTTTCAACGGTGAGGCCGCGCACGAGTTTGGGGATATTTATTCCCAGAACCGATCCATCGGTGAAGTTGAAGCCGGCGGAGCCCGCCAACGAGCCAATGAACTCGGCTTGCGAACGGCCTGTGGCGGAAAGATCGAGGGTGAGGCCAACGCGGCCGTCAAGGGATTTGAAATTTGCGGCGTCGCTCAAGAACGGCAGGGTTTGCAGGTTATTCAGCGAGAAAGCCGCGCTGACGGCGGGAACGGCGGCGCCTCCGTCGAGGCGCACAGACCCGGTTCCTGAACCGTCATAAAGGCTCAGCTCTTGCAAATCGGCGTTGAGGACCCCGTCGTTGATCGTGAGGTTGAGGCGGCTCGGCCCGATTTTTAGCTTTCCTTGCTGAATGAGCGCGGCGGATAGTGTGAAATCGACGTCGGCGGCTTTCAAGCCGGCGAAATTGATTGGCGAATTGTCCCATTCATTTGCTGTGGCTTGCGACGTCTCCGCCTTCGGCGCGTTTGCGGGCTGGGCGGTTGATCGCGGGGAGGGCGAATGCGCGCCATTGCCCAGATAGGGGTCAAGAATGACCTGATCGAGAGCGAGGGTTCCGGTGACTTTCGGTCGGTCGGTGAGAAGAACTTCGCCCTCGCCCACGCCTGAAATCTCATCAAGAGTGAATTTGGCGTCGGTAAAGGAAAGGGCGCCGGGTTGCATGTTGAAACGGCCGGCGATGCGGAAAGGGCCAAGACCGCCGCCAGGCGCGAGCGGTTTTCCTGCCCATTGCGCCAGTGCGCGTAAGGACTTCGTCGAGAGGGTGACGTCGCCGTCAACGGCGCCTTGCGTCGATAGCGCTCCGTCAAACCCCAAGGTGAGTTTGGAGCCGGCGGCCTCTATTTTCACTGGAGCGCCAATCCCCGCCATTAAGGGGGCGAGGGTGGCGCGCCCGTTGACGTTGAATTTCTCCGATCGCCATGTGAGCGCGCCGTCGAGATTGATAGGGCGGTCAAGGCCCTGAAACGCCACTTTGACGCCGATATCGGAAAGGCTGTCAGCGGAGGGGTCGCTGACAATTTCTGCAAGGTTGAGACCGGTGACGGCGCCGTTTTTTAAGGTGGCGTCGCCGCGCACGTCCAATGAGCCGAGTAATTGCGCCGTATCGGCGCCCGAGGCGGTGAAGATGATGTCTGCGGCAATGGTTCCGCTGGCGTTTTCCGTGCGTCCGGCGAGTTGCAGAACGTCCGCCAGATTAACGCCGTCGCCAATGACGCGTCCTGAAATCGCGGGCGCCGCGTCGCCGTAACTCAGATCTGCGGCGCCCTTGAGGCTCAGATCGCCGGCGCTTAGCGTCATGGCGCGCACCGACGCTCGCGTGGGGGAGGCTTCCAGATCGGCGGCGAGGTTGAAGGCGCCGGGATCTTTGGGAATTTCCTTGCCCAGAGCTGCGAGAATAGCGGCGACGGAGTCGCCCTTGGCCGTAAGCTTCAAAGACGCCGTCGGCGCCAGAGTGAGGGAGCCGTTGACGTCGCCAGAGGTTTCAAAGGCGGCGAATGATAATTGAACGTCGCTGACGCCGCCTTGGGCCAAGGCCATGGGCGCGCTGATCTTTCCCTCAAGTGATAGGCGTTCGCCCAGATAAACGGCGGCGCCGTCGAAAGACAAGGGGCCTGAGAGAGAGGGAAGGGAGACGCTTAGATCCAGGTTTTCCGCATAATGGCGGCTTTGACTGCGCAGATCATTATAGGTGAGTTTGCCATTGCTGACGGTTACGCGGTCGGCGCCGATACGCTCCAAAAGGCTCAAATGGTCGGGAGCGTCGCCTGACTCGTTGGCTGGCGGTTCATTTGCGGCGGTTTGGGCGGAAGGAGCGTCATCCGGGCGGCCAGGGTCCGATTTTCCGCTCGTCAGTTCTTGTCGCGGCGCCCAGCTTGGCCGACCTTGCTCATTGATTTCCAGAAAGATCTCCGGCTGATCCAAAAGCAGTTCCGTGACTTGTATTTTTCCGCCGAACAGGCCGCTCCACGCCAGGCCGAAATCAAAAGTCTTGACCTTGATGAACTCCAGACCATCCGCGCCTGCTTCGCCGGAAACGCCCACGTCCTGCGCGGTTAATTGAAAGCTGGGCACGAGGGTCAGGCCAACCGGCCCGTCAAGGCGCAAACGCCAGCCGGTGGCGCCTTCAAAACTGGCGACCACCTGATGCTTTATGGCGTCTTTGGGCAGGAAGAATGGGATGGCTAGAACAATTGTCGCGAATAAAAAAAACAATGCTCCAAGACCGATGAGCAGACGTTTCATCGTGGCCCTCCTAATACGAATCACTTGGAGTGTATGCCAAAGCGTGCCGTGAGCGTGATGAAAGAATATAATCTTCTTATTTTGGGTGTATTTTACAAGGAGATCATGTGGTTGTCCCAGGAAACGCCCGCCTTGAGCGCCAGAAGTTCGGGTTTTGCGGTGGGGGCGTTTGACCAATGCAGACCGCCGGAGCCGTCGGAAATGAGGAACCCGTCGCGTTCCATGGGCGCGACGCCGCAGCCGTCGGGGATTGTTTGTTCGCCGAGGAAGCGTCCGTCTTGCGCCGCCCAATAGAGGATTTTTCCGCCGCGTGGGCAAGAGGTGGCGATAACGTCCCCGGCCGTATTGGCGGTGACCGAGCCTATGTAGTTTTGCAATCCGGCTTGAATCGGGGCGGGTATCTCCAGCAGCGTTGGCGCCTCGTCTCGGCTCAGACGCGCCACCAGCGGCGGGGCGGCGTCGGCCGCGCCTTCATATTGTCCGCCGACCCAAACACGTCCACCGCCGTCGATGGCCATATGCCGCAAGGAGAGTTGATGCAGATCCGCAGAGAGCCGGTG
Source organism: Stappiaceae bacterium (assembly GCA_048265185.1). Lineage (GTDB taxonomy): Bacteria > Pseudomonadota > Alphaproteobacteria > Rhizobiales > Stappiaceae > JBLXBZ01. The sequence continues at coordinate 211,215 of JBLXBZ010000004.1, read as the reverse complement.
ACGGGCGAGAATATCGCCGGTGAAACGGTTCATGAAGACGATGGAAGGCGCCATGGTCTCAAGGTTAAGCTTGGCGCGGCCCTTGTCCGGATGGGTTTCAATGCCTCCATTGGCCACCACCAGCGTCGTTTGATCGGGGCAAAGCAAGAGATCGTGAGGTCCGACGCCGCCGGTCTCCAGTTCGCCGATACGCGTTGGGGCGGCGCCGCTAACGTCATAAACGCCCAAGAGGCCTCGGGCGGCGTCATAGTCGTTCTCCACGGCGTAAAGCAGCCGGCCGTCGGGGGAAAAGGCGCCGTGGCCATAGAAATGGCGGCCCTTTGGAGAGGTGATTGTTTGGACGGGCGCTTGCGTCATGGGGTCAAAGAGAACGGCGAAAGTTCCCGGACGCCGGGCGAAGGCGGCGCAGCGTCCGGAGACCTGATCACGGGTGATGTCATGGCCTCTGCCCGGCAGGGGGATTTCCAGCGCCGTAAGGCCTTCCGGCGACGTGAGCTTCACGGCGTATTGACCATTAGCCTGGCGGCAGGCGCTAGCGAAGAGCGGCTCGTCCATGGCCTCATTCATGTGGGCGGCGAAGGCTGCGAGAGGCGCCGCAGGGAGAGAGGCGGCGCTTACGCCCGCCGCGCCAAGCCCGATCATTTGAAGCAAATGTCTGCGATCAATCTCCATCAAGTGAATTAAATCCTCCCTTGAGCTCCAGCGCGCCGGCGAGTTCGCCCGCGATTGTCTCCCTCAAGCCTTTGAGAACGATCTCGACATATTCAAGCGTCTTACGTCCTTGAGGCTCCGCCAGAGCTTTGGCGGCGGGGAAGGGGGCCTTTTTCAGCGCTTTGGCGGCGTTGCTGAATTCGAAGTCGATGGAGGGGCCGATCCAGGCGTAATTCTCGGGAACATAGGCGGCGAACTGGCCGGCGCCAAAAGCGCTTTGAAGGCCATCCAGCGAAGCGCTGACAAATGTCAGGCCATTGTGGCTGCGGGCGAAGGGAATTCGCGTCGCTCGGGCGCTGGGCGTTCCTTCTTCAAGCGCGCGCTCCAACACCTGATCACGCAGGGTGGAAACTCCGGTCACCAACATGTTGAACACATATTCAGTGGCCTCGCGGGGGGTGCGCACCAAGGGGTTATCCGCGCCGGGAGCCAGTAAAAGGGCCGTTTGGCCGTCTTTAGCGCGCTCGCTTTTCAGGGCTTCAGCGCTTGTTTCCACCAGCCGCTGGGTAAGCGCGCGGGCGTAACCGCAGAGAAAGTCATGCTGGCCGCTTTTGTCGCCAAGGGTCAATTCGCCATCGGCGGAAAAAGCGATTTGCTCCAGAGCCGTCAATCCTTGCAGGGCCACGCTTTTCTTGCGCAGGGCGTTGGGATCAAGAACGCTTGGCTCTTGCGCGGCGCGTATTTTGGTCACTTGTCGGCGCACGACGCCGCGCGCGTCCGGAAGAAAGGCGAGGCGCTCCAGGCGGTTGTTATGGGTCATGGCGCCAAAGCGCAGAAACGACACGTGAGCGAAAGCCTTGACGGCGTCTGTGAAGGCGTTGCGAAACTCTGTTTTCGTGGTTTCGCTGGAGGCGTCGCACAGGGCGGTGGTTTTGTCACTCAACGCGGCCAATTGGCCGTTGAGGCGATCAATGGAGGGGATGACATAGGCGGAAAAAAGCGCCGCCGTCATGGCGCCGTCGTCTTCCGGACTGGCGGCGTGGGCGGAAAGCGGGCTTGCGGTCAGCAACGTGAAGGCTAATAGATGGACGGCGAAGCGTCCGCCCGTTTTTCGCGTCGCTGTTTGTTTCATGAGCGTTTGGAACATTAAAGGGACTCCAGAAAACGGATGAGGGCGTCGCGGTCTTGCTTGTTTGAAGCGGCGAAAGCGTCGCGGGCGGATTGAGCTTCGCCGCCATGCCACAAAATGGCTTCGGTCAGATTGCGTGCGCGACCGTCATGCAGATAGCTTTCCTTGCCGCCGATTTCTGACGTTAAACCCACGCCCCATAGGGGCGGCGTGCGCCATTCCGAGCCTGTGGCCATGCCGGCGGGGCGGTGGTCGGCGAGACCTTCGCCCATGTCATGGAGAAGCATGTCCGTGTAGGGCCAGATTAGCTGAAAGCGATGGGCCTTGATGTCGGCGTCTTTGCGAGTGACGTATTTGGGCGTATGACAAGAGGCGCAACCACGGTCGTAAAAAACCTTTTTGCCGCGCAGAACCGTTGGATCGTCAACGTCGCGGCGAATTGGAACGGCGAGATTTCTTGAATAGAAATCCACCAGCGCAAGAACCGGGTCGGGCGCTTCCGAAGGTCCAAGACGAGGCTGTTCTCCATGGGGCATGGCCCGGCAATCGGTTTGAGATTGAGTGCAATCGCCGTAATTATCTGGGTGTTCCGGGCTTGATATGCCGATGTCGCCGGAGAAGGCGGCGGCGGATTGCGCGCGCACATTTGGCGCGCTGGCTTTCCAACCGAAACGACCGAGGGTCAGCGCGCCGGTTTTCGGATCCGCCACATAGCTTGCGCGGCCGGATACGCCGTCCTTGTCGGCGTCGTCAGGGTCAGCCTTCGCCAGAATGTCGCTCTCATGGATGGCTTCCAACAAGCCCAAACCGATCATCGGCGGAGCAATCCGCGGCGAGATCATCACATCGTCGCGCATTGGGCCGTTGGCCAGTTCAGTGACGTCATAGGAAGGGGCGCGAAGAGTCACGACCGTTCCGTCGTCGAGGGTGACCGGCAAGTCTTTATAGGTGACGCTCATTTGCGCTTCGGCTTTGAGGCCGGGAACGGCGAAAGTCTGCAATTGGCCGCCATAGGTAGGCTCGGGCAGAACCAGCTTGCGGCCGGAGTTCAGCTCCTCGCGTTCCGCCTCATTCAGGGGAGGGACCGAAAGGCGCAAAAACAGGCCCACCGGCTCCTCGCCCGGCTCCGGCGGGTGGGCGCGTCCGTCTTTCAGGTGGCAGCCCTGACAGGAGCGGGCGTTGAACAGCGGTCCGAGGCCGTCGGAGGCTTGGGTGGAGGAGGGAGAGGAGACCCAGAGCTTGCGGAAAAGACCATTGCCGAGGAAAAATTGTTCACGCTCGGCGAAGGATAAATTTGGCGATGGATGGGAGAAAACGTCAGGGGTGACATGTTTGCGCGACGTCGCCCCCCCCCCGGCCATGGCCTCGAAAGGCTCCGCCTTGGAAAAGTCGCTTACGGGGGCGAGGGCTTTTTGCGCTCTGATCTGTTCCTTCGGGGTGAGATCGTCGCGATCCTCATGTGATCCTGCTGTTTGAGCAAATGCCGGGAACGCAAAAGCCGCGGCTGCGAGCGCCAAAGTGAAAAGTCGTTGTTTGCTGTTGTTCATTGCTGCACTCTTTGATCTTGCTCGTCAATATGCCCCCCCATGCGTAATTTACTCGCTGCGCGTGTCATCGGCTATGGATATGGTCGGGAAGTCGCTTCAGGCTGCTTCCCGACCAAAAGTTCTTATTGGAAGACGGCGTTAGGATTGTCCAGGCTGTCTGAGCCTTCAAATGCCACGTCTTGAAGACCAAGAAGCGCCACGACGCGTTCGATGGTGCGTGTCTGGTCCACCAGCGCGTCAACGCCAGCTTGAACCACGGCGTTGCCTTCCGCGTTGCCTTCGCCGATCATCTGGTCATAGGCCTCCACGGTTTCCGCGCGCTTTTGCATGGCTTTGAAGGCTGCGACCGTCGTCTCAAGCTTGGCGGTCATTTCCTTGGCCAGATCGGCGTCTTTCTCCGCTACGAGCGCCTGCAGCGATGGACCTTTGACGTTGTCGCCATAAACGCCGAGCCAGACGTTCTGAATGCCCAGAACGTCGTCCAGATGCGACATGTGGGTGTTGTCTGAGAAGCAATCATGCTCTTCTTCTGGGTCATGCAGCATCAGGCCGAGCTTGATGCGCTCGCCCGCCAGTTCGCCATAAGACAAGGAGCCCATGCCGGTGAGAATGGTGGCCAGACCGCCAGCTTCGCCTTTTTCCGCCAACTCAGCCCGCGCCGCGCCGCCTTTCGCCCAGGCCTGCGCCATTTCGTTGAGATCAGAGATCAGCAGGTCTGTGGCCGCCTTCAAATAGGCCGCCCGGCGTTCGCAGTTGCCGCCAGTGCAATTTTTAGGGTCGAAATCGGTGGCTGGACGGTTGCCGGCGCCAGCGTTCGTGCCGTTGAGATCCTGCCCCCAAAGAAGAAACTCGATGGCGTGATAACCAGTGGCCACATTGGCTTCAATGTCGCCGGCTTCCTGCAGGGTTTGAGCCAATAGCTCCGGCGTAATTTCCGTTGCGTCCACTTCTTCGCCGCCAACCTTTAACTTGGGCGTGGCGATGACATTGGCGGTGAAATAAGGGTTTTCAGGTGAATCCGCGCCATAAGAGGCGTCGACATAGTCGATCATGCCTTCATCCAGCGGCCAAGCGTTGACCTTGCCCTCCCACGCGTCGACAATGGCGTTGCCGAAACGATAAACTTCGGTTTGCTGGTAGGGGCGGCGGGCGACTTTCCATGCGGCGCGCGCGGCTTCGAGCGTTTCCTCGTTCGGCGTTTCAATCAAGGCGGTTACAGCTTTGGAAAGATCCTGCGCGTTTTTATGCGAGTCGGAGTAGGCCGCTTCGGCGATATCCTGATAGGTGGCGAGAACATTGGCTGGAGTCGCGGCTTCGTCCGCCGCCAAGACGGGAGCCGTCAAAGCGGTGGCGGCGAGCAAGGGGGCTGCAAAAAAAATCGCAGGACGGAAAAGCATATGAGTCTCCTTTGAAAGGGCGTGGGGCCCCGTGGTATTGTGAAAGTTGTTTTTAATGCAGTTTTCGGGGATGGCGCAGGGACGCTAGCGGGCAAGTGTTCTCATGTGGAGCGAGTGGCGGTCTGAACGGCAGTTGCAGATTGAGAGAGATCAAGGTTTGAGCGAAATCGGCGCCGGTCTCTAAAGCCTCGGGCAGGCCTGCTTGCGTCACCAACGCCTCGGCGTAATGCGCGGCGGTGTCCCGCTCTCCAATCTGCCATGCGCCAAGCAAGGCCAGCGACAAACACTCGTGTTTGCAAAAGCGTGGGCATTCGTACGGGAAGAGGCGTAAATCATCCCGCGAGTGGGCGTTGAGCGTGCGCGCGAAACATGACAGCGCCGACACCGCCGGTCCGGCGCGATGTTGGCCTAATCGTTCGGCGTAAAGGCGCCAAGCAAGCTCCCAGCATTCTATGCTGCCCGTAGCGTATCCCGCCAGCCATCGCCGTAGGCCTTCGACGACGAGATATTCCGCCTGATCCACGCCAGACGTCTGGGCCGGGGCGTCATGCTCGCGCGACGTCATGACGCATTTTTCCACAAAAGGGCGCGTTCATTAACAGGCGCGCCGGACTTGTCGGCGGTTGTCGCTTTTTTCATTGTGGCCTCCAATAAACGGGGGTCAAGATCCCGCCACCATAAGGCGATACTTCAACATTTCCGTCGGCAACCAAATATATATGACAATAATAGTCAAGTATTTTCTGGTTTTAAATCATGTTGTTAGAATTATTCCAAACTAAAGGAGCGACTGTTGTCCGCGCAGAGCGGCTCACCTTAGCGAGATTGACGTTTGGCGGCGCTCATGAAGGTTTCGCAACTATTGCAAATTAGACACAATGTTGGCGGGAGTGCTCATTGATTCAGTCTGGTTTGCGCGCAGGGCTTGCAAAATGCGGCGCGCCGCCGATACTGACCGGGACCTGAAACCGAAAGAGACCCTGATGCTGAGCGCGCTGAAACAATTTCTGAAGCAAGTGACTTACGGCGATGAAGGCAAAAAAACCTTCGCTGAAGACGATCATCGCTTGGCGGCGGCGGCTCTTTTGTTTCATGTGATTTCCGTTGACGGCATTGTGGACGACGTTGAGCGCGATAAGCTTGAAGAGGTGTTGAAGCGCACATATGAGCTGAGCGACGAGGAAACGGCGGAATTGATCGCCGCTGCGCAGGATCGAGACAATGAAGCGGTTGACCTTTATGGTTTCACTTCGGTCCTTAAGCGTAATCTTGACGCTGACGAGCGGCTCAAGATTGTCGAGCTCATGTGGGAAATGGTTTACGCGGACGGCGTCGTTCATGAGTTTGAGGACAACACCATTTGGCGCGTGGCGGAATTGCTGGGCGTGTCGTCGCGAGACCGGCTTAGCTTGCGGCGTAAGGTGTCTCATGAGCATGACGCTCATGACGGCTCACAGGAACGCTAGGCGCGCACGCCCGAACCGCAGCTAAAATAGGCGGAAAAATGGGGGCGGCGCCGTAAATATTGGCGCCTGATTTGTCGTCTTTGGGGTCGACCTTGCGCGCGCTGGGGCTATACTGGCCTTATGTATATTAATCCGAAAGAATTAGCGGGCAGGCCGAAAATTCTGGTCGTGCTGCATCAGGAAAACTCCACGCCGGGCCGTGTGGGGCAGGAGCTTGTCAAGCGCGGCTTCGCCTTGGATATTCGCAAGCCTCGTTTTGGAGACTTATTGCCGGAGACATTGGCTGATCACGCCGGGGTGGTGATTTTTGGCGGTCCCATGAGCGCCAATGATCCCGACGCGTTCATCTCCCGTGAAATTGACTGGATCAAGGTGCCGTTGCGGGAAGAAAAACCGTTTCTCGGCATTTGTCTTGGCGCGCAGATGCTTGCGCGTCATCTTGGGGGAAAGGTCGCCCCGCATGAACGCGGGTTGGTTGAGATCGGTTATTACGATCTAGAGCCAACGATTGAAGGCGAGAAACTTATGCAGTGGCCGGCGAAGGTCTATCAGTGGCACAAGGAAGGGTTTGAGCTGCCGTCGGGAGCCGAGTTGCTTGCGCATGGACGGGACTACCCCAATCAGGCCATGAAAGTTGGACCGACGGCCTATGGAATTCAGTTTCACCCGGAGTTAACCCATGCGATGATGGTGCGCTGGACCACGCGTGGGGCGCCGCGTATGGAGATGCCGGGGGCGCAGGCGCGTCAGGATCATTTCGCCGGGCGCTTTGTTTTCGACCCGTCCGTTCGCAAGTGGCTTGACGATTTTCTGAATATCTGGATTGGCCAAGCGCCTCGTCTGCATAACGCGGCGCTATGTGAGGCTTTGAAGTAGTTTTGTGAACGGCCCGCCAGAGCGTTTCGTCAAATTAGAGCGCTTCGCCAGGCCAAGGCTGAAAGTTCGTTCCGGGCGAAGCGCCCGAAACGTTATTTTGCGAGTTTATTGCGCCTCGAAAACGATCAAGAGATCTTTGGCGTCGATCTGGGCGCCGGGAGCGACCAGAACTTCCGCGATCTTGCCGTCGCGGTCGGCGTGAAGGGCGGTTTCCATTTTCATGGCCTCGATCGACAACAAGACGTCGCCGGATTTCACGTCTTGTCCGGGCTTTACGGCCAGTGACGAAATGACGCCGGGCATGGGCGCGCCCACTTGATCGGGGTTGCCTGTCTCGACCTTGCGTTTGGCGCTGGAATTCGCCGCCCCATGAGCTCTATCGGGAACCTTGACGTTTCGCGCCTGACCGTTCAGCTCGAAAAAGACCTTGACCTGTCCCTCTTCATCCGTCTCGCCAATGGCCTGACAACGCACCACAAGGGTTTTCCCCGGCTCCAGATCGATCAGGATTTCATCGCCCTGCTCCAGACCGTAGAAGTAAACGGGAGTGGGCAAAACGCTGGTCGGGCCGTAAAGACTTTGGGTCTTGGCGTAATCGGCGAACACTTTGGGGTACATCAGATAAGAGGCGAGTTCCGTATCTGAAATTTCACGCTCCACCAGTTCCGCGGCTTGCGTCCGGCGCGCGTCAAGATCATCGTCAGCCAGCAGAGATCCAGGACGAACGGTGATGGGCGTCTCGCCTTTCAGCACTTTTTTCTGCAAGGCTTCAGGCCAGCCGCCGGGGGATTGCCCCAGATCGCCGCGCATCAATTGAACGACGCTGTCTGGAAAGGCTACGTCTTTTTCCGGGTTTTCCACGTCCTGAACGCTCAATCCTTGAGAGACCATCATCAGCGCCATGTCGCCGACGACTTTGGAGGAGGGCGTGACCTTGACGATGTCGCCGAACATCATATTGACGTCGTGATAGGTCTGGGCGACCTCATGCCAGCGGGTGTCTAGGCCAAGTGAGCGGGCCTGCTCCTTCAGATTGGTGAACTGGCCGCCTGGCATCTCGTGGAGATAGACTTCGGAGGCGCCGGATCGCAAGTCGCTCTCAAAAGCGCGATATTGCGCGCGAACCGCTTCCCAATAGAAGGAAATTTCGCGAATGACCTTGGGGTCGAGGCCGGTGTCGCGCGCGCCGCCGCGTAGGGCTTCGACAATGGATCCAAGACAAGGTTGGGACGTCATGCCGGAGAGCGAATCCATCGCCGCGTCCACGGCGTCGACGCCAGCCTCCACTGCCGCTAGAACCGTGGCGGCGGCGGCGCCGGACGTGTCATGGGTGTGAAAGTGAATCGGCAGACCCACTTCCTCCTTCAGGGCCTTGATCAGGACTTTCGCAGCTTCCGGCTTGAGCAGTCCGGCCATGTCCTTGAGGCCGAGAATATGGGCGCCGGCGCGCTCCAGATCTTTCGCTAGCGACACATAATAGCGCAGGTCATATTTCGGCCGCGCGCTGTCCAGCATATCGCCTGTATAACAAATCACCCCTTCGCAGAGCTTGTTGGCCTCTTGCACTGCGTCCATGGCGACGCGCATATTCTCCACCCAGTTGAGGCAATCGAAAACGCGGAAGAGATCAACGCCGTTTTCAGCCGCCTGAGAGACGAAATAACGCACCACGTTATCGGGGTAATTGGCGTAGCCGACGCCATTGGCGCCTCGTAGCAGCATTTGCAAGAGGATATTGGGGACGCGCTGGCGCACTAAGCGCAGGCGCTCCCATGGATCTTCCGTCAAGAAGCGCATGGCCACGTCGAAAGTGGCGCCTCCCCAGCATTCGAGGGAGAACAATTGGGGCAGACCGTTGGCGTAGCTTTGGGCCACGGCGGCGATGTCGAATGTGCGCATGCGCGTGGCCAGCAAGGACTGATGGGCGTCGCGCATGGTGGTGTCGGTGATCAGCGTACGCTGTTCGGACTGCATCCAGTCGGCGAAACCCTTCGGCCCGAGGGCGTCTAGCCGTTGGCGGGCGCCGGGAGCGGCTTCGCCTTCATAACGGGGAACGATGGGAGGGGTGGCGTCCGCGGGCGGGCGCGGGCGATCGCGCGCCTCCGGGTGGCCGTTGACGGTGACGTCGGCGATATAGACCAACAGTTTCGTGGCGCGGTCCTGACGGGTCATCTGCTCGAATAGCGCCGGCGTGGTGTCGATGAAACGCGTCGTATAGCTGTTTGAGCGGAAGTCGGGATGCCCAATGATGTTTTCGAGGAAGATCAAATTGGTGGCGACGCCGCGAATGCGAAATTCACGCAAGGCCCGGTCCATGCGCTGGGTCGCCTCGTCCGCCGTGGGCGCCCATGCGGTGATTTTTTCAAGCAACGGATCGTAAAACCGGGTGATGACGGCGCCGGAATAGGCCGTGCCGCCGTCAAGGCGGATGCCAAAGCCGGTGGCGCCGCGATAGGCGGTGATCCGGCCATAGTCGGGAATGAAGTTCTGCTCCGGATCTTCGGTGGTGATCCGGCACTGCATGGCGTGGCCGTTAAGCTTGATGTCTTCTTGCCGGGGCACGCCGGAGGCGGGGTCGCCGATCATGGCGTTGGCGGCGATGCGGATCTGGGCCTTGACGATGTCCACGCCGGTCACTTCCTCGGTGACCGTGTGCTCGACCTGCACGCGGGGATTGACCTCGATGAAATAAACGGCCCCCGTGTCGGCGTCCATGAGGAACTCAACGGTGCCGGCGCCGCAATAATCGACCGCCCGACCGATTTTCAAGCCGTATTCGCAAAGTTCGCGGCGTTTTTCTTCATATAGATAAGGCGCGGGCGCGCGCTCGACCACCTTCTGATGTCGACGCTGGATCGAGCAATCGCGCTCGAACAGATGCACGAGGTTGCCATGGGCGTCGCCCAGAATCTGCACTTCCACATGGCGGGCGCGCTCCACCAGTTTTTCCAGATAAATTTCATCCTTGCCGAAAGCGGCCATGGCCTCGCGTTTTGCGGCGACCACGTCGCGCATAAGCTCCGCCTCGTCGCGAATGACGCGCATGCCGCGCCCGCCGCCGCCCCATGAGGCTTTCAGCATCACAGGATAGCCGATGTCGGCGGCCAGAATCTTGACCGCGTCCATGTCGTCCGGCAGCGGCGCGGTGGCGGGCATCACCGGAACGCCAGCTTCGATCGCCAGGTTGCGCGCGGCGACTTTATTGCCTAGGCGGCGCATGGTCTCAGGCTTGGGGCCGATGAAAATAACGCCGGCAGCGTGGCAAGCTTCCGCGAATTCGGGGCTTTCGGACAAGAAGCCATACCCGGGGTGAATGGCGTCGGCGCCTGATTCCCGCGCGACCCGCAAAATCTCGTCAATAGACAGATAGGCCTCAATGGGACCAAGCCCCTTGCCAACTTGATAGGCTTCATCGGCTTTGAAGCGATGCAAGGCGAGTTTGTCTTGTTCGGCGAAAATCGCCACGGTTTTCATGCCCAGCTCATTGGCTGCGCGGAACACCCGTATGGCGATTTCGGAACGGTTAGCGACGAGGATTTTACGAATGGCCAAAGGCGAACTCCTAAGCAAAGAGGAAGGGCGGCTCAGTTTTAGCCGTGTCGACGCGCGTTGAAAAGGTCCGTCTCTGCGCAGCTCGTCTCAATTGAAGTGGGTGAGGGGGCGCAAATTATTAGGCGGAGGGCGAGTTTTGTGCGTGAAACCGTGCCATTTTCAGACAAAAATCTTAACCGCAGCACGAACTTAATAATGAGCGCAAAATAATATGTGCATAAAATATAGGCGATATTCGTAGTGGTAATATCAAATGACGCGCAGACAAAAAGGGAACATTGTGGAATCCGTGATTCGTACAAGTCTTGTTCCGCTTTGTTCTCAAGTCTGAAGAACTGGGTTTCGAAGTTATTTCGAGACTTAAATTGATCTTGATGAAATGATGGATGGCGATGAAGAAATTCGTCGACGCGTGGCGAGAAGTGAATTTCGCCGCCAGCTTCAGCATGTGGCGCCTCTTGTCGAATGGGGCGCAAGGCCTGGTGAGAACGAATAGAGAATATGCGAGAGTCGTCGATTCGGTCTTTATTTGTTCGAGAGTCGTTCTTTTCGCTTGGAAAACTGATCGAGCGCCGTAGGGGCGAGAGTGAAGAATTTGTCACAATCGGCGCGTAGGGAGTTGATTGAACAATTTATAGAAAAGAAAATGGGGACAGACGCGCGGCGCTTGTGTTAGACAGCTTTCGAATTTGAACCTCGCCGCGACGCGGTGGATCCATCAGGCAGCTTGAAGCGCGATACGCAATCTCACGTTATGTACCAAATTGGATACAATTCGCTGCCGCCAGCTGCGCGCTCTAGAACCGTTACGGCGATTCTTGGCCCCACGAACACCGGCAAGACTCATCTGGCTATCGAGCGTATGGTGGCGCATCAATCCGGCGTGATCGGCTTGCCTTTGCGTTTGCTGGCGCGGGAGGTTTATGCGCGCGTTACGGAAAAGGTCGGCGCCGATCGCGTCGCCTTGATTACTGGCGAAGAGAAAATACTCCCCAAGAATCCACGTTTCTGGGTGTCCACCGTGGAGGCGATGCCGCTGGATTTGCAGACGGACTTCGTCGCTATTGACGAGGTGCAGCTTGCGGGGGATTTTGAGCGCGGACATGTTTTCACCGACAGAATACTGAATTTGCGCGGGCAGAGCGAAACTTTGCTTTTGGGGGCGGCGACGGCGCGGCCGTTATTGGAGCGTTTGCTGCCGGGCGTGAATGTGGTGACGCGGCCGCGCATGTCGATTCTGACTTACGCGGGGTCTCGCAAGATCACGCGCTTGCCGCCGCGCTCGGCGGTGGTGGCGTTTTCCTCTTCGGAAGTCTACGCCATAGCGGAGCTGATCCGCCGCCAGCGCGGGGGCGCGGCCGTCGTGCTGGGTTCGCTAAGCCCGCGTACGCGAAACGCGCAGGTGGAGCTGTTTCAGAACGGCGACGTGGATCATATCATCGCCACCGACGCGGTGGGCATGGGGCTGAATCTCGACGTCGATCACGTGGCGTTCGCGGGAAGCCGGAAATTCGACGGGTTTCAATATCGCAATCTGTCGCCGGCTGAAATGGGGCAGATCGCCGGCCGCGCCGGGCGGCATATGCGCGATGGCACATTCGGAATCACCGGGCGGGTGGATCCCCTTGACGACGATCTCGTGCGCCTTTTGGAGACGCATCAATTCCCTGCTCTGAAAATGTTCCAATGGCGCAACTCAAGTCTTGATTATTCCAGTTTGCGGAGCTTGCGCCAAACCCTCGACGCCGTTCCCGGCGAACACGGGTTGACGCGCGCGCCTATCGCCGACGACCTGAACGCTCTCGAATACGCCGCGCGCAATCCGGAAATTCGCGATCGCGCCGATAGCGCCGAACGGGTCAAGCTGTTATGGGACGTGTGTCAGGTTCCGGACTACCGCAAGATCGCGCCTGCGAACCATGCGGCTTTGATCGCGGACCTTTACACGCACCTTATCTGTAATACAGTCATCCCGGATGACTGGTTTTTGAAACAAGTGGCTTTCGCAGACCGGGTTGATGGTGATATCGACACGCTCGCGAACAGGATCGCCCATATTCGAACCTGGACATTTGTTGCCAACCGCGCCGACTGGCTGAACGATCCTGCCCATTGGCAAGGCGTGACGCGCGGTGTAGAAGATCGACTTTCGGACGCCCTGCATGAAAGGCTTATTCAGCGTTTCGTGGACCGGCGAACCAGCGTATTGATGCGACGTCTAAGAGAGAACGCCATGCTTGAAGCGGAGATCACTCCCACCGGAGACGTGCTTGTGGAGAACCAGCACGTCGGTCACCTTCAAGGTTTCCGGTTCGCCCCGGACACCGCAGCGGAGGGGCAGGACGGAAAAGCCGTTCGAGCGGCCGCGCATATTGCGCTTACGGGCGAAATAGAAAAACGGGCGGAAAAACTTTCCCGTTGCGCAAACGAAGACCTGATCCTGTCTGTGGACGGGACGGTGCGTTGGCAAGGGCAGGCTGTGGCCAAGCTCGTGGCCGGCCCTGAGACCTTGAAGCCGGGCGTTGTGGTTCTGGCGGATGAAAATCTGACTGGCGCGGCGCGCGACAGCGTTCTGGCCAGACTTGACCTATGGGTTAAAAATCATGTCGAGACACTGCTGAAGCCATTGACCGATCTGCTGGGCGCGGAAGGCTTGGAAGGTTTGGCGCGGGGCGTCGCCTATCGCGTGGTCGAGGGGCTGGGCATTGTCGAGCGCCATGAAATTTCCGATGACGTGCGTCAGCTTGATCAGAACATGCGCGCCTCCCTCAGGCGTCTTGGCGTTCGTTTTGGCGCTTATCATATTTACGTTCCTGCTTTGCTCAAGCCGGCGCCAAGCCAGCTTATCGCGCAGTTGTGGGCGTTGAAAAACGCCGATCTGGACATTCCGGGCTTGAGCGAATTGCCGCAATTGTCGGCGTCGGGGCGCACCTCCATTCCGGTGGATCCGCAGGTTTCAGCTCAGCTTTATAAAGTCGTCGGCTTCCGCGTATGCGGTCCGCGCGCGGTGCGTGTGGATATTCTGGAGCGCTTGGCGGATATCATTCGCCCGCTTGTGGCGTGGAAACCGCTCGCCGAAGACGTTTCGCCGCCAGAGGGAGCGGTCGCCACAGGCGGCGCGTTCACCGTGACCGTGGCGATGACGTCGCTTCTTGGGTGCGCGGGCGAAGATTTCACGGCTGTTTTGAAGTCGCTTGGGTATCGTTTGGAAACGCGTGAAATTCAACGCCCGGCCGCGGTCCCAACCGCCGTCGCCGCTGATTCTGACGCAGGTGGGGCCGCCAAAGAAAAGACTGCCGTAGCAAGCGATCAGCCGCCTTCCGGCGAAGAAACGACGGCCCCTGGCGGCGCGATGGATGAAAGCGAAGCGTCAAAGGTTGAGGCGTCGACGTCGGAGACTTCCGGTGAAGACGAAGCTGTCGCGGCCAAGGATGAGGGCGCGCAGGTGACTGCGTCCGCCGAGTCGGCGAGAGCCGTTGAAACGTCTGACGTCATAGCTCCTGAAGGGGAGGTCTCGGTTGAGGCCGCGCCTGCGCCGTGCGAGCCGGAAATGGAGACTGTGACTGTGGAAATCTGGCGGCCGGGCCGTCATGATCGTCGCCCGCGCGGGCGTGGTCAGGACGGAGCGCGACGCGATCAACGTCGCGCCGGCGTCGACGGTCAGGCGGCGGAGGGGCGTTCGCGAAACTCTGGCAACCGCACAGCCGCTGAAGGGCGTAGCTCCGCCTCGCGCGGGGAAGCTGCTAGCCGTGGGCAGGGACGTAATAACGCCGCCGGCGAAGCTACTGGCAATAGAGCGCCTAAACCCGGTAAGGGGAAAGGCGAGGGCGCTCGTCCTCGTGACGACAAACGCGCCCAAAACCGAGGCTCTAACCGCGGTTCTGCGCCTGCGCGGGATAAGCCGGTTGATCCGAACTCGCCTTTCGCAGCCCTGTTGGCGTTGAAGGCGAATTTGGAAAAAGGCGGCAAGTAAACCCCGGACAACGCTTTTGACGCTGGGCCTTGGCGACTTGAATAGCCAAAGCTCAGCGTCGGCAAAGATCTAAGACTGGAACCAGAAGATGGTTTTGGAGCAAATGCTGCGCGTTGATAAATGGCTTTGGTACGCCCGGGTCACTAAATCTCGCAGCCTTGCGCAGAAATTGACGAAATCCGGTCATGTTCGGGTCAATTCGGAAAAAATAGACGCCCCAAGCAAAACAATTCGTGTTGGCGACGTTCTTACCGTGACGTTGGAACGCCGGGTTCTGGTGCTGGAGGTGCTTGGGCTGGGGGAGAGGCGCGGTCCAGCCAGCGAAGCGCGGCTTTTGTATGAGGACCGTTCGCCGCCGCCGCCGCCCAAGGCGGAGCGCCTCGCCAAAGTCATGGAGCGCGACGCCGGCTCCGGACGCCCCACGAAGCGGGATCGGCGGCGAATTGACGCAATCCGCAGGCCCAAGGAAAACATTTCTGAATAATGCCCAATGCTTGCGGTTATATGCTCAAATCGTAAATCCGCATAGCTTTTGACGACCTTGCGCGTTTGAGCTGAACAGGATACCCAGTTCGCAAGAGAAAAAGTGGACTCCGGTTGCTGACTTCCAGCGCCGGGAGAGGGATATCAAGAGGATTGAGATGACCTACGTCGTCACTGACAATTGCATCAAATGTAAATACACCGACTGCGTTGAAGTCTGCCCTGTAGATTGTTTCTATGAAGGGGAGAATATGCTTGTCATTGATCCGGACGAATGCATCGATTGCGGCGTTTGCGAACCGGAGTGTCCCGCGGAAGCTATTTTGCCCGACACGGATTCTGGTTTGGAGAAATGGCTTGGAGTCAACGCCGACTACGCCAAGAAATGGCCTAACATCACGATCAAGAAAGACGCTTTGCCAGAAGCGAAAGAGTTTGACGGCGTGCCTGAGAAATATGAGAAATATTTCATTGAGGCGCCGGGAACCGGCGATTGATGGATTTTCCCCGTTGAGGCGGGGAGCTTCGCCATTGCTAGTTTTGGGCGATAATCACTTTCACGTCTTTTTCCTGGCAGAGCGCGTCAACGGCGGGGGGCAGTTTTCTGTCGGTGACGAAAATATCGATTTCCGACAAATGCCCAATTCGAACCGGGGCGTTGCGTTCGAATTTCATGCAATCCGATACAAGGATGGTGTGCCGCGCGTGACGTAAGATTTCACGCGACACACGGACTTCCCGGAAGTCGTAATCGAAAATCGTACCGTCGTCATCAATTGCGGACGCGCCGATTACGGCGTAGTCCACCTTGAATTGGCGGATGAAGTCGACGGTGGCTTCTCCGACAATGCCGCCGTCGGCCGAACGAACGACTCCGCCGGCGATGACCACCTCCACGGCGGGCGCTTCGCGTAAAATATTGGCGACATTGATGTTGTTGGTAATCACCATGAGGCCGTTATGCTGGCGCAGGGAGAGGGCCACTTGTTCGGTGGTTGTACCGATGTTGAGCATGACGGAACTGTTGTGGGGGATGAGCGCCGCCGTCCTTGCGCCAATACGCTGCTTTTCGTCAGCGGCCAACAAGCGCCTGGATTCATAAGCGAAATTGGTGACGCTGGAAGGGGATATCGCTCCGCCGTGAACTCTTTGCAGGAGTTGCCTGTCGCATAGTTCGTTGAGGTCTTTGCGAATGGTTTGCGGCGTTACGTCGAAATGTACGGCGAGGTGCTCCACCTCAACCCTGCCGCCGCGTCGGGCAATGTCGAGAATGTCGGATTGCCGGGGGGTGACCGGATCCATGCGTTGCGTTTTGTCTGATCCCATAGGTTCATACACTGCCCGGCTTCGTCACTTCGGGCAAGAAAATCTTCGTTAAACTTTCATTTATTTTCGTTTTGCCAGTCGTAAAATCGAAACGCGGACCGGGTCGGAAGCCGAACCGCGTCTGTATCTTTCGACACGTTATAGCAATTAATTTTTCAGGAAGCGTGGCGACTGGCGTCCTGTCCGTAATAATTGATGTAACGCGCGTTAAGCGCCGAGATCGGCAGGACGATCAGAACGTCTGTGGTGCCGAACTGATAGTCGACGACTGCGCCGTCGCCGATATAGGCGCCCAGACGTAAGTAGCCTTTAATCAAGGGCGGCAACTCGCGCAACGCGGAACGCTGGTCTATTTGATCTGCGGGAATGCGGTTCATTTCCACGTAGCGTTCGCTGACGGCGCGCACACGCCAGTCTTCCGGCGCGCGGGCGTGGTGATGCAGAAATGACAGTTGGCTCGCCATTCGGTCAGGATCCGTGCCTTCAATCGATGCGACCCCCAGCATGACGTCGATGTTATTCATCAGTACGTAGGACCAGATGCCATGCCAGAGAAGCTCGACGGTGCGCTTGTTCCGATAAGGAGTGAGCACGCAGGACCGACCTAGTTCCAGGAATTTCTTTCCCGGATTCTTGTCCACCAACGGCTGAATGTCGTATTCGTCCGAGGTGTAGAACCCGCTGTTCTGATCGGCTCTGTCTTGCGGCAATAACCGGTAGGTGCCAACCACCTGAGGTTGCTTGCGCGCAAAAGGTTTGGAGCGAACGGGCGCGTCGTGATCCAACACGAGCAAATGGTCGCAAATCGCGTCAAAGGCGTCGAAGTCGCGGCGAGCGGCGGCGACCTCAGGGCTGGCGACCGCCGACATTTCTTCGTAGAAAACGCGATACCGCAGTTGTTGCGCTTTACGGATCTCGGCGGCGGATTTCGCAAGGCGAACCTCCAGCGGGCCAATTCGTCCAAGAGATTGCAATTTTTGCCCATTGGCGCGCAGGCGTGATCCCGGCAACCAGCTTTGCGATAATTGGGAGACCCGTCCGGTGGGAACAAATCGTCGAACAAGATTTCCCGGCGACAACAACCCAGATCGCTGCATGGCTTTGAGCCCTTCTCCCATAGACGGACCCTTGATGGGCCTCACCTGTTTTGCTCATTGCAGGACGTTTGCCCGTTTCCCACATCACGCTGTGCTTCACGTAACAAGCGGCCCATGTGTTTCCGCCGACTAAATTAAAACTTCCTAGCCTGCGAAGCTTCTGATCTTCTCGTAGATCATAGTTGTCCGACATTGGCGTGACAATGGCGAGTATGATTCATTACGTATATGGGGCTTAACCAGCGATTGCACAGCATAAGATACTGATTTGGATGAAAAAAGATTGTCTGTTGCAAAGATGTGAGCTTTTCCGTTCGCGATGGCGCGCTCCGGCGACGCGATTACGCCGGAGCGTCAGACGTCAATTGTCGCCTCGTTAAAACTTGACGTCTTTATCGATTGTCATGAGTTCGGTCGCTAGGTTGAGCTCATATCCTGTTTTCCAGCCGACCCTCAAGAAAGGAAACCTGAGGTCGTGGCCTTTTTCACTGACGATCCGCAAGGCGCCAATAATGGCGTCCTGAGTTTCAGTTGACTGCAGCTTGAATAGCATGTTTCGCTGCGGAACCTTTCCCCCCGTGAGAGCCTTCATTTTTTCCATGGCCTTTTTGGCCGTACCGGCGTCTAGGGTTTTATCTATCTTGCTATAATGGTTCATATCTGTGAAGGGGCGCCATTTCGAGCCGTAAAACTCGAGTATAGTGGCGGGCTTATCCATCGCTGGCGGCGGGCTTGAATCGAAAGCATATTGTTGGAAATTTAGCAGCTGAGGTACGTTTAATGGTTTCTTCTTACGTGAAAATGGCGCTCCAGTCACCAACTCCTCGAGCGTTTCTGTGGGAGGAAAAATTGGTGTCGGCGGCGATGAGTGGTTGAGTGTCGTTTCTGTCTGCCTCATATAGGGGAAGCTGATCGAATAGTGCGGCGTTAGGTCGAAAAAATCACCTTCATAAGCGTCTTTAAGAAATTTTTTTATATTGCCTTTGATTAGGTCTTGAGGGTTGCTGTTTGAGAAAACATATTTTCTTGCATAGATTGCATGAGGACTAAGGAAAAGAAAATTTGGATAGGCGTTCTGGCTCTCTGTGAAATTTACATGTCCAACGCCTATGCCGGCGCTTAACGTTAACGGGTATGTGGTGGCTTCCTCCCGCGACGTGACCTCGCCCTTTGCGGGTCCGTATTGAGTTGATTTGTGCTTGCGGCTGATATCGACGCCGACGCCGGCTGAGGCTGAGGCAATCAATGGCAGTGATAGTTTTGGGCCAGCTGAGAGTGTGACGCCGAACTGGTGGGATTCGTCTTCTTGCCATTGAGCTTGTATAGTATTGGGAGATGTTTTTACGTATTTTATTTGTTCGTTATTGTTTTGTTCAAAATAAGCGCTTACGTTTAAGAAAGTGAGTGGTGTCATTCCAATTATTTCTGTTGGAATTGGCGTTTTTAGCGCTAATTTATAGCTCTTCGAGTTGTATACATAAAGACTCTCACCTTCGCGGATAGTTTTGATGTGTCGTTGAAATTTTTCTTCTGCGGTTTCAACTTCGTCGGTTGGAAAAAATTTTTCCTGAGGCTGCGTTCCTTTTCCAGCTAAATATTTAAGGGCGCCGCCAGGTTGGATGTCGTCAATGACCGAACCGCAAAACAGACGCTGCGCAAGCATTTGGCGTTTGGATATAAATTCAATTCCGTCCACGCATTCGCGCATTTCCGCCGCGCTTCGGTATAGATTGTCTTTCGAGCACTGGCTCTCTCTAGCGGGGTTATCTCTCGGCGTGGTGGTTGACTCTATTTGTGTGATGACGGTAGGCGTCGGTTTCTTGATCTTTTCTTTATAATTACGCAAGGTGCATTCATTTAATTCGCAGTATTTTTGAGATTTTCTCTGGTTTAATTCTGATAATATGTATTTTCCTGTTTTTCTGAATATTTTAAACATAGTACATCTCTGTGTTGGCATGCGAGATATTTTTATTTAAAATTAATATACTTATTAAAATTGTTTATTTATTTGTTGTTTTTATTTGAAAAATCTTGCAGAAATATTTTCTCAATTATTTTTATTAATTAGTATTAAAATACTGCAATGAAATTAGTTGTAATTAATAAGCTTTTGAACGTCCGTGCGAGTTATTCCCTGACTGCGCATAGCGTGAAGAGCCGTGTCGTTGCGTGATTTGGAAAGCTTTTCTCCTCCCGCGTCGGTCAGTAAACGATGATGATGGTAGCGAGGCGCGGGAAGTTTCAGCAATTCTTGCAATAGGCGATGAACGGATGTGGCGTGATAGAGATCCTGGCCGCGAATGACATGGGTGACGCCTTGAAGCGCGTCATCCACAGTGACCGCCAAGTGGTAGCTGGCGGGGGTGTCTTTGCGTGATAGAATAACGTCCCCCCATCGTTCGGGCGCTGCGGGAATGAGGCGTTCGGATCCGTCCACGCCAAGCTCGATTTCTCGCCATGTCAGGGAGGAGGAAATAAGGGTCAGGGCGCGGGTCATATCAAGGCGCAAGCAGAATGGTTCGCCGTTTTTTTTGCGCTGGTTCAGTTCCTCAACGGTCAAAACGTCGGCGTCGCGGGGGGCGTGGGGGGCGTTGTCGGGATCATGTGGCCATGAACGGCCCGCCGCTTCCGCCGCCGCGACCTCGGCGGCTATTTCCTTGCGTGTGAGGTAACTACGATAGATGAGGCCCATGCGGTTGAGCTGATCAAGGGCCTGGGCATAGAAGTCGAAGTGCTTTGACTGGCGGCGCACGGGCTCTTCCCATTTCAAGCCCAGCCATGCAAGATCTTCAAAAATCGCCGCGACATTTTCTTCCGTGCAGCGCGCTGTGTCGATATCCTCAATTCGCAGCAGCATACGGCCATGGGTTTCGATGGCGGCCTTCTGGTTCAGCAGGGCCGATAAGGCATGGCCCAGATGAAGACGTCCGTTGGGTGAGGGGGCGAATCGGTAAACGGGTTGCTTTGACACAAAGGATGAACCTAAATCGATTATTATGGCGTGAGTTTAAACATAGTTCGTTCATATGAAAAATTGAACGTCGTTCGTGTGCGCCGTTTGAAATCGGCGAAACTTAAGGGAAGCGCGCGGTGTCAATAATGCGGCCAGTCAATACGCCGGCGGATATCGCCACCGGTCTTGAGGCGCTCAAGCTCGCCGATCCAAGGCTGGAGGCGGTCATGACGATCGCCGGCGAGGTGCCTTTGCGGCGCCGGCGTTCTGATTTCGCCGGTTTGGCCAATATTATTGTGGCGCAACAAGTGTCTGTGGCCAGCGCCAGCGCGATTTTTAGCCGGCTTGAAACGGTGCTGCGCCCTTTTGATAGCGACGTTCTCGCGCGTTTGACAGATGAGGAGTTGGCGAGCGCGGGGTTGTCCCGGCCCAAAATTCGCACGCTGCGCGCCGTTGGCGAGGCGCTGAAGGGGGGATTGGATCTGGCCGATTTGGCGCGGCGCCCACCGGTTGAAGCCCACGCAAAACTTTGCGCGATTAAAGGCGTTGGCCGGTGGAGCGCCGACGTTTTCTTACTTTTTTGCGCTGGTCATCCGGATATTTTTCCCAGTGGGGACGTGGCGTTGCAAAACGCCGTTCGCGACGCTTTCGCTTTGGAGGGGCGTCCGTCCATCAAGGAGCTGGACGCCATCGCCGCGCGCTGGGCGCCGTGGCGCGGGGTGGCGGCGCGTTTGTTCTGGGCGTATTATAAAGAAAACCGGCGGGGCCGCGAAACCCTGCCGGTTTAAGGTTTTCAGATATTGAATTTTCGCTTTTGAGCGCTATCGGTTCTGGCGGTTATCAATGAGATCCGTAACGACGCCCGGATCCGCCAGAGTTGACGTGTCGCCAAGGTTTTCGAAGGAGTCTTCGGCGATTTTACGTAAAATACGTCGCATGATTTTGCCGGAACGGGTTTTAGGCAGGCCCGGCGCGAATTGGATCAAATCAGGCGAAGCGATTGGTCCGATTTCCGCGCGCACATGTTTGATCAGCTCTTTTTGCAGCTCTTGCGAGGGCTCTTCCCCCTCCATTAAAGTGACATAAGCGTATATGCCCTGCCCCTTTACGTCGTGAGGGTAACCGACGACCGCCGCTTCGGCGACCTTGGGGTGAGCCACCAGCGCGCTCTCCACTTCCGCCGTTCCCATGCGGTGGCCGGACACGTTGATCACATCGTCGACGCGGCCGGTGATCCAGTAATAACCGTCGTCATCCCGGCGGCAGCCGTCGCCGGTGAAATACATGCCCTTATAGGTGGCGAAGTAAGTCTGGATGAAACGATCATGGTCGCCGTAAACGGTTCGCATCTGTCCGGGCCAGCTGTCAAGAATGACAAGGTTGCCTTCCGCCGCGCCGTCCAGAATAGTCCCTTCCGCGTCCACAAGCGCGGGTTTCACGCCAAAGAACGGCCGGGTGGCCGAACCGGGTTTGAGGTCGGTGGCGCCGGGCAGAGGAGAGATGAGAACGCCGCCTGTCTCCGTCTGCCACCAGGTGTCGACGATTGGGCAGCGTTTGTCGCCGACTACGTTGTAATACCAGGCCCAGGCTTCCGGATTAATCGGCTCGCCCACGGATCCCAGAATCCGCAGGGACGCGCGCGATGTCTTTGTGACATGCTCGTCTCCCGCCCCCATAAGCGCGCGGATCGCGGTTGGCGCTGTATAGAAGATCGAGACATTGTGCTTGTCCACCACATCCCAGAACCGGGAAGGGCTGGGATAAGTGGGCACGCCTTCGAACATTAACGTTGTGGCGCCGTTGGCCAGAGGACCATAGACAATATAACTGTGGCCCGTGACCCAGCCCACATCGGCGGTGCACCAATAGACTTCGCCGTCCTTGTAGTCGAAAATATATTCGTGGGTCATGGAGGCGTAGACCAGATAGCCGCCAGAGGTGTGCAGCACGCCTTTCGGCTGACCGGTGGAGCCGGACGTGTAGAGAATGAACAGAGGGTCTTCCGCGTTCATTGTTTCCGGCGGGCACTCGTCGGAGACGTTCTCCGCCGCTTCATGATACCAGACGTCGCGACCGTCTTTCATGGCGACGTCGCCGCCGGTGCGCCTGACGACGATCACTTTCTCCACGATCTCAAGATTTTCCACCGCCTTGTCGGCGTTGGCTTTCAAAGGAACCTTGCGGCCGCCGCGCAGGCCCTCGTCCGCAGTGATGACGATCTTGCTGTCGCAACCGGCGATGCGCTGGCCAAGGCTATCGGGAGAAAAGCCGCCGAAGACGATGGAGTGAACTGCGCCGATTCGGGCGCAGGCCAACATCGCATAAGCCGCTTCGGGGATCATCGGCATATAAATCGTGATCCGATCTCCTTTGGACGCGCCGCAATCCTTGAGAACATTGGCGAAGCGGTTCACCTCGCGTGACAGCTCCCGGTAGGTGATCACTTTGTGTTCGGACGGGTCGTCGCCCTCCCAGATGATGGCGGGCTTGTCGCCCCTGGCGGCCAAATGCCGGTCGACGCAGTTGGCGGCGACGTTTAACGCGCCGTCTTCGAACCATTTGATCGACACTTTGTCATAGTCGTATGTGGTGTTCTTGACCGTTTTATAGGGAGTGATCCAGTCGATGCGCTTTCCGTGCTCTCCCCAGAATCCTTCGGGGTCGGTGATGGAGCGCTCATACATTTCCCGGTATTTTTCAGCGTTGATATGTGCGCTTTCAGCTATTGCGGTCGGCACTGGATAAAGCGATTCCGACATTGGCGTCCTCCCAAAGTATTTTATTGACCGGCCGTCAAAGGCCGATGAGATTTGTTCCTATTATGGGGATGCGGCGCAGCCGCGTCCATAAGGATTGAATCGAACTTTCGTAGGCCGTTAGTGTGACGTTTTGGTCAATTCCGGCATGATCAATTTACAGACTTTGGCGCTTCAGCCGTTCTATCTGAGAATTAAGTCATTTGAAAAGTCGGCCTCTCTCCCATATCGAGGCGTGGTTATTTGACAGGCGCGCGCCAGCGTAGCAACAACAGGCTGGCGAGCAGAATAAGCGCCGCGCCGGCCATGGTCGTCAGCTTGGGAATGTCGGAGAAAAACAGATAGCCGAAAACGATTCCCCAAAGCAAAAGCGTGTATTGCAGCGGCGCGACCACATGGGGGCGGGTGACTTTAACGGAACGGTTCATGAGAACGTGGGCGATCAGCGCCACCACGCCCAGCATGGACAACAAGGCGATATCCAACGCTCCCGGCGTTCGCCAGCCGATTGGCGCGAGGGCGGCGCCGGCGATCAATGCGCCGACAGTCTGCCACAGCACCAGCGTCAGGTCGGGAACTTTTTTCAAATGATGGGTCATCAGAAGCATCAATGACAGCATCAGACTGCCGGCCACGGCGATAAGCGAGGCGGGATTGAAAACTTCCGCTCCCGGGCGAAGAGCTATGAGGACGCCAATGAAGCCGAGCAGGATAATCGCCCAGCTGCGCAAGCTGACCTTCTGGCCGGCGAAAGCGGACAGGATCGCGGTGAAAATAGGGGCGGCCATGTAAAAAGTCATCACCTCAGCCAGAGGCAAATAAAGAATGGAGGCGTAGAAAAAGCAAACCTCAAGCGTCGTGAGCAGCGCGCGCAAGGCGTTCAGGCCGGGCTTTTCAACCTTGAAGACGCTTTGAGCGCCGGCGCGCATGGCGAATGGCAGAAGAACGATTAAAGCGGCGAGACTGCGCGCCAGCAAAATAAGGCCAATGGAGTGATCCTCCACCATCCATTTCCCAAGGGCGTCATTGAGCGAGAACAAAAAATAACCGAGCGCGGCGAGCGCGACGCCGGTCAATTCCGCTCCGGAAGGGCCATTGAAGTTTTTCATAAAGCGGGCGCCACGCGAGCTCGTTTCATTTGAGTCTTTGCTGTTTGGCGAATGACCTTGGTTGAGCGTCATGACGTATCTTTCAAGGGGAAGAGCCAGAAGGCATGAAAAAAACCGGGCATGGGAAAAGCTGGCGTAGGGAAAGCGGGACGTTGCGTAAAAAAGGAGATGCGAACGTGGTTCGCATCTCCATATTTCGCCTACACTTAGTCTTTAGACCAAGTTGAGCCGGGCGTTATCGCCTAAGCGGGCAAAAGACCCGCGCCAAAGTCACACGATTAGTTTGCGCGGATCTTGGCGAGTTCGTCCTGAACTTTTTTGACCACGTCCGGGCCGATCTCATCAGCGTGCTTTTCGTAAACGACCTTGGCTTTTTCGCGAATGCGCTCCTGTTCTTCCGGGCTGAGTTCATTCACCTTCATGCCGGCGTCTTTAACCCGCTGCAGGGACTGGTTGGACAGCTCGCGGCTTGCGGCGCGCTGAACGTCACGCCCAACGATGGCGCAATCTTTCAGGATTTGCTGCTCTTCCGCGTCATATGTGTCCCAGATCGGCTTGGAGAACAGCACTAGGAAAGGCGTATAAGCGTGGCGGGTCACCGACAGGTAATCCTGCACTTCATAGAATTTCGACGTGTCGATCGTCACGAAGGGGTTTTCCTGCGCGTCGATCGCCTTGGTCTCAAGGGCCGCGAAGACTTCGCCGAACGCCATTGGCGTCGCATTGGCGCCCATGTTCTGGAATGTGTCGATGAAGACGTTGTTCTGCATGACGCGCACTTTCATGCCGTCAAGGTCTTCCCACTTGGTGACTGGATGTTTGGAGTTGGTCAGGTTGCGGAAACCGTTTTCCCAATAAGCCAGATTGACGACGCCGTTTTCTTCCAAAGTGGCGTTGATCGAATCGCCGAATGGGCCGTCAAGAACGGCGTCCGCTTCTTCAGCGTTGGCGAAGAGGAAGGGCAGATCGAAGACGCCCAATGCGGGAACGAGACCTGCGAGAGGCGAAGACGAGGTGACGACCATTTCCTGGGTGCCGGAACGCAAAGCCTGAGTCGCCTGCAAATCGCCGCCAAGAGCGCCGCCCCAAAAAGGAGTGATCTTCAACTTGCCGTCTGATTTTTCCGCAAGGCAGGCGTTCATGGCCTTAACGCCGTCGCCGACCGGATGATCGGCGTTGACGCCGTTTGACATACGCATGTTACGCGCTGAAATTTCGGCGGAAGCCGGGATGGCGACGCTGGCGCTCAAAAGAGCCGCGAGAGCGGCGGATACGAGTTTAGTCATGCTATCCTCCCTAAGGATATTGAAGTGTTACGGCTTTCTCGCCGGAGTTTCAGTGAGCGTCGTATCTCCCCGATAGACTCCGGTAAATGTTTGGCCATTGAGGTTCAATCCTCGATCCTCAAAGCCTTTTGACAAGCGTGGGAATTCCCACGCCCGTCCTATCTTCCGCGTCATTGCTACCGAAGCCACGCCAGTGGAACGAGAACAATTTCAGGGAACATAACCAATAGGAACAAAACGCAGACCTGAGCGAAAAGGAACGGCGCAATGCCCTTCACCACTTGACCAAGGGGAACCTTCGATACGCCGCTGACTACGTTGAGAACAATGCCCACTGGCGGCGTGATCAAGCCGATGCAGGTGTTCATGACGAATAGAACGCCAAAATACACCGGATCAATGCCCGCTTCCTTGATGATGGGCATCAACACGGGCGACAGGATCAAAATCGTCGGCGCAAGATCAAGGGCGGTGCCGATGACAAGCACCAGCAACATGATCACCACCAGAAGCAGCTTGGGCCGGTCGATCAGAGGCTGGATCATGGACCCCAATTCGGCGGGGATGTTCGCGCTGGTGATGAGCCAAGCGGAAACCAGCGCCGAGGCAACCAAAAACATCACGACGGATGTTGTTTTCGCCGCTCTCAGAATGACGCCGTAAAGATCTGAAATCTTCAGTTCGCGGTAGATGAACATGCCCACGAACAGGGCGTATACGGCGGCGACCACAGCCGCTTCCGTAGGGGTGAAGACGCCGAGGCGGATGCCGCCCAGAATGATCACCGGCATGCCGAGAGCCCAGGCGGCGCGGCCGGTGGCGGCGGCTTTTTCCCGACCCGTCTTGCGGGGCATGGTTTTCAAATCGCTGCCGCGCACGGTGATCATCCAGGCGATAACGAGGGCGAGGGCCATCATCAGGCCGGGAACAATCCCGCCGAGGAACAATTGGGTGATGGAGACATTCGCCGCTACGCCGAAAACGATGAAGGCGATTGACGGGGGGATGACCGGGGCGATAATGCCGCCCGCCGCCATCAGGCCGGCCGAACGGGGAACATTGTACCCGGCTTCGCGCATCATGGGAATGAGGATGGAGGCGAGGGCGGCGGTGTCCGCGGCCGCCGAGCCGGACAGACTGGCCATGATCACCGCGGCGATAATCGCCACAATGCCCAGACCGCCGCGAATATGCCCGACGCAAGCGAGCGCGAAATCGATGATTCGCTTTGACAAGCCGCCAGAGTTCATCAATTCGCCGGCGAGCAAGAAGAACGGAATCGCCAGAAGCGTGAAGGTGTCGGCGCCCGAGATCATGTTTTGAGCCACGATCTGGGTGTTGAAAATCCCCATATAGGTCATGAGGATAACGCCGCAGAAAACCAACGCGAAGGCCACGGGGACGCCGATGGCCAATGTTCCGATCAAAGTTCCGATAAAGACAAGGATTGTCATTCAGCTTGCTCCTTGGCTTTGGTTTCGGCGTCGCTTGTTCCTGCGAAACGCGCCAGTTCTTCTTCGCTCGTCAAACCAAGAGCGATGCGTATGAGACGCACCAGCGTGATTAGGCCGATGCCCGCGCCGGTGAAAAAACCAATGCCGTAGATCCAGGCTAGGGAAAGGCCCGTGACGGGCGAGGACATGGTCGCCATGATGTTGAATTGCTTCCAGGTGCCCCAGAAAAATATGGCGCAGCAAATCAATATGACGATATTGCTGGCGAACATGCAGATGATGCGGCCGCCGCGTCCCAGAATCTGGACGAAGGTTTCCACGCCAATATGCGAATTTTCGTAAAAAGTGACCACGGCGCCGAGGAACGTCAGCCAAACAAAGAAGAAACGAGAGAGTTCCTCCGAGGTGACGATGCCCGAATTAAAGCCATATCGTAATACGACGTTGCCGAAAACCATCACCACCATGCATGTTAGCAAAATGACGAGCAGTCCCTCGATCCCACGAAAAAATAGTTGGATCGCTTTGTCCATGTAGCTCCTCCCAAGCCGTATTTTCCCAGACGACGTTTTCAACGCGCCTTAATTACGGCAGGCTGACGTTTCGCAGCCGATAGTTCTGAATAGGCATTTAATTCTACGTCATTTTAGGCAGTGCAAATTTGGCGCCTAACATGTCTGACAACCTTACGATCTGTCAAGGTGGTTTGGCGCTGTTTAAAACGTCTTGCGAAAAGTTATTCGTAAGAACGAAGATCGAGGCGTGCGCGCGCGCCAAGAAGGTGTTCGCGCATGGCGCGGTTGGCCGCCGCCACGTTCTGTTCGGCGATAGCGTCGCGGATGCGCGTATGCTCGGCTATGGTGATCTCGACAATTTCCTCCAGAACCGCTTTGTTGCGCGCGGACTTGATCGCGGTGCTGATCTTATCGGCGATATATCCTAAAAACACTGGGTAGTAGCCGCTGTTCGCCGCTTCCGCGACCGCGTGGTGAAAACGTAAATCCGCGTCTACGCCTTGATCCGTCCATTTGCCGGCGCCGTTCATATCGCGAAGAGCCGCGTCAATGGCCTCCATCTGCTGGTCCGTTCGCCGTTCGGCGGCAAGTTCCGCTGCGACGACTTCCAAGGGTTCGCGCAGCTCGAACAGGCTGCGAAGAGCCTCATGATCAATCAGGGAAATGGCGTCAATGCGCAACGACACCCATTTGTCCGGCTCAATAACGAAGGCGCCAACTCCTTGGCGGGTCTCAACCACGCCGTCTGAGCGTAACTGGGCGATGGCCTCGCGCACCACGGAGCGGCTGACGCCGAATGTTTTGGCCAGTTCATTTTCGGAAGGGAGCTTGACGCCCGGGAGCAAACGACCCTCGCGGATTTCCTTTCCCAGCATTGAGGCTATTCGGGAGGGAAGGTGTTCCGCTCGGGAAATTTGGCCAAGTCCGGAAATCATACCGCTTTTGCTCCTGTTGCATGAGGGGCGCTTATACGGGGAACGCCGCAGCCGGGATTAAGCGTCGTTTGCGGGTCAAGCGCCCCTTTGATCGCGCGGATGATGTCCGCTTGAACGTCGCTGACGCGCGCTTCGAAGTCTTCCAACTTCAAACGGCCGATTCCATGTTCGGCGCTGATGCTACCGTTATAACGATCCAGAACCTGATTGATGATTTTTTTGGTGGCGTGGATATGCTCCGCGCGTTCATCTCCCTGCAGATGCTCTGGCGGCAAGACGTTCAAATGCACGTTGCCGTCGCCCACGTGACCATAGGCGATGGTGGTGCTGTCCGGGGAGGCGTCAGTCACGGCGGTGCAGGCTTCCTCGATGAATTGCGCCATTTTTGATAGGGGAACGGAGATGTCCGTGCGCAGATGCGTTCCCCGCCGCGCTTGACCTTCGTTCATTCCTTCACGATAGAGCCAGAGGGAGCGCGCTTGGGCGTGAGAAGAAGCGATGACTCCGTCTAGAATCAAATCGTCTTGAAAGCCGCGTTCAAAGAAAGTTTCGAGCATTTCACGCAGGTTCAAAGGTCCGGCGCATGAAATTTCGATCAAGGCGTAGACCGGTAGGCTTTCGTCTATAGGCTTGGGAAGGTCGGGAAGAGCTTCACGGGCGAGCGACAGGCCTATGGACGGAATCAGCTCAAATGCGGTGATCAGGTCGCAGCACTCCCGACGCGCCCGGCGGTAGAGGGTCATGACGTCTTCGACGGAGTTCAGCGCCACCAGAGCGGTTTCGGTGACGGCGGGCTTTGGAGATAGCTTCAACGCCGCCGCCGTTACAATTCCCAAAACGCCTTCGGAGCCTATGAATAATTGTTTGAGATCGAGTCCGCGGTTATCCTTGCGCAAAGTGGAAAGACCATTCCAGATGCGACCGTCGGCGAGAACGACTTCGAGGCCGAGAACCTGTTCGCGGGTCATGCCGTATCGCAAGACGTTGACGCCGCCGGCGTTAGTGCTGACGTTGCCGCCGATTTGACAAGTGCCTTGCGCGCCAAGCGCCAATGGAAAAAAGCAGTCTTCTTTTTCAACTGCGTCTTTGACCGTCTCCAAAATGCATCCCGCCTCCACGACGGCCGAGTAGTCCTGCGCGTCGATGGTTCTGATTCGGTTCATGCGTTCGAGCGAGAGTATGACGAGCCCGCCCGCGCTTATGGGAACGGCGCCTAGCACTAGTCCCGTGTTGCCGCCCTGAGGCACAATTGCGACGCCAAGATCGCGGCAGGCGGTGACGGCGGCGGAAACGCCGGCGGTGTCCGCAGGGCGGAGCACAGCTATGGCGGCGCCTGTTTGATCGCCGTGCCAGTCGCTCAGGTAACGTTCGCAGACTTCGGCTCTGGTCTCAACGTTTGCGCTTCCAAGGCGGGTCACAAGTTCAGCGACAATGGCGTCTTGATTGACGAGCGCTTGCGAATTCTGGCCAGACGCCTGCATTTTACTCTCCCAGTTATTTTATAGTCGTTTCGCTTCGGTCTACGTTTAATGCGTGGAGCCGGCTGCGTGAAAGAACAAATCGCTTGAAGCTGCTTGTTCCAAAGCAATTAATCGATATCGCGTCGCTCTTGCAGAGGATTGCTTGTCTGACAAGCTTATAACATGATAGGAGTTCGTGTAAATGCTTTCCCATAGAACCAAAGGGTTCTGAGTTTCCGTTTTTTGGAGGAGATAGCGCATGCATATCTGTGTGATTGGCGCGGCAGGAATGGTTGGTCGCAAATTGGTCGCGAAGTTGACGGAGCGTGGCCATTTGCAAGGCGGGGATATTTCCCGATTGTCTCTTTATGACGTGGTCGCGCCGGAGGCTCCCGCCGGGTTTGCGGGGCAGGTCAGCTGCGTCGCCAATGATTTTTCGGCGGCGGGCGAGGCGGAAAAAATCATCGCGGAGCGGCCGGACATCATATTCCATCTGGCGGCGATCGTCTCAGGCGAGGCGGAGCAGGACTTTGACAAGGGCTACCGGATCAACCTTGACGGCACGCGAGCCTTGTTTGACGCCATTCGCGCGGAGAGCGCGCGTGAGCCATATCGCCCCCGAGTTGTCTTCACCTCGTCAATCGCCGTATTCGGCGCGCCGTTTCCTCAGGAAATTCCTGATAGTTTTTTCACGACGCCGCTCACCAGCTATGGAACGCAGAAGGCGATTTGCGAGTTGCTGCTGTCGGATTACTCCCGGCGAGAAATATTTGACGGGATCGGCATTCGTCTGCCGACGATCTGCATTCGACCGGGCAAGCCCAATGCGGCGGCGTCAGGATTTTTCTCCAATATCTTGCGCGAGCCGCTTGTTGGGCAGGAAGCGATTTTGCCGGTTCCAGATAGCGTGCGCCATTGGCACGCCAGCCCGCGGTCCGCAGTTGGCTTCTTGATGCATGCGGCGGAAATTGATCTGGAGCGCGTGGGGCCGCGGCGCAATTTGACCATGCCGGGTCTTTCCGCCACCGTGGCGGAGCAGATTGAGGCTTTGCGCCAGGTGGCGGGGGATAAAGCCGTGGCCTTGATTCGCCGGGAAAGCGATCCGGCCATTGAGCGTATGGTTGCTGGTTGGGCCACCGCATTTTCCGCGGAGCGGGCTATGAGCCTTGGGTTCACAGCTGAAAAATCCTTCGAGGAAATCATCAAGGCCCATATTGACGATGAGCTGAATGGATCCTTGTAATCAGTGGCGGCCCGGTCGTGAGCGGGTCGCTTTTCATCTTCTGTTTTATTGAGTGAGAGAGTTTCGCCATGCAAAATCCTTCTGACGTTCGCATTGCGTTTCTAGGCGTGGGCTTGATGGGGGCGCCCATGGCGGAGCGTCTTCTCAAGGCTGGTTTTTCCGTCATCGTCTGGAACAGATCGCGCGCCAAAGCGCAGGCGTTGGAGCCCAGCGGCGCCAGCGTCGCCGAAACCGCGGCGCAGGCGGCTCGCGGCGCGGATGTGATCATCACAATGCTGAGCGACGGGCCGGCGGTTGAGGCGGTGTTGTTTGGCGAGGGCGGCGTTGCGGCGGCGGCGAAACCCGGGGCCGTGTTCATTGATATGAGCTCCGCCAATCCAGATGAGGCGCGCGAGCACAGCGTCCGCCTTGAAGCGCTTGGATTTGGGCACATTGACGCGCCGGTCTCTGGCGGCGTGGCGGGGGCGGAGGCCGGGACGCTGGCCATTCTCGCTGGCGGCGAAGCTCAGCTCATCGAACGGCTTGCGCCGGTTTTCAAGGCTATGGGCCGGGTGACGCGCGTGGGGCCAAGCGGGGCTGGGCAAGTGGCCAAACTCGCCAATCAGCAGATTGTCGCCGTTACTCTTGGCGCGCTTTCGGAGGCCATGGTTCTGGTGGAGGCGGCTGGCGGTGATCGCCGGGCGTTTCGCGACGCGATTCGCGGCGGGTTCTGCGAGAGCCGTATTCTGGAGCTGCACGGGGGGCGCATGGTTGAACGCGATTTTCAGCCCGGCGGTCCGTCAAAGCATCAGCTCAAGGACTTGCGTAATGTGTTGAAGGCGGCGGCGGGCGTTAATCTGTCCTTGCCGTTGACGGAAAGCGTCACCGCGAGTTTTGACGCTTTGTGCGAGACTGGCGTGGGCGCGGAACTCGACCATAGCGCGCTTTTATTGCAAGTGGAGCTTTTGAATGGAAAGCCGGCGCCCGAAGTTAAAAGCTGAGCTGGGCTTTGAGAATAAGTGGCGGCGCGCCGGGTTTAGCGCGCCGCTATTTGGAGTGAAATACTGATCAGTCGGCGAGATCGTCGCTGCTCGTCACCGCCCCGTCTTCATTCAGGCGGTAAATCACCGGCGCGCCGGTTCCAAGCTCCCGTTGCAGAATCTGTTCCGGAGTGAGATTTTCCAACTCCATGATTAACGCCCGCAATGAATTGCCATGGGCTGCGACGATCACCCGCCGCCCGGTCATGACGCGGGGCAGGATTTCCTTGTGATAATAAGGAAGAACGCGCTCCGCCGTCATTTTCAAGCTTTCGCCGCCGGGGGGAGGAACATCGAAAGAGCGGCGCCAGATGTGCACCTGTTCTTCACCGAACTGTTCGCGGGCCTCATCTTTGTTCATTCCGGTGAGATCGCCGTAATCGCGTTCATTCAGCGCTTGGTCGCGAATGGTTTCAAGGCCCGTTTGTCCCAACTCATCGAGAATGATGGAAAGCGTGCGTTGAGCGCGGCCAAGATCCGAAGTGAATGCCAGATCGAATTGCAGCTTCATATCGCGCAGTTTTTCACCTGCCGAGTGAGCTTCGGAAACGCCCTGCTCCGTGAGGTCGGGGTCTTTCCAGCCGGTGAATAAGTTTTTCAGGTTCCACTCGCTTTGGCCGTGGCGAACGAGTACCAAAAGACGTTCCATGTATGATCTCCGCTGCAATAAAGCTTAATCGCTGAGGCCGAGAACGTCGGCCATCGAATAAAGTCCAGGTTTTTTATTTCGCGCCCATAGGGCTGCTTTTATCGCGCCGCGCGCAAAAATTTGACGGTCTTGCGCGTGATGAGCCAGAGTAATGCGCTCAAACGGGCCTGCGAAAATGACGTCGTGATCGCCGATGACGGAGCCGCCGCGCAGGGTGGCGAAACCGATGTCTCCTTCCGGACGGGGGCCGGTGTGACCGTCGCGCACCCGCACTGAGCGATCTTCGAGCTGAACGCCGCGTCCCGCCGCCGCCGCCTCGCCGAGCAGCAATGCCGTGCCGGAAGGCGCGTCGACCTTGTGGCGGTGATGCATTTCGACGATTTCTATGTCGAAGTCCTCGTCCAGCGCCGCCGCGGCTTTTCTCACGAGGTTGGCGAGAAGGTTCACCCCGAGGCTCATGTTGCCGGATTTGACGATAGGGGTTTTCTGTGCGGCAGTCGCCACGGCGTCTGTCTGATCCGCGCTCATGCCGGTGGTGCCGATCACATGGACCAGCCCATGTGCGGCGGCGAGCTTTGCATAAGCGAGGCTCGCTGCTGGCGAGGTGAAGTCAAGAACGCCGTCGGCTTCTGCGAAAGCTTGTTCCGCATCGGCTTCCACCTTAACGCCAATCGGGCCTATTTCGCTCAGTTCGCCGATATCTTGACCGAGAAATGGAGAATTTTCGCGGTCCACTGCGGCGCTGACCAAAACGCCTTCCATTTGGCAAACTGAACGCACGAGGCTGCGCCCCATTCGCCCGCCTGCGCCCACTACAACCAGTCGCATTTCACCCATGTTCACTCCAGACGACTTGTGTCGGTTCAGACCGAATTGCCGGCGAACATATAGCAGTCGCGCAGACAAGGGGAAACCCGGATAACAAAAAACCGGGACAATGGCCCCGGTTTTTCAAAATGCTGCGAAAGCGAGTTTCAAATCAGTCGTCTGATTTGATTTCCTGTCCGGTTTCCTGATCCACGACCTTCATGGAGAGGCGAACCTTGCCGCGCTCATCAAAGCCCATCAGCTTGACCCAAACCTTCTGGCCTTCCTTGACCACGTCGGTGGTTTTGCCAACTTTTTGCGGAGCGAGCTGGGAGATGTGAACCAGACCATCGCGGGCGCCGAAGAAGTTGACGAATGCGCCGAAGTCCACGGTTTTCACAACGGTGCCTTCGTAGATGACGCCGACTTCCGGCTCGGCGGCGATTGAGTTGACCCAATTCACCGCAGCCTTGATGGCCTTGCCGTCGTTGGAGGCGATCTTCACGGTGCCGTCGTCTTCGATGTTGACCTTGGCGCCGGTTTTTTCAACGATTTCGCGGATAACTTTACCGCCGGAACCGATGACTTCACGGATCTTGTCGACCGGGATCTTGATCACTTCAATGCGCGGGGCGTGTTCGCCAAGCTCGGCGCGCGCTTCGGTGATCGCCTTCGCCATTTCACCGAGAATATGAATACGACCTTCGCGGGCCTGCTCCAGCGCGGTGCTCATGATCTCTTCGGTGATGCCGTCGATCTTGATGTCCATCTGCAGCGAGGTCACGCCTTCGGACGTGCCGGCGACCTTGAAGTCCATGTCGCCAAGGTGATCTTCATCGCCAAGGATGTCGGATAGAACGGCGTAGCGCTCGCCTTCCTTGATAAGACCCATGGCGATGCCGGCGATAGGCGCCTTGAGAGGCACGCCGGCGTCCATCATCGCAAGCGACGCGCCGCAAACGGTGGCCATGGAGGAGGAACCGTTTGATTCGGTCACTTCCGACACGATTCGGATCGTGTATGGGAACTCGTGGTGCTGAGGCAGAACCGGATTAGCGGCGCGCCATGCGAGCTTGCCATGGCCGATTTCGCGGCGTCCCGGGGAGCCCATGCGACCTGTTTCGCCGACGGAATAGGGTGGGAAGTTATAGTGAAGCATGAAGGTGCCCTTGCGGGTGCCTTCCAGGAGATCGATGAACTGCTCATCGTCATTGGTGCCCAGAGTGGCGACGGCCAGCGCTTGCGTCTCGCCGCGTGTAAACAGAGCAGAGCCATGGGCGCGAGGAAGAATGCCCACTTCCGCAACGATCGGGCGAACCGTTTTCAGGTCGCGGCCATCGATGCGCGAACCATCATCCAGAATGCGGCCGCGAACAATTTCAGCTTCCGCTTTCTTGAACAGGTCACCGATCAGAACCGGATCAGGGGCGTTTTCGTCGCCTTCAGGGACCAGCGTCGCCAGAACCTTTGCTTTAATTGCGTCCACGGCGTCTTTGCGCTCGGCTTTGACCGTGATCGAATAGGCTTCGTTCAATTCGCCTGCGGCGATTTCCTTGACCTTGGCGAAAAGCGCGGAATTGTCTTCCACGACGAGCTCGCGTGGCTCTTTCGCCGCAGTTTCGGCAAGTTTGATGATGGCGTCGATGACAGGCTGGAAGCCTTTCTGACCGAAGACGACCGCGCCGAGCATGATTTCTTCGGAAAGCTCTTTGGCTTCCGATTCAACCATCAGGACGGCGTCCGACGTGCCGGCCACGACGAGGTCAAGCGCGGAATCTGGCATGTCGTCAACCAGCGGGTTGAGAACATATTCGCCGTCGATGTAGCCAACGCGCGCGCCGCCGATCGGGCCCATGAAGGGGACGCCGGAAATCGTCAGAGCGGCAGAGGCGGCCACCAGCGCCACCATGTCCGGCGCGTTTTCCATGTCGTGGGACAGAACCGTCAGAACGACCTGCG
This sequence comes from Stappiaceae bacterium, assembly GCA_048265185.1. GTDB lineage: Bacteria > Pseudomonadota > Alphaproteobacteria > Rhizobiales > Stappiaceae > JBLXBZ01. Next base: position 175,570 of record JBLXBZ010000004.1, on the reverse strand, counting down.
TGTCGCATTTGAAGCCCTCGGCGAACAGCGGGCGAATTGGACGGTCGATCAGACGCGATGTGAGCGTTTCATGTTCGGACGGACGACCTTCGCGCTTGAAAAAGCCGCCGGGAATGCGGCCAGCGGCGAAAGCCTTTTCCTGGTAGTTTACCGTCAACGGGAAGAAGTCCTGCCCGGGCTTTGGTTTTTTGGCGGCGACGATTGTGGCCAAAACTTTCGTTTCGCCATAAGTCGCCAGAACCGCGCCGTCAGCCTGACGGGCGATCTTGCCGGTTTCGAGCGTCAGGGGCCGACCGCCCCAATCTACTTCCACGCGATGAATATTAAACATTTTCGTTCCTAACTGTTTGCCGTTCAGCGCATCGTGAGCGCCAGACGAGCCTTGAGAAACGCCGGGTTTGAAGGCTTCTCCTTCAATGGCGGCGTTCTTAACAAGCGTTTCCGCTTCGTCAGGGTGATATCACGGGCAAGACAGCGGGAGGTTCTTGGGCGCTTTGGCGCGTTAAAACATCCGGCAATCCTGCCCCTTGATCGTTCCCTCTATCTATCAATCTTAGCAATGCGGCGGCCAGTTTCAAAGTCCGCCGCATTGTTTTGATCTTAGCGGCGAATGCCGAGTCGTTCGATCAACTCTTTGTAGCGGCTTTCTTTTTTACCGCGAACATAATCCAGAAGCGAGCGACGGCGCGCGACCATCTTCAAAAGACCGCGGCGAGAATGGTTATCTTTGCCATGCCCCTTGAAGTGTCCGGTCAGATTGTTGATCCGTTCGGTAAGGATCGCGATCTGCACCTCGGGAGAACCGGTATCGGTTTCGTTAATGCCGAACTCTTTCATGAGTTCCGCTTTACGCTCGGTTGTAATCGACATCGGGATATCCTTTTTTTAGGCCCGTGAGGGCGTCTTGATCATCAGTCTGGATTGCGCGGCAGTCGTCAATGACGAGGCGGCGGCGCAGGTTCCAGCGCGTGATAATGACCGTACGGTCAATATCCTTGCTCTTGACGGCGTACGCCGGGATGTCGTCCAGCGCAGTCATCTTGAACAATCGCTGAAAAGCTCATCTTTCCAGCAGGGGGCTTATCGCTTAATTCCGGCAATTAATCCAGCAGATTCTATAGTCGCGCCATTCGGCGCCTCACGCGCGACCTTGTTTACAGATGAAAAACCCGCGATGGTTTGAATTCACCCTTGTCGACGGCCCCTAGGGCCACTGGGACGCCGGCGTGGGAGGCGAAGGCTTCAGAACAATTGAGCGGAGCGTCGCGGCCGCGCAAGATGATGGCCATGCCTTGGCGAATACGGCCGGCGGCCTGCTCGTCGACGGGAATCTCCAGCAAGTCTTCAAGAGCGGTTCTAACAGGGGCGATATATTGCAGGAGATCTTCTGTCGTAGCTCCTTCTTCAGCCATCTGTTGCAGTTCAGCCAGCGGAATCATGTCCTCTTCGCCGAAAGGTCCGACCAGCAGCCGGCGCAAATCCGTTACATAACCGTATGTTCCAAGCCGGCGCCCAAAGTCGCGCGCTAGCGATCGCACATAGGTGCCTTTGCCGCATTCAGCTTCAAACACCGAGGTGTTTTCATCGGGATGGTCGACGAGATCAAGACGGTGAATGTCGATGGGGCGCGGCTCCAGCTCGACGGCTTCACCGCCGCGGGCTAGATCATAAGCCCGCTGCCCTTGCACCTTGATGGCGGAGAAGGCGGGTGGGCGCTGCATGATGGCGCCGGTGAACTCGGGTAGGATCGCCCTGATTTCGTCGCTGTTTGGGCGGACCTGCGAGCTTGCCATGACGTCGCCCTCGGCGTCGTCCGTGGTGGTCTGCGTTCCCCAGCTTACCTCAAAGCGATATACTTTGCGGCCGTGCATGGCGAAGGAGACGGTCTTGGTCGCTTCGCCGAAGGCTAGAGGAAGGCAACCTGAGGCGAGTGGGTCAAGGGTTCCCGCGTGGCCGACTTTTTCAGGATGGAGCAAACGTTTGATGCGCGATAGCGCGTCGTTGGAGCTCAAACCGACAGGTTTGTCGAGAACGAGCCAGCCGTCAATTTTATTACGAATTCTCTTGCGCTGAGACGCCATTTTTCAACGAGCCAATTATGAAATGAAATGTAAATTATGGGCGCCGCGCGTAACGCCGTCTCAAATGTTCTGGTCGTCATCGTCGGGCGCGCTGGCGATATCCTGGCGCACGTCGTCTGAACCCAGAAGCCGGCCGATGCGGTCATCGTCGTCGAAACGGGTGTCGAGGACAAAACGAACGTCGGGGCTGAATTTCATCGTCATCCGCCGGGCGACCTGTCCGCGAAAAAATTTAGCGCTGCGGTTGAGCGCCTTCACCACCGTTGGCCCGTTTTCGCCGCCCAGAGGCATGACTAGACAGGTTGCGACCCGCAGGTCCGGCGTCATTCGCACTTCCGGAACGCTGATGATCACGCCGTCAAGCTCGGGATCGGATAGGCTCCCGCGCGAGAGAATGTCCGCCAGTTCCTTGCGAACCAGTTCTCCAACGCGAAGCTGGCGCTGCGATGGAGGTTTAGCGGAGTTTTGTTGTGCCACAGAGTGTTCCTGAATTCTTTCGCCGTTTAACAGAAGAGACAGGCCGAATGCTCCGGCCTGTCGCTTCCCCTGAGCCTATGGCTCAGGCGAATTCGTCAAATGAAATCGCAGATCGCGCCTTACAATGTACGCGCGATCTCTTCCACACGGTAACATTCGATCACGTCGCCGGGGCGCATGTCCTGATAGCTGACGAAGTTCATGCCGCATTCCTGACCGGAGACGACCTGTTTGACTTCGTCCTTGAAGCGCTTAAGCGTTCCAAGTTCGCCTTCGTGAACAACCACGTCGTCGCGGATAAGGCGCACTTGCGCGCCGCGCTCGACCACGCCTTCGGTGACAAGACACCCTGCGACCTTGCCGACCTTGGAGATGTTGAAGATCTCACGGATCTCAGCATTGCCAAGGAATGTTTCGCGCCGTTCTGGCGAGAGCAGACCGGACATGGCCGCTTTAACGTCATCCACGAGATCGTAAATGATGTTGTAATAGCGGATCTCGATGCCTTCGCGGTTAGCCGCTTCACGAGCTTGCTTGTTGGCGCGCACGTTGAAGCCCATGATCGGCGCGTTTGACGCCGTCGCAAGAGTGACGTCCGCTTCCGTGATCCCGCCAACGGCGGCGTGAAGAACCCGGGCGGCGACTTCGTCGGTCCCCAGATCGTCCAATGCGCCGACTACGGCTTCCACTGAGCCTTGAACGTCACCTTTGATGACCAGAGGAAACTCTTTTTTACCGGTTTCCTGCAAGCGGTTCATCATTTGCTCAAGCGAGCCGCGGGTCCCGGCTGCGTGCAAGGAGGCTTTTTCGCGTTTCTGGCGCTGACGATAGTCAACGACTTCACGCGCTCGCGCCTCATTCTCGGTGACGGCGACCATGTCGCCGGCGGCCGGAGTGCCCTGGAAGCCAAGAACCTCAACCGGCTTGGATGGCCCCGCTTCTTTTACTTGCTGGCCATGTTCGTCGATCATGGCGCGCACCCGTCCCCACTCGGAGCCGGCGACAAGAATGTCGCCAACGCGAAGGGTGCCTTTTTGAACCAAGACGGTGGCCACAGGACCGCGGCCCTTGTCCAGCTGGGCCTCGATGACGAGACCTTCCGCCGTGCGGTCCGGGTTGGCCTTCAATTCAAGAACTTCCGACTGCAACAGGATCATTTCCAGCAGCTTGTCGAGATTAGTCTTCTGAAGAGCCGACACTTCGACGTCAATTACGTCGCCGCCCATGCTTTCTACAACGATTTCATGCTGTAGCAGTTCGGTGCGAACGCGATTTGGATCCGCGTTCGGTTTATCGATTTTGTTGATCGCCACGATGATCGGCACGTCGGCCGCCTTTGCGTGCGCAATCGCTTCCTTGGTTTGCGGCATGACGCCGTCGTCGGCGGCGACCACCAGAATGACGATGTCCGTGGCCTTGGCGCCGCGTGCGCGCATCTGAGTGAACGCCGCATGGCCGGGCGTATCAATGAAAGTGATCTTCTGATCGTTTTTCTTGATTTGATAAGCGCCGATATGCTGGGTGATGCCGCCGGCTTCTCCGGAGACGACATTTGCTTCGCGGAAAGCGTCAAGCAATGACGTTTTCCCGTGATCAACGTGACCCATGATCGTGACGACCGGGGCGCGCGGCTCCAGCATGTCATCGGAGTCGGCGATCTGGAACAGGCCTTCCTCGACGTCTGATTCGGCGACGCGCTTCACTGTGTGCCCGAGCTCTTCGGCCAGCAGCTGCGCGGTGTCGGCGTCGATGACGTCGTTGATTTTCAACATCTGCCCCTGCTTCATCAGCAGCTTGATGATGTCGACCGCGCGTTCCGCCATGCGGTTCGCCAAGTCCTGAATCGTAATAGCTTCTGGCAGCGTCACTTCGCGTGAAATTTTCTCACGCGGGACTTGCTGTCCGGCGCGTTTTTCTTTTTCACGGCGGCGACGTAACGAGGCCAGCGAGCGTTTGCGACCGCTATCGTCTCCTGTGGCGGACGTGATCGTGAGCTTTGAGCGACGACGATCGTCACCGCCGCGAGGCGGCGCTTTGGGCGCTGTTGGCCGCTTGGTCGCGCTGGCCGGACGCAGTGCGGGTTTGAGACCCTTTTTGGGCGCGGTTTCAGATTCCTCGGCCTGATTGCGCACGGCGCGTGGGGGAGCCGTTTCGGCTTGCCGGGGAGCGCGTTTAGCGGCCGGCGCGGCCGCCTTGGGCGGCGCTTTCGCTGCTTCGGCGGCTTCTTCCGCCTCGCGCTTTTTCCGCGCTTCTTCTTCCGCTTTACGTTTGGCGGCCTCTTCCGCTTCGCGAGCGGCCGCTTCCGCCGCTTCCTTCTTCAGGCGCTCAGCTTCTTCGACCTTGCGACGCGCTTCTTCTTCCGCGCGGCGTTTGGCCTCGATTTCACGCTGTTTGGCTTCTTCCGCTTCACGTACTTGCGCCTGACGAAGAGCCACCATACGGGCGGCCGCTTCTTCCTGCGTCAAAGTGCGCAGAACATTGCCGCCGCCGCGCTGACGCTGGGCGGAAGGACGTTTGTTCGCAGGCGTCTCCGGCTTCGGAGCCACGCGCTCGGCCGCCTCGGCGTGTTTGTCACGCACGGGTTCTTGCCGCGGAGCTTCCGGAGCCGGTGTGTTTTCCTGACCCGGCACGACAACACGACGTTTTTTCTTCTCCACAACGACAGCCTTTGACCGTCCATGAGAAAAGCTCTGTCTGACGGTGCCTTGTTCGACACCGGTTCGTTTCAGCCCGAGCGTCTTACGCTCAACGCTGATGGTCTTGTCGCCGGGGTTTTTCGTTTCGCTCATATTGCCTTCAGTCCTGCGCCACCGCATTGTCCGCACTAACCGCGCCGCTACGTTGCGTAGCGTTCGGGCCTTGCCGAAATCGCTCTAACGCGATCGCTCGCGTCAGAAACCCTTCGCTTGCCCGGCCAGCAAGCAGTGCAGCATGTATCACATTTGAACGACCCAATGCCAAGTCCAATTGGATCGAGGTAAACAGACGAACGACCGGAGGTCCGTCTATCGTTCCGAACCGAGCTGCGGAGATCTCCGCAAGCTTCCGTATACCATCTTCGGCGCCGTCTTTTGCATGAACGAGGCCGATAATCTTCTCTTTCTTCAAGGCCAACTCGACCTTGGCGTGTCCGGTGACGAGTTCACCGGCTTTTTTCACAAAAGACAGAGCGTTTAAACTAGAGCGCTCCATCAATGTCTCAACCTGATTGACGATATCGGCGTCAACCCTGACCTGTTTTTTCAATGACCGGGCGAAAACATTTTTTTTTCCCGCCGCGATCAGCGCTTCTCGCGTCGCCGTCACCCAGACCCCGCGGCCTGGTAGTCTGCGTCGCAAATCCGCGACAATTTGCCCGTCGGGCGCTTCAACAAACCGAATCATTTCTGATACGGGCGTCACTTTTCTTGTGAGCGCACAGCATCTTTCCATCGGTTCATTGCGTTTTGGCACCCGCCTCTCCGTTTTCCGTTCCCTGAAGTTCGGCGTCGTCTACGTTAGGGAGGGTATGCCCTTGCGCGGCGACGTCGCCGTCAGCTTCATTCGTTTCATCTGCGTCGCTTTCTTCAGTTTCGCCTGAAGAAAGCTCTTCTTCCGATATCCAGCCCACCGCCACGCGGGCGGTCATGACCATTCTTTCAGCTTCAGCGCGACTGACGGGAAATCCGCTCAACAACCCTTCGTGGCGTGTTGTCTCGCCATTTTCCCGCTCTGACCAACCAACGAGATCGTCCGTAGCGCAACCCGCCAAGTCTTCCATGGTCAGCACGCCGTCTTTGCCAAGCGCTACCAGAATGGCCGTGGTCATGCCGTCGATCTGGTTCAACTCGTCAGATACGCCGAGTTCTTTGCGTTCCGCAATGAGTTTCGCTTCGTGTTCTTCAAGATGCTCGCGAGCTCTGGCTTGTATCTCTTCAGCCGTCGCTTCATCGAAGCCCTCGATGGATGAAATCTCATCCGCTTCCACATACGCCACTTCCTCCACCGAGGTAAAGCCTTCAGAGGCGAGAAGCTGGCCGACGATCTCATCAACGTTAAGCGAGTCCATAAACAGACTGGAGCGTTCGGAAAATTCTTTTTGCCGCCGCTCAGATTCGTCCTGCTCGGTCATAATGTCGATCGCCCAGCCGGTTAGCTGGGAAGCGAGGCGAACATTTTGTCCGCGCCGACCGATCGCCAACGACAATTGATCGTCCGGAACCACAACTTCAATGCGTTCGGCGTCTTCGTCAAGCACCACTTTCGCAACTTCCGCCGGCTGCAGGGCGTTGACGATGAATGTCGCCTGATCGTCGTTCCATGGAATGATGTCGATTTTTTCGCCTTGAAGCTCGCCGACCACGGCTTGCACGCGGCTGCCGCGCATGCCAACGCAGGCGCCGACGGGATCAATGGACGAATCTTTCGAAATTACGGCGATTTTCGCACGAGAGCCCGGATCGCGGGCGACTGAACGGATTTCAATGACGCCGTCATAAATTTCCGGAACTTCCTGAGCGAAAAGCTTGACCATGAATTGCGGATGGGTGCGGGAGAGGAAAATCTGAGGGCCACGCTGTTCGCGTCGCACGTCATATATCAACGCCCGAATTCTGTCGCCATTACGGAAAACCTCGCGCGGGATCAATTCATCCCGGCGGACGATCGCCTCGCCTCGGCCCAGGTCGACAATGACGTTGCCATATTCAACCCGTTTCACGGCGCCGTTTACGACTTCGCCGATACGGTCCTTGAATTCGTCATATTGACGATCCCGTTCCGCTTCGCGGACTTTTTGAACAATCACCTGCTTGGCGGATTGCGCCGCGATGCGGCCGAAGTCGAGCGGCGGCAGCGGTTCGGCGATATAATCGCCGACGCCAGCTTCAGGGTTGCGCCCACGCGCTTCCTCCAAGGAGATTTCGGTGGAGACGTTTTCAACATTGTCAACGACCATGAGAAGGCGTTGCAGCTTAATCTCGCCGGTTTTCGGGTTGATTTCGGCCCGTACTTCAGTTTCCGTGCCATAACGCGAGCGGGCCGCCTTTTGAATGGCGTCCTCCATCGCGGAAATAACGATTTCCCGATCGATTGTCTTCTCACGCGCCACAGCATCGGCGATCTGCAAGAGTTCAAGCCGATTTGCACTGATTGCCATCTCAGTCTACTCCTTGGGGCGGCATAGGCGGCCCGTCTCTTTTCCAACAAAACCGAAAGGCGTTTCTTAGGACGCGTTTCCGTCTTGACTTTCCGTTTGACTTTCCGTGGCGGGAACCGCGTCTTCACGCGCGGCTTTATCCGCCTTGAGGGAAGCTTCGATTAACTCGTCGGTCATCACCAGTCGCGCTTCCGCAATTTCTTCAATTCGCAGTTCAACTCTGTCGGGTGCGTCTTTCGCCGCGTCGTCTAACGCAATGACCGCGACCCCATTTTTCTCATCAATGATCTTGCCGCGAAAGCGCTTGCGTCCGTCAACTGGAATGGCCATTTCGATTTTGGTCAAATGGCCGCTCCAACGCGAAAAATCACTTGCGCGAACAAGCGGGCGATCGATCCCAGGCGAAGAAACTTCAAGATTATAAGCCCCTGAAATTGGATCGTCGACATCTAGCGCGGGAGAAACTGCGCGGCTCACTTCTTCGCACCCTTCAACCGTCATGGACCCGTCGGGACGCTCCGCCATAATTTGCAGCGTTCGGCCATTTAGCTGGGAAATACGAATGCGAACCAGCCGATAGCCAAGATCAATAATGACAGGTTCGACAATCGCCGCCACTCGGGCTTCAAGCCCGTTTTCCGTCACTAGCCTCGCTTCGTGTTCCTGCAAAGTTTTCTCCGTGTCTTTTCAGTCGTCAATTTAGGGGCGATTAAAATGAACCCTGCGTCTTGATTTTCTTGCCCGCGAAGCTTTTCATTCCGTCCCGCGGTCGCCGCGAAGGTTTCGCGCGCCCTCTAACAAAAAAGAGCGGGTCCCACCCGGGCCCACCCTCAAACTGCTCACCGAGCTGCCAGAGATGTAACTTGGATGGAATATACGCTTTTTCGCTCCAAGCGCAAGGGAGCGAGGTACGTTTCCTAGAAAAACCGTCATGGCCGCGTTTAAATTCTGCGAAAATCAAGGTATCTGGGCGTTCGACCTTCGCGAAGCGCTTTGGCTTCATAGCGGGTTCCAGACCAGGGAGACCATGGGGTTCGCCAATCTTGAGCGCGTTCGTCAAGCCATTGGAAGCGCGGGTGGGCGCGCATATGCATTAATGTCCAGTCGACGTAGGTGTCAATGTCGCTGGCGAACCGAAAAATGGCGCCGGGTTTGAGGACGCGGGCGTAGCGATCTAGATTTACAGGGTTGATGAAGCGACGCTTCCAGTGGCGTTTCTTGGGCCATGGATCTGGGTATAGCTGATATGCGCCGTCCAATGAGGCTTCAGGCATCCAATCCAAAAGCTTGCCGGCGTCGTCGTCATAGAGGCGTATGTTTTGGAGTTGTTCGCCGTCTATGGCGGCGAGGGCTTTCGCCATGCCGCTGGTGAACGGCTCGACGCCGATAAAGGCGGTGCTGGATAAGCGGCGCGCCTCAAAAAGAAGATGCTCGGCCCCTCCAAAGCCAACCTCCAACCAGATTTGCGAGGTGGCCGGGTTAAACTCCGGGCAGTCTTGAAAGGCCGTGGCGAGGGTGTCCAGCGGGGAGCTTTGTGGGTCAAGGCGCAGTTTGGGCAGCAATGTGTCCATCAGCCCCTGTTGGCCAACCCGAAGGGGTTTTCCGACCCGGCGCCCGAAGAAAGAACCTTTGGTGTGATCAGTCATTGTTTGAACCGTGGTTTGTGCCTGCCAGCTTCGGGCCGTAAAGGGGAACGGCCGGACAAATTGCCCGGCCGTGGTTTTCGGTTCAAATTCTTGAGCCGATTGTGTCGTTTGATCAGGAAACGGCGTCGCGCAGCGCATGCACGAGGTCGATGTTCTCCCATGAGAAGCCGCCGTCGGCTTCCGGCTCGCGTCCAAAGTGACCATAGGCCGCCGTGCGTGCGTAGATTGGCTTGTTCAGAGAAAGCTTTTCGCGAATGCCGCGCGGCGTCAGGCTCATGACGTCGCGTACGGCTTTCTCCAGCCGCGCTTCCTCTACATTTCCCGTGCCATGGAGGTCGACGTAGACGGACAGGGGCTCAGCGACGCCGATTGCGTAGGAAAGCTGAATCGTGCAACGATCAGCGAGATCCGCGGCTACGACATTTTTCGCCAGATAACGCGCGGCATATGCGGCTGAGCGATCAACCTTGGTGGGATCTTTACCGGAAAATGCTCCGCCGCCGTGGGGAGCCGCGCCGCCATAAGTGTCGACAATGATTTTGCGACCGGTCAGCCCGCAATCTCCATCGGGGCCGCCGATGACGAATTTTCCGGTTGGGTTCACATGCCAAACGGTTTCATCGGTGACCCAGCCGCCGGGAAGCGCTGAAATGATATAGGGCTCGACGATCTGGCGAACATCTTGCGATGATAGCGAGGGGTCCAGATGCTGGGTCGAAAGAACGATCGAAGTCACCGCGACGGGCGTTCCGTTCTCATACCGAATCGTCACCTGACTCTTTGCGTCGGGTCCGAGGGCCGGCTCGTTGCCGGATTTGCGCGCTTGCGCCAAAAGCCGGAGAATTTTATGGGAATAATAGATTGGAGCGGGCATGAGCTCGGGCGTTTCCCGGCAAGCGTAGCCGAACATTATGCCTTGGTCGCCCGCGCCTTCGTCTTTGTTGCCTGACGCGTCGACGCCTTGCGCGATCTCGGCGGACTGGGCGTGAAGATGAACCGCGATGTCGCAATTCTCCCAATGGAAACCCGGCTGTTCGTAACCGATGTCCTTGATCGCCATGCGCGCCAGATGGGCGAGGTAATCATGGGTTAAGTCTGACGGGCCGCGGGTCTCTCCTGCGATAACTACCCGATTTGTGGTCGCCAAGGTCTCACAGGCGACTCTCGCCTCTGGCATTTGGGCGAGAAAGGCGTCGACGATCGTATCTGAAATACGGTCGCAAACTTTATCCGGATGTCCTTCGGAAACAGATTCTGAAGTAAAAAGATAATCCTGACGGGCCATAGCCTACCGTCCTTCTGGGAAGAGTGCAGATGCGCGCGGCAAACATATGCTCCGCCGCCACAAGGTCTAATGGCCCAGTTCGTTATCTCTCGTCAAGTCTTACGCACGCCCCAAGATTCGCGCTAGTTGAGGCGAAACGGTGGGAAGCGGCGCGAACCCCCCGCGGCGTCCCACCTCGCAGCCTTGACCCCCGCCCACGCAACACTCGTTGTCTAGTCTTCTTCGTTTGCAAGAGCGCGAACAAGCTCGACCACTCGTTTGCGAACTTTGGCGTCTTCTATGCGCACGAAGGCTTTGTTCAATGACAGGCCTTCCGAGGATGAGAGGAAGTCAACCACGTAGGAAGTTGGTTTCGTTTCGCCAAAACCGTCTACTTCATTCGCTGTCCCGGGGGCGTCTTCAAAGAAGAAGGATACAGGCACTTTCAGGACGGTGGCGATATTTTGCAACCGACTCGCACCGATCCGGTTCGTTCCTTTTTCATATTTTTGAATTTGCTGGAATGTGATGCCCAAGCTTTCGCCAAGCTTTTCTTGACTTAATCCAAGCATCATTCGGCGTAACCTGACGCGGCTGCCAACGTGAATATCGATGGGGTTTGGTGCTTTTTTACCGGGCATGTGAGCCCCTTTTCTTTTGTATTTGGTTTTTGTCTTTTAGCTTTTTCAAGCTATTTTAGGAATATCCATGGATTAATCTTCAGTAAAACATGGAAGATAGCCTTTTGAATGTCCCTTGGTTGTGATTTACTGTGTTTTTTGTTCGCTTGCTGTATCCAAGCGTTTTACGCAAAATGATGACGGCGTCATTTTATCCACAATCATTCATTGTGCACTTTATATACGTAACGCGTAACTAGGACTAGGCCAAGGGAAACCATAAGAAGAACCGCTAAAAAGCCATTCCTATAACGCGAATAGATAGTGGGTTTCATAGAAACGGGCAATTTCGCATCAATAACACCGGTTCGATTTAACCCAAGTGTTGCAAGTATGCGCCCTTTCGGGTCTATCACTCCCGAAATTCCTGTATTGGCGACGCGCACCAGCGGCAAGCCTTGCTCCACCGCCCGTAATCGGCTTTGGGCGAAATGTTGATATGGACCCGAGCTCTCGCCAAACCAGGCGTCGTTTGTCACATTCAAAATCCACTCCGCTCGTTCATCCACCTGCGCAAAGCTTTCGGGAAAAATCGCTTCATAACATATGAGAGGCGTGAACGGCGCCGCGGCTTCAGGCTTCAAGAGCCGTCGTCTGAAACCTGGGCGAAAATTTCCCGGCCCCTGAACGAGGCGCGTCAAGCCAATTGTTTCGAGCGTTTTCTGAAAGGGAAGATATTCGCCAAAAGGCACAAGGTGAACTTTGTCATAAGCTTGATCTATTTCACCATCTGAATTGATCACATAGACGCTGTTATAAAAAATCCTCTCATTATTATAATTTTCCATACGAATGGCGCCGGTGATTAACTGGCTATCGTCGTCAAGGAGATCGTCGATGGCTCGCAATACTTCCGGATTGTCGGTCAGCAAGAAGGGAAAGGCTGACTCCGGCCAGATGATTATTTTCTTATCCGCCGGGTCAACGTCACTGGTCGGGGGGCGTCGGCTCAAATCCAGATATCGGGAGATGATGGCGGAACGGTTTTCACGTTTCCATTTCTCTTGTTGGGGAATGTTGGGTTGGATCAGGCGTAGGCGCAGTCCAGGCGTCATGGCGTTGGCGTCTGGCGCGTCGCTCAGTCGCCAAAGGCCAAAACCGGCGAGAAGCGCCAATAGGGCGGAGGCGGCGGCGACGGGGTAGAAATTCGCGTGGGCGTGGGCGCCTGTTTCGTCGATCAAACACGCTGGGGCGGCGAAAATCAAAATAACGAAGAAACTTAACCCATAAGCGCCAAAAACTGAGGCGCTTTGCATTAATATAAGGTTCTGACTTAAAGCGTGGCCGTAAATATTCCAGGGAAAGCCGGTTAGAACCACCCCGCGCGCCCAGTCGGAGGAGGTAAGGACGATCGCCAGCACAAGGATTCGGCTCCAGTCGTCACGCCATAAAAACTGGGCCGCCAGAGTCGCCAAAGCGGTGAAGATCGCGAGGCCGGCGGGCATGGCCAGCACGGCGAGGGGCATTAGCCAGGCGTAGGTTTCCGCCTCTACGAGAAAGGCGCCGCCGATCCACCACAGACCAGCGAGATGAAAGCCGAAGCCAAACCACCAGCCGACGGCGGCGGCGGCGGCAAGGCGTCGTTTTGTAATGGCGACTTCATTGGTTCCATCAAGCAGCCAGACAAACGCGGGGAGGGATACCCATAAAACGGGAAACCAGCCAAGGGGGGGCATGGCGAGCGCCGAAATCGCGCCAAAAAACAAACTGAGCGCCCAACGTCGCCACCCCCACGATAAAAGCAACGGGTTTGAGGCGCGTCGAACCAGTTCAATGACGTTATTCATTGGCGGTCCTCGAATGATCTGGCCAGAGGAAACGAACCGGGCCTTGCGAGACGCATTATTGGGAAGCCCGATTGTTTGTATCAAAGATTGCGTTCACGCGTAGGGGCTTGATCTGGATGGTTCCCGTGATCGCCCCATATTCATGAGGTTTGAGCCTCGTCGGCGTCTTCGCCTCGGCGCGCGCGGCGGCGCACTTCAGGTCCGCGCGCTTCAGTTTTGCGGCGCAAAACGCGCAAACGCTTTATTCGGCGCGGATCGGCGTCCAGAATTTCAAATTCAAATCCGGGAAGGATATGCGGCGCGAGAAGTTCGCCGCGAACGGGAACACGGCCGATCACGGTGAAGAGAAGGCCGCCCAATGTGTCGACTTCCTCGCCCAGTTCTCCAATCTCGAAGTCAGAGCCCAGCTCTTTTTCCGCGTCTTCGATCAGAACTCTGGGATCGGCGATCCATACGCCTTCGCCGGTGGGGCGGATCATAGCTTCTTCGTCTTCGTCATGCTCGTCTTCGATATCGCCGACAACCATTTCAACAATGTCTTCCAAAGACGCCAGTCCATCCGTGCCGCCATATTCGTCGATCACAAGCGCCATTTGCATACGATCCGCCTGCATTTTCGCCATGAGATCCGTGGCGGGCATGGAGGGGGGAACAAATAGGACCGGACGAATGATCCCTGCATCCACGAGGGGCTTTTTCAAGTCGATCAAGCTGAGATCAAGATTGATGTCGCTATTGGACGGGGGGGAGGGGAATTGCTGCTCAAGCCAACCTTTCGCCAGAGATGGCGGCGAATCGTCTAATGAAGCAGACGACTGAGATGAATTTTCGTTCTCTGCGACGACTTCCGTTAGAGAGGCGCGGTTCGCCTTTTCGCCAAAATGCGCCATCAGGTCCTTGATGTGGACCATGCCTCTAGGGTCGTCCAGACTGTCGTGATAGACGGGCATGCGCGAATGGCCAGATTCACGAAATACATCCATTAACCGGCCGAGCGGGATTGTGTCATCTACCGCCTCAATGTCGGCGCGCGGGATCATCACGTCATCGACCCGCACCTCCCTCAAGCGCAAAATATTGCTTAACAACACGCGCTCTTCCGGGGTGAAAATCGTATTCGCTCCGCTTTCCCGGGCTAACTCGTCCTGAAGATTTTCTCGTAATTTAGCGTTTCCCGCACGCTGTAAGCCTAAGAGGCTTTTTATGCGGAGGCAAAGCCGCTTCCATAAGGGAGGTGGGAGCGGCGATCTGGAAGCGCCTTCGAGAAGCTCTCCGGGGGGGCGATCAGAGCGTGAATCGTCAAGCGCGCCTGATCGCCCTTTGGAGAGCGGTTCTGCGTCACTTGCGTCGGCGAGCGCGCCGGAGCCTGAAGAATTTGTATTTTGACCCGTACTTCGGGATGCTTCTTCGTTCATTGTCCTCATGGGCCCTAGAAGCGGGCGCCTGCGTTTATTGCTCGCTAGGGAGCCGTTGGATAAATATTGGCGACAATTGCGTCAGGGCGCAGTCGCATCGGCATATGGATCTGTATCAGCATATGGATCGCTTTCGCCGAGCTTGCCAAGTATCGACCGCTCGAGCGCCTCCATTTCTTCCGCTTCAGCGTTAATCTGGTGATCATACCCGAAAAGATGAAGAAGTCCGTGTACAATTAAATGGCGAAAATGCGCAATAAAGGTTTTTTCTTGCTCCGCCGCCTCCCTGGCAACTGTTTCATAGGCGAGTATTATGTCGCCGAGAAGGGGGCCGTAAGGCGGCTCATCTTCGTCGCCGCCGGGAAATGACAGCACATTGGTGGGGGCGTCCTTGGCGCGCCAATTGTGGTTCAACTCGCGAACGCGCGCGTCGTTAGTTAAGACGACAGAGAGTTCCGAGCCGGCGACGGTTTGCAGATTCGCCGTTTCAATCGCCGTCGCCGTCACATGGGCGATGTCGCGCTCCAATGTTTCCTCTTCGCCCCAGCCGGCCGTTTCAATAGTGACGTCGATCACAAGAGGGGACGTTGTCGGCGGCGGTTGCGTCGCGGTCATGATCACGCGCCGCCCGTGTTCGCCGTGGGAGCGGCTGCGCGCGCCGCCGCGCGGCGGGCGATGAAGGCGGCTTCTTCCGCCTCTTTTTCCTGTAAAATTTTGCGGCTTTGATCATCATACGCTTTGACGATCCGCCCAACTAATTCGTGGCGCACGACATCCTCTTCGGTAAAAGCGACATGGGCGACGCTTTCAATGTCCGTCAAAAGCTCCAGCGCGTCGCGCAGCCCGGATGTTTGCCCCGCCGGCAAATCCACCTGACTTGGATCGCCGGTGACGATCATCTTGGAGTTCTCGCCGAGACGGGTCAGGAACATTTTCATTTGCATTGTGGTGGTGTTTTGCGCTTCGTCCAACAAGACGACCGCGTTGGAAAGCGTGCGCCCGCGCATGAAGGCCAGCGGCGCGACTTCGATCATGCCTGACAAAAGACCGCGGTCGACTTTCTCCGCCGGCATCATTTCGTAAAGCGCGTCATAGAGAGGGCGCAAATAGGGGTCGACCTTGTCTTTCATATCGCCGGGCAGAAAACCCAAACGCTCGCCCGCCTCAACCGCAGGGCGGGATAGAATGAGGCGTGTGGTGTCTCCCCGCTCCAAAAGAACGGCGGCGTAAGCGACGGCGAGAAAGGTCTTTCCGGTTCCAGCCGGTCCGGTGCCAAACACCAGATCCGCCCGGTCCATGGCCCGGATATAAGCGTCCTGAGCGGCTGTTCGGGCCACCACGGTCTTGCGGCGCGTGGCGATCTGGGCGAAAGCTAGTCTGGACTTGGGCTCCATGGTGGGTAGGGGAAGTTGGGCTTCCGCCGCCGCCGCCATGCGTAAGGCTCCGTCCACATCCGCGGGATGAACCTCATGCCCTTGCTGCAGTCGAGCGTAGAGCGCTTCAAGAGCGCGGCGGGCTTGTTCGCAAGAGCTGTGCGGGCCTTTGATGGTGACTTGATTGCCCCGGGCGACGGCGTCAATGCTGAGCCTTTGCTCGATCAGCGCGAGATTTTGGTCGAATTGACCAAAAAGGTCGCCCACGAGGCGGTTGTCTTCAAATGCCAGAACGACATGCGTCATGTCGGATGCGGGGACCGGTTTGCGGCTGACGCCGCCTCGGTTTGGGGCCTGGACGTTTCCCGTCAAAAACAATCTCCCATCAAGAGTTCAGCCGGCGCCGTTGGCGCGCGGCTCGCGCCTATCCGCATATTGATCGCCATTGTCAGTTTCATTGTGCCCTTTTACAAGTCGTCCGAATAGTGAATTTGCGCCCACGTCGATGATTTCCACCGTTGCGAGATCACCGATAAGGGAAATCGGGGCGTCGGTTTGAACGGGTTGCAGCCAGGGAGAACGCCCGACCAGTTGCCCCTCATTACGTCCGACCTTTTCAAAAAGCACATCGAAGGTTTTGCCTTTGAGGGAGGCGTTGAAGGCGCGCTGTTGGGCGCTCACCAGTCCTTGAAGGGCGGCGAGGCGTTCCGACATGACGTCCTCAGGCACGTGATCGGGCAATTTGGCGCCTGGCGTGCCCGGTCGGGGGCTGTATTTGAATGAGAACGCGGAGGCGTAACCCACGCGCTCAATGAGCTCCATGGTGTCGGCGAAATCCTTGTCTGTTTCGCCGGGGAAGCCGACGATGAAGTCGCCGGACATGGCGATATCCTCACGGGCGCCGCGGATGCGGTCGATCAGGCGGTAGTAGTCGTCGCGGGTATGTTTGCGATTCATCGCTTTCAGGATAGCGTCCGAGCCGGATTGAACGGGAAGATGCAAATAGGGCATCAACACGTCCAGATCTCTATGGGCGGCGATTAGCGCGTCGTCCATGTCACGTGGGTGGCTTGTGGTGTAACGCAAGCGGGCGACGCCGTCGATCTTCGCAAGCCGGTGCAACAGCTCCCCCAGTCCCCAGCTGCGACCGTCCGGCCCATCGCCGTGCCATGCGTTTACATTCTGGCCAAGCAAGGTGATTTCGCGAACGCCTGCGTCGACCAGCCGTTCCGCTTCGCCGACGATCTGCTCCACCGAGCGCGAGACTTCCGCTCCGCGGGTATAGGGAACCACGCAGAAAGTGCAGAATTTGTCGCATCCCTCCTGCACGGTCAGAAAGGCGGTTGCGCCGCGCGAGCGAACCCCGGCGGGAGAGGGCGTCGCCAGATACGAAAATTTATCGTTGGTGTCGAAATCCGTTTCAATGACCTTCGCGCCGCTTGAAGCTTCTTTCAGAAGATCCGGAAGTCGGTGATAGCTTTGTGGCCCAAAGACGAGGTCCACCATAGGCGCTCGGCGGGTGATCTCCTCGCCTTCGGCTTGAGCGACGCAGCCGGCGACGCCGATCATGGTCGAACGACCGTCATCAGCGCGTTGGTTTTTTATCTTTCGTAAGCGTCCAAGTTCCGAATAAACTTTTTCCGCCGCCTTTTCCCGGATATGACAGGTGTTGAGGATGACGAGATCCGCGTCTTCAAGCGTTTGCGTCGCCGAATAGCCTTCGCGGGCGAGGGCGTCGCTCATGCGTTCGGAATCATACACATTCATCTGACAACCGTAGGTTTTTACAAAAAAACGCCGGTTTTGCGCAGGCGCCGCGTCAAGGTCAACGGTTTCGATCGTTTTGGAGCTGTGTGTCATTCTGTCCTCAAGCCCGGAGATGTTTCGCGCCGGGTGTCGGTCGGGTTCGGCGGCTATTTTTTCCGCGCGAATTTTTCAGGTTTCGCCGAGCGAAACGGTTTTATCGCCGGCGCCCTACGAAGTTCTATTTCAACGTGGCATCAGCTTTACCCGCTTTTTTCTCGCTTGAGAATAGCTGGGGAGAAACAACATCGGAGTCTTTTACGCCGTCGGCGGCGCTGGGCGCCGGTTCGCGGCCGCATAAAGCGGCGGCCGTCATTTGCACGACCGACGTTTCAAGTCGTTTCGTCAATAGCTTACGATCAGCGCCCGCTTCAACCAATATGGGCTCTCCCCATGTTAGCTGAACATCCAAAGCGCCCTGCTGGAAGACGCTCCACAAGTGCCCCGCCAGCTCCATGTCGCCGTACCAAGCCACATGGGGGCGAAGTCTGCGCCCCATAGGAAGCCCATGAAGACGAAGGTAGGCGATGGACAAGGGCTGTATGTAGACGGTTTCATGCGTTCCGGCTAAGGCGTGTTGCGCCGCTCCGATTAGGGCGGAGCGAAAGGGCAGGACGCCGTTTCCGTCATTTGAGGTGCCTTCCGCGAAAAGCACCATGGCGTCGCCGCCGCCGAGGCGGTCTCCAATTTCGGCGGCCACTCGGCCAGTGTCCGTCCGGCGGCGGCGATCGACAAATACGGTGCGTTGCAGTTTCGCTAAAAGTCCGAAAACCGGCCATCCTGCTACTTCTGATTTTGCGATGAAACTGAGAGGAAGGCGCGAACCGATAACGGATATGTCCAACCATGAGGTGTGATTCGCGGTGATCAGAAGCGGACGGTTGAGCGAAGGCTTGCCGACTTGAGTAACCCGAACGCCCACGAGCTTAAGCGCGATTGCGTGCCAGAGACGGGGCAAGCGACTTGACGCGCGCCATTTAAGCTTGAGCGCGATCCATTGGACGGGAAGCATGATCAAGGTTGTGACGGCCAGCAGAATGACGATGAGAGCAGCGCGAAGCGTGGCCATCCGTTCAGTCTTTCTTGCCGTCAGGGGGGGAAGGCGCGTTTGGAGTGTTTTTTGCGACGTCGTTATCGCTGGCGCCTTGTTTGTCGTTAAGCGTTTGGTTTCCCGTGAGGGGAACGGCGTAAAGTTCGAGCCGATGATCAATCAGTCTGTAGCCAAGACGCCGGGCGATCGCCTCTTGCAGCGCCTCGATTTCTTCGTTGCGAAACTCGATTACGTCGCCGCTGCGCAAGTCAATCAGGTGATCATGGTGTTCGTCGGGAACGGTCTCATAGCGAGCGCGGCCGTCGCGAAAGTCATGGCGCGCGACGATGCCGGCGTCTTCGAACAGTTTGACGGTTCGATAAACCGTTGAAATGGAAATGCGCGAATCCACCGCCACCGCCCGTCTATAGAGTTCTTCGACGTCGGGATGGTCGCATGCTTCTTCGATGACGCGGGCGATAACGCGGCGCTGATCGGTCATGCGCATTCCCTTGGCGACGCATTGCTCCTCAAGAGGGGGGTGCTTGTCCGTCTCTTTCAAACCGTCCATCGCGCTTTCGCTATTGTCCTGGGTTATTTCCGATTGGATTCTATCGTTCCGATTAGCGAAGATCATACCGCATGACAAGCGCGGTTCCGTCGCCATCGCTTTCGGCGTAATATCCCTTGCGCTTGCCGACCTCTTTGAAACCAAGCGATTTATAAAGGCTAACCGCAGCCGCATTGGCGGCGTCCACCTCTAGAAACAGATCTTTCACGCGTTCCGCATAAAGCCGGTAACGGGCCGTCTCCATGAGCTTGCGGGCGACGCCGCGTCCGCGTTGGCGCGGATCTACGGCGATGGTGAGAATTTCCGCTTCGTCAGCAACAGTTCGCAGGGTCACAAATCCCACTGGATTTCGTGAGCCAAAGGGATCGGATCGGCGCGCGAGAAAGATTTTCACGCCGTTTTGACTGCTTAAGCTGGCCAATTCACTGCTGTCCCATTCATGAGAGAACGAACGGGCGTGTATTTGCGCGAGTTGATCAAAATCCTTGTCTGTCGCTTCTTCTATGAGGGGCGGATGCGCCCAGAGCCACCAGAACATCACTGCAACAATCGACTGTCGCGCATTTGCGGCTTAGCGTCCGCCGCGCGCAGATAAATTGGAGAAGGCGGGGGCGCGTCGCTGGCGAGTCGCGCGCCAAGACGCGCCACGGCGCGAATGTCTGGCGCCGCAATATCGGACAGGACGTGACTTTCAGTTAGCCGGCAAAGAGGAGCGAGTTCATGCGCGGCGTCTCCGGCAAGGCGCATTTCTTCTGGGCGTTCGCCGATCAAATTGGCAAGTCTTTCAAGGGACGCGACGCCGGGCGGGAGCAGCTCCGCG
Source organism: Stappiaceae bacterium (assembly GCA_048265185.1). Lineage (GTDB taxonomy): Bacteria > Pseudomonadota > Alphaproteobacteria > Rhizobiales > Stappiaceae > JBLXBZ01. Next base: position 155,486 of record JBLXBZ010000004.1, on the reverse strand, counting down.
CCATCGTGGTTGAACATTTGATAATAGATTTCGCCGCGCCGGGCGTCCAGGGCCACGCAAAGCGGGTGAAGGCCATCGGACACGGAAGCGGCGATCGCCGCTAGCGAGGAGACGCCCACGGCTGGAATGTCCAGCGTCAGGGCAAAGCCGCGCGCCACCGCAAGGCCGACGCGCATGCCGGTGAAGCTGCCGGGGCCGTTGGTGACGACGATTCGCTCCAGATCAGCGTATTTTACGTTGGATTCCCTCATGACTTCTTCAATCATCGGCATGAGCCGCTCTGCGTGGCCACGGCCAATGTTTTCGGAACGTATGGAGGGAAACTGACTTGGAACGGCGTGTTGGTCGCTGTCCGGAATAGGGGGGGAGGCGGAATCATAGAGGGCCGCCGCGCATGTCGCCGCGCATGTGTCCAAAGCTAAAAGCCGCATTCCGCCCCACTATCGCTTTCAGTTATTATTGTTTGCGCAAGCGTTCCATCCATATGAGTAAAACGCTTTTCTTTGCGATTATATAAAAAAGCCCGGCGCTGGAAAGCCGGGCTTTTCGAATTTTATTTTTGAGGCCGTTATTAAATCGCCCGCACTTCTTCCACGTCTGGCACAAAGTGCCGCAGAAGGTTCTGAATACCGTGCTTCAAGGTCGCGGTTGACGATGGACAACCGGCGCAGGCGCCGCGCATGGATAGATACACAATGCCGTCTCGAAACCCTTTGAAGGTAATGTCGCCGCCGTCCTGCGCGACAGCTGGACGAACACGGGTTTCGATCAGCTCTTTGATCATTTCAACAGTCTCTTCGTCTTCGTTTTCAAAGAACTCTTCCTGGCTTTCCCCATCGCCTTGCTCGTTCATGACGGGCGCGCCGGTCATGAAATGCTCCATGATCGCGCCCAGAATGGCGGGCTTCATGTGTTGCCAGTCTGTGTCGTCCTTCGTCACGGTGATGAAATCATGGCCAAAGAAAATGCCCAAAACGCCGGGCACGCCAAACAGCTTTTCGGCTAATGGCGAATTCACCGCGTCTTGCGTGTCGCGAAAGTCGCGCGTTCCCTCTTCCAGAACAATCCGGCCGGGAAGGAATTTCAACGTCGATGGATTCGGCGTCGCTTCGGTTTGAATGAACATGTCATTGTCCTTGAATGGGCGCGCCTGAACGGCCGCTGTCGTTAAAGACAGTATACACCCGCGGGAGCGACGTTTCCACCTTAGAATGATTCCAATTTAATTTTTTGCAGTTTTTGCCGGCTCACGCCAGAGCGGCGATAGCCTCGTCATCGAGATTTCCCGGAACGATTGTGACGGGAATGGGAAATGTGCCGGCTGATTTGCCGGCGATGGCGCTCACCAGAGGACCCGGGCCGTCGCCGTCAACGCTGGCGGCGAGCACAAGGATGGCGATATCCGCGTCCTGCTCAATCAGTTGGGTGATTTCATCGGCGCGCGAGCCTTCGCGAATCACCAATTCGGGCTCCGTGCGCGCAACCATTCGGCTACGGTCGGCTGCCTTGGCGAGGCAAGCTTCCGCTTCTTCGCGCGCTTCGGCGCGCATGATGTCCTCCACGCCCAGCCAATGCTGAAAATCGCTTGGCCCTATGACATAGAAAAGAGTGACGATGCCGCCGGTGCGCTCGGCGCGTTTGGCGGCATAGACAATGGCTCTGTCGCATTCCGGCGTGTCGTCGACGACGACCAGAAATTTGCGGCGGTGTCCTTCTTCAAAGCTTTTTCGTATCGCAACCATGGATCTATGCTGCCACTGTGCGCGGGTTACGGCAAGCGCGCAGATCGCCGCGGGAGATTTTATGAATAGCGTTCATGTTCATCGCTCAGAGAATGAAGCGCGACAGATCGATGTTTTTCGCCAGCTCGCCGATGTTGTCACGCACGAATTCGCCTGTGATTTCGATGGTTTCTCCGGCCCTATCCGGGGCGGTGAAGGAAATTTCGTCGAGCACGCGCTCCATAACGGTTTGCAGCCTGCGAGCGCCAATGTTCTCTACCGTCGCGTTTAGATCAACGGCGATTGTCGCAATTTCGTCAATGGCGTCGTCGCTGAAGGAAAGCGTCATGCCTTCGGTCTCCATAAGCGCCACATATTGCTTGATCAGGCTAGCCTCGGTTTCCATCAGAATCGCGCGGAAGTCTTCTTTGGTCAACGCCCGCAGCTCAACCCTGATGGGCAAGCGTCCCTGCAGCTCAGGTAAAAGGTCGGACGGTTTGGCCACGTGAAAAGCGCCTGAGGCGACGAACAGAATATGATCGGTTTTCACCGGTCCATGTTTGGTGGAGACCACCGTGCCTTCAATCAGGGGAAGCAGATCGCGCTGAACGCCTTCGCGGCTGACGTCGCCGCCGGAGCGGCCGTCGCGCACGCAGATTTTGTCGATTTCATCGAGAAAGACGATCCCTGCGTTTTCCACCAAGGTGATGGCCTCCTGCACGATCTTGTCCGTGTCGAGAAGTTTGTCAGACTCTTCTGCGATCAGGAGGTCATGAGAATCGCCGATCTTGATGCGCTTGGTTTTGGTCTGGCCGCCGAGAGCTTTGCCCAGCATGTCCGATATATTCATGACGCCAACGTTCGCCCCCGGCATTCCCGGCAGTTCGAAGCTAGGCATTTGCGGCGCCGCGCGAACCTCTATCTCGATTTCCTTGTCATCCATATCGCCTTCGCGCAGTTTCTTACGGAAACTGTCGCGGGTGGAGGGGCTGGCGTTTTGCCCCACAAGGGCGTCCAGAACGCGTTCCTCCGCCAGAAGGTGGGCCTTGGCCTGCACGTCTTTGCGTTTCGTCTCGCGCACAAGCGAGATTCCAGCCTCGACAAGATCGCGAATGATCTGCTCCACGTCCCGACCCACATAGCCCACTTCGGTGAATTTCGTCGCCTCCACCTTGGTGAAGGGCGCGTTGACGAGTTTCGCCAGACGGCGGGATATTTCGGTTTTACCGACACCCGTCGGGCCGATCATGAGGATGTTTTTCGGCATCACCTCTTCGCGCATGGGCCCGGTGAGCTGAAGGCGGCGCCAGCGGTTGCGCAGCGCGATGGCCACGGCGCGTTTGGCCTCTTTTTGGCCAATGATGTAGCGGTCAAGTTCGGACACGATTTCGCGCGGAGAAAATTCGGTCATTTTTTGCTCACTCGTTGTTCCGTCGCATTGGGGTTTGCGCCGGTTTTCGTTCGGGGGGCTGTCTTGAAGTCTGAGGCCTAGCTCACGCTTTCAAGGCTCTCCAGCGTTAGGGACGTGTTGGTGTATACGCAAATATCGGCCGCGATCGCCATGGCTTTGCGGGCGATTTGCTCCGCGTTCTGATCGGTGTCCATCAAGGCTCGTCCAGCCGCCAAGGCGTAATTGCCGCCGGAACCAATGCCCATAACGCCGTTTTCCGGCTCGAGAACGTCTCCGGTGCCGGTGAGCACCAATGTGACGTCCTTATCGGCGACCAGCATCATGGCCTCCAGTTTGCGCAAATAACGGTCGGTGCGCCAATCCTTCGCCAGCTCGACGCAAGCCCGCATCAATTGCCCTGGATATTGCTCCAGTTTGGCTTCAAGGCGTTCAAACAGCGTGAAAGCGTCGGCGGTGGCGCCGGCGAAGCCAGCGATGACGTCGCCCTTGGAGAGGGGGCGCACCTTGCGCGCGGTGTGCTTGATGACCGTCGGCCCGAGAGAGACCTGACCGTCTCCCACAATCACGACGCGCCCGCCTTTGCGCACGGCGAGGATGGTTGTTCCGTGCCAGCTATTGCTTTCACTCATGTCAGGCCTTTCAAAATTGCATCTTCGCCAGACGCCACCGTCTGACGCGAGGGAGTATGTATGTGCGCCAAGGCGAATTGCCAACCCGGTTTCGTTTAACCGATTATTTGGGCTTCGCGCACGAGCCGTTTGACCATGGCTTCCAGCATGGTTCGCGCGCGCTCATTTTTCAAATCGCCCGCGTGGTCGAAGGCTTCGGCGGCGCCTGCGACGGTGGCCATTTCCGGGATCACCAGCGCGCCGAGGCCGATTTCAAGAATTGTGCGCAGGTTGATCAGGCCGCGCACGCCGGCCAATTGTCCGGGCGAGGCTGCGCCCACCGCGAAGACTTTGTTCTTAAAAGCGGCGGCCGGCGGCTCGCCTTCTCCTGACAGGCGCGACAACCAGTCCAAAGCGTTTTTCAGTATCGGGCTGATTGAGGTGTTGTACTCGGGGCTGGCGATGAAAACGCCTTGGTGGGCGTCGAAAAGTTCCTTTAAGCGGCGTGCGTTCAGGGGAACGCCGCTTTTCTCCTCCAGATCGCCGTTATAGAGCGGCATTTCATAATCCTGCAAAGAAATGCGCGTGACGTTGGCGTCTGCGAGCGCCAGATGTTTGGCCACGAGTCCCACCAATTGGGTGTTGTAGGACTGGGCGCGGGTGGAGCCTGAAAAAACCAGAATCTTGGGATGGCGCATTGGAGTTTCTAACCTTTCAGGGAAACGGAGTGTCGGATTCTTTGGGCTTACATAATAGTTAGCCGGAATGAAAATTTTGGAAACGGCGGCGGCTATTGACGGCGAAAAGGCGACGTTGGAGATCTTTTCGTAGGAAAACGTCAGGATTCAGGGAAACGCTTGAGTGCGTTTGACCACGCCAAAGGCGAAACTCGAATCAACCGAGGCTATGGCCGGGATTTTGTGAATGCGTCGGCGCATGAAGCTCTCATAGTCGGCAAGCGAAGCCACTATGACCCGCAGTAGGTAGTCCCAGTCTCCGGCCATGAGATGGCACTCCAGAACTTCGTTAATGTCTTGAATACGCGCTTCGAACACTTGCACGCTGTCTTGCGAGTGGCGGTCGAGGCGGATGCGCAGGAACACGGTTACCGGCAAACCGTAGGCTTCTTGATCCACCATGGCGGCGTAGCCTTGGATCACGCCGGAGGTTTCTAGATTTTTGACCCGGCGCAAACAAGGCGAGGGCGAGAGATTCACCTTTTGAGCCAGATCCTGGTTTGACAGGCGCCCATTTTGTTGAAGGGCGCGTAAAATTTTCCGATCCGTAGCATCCATTGCTTCATTCCTGTTTAATTTTGGAATTTTCTGCCAATTAATTGGATTTTAGAGGTTAATTAGCCAGAAAATTGCCTGCATGTCGATCTAGGCTGATCAAAAGGCGCTCCGTCAACAGGCGCGCTCAGTTCAAGGAGAGCGATGATGCAGAACGAGGAAAAGGGATTTGCGACGAAGGCCATTCATTTTGGTTATGATCCGGCCCCTCATGAGGGCGCGTTGACGCCGCCTTTGCATTTGACCTCAACCTTCTCATTTGAGAGCGCGCAAGCGGGGGGAGAAATTTTCGCCGGGGAGCGCGAGGGATATTTTTATTCGCGTATTTCAAACCCGACGCTGGATCTTCTGGAGCGCCGGATGGCGGTTCTTGAACGCGGCGAGGCGGCTGTGAGCTTCGGCTCCGGCATGGGCGCCATCACCGCGGTGCTGTGGAGCTTTCTGTCTCCCGGCGACGAAGTTCTGGTGGACAAGACGCTATACGGCTGCACCTTCGCCTTCATGAATCACGGCTTGACGAAATTCGGCGTCACCGTCACCCATGTGGATATGACCGACCCGGATAATCTGGCGCGGGCTATGACCTCAAAAACCCGGATTGTTTATTTTGAAACGCCCGCCAATCCCAATATGCGCCTCGTGGACATTGCGGCGATTTCCAAGATCGCCCACGCCCATGAGGCCAAGGTCGTCGTCGACAATACTTACAGCACGCCCGTGATCACCCAGCCTTTGAGCTTGGGCGCGGATGTGGTGGTGCATTCCGCCACCAAATATCTTGGCGGACATGGGGATCTGGTCGCGGGGATCGCCGTTGGATCGGCGCAGGATATGCAGCAGGTGCGCCTTGTGGGCTTGAAGGACATGACCGGCGCTGTTCTCTCGCCCTTCAACGCGTTCCTGATTTTGCGGGGGGTGAAGACATTGGAGCTGCGTATGGAGCGCCATACGTCCTCCGCGCAAAAAGTCGCGCGGATGCTGGAGGCCAACGCGGCGGTTGAGAGCGTTTATTATCCGGGGCTGGAAAACTTTGATCAGTATGAATTGGCGAAAAAACAGATGCGCGCCTTTGGCGGAATGATCGCTTTCGAGTTGAAGGGCGGATTGGAGGCGGGCGTTCGTTTTCTCGACGCTTTGACATTGGCGCGCTGCGCCGTCAGTCTGGGAGACGCGGAGACGTTGGTGCAACATCCCGCCAGCATGACCCATTCCACCTATACGCCCCAGGAGCGCGAGGTCCATGGAATTTCCGACGGATTGATTCGTTTGTCGGTTGGACTGGAAACTCTGGACGATATCATGCAAGACATTGAAAACGCCTGCCGAGTCGCCGCTATTTGACGGTTGCGCGCATGCATGAGGCGGCGTTCGCATAAGGGAGAGAGCAAATATGAACCGTGATGAATTTGACGCTTTGAAAGAAGTCGAACGTAAACTTCTCTGGCTTGCTTGCTGGACGGTTCATAACGCCAATCACCTACGCGAGAAAACTGATGGAATGAAGGTGGGCGGCCATCAGGCGTCTTGCGCCTCCATGGTCTCTATTATGGCGGCGCTTTATTGCGCCGTGCTCAAGCCGCAGGATCGGGTGGCGGTCAAACCGCACGCTTCGCCGGTGTTTCACGCGCTGCAATACTTGATGGGCAACCAAACGCTTGAAAACCTGAAGGCGTTTCGCGGCTATGGCGGCGCGCAGTCTTATCCAAGTCGCACCAAGGATGTGGATGACGTTGACTTTTCAACCGGATCTGTTGGCCTTGGCGTGGCCATCACCGCATTCGCCTCCATGGTGCAGGACTATCTTGGAGCCAAATCCTGGACGGCGGATCAGCCGGAGGGGCGCATGATCGCGCTCGTGGGCGACGCGGAGCTGGATGAGGGTAATATTTATGAGGCCTTGCAGGAGGGGTGGAAGCATGACCTGCGCAACACGTGGTGGGTGATCGATTATAACCGCCAGAGCCTTGACGGGGTTGTGCGTGAGGGGTTGTCCGCACGAATCGAGGCGATTTTCGGCGCTTTCGGTTGGGACGTGGTGCGTTTGAAATATGGCGCTTTGCAGCGCGCGGCTTTCGAAGAGCCGGGGGGAGAGGTGCTGCGCCAGTGGATCGACAATTGTCCGAACGCGCTTTATTCCGCGTTGTCTTTTCAAGGGGGGGCGGCTTGGCGCAAGCGTCTTCATGACGATATCGGCGATCAGGGGCCGGTGAGCGCCTTGATCGATCGTCGCGGCGACGACGAGTTGCAAGAACTTATGGCTAATCTCGGCGGCCATTGTCTGGAGACGTTGGTGGAAGCGTTTAACGCGCAGGATCACGACCGGCCCGTGGCTTTTGTCGCTTACACCATCAAGGGATGGAACACGCCGCTCGCCGGCCATAAGGATAACCACGCCGGATTGATGACCACGGCGCAGATGGAGAGTTTTCGCAAACATATGGGAATCGCGGTAGGTCGCGAATGGGACAAGTTTGACGCGGCCGACCCCAAAGAAGCGAAGGTCATGAATTTTTTGAACGCTCGGCCGTTTTTCGTCGATGGTCCACGGCGACGCAGCGCGCCCGCCGTGGCGGCGCCCGAACCTATTTTGCTCGACGACAAACTTCTCTCCACTCAAGCCGGATTTGGTAAAATTTTGGACGCTCTGGCCAAATCCGACAGCGCTCTGGCCGAGCGAATCGTGACGACGTCGCCTGACGTCACCGTCTCCACGAATCTTGGCCCGTGGGTTAACCGGCGTGGGCTGTTCGCGCGTCAGGAAATCGCGGACACGTTCCGCGACGAGCGTATTCCTTCCGCGCAGAAATGGCGGTTCTCCAAAGAAGGCCAGCATATCGAACTTGGCATCGCGGAGATGAACCTATTTCTGCTTCTGGGGGCGGCTGGTCTGTCTCACTCTCTGTTTGGCGAGCGGCTTCTGCCGATTGGAACGCTGTATGATCCTTTCGTCTCCCGGGGCTTGGACGCCTTGAATTACGCCTGCTATCAGGACGCCCGCTTCATGCTGATCGGCACGCCGTCCGGGGTTTCCCTCGCGCCCGAAGGCGGGGCGCATCAATCCATCGCCACGCCGCTCATCGGCATGTCGCAAGATGGGTTGGCGGCGTTCGAGCCTTGTTTTCTCGATGAGCTTTCCGCCATTATGAGTTGGGGTTTTGACTATATGCAACGAGAGGGCGACGCGGGGGCGGACGAGCGCACATGGCTGCGCGATGAAACCGGCGGGTCGGTTTACTTGCGGTTGTCGACTCGGGTTTTGGAGCAGCCTACCCGGCGTAATGACGCAGCGTTCCGCCAAGGCGTTATCGATGGCGCTTACTGGCTGCGCGAACCGGGGCCGGGCTGCGAGGTGGTGATCGCCTATCAGGGGGTTGTCGGACCTGAGGCCATTGAAGCGGCGGGACGTATTGGCGAGGCGCGTCGCGACATCGGCGTTCTGGCGGTCACCTCGGCGGATCGGCTGAACGCCGGCTGGCATGCCGCCACCAGAATGCGCAAACGCGGCTCGCCCTCAGCGAAAAGTCATATCGAACGCTTGTTGGGAGACCTGCCGCGTCATTGCAATCTGATCACGGTGCTGGATGGCCATCCGGCCACGCTCGGCTGGCTTGGCGGGGTCGCGGGGCATAAAACCATAGCGCTGGGCGTTGAGCACTTTGGTCAGACCGGCACGGTGGCTGATCTTTACCATCATTATGGGATCGACGCGGATTCGATTACGGCGGCGGCGGCGCAAATTACGCCGGGAAAACCGATACGAACGGCGGCTCCTCTCGCTTGAAATGGAGCGCTTGGACAGTGAAATGAACCGGGAGCCATGCGCATGGCTCCCGGTTCTTGACGAAAACGGCGTGCAGTCAAGACAAAAGGCGGCGTTAATCAGCCCTGCGATCCGTTTTCCAGAAACTGAATGATTAGCCAATGGGCGATGGAGAGCGGCGGCGGTAACTTGAGCCCTTCCGGGTGTTCGCCTTGAAGCATCAGCTCAACGTCGGCGCGCGCGAACCAGCGGCAATCCTCTAGTTCCTCCGTGTCCATTTTAATCTCCGTGGTCACGGCTTCGCCTTGACATCCGAACATCAGGGAGGCGGGAAAGGGCCATGGCTGGCTCGCCAGATAATCGATCCGGCCAACGGCAACGCCAGATTCTTCCATCACCTCCCGGCGCACGGCGTCTTCCAAGGTCTCCCCCGGCTCAATAAATCCGGCGAGCGAGGAATAGACCCCCTCGGGAAAGCGGGGGGAGCGGCCTAAAAGACAGTGGTCTTTATGGCGGATCAGCATGATGGCCACGGGGTCCGTGCGGGGAAAATGCAGACTTTCGCAGTTTGAGCAATCCCGGCGGTACCCCCCCTGGGTCATGAGGCTGGGCTCGCCGCAGCGCGAGCAATATTGATGGGTCTGGTGCCAGTGCAAAAGGGCGCGCGCTTGCGCCAGAACGCCTAGGTGTTCGGGGGACAAAGCCCCTTGCAGCGCCAGAGCGCGCAGGTTGAAGGGCGCGCAATTCTGGCGCGCTAGCGCCGCTTCGTCTAATTTGGTGGAGACGGCGAAAACCGGGCGTTCTTCGCCGGGCGTGAAGCCAAGGAGAATCGGCTGTTCCAGACGGGCTTCCAGTTGGTTCACTTCCTGTAGCGTCATAAATAGCGCTGATGGGCCAGAATTTGTTTTCAAAACCGCGGCGTCGCCGCTGAACAGCGCGAAACGGGCGGTTTTGCTTTTAAGGTGGGCTTCCAGCCACTTTTCATCGCCGCGATGTTCTGAGCGTCGTTCCAGAGTATTTCCAGAAAAAGCGAATTGGTCGGACAAACGATAGGCGGACTCGGCGATATTCATTAAGGACTCCGAAACAGAGGTCGCAGGTTTCTTTACGTCGGAAAGGGAAGGCGTTCATAAAGCGACGCAATCAGGTGGTCTCTGTCGGCTGGGTCATATTTTGTGGCGGGAGCCGCGCCCCATACCGGCCCGGGCCAGGCGGGGTCGGACGCGTTGCGCCCAATGACGTGAATATGAAGCTGCGACACCTGATTTCCCAATGCGCCGATATTCAGTTTTCCGCATCCGGCGACGTCGCGAAGGCATTGACTGGTCACGGCGATTTCCTCCATGAGGACGGCGCGATCTTCCGGCGACAAGTCGATGATTTCAATCAGGTCGGCTTTTTGGGGGATAAGCACCAGCCAGGGATAATTGGCGTCTTTCATCAAGCGGACGGCGCAAAGATCCAGTTTCTTGACCGCATAGGTGTCTCCTGCGAGACGAGCGTTTAGTTCAAAAGCTGTCATTGAAAGTCACCGCCGTTCAATTTCGATTTCAATCTTATACCTTGCGAAGGCTCGCTCTTCTACGTCCTTGGAACGAAAGTGTGTCGGCGCAAGAAATTATTGGTCAGTTTTTCGCTGAAATTGGCAGTTTTTAAGTGGGGTGGATATATTTTTTCCATCAGTTGGGGGGAAATTCCACCGCCCTCTTGCCAAACCCCCTCCCGCTACTGATATAAGAACCTCGGGAGGTTGGTGGTGGACGAGCCACTCGCCAATCGGGTCAGGTCCGGAAGGAAGCAGCCCTAACGAGTTTGGCGCGGGTCACCTAGCCAGCCTCCCACCTTTTCCGAAGGTCGTCTGAAGATGAGTGCAGACGACGCCTTGTCGCGCCTGTTCGCCATACGTATCTTGGATTGTTCGAAGTAGACCGAGCAGCGTTTGGGCGGATATAACGGCGTTGAGACCTGTGAGGAAGATGTCAACCTGATGGTTTGATGGTTGGCGTTCTGACAAGTGAAAAGGCGGCGCGCCCTGCATGGACGATATTTCTGACTCCCACACCTCTTCTGAAATGACCGCGATGGATTCGCCCGCGATTGGCGCTGATGCCTCGGACGTTGGACAGGCGGCCTATCGGGTTCTGGCGCGTAAATACCGGCCCAGCGGTTTTGAAGACCTTGTCGGTCAGGAGCCGATGGTTCAAACGCTGCGTAACGCCTTTGAGACCGGACGTATCGCGCAGGCGTGGATGCTAACCGGCGTGCGCGGCGTTGGCAAAACAACAACAGCGCGGATTCTGGCGCGAGGTCTTAATTACGAATCTCCAGGCGTTGGCGACCGCCCGGCGATCAATCGCCCGACAATAGATCTCTCCCAGCCCGGCGTGCATTGTCAGGCGATCATGGAAGGACGCCATGTCGATGTGATCGAGATGGACGCCGCCTCCCATACCGGCATCGGCGATATTCGCGAAATAACCGAAGCGGCGCGTTATCGCCCGGCCTCGGCGCGTTATAAAGTCTACATCATCGATGAAGTGCACATGCTCTCCAACGCGGCGTTCAACGGTTTGTTGAAAACGCTTGAGGAGCCGCCAGAGCACGTGAAATTCATTTTCGCCACCACGGAAATTCGCAAGGTTCCCGTCACGGTTCTGTCCAGATGCCAGCGCTTTGACTTGCGCCGGATTGATATGGACAAGTTGGTGGGGCTATTGCGCCGGATCTCGGACGCGGAGGAAATCGACATTTCCGACGAAGCTCTGACGCTTATCGCCCGGGCTGGGGAGGGGTCGGCGCGTGATTCGCTGTCTTTGCTGGATCAGGCGATCAGCCATGGAGCGGGGCCTGTGGAGGCCGTCGGCGTTCGGCAAATGCTTGGGCTTGCGGATCGCGCCCGCATTATCGATTTATTCGAGCATGTCATGAAGGGGGATGTGGCGGCGGCGCTGGATGAGTTGAGAGAGCAATATGACGTGGGCGCCGATCCTGCCGTGGTGTTGGCGGATTTGGCTGACTTCACTCACCTCGTCACCCGGTTAAAAATTGCGCCGAAAGCGGGGGAAGACGTTTCCGTGTCGGAGACGGAGCGATCGCGCGGCCATGAGTTCGCTCAGCGGCTCTCCATGCGCGTTTTATCGCGAAGCTGGCAAATGCTTCTCAAAGGGATTGCCGAGACGCAGGCCGCGCCTAAACCTTTGGCGGCGGCGGATATGGTTTTGGTGCGTCTATGTTATGCGGCGGATCTTCCCGATCCTGAAGACATTTTGAAATTGGCGCGCAGCGGCGGCTTGAATAATATTGGCGCGGGCGCGTCTGGCGCGGGCGACGGGGCTGGAAATTCGGGGGGGGCATCGGCCAGAGCTGTTGTGAGCTCCGGGGGGATGGAACGCCAAAACGTAACGGCGAGCGCTGGATCGCAGCCTGTTTCTTTGGCTGTGGCTGAGCCGCGCGCGCAATCCGTTCCTTCGCCTTCCCCCGCGCAGACCCCTCATGTTCAGTTGAGCTCCTTGGCCGATTGCGCGCAATTAGCGGCGGAAAAGCGCGACATTCCGCTAAAAGTGGCGATTGAGCGGAATATGCAGCTGGTGAAGTTCGAGCCGGGGCGCATTGAATTTCACCCAACTTCGGACGCGGCGGCGGATCTTGCCGGCATGTTGGGGCATAAGTTGAGCGAGTGGACCGGCATGCGCTGGATTGTGTCCGTTAGCCGCACCCCCGGACGGCCAACGCTTCATGCCGAGCGGGAGGCCACGCAGGCGCAGCTACTTTCGGACGCGAAACTGGAGCCGACTGTGGCGTCTTTGCTGAAGGCTTTTCCGGGCGCGAAAGTTGTGGACGTGCGCGTGCAGGCGCAAGAGAGCGAAGAAACCCTCGACACGCACGACCCGCTGTTGCATGAAGCGGTTGGCGATGGTCCCGACGCGGATGAGTTTTGAAGCGCGCGCGTTCATCCTGAATGTAACAAATAATGAATTTGGAGATTTCCAATGGACTTCTTGAAGATGATGAAGCAGGCGAAGCAGCTTCAGGAAAAAATGGGCGATTTGCAGGAGCAAGTGAGCCATATCGACGTCGAGGGCGCCTCCGGCGGCGGCTTGGTGACTGTCACCATGACGGGTAAGGGCGTGTTGAAGTCTTTGAAGATTGACCCCTCTCTCGTCAAGGAAGAGGAAGTTGAAATTCTTGAAGACCTCATTCTTGCGGCTCACAATGACGCCAAGGTGAAAGCGGAGGCAGCCATGCAGGAAAAAACCCAAGAGCTCATGGGTGACATGGGCTTGCCCGCCGGCATGAAATTGCCGTTTTGAACTTGGGTCGTTATTGATGTCCAATTCTCGCGTCGCCGGCCCTGAAATCGAGCGTCTTATACAGTTGCTCGCCAAGCTTCCGGGGTTAGGGCCACGCTCCGCGCGCCGGGCTGCGTTGCATTTGATCAAGAAAAAAGACCAACTGCTGATTCCCTTGGCGCAGGCCATGGGCGTCGCCGTGGACAACGTCGGCGTGTGCTCGGTTTGCGGAACCGTCGACACTTGCGATCCTTGCACCATCTGTAGCGATCCCCGCCGGGACGCGGCGACGATCATCGTCGTTGAAGACGTTTCCGATCTTTGGGCTCTGGAGCGGGCGTCAGCGCTGAATTGCCATTACCACGTTCTCGGAGGAACCTTATCGCCTTTGGACGGCGTGGGGCCGGAGGATCTTAATATCGCCGCCTTGATCGAACGGGTGGAGAACGGCGGCGTGCGGGAAGTCATTCTTGCCGTCAACGCTACGGTTGAAGGGCAGACGACTGCCCATTTCGTGACGGATCGCATGGTGGGAAACGATGTAAAAATCACCCGGTTGGCCCATGGCGTTCCCGTGGGGGGCGAACTGGATTATCTGGATGAGGGCACCTTGTCCCAAGCCATGCGGGCTCGAACGTCATTTTGAGATTGCAAGCGTCATTTTGTGACCGTATGCGCAAGTGGACGGAGCGAGACTAGATTTCGTCATTCAATGGCGCCGGGGCGCCGAAAAAATAGCCCTGAACGTAGCGAATGTTAAGTTCTCGAAGTTTGGACAGGACGCTTGCGCTTTCCACCTGTTCGGCGACGACATCCACCTTCATGGCGTTGGCGACGCCGATGACGCCAGCCAATGTGGCGTATTGCACAGGATCGTGGTCAATCTTGCGGGTGATTGCTCCGTCGATCTTGATCAGATCGAATTTAAAGTCGCGCAAATGGGCATAGGTGGTGGCGCCCGAGCCGAAGTTATCAATGGCTAGTCTGCAGCCTAGTGATCTTAATTGGGTGAATAAGTCGCGCGCCGCCGCCGTATTGCCTCTGAGCCCTTTTTCACCAACTTCGAAAATCAACCGAGGCGCGAGTTGAGGGTTTGAGCTCAGCCATGTCAGAACTTTTTGCGAGATTTGAGGAACCAGCAACGAGTTGGCGGAAATATTAACCGTCACCGGCAAGCCATCTGCGGGGTTTTCAAGGTATTCAAGGACGGAGTCGACGATCCAAGAGTCGATTTTGTGCAAAATTCCATGGCGTTCAGCCGTTGCGATGAGAGCGGCGGGCGCGCTAAGCTCGCCGTTCTCCATGCGTACGCGCAGTAGAATTTCCCGCATTTGCGGGCGCCCGGTTTTCAACGCGAGAATTGGCATTTGGAACAGCGTGAAGCGCAATTCGTCAAGGGCGTTTTCAATCGAGGCGAGATTGACTAGATCCTCGCGGCGGCGCGTGAGGGTTCGATCGTCGGCTCGATATTGTAGCCACCGCCGGCCGCCGCGATCCTTCGCAGCCATGCTGGCATGATCCGCCCATTGCAAAATGTCGCCGGCGCATAAGTGTGATAGGCCGTCAATGTCGGAATCCACGATAACGAAGCCTATGCTGGCGCCTACATGAAATACATGATCCTCCCATGTGAACCGCATTTCATTCAGGTGTTCGACGATGCCTTCGCATATTTCTTTGGTCTGATCGGGGGTGGGGCGTTTAAGAAGGAGGCCAAATTCGTCGCCGCCAAGTCTTGCAATCAGCGCGTCCTCGCCGCCAATAGCTTTGAGAGATTGCGCAATTTCTGCAAGAAGCTGATCACCGGCGCGGTGACCGGCGGTGTCGTTGACCGCCTTGAAGTCGTCCATATCGATAAAAATGATCGCAAAGCCTGGGTCTGCGGCGTCTGGTTTTTTTAAGGTTTCAAGGCGCTGGGTCACCTCTTTTTCAAATGCTCGGCGATTGCCCACCATTGTGAGAGGATCTTCAAAGCTGAGCCGAGCCAATTCCGCTTCAAGTCGTTTTTCCTCAGTAACGTCGCGCAGCGTCATCACCGCTCCATGAATTTCTCCATCGGCGGTGCGAAATGGCTCAAGTCTAAGGTGAATATCGATGGGAGCGTTGTTATCTCTTGTATGAACGTAGTTGTATTCGACGGTTTCACCTTGAAAGCAGAGATCAAGGAAAAGTTTCGATCTGTTTTCAAAGCGTTCCGGTCCCACAATGTCTTGCACATGTCGGCCGATAAAATCAGCGGGTTCGGCTCCGTTGAAACGCGCATTACTCATATTGGTCATTATGTAGCGATAGTCTCGGCCGATCACGGATATGCGGTCTGAGACCTGCGCGATTACGCTTTCATACATTCGAAGTTGTTCTTCGACGCGTCGCCTTTCCGTGATGTCGCGGCCAAAGGCGACCATGCCGCTGATCGTATTATTCGGCCCTCGTACGGGCGCATAGGTGATATCGTAGAATCTTTTGCCATTTGAAGCATGGTTCAGCCAGCTTTCCGATCGACTCACGATCCCTTCGAGCGCCTGCTCGAAAAGGTGGCGGCGTTCTTCGAACGCCCGCGATCCGATAGCCTCGGGAACGCGCAGTCCGATAAGTTCATGGCGCGGGCGGCCTTCAATTTCAGCGAAGAGTTTGTTGCATTCTCTGACGATGAAATCAGGTGTGCAAAAATAAATTGGGTCTTGCGAGGCGTGAATCAAGGCTGCGTGAAGACCGAGGAAGTCGTTCTCGGAATCAACGAAATCATTCTCTGTTAAATTGCTTTTATCTTCTTGATTCATTGAGATAAATCTAGATTTTACATTTTGGTCCAATTTCTTCTGCCTTGCGTGCATGGGCGAAGTTTTATAACCATAAATAGCAATTTACTTCACACTAAATATATAAAATAATTTTATTAGCAATAAAATTTTTATATCTTTTAATTTTCGAAGGTTTATTTGCGTTGTGCGCCGCATTAATTATTTCTTCGAATTGTTGCCTGACCGAGAGAAAATAAGGCGATATTTTTTACGTAATATTGGGTGTAATTTATCCATTTCCAGTTTTTATTGATGGTGATATTATTCCTGTAATGGATTGGCCTTTTTGTCGCAGCCGTTCTGGAAATCAGCTTGGAAAAAATTTTGAACAACATCGAAATTGATCGAATTGTTAAATATTTCTTCAGGGAGTGGGGCGCCGAAGTTTTGCCAGCCAAGGCGTTGCGTCGCCGAAACTTGAAGGTTTTTTTCTTGGCGTTGGTTTGCGCGTCGCTTGCGTGCGCGCTCCAATCGGCTTCAGCGGAGCGGGTTATCGCCGTGCAGTGCGGGAAAGCCTCTTGGTATGAGTTGCGCGGGCGCACGGCCAGCGGTGAAATGAACAACCCGGAAGCCATGACCGGGGCGCATCGCTCTCTGCCTTTTGGTACGAAAGTGAAGGTGACGAACCGGGCCAATGGCAAAAGCGTCATCGTGCGCATTAACGATCGCGGTCCCTTCGTCAAGGGGCGCGTGGTGGATGTGTCCCGCCGCGCGGCCGTGCTGTTGGGGTTCAAGAATAAAGGCGTGACGAGGGTCCGCATTGGGCCGGTTGACGGCGCGTCCGCAAAAAAATGCGAATGACGCGCCGGTTTCGTTTCGTCCCGGCCTTTCGCTTCGTAATTGGTGGGCGGCAAAATGAAGCTTGCCGCGTCTACCCCTGATTTTGCGGCGCCTGATTTTGCGGCGAATGTGTAACCTTTCGCGCAGTTTCTTCAATCCATTCGCGGAAAGCAGCGACGACGGGGCGAAGCGTTCGGTCTTCCGGATAGACAAAATGATAGGCTGAACTCAACTTGAGGCAAAGGGGCGACAAGGCTATGAGCCGTCCGTCGGCAAGCTCTTCCTCGATGAAAAAGCGGGGCACCAGCGCCGCTCCCAAATCGTGCATGGCGGCCTGAACGATGGTGACGAATTGATCGAAACGCGGACCTTGGAACGCCGCGGGCGTTTCCACATTCGCCAATTCGAACCATTGGCGCCAGGCGAGCGGGCGGGTGGATTGATGCAGGCGAACCACATTGGCGAGGTCTTGGGGGCCGTTGATGGCGTGGCGCTGCTTGAAGCGCGGCGAGGCGACGGCGATGACGTCTTCTTGAAACAAGGTTTCGGTGATCGCCCCCGCCCACACGGGCTCGCCGTAGTGAATGGCGGCGTCGAATGGCTCCTTGGAGAAATCGAAAGGGCGCAGTCGCACGGCGATATTGAAGCTTGCGTTGGGGTAATGGCTTTGAAACTCTGCCAGTCTTGGAGCCAGCCACCGGGTGGCGAATGTGGGCAGAGCCGCCAGATTGAGAACGTCGGCGCTGCCGCCGAAAGACATGACCTGACGGGTGGCGCCGGTGAGATGCTCAAGAGCGCCGCGCACGTCGTGCAGATATAATCGCCCGGCGTCGGTGAGAACAATGCGCTGGCGCACGCGTTTGAACAGCTCCACGGCGAGCCGCTCCTCCAGATGACGCACCTGCTTGGAGATGGCGCCTTGGGTCAGATGCAATTCTTCGGCCGCGCGAGTGAAGCTGCCGTGGCGCGCCGCGCATTCAAAGGCGATCAGGCTGTCGATGGGGGGTACGAATCCGCGTTTCAAGGTTTATTCCATTTGCTCATGAAGTCGAGAGAACATATCACTTTTCGCGCCGTGATGCAGAACAGACAATTCGCCCCATTGCGGCGCTTGCTTTTTTAGCGGCGACCCGTAACGAATAAGCCCCGATCAGCGTCGCCACCATTGGTGGAAGGACGCGGCCTTGCCCATTGGGAGCAATCCTGAACCGGAGATGAGAAGAATGAACGGCACTCAAGCACTCAAACCCAAATCCAGCCCTTCAGGTGGGGGGACTTTTGCTTGGGACGATCCATTTTTGCTTCGCGGCCAGTTGAGCGAAGATGAAATCCTGATCATGGAAAGCGCCCACGCTTATGCGCAGGAAAAGCTTCAGCCTCGGGTTCTGGAGGCTTACGCTCATGAGAAAACGGATCGTTCAATCTTCAATGAAATGGGCGAAATGGGGCTTTTAGGCGTTACTTTGCCAGAGGTCTATGGCGGGGCGGAAGCTTCTTACGTGGCTTATGGGCTTGTGGCGCGCGAAGTTGAGCGGGTGGACAGCGGTTATCGCTCCATGATGAGCGTTCAATCCTCTCTCGTGATGTATCCGATTTACGCCTATGGCTCGGAAGAGCAGCGGATGAAGTATCTGCCGAAGCTGGCTAGCGGCGAGTTCGTCGGTTGCTTCGGCTTGACCGAGCC
This sequence comes from Stappiaceae bacterium, assembly GCA_048265185.1. Classification (GTDB taxonomy): domain Bacteria; phylum Pseudomonadota; class Alphaproteobacteria; order Rhizobiales; family Stappiaceae; genus JBLXBZ01. Next base: position 137,140 of record JBLXBZ010000004.1, on the reverse strand, counting down.
GGACGCGGGGTCCGACCCCGCCGCCATGCGCACGCGTGCGGAAAAAATCGACGGCGGCTATCGGTTGAAGGGCTCCAAAATGTGGATCTCCAACTCGCCGATCGCGGATGTATTCGTCGTTTGGGCGAAGTCCGACGCCCATGACGGAGCGATTCGCGGCTTTGTTCTTGAAAAAGGCATGAAGGGACTGTCCGCGCCGAAAATTGGCGGCAAGCTTTCTCTGCGCGCGTCGATCACCGGCGAAATCGTTATGGACGGGGTTGAGGTCGGAGAGGAAGCGTTGCTTCCCAACGTATCTGGCTTGAAGGGACCGTTTGGCTGTCTCAACCGCGCGCGTTATGGCATTTCCTGGGGCGTTCTTGGCGCGGCTGAAGATTGCTGGCGTCGAGCCCGCAATTATGGGCTGGAGCGCAAGCAATTTGATCGGCCGTTGGCGCAAACCCAGCTTTTCCAGAAAAAACTGGCCGATATGCAAACCGAAATCGCTCTCGGGCTTCAGGGCAGTCTGCGCGTTGGACGGCTTTTCGACGAGGGCCGAGTCGCGCCGGAAATGATTTCTATCGTCAAGCGTAATAACTGCGGCAAGTCGCTGGATATCGCGCGCATGGCCCGTGATATGCACGGCGGTAACGGCATCAGCGAAGAATATCATGTTATGCGCCATTCGCAGAATCTGGAAACGGTCAACACTTATGAAGGAACGCATGACGTTCATGCGTTAATCCTCGGTCGCGCTCAGACCGGGCTGCAGGCGTTTTTCTGATACGTCTCAATCAGCCGTGCCCATTATCTTATGGTCACGGCTATTTTCAAGCCTGACCGGGAGCCTGAATGACCTGTGAAACCGTAGATATCGTTATTGTCGGCGGCGCCGTCATAGGCTCTTCCATCGCTTGTCATTTGGCGATGGAGGGTGGGTTCGACGGCTCCGTCCTGGTTGTTGAAAAAGATCCTGCCTATCAATATTGCGCTTCCGCCTTGTCGGCGGCGTCCATTCGCCAACAGTTTTCCAGCGCTGTGAACATCGAGATCTCGCTTTATGGAATTGAATTCCTGCGTGAGATCGGCGAGCGATTGCGCGTTGGCGACGAACGTCCCGTAATCGATCTGTATGAAGGGGGGTATCTGTTTCTCGCCACGGCGGATAAATTACCGATTTTGGAGAGGAATCATGCGCTGCAAACGCGTCTTGGCGCGGATATCGCTTATCTTGACCCTGCTGGGCTTAAGGAGCGGTTCCCATGGTTGAACGTGGAGGATATCGCCGCTGGATGCTGGGGGCGTAGCGGCGAAGGGTGGTTTGACGGTTATGGCCTCATGCAAGCGTTTCGCAAGAAAGCGCGTTCACTTGACGTTCCTTATCGTAGCGCTGAAGTTGTGAGCGCGCGCCGTGAGGGGGAGGGCTTCATGTTGGAGCTGTCCGATGGAACACGCGTGTCTTGCGGGCGGCTGGTCAACGCCGCCGGCGCGAGCGGCGCGGCCCAATTGAGCCAGCAGCTGGGGATTGACGTTCCCATACATTGCAAGAAACGGATGATTTTCACGTTCGATTGCCGGGATGAGGTGAAGGGATGTCCGCTTTTGATCGACCCAAATGGGACTTATGTGCGCCCGGAAGGCGCAGGATTCCTTTGCGGCAGCGCGCCGTTCGCCGAGCAGGATCCGGACTGCGACGATTTTGACGTGGATTACGGTTTTTTCGAAGAGCATCTCTGGCCGACCCTTGCAGGGCGCGTCCCGGCGTTTGAGGCGATCAAGCCCGGTCGGGCGTGGGCGGGTCATTATGATATGAACCTGTTTGACTATAACGCCTTTCTTGGGGCGGTGTCTGGGGCGCCGGGATATTATCTGGCCACGGGCTTTTCGGGGCATGGTTTACAGCAGGCTCCGGCTGTGGGTCGGGGCATGGCCGAATTGCTTGTTCACGGCGACTATAAAACTTTGGATTTAAGCATTCTTGGCTTTGAGCGTATCGCGAACGCTCAGCCGGTGATTGAGAAAAACGTGGTTTAACTTTACTGAATGGCGGCGGGGCGAAAATCAATTCGTCGCCGCTTTCAACGTGGCGCAACTGTGCTATGAAAACGCCATGGCGTTTCGGTTTCTTCACACGGCGGATTTACAGATCGGCAAGGGGTTCGGACGGTTTCCCGCCGATGTCGCGGCCATTTTGCGCGAGCAGCGATTGGCGAGCCTTAACGCCGTGGCGGTTCTTGCCCGGGAGCGCTGCGTGGACGCGGTGCTCGTGGCGGGGGATTGTTTTGACGATATCGCCGTTTCCGACGAAACCTTGCGCCGCTTCGTGGTGGCGTTGGAGGCGTTTAAAGGGCCGTGGATCTTACTGCCGGGCAATCATGATCCGGCGATCGCCGAATCTCCGTGGAGCCGCCTCAGACGGATGGCCTCGCCGCCGCTTCCCGGTAATGTGATTATCGCAGACGAGCCGCAGCCGATTGTTCTGCGCGGCGACGTCACGGTGTTGCCGGCGCCGTTGAAACGCAAGCGCGACGCCGCCGATCTTACCGATTGGTTCGATGGGGCTTTGACGGCGGCGGGGAGCATACGCATTGGTCTTGCCCATGGTTCCATGCGTGAGTTTCTGCCTGAAGCCAGCGACGCGGCGAATCCTATCGCTTTTGATCGGGATCGGCGCGCGCGTCTTGATTATCTGGCGCTGGGCGATTGGCATGGAACGCTGCGTATTTCACAGCGCACATGGTATTCGGGCACGCATGAAGCCGATAGTTTTCGCGACAATGCGCCCGGCTTCGTGTTGGAGGTCTCCATCGATCAAGCGGGAGCCGAGCCGCAAGTGATGAAAGTGCCGGTGGGCGTTTACAAATGGCGGCGGGCGCATTTGACCATCACGCCGGGCGGCGTGGATGAAGTCGACAAAATTCTGGAGTTGGGGCCGGATATGGAGCCTGCGGATCTGGAGCGTCGGTTGTTTCGGGTGACGCTGGAAGGCACGGTGGATCTGCAAACGCGGGCGGCGCTGGATGCGCGACTGGCCGACCTTGGAGCCCGGGTGCGATACTTGGAGGAAACCAGTGATAATTTGATCTTAGAACCCACAGACGCCGATTTGGACGCTATCGACGGTAATGGGTTCATTCGCGTGGCGATGGAGAGATTGCGGGCGCGGGCCATGGGCGCGTCTCCAGTGATGGGACAGGTTCGGGCTGCGGGCGACGCAGAAAGCGAAGGGGCTTCACAAGCGGATGACGCGCGCCGGGCGCTGGCGCTCCTTTATGGCCTGCATCAGGAGATCGGATAGATCCATGCATTTTCGCCGAATCGCCGTTCGCAATTTTCGCAAACTTGAAGATCCTGTGGTCATTGAGGGGTTGAGCGATGGAATTTGCATCATCGCCGGCGATAACGAGGAGGGAAAAAGCACCCTGTTGAAAGCGGTGCGGGCTGGTTTGTTTGAGCGCCATAACCTTACCGGCCGGGGACTGGAGGCTATGCAGCCTTTCGGTTCAAACGTTAGACCGGAGGTGCGTCTTGATTTCGAAATCGACGGGCGGGCTTTTGTGGTTACGAAAAGGTTCGGCCTGCAGAACTTTATTCGCTTGGAGACGCCGGAGGGGAATTTCGATGGTCCGGCGGCGGAAGATAAAATCTCCGACTTATTGAAATTTCGAGTGGCGAAAAAAGGTGCGTCGAAAGCTGAGGATCATGGAGTTTTGGGCTTCTTTTGGCTTGAGCAAGGGCGGGCGGCGGACGGGTTGGCTGTGGGGGACGTGGGCCGGACCACCTTGCGCTCGGCGCTGGAGGAAGAGGTGGGGGACGTTCTGGGCGGTCCGAGCGGACGAAAGCTTTTGGATGCGGCGAGAGCGAAGCGCGGCGCGTTGCTGACGGCCACGGGAAAGCCCACGGGAGAGTTGGCGGCGGCCATATCCGCTGTGGACAGTGCGGATGAGCTGGTGCGGGAGCTGCAAGAGGAGCGGCGAAAATTTGACGGAGATCTGGATGAATTGGCGCGGTGCCGTCGGGAAATAAGCCGGATCGACAGTGATCAGGAGCTTGAGCGCGCCGAAGAGGCGTTGAAGGCGGCGGGAGCGGCGGCGGCGAAAAGCGAGGCGGTCAAGCGTCTGGATGCGGATGCGGATAAAACGCTCGCGGTGGCTCAGGCCAATAATGAGACGGCGGCGGAGCGATGGAAACAGCGTGCGGAACTGATCGGCAAGGTTGAAGAGGCGGAGCGCAAGCTTGAAAGCCAACGTAGAGTTCTGGCGGGACTGATGGACGGCGCCGAGGCCGTCCAGTCGCAGGTGCAGGCAGCGAAGACGGCGTGGGACAATGCGGCGAAGTCCTTGCGGGAGGCGAAATGGCGCGCGGGGCAGGCGCAAAATAAAATCCGGGAGAACGAACTTAGGCGAAATCTGAAGGATATGGACGAGAGCCTTTCCAAGATTAGCCAATTTATTGAAGAACGTGATGAAGCCAGCCGCATTCTGACGTCTTCGCGCATTGATCAAAAGAGCTTTGAGGCTTTGCGACAGGCGGAGCAGTCCTTGCGGGAGAAGCGCGCGGCCCTTGGGGTCGTGGCGACGATGGTGCGGTTTCATCCTGAGGCGGGGCGCGGGATTGCGCGCGCGCGAGGCGAAGATGGCGCGGAGGCGGTTGCCCCTGAGATGGATGTTTTGCTGACTGACGTCGCTCGATTCGCGCTTGAAGGGTTTGGAGAAATTTCCATTTCCCCCGGAGGCGCGGATTTGTCCGAGCGCCGTTCAGACTTGTTGCGCGCCGAAACAGAGTTGGAAAACAGCCTTGAGGCGGTGGGAGCCGTGAGCGTGAGCGCGGCGAAGGCGGCGCTGGATGTGCGTGATAGCGCGCAGCGAGATTTTGACGTCGCGGGCCGCATGATCGGCGTTCACGCGCCTGAAGGCGTTGAGGCTTTGAAGTTGAAGCGCCAAAAAATCGCGATTGAAATTTCGAGCCTTGAGGCGTTGCTGGCGGATGAACCGACGCAGGATGTGCGGGCGCAGGATGTCTGGGCGGAGGATTTGCAGACGGCGGAAAACGCGTTGGCGCGGGCCGAAGCTCTTGAAGAGGAGCGCAGGCGCGCGTTTCAAGCGGCGGAGAGAAAGAGCGCCGAGTTCAAATTACAGGTTGAACTTGCAAATCAAGCGCTTGAGCAGGCGCAAGCTGTGCGGGAAGCGGAGGCGCGGACGCTGGAAAGGGCGGTTCGGGAGTTGAGCGACGAAGCGCTGTATAGCGCGTTGAGCAAAGCCCGCGGGGCGTTGGAGGCCGCCAGTCTGGCGAAGCGCCATAGCAAGATGCTGGTGGCTGAGGCGCGGCCGGAAGAAATTGCGCTGCGCCGCCGGCAGGCGGAGGCGGCGCTTGAGAGTATTAAGGAAGACCGACAAAATCTCAGCAAAAAAGCTTTTGAGCTTGAGACGCGCTTTAACGCGTTGGGGCAAAGCGGCCTTGGCGAGCGTCTTGAGGAGGCTTGCGGCGCGCTGGAGCGACGGCGCGCCCGGTTGGAGCGATTGGAGCGAGACGCGCGGGCTTGGGATCTTCTGGTGAGGGAGTTGGCGGCGGCGGAGCGCGGCGCCAAGGAAGCGTTTCTGCGTCCCGTGCTGGAGCGTGTCGAACCGTTTCTCCAACTGTTGATGCCCGGCGCTAAAGTGGCCCTTGATGAGGAAACGCTTGAGATTACAGGGATAAAACGCGGCGCTCATCATGAGCCGTTTGAGAGCTTGAGCGTGGGCGCGCGCGAGCAGTTGTCGATTCTGGTTCGTCTCGCCTTCGCGGTCTATTTGCAGGAAAAAGGCGTTCCGTCAGTTGTGATTCTTGATGACGCGTTGGTCTACGCCGATGACGATCGGTTTGACCGAATGCTTTTGGCTCTGCGCAAGACGGCGGAAACGGTTCAAGTAATCATCCTCACTTGTCGGGCGCGGGACTGGCGCCCTCTTGGCGCCTCCATCCGCCGCTTGGCGGATGGAAAATCCGGATCGTTCGAGCTTGATCAGGGATGAGAGCGGGCCCGCAGCATAGGGTTAAGCGGCGAAACCGGCTTGCTCCACGAGGTGTTTCAATGTTTTTTCCGGGCGCGCGCCAACGTGTGAAATAACTTCTCCCGCGCACAGGCAGCCAATATCGGCGCAGGCGCGAAGATCAAACCCGCGGGCGAGGCCGTAAAGAAAGCCGGAGGCGAAGAGATCGCCCGCGCCCGTCAAATCAACCACCGAATCAACCGGTTGAGCTGGAACCTTGACGGTTTTTTCGCGGGTGATCGCCATGGCGCCTTCGCTGCCTAGGGTCAGCGCCGTGATTGGGCAATCTTCGCGTACGGCCAGAACGGCGCTGTCGATGTCGCTTGTCTCATAGAGCGCTTTCAGTTCATGTTCATTGGCGAAGAGAATGTCGACGACGCCTTCACGCATGAGGCTGAGGAATTCGGCTCTATAGCGGTCAACGCAAAATGAATCCGACAGGGTGAGGCTGACTTGGCGGTCCGCCGCATGGGCGATTTCGGCAGCGTGAAGAAATGCGTTTTTCGCCGCTTGCGGGTCCCAAAGATAGCCTTCCATATACGTCACGGCGGATGCGCGCACCACTTCTGGATCGATATCGGCTGAAGTGAGTTCGACGCAGGCGCCAAGATAGGTGTTCATGGTGCGCTCGCCGTCCGGAGTGATCAGGATCATGGAGCGCGCGGTGGGAGCTCCGCCGGATAAGGCGCTGGTCTCGAAATGAACGTTGGCGCCGCGCATGTCGTGACGGTAGGCGTGGCCAAGCTCGTCTTCTGCGACTTTGCCGATATAGGCTGGCGCGCCGCCAAGAGAGGCCACGCCCACGGCCGTGTTGCCGGCGCTGCCGCCGGAAATTCGGCTGGTCTGCCCCATTCGCTCGTAAAGGCGCACCGCTTCATCGGCGTCAACCAAGCGCATAGCGCCTTTGATGAGATCCTCTTGTACGAGGAAATCACTCTCGACATGGGAGAACACGTCGCAAATGGCGTTGCCGATGCACAGAACGTCAAAGCGAATATCGGTCATTAGGTTGTCTTTCTTAGGTGGATTGCACTGAAAACGAGGTCGTTATTTGTTCGGGGTTGGCCTCAACGCCCGGTTCGCTTCCGGCTCGCGGATTTTCTCGCGGAACGGGCTGGCCGGATAAACGCCCATGATGGTTAGTTCGGCGGAATAAAACGCGAGTTCTTCTAACGCCAGTTGCACCGAGCGATCATCGGGATGGCCTTCAATGTCGGCATAGAACATGGAAGCGAAGAACTGACCTTCCAGCTGATAAGATTCCAGTTTGGTCATATTGACGCCGTTGGTGGCGAAACCGCCCAACCCCTTATAGAGGGCGGCGGGAACGTTACGCACCCGGAATATCAGGGTGGTGATCACATTCTGACCGTCATTTACCGCGCGAATCGGATCGCGGGAGAGAATCAGAAACCGGGTGGTGTTATGGGCTTCATCCTCCACGTCGCGGCGCAAGATATCCAGACCATAGACGTCGGCCGCCATTTCCGGCGCGAAGGCCGCCGCGCTGACGTCTGTTTGTTCGGCGACCTGACGCGCGGATCCCGCCGTGTCGGCGCCGGTGATGGTCGTCAGACCCAGCTCCCGTACAATTTTCCGGCATTGCCCAAGCGCCATGACATGGCTTTTAACAGTCTTGAGGCCTTCCAGCGTCGCCCCTTTGGGCGCCATGAGCTGAAAGCGGATGGGCATGAAATATTCGCCGATTATTCGTAAATTCGAGCGCGGCAGAAGGTAATGGATGTCCGCGACCCGGCCCGCCACCGAGTTTTCCACTGGAATCATGCCCAGATCCGCCTCCCCGCTCTCCAGCGCTGTGAAGCAATCTTCAAAGGTGGCGCAGGGAACGGCTTCATAGTCAGGATAGGCGTCGGCGCACGCCATATGCGAGTTCGCGCCGATTTCACCTTGGAAAACAATTTTCTTGATGTTGGTCATATGAGCATAGGTCTTTTTGTCGCAGGGGCGGTGGTCATCAGGAGGAGTGAACGGGTTTATTGGCGATCGCGGCGCGCACCGCCGCCAGATCCGACGGCGTGTTCACATCCATCGGGGCGCTGTCGATCAATGACACGTCGATGCGCATTCCAGCTTCCAGCGCGCGTAATTGTTCAAGCTTCTCGCGTTTCTCCAAGGGCGACGGGGGAAGGGAAACAAAGCGCGCGATGGCGTCGCGCCGGTAGGCGTAAACGCCAATATGCTGATAAAGAGGGCCCTCGCCAGTAGGGGCGCAGGCGCGGGTGAAATAAAGCGCCCGGTGTCTTCTTCCTTCAATCGGCGTCACTACCGCCTTGACGTAGCTAGGGTCTTGGCGGGCCGCCTGAGTGCGAATTTCGGTCATTATCGTGCCAATATCGACGTTTTTGTCGCGTAATGGCGCGAAAGCGGAGCGTACGGCGTCCGGATCAATCAACGGCACGTCGCCTTGAAGATTAAGCAAAACGTCAAAGCGACCGTCTGGGTCAAGAGTTTGTATCGCCTCATAAAGACGGTCTGAACCTGACTCATGATCAGGGCTTGTCATCACCGCTCGTCCCCCCGCAGCTTCAACAACGGCGCGCACCCGCTCATCATCGCAAGCGACTGCGACCGGGCCGATGTTCGCCGCGTGCGCTTGATCCAACACATGGAGAATCATTGGCCGCCCCGCGATGTCGGCCAGGGTTTTATCGGGTAAGCGCGTAGAGGCCATCCGCGCCGGAATAACGACAAAAGCATTGGTCAAAAGAGGGCTCCAATCAGAAAAATCAGCGTTCAAAACCGTTTTTATGCGGTTCTGGCGCAAATGTCTCGCGTTTCGACCTTTTATACCTATGGACAGCAACGTCAAAAAATTTGTAGTGTCCGGCGACTTTTATGAGGAAGCGCTTTGCGGCATGCGGCAGTTTGTGACGCGTGCCGGGCGCGTTTGTAGTGGAGCCAGGCAGGATGGATTCCTTCGAGCTGAATAAAATCGCCGGAGCGGTTTTGCTCGCCCTTCTCACAGCGATGGGGCTCGGCATTGTGTCCGATGTTATTTTTGACCCTCACCGTCCGGAGAAGCCGGGTTATGAAATCGCCGTGGCGGATCCCGCCGCCGGCGACGAGGCTGCGGAAAGTAATGCGCCGGAAATTATTCCGATCGCCGTACGTTTGACCTCAGCGACAGTTGAGGACGGCGAGAAAGTGGCGAAAAAATGCGCGGCTTGTCATGATTTCTCCAAAGCCAACACCAATAAGGTTGGTCCAGGTCTTTGGGGCGTCGTCGGTCGTAAACCGGGAAGTCATGAGGGCTTTTCCTATTCGAGCGCTATGACGGAGTTCGGCGCGCAGAACGCGGCGTGGACTTACGAGGAGCTGGATCACTTCCTGACCAACCCACGTAAATTCATTTCGGGCACGACCATGGGGTTCGCAGGTCTGAAAAAGCCGGATGACCGCGCTGAAATCATCGCGTATCTAAGATCGCTCTCCGATAGCCCCGAGCCGCTTCCCGTTGTCGAGGATGGCGCGGCGCCGGCGGACGATCAGCCAGCCGAAGACGCTGCGGCTTCTCAATAGCGGCTTATATAAGGCCGGCGATTCGCGGCTTTATATAAGCGCCATGGCGTGATTTTTATGGATGAGTTTGATTGAAGCCGGAATTTTCCGGCTTCAATTGTCAGGAAGAGGTAAGATTTCCCTGTTAAAATGAATTATGCATTTACAGGGACTGCGAATTGATCCTCAGATATGCGCGGTTATGCTTGTTCGAAAAAGCGCTCGAGTCGCTTGGCGAGAATGACGATGAAAGAGCGTATTTGAGATGAATAAACTGACCCAGTTTTTTGACAAAAAGGGAAGCCGTCCTCGCGGAGTTGGGTTCGCCTTTTCCGCTGCGGTTCTCGTTCTGATTTCTGGGCTTTTTCTCACGCAATTTATTGTTGGCCTTCTTGGCGACGTCGCTCGCGAACAACATCGAAGAACCACCGCCGCCCATTTGTCGGAGATTCGCGGACGCCTTGAAGGGGAGATTGCGGCGACGCTTTATCTGGCTCAGGGCTTTGTCAGCTATGTGGCGACTCAGGCTGACGCCGGCGCGGAGGAGTTTCATCGATTCGCCGTTGAAACCATGTCAATCAGCCGGAATATCCGCATCGTCGCCATGGCTCCTGACGACGTCATCCGTTTTATTTATCCGCTTGAGGGCAACGAAAACGTTATTGGTCTGGACTATAAGACCATCAAGGAGCAATGGCCGGCGATCGAAAAAGCGATGCTCCTTCGCAAGCCCTATGTGGCTGGGCCGGTTAACCTTGTGCAAGGTGGCAGAGCGCTGATTGTGCGCGCGCCTGTGTTTCTTTCTGAAAATATAGATGATCCTCAGTCTGAGCGTTATTATTGGGGGTTGATTTCACTTGTGGTGGATAGTGAAAGCCTTTTCGCCGGCGCCGGGCTGCGAGAGCAAGTTGGGGACGATTTATTTGCTGTACGCGGCGTGGACGGCAAAGGGGCGGAAGGAGATGTGATCCTTGGGGATCCGGAGCTTTTCGAAAAGGATGCAATTTTTCAGATTTTGAAGCTTCCATTGGGTGAATGGCAATTGGCCGTATATCCGGAGAACGGCTGGTCCAGCAATAAGATCGAATTTTGGGTCGCGTCATCTGTGGGGACGGGACTAAGCTTTATTTTGGCGCTACTGACCGGCTTGCTGGTCATGATGCAGCAGCGGTCGCGGGCCATGTCCTTGCAAGATTCCCTGACTGGACTCGCTAATCGGAGACTGTTGCATATTCGTATGGAGCAAATCGCCTCGCTTTCCGACAGGGGAGGGCTTGGATTTCAATTATTCTTCGTCGATTTGAACGGTTTTAAGCCGGTCAATGATACCTATGGTCATGCGGTTGGCGATTTGTTGTTGCAGGAAATAAGCCGTCGTCTGCTTGACGAAACTCGCCCCTCCGATACGGTCGCCCGACTTGGCGGCGATGAATTCGTGGTGGTGACGCCCGGTTTGCTGCAACGCTCCGTGGCGGCGAATATGGCGGAGCGTTTGCGCCGGCGGGTTAGTGAGCCGTTTCATGTGGCGGATAAAACCGTCAGGATCAAAGCTAGCATCGGCTGGGCGTCCTATCCGGAAGACGCTTCGTCGATTGATGAAATTCTCGTCTTGGCCGACAAGAGAATGTACCGCGAAAAAACGTCTTGAGCGGATTGCCAAATACGCGCCGACATTAATATTTCGTCATATTGAAATTGTTCGCTTTTTCTGGCGATAAAAATTCCTATTATACGCTTATAATTTTTTTTGATCTTTGCGTTAGCAAGGTGATCAATGGTTGTGCGTATATAGGAGCTCTTTTGCTTATGTCTGGATTTGGAGCAAGGATCCGCGCGGGGGCCGTGATGGCCGTCGTGTTGACGCTTTCGTCGGGGGCGCTTTACAGCCCGGCCATAGCTTCAGAACCAGTATGGACCCATGCGTCCACTTTGAGCGGGGAGCCGCGTTACGGTCGGGATTTTAAACATTTCGATTATGTAAACCCGCAGGCGCCCAAGGCGGGAACCGTGCGCCTGTCCACCAATGGCGGCTTCGACACGTTTAACCCCATCTTGCCAAAAGGCAATGTCGCGCCAGGGCTGAGCTTGATTTTTGAGACATTGACGACCAGTTCGCTCGACGAATTGGACACCAGCGCAACTTATGGATTGATTGCGAGCGAGACGCGCGCGCCGGACGACTTTTCATGGGTGGAGTTCAGGATTAATCCCAAGGCGCGCTGGCATGACGGGAAGGCGATCACGGCGCAGGACATTATCTGGTCCTTTGAAAAAGCCATAGAAATCAGCCCGAGGCAGAGGTTCTATTTCCAGAGCGTTGAAAAAGCCGAGATCATGAGCGAAGACGTGGTGCGCTTTACTTTCGACGCGCCGGGAAACCGGGAAATGCCGCACATCATGGGCCAGCTGATGGTGCTGCCTCAGCATTGGTGGGAGGGCGTCGACGCGAAAGGACGCCAGCGCGACATTGCACGCGGAACCTTAGAGCCGCCGCTTGGGTCCGGACCTTACAAAATTGGCGATTTTCAAGCCAATCGCCAGATCACCTATGAACGCGCGCCCGACTATTGGGGGGCGGAGCTGCCGGTGAACGTGGGGAAAAATAACTTTAACACCATTCGTTATATATCCTTCATGGATCATGCGATCGAGTTGGAGGCGTTTAAAGGAGATCAATATGATTTCCGCGCGGAGCCGAGCGCGAGCACCTGGGCGAAGCGGTATAACTTTCCTGCGGTTCGTGAGGGTAAAGTTATTCTGGAGGAGTTTCCTGATCACGCCAGAGGCGTGATGCAGGCTTATGCGCCAAATCTCAGACGAAAAAAGTTTCAGGATCCGCGTGTCCGCCGCGCCTTGAACTTTGCTTATGACTTTGAAACGGGCAATGAGATCGTTTCCGCAGGATTGTTGAAACGTATCGGTTCTTATTTCGCCGGAACGGAGCTGGCGGCGAGCGGCCTGCCCGAAGGGCGGGAGCTGGAAATTCTGGAGAGCGTGCGCGGTTCTGTTCCCGAAGAGGTTTTCACAACGCCTTTTGAGAACCCGGTTGGCGGCAATCCGCAAAATGTGCGCAAAAACCTGCGCCGCGCCGTGCAGCTGTTTCAGGAGGCGGGATATAAGCTGGATGGCCGCAAGATGGTGGATGCGGAAACCGGCGAACAATTCAGCATAGAATTTCTCTATTACGACAAGTCGGCGGAGCGGGGGTTATTGCCCTATATCAAGAGCCTGGAGACTATCGGCGTTAAGGCGACGCCGCGAATTGTCGACCTGCCGCAATATATCGCAAGAATTCGCAGCCATGATTTCGACATGGCGACGCTTGCGTGGGGGCAGTCGCTTTCTCCGGGAAATGAGCAGCGCAATTATTGGGGGACTGAAGCCGCTGATCTTGAACAGTCCCAGAATTATATGGGAATCAAAAATCCGGCCGTGGACCAGTTGATCGAGCGTATCATCTACGCCAAGGACCGGGAGGAGCTGGTGGCGGCGACGCGGGCGCTTGATCGGGTGTTGTTGTGGAATCATTACGTGGTGCCGCAATTTTATTCCGACGTGGACCGCACGGCGCGTTGGAACCGGTTTAGTCACCCTGAAAAAATGCCAAAGTTTTCCTATGGGTTCCCTGAAATCTGGTGGTGGGATGCGGAAAAAGCGGCTGAGACGGAGGCGCGGTGATGGATAACGCCCTACTTCTATCCCGGCGCGGCGTGTTGAAGGCCGGAGGCGCGGCTCTCGCCGCCTCCGCACTCTACACCGCGGCTCCCGGCATGATTTCACGCCCGTTCGCGGCAGGAACGTTTCACGGGCTTTCGGTTTTCGATGATCTGAAATATCCGCCGGACTTCAAGCATTTTGATTACGTCAATCCGGAGGCGCCTAAGATCGGCCGGTTGAATTTCCAGCCGGGAAACTGGGCTTTTAATCAAAACACGCAAACCTTCAATACGTTGAACAGTTTCGTCACCCGGGGCGACGCGCCGCCGCGCATGGAGCTGTGCTTTGACAGTTTGATGAGCGCGGCTTTGGATGAGCCGGATTCCCTTTATGGACTTGTCGCTCATTCAGTTTCGGTGGATGAAGGCGGCGACCGTTTCACATTCCATTTGCGGACGGAGGCGCGCTTTCATGACGGCTCGCCCTTGAGCGCTGAGGACGTGGCCTTCTCTCTATTGATTCTCAAGGAAAAGGGACATCCGTCCTTGCGGATCTATACGCAGACGATTGCCGAGGTTCATGTGAACGCGCCCGATCAGCTCACCGTCGTTTTCGACGGATCACAGTCGCGGCAGACGGTTTTGGCGGTGGCCGGATTACCTATTTTCTCCAAGGCTTATTATGCGGATCGTGACTTTGAGGCCTCAACTCTTGAGCCGCCGCTGGGGTCAGGGCCATACCGGGTTGGAGACCTTGCGCCGGGGCGGACGCTGGAGCTGCGGCGGGTGGAGGATTATTGGGCCAAGGATTTGCCGGTGAACGTCGGCCATTATAATTTCGACGCGTTGAAGATTGAATTTTTCCGTGAACGTCAAGTCGCCTTTGAAGCCTTTAAAAAAGGTTTGATCGCGATTCGGGAGGAGTTTACTTCGCGCACTTGGGTGACAGGCTATGACTTCCCTGCCGTAGAGCAGGGGCGGGCGGTTAAACGCCTGTTTCCGGGAGAAAAACGGCCCAAACTTCAAGGCTGGTTTCCCAATCAGCGACGGGCGAAATTCGCCGACGCCCGTGTACGCGAGGCTATTGGCCTTTGTTTTGATTTCGAATGGACAAACAAGAACCTGTTTTATGACGCCTATAGCCGTGTGACGTCTTATTTCGACGGATCCATATATGCGGCCACGGGGCTGCCTGAGCCTGGGGAGCTGGCGCTTTTGGAGCCTTTCGCCGATCAATTGCCTGCGAGCGTTTTTGGCGAAGCTTATATGCCGCCCGTGTCCGACGGTTCAGGCTCGGATCGTAAGAATATGCGCAAGGCCGCCAATTTGCTGAAAGAGGCGGGCTGGTCGCGGGACGGTAAAATTCTGCGCGACGCCAATGGGGCGCCGTTTGATCTGGAGTTTCTTTCAAACTCGCCAAGCTTTGAGGGAATTTTGGGGAAATATGTTTCCAATCTAAAAGCGGTTGGCGTCAACGCGACGATCAGAACGGTGGATCCTGCGCAGTTTCAATCAAGAATGCTGTCTTTCGATTTCGATATCGCCGGATATGCGCTGCAATTTTCCGCAACGCCCATGACCGGGCTTGATGATGTTTTTGGGTCCGCGGCGGCGAAAATGGAAGGGGGGCGCAATTTGGCGGGGATTGAAAACCCTGTGGTCGACGCTTTGATTCGCCGGGCGGGGGACGCTCAAAGCCGTCAGGAGTTAATTGTGACGCTGCGGGCTCTAGATCGGGTTTTGCGCGCCAATCATTACTGGATTCCAAACTGGACCTCTAAGGGGCGTCGCATGGCGTTCTGGGACATGTTTGGGTGGCCGCAAACCAAACCCGACTACGGGTTTTCTTATGAGACGCTTTGGTGGTTCGATTATGAAAAAGCCGTGAAAATTGGCCGAGCGGATTAAAGGGCGCTTGAAGCCGCGATTTGGAAAAATGGATTAAAAGCATTTTTCTGATACATGGTGAACAGGCAACACGAGGCAAAGGACACGAAGACATTATGGGCGCCTATATTCTTCGGCGACTACTGCTGATGATTCCAACGCTTGTTGGCATCATGGCGATTAATTTCGTGATCATCCAGTTTGCTCCCGGCGGGCCGATTGAGCGGGTCATCGCCCAACTTTCGGGAACGGATGTTTCGGCAACGGCGCGAATCAGCGGCGGCGGCGGCGATCTTGCGGGAGCGAGCGGCGGCGGGAGCGCGGAGGCGTCGAAATATCGAGGCGCTCAGGGACTTGACCCGGAGTTCATCAAAGAGCTTGAGGCGCAATTCGGCTTCGACAAACCTCCATTGGAACGTTTTGGAAAGATGCTTTGGGACTATAGCCGGTTTGATTTCGGTGAAAGCTATTTTCGCGATATTGGCGTTCTTGACCTGATTTTGGAGAAAATGCCGGTCTCGATCTCGCTTGGGCTTTGGATGACCTTGATTTCCTATACGATTTCCATTCCTTTAGGCATTCGCAAGGCGGTGAAGGATGGATCGCGGTTTGATGTATGGACTTCGGCGGCGATCGTGGTGGGCTACGCCATTCCGGGGTTTTTGTTCGCGGTGTTGCTTATCGTCCTGTTCGCCGGCGGCTCATTTCTCGATTGGTTCCCATTGCGCGGGCTGGTTTCGGAAAATTGGGAAAGCATGTCCTGGCCAGAACTTATTCTCGATTATTTCTGGCATTTGGTCCTGCCCCTGACCGCAATGGTTCTGTCGGCTTTCGCAACCACGACCTTGCTCACCAAAAATTCGTTTCTGGACGAGATCCGCAAGCAATATGTGCAAACCGCGCGGGCGAAGGGACTGAGCGAGGGGCAGGTTCTTTATGGCCACGTGTTTCGCAACGCTATGTTGATCGTCGTAGCGGGGTTTCCCGGAGCGTTTATTTCTTCCTTCTTTGTCGGGTCGCTGTTGATCGAAACCATATTTTCGCTCGACGGCCTTGGATTGCTTGGGTTTGAGGCCATTATTAATCGTGACTATGCCGTTGTTTTCGCAACGCTTTATATTTTTTCTCTTTTAGGTTTGCTGGTGAATCTTCTCTCCGATCTGACTTACACATGGATTGATCCCCGGATTGATTTTGAAAGCCGGGAGGTTTGAACCGATGGCGTCTAATTCTGACACCGCCTTGAATGGGGCCTCTGACGAAAGCTCCGGCGAGAAAGATTGGCATAGGCCGCGCCGGTTTTCTCTTTCTCCTATCAATCAGCGCCGGTGGGCGAATTTCAAGCTCAACCGCCGTGGTTGGTGGTCTTTGTGGATTTTCCTTGTTTTGTTTGTTTTGACGTCAGGGGCGGAGTTCATCGCCAATGATCGGCCAATTCTCGTTTCCTATAAGGGAGAGATCCTCGCGCCGGTGTTCGTTGATTATCCGGAGGAAAAATTTGGCGGTTTCCTCGCCGTCACTGATTATCGCGACCCCTTTATTCAGGATGAAATTAACGCGAATGGCTGGATGTTGTGGCCTTTCGTGCGCTATTCATACCGGACGGTGAATGTTAATATCCCAACGCCAGCTCCCGCGCCGCCGTCATGGACCATGGACCGGGAAACTCGCTGCGCCCGCTACCCCATGGGGGCGCAGGACATGAACTGCGTCATGGGAAACTGGAACTGGCTTGGAACGGATGATCAAGGGCGCGACGTGCTGGCGCGGTTGATCTACGGTTTCCGCATTTCCGTTCTTTTTGGCTTGAGTCTGACGATCGCTTCATCGGTTATCGGCATCGCCGCCGGCGCCGTTCAGGGCTATTACGGCGGTTGGGTTGATTTGCTGTTTCAGCGTTTTATCGAAATATGGACGGCGATCCCGACGCTGTATTTGATATTAATCGTTTCATCGGTGCTGATTCCCGGATTTTGGACGTTGTTTACGATCTTGCTGGCCTTTTCCTGGGTGGCGCTCGTGGGGGTCGTGCGGGCGGAATTTCTGCGGGGGAGAAATTTCGAGTATATCTCCGCGGCGAAAGCGCTCGGGGTTTCCAATGGGGTTATCATGTGGCGGCATTTGTTGCCCAACGCCATGGTGGCGACCTTGACCTTCATGCCTTTTATTTTGAATGGATCGATCTCCACCCTGACCGCGCTTGATTTTCTCGGGTTCGGATTGCCGCCCGGTTCGGCGTCATTGGGTGAATTATTGGCTCAGGGCAAGAATAATCTTCAAGCTCCATGGCTTGGCGTTACCGGATTCATGGTGATTTCCGTCATGCTCAGTCTTTTGATCTTCATCGGCGAAGCCGTGCGCGACGCATTTGATCCGCGTAAAAGCTTCGTGTGAGGACGTAATGAAGAAAGATAAAATGACATCAGACGCGCCTTTGCTGTCCATCAAGGATCTGTCCGTCGCTTTTACGCAGAACGGTGAAACCCAATTGGCGGTGGACCGTGTGTCCTTTGATATTCACAAAGGAGAAACGTTGGCGCTGGTTGGCGAATCGGGATCGGGAAAGTCGGTTTCGGCGCTTTCCGTGGTGAAGCTTCTTCCCTATCCGACGGCGTCTCACCCTAGCGGTTTGATCGACTTTAAAGGGCGCGACGTCCTGAACGCGCCGGAGGCGGAGGTTCGCAAGGTTCGCGGAAATGAAATTTCGATGATCTTTCAGGAGCCAATGACGTCGCTCAATCCGTTGCATACGGTGGAGAAGCAGGTTTCGGAAGTTCTGAAAATTCACCGGGGCATGGGAGACGCGGCGGCGCGCAAACGGGTTCTGGAGCTTTTGAATCAGGTTGGAATTCGCGATCCGGAAAGCAGGCTGGCGAGTTACCCACATCAATTGTCAGGGGGCCAGCGCCAAAGGGTCATGATCGCCATGGCGCTGGCGAATGAGCCGGATCTTCTGATCGCCGATGAGCCGACCACAGCGCTGGACGTTACGGTTCAGGCGCAAATTCTTCAGTTGTTGAAAGACCTGCAAGCGCAAACGGGCATGGCGATGTTGTTCATCACCCATGATCTGGGCATTGTGCGCAAGCTCGCCGATAGAGTGTGCGTCATGACAAAGGGCGAAATTGTCGAGCATGGCGCGGTTGAGGATATTTTTGACAACCCGCAGCACGTTTATACGAAAACTTTGCTTGCGGCCGAGCCAAAGGGCGCGCCGCCACAAACGGACGATAGCAAGCCCATCGTTCTCGACGCTTTGGATATGAAGGTCTGGTTTCCGGTAAAGCGCGGATTTTTCCGCAGGACGGTGGATCATATCAAAGCGGTGGACGGTATCGACGTCATGGTTCGCGAGGGGCAGACGCTTGGCGTCGTGGGCGAGTCCGGCTCTGGTAAAACAACGCTGGGACTGGCGTTGCTGAGGATGATTTCCTCAACTGGGCGCATAAACTTCAAAGGCCGTGAGATTCAGGACTTTTCCTGGAAAGACATGCGTCCCTTAAGACGCGATATGCAGATCGTTTTTCAAGATCCTTTCGGGGCGCTTAGCCCGCGCATGTCCGTGGCCGATATCGTCGGGGAAGGGTTGAAGGTGCATTTCCCGTCCATTTCCAGTCGTGAGCGGGACCAAAAGGTGACGAACGCTCTGGAGGAAGTGGGGTTGGATCCTTCTGTGCGTTTTCGTTATCCGCATGAGTTTTCTGGCGGTCAGCGCCAACGTATCTCAATCGCGAGAGCGATGGTGCTGGAGCCTAAGTTTGTAATGCTGGATGAGCCTACGTCCGCTTTGGACATGAGCGTTCAGGCGCAAGTGGTGGATCTTCTGCGCGATCTCCAGCAAAAACACGGGCTGGCCTATCTGTTCATCTCACATGATTTGAAAGTGGTGCGGGCCTTGGCCAATGACGTGATTGTCATGCGTGCGGGAAAAGTGGTCGAAGCCGGTCCCTCGGATGCAATTTTCGATGCGCCGCAAACTGAATACACAAAAGCGTTGATGGCGGCCGCGTTCAGGTTGGAGGCTTTTGACGCAAATGTGGTTGGCGATTAGTTCTATTGCGCGAGAGGCTTCTTTCCGCCGGAAGCCTCTTGCTCCACTGATCGTTAAATGGCCGTTTTTCGGTAAACCCAGACGCGCGCAGGTGGAAGGTTGAGCAGTATCCATCCGGTTTTTTCAAATGAAAACACGTTTTCTTCGGCTTTAACGGGCGGCACTAAAGCATAAGAGAATTGAATGAAAGGCGCGCCGGGTTGTAAAAGGTTCAGCGCTTCAGTCAATAATTTATACCGGTCCGGCTTGGGACGCGAAAACAAAGGCAGGGATGAGACGATGGCGCGCAGACTGCCTGGCGCCACGTCCGGCAAGGAGGCGTCGAGATTATAGGCGTCACCCTCAACTACCTTCATGTTCGGATAGCGCCGCGACAGCAACCGGCAAAAGTCCGGGTTGAATTCAAGCGTGATGACGTCTTGGGGGGGGACGCCCCGTTCGATGATCGATTTGGTGACCACGCCCGTTCCTGGGCCCAGCTCCAGAACATCGCCCTTTTGATCTGGATTGATGAAACTGGCCATTCGCCGGGATAGATCCGGTCCGGAAGGGCTGACAGCTCCAGTGACTAAAGGGTTTTCAGCCCAACTTTTCAGAAATCGGGCCTCATCAGCCACTTTGCCCAAAAAACCACGAGCTTTTCGGGCGGAGATATGGAGCATGTCAGTTTTCCTCAAGGAACGACCTGATTAAATAGACCGCTAATATATGGACAAATCATGGTGATTAGCCGCCTAAATTATCCAGAAAGTCTTTAACTTTAGCAAAAAAGCCATGAGCGGCTGGATGAGTGTCTCCAGATGATTCCGTTTCAAATTCCGCCAAAAGATCACGTTGCCGCTTTGTCAGATTTGCTGGAGTTTCCACCGTGACTTGAATATAGAGGTCGCCGTGCTGGGCGGAGCGCATGACGGGCATGCCTTTGCCGCGAATTCGGAACTGCTTGCCGGTCTGGGTGCCTTCCGGCACTTTCACGCGGGTGGTGACGCCCTCAAGGGTCGGCACGTCGATCTGTCCGCCAAGCGCCGCCGTCGTCATGGAGAGCGGAACCTTGCAGAAAAGGTCCGCTCCGTCGCGTTGGAAAAACGTATGGGGTTTGATTGACAGGAAAATATAGAGATCGCCGGATGGGCCTCCATTTCCTCCTGCTTCCCCTTCGCCAGCCAAGCGTATGCGCGTGCCGTCTTCAATCCCTGCTGGAATATTGACGGAGAGGTTGCGGTTTTCATGCTTACGGCCAGTACCGCTGCAACTATCGCATGGATTGGTGATGACGGAGCCGCGTCCCTGACAGGTGGGACAGGCGCGCTCAAGGGTGAAAAAGCCTTGCGCCGCGCGCACTCGCCCCGCGCCGCCGCATGTGCGGCAGGTGGTGGGGCTGGTGCCAGGCTTTGCGCCGGTTCCGGAGCAATTGTCGCAGGTGATCGACGTGGGCACTTCGATTTCGACGGTTTTGCCTTCAAAGGCTTCTTCAAGCGAGATTTCCAGATTATAGCGTAGATCCGCGCCGCGTTCCCGTCCGCCGCCGCCGCCTCGGCGACCGCCGTTCATGCCAAAGAATTCGTCGAATATATCCGACATGGCGGAGGCGAAGTCCCCATGTCCTGCGCCGCCGCCGCCGCCATTTTCAAACGCCGCATGGCCAAAGCGATCATAGGCTGCACGTTTCTGGGGGTCTTTTAGCGTGTCATAAGCTTCACTGACTTCTTTAAACTGCGCTTCCGCCGCAGCGTCGCCAGGATTGCGGTCAGGGTGGTATTTCATTGCGAGCTTGCGGTAGGCGCTTTTCATCGCCTTTTCGTCAGCTTCTCGCGTCACACCGAGCACTTCGTAAAAGTCGCGTTTGGACATGCTGTCGCGCCTGCGTCATTTGTCAGCCACCGTCAAATCGGCAGCCGAAACAGAAATGGCCGTTCGTGTTAATCACAACCGAACGAACCATAAAACTTCAGAAGCTCCATTACGAACCCGGGTCAATATTGCGTAAACGCACATGCTCAACGCCGCTTGATCGGGCCGCTCGTGAAAACTTCCGCCTTGGCGGCCATGCTTTTCAAAGGATATCGTCCCATGAAATGACCGCGTCGCCACAGAAAAACGGGCCGTCGAGGACGGCCCGCTCGCCACCTTAGGCGGATTTCTTGTCGTCGTCGTCTTTGACTTCTTCGAAGTCGGCGTCAACGACGTCTTCATCGCGCGCGGCGTCAGCGGCCGCATCTGCGTGAGCTTCCGCTTCTTCTTCCGCTTCGGCCGCTTTATACATGGCTTCGCCGAGTTTCATGGAGACTTCCGCAAGCGCCTGTGTCTTGGCTTTGATGTCTTCCAAGTCTTCAGCTTCCAGAGCGGTTTTCAGATCGGAAACGCCGGTTTCAATTGCTTGACGATCATCGTCGCCGACTTTGTCGCCGTAGTCCTTGAGCGATTTTTCAGTAGAGTGAACCAAGGCCTCGCCCTGATTGCGCGCCTCCACCAGCTCCTTGCGCTTCTTGTCGTCTTCCGCATGAGCTTCGGCGTCTTTCACCATTTGCTCAATGTCAGAGTCGGACAGACCGCCCGATGCCTGGATGCGGATCTGCTGTTCCTTGCCGGTGCCTTTATCCTTGGCGGACACATTGACGATGCCGTTGGCGTCAATATCGAAAGCGACCTCAACTTGTGGAACGCCGCGGGGCGCGGGCGGAATGCCGACAAGGTCGAATTGACCAAGCATCTTGTTGTCGGCGGCCATTTCCCGCTCACCTTGGAACACCCGGATCGTAACCGCCGTCTGATTGTCTTCAGCCGTTGAAAAGACCTGAGATTTTTTCGTGGGTATGGTCGTGTTGCGGTCGATCAGGCGCGTGAAGACGCCGCCAAGGGTTTCGATGCCCAACGACAAAGGCGTAACGTCCAGAAGGAGAACGTCTTTAACGTCGCCCTGCAGAACGCCGGCCTGAATGGCGGCGCCCATGGCGACCACTTCGTCCGGATTGACGCCTTTATGCGCTTCTTTGCCGAAGAAGGATTTTACGACTTCCTGAATTTTGGGCATGCGGGTCATGCCGCCGACCAGAACCACTTCGTCGATTTGGCCAGCAACCAGACCTGCGTCCTTGAGAGCCGCTTTGCATGGCTCAATGGTGCGCTTTACGAGGTCGTCGACCAATTGCTCGAATTTCGCCCGCGTCAGTTTCATCGTCAAGTGCTTCGGTCCGGAAGCGTCGGCGGTGATGAACGGCAGGTTGATTTCCGTTTGCGAAGAAGAGGACAGCTCGATCTTGGCCTTTTCCGCAGCTTCTTTCAGGCGCTGCAGAGCGAGCTTGTCTTTCTTGAGGTCGATGCCTTGTTCTTTTTTGAACTCAGTGGCGAAATAGTCGACCAGACGCATGTCGAAGTCTTCACCGCCAAGGAAAGTGTCCCCGTTGGTGGATTTGACTTCGAAAACGCCGTCGCCGATTTCCAGAACCGAAACGTCGAAAGTGCCGCCGCCCAAATCGTATACGGCGATGGTTTTGCCGTCGTTCTTGTCAAGGCCATAGGCCAGAGCCGCCGCCGTTGGCTCGTTGATAATGCGCAATACTTCAAGACCTGCGATCTTGCCGGCGTCTTTTGTCGCCTGACGCTGGGCGTCGTTGAAGTAAGCGGGAACGGTGATGACGGCCTGCTCGACGGTTTCGCCGAGATATGCTTCAGCGGTTTCTTTCATTTTTTGCAAAATGAAAGCGGAAACCTGAGATGGAGAGTATTTTTCGTCGCCGGCTTTCACCCATGCGTCGCCATTGTCCGCCTTGACGATTTCGTAAGGGACGAGGCCTTGATCCTTGGTGACGGTGGGATCGTCGTAGCGCCGACCGATCATGCGCTTAACGGCGAATAATGTGCCGCTTGGGTTGGTTACGGCCTGACGTTTGGCGGGCTGTCCGACGAGACGCTCGCCATCATCGTTGAAAGCCACCATTGAAGGCGTTGTTCTGGCGCCTTCTGCGTTTTCGATGACTTTTGGTTCTTTGCCGTCCATGACAGCAATGCACGAATTTGTCGTGCCGAGGTCGATACCGATGACCTTTGCCATATTTTCCTCTCTTTCAAGCAAGCCAACCGGACCCTTACGGCGTCGGATTGGCCCCTAACAGTGACTTCATTAAAAACTGCGTGGTTGAAGCCGTGAGCACGGACCAAGCCTCGCCGCCGGATTAAAACCGGCTAAAACAATGTGAAACGTATATAAGTAAGCCGCTCTTTCGCCGCAAGACCTAGAATGACGGCATTTGCCGTTATCTGTGTTCTGGGAGGAGCGCGCATTTCGCTCAAAGTCTTTCTTTTATAATGGCGAAGGGCTCCTAGTAATGGCGAAGAGCTCCAATTTCGTCAAAATTGCACGGCTCAGTGGCGATAAATTTCATCGAGCTGATTGCATTTTCCTCCTCTCCTCACTTCCTCACGCGAAAAAAAGCGGCGAATCTGTCCTTCGACTATGACGTTGGGGAGAGATTTGTGTATAGTTGTCAATATGTGATTTTATCAATAAATGAAGTGAATTTTTTACTTCAAATGCATCGTGTTAATTGTTAATTTTATTTCAGGTTTTGCAAAGATTTTCTTTAGTGAATTGTTCTTATCTAGTGATTAATTCGTTATTTTTGAAGTTTAACATTTGGAGGGAAAGATGAAGTCTCAGCGCGTGACATCTAAAGAACTGAAGTCAAAGCTGATCCAGTATCATAAGGCGAAGTCTGTGCCGATGACAGAGGAGGAGCTTGCGAAGGAAATTGATAAAAGCGCGATTGATCGATACCGGGTTGGAGATCAGTTGTTGTCGGAAGTTCAAGAAACTTTGCGCAATTTGGCTAAGTCGCTTCCTGAAGGCCCGGCCCGAAATGAAGCGACGTTCGCTATCTCCAAGATTGATCAGGCGGCGCAGGAAATTGTCTATTGCGCTCTAAATCTGAACAAGGGCATGCCTTTCGTTAAGCCGTCTTTGCAAGTCCATTCTTCACACGAAAAATGAATCTATGGCGTTGCTAACGCAATTCGACGCGATCAATAGCAAACGAGTTATTGATCGCTTGTTATCTTTGTTTTTAGTGAGCTTTCATGGGGCCTGATCACAAAAGCCGCAATCGATCGTTCCGTTATCGGCGAGCAAGGTCTCTTGCTTACTTTGTGAACGACGGTGAGATCGTCATCTTCAATTTTCTATCCAATCGATCATTTACCTGTAATTTGCGTTGTTTTGAAATTCTCTTGCAATCAGAGGATTGGAGACCGCTTGAGTATCTTTTTGAACTTACTCAACAGGATCATACGCCTTCTTTAGTTGAAGAAATTGTCCAGTTGTTCACCTTGACGGCATTGGTCGTGGAAGGAGATTTGATAGCAGAGAAAGACGCGGAGTATGAGGAGTGCTGGGAGTGGGGGGCGGTTACCGCGCAGATGCATTTCTCATCGCAAAATAATCTGACGGTTGACGACGACATGGCGGTTAAACTTCAAATCTTCAGGTCAAAGGTTCAACCATCGCCGGATGTCATAACAAAGGAATTTGATGTCGGCGGCATTAGGCTTCCTCGTTTTGAATTAGATAACGAGCTCAAGGTCGCCATGCGAAGTCGGCGTTCAATACGAGCCTATCAGGACAAACCCGTTGAACTGAAGCTCATCTCCGAAGCCCTTTACGCTGGGTTGGGCGTTACCGGGGTCATTTCCACCGAAGTTGGAGAGCTTCCGTTGCGAATGACGCCGTCGCCGGGCGCTCGCAACGCTTATGAAGCATATATTTTCGCCCGCTGCGTAGTTGGGCTTAAGAGTGGCGCATTCTATCGTTACAATGGGTTTCATCACGCTTTGAAGCCCCTTGAACCGGTTCATCCGCAGCCGACTATGGAGGCGATGTTCGCCGAGAATCAGCCATGGGTTAAACAAGCAAGTTTTCTGATTTTCCTAGTGGCGCATTTTGAGCGCGTTATGTGGAAATACGTCAATGGAAGCGCATATGGCCATACTCTGGTGGAAGCCGGCCACATCGCGCAAAATATGATGCTTATTTTAAATCGGAGCGGGGTCGTTGCAAATCCTGCCGGGGCTATATCCCATTCGCTGATTGAACGTGCGATTGGGGAGACGTCTCTCATGCATAGCGTCGTTTACGCGCTTGCTGTGGGGTATCCGGATGTCACAAGCGATTATGTCGCGTGGCTTGCTCCTGAGCTTTTAATCCGTGACCGCCTTTTGTCAGAATTTCAGAACAGTGGGCGCATGGAGTAAGAAAATGAAAGAATTCAGAAAATTCGATAATGATAATAATTTTCCTCCTTCAGATATGGCACCGCGCAGAGCCATTATTGGCTTGAAGTATGAAGGATTTGAAGAGCGGGCGTTGCAAGTCTTGGGTGGCGACGCCATTCAACGAGCTTTGCGAGAGCTTGAAAGAAGCGGAGTTTATATTGCAGATGTGGTGGTTGATAAATTTCCTGGACGCATCATTGCGAACTCTTGGGGGAAAATTTTTGTATCTGGGGCTCTTGGGTCTCCTTTAGCAAATGCAATTTCTAAGAAACCGCAAACAGTAGGCGTGGGCGAAGACTTTAACGGACAGCTACTTGTTTCTGCTGCTATGTCAGGAGTTGTTGGATTCTACGCGCCTTGTAATGAATCTGATCGCCGCGGCGGCCGTATTTCATTTCTTGGACATGATCTAGAGGATATTCGGCATTTTTGGCTGAAGAGCTTTCCCAAGAAAGACAAAAGCCGGGAAATATATGATGCAGATGATGATTTTGACGGTCATTTGCCCATTTCCGAAATCGTTCCTCGCGTTTATTTGGCCAAGGGAAGTTTTTGGGACATAGCTCATTTCGATGCGCGAACTAATTATGCGCTTGCCATTCGTGAGTTTGAAAAAGAAGAAATTGATGTCGTCCCGATCGAAGGTATAATTAATACGTTATGTAGAGAAGCGGCGGGATTGATTGCGCCGAACTCGTTAACTCCCGAAAGTATTATTGAGTTCAACAGAATACAGGCTGCATATCGTCTCCCAATTAAAGACGGGATATTTTTGTTGCCCACTAGTGGCATGGCCGCGCCCCTTATTTCTGCTTGGCCACTTTCGCCAGGAAGATATGATCCTGATCCTTTTGAAACGATTATGCCCGTCGTCCTGAGCAACAGCGTGGCAATAACCGTTCCAAATGGATATTCGGCGGAGGGGTTGCCAATGGGGCTAATCTTGGCCGGTCCAGTTGAATTAAGCGCGCGCCTTTTCGCGTTGGCTCAATGGTTCCAGAGGAAAAGCGCCTGGGCCACGGGCTGCGCCGAACGAACCAGCCTGTAAAGGAGAAGGCGATTGCGTTGGAACGCGCTTTTTCCAAAATTGCCCGCTCAGTTATGGCTGTTGACGATAGCGGCTTTCATAAACTTCCTTGGTTATATGGTCACGCCATTTCTGGTTTTGTATCTCACGCAGGTTACCAGGTTCACGATTGAATTGGCCGGGATTTTATTGACTTTATTTGGTGTTGGAAACATTGCCGGATCTTGGATTGGAGGCAAACTGGGCGATCGTGTCGGAGCTGCGAACGTGATGGTTCTTAGCTTTTTGATCAGCGCATTCGCCATGTCGGCGCTGCCAATGTTTTCGCATCCTGTAGCTGTCGGGAGCGCTTTGGTTGTTATGGCTTTTGCGAATGGCGCTTTTCGACCGGCTTATGACGCCAGTGTTGTCCAGTTATGTCCGGAAGATGAGAGAGCGCAGGCTTATGCTGTTTATATCGTGGCAATTAATGTGGGAGCAGGCGTCGCCGCCGCGTTAGGCGGCGTCTTATATTCAATCCAACCAAGCCTGATCTTTTATGTCGATGCTTTGAGCTCATTTATAGCGGCTAATCTGATAGTTTTTTTTTATGACCGCCGCGCGAATAATAATGAATTGACGGGTGAGAAGCATCGTATGGTTGAGGGCGGCTGGAGGGGACGACCTTATAGAAACATCGTGTTTCTGGTTATGTGTCTGTCTGCATGTGTTCTGGATATTGTTGCGAAACAAACATCTTCTACATTGCCGCTATACGCCACATCAGTCTATGGCATGTCCCCTTCGGATTATGGGGGCCTTCTAACAATTGGGTATGTGGCTTTTGCTGTTGGAGTGACGCCAGTCGCTCGTTGGACCAAAACTCAAAATCCATTCCAAATCGCGATGTTTGGAATGTTTATCATTGCAGCAGCGTTTGGGTTGTTGCCACTGTCGACCGAAGGCGTTGTTTTGGTTAGTCTTTATCTATTGCTAACATTGGGGCAGATCCTTTTCTACCCTGCAATAATGGCGATAGTCATGGGAGAGGCCGCCCGATATAAATCCCGCAGCGGTGAATACATGGGATTTTACAGAAGCATGCAATCAACGGCAGGAATTGCGGCTCCTTCGCTTGGGACTTTTGTTTATTCTCAAGTCTCTCCGGACGCTCTATGGTATTTTTGTTCGTTCATTACGGGGGTTGCCGCAATCATGCTGTTCGGACGGCGTTCAGAGTGACGCGCCCCCGTTTGTCAGGCCGTTGAAAGCGTTGCCCACCTTCCGGGTGAAGCGCCGCCCAACGGCCCTCGAAGTGAAACGGAGTTTTCCAGAAGAGCGATCGGAAATTACTCCGGCCGGTTCTCCACGCCCCCCAGATTAGGGTATAAATGGTCTAAAGGCGCCGTGCGCCCATTGGGTTGCACGACGCGCACGTGCTTGCGGCGAAGCTGGCGCGGCTCGCTCACGCCGCAGGAATGGGCGATCATTTCAACTTCCTTGCGGATGTTGTTGCAAAAATTGGCGACTCGAACAGATTTTTCCATGGGATCCAGACCCGATTGTAAATGGGGATCATGGGTGGTGATGCCCGTAGGACAGGTGTTTTTGTTGCATTTGAGCGCCTGAATGCAGCCAAGAGCGAACATATACCCGCGAGCGGAAACAATGAAGTCCGCGCCGCCGCACAAGGCGAGGGCCACATGCGAAGGGGTGACGAGTTTGCCCGAAGCGATCACTTTGACGCGATCCTTCAAGCCGTTCTGGGATAAAATATCGACAACGGCGGGTAGAGATTCGCGGATCGTCAGGCCAACGTTATCGATCAAGGGCATGGGGGCCGCGCCCGTGCCCCCGTCGCCTGAATCAATTGTGATAAAATCTGGAGCGTGCTCTAGTCCGCGTTGTTTGATTTGCTGGCAGAGGTCCTCAATCCAGGCGAAATCGCCAATGACGGTCTTGAAGCCCGTGGGCAGGCCGGTGAGCTCGCGCACATGAGCGATGAAATCCAGAAGCTCGCTCACGGAGCCTATTTCCGGATGTCTGTTCGGGGAAATGGAGGGCTGGCCTTCGGGAATGCCTCGAACCGCGGCGATTTCCGCCGTAACTTTTTCGCCTGGGAGCATGCCGCCTTTTCCCGGCTTCGCCCCTTGCGCCAGTTTAATTTCAATCATTTTCACTTGGGGTTTGTCAGCAATGGCTTTCAGCTTTTTATCGTCCAACCCGCCGTCTTTGTCGCGTACGCCGTATTTGGCCGTGCCGATCTGAAAGACGATGTCGCAGCCCCCTTCCTCATGATAGGGAGAAAGGCCGCCTTCACCGGTGTTCATCCAACAGCCCGCCGCTTTTGCGCCGTGCGAGAGGGCGCGCACTGCGGGGGACGAAAGGGCGCCGAAGCTCATGCCCGAAATATTGTGGAAAGACTTCGCCAGATATGGCTGGCGCGCATAGGGGCCGATTTGGAGCGATTGGGACTCCGCCCTGTCGCCCAGCAGCGGCGGGAAGGGGGCGTTGACGAATATGGCGGTTCCTGGGGGCGTCAGGTTTTTGGTTGAGCCGAAGGCGACCGTATTGCTCTCGCCGTTGGCGGCGTGATCGCACCAGTTCCGTTCAGCGCGGTTGAACGGCATTTCCTCCCGGTCCATGGCGAAGAAATATTGCCGAAAAAATTCGCCAAGATCGATGAAAATGTCGCGAAAGCGGCCAATGATCGGAAAATTGTGACGAATGGCGTCATGATGTTGACGCTTGTCGACAATGAACAGGACAATTAAGCCGATTATGCCGGCGATTACGCCGAGCGCGAAAAGGCCTGCAATCGCGTCCAGCACCGTAATAATTGATTTCGGCAAAAACGACATTGCCTGTTCCCCCTTATAATTTCGCATGCTTTTGCACGAAGTGTTTCTTCAACGCCAAAGGGTAATCCATCAAACTTTAAAGATGGGTAAGGCGCCCGTGTTTGTGTGATTGATATTAAGATAAATGTATTGGGCGATTTTACGATTCTCTTGGTTACTTGTTTTGCAAAACTTAAGAGAGGTGTAAAATGGAAAGCACTACTGTTCCCTCCCCCAATTCCCCGCGTCAGAGTTTGGGCTCAAATGCGGACATGCCCGCCTTTTCGCTTCGGAGCGCCAGATTTGCCGAAATGCACGAGAAGTTTGCACGCCAACCTAGCGTTTGTTCATTGATAAAATATGAAGTGGAGGGTTTGCCAGAGTCTGAGAAAATAACAAAGCCGCAAAGGTCAAAAGATATTGCTTATAAAATTGCTGATTCCGAGCGCAAATATGATTGCTCTAAAAATATTGAAGCAATATTCTCTAAAGGAAAGGATATAAATCCTAAATACAAATCTGACGATTTTTCTTTCTATGAAGGAATGAGAAAAAATAAAGAAGATAATCAGGTGGGTTGGAATAAAAAATCGCGGCTTCATTTGGAATGTGAAACGGCCGAGACCTTTCTAAAAGAACCCGATAAGATGCGTTGTTCTTCGGCGGGCGCCAAACGATCATTATATAGCCCCCCCCCAAAAAAAACGTCTGATTCAACGGCTTTTGTTTCACGCTCTAGGTTTCATGGTCCACAAAGCACGAATGAAGTGGGAGACGTCGCGTTAGAACTTCAAGTGCTGGGCGAATGGTTGGAAGATCAACGGCGAGAAGAGGAGGCTAAAGCTTTCTTGAATACCCCGAGTATGGGCGGCTTCTCTCCGATGGAGTATTTGCGGTTTGGAATTCCCGAGAAAAGTGAGTTCTCTTATGTGACAGCAAAAAAGTGAAACGGCCGCCGCTTTTGCGTTTGACTGATGCTGAGGGCAGATTTTGCATATGCGTTGATTTATGGAGACGTTGGGGGGCGCGTTTGTAGTTCACAGGTGAAAGAGCAACATGGGAAACGACTTGCCATGCCCGCGCGTTTTTGCATCATGAAGCATGGCATTTTCTCAAATTCGAACTCCCGACGGCTGCGTTTATTGCCCTGACTATCTTGATAGAGCAGGGCAGGCGTCTTTGGTGGATGAGTTGCGCGACATTATTCGCGCGGCGCCGTTGTTTCAGCCCGTTACGCCGCGCACGGGCAAGCCTTTTTCAGTAAGAATGTCGAATTGCGGATCGCTTGGGTGGGTGTCCGACATCCATGGTTATCGTTATCAACCTTTTCATCCGATTACGGGCGAGCCTTGGCCGGCGATGCCGGAAAGCTTGGTCCGCGTTTGGAGCGAACTTGCGCGCGGCGCGCCGGCGCCTGAAGCTTGTCTGATCAATTACTATGGCGTGGGCGCGCGCATGGGGCTTCATCAGGACCGTGACGAGAGGGCGCTGGATGCGCCTGTGGTCTCATTGTCTCTTGGCGATACGGCGGTTTTTCGCATTGGGGGAGCGTCACGAAACGACCCGACGCGTTCACTGCATTTACGTTCGGGGGATGCGATTGTTTTGGCGGGTCGCGCTCGTCTGGCCTTTCACGGCGTTGACCGTTTGTTGCCGAAAACTTCAACTTTGCTTGAGGCGCCGGGACGGGTAAATCTGACCATGCGCCGGGTGACCCCCTCTTCAGGCTGAGGTTTGCAGCGAAATTATTTCGCCGGTTTTGCTGAAAATCATCATAATTCTTGTAACTATGATGGGAGTGCGAACGAATAATGGAGTCGCGTCATGTTTCTATCGGCCACATTGCCACAAAATCTGTCGAAAAAAGAGTTCAAGGCGCTAGAGCCGGAATTGAGGACCGAGTTGCTGGAGGCGCAGCTTGAACTTATCGAGGAGCGTAAATTCTCGGTCGTCGTCGTGATCGCCGGGGTGGATGGCGCGGGTAAGAGCGAGGCTTTGGCGCGGCTGTATGAATGGATGGATCCGAGACATCTGATTTGCAACGCTTATGACGTTCCAACTGAAGACGAAAGCCAGCGCCCGCCTTATTGGCGTTTTTGGCGCGACCTACCGCAGCGCGGCGATATTTCTGTGGTGATTTCGTCCTGGTATCAGGAGCCGATGCGTAATCTGGTTATGGGGCGCAGTGACGAGGATGAATTTGAACGCGAACTCAACAAGATCGCCCGTTTTGAAGAAATGCTGGCGGAAGATGGCGTCCTGATCCTCAAATTATGGTTTTCCTTAAGCCCTGAAGATCAGAAGAAGCGTCTCAAGGCGATTGAGGGAACGCATCGGCGTAAACGGCATCTTCTGGAGGAGTGGACCAACCAGAAGAATTGTGAACGCGCTCAGGAAGTGATTGAAAAAGTTACGCTTAGAACCTCGACGCTTGTGGCGCCCTGGTTTGTCATTCCTTCGAAAGACCGAGAGTATCGGGATTTGGCTCTGGGGCAGATTTTGAGGGAAGCTTTACGTAATAGGCTTTCGCAGGAAAAAGCGCATGTGAGGGCGCAGCCTGCCGTGATTGGCGGCGTTTTACGCCAGTTCGCCATCAGCGCCATCGACCTCGATCAGACGATTTCGAAAAGCGACTACTCCAAAGAATTAGAGCATTGGCAAAATGAATTGGCGCGCTTGTCGGATAAAAAGAGTTTTCGTGACGTATCGTTGATCTGCGCGTTTGAGGGAAACGACGCGGCGGGTAAAGGCGGGGCGATCAGAAGGGTTATTACGGCGCTTGACCCGCGGCTTTACAGAGTTCACCCCATCGCCGCGCCAACCGAGGATGAGCTTGCCCACCCCTATCTCTGGCGGTTCTGGAACCGGCTGCCGCCCAAGGGACGGGCCGCGTTTTTTGATCGTTCCTGGTATGGAAGGGTGTTGGTTGAGAGAGTGGAAGGCTTTTGTTCGGAGGCGGATTGGCTGCGCGCTTACAATGAGATCAATAATTTTGAGGCGGACCTGGACGCCTTTGGCGCCGTGGTGTGTAAATTCTGGCTGGCGATTAGCGAAGAGGAGCAACTTGCGCGGTTCAGAGCGCGCAAAGACACAGAGTATAAGCAATTCAAGATCACGGACGAGGATTGGCGCAATCGCTTGAAGTGGGACGACTACGCCCACGCCGCCGCTGATATGGTGGATAGGACGTCCACCAGCTATGCGCCGTGGACGCTTGTGGCGGCGGAAGATAAGAAATTCGCCCGTGTTCAGGTTTTGAAAACAATTTGTAAACAATTGAAAAAAGCGCTCTGATCACCAAGCTGAGAGCGGTTTGGTGATTTCGCGGCAAAACTCGAATATTTGCGGCTGGGAACTTGCGATCTTCACCGAGATCCGGCGTAATTTATCGCCATCGGCGGGGGTGACGGTCACAGACGTAACGCTTTCCACCTCCGTGTCGTCTATGCAGCGCATGTCCGCTGTTTGTCGCTCGCCGTTGTCAGTGAATGTCGAGCGATAGATTTGGCATTGCAGTCCGGGAACTTCCAGCAATCCACGAAAAAGCGCGATGGCTGACCCGCTCGGCGCGCTGTCAATATTGGTGAGGGCGTCGCATGTGGGCGGGTCATAAGTCCAAAGCCCGTTATAGGAGGGAGAGAATCTTATTTCATAACGGCCTTCGTGCGGAGCTGCATCCAGCGCCTGATTTGCGCTTTGCGAGCGGGGAAGGCGGTCGCCTTTGCTCGCGTTGACCGGCGCGGCGGCGAAGGGGGAAAAGATCAGGGACAAGGCGCCAATCGCGCTTGCCGTTGTGAATTGCGCCGCCCTCGACATTTTTCTCCCCCCTCAATTAAAGCCACCATTTTCTGCAAGCTAGCGCTGACGCATCCTATATGGCAACGGTGGAGAGAGGTGGCGGGGCAGATTTATGACGCAGCGTGACAATCTTGCCAGATGCATTCGTCAGGCCTGCGCCAATAGGCGGGTGGCCTCTCGTGAGGCGCGATTAGCGCGGCGCGCGTTTGGCCAAAATGCGTTGTAAGGTGCGCCGGTGCATGTTCAAACGTCTTGCCGTTTCGGAGACATTGCGGTCGCATAATTCATATATTCGTTGAATGTGCTCCCATCGCACCCTGTCGGCTGACATCGGGTTTTCCGGCGGGGGGGCTTTTTCGTCGTCTCCGCGAGTAAGCGCGGCGAAAACTTCATCAGCGTCAGCAGGCTTGGCCAGATAGTCGATGGCGCCAAGTTTCACGGCGGTCACCGCTGTGGCGATATTGCCGTAGCCGGTGAGAATCACGGCGCGACAGTCCGGGCGGCGGAGCCGTATGGCTTCAATCACATCCAACCCACTTCCGTCTTCAAGACGCATGTCGACAACGGCGAAGGCGGGTGGCTGCGCGACGACCTTGGCGATGGCCTCGCGCACGCCGTCGGCCGTGGAGGTTTCAAAACCGCGTTTCTCCATGGCGCGCGCTAGGCGTTGCTGAAACGTGCGATCATCATCTACAATAAGCAGGCGCCAGTCTTGCACCGTCTCATCAAGGCCGGATTGGTCTGTCATCTTTATATCCGTTTCATTGTCAGCTTTGTGGCCTGAACCTGCTAGACCAAAGACGCGTCATTAATTTCAAGTCATTTATTATATAGATTCGTCTAAGGATATCTATATCGCCACATTCCAAGTGGCGCCATCGAGCCATTATAATCTATGCGCTGGCGATTTCGCCGCGTTGGAGGTGGCGAAGGCGCGTTGCCTTCCGTGTTTTTCATCGTCCATAATCCCGCGCGGCCAGGAAATAGTGACCAAAGCGCCGGTTTCTGGGCGCCGGTTGCTCAGGGACAGGCTGGCGCCCGTTCGCTCCAGCAATGTTTTGGCGATGAAAAATCCAAGGCCAAGTCCCCCCGCTTTTTCACCGGGTTCATCCTCCAGACGAGAGATGGCTCCAATGCGGGCGGGGTCGCGACTGCGTTCCGTCACATATGGCTCGCCCAAACGGGCCATCATATCGGAAGAAAATCCGGGGCCGTCATCGGTGATTTCTATGTTGACGGTTTGCGCATCCCAGAAAGCGCGAACTTTCACGGCGCTGGCGGCGAAGTCGACGGCGTTCTCCAGAAGGTTTCCCAGTCCATAGTGAATGGCGGGATTGCGCTCGCCAATGGGTTCTTCACCGTCGCCGGTCGCGGCGATAGAGATATCAACGCCGAATTCGCGATGCGGAGCGACAACCTCCTCCAGAAGCTGGGACAGAGGCATTCGGGTGAAATGCTGGTCGCGGTCGGAAGAAAGGGACGTTAGTTTGGCGAGAATGTCGCGGCAACGCTCGGCTTGCGAGCGGATCAGCGCGACGTCCTCCGCTCTTGGGTCGTTGGCGTCGAACTCCCTGCTGAGTTCTTTAGCGGCTAGGAAGATGGTCGCCAACGGCGTTCCAAGTTCATGGGCGGCGGCGGCGGCGAGGCCGTCTAGGGCGTTTAAATGTTGCTCCCGCGCCAGAACCAGCTCGCTCGCGGCGAGGGCGTTGGCGAGTAGACGCGCCTCTTCAGCCACCCGGAACGCGTAAATGGCCATGAACGCGAGGCAGCAAACGAGGGAAATCCACACCCCTACCGCATAGACAGGCGGCAGAAAAAAGGTTTGCTCGACGGGCCAAGGCAATGGCAAGTGCCAAATCGAGATAACGGTTGCGACAACGGCTGCGAGCAAACCAAGAACAATGGTTTTGTGAGCCGAGAGCCCCGTGGCGGAAATCATCACCGGAGCGAGCAGCAAAAATGCGAAAGGGTTTCCAAGGCCTCCGGTAAGAGCCAGAAGCCCGCCCATCTGAAACAGGTCATAACCAAGTTGGATTGAGGCGGATCGTTCGGAAATGCGCGTCGTCGCCGGTGAATGGATTTTTAAAAAGACGTTCAACCAAGCTGACAGGGCCACGAGAGCGAAACACATGCCCATTGGCAGCGGATATCCCAGAAGAAACTGCACAACCACAAGAGCCGAGGTTTGTCCCGCCACCGCCAGCCACCGAAGGCGCACCAGCGTGTCGAGTTTCAAACGTCGATGCTGCAAAGGTAATTCGACACTCATGTCGGTGACCATCTGGAGATATCCTCTAGAGCTTGTCCTGGCTAAGTTGAACCCGCTGTGCTGTCTCTGCCGGGCCTCCACGTGAAGAAGTTCGCATGACGTAGCTATTGCTATGGCGCAGGCCGGCCAGTTGCTTCTTGAGAGAGGTTTGGCGTGTCTTGCGTTTGGTGTATTTATCATTCGATAGATTAATACGCTACGACTTCCCAAATACTGAAAGATACTTGTGTCAAGTGGTCGGTACATGCTAGCCAGCCCTAGGAACCGGCTTTACGGCTCCATAGTCATTTCGGGTTTCAACGCGATTTGCCCGCATCAAGCCGACCGAGAACGGGAAGAAACAAATGAGCAATACAAACGACGCCGAGAACGCACCGCAGTCCGAGAACGCTGGTGCTGCCCCCGGAATGAACATTCTCGCGCAGTATATCAAGGATTTTTCGTTTGAAAATCCAAACGCCCCGCGGTCTTTGCAGCCGGGTGAACAACCTAAACTCGACATTAACGTCAATGTCGGCGCCCAGAAACTTGGCGACGACCAGTTTGAAGTCGTGTTGACGCTTAACGCCAAGGCGGAGAATAGCGAATTCACATTGTTCGCGATCGAGTTGGTTTACGCTGGCGTGTTCCGCATCACCGGCGTTCCTGAAGAGCACCTGCATCCATTCGTAATGATCGAATGTCCACGCATGCTGTTCCCCTTCGCGCGGAATATTCTGGCTGAAGCGTCCCGTAATGGCGGCTTCCCGCCGCTGATGCTTGATCCAATCGACTTTGCGGCGCTTTATCGCCAAAACCTTGAGAATCAGGCGCCGGCGAATTCTCAGCCTAACTGAGACGCGCGCCATTCTTAAGCAAAAAGCCGCAGCGGCGACGTTGCGGCTTTTTGTTTTTTAAAATCACTTTTGATTCGGTTGTTTGAATTCGGATGAAGAACTATTCAAACAGAATCGCCAGTTGAAGGCGCGCCGCGTCCATGTTTGGACATGAAACGATCAAACTCTTCTTGATCGCGCGCGCGGTGCAAGTCTCTTAAAAAGCTGTCAAACTCGGAGCGCATGGCGTCCAGCTTGGCTTTTTCCTCTTCAAGACGCTTAAGTTCTTTGGCGCGATATTCATCGAAGGCGACATTTCCCGTTCGCTCCATAGAACTCGAACCGTTCATGGCGCGATTTAACGGAGAAGCGCGCCATTGGTCTTTGGCGTCTTGAGCCATGTCCGAAAAACGATGTCCCCAAAGAATATAAGCAAGCATCGCCAAGCCTAAAGGCCAAAAAACGATAAATCCCAGAACCATCAAGCCAATAGTGGCTGGAGACCATCCGGGTTTTAGAACTGAACAAGAAGACATTTTTTCTCCAATTGTTAGAACTACATCCCAGATATGGTTGTTAATACGGCTTTTTTCAATGGCGACCTTGAAAACAACTTGGCCGCAAACCAAACCACTCTGGAGAGGGTTGCGGCCAAACGCAAATGGAGAGATCAGGAACGGTCGGCGGTTTTCGCCAGCTCAGCGCTTTGTCCGATCCAGTCGTCGCGGGTGATTCGTCCGCGCAAGTTCAGCTTCAAATTCAGCTCGTCCACTTCAGCGGGCGTCAAGGCGGCGATTTGCGCGAAACGGACAAAGCCCGCCTCGTTTAACTGCTTTTCCAGCTTCGGGCCAACGCCGGTGATCATCTTGAGATCGTCGCGGGTGGGTTCAGTCGCCTTTTTGGGCGTGACTTTGGGAGGGATGGCGAGCGCGTCTTCGGTGCTTTGAGGTATGGACGACTGGGGGGCGGAGGGTTGGAGCGCCGCTGTTGAGAGGGACTTTTTCTTGCTCGCCGCCGTCTTGGGCTTTTGGTCGTGCGTCTTGATGAAATCGCGAATGCGAGGGGCGATCTGTCCCCGGAAGCGCGAGCCGTTGAACACGCCGTAATGACCAACGGAAGGCTGTTCATAATGAGCCTTCATCGTTTCGGGCAGATTGGCGCAAAGATCATGGGCGGCGCGGGTCTGGCCGCGGCCAGTGATGTCGTCTTTTTCGCCTTCAATCGTCAAAAGGGCGGTGCGTCGGATCGTGGCGCAGTCGATGGGCGCTCCCCGGTGGGTCATCTCGCCTTTGGGCAAAGCGTGTTCGATAAATACGGTTTCGACGGTTTGCAAATAAAACTCGGCGCTAAGATCCATCACCGCCAGATATTCGTCATAGAAATCGCGATGTTTTTCAGCGCTGTCGCCGTCGCCGTCAACGAGATGTTGGAAAAAGTCGCCATGAGCGCTGACATGACGATCCAAATTCATGCTCATAAAGCCGGAGAGTTGGAGGAAGCCGGGATAAACGTCGCGCATGCAGCCGGGATGGGGGAAAGGCACTTTCATGATAACGTTCTGGCGGAACCAGTCGATGCCCTTGCTCATGGCCAGATCGTTGACCGCGGTGGGAGCGACGCGGGTGTCCACTGGTCCGCCCATCAAGGTCATTGTCGCCGGCGCCGCCGGATCATTGTTACGCTCCATCACCGCAACGGCGGCGAGAACGGGAACAGAGGGCTGGCAAACGCCAATCACATGGGTGTTGGGCCCAAGGTGCTGGAGCATTTCGATAATGTAATCGATAAAATCGTCCAAATCGAAGCGGCCATCGGCCAAAGGCACCATTCGCGCATCCGCCCAATCGGTGATGTAAACATGCGCATGAGGCAGCATTTCTTCGACGGTGCCGCGCAAAAGCGTGGCGTAATGCCCGGACATGGGGGCGACAATCAACATTTTAGGATCGTTCTCGCCTGCCTTGGCGCGGGCGAAATGCAGTAACTTGCAAAAGGGCTTTTCCCAAACGATCTTTTCCGTCACTGCGGCGACGACGCCGTCAACGGTGGTTTCGTGCAATCCGAATTCCGGCTTGTCATATCGACGGGTGGTGCGCTCGAATAATTCGCACGCGGCGACGACAGAGCGGCCGTAGTTGGTGTGCGACAATGGATTGAGCGGATTACGAAAGTAAAACTTGGTCATATCCGCCGCCGCGCGCGCGGGGCTGATGGCGGCATGGTTGAATTCATACATATGATAATAAGGCACGTGATCGATCCTCTCGATCCCTTAGCCGACAATTATTTCGCCTGATCTACTGCGCCTGATCAGGCGAAACTGACGGCGATCGGAATTTCGCATCGCAAAAGACTAAAGCAATGTTCTGCATCAACGCAACGGCGCGTCTTGTTTGAAAGAAATTTCTCTCAAACAAGACGCGCCTGCAAAGCGATTGCTCAGGCTTACTGAGGTTATTTTGCACTGCGGTGGGTGTATTTTGCAATGCAAAATTTAAAAACTTCAATTTTAGCGCCTTTCAGGGGCTGAACTTCAAGGGGGAAACTGACGTCAGGACGCAAGATCTGCGACGACCGCGTCCAGAACATAAACGCCGTCAGGGGTGGCGCGCACGCCGTGATTGCCAATCAACTCCACCATTCCATGGTCGAGTAATTGGGTGAGCCGGCGCGTGTCAACGGAGCGTCCGGAAATTTGTTCGTAGCGCGATAAATCCACGCCCTCCACGAGACGCAGACCCATGAGGAGAAACTCGTCGCCCTGTTCTTCTTCGGTAAGCGGTTGATCCTCAATGCTGGCGTGACCGTGTCCCTCGACATTTTCAAGCCAAGTTTCTGGGTGCGGTTCAACCGATGTCGCCCGTTTGGTGGATCCGACGCTAATGCGTCCATGGGCGCCGGGGCCGACGCCAACGTAATCGCCGTAACGCCAATAGATCAGGTTATGTTGACATTCCGCTCCCGGAACGGCGTGGTTGGAGACTTCATAGGCGGGAAGGCCGCGCGCCGCGCATAAATCCTGCGTCGCTTCAAACAGGTCGGCGGCGACGTCCTGATCAGGAACGATAAGTTTCCCCGCCTTGTGCAGCGCGAAAAACGGCGTGCCCTGCTCTATGGTTAATTGATAGAGAGATAGGTGATCCGCCGCTAGGTCGATGGCTTGACCCAGCTCCGCGCGCCATGCCTCGACGCTTTGGTTGGGACGGGCGTAGATGAGATCGAAAGACAGGCGGGGGAAGGTTTGGCGGGCGATCTCAATGGCGGCGCGAGCCTGAGCCGTGTCATGCAGGCGGCCGAGAAGCTTCAAGTCGTGATCGTTCAAAGCCTGAACGCCTAGGGAGACGCGGTTGACGCCCGCCGCTCTGTAGCCTTTGAAACGCTCCGCTTCAACGCTTGAGGGGTTGGCTTCAAGAGAGACTTCCACGGTTGGAGAAACGCTCCATAACGCGCTGATTTTATCGAGAATGCGGCCGACCGTGGTCGGCTCCATGAGCGAAGGCGTGCCGCCGCCAAGAAAGATCGATTGCACTTCCCGGCCCGGGGTCAGAGCGGCGAAATGTTCAAGCTCACGTTCAAAGGCAGCCGCGTAACGGGCTTGGTCAATCGCCGTGTGGCGAACATGGCTGTTAAAGTCGCAATAGGGACATTTGGCTGCGCAAAACGGCCAATGCACGTAGATTCCAAAGCCTCCGTCCGGTTGTTTTATCATTGTTTGCCGATGCACGCCGCTTTGAATTTGCTGAAGGCGATGGCGCGATGGGAGGTTGCGTTTTTTTCCATAGAGGGCATTTCCCCATAAGTTCTTGTCTCGCCTTTGGGCAAGAATATCG
Organism: Stappiaceae bacterium; assembly: GCA_048265185.1. GTDB lineage: Bacteria > Pseudomonadota > Alphaproteobacteria > Rhizobiales > Stappiaceae > JBLXBZ01. The sequence continues at coordinate 97,197 of JBLXBZ010000004.1, read as the reverse complement.
GGTCATAACCGAAGCCTTGATCGCCGCGCGGCGGCCAAACCATCGTCCCGAAAACTTCGCCGCGAAACACCCGGCTCTCTCCATTCGGCCACGTCAGACATAGAACCGACACGAAGGAGCTTTGGCGCTGTTGCGGCGTTTGGGCGCCCAGTGATTGCAGCTTTTCTTCAATACGGCGCATGGCCATGTTGAAGTCCTTGTCCGGCCCGGCCCAGCGCGCGGAATAAATCCCCGGCGCCCCGTCCAGAGCCTCAACGCAAAAGCCGCTGTCGTCAGCGAGAGACGGCAAACCGCTGGCCTTGGCCGCGGCGAGAGCTTTCAGCTCGGCGTTGGCTTCAAAGGTCGAACCGGTCTCTTCCGGCTCCGGCAGATCAAGCTCCGCCGCCGACGCCACCTCAAATCCAAAAGGAGCCATTATTTCGCGAATTTCGCGCAGCTTTCCCTTGTTATGAGTCGCCAGACATAGCTTTCCTGGTTCCAGATATTTCTCAGACAAGAACGCTTGATCCTTCTTGGTGACGTCTTTGGATGGCGAAATTTTACGCGATCGCCATTTTTTGTAAATCAACGAGACGACCAACGCCGCCTTTGGCGAGGCCCAAAAGCTGTTGGAATTCGTCTTCCGAGAATGGAGCGCCTTCCGCAGTGCCTTGAATTTCAACAATTCCGCCAGAACCGGTCATGACGAAATTCGCATCGGTCTCCGCTTGAGAATCTTCTGCGTAATCAAGGTCAAGAACAGGCGTTCCGTTGTAGATGCCACAAGAAATGGCGGCGATCTGGTCCGTCAATACGGGAGCGGTGATCATGTCCCGCGCCTTCATCCAGCTCAGGCAATCATGGAGCGCGACCCATGCGCCGGTGATGGCCGCGGTGCGTGTGCCGCCATCGGCTTGAATGACGTCGCAGTCTACGGAAATCTGGCGCTCTCCCAGTGCTTTCAAATCCACGACGGCGCGCAAAGAACGCCCGATCAGGCGCTGAATTTCCTGCGTCCGGCCGGATTGTTTTCCGGCGGAGGCTTCCCGGCGCATGCGTTCTCCGGTCGCCCGGGGCAACATGCCGTATTCCGCCGTAACCCAGCCTTTGTTCTGGCCGCGCAGCCATGGCGGAATCCGTTCTTCAAGGGAGGCGGTGCACAGCACATGGGTGTCGCCGAATTTCACTAGGCAGGACCCTTCAGCGTGTTTTGACACTTGCCGTTCAAGAGTGACGGAGCGCAATTCATCAGGAGCTCGTTTGGACGGTCGCATTCCTGTCCCTTTCATTTAATCGGCGTTTCAAACCGCTTTGATCCATGTTCGTCGCCGCCTTTTAGCGCTGGGGCGCGTCAGGCGTAAAGGCCCGTTTTTAAAACAGTGCAATTTACCTCTTAAATCTCGCACGATAGTCTCTATCATAGGCGCAAATGCAACGGTTCAAATCAGCGTAATGATTTTGGAGTGAGGTTCGGGTGAATATTGGCGCGCCATCGGTCAGTTTGAGCGAGCTGGATCAGCGCTCAAGAGAAATTTTTCGATCTATCGTCGAGAGCTATTTGGATACGGGCGAGCCGGTGGGGTCGCGAAATCTGGCGCGTATGCTCTCGGTTCAGTTGTCTCCCGCCTCCATCCGCAATGTTATGGCGGATCTGGAGCATTTGGGGTTGCTCTATTCGCCCCATACGTCGGCAGGCAGAATGCCCACCGAGGGGGGGTTACGGTTTTTCGTCGACGCGCTGCTGGAAGTGGGGGATTTGACCCGTGAAGAGCGCGAGCGGATCGAGGTTCAGGTGCGGGCTCAGCGCCGCGAACGCACGCCGGAGCAAGTTTTGACCGAGGCGAGCCAGATGCTTTCCGGCCTTTCGCGCGGCGCGGGGGTGGTGTTGACTCATAAAACGGACATTCGCTTGCGCCACGTGGAGTTCGTGCGCATCGAGCCGTTGAAGGCGCTTGTGGTTCTGGTGGCGGAGGAAGGCTCCGTGGAGAACCGGATTATCGATTTGCCGGCGGGGTTGCCCAGCTCGGCCCTGATCGAGGCGTCGAATTATCTGACAAGCCTCATTCGCGGGAGAACCTTGTCGGAGGTTCGGCAGGAACTGGAGCGTCAGCGCACGGATAATCAGGCGGAACTGGACCGTCTAACCGCCAAGCTGGTTGAAGACGGCATCGCCACATGGGGAGGCAGCCAGGATGATCCGGGAACGTTGATCGTGCGCGGCAGGTCCAATCTTCTGACGGATCTGGAGGCCGCGGGGGAGCTAGAGCGCATTCGCCTGTTGTTCGACGATCTGGAGAACAAGCGGGATCTTATCCAGTTGCTTGGTCTTGCGGAGCAAGGCGATGGGGTGCGAATTTTTATAGGCTCGGAAAATAATCTGTTTTCTTTGTCCGGCTCTTCCTTGATCGTCTCGCCTTATCGCGATAGCGAACAACGCATTGTCGGGGTTTTGGGGGTAATTGGCCCGACTCGGCTGAATTACGCCCGGATTATTCCCATGGTTGATTACACGGCGAAACTGGTGGGACGTTTACTTGGTTAGGACATTCTCATGAGCCTTAGCTCCGCTGAATTGGAACGTTACGCGCGTCATATCGTCTTGCGCGACGTTGGCGGCCCCGGTCAGCAAAAATTAAAAGCCGCGCGGGTTTTGGTGCTGGGAGCTGGAGGGCTTGGCGCGCCGGTGTTGCAATATCTGGCCGCGGCGGGAGTTGGAACGCTGGGGATCGTCGATGACGACACCGTGTCTTTATCGAATCTTCAGCGGCAGGTCATTCATGACACCGAACAGCTCGGAGAGCCGAAAGTCGCGAGCGCCGCTTTGGCGATTTCGCGGCTCAATCCACATGTGAAGGTGGAGCCGCACCCCGTGCGCCTGACGTCCCAGAACGCCATGTCGCTGGTCTCTCGATATGATCTGGTGATTGACGGCTCGGATAATTTCGCAACCCGTTATCTGGTTTCCGACGTTTGTTTTTATGCGAGCAAGCCTTTGGTCAACGCGGCGCTTGGAACGTTTGACGGGTCTCTGACGTTGCTGAAGCCCTATGAGCGGGGGGCGGAGGGCGCGTGGAACCCCAGTTATCGCTGCCTGTTTCCCAAAAAGCCGCCGGAAGGCTTGCTGCCGAGCTGCGCGGAGGCTGGCGTTCTTGGCGCCCTCGCCGGAACGATGGGCGCGCTGCAGGCGCTGGAGGCGATTAAGGAAATTGTCGGCTTTGGCGAAGGCTTGCTGGGGCGCCTGCTGATGTTTGACGCAAAATCAATGCGGTTTGAAACGATTGGCTATAAGTGGTCGGCGAAAAATCCGCTTACCGGAGAGGCTCCTCTGAGGTTCGCCGATCTGGTCGCTCGCGAACATGAAGCTTCATGAGAGCTCGAACGCTTTTTTCCCGAAAGTCCAGTGAAACGGCGTGGCCGGACACTATTGACGTTGTGGCCGGGGAGGCGTCCATTCAGGTGAAAATCAAGCGTAACCCTAGGGCGAAGCGGTATTTGTTACGTTTGCCGGTTGGCGCGTCGACGCCAGTTGTGACTGTGCCCAAAGGGGGAACGCTGGCGCGCGCCTGTGGCTTTGTTCAAAGCCACAGCGATTGGCTGGCGGAGCGTCTGGCCAAACGCCCGCAAGCGCGCGCGTTCATGGTGGGTGGTTTGGCGCCCCTTCGCGGGGTGGAGCACAGGATCGCATTGTCGGGAAAGCTTAGAGGTCTGGTTGAGGCGCGCGAGGCGACGGACGGCGTGCGTGAGATCGTCGTTCCGGGCGACGAGGCGCATCTGGCGCGCAAATTGGAGAAATGGCTGAAGCAGCAAGCGCTTTTTGATCTGGAAGCGGCGGTGGCGCGGCACGCGCGCGCTTTGGGGAAAGCGCCTACAGGCATTTCCGTTCGCGACACGCGCAGCCGCTGGGGTTCTTGCGCCTCTAATGGGCGGTTGTCGTTTTCATGGAGATTGGTGCTGGCGCCGCCGGATATTCTTGACTATGTGGCGGCTCATGAAGTGGCGCATTTGGCGCAAATGAACCATGGTCCACAGTTTTGGACCTTGTGTCGTCAGTTGGCGCCGCAAACGGATTTGGCCCGAGAGTGGCTGCGAACCCACGGCGCTCATCTTCATTGTTACGGATAGTTGGCGCGTGTAAAACGGCCGGATCAAAGGATGCACTCATGCTGAAGCCAAACACTTGGGCGTTGACCGGGCTTCTCGCCGCGCTGACGGCGCTTGGCCCGTTGTCGACGGATATGTATTTGGCGGCGCTGCCGCAAATCATGCGGGACACGGGCGCGACCAATGAAGCCACCCAGCTGACTTTATCGGTTTTTCTGATCGGATTCGCGTTTGGCCAAATTTTTTATGGACCAATGGCGGATCGAATCGGGCGTCGTCCCGTTCTGCTTGGCGGCGTCGCGCTTTATATGATTTCAAGTTTGGGGTGCGCTTTCGCGCAGACGATAGATCTTCTTATTGTCGCGCGGTTCTTTCAGGCGCTCGGCGCGGCCGCCCCCATTGTTTTGGCGCGCGCGGTCGTGCGGGATCTTTATGAGGGGCAGCGGGCGGGGCAGGAGCTGGCGCGCATGGGGTCGATCATGGGGCTTGTGCCGGCTATTGCGCCATTTTTTGGCGGGGTTATCGCTGCGAGCGCTGGGTGGCGCGCGGTGTTTTTCGTGTGCGTCGGCTTTGGCGTTTTTCTTCTTTTCTCCATCGGCAAAGGCTTGCCGGAAACTTTGCGTCAGCGCGAAACGTCGCCGTTTTCCTTGGTCGCGATTTTTCGCAACTTCGCTGACCTCTTGAAAAATCGCAATTTTCGGGGCTTTCTTGCCCTGATCGCCCTGACTTATGGCGGCCTTTTCGCGTTTATCTCCGGCTCGTCTTTCGTCTTGCAGGACGTTTATGGGCAAACGCCTATTCTTTTCGGCGTTTCCTTTGGGGTTTGCGCTGGAGCTTATGTTGTTGGAACCTTGATCGGTCAGCGCACCGGCCCCAGGCGCGGCGCGGAGTTCACCATTGGTCTTGGCGTCTCATGTCTGGCGCTGGGCGGCGTTTTGATGGTTGTCGGCGTGTTGAGCGCCCTTGCGCATCCGCTCGCTGTGGTCGCGCCGATGATGATCTATATGGTCGGCGTGGGGCTGACCTTGCCGCAGGCGCAGGCGGGCGCGCTGATGCCCTTTCCCGGAATGGCGGGTACGGCGTCTTCTCTTTGCGGCGTCGTGCAGATGAGCTTTGCGGCGATTATTGGCGTTGCGGTGAGCACGACGCTGGGGGAAGACGGTTTGCCGCTTTCGCTCTTTGTGGCCTTTATCGGGCTGGCGGCTTTGGGGGTTTTTTACGCCATGACGCGTTCGCGCGAAGTTTAGATTCGCACAGGCCACAAAGACGTTTGAAAAAGAGACGTTTGGCAACTCAAAGCCCATGCGCCGCCGTACAGATTAGCCGCCGAATATCTGCTTCAACAGATCAATCGGCCCATCGCCGTTGGTTACGGACGGCGGTGGGATCGGGCGTCCGCCGCCTCCGGCGTCAAGCGCTGCGGGGGGGCGGGGGACGGCGCCGCTTGGGCGCGCGCTGGGCGTGGCCGTTTGAACGGGCATGCGAGCGACGCCGGGAAGGCTGACCACTGGCAAACGCGCATGATCGGCCAGCATGACGTCGCGCCAGATTTTGGCGGGAAGCGAGCCGCCCGTTGCGCGCTTGGTCGGTGAGTTGTTATCGTTTCCAAGCCAGACGGTGGTGATTAGGTCCCCTGTGTAGCCGATGAACCAAGCGTCGCGGAAGTCCTGACTGGTGCCGGTTTTACCGCCGGCGGGACGGCCGGGCAGAAGCGCTTTTCGGCCTGTTCCGGTAAGCAGCGTTTCGGCCATCATGGCGTTCATCTGGGCGAGAATGTCAGGGGATATGACGCGCCCGCGGCCGTCGCCGCGCCGGGCGTAGAGGGTTTTGCCGCTCACGGTGCGTATGCGGCGGATGGCGTGAGGCACGACACCGTAACCGCCATTGGCGAAGGGCGCATAGGCGGCGGTGATCTCCAACGGGGTGACTTCCGAGGTGCCGAGGGAAATCGATAAATTGTTTTTCAAAACGGAAGTGACGCCAAGACGCTTGGCGGCGGCGATCACGCGTTTGGGGCCAAGTTCATATGTCAGGCGCGCGGCGACGGTGTTGAGCGAAAGCGCCAGCGCCTGCGTCAGCGTAACCGGGCCATAGTGCTTTTTCGTATAGTTTTTGGGTGACCATTTTCCGAGCCGAATTGCTTCGTCCACCCGTATCGTGGAGGGCGTCATGCCATTTTCCAACGCCGCCAGATAAACGAATGGCTTGAAGGCGGAGCCGGGTTGGCGGTGGGCGTTCACCGCCCGGTTGAACTGGCTTTTGGCGTAATTCACTCCGCCGATCATGGTTTTCACCGCGCCTGTCGTGTCCAGAGTGACGATGGCGCCTTGATGCACGTCAAGCTTGCGGCCCTCTTCGCCGGACAAGGCTTTTCGCAGCACGGTTTCGGCCGCGTTTTGCATGTCCAGATCAAGGGTGGTGTCGACGATGACGTCTTCGTCGATTGAGCCGATGAAGCTGGGCAATTGCTCCATGATCCAATCGGCGGCGTAGTTTTCGCTGGCGGTGGCGTGGTGGGAGACGACTTGCGCTGGGGAGGAGATCGCGTTTTTAGCCTCTTTCGCAGAGATAAATCCGGTGTCATGCATCGCCGCGAGCACGACCTGCGCGCGTCGCCGCGCCAGATCGGGATTATTGGTGGGGGCGTAGCGGGTGGGCGCTTTCAGGAGTCCGGCGAGGGTCGCCGCCTCGGCCAGCGTCACCAGCCGGGCTGATTTGCCAAAGTAACGGCGGGCGGCCGCGTCCACGCCATAAGCGCCCGCGCCCAGATAGACGCGATTGAGATACATCTCCAAGATTTCATTCTTGGAATAACGCGCTTCTAGCCAAAGCGATAAAACCACTTCCTGCATCTTGCGGCGCAGTGTTCTGTCTGGCTCCAGAAACAGATTTTTCGCCAGTTGCTGAGTGATGGTCGAGCCGCCCTGAACGAGCGTCCCCGCAGTATAATTGACATAGACGGCGCGCAGCAAGCCAATGGGGTCGACGCCAAAATGCAGGCGGTAGCGCCGGTCTTCAATCGCGATCACCGCTTCGGGCAAATAGGGGGGCAATTGTTCAAGGCGCACCGCTTCGCCGCCGGTGTTGCCGCGATTGGCGATAAGCGCGCCGCCGGCGGAGACAATCTGCACATTAGGCGCGCGAGCGGGAACTTTCCATTCAGACGTGGGCGGCAAAAAGGAGGCGTAATAGCCTAAAACGCCGACAACGGCGATCATCGCCCAAATTCCGAGAACCAGTCCCCAATAGGCGGCGCGTTTGAATAATTTCAAGAACCAGCCGGAGCCGCCGCCCTTACCGGATCTTTTTCGTGCGGGCTTGCGTCGTCTGGCGCCAGCTTTGGCTTGAGCGCGGTTCGCGGATTTTGTCCCGGCTTTCGCAGGCGATGGTTTTTTGCGCGCGCGAGCGCCGCCGCGCGCCGCCGCGTCATGGGCGTCGAGGTCAGGAGCGTCGAGCTGCAGTTTGGGCGCTCTGCGACGCGGCGTATGCAATTTGGGCTCAATTCGCGGTCTGCGCGTGGGGCGCCGGGTCATGGGTCCTCAATATTTTCCCGCCATTATGCGCCAGTCTATTCTGTTCATTTTAAGGCCACGTTAACCGCGACCATTGGCTATGAGGTTGAAACCACAGGCGGAGAAAGTCTCGTTAGGCCTGTTCATGAAACATAAGGAGAGAGAAATGGCTAAAGGATATTGGATTGGCCGCGTCGATGTGACTGACCCGGACGCCTATAAGGCTTATGTGGCGGAAAACGCCGCCGCCTTCAGCAAATATCAGGCGCGATTCATCGTGCGCGGCGGGACGTTTGAATGTCTTGAGGGAACGGCGCGCGCCAGAAATGTGGTGATTGAGTTTCCAACTTATGAATTGGCGCTTGAGTGCTATCATTCACCGGAATACGCGCGCGCGCTGGCGCTGCGAAAGCCCGCCTCCGTTGCGGATATGATCGTTATTGAGGGCTACGACGGCCCGCAGCCGGAATAGGCGCCGCGCTGCAATATGGATGGGCCGGAAGGCGGGTCAAGGACGAACCAATTGGCGCAAGTGGTCAATTAGCCGCGCCGCGACCTCGTCTTTCGTGAGTTTGGGCCATTCTTCGACGCCAGCGGCGCTGACAAGGCGAACGGTGTTGTCGTCGCCGCCCATGACACCATGTTGGTGGCTCACGTCATTGGCGACGATTAGATCGGCGCCTTTGCGCCGCAGCTTTCCTTGAGCATTTTCGATCAGGTTCTGGGTCTCCGCCGCGAAGCCGACCACCAGCTTCGGTCTGCCGATTCGTAAATTGCCGATGGTCGCCAGAATGTCCGGATTTTCACTCAAGACAAGGGGAGGGGGCGCGCCGGATCCGTCCTTCTTGAGCTTTTGCGCTGAACCGCTCTCCGCGCGCCAATCGGCGACGGCGGCGGCCATGATCGCTATATCCGCTGGCAGGGCGGATTGGACCGCCGCCAGCATTTCCCGCGCCGTTTCAACGCGGACCAATGTCACCCCTGCAGGGGGAGCGATTGAAACAGGGCCGCTAATTAATGTCACCTGGGCGCCGGCTTTGGCGGCGGCGGCGGCGATGGCGTGGCCTTGTTTGCCTGAAGAGCGATTGGCGATATAGCGCACCGGATCTATCGGCTCGTGGGTCGGTCCGGATGTGATCAGCACATGCGCCCCTGCGAGGGGCGTCGGCTTTGGCGCGAAATGGGCCTCTATCGCGTTTAAAATCTCCATGGGCTCGGCCATGCGCCCTACGCCCGCTTCGCCGCGTTCGGCCATTTCTCCCACGGCGGGGCCTATGAAGCGAATCCCGTCTTGCAATAGGGCCGCCGCGTTCCGCCGGGTTGCGGGGTTGTTCCACATTATTGGGTTCATGGCGGGGGCCAGAAGAACGGGTTTGTCACAGGCCAAAAGCACGGCGCTTGGCAGATCATTGGCCAGACCGTTGGCCATTTTCGCCATTAGATCGGCGCTGGCGGGCGCGACCACAACCATATCCGCTTCACGGGAGAGGCGGATGTGTCCCACGTCGTGCTCGTCGTCGCGGTCGAACAATTTGGTGAAAACCTTGTCCCCGCTCAGCGCGCCGACGCTCAGCGGGGTGATAAACTGGCAAGCGCCGGCGCTCATGACCGTGCGCACATTGGCGCCGCGTTGGCGAAGACGGCGGATCAGCTCCAGCGATTTATAGGCTGCGATCCCGCCGCTGATGATCAGGAGAATGCGTTTGCCGTTCAGCATAGTGTTCAACCCCTGATCATTCTTGTTCGGGCGCAATCTTGTCAACTTCCACGTCTTTTTCTGACGCGTCCTTAACGGGCGAAGGATCGCGGCGCGGGCTGTATCGCCCGGGATCCGGAACCTGTGACGTCATAGATCGCCAAACCGCGCTGGTTCAGGCCGCTTGGCAAGAGGCGGAACACGCCGTCAATGCCGAGAAAGCCTTGCGGGTTGGTCAAAACGCGGTCGCTGAAGCGCTCGGGGCCTGCGGAACGCACAAGACCGGCTGCGAGAATGGTGGCGTCATAGGCCAATGTGGCGTTGCGCGGAGGGGCGTTCCCATAAGCGGCGCTATAGCGGTTCGCGAAGGAGCGGAAGCCAGATTGATCCGGGCCAGCGAACCATCCGCCTGTGAGAAGCTGGGCGTTGAGAACTTGCGGGGTTTCCCATTGTCCGCTGCCCAGCAATTTCACATTCGCCAGATTTACGCCCCGTCCTGCTAGCGCCTGCGCCGAGAAGGCTGGAACGCCGGCGCCTTGAGGGATAAAAATTGCGTCCATTTGGTTGGCGGAAGTCGCTAAATTATTGATTTTCGCGTTTAGGTCCGCCGTATCGTTGCTGGTGAGCTTGTAGCGTTCAATGGCGACGATGCGCGCGCCGAGTTTGCCGACCGCCTGGCGAAAGGCGGCTTCCGTCACCGATCCATAGGCGTCGTCAGGCAGCAAAGCGCCAAAGGAGCGTTTCCCTTGCGCTCCGGCGTAGGCGATGATGCGATCAACGTCGTTTTGCGGAAGGAAGCTGAGAAGGTATATGCCGCGTGAAGCCACCGAGGTGTCGGTGGAGAAAGCCACAACGGGCACGCCGGCGGAGCGGGCGACGGCGCCTGCGCCGCTGACGGCGGGAGCGAATACAGGTCCCAGGATAAGTTCCGCGCCTTCGGAAATCGCGGCTTGAGCGGCGGCGCGCCCGCCTTCTGCAGTGCCGCCGGTGTCCTTCACCAAGATCTGTACGTCGGCTCCGGGGAAGTCTTTGAGCGCCAATTCCGCCGTGTTGCGAAAGACCGCGCCGATCTGCGACGCGCTTCCGCCGCCCGACATGGGCAGCAACATGGCTACGCGAACCGAGCCGGCGCCAATGACCTGGCCAGTTGTCTGGGGGGCGGATTGCGGCGAGGCGGGACCACTTGGATAGCCAGGGAAGTCGCCAATGGTCGAGCCGGTGCAGGCGGCGAGCAACAGCCCCGCCGCGAAACCCGTCGCTTTGAGCGCGGCGCTCCAGATACGACGTTTACGAGAGGTTTCTTGCAGGAGAGACGCCATGATTTGAACTTGCTTCCGTCCGCCTTGGGCCATTTGGATGACTTTTTGCACTTCTGGCCTCTTTTTTCGATTTCAGTGGATTGCTGGTATTCATAACATCCTAATGAGAAATTTTCTTAGGGCGTTATTTATGGTCTTCACTTTGATTCTAGCTGTTATTGAACAATTTGACCATGCTCCAGATACTGCCGAATGTTTACTGTGAGTATCGTAAATCTAGTTCCCATCCATAAAATCTGTCAAAATGGGCGATGCAAAAACGCCCTATCAATTGGGCTCGCGCTGCGTCAAAACAAGGGCGTCGTGTTGGTTCGCGCGCAATCGGCGCGTAATGTTGGGTGGAGATAAGCTATTCAGCGCATGAAGCTCTAAAATAAGGAACGTCGGCGCCATTGAAGTGGCGCAGCGTGGAGAAGTTATGGGTGAACGGGATCAGGATTCTGGTGATTCGCATGAAGGGCCTCTTGGCGATCTATCCGCTGCGACGCGGGAGGGAGGCGTTGGAGAGTTCGCTCCAGAGGCGAGCGCTTGGGAAGCGCAAGGGCCGGACGAAGGAGCGGAGGAGTTCTTGATCTCCGGCGAAGGGGCGGCGGATGGGCGTGGTTATTCTCTCGGCACCAATTTTTATCGGGCGCCTCGGCTGGAGTCCGGCCTGTATATTGTTTCCACGCCCATCGGCAATCTGCGTGATATCACCCTGCGCGCGCTTGAAACTTTGGCGGGGGCGGATCTGATCGCTTGTGAAGACACGCGCATGACTTCGCGGCTTTTACAGCGCTATGGGCTGCGCGTTTCAATGATCCCCTATCATGAGCATAATGCGGCGAAGCAGCGGCCTCGTCTGCTTGACGCCCTCAATGAAGGCAAGGTGATCGCCCTGGTCTCCGACGCTGGAACGCCATTGATCTCGGATCCGGGATACCGGCTTGTGGGCGAGGTGGTGGAGCGTGGCCACAAGGTGATCCCCATTCCCGGCGCGAGCGCCATGCTTGCAGGTCTCGTCGGAGCGGGGCTACCTTCCGATACGCTGACTTTCGCGGGGTTCTTGCCGCAGAAATCCGGTCAGAGGTTGCGCCGCCTGTCCGAACTCTCCGCCATTCCCTCGACGCTGATCTTTTATGAAAGCCCGCATCGAATCGCGGCGGCGCTTGAGGCCATGGAAGAGGCGCTGGGCGGTTCGCGCCGCGCCGCCGTCGCCCGGGAGCTGACCAAGCGTTTTGAAACCTTTGAGCGGGGGACGTTGAGCGAACTGGCCGAACGGTTTCGGGATGAAAAGGTGAAGGGCGAGATTGTGGTGCTGGTGGCCCCGCCACCGGCCGCGGTTGGCGTGAGCGCTGAGGAGGCGGATGATCTGCTGCGCGCGGCTCTCGTCGATATGCAGGCCAGCGCCGCCGCGAAATTCGTCTCCAAACGCACAGGCGTCGATCGCAAGACGCTTTATAGGCGGGCTTTGGAGATCAAGACGGAGAGGGAGGATCGCGGCGCCTGAGCTCCATCTTTCGACTCATTGCCCGGAAGGGTTGAGAAAATTTTTTTGTACCCTTTTTATTCTTCGTCAACTCGCATAGTATCGAGAACGAAATAAGAACATACGGCGATCGACAAATCGGAGGCGCGTATGATTCTGGGAGGGTGGACATGAGAAACTGGGGTAAGGAAACAGGCGGCGATTGCGCGGGGGACGATTTGGTTCAATCCGCTCATGGACGAGGCGGGACGAAAAAAATTATAGAGCGCGCGCGCCGGCGCGCCTATAAAAAGGGACATGCGGCGGAGACGCGAGCGGCGATCTGGTTGCGGTTCAAGGGATGGCGCATTCTTGAGAAACGCTATAAGACGAGCGTCGGCGAGATAGATCTTATCGCTTTGCGCGGGGGCACTATAGCTTTCATCGAGGTGAAAGCGCGTGCGACGCGGGCGGAGGCGTTGCTGGCGATTAACCAGAAAACGCGTCAGCGCATAAGCGCGGCGGCGAGGGTATGGCTCTCGGCGCATCCATGGGCTATGGAGCTGACCCAGAGATATGACGCCATGTTGATCGTTCGCCGCCGCCTGCCCGAACATGTGGAGAATATTTTTTCCGCGGCGCGCGCCGGCGTTTAATTTAAGTCGGTTTTGAAGAAATCGGGAAGGCCGCTGGAGCTGGAATAGGTTTTCGACGTCAATTTGACGTTATCTTGCGACTGCTTATGGACAAAAGGGCGCCGGCTTCGCATATCTTGGGTAACGAGTGCGCGTCCCGGGGAAGGTATGGACCCTTTGCGAGCGACGCGATGAAGATGAACGTTAGAGCCTCATGCGTTTCAAATGGATGTTGGAGCCTTCTAATCGTGTTTTGAGCGCGTTCCATAATGCGCGCGGGGTCGGAGTTGCAAAATGACTTTGAAAGTTGCGGTCCAGATGGATCATATTTCGTCAATCAACATCGCGGGGGACAGCGCTTTCGCGTTGATGTTGGAGGCGCAGAAGCGTGGTTATGAATTGTTTCACTACACGCCCGACCGTCTGGCTATGCGCGGGGACAAGGTGTTCGCCGCGCTTGAGCCGGTTGAAGTTCGCGACGAGGCGAACAATCATTTCACCCTTGGTGAAAGACAACGTATGGACATGGGGCGGATCGACGTGGTGTTGATGCGTCAGGATCCCCCGTTTGATCTGTCTTATATCGCCGCGACCCATATGCTTGAAAAAATTCACCCCGCGACGCTGGTGGTGAATGACCCGGCTCAGGTGCGTAACGCTCCGGAAAAGCTTTTCGTCACCGAATTTTCCGATCTCATGCCGCCGACTTTAATCAGCCGCGACCGGGAGGAAATAGATCTGTTTCGGGCTGAATTTGGCGACATCGTCATGAAGCCATTGTTTGGGCACGGCGGCGCCGCCGTTTTCCGGATTACGCGCGACGATTTAAATTATGGCTCGCTTTATGATTTCTTCGCGGCCACTTTTCGGGAGCCTTGGGTCATTCAGCAGTTTTTGCCCAACGTCAAACATGGGGACAAGAGAATACTTCTGGTTGATGGGGAATTCGCCGGGGCCGTGAACCGGGTGCCTGCTCCGGGAGATTTGCGCTCTAATATGGTGCGCGGCGGCGCGGCGAAGGAAAGTGAATTAACGGATAAGGAGCGAGAAATCTGCGCGCGCCTTGGGCCTCAGCTGCGCGCGCGTGGCCTGCTCCTTGTGGGCATTGACGTCATCGACGGACGCCTTACGGAAATCAACGTCACCGCTCCCACGGGAATTCGCGCCGTCCAGAAGCTTGGCGGACCGGACATCGCCGCTCGCGTGTGGGACGTGATCGCGGATAAACGCCGAGCTTGAGGCTTTAATTTTTTGTTCCGTCTTCGTTCTTGATTTAACGCAAGGGTTGTGTAACTATTATTTGCGAACGGGGGTTGGCGAAAAATGGTTTCACGGGTCAGAACGGTGGCGTTTAGAGGGGTGGAGGCGGTCCCGGTCGACGTGCAAGTGCAGGTTGGTCCGGGGGCTGTGGCTTTCACGATCGTCGGCTTGCCGGATAAGGCTGTGGGCGAAAGCCGGGAGCGGGTGCGTTCGGCTTTGATAGCGTCAGGCTTGTCGCTGCCTGCGAAGAGGGTCACCGTTAATCTCGCTCCGGCGGATCTTCCCAAGGAGGGGTCGCATTACGATCTGCCAATCGCCTTGGCGTTGATGGCTGCCATGGGAGCGATCGCTCGCGATGAGCTGGAGGAATTTGTAGCCCTTGGCGAATTGGGGCTTGATGGCGCGTTGGCTCCCGTTGCAGGAGCTTTGCCTGCGGCAATCGGCGCGAACGCCAGCGGCCGGGGGTTGATTTGTCCGGCGGCGAGTGGACCGGAAGCTGCTTGGGCCGATGAAGAAATGCAAATATTGGCTCCTCATTCGCTGCTTCAGCTCGTCAATCATTTTAAAGGAACGCAATTATTGTCGCGGCCACAAGCGCGACTGCGGCAGGATGAGGGGAGTTTGCCCGACCTGAAAGACGTTAAAGGGCAAGAGGCGGCCAAGCGCGCGCTGGAGATCGCGGCGGCGGGGGGGCATAACTTGCTGATGATTGGCCCGCCGGGAGCTGGAAAGTCCATGCTGGCGGCGCGTCTCGCCTCAATTCTTCCGCCTTTGACGTCGCGCGAGCTGCTTGAGGTCTCCATGATTTCATCCGTGGCGGGCGAGCTTGCGGACGGCAAGTTGACGACGCGCCGCCCCTATAGAGCGCCGCATCACTCGGCCTCTATGGCGGCTTTGGTAGGAGGCGGAGCTAAGGCCCGGCCGGGCGAGGTTTCATTGGCTCATAACGGGGTGTTGTTTCTGGACGAGTTGCCAGAGTTTCAACCACAGGCGCTGGATAGTTTACGTCAACCGCTTGAAAGTGGGGAAACGGTGATCGCCCGCGCTAATCACCGGGTGAGCTACCCGTCGCGCATCCAGTTGGTGGCGGCGATGAACCCGTGTAAATGTGGCCGCGCCGGCGAGCCTGGCCATGTCTGTCGGCGCGGCTCACGGTGCGCGTCAGACTATCAGGCGCGTATTTCGGGGCCATTTTTGGATCGCATCGATCTTCGAATTTCAGTGCCTGCGGTCACGGCGGCGGATTTGATCGGAGTGGGGTCGGTGGAATCCTCCGCAGACGTGGCGATTCGCGTCGCCGCAGCGCGTGAACGTCAGGCGAAGCGCTACGCCAGCCTTGGGATTTCAGGGCGTACGAATGCGGCGGCGAGCGCTAGCGCCCTTGAAAGCGTGGCCCGCCCGGACGCCGCGGGCTTGTCGTTTTTGCGGGAGGCGTCGGACAAGCTTAAGCTTTCTGCGCGGGGATTCCATCGGGTTCTCAAACTCGCGCGCACGTTGGCGGATCTTGACGACGTGGAGACCATTGGTCAAATTCATCTGGCTGAAGCGTTTGGTTATCGCGGCGAAAATGAAACTTTCCAAGCGACGTGATCCTGAGCGATCGTTGAATTTATTGATTTTTACTCCAAAAGTGGGCTTCTAGAAATATTCTGACCGCTGTCGTGCGGTTTTGGGCGAATAATTATTTTTCAAGTTCAGTTGATCATAATTAGGGCTGTGGAGCGAAATCGAGGGCCATGGGGTGGGGCCGCCTCGTGATTTAGCTTCACCGCGGCGAGGAGTGGATTAGTGTCTGAGGTTGAAAACGCGCGTTCAAAAAAAGACGAGGAGCCTGGGGGAGGGAAGTCCCGTTTCAAAAGATGTTTCTTATCGTGGATTTCGTTCCTGAGAGGCGTGTTGCAAGGCGCGCGTTTGGGGAAGAGGCGCGCGCGCGTCAGGGGCGCCGCCGCATTACTAAGCATGCTTTTGGGCATGGGGCTGGCCGTTTTTCTTTCTTTTGATTCTCCTCTCATACGGAGTCTTGGAGTAATCCTCGCCTTTCTTTCCGGCGCCTTGGCCGTTTGGCGGCCAATCTCGGGCGAGAGCGAAAGTATTTTAGCGCGTCAGCGCGCGCTCGCCGATGAAGTTGAGGCGCTGAGGAGCGAGCGAGAAACCTTTGAAGATCGTTTATGGGAAGTTCGGGAGTCGGAAGATCGGCACCGTGGCATTCTTGACAGCCTTGGCGATCTGGTCATTCGCTGCGACCATGACGGGCGTGTGATTTACGCCAATGACGCCGCGTTCCGATTATTACCTGAGAAAGCCTTGTCTGCAATTGGCGAACCGTTTCATCTATCCGCTGTTCAAGGCAATCATAATGAAGAGGCCTTGAAGGGGGAGGCTGGGGCGGTTCCGAAGCGGGACGATCTTCTTCTTTTCACCAACAATGGCGAATGTTGGTTTTCATGCGTTAAAATGGAGGTGCGCGATCCCGCCTTTGGTGGGGTGCTTGTGCAGACGACGCTGCGGGAGGTAACCGAGCGAAAATTGGCGGAAGAGCGATTATTGGAGGCTCGAAATCAAGCGGAGGCGGCGAATAAGGCCAAGGGCCGCTTTCTCGCCACCGTTAGCCATGAGATCCGCACCCCGTTGAATGGCATTTTGGGGATGACGGGTTTGTTGCGTGGAACAGGTTTGACGGCGGAACAAAGCAGCTATGTCGACGCCGTACGCAGTTCAGGCGAGATCCTTTTGATGCTGATTGACGAAGTGCTCGATTTCTCCAAGGTGGAAGCTGGGCGTTTGGACATCAAAAGCGAGGCGACGGATTTGGAGGGGCTGGTGGAGGGAGTGGTTGAATTGCTTGCTCCCCGTGCGCAGGCCAAAGGGCTTGAAATCGCGGCGCGCGTTGATCAGAACCTGCCAACCAACATAATGACCGACGGTACGCGGCTGCGTCAGATATTATTCAATCTGGCGGGAAACGGCTTGAAATTCACGGAAATCGGGGGCGTCTCCATCGAGGTGGAGGAGGTTCGCGCTCCTGGGGAGAGGGGGGAGACGCCGACCAGTTTGGAAATTCGTGTTCGGGACACGGGCATCGGATTGAGGAGCGAAGATGCGCAGCGACTGTTTCAGGAGTTTGAGCAGATTGACCATGGCCCTGCGCGCCGGTTTGGCGGCACGGGCCTTGGACTTGCGATCTCTCAGCGTATCGTCGCTTTGATGGGAGGGGCGATTACGGTTGAGGCCGCGCCAAACGTTGGTGCGTTGTTTATTGTGCGCTTGCCGCTTTTTCCTGCGCCGTCGGGAAAGGAGGAAAAGCGTGAGAATATTGACGCTGACGTGGTTTTGGTGAGCCTGAGCCGTGTTGAGGGGCCGCTTCTTATGCGGATCTTATGCGAGGCTGGCGCGCGGGTGAGCATTGTATCGCCCGGGGAGCCGACAATGTCTGAAACGCTTCAAGCGGCGCAATTGGTTTTAGTGGATCACGATGCGGTCAGCGACGCCGGCGCGTGGTTAGCTGCGGCGCGGGCGGCCGGACTTTCCGCTCCGGCCGTGATTTTACTGAAACCGACGGAGCGCGATCAGTTGACGCGCCTACGCCGTGCTGGATTTGATGCCTATCTGTTAAAACCCATGCGCCGCAAATCATTGTTTCGTGTATTTGAAAATATGTGCGCTATGAGGGCGAGATCAGAGACTGATGTGAGGCAAAGCGAGGAAAGGGGGAGGTTGGACGACTGGCGTGGCGGATGGGGCGAGCGGGAATTATCTGGCGCGCGCGGGGAAGACGCGCGTTCACGACCTCTTCGTCTTTTAGTTGTTGAAGATAACGACATCAATCGGCTGTTAACGGAAGCGGTTTTGCGAAAACTGGGCCATGACGCCGTGATCGTTAGTGACGGGGCGGCGGCCTTGGAGGCGGCGCATGCTGGTCAGTTTGATATAATTTTGACGGATTTGCACATGCCGGGATTGGATGGCCATGAATTGATTCGCCGTCGCCGCGCGTTCGAACAAGAAACGGGGTGCAGAGCAACGCCGGTTATCGCTTTGACCGCCGACGCCACGACGGATGCGCGGGAACGCGCGCTGAGCGTCGGCGCGGATGGCTTTTTGACAAAACCTTTGAGTGTGGACGCTTTGTCGCGCATGTTGGAGGAGCTCGCGCCATCGGAGACGTTGGCGTCGGCGGATATATAGTTCCGTGAGTATTTTCTTCAGGTGAGACCGTTGAGAAAGTTTACGTAAGCAGCGCCGCCCAAAGGAATGTCGTGACGACGGCGGAGGCGGTGGTGAAAGTGATTGAATTGGCGGACATTGCGTGTCCGGTGCCATAACGATTGGCGAAAATGAAGGCGTTGACGCCCGTGGGGCAGGCGGCTGTTAACGTTGCCGCGGCCACCCATAGCTCCGGCAGGCCAACCACATGTTTCGCCATAACGTAAACTATGGCGGGCATCGCCACCCCCTTGAGCGCGCTTAATATGAGGGCGGGCGCGACGTTGCCGCGAACTCCGTAGCGCACCATGCTCATTCCCAATGAGAAGAGGGCGATGGGAATGGCGGTGGCCGCGAGACGCTCGAGGACGTCCGAGAATATTCCTGAAATTGGCAGGTTCAGAACGCGCCATAACGCTCCCGCCGCGATTCCGATGACGATGGGATTGGTGATCAAACTTAAGATGACGCTTTTGAAAATTTCGCTGTGAGCGCGTCCGGCTCCCGCCCCGTCTAAAACGACGGCGCGCTCCATCAGCACGGCGCAGGCGACGGTCATCACGGGCATATGCACGGAAATCAAGATAAACACCGGCACAAGCCCGGCTTCCCCGTAAAGGGATGTGACCAGAGGCACCGCAACCAAAACGGTGTTGGCGAATCCGGCGGTTATGCCGGCGATGACCCCAGCACGCGCTTCGCGTTTGAAAACTCTGCGAATTATGAGCGTGGCGCAGGTCCAGGTTATGGCGACGCCGGTGAAATAGGCAAACCACAGCCCCCAGGGCGAGACGCCGTCAAAAGAGCTGGTGGCGAGAGTTCGGAAAATCAGAACTGGTATTGCGACGGTGAAAACGAACTGCCCGAGGGACGTTCCAACTTCTTCCCCTAAAAACCCTGTCCGCGCGGAGCCGTAACCCAGAGCAATAAGTATGAATACTGGGAGAACAATCGTTAGAATCTGAACGTACATGGGGGTTCTTCTGTGGCGAGTGGGGACGCGCGGGAAAGACGGTTTCGTCGTGATCGTATTTATGGCATAGAAAATATCGGTTTGCATCTTTCACAGTTGGGGCCAAGACATTAGACATTGACGATGCGGCCCAGGAATGGGCTTTGGGAGGCGTTGCCTGACTTGGCGGGGTTGCGCGTGAAATTTTTATCCTCCAAGGCAGGCGCCGTGATCGTCAGGAATTAAACGCGTCTTCACGGCTATCGAGCGATCGGATTTCTTATATTCATGAGTGAAAAACCATCTATGAGCGCCGTGGCGTGTGGGGGCGTGCGGCGTTTCGCGGCGGCGCGGCCATTATTGTCCACCTGTCTATATATTTTATTCGTCTCATTGTTTTTTGCGGCTTTTCCTGGAGCGGATAAATGGGCGAGTAGCGTTTTCTACACGCCCGACGCCCGGTTTTGGTTAAGCGACGTTGACGCCATGCGCAGGCTTCGTCATTTAGGCCCCCATTTGGTGCAATGGATCGCAGCCGCGTCTTTGGGGTTGATCTTGTGGAAGCTCCTGTTTCCCCACCGGCGGGCGTTGGCGCCTATGCGCGCGCCTGTTTTTCTTCTAAGCACGCTGATTCTGGGGCCGGGCGTGCTCGTTAATCTGGTGCTGAAGAATCAGTGGGGACGTCCCCGACCGCATATGATTGATATGTTCGGCGGCGCGGCGGAATATGTTCCGGTTTGGTGGCCAAGTAATCAGTGCGACGTGAATTGCTCTTTCGTTTCGGGGGAAGGTTCCGCGAGTTTTTGGCTGGTGGCGTTGGCCTTTGTCGCGCCGCCTGCATGGCGCAAAGCGGTCGCCATCCTCGCGCTTAGTCTCTGTTTTCTATTATCGACGACGAGAGTGGCTTTTGGCGGGCACTTTCTGTCCGACACGATGCTAGCGTGGGGATTGACCCTATTGGTGATTTTGATCGCGCACAGGGTTCTTTACGTGCGCCCCGCCGCGTGGGCGTCGGATCAGGCGCTTGAAGATAAGATCGGGCGCTTTGGCGCTTATCTGGGAGAGAAACTGAATCAGTTACGGCTTCGAATTCAAGGCGCGGCGGGGCGGTTCGTTAGAAAATTTCGTTAGGCGGGTAGCTTATATTACGCAAGGGAATCGCCGGGCGCGGGCATAGGCCCGCGCCCGGCGATTGTGTTTATCTCAAAAGGGATGGATGACTGTTAACGGCCCCGCGGAGAATTGTCGGCTTTTGCGTCAGGCTGAATATTCTCTGCGGGTTTCCAGATCAAACTCATGTGCGAAGAGACGGCTATTTGGTGAGGATGAGCTTGCCAAAACGCGTGATCGTCAAGCGATATGTGGAATCATTGTGGCGGATGTGCAGCTCACGCTGTCCCTGAAATAGGACGTCGCTTTCCAATTCCAGCGCGGTGGCGACGGTTTTAGGTTGTCGAGATGCGCGTCTGTCCGTCTGCTTGTTTCCTTGGCGACGCCCATCTTCTGTTTGCGTCGCTTTGGCGGCGGACGCGGTAAGGTGAGCGGGCAGGCGCATCGGGCGTTCGCGCAATGAACGATCACCCAGATGGCGTTCGCTTGAGGGTCGTTCGCTTGAGGAATATTGCATCAGGCCATCTCCAGAGACAGTAAGTGAAATCAGACGGTTCAAATCCGCGAAACGGTCGCGTGATTTAATCTTGACTTTAATACTCAAGTTTTTGTAAGAATGCAATGCTCATGGAGCGGAACAAGAGAATTCGCGTCCTCCTCACCGCCCTGAGCCTAGAGAAGCCAGCAAGCCAATTGGTGCTCCCTCGCCAACCAGCAAGCCTCGCTTCACGAATTGACGCTTTGCGTTTCATTGGGTCATGAGCGATCTATCGCCCCCGTCAGAAAACGCTTCAATTTTAAAAATCACTATGATTTTATATGCGCCGGGCCGACGGTTCCATAACGCTTGGGATATGAGGCGTGATCAGACGCAGCAGCGGCGGGGCGATAGTTGAAAAAACAGCAAGAAACTCGATTGGTTTCATATCAACGGTTGCGCTGTTTCAGCTCGATGGGGGCGCCTATTTTGAAATCCACAGAAAATATGTTATAAGGTGCTTAGTCGATAGACATCCAGTCTGATCCTCCTACCGGAGTATTTTTATCATACCAATTTTGCAGTGAATTGGGATGATAAAATTGCTGTTTGAGGTCAGATTAACACCAGTGGAATGCCTGTCCTAGTGCTTATGGATTTGAGGTATTAAAATTTCTATCGTCTAGTCACCTTATTACGCCACATCTGCGACGGTCGCTTTATGTGAACCGTGGATGTCGGCGTGTCTTATGGCGTTTGAAGCTTTATTATACGCGACGCCTATTTCGGCCTTTGGGCCTTATAATTGCGCAGGAGAAAAGAAGCGAATGGTCACCACCGCAAAGAAGACCGCGCAGCGACAGGGGTTTAAAACCGGCGAACATGTGGTTTATCCGGCGCATGGCGTCGGGCAGATCACCGCCATCGAAGAGCAAAGCGTCGCAGGGTACAGTTTAGAGTTGTTGGTTGTTTATTTTGAACAGGACAAGATGACGTTGCGGGTTCCTGTCGCCAAAATAGCTTCTGTGGGCATGCGCAAACTGGCGGACGCCGCCACGGTGAAAAAGTCGCTTGAGACGGTTCGCGGACGGCCTCGCGTTAAAAGAACCATGTGGAGCCGCCGCGCGCAGGAATATGAAGCGAAGATTAATTCCGGCGATCTGATTTCGGTATCCGAAGTTGTTCGGGATCTTTTCCGTTCGGAAAGCCAGCCTGAGCAAAGCTACTCGGAACGCCAGCTTTACGAGGCGGCTCTGGATCGCGTTTCACGGGAAATTGCGGCGGTCAATAAATCTTCTCAAACCGAGGCTATTCGCCAAGTTGAGCAGAGCTTGGCCAAGTCTGAAAGCCGCAAAGCCGCGGCTGCGGCGGCGGCCGCGGCGGCGACTCCTGACGCGGAAGATGAAGACGGCCAAGAGGAAGCGGCCTGATCTGTCGGTAGCGTAATTTCACCCGCCGGCGCGAATGTTTGCATTGCTGCGAGAATTGAGGCGGCGGGATAAGAACGCGCGGACGCAAAACCGCGCATGTGAGATTGCGAATGCAAAAGTGAGAGGCGTTCATCTTGCGGCGAAACCTGCCGTGTGATGGACGCCTTTTGCATGTTTGTGAAGGCGTTGCGGCGGCGATTTCGCCGTTTGTCGTGGGAAGTTATTTTTCCTGCCCCGCGGGAAAGCGCCGTTTGTGGCCTGTTTGGCGCTCCTTCATGAATTTTAGATCATGGCTGCGAGTTTTTCGGCCGCGTTGGCGCGCAGCAAGGCGCGTTTAAATGCGGGGCGCTCGCGCGTGCGGGTGAAATAATCTGCGAGCGGACCTGTTTCCGGTAGTTTGAATTTGGCTTGGGCGGCCCAGGCGGCGCATTGCCCGATCAAAAGATCGGGTACGGTGAACTGATCGCCCATGACATGGGTTTTGTCGCCAAGACGATTTTCCAGAGTTTTCAGCGCGGCCGCGAACTCAAATTGACAAGCGGCTTTAATGGCTGGAATCCGAAGGTCTTCGGGTAAAACGAATGTGTGTTTCGCCGCCGTCCATAATGCGCCTTCAAGTTCGTCGACGCAAAGTTGCGTGAAACTGTCTTGATGAGCGCGCTCGGCGGCGCCCGCCGTAAAGGTCAACGCGTTGTGTCTGTCGGCGAGAAATTGACAGATCGCGACGGAGTCCACCAGAGTTTGATCGTCGAAGGTTAGCGCGGGGATCTTGCCCGAAGCGTTTAGGGTCTTGATTTCCTTGCTGTGGGGCGCGCAGGCGACAACGTCATAGGTTTGCTCCAGTTCTTCAAGCATCCAAATGACCCGAAACGCCCGGCTGCGCGGACTGCCATAGAGTGT
Organism: Stappiaceae bacterium; assembly: GCA_048265185.1. Lineage (GTDB taxonomy): Bacteria > Pseudomonadota > Alphaproteobacteria > Rhizobiales > Stappiaceae > JBLXBZ01. The sequence goes on along the minus strand of JBLXBZ010000004.1, from coordinate 74,175 downwards.
GTACACTGCGGCCCCCTTTTCGTGAATTGTAATTGCGAGCGCCTCAGTTGCCAAGACCATCAGCAAGAGCGTCCAGTTCTTCGGTGCGATTGATCGTCAGGTCCGTTCTGCAGTTGAGGATCAGCATGGGCTCCATGGAGCCGCCGCGGGCCAGATAACCATATGTGTCGCAAGCCTTGTCGCGATAAGAGATCCATAGACGTTGGGCGGCTTTCAGGCTATCGGCCGCGCCTTTGGCGATGTCGTCGAGATTTGCGTCAATCTGCTTCATCGCCGCCATCGCTTCGCCATAAACCTTGTTCAGCTCCTTGTCGGCGGTTTTGAAATCTTCACCCGCGCAATAGGTTATTTCCGCCTGGGTCTGGGCTTCTTCGCAATCGACGTCCTGGACGGCGGCGGCGGGGAAGGAGCTCAAGGCGAACAGGAAAGATGCGGCGGCGATGATATTTGCATTCATGAGATGTTCCTTTCCGGGTGAAATGTGCGACTGGCGCAGCGTGGAGAGCGCGCGCAAAGGGAATGTGAGAAAAACAGGCGCTCGCAGATTGCGGTGACTGGAATTTTTTGCATTCCCTTGAGTGAATCGCTACAGATGTCCATGCTGCGAGGGTTTGGAGATCAAACTCCAACAAGTGAGGCTGTCGTGCAAGTTGGTTTGTGGTTAAAATTTCTGTCCGCCTGCAAGGCGTTGACGTTGAGCGCCGGTTTAACGCTGGCTGTTGGCGCTATTGTGACTGTCTGCCACAGCGCGTCGGCGCGCGCGGAGATCGGTCCCTGGATTGCGATTGACGCGGGAAACGGTTCCGTCATTGAGGAAAGCAATTCGCGCCGTCAATGGTATCCGGCGTCAATCACCAAGCTGATGACGGCTTATGTGACGTTCAAGGCGATTCGGGCGGGGCAGGCGAACATGCGTTCTCTGGTCACCGTTTCCGCCAACGCGCACGCTGAGCCGCCCAGTAAAATGGGGTTCAAGGTTGGAACCAAGTTGACGCTGGACAATGCGCTGAAAATGATGCTGGTGAAATCCGCCAATGACATCGCGGTGGCGGTGGCGGAGGCTATCGGCGGGGACGAGGCCTCTTTCATCCCCATGATGAACGCTGAGGCGCGCCGTCTTGGCATGACCGCCACGCGTTTTGTCAATCCCCATGGCTTGCCGGACCCGGGGCAGGTTTCATCTGCGCGCGACTTGGCGTTGCTGGCGCGAACAGTTTGGCGCGAGTTTCCACAATATCGCGATTATTATGATGATGACGGCATTCGTTTCGGGGGGAAAACCCTTAAGTCGGCGAACCGTGAGTTTTTACTGCGGGTTCGCGGCGCAAACGGCATGAAGACCGGTTACATTTGCGATGCGGGGTTTAATGTGGCGGCGTCGGTCACGCGCGGTGGACGCACCATTATCGTGGTTATTCTAGGGGCCGCTTCGGGACTGGAGCGCACGGCGTTCGCGCGGGAGCTGATTGACCGCAGCATTCGCAAAAAAGGTCGCCTGCCGATTTCCAGCTTCACCGGGGTCACCGGCCGTCCGCCCGCCGCCCGTTATTGCAAACGCAACGCCAAGCCGGACGCGGATGAATTGATGGCGCGTTTCGCCGGGGCTGGTTCGGACGGCGGTTCCGCCACTGGGGCGTCATTGGCCTACGTCAAGCCCGCTAGCGCTAGCGGGCGTCCGCTCTTGCCCGGGGTCGCCGGCGCAACGACGGACGCAAATGATGGTGATGATGAAAACCTCGTGCCGACAAAGAACGGGCGTACGGATTGGGCCAAGGTGATGGACGCAATTATCGGACCGCGTTTGCGCTCATTTCGTCCCATAAACGTTTCTGTGGGCGCGCCAGGCGGCGCCCGCCCGCCCCATGGCGACAAAGCTTCCGTGGTCGCCCGGCAAGCCGCGCCGCAAGCGGTGTCGGCGAGGCCCGCCGGCAAGCCGCTGGATCTGCGGCCTACAAGCTCCGTCACCAATTCGCATGGAGTTCGGATGCCGGGTGCAATTTATTCCAGCGTTCCGCTGCCCGGGCGCCATCCAAACCGATGACTTTGAAGAAGTAAGAGCAAGGTCCGGGCATGCAAGGCATGGCTTCAAGCAGCTTGTGAGTTTGACCCTTGAACGCTGGAGCCGCGCCAGCCTAATTTACCGCGAACCGGAGTTTGATAATGATGTCCTCACAGCGTGGACCTAAGCCGCCTATTCCCATGTCGGTCGTCACGGGCTTTCTCGGCGCGGGTAAAACGACGCTTCTCAATCGGATTCTGAAGGATCCGGAGATGGAGGATACGGCGGTTATCATTAATGAGTTCGGCGACGTTGGGCTGGACCACCTCTTGGTGGATCAAGCCAGCGACGGCGTGGTGGAGCTGTCGTCTGGGTGCCTGTGCTGCACCATTCGCGGCGATCTGGTGTCGACGCTGGAAGATTTGTTGCGGCGTCTGGATAATGGCCGTCTTGCGCGGCTTAGGCGGGTGGTCATTGAGACGACGGGACTAGCGGATCCTGCGCCTATCCTGCATACGGTGATGCTTCATCCTTATTTGACGATGCGCTATCGGCTGGACAGCGTGGTGACGCTGGTGGATTGCGTCAATGGAGCGTCCACGCTGGACGCGCATCCCGAGGCGGTGAAACAGGTGGCGGTGGCCGATCGTTTGCTGCTGACCAAATCGGACCTGATCGACGAGAGTGAACTGGAGGGGCAGGAGCGTTTACGCCGCCGGCTCGCGGCGCTGAATCCGGGCGCGCGGATATTGGACGCGGTGACGGATCGCCCCGCGCCGTCCAGTCTGTTTGGCGCAGGGCTTTATGACCCGAAAAGCAAAATTCCGGACGTGGCGCGCTGGTTGAATGAAGAAGCTTTCCGCGTCGAGCATGATCACGACCACGACCATCATCACCATGGCCATAGCCACGCTCATGACCACGATCACGCCCATGACGTGAATCGTCATGACGAGCGGATCAGGGCGTTCACCCTGTCTACAACCCGCCCCATTTCCGCCGCTGGGCTTGAGATGTTCCTTGATCTTTTGCGCTCGGCTCATGGACCCAGCCTTTTGAGGGTGAAGGGAATTTTGTTGTTGCGCGAAGACCCTGACCACCCGGTGGTGATTCATGGGGTGCAGCATGTGTTCCATCCGCCGGCGAAGCTTGAGGGCTGGCCGGATGAAGATCGCCGCACGCGTCTTGTGTTCATCACGCAGGATTTGAGTGAAAGCTTCGTGCGGCGCATGTTTGACGCCTTCACTGGCGGTCTGGCGCCGGATACGCCGGATCAGGAGGCTATGCTGGACAATCCTCTGGCGATTAGCGGGTTCAGCGGAGTATTTGCGTGAAGGCAGCGCCTGCGCCTATTTGGCGCGTACGCGAATAAGTCCTTCCTGGGCGACCGACGCCACCAATTTTCCGTCGCGGGTGAAGAGCGCGCCGCGATTGAAGCCGCGCGCGCCGGAGGCCGATGGGCTGTCTTCGCTGTAAAGCAGCCATTCATCAGCGCGAAACGGGCGGTGAAACCACATGGAGTGATCAAGGCTCGCCGCCTGAAGGTCCGGATTGAAGACCGATCTGCCATGAGCGAAAAGCGACGTGTCGAGCAATGTCATGTCGGAAGCGTAGGCCAAAACACATGAATGGACCTGGGGGTCGTCTGGCAATTCTCCGCTGGCCCGCACCCAGATATTCTGGCTGGGCGAGAGCTTCTTTCGGCTGAAATAATGGGTAAGATCTACGGGTTTCAGCTCGATGGGCCGTTCTCGCTCCCAGTAGCGGCGAACGCTTTCGGGCGCGACGGCGAGAAATTTTTCTTTTAGCTCGCTCTCGCTTGGCAAATCTTCTGGCATGGGCACGTTCGGCATTTGCGCTTGATGTTCGAGCCCCGCTTCGATTTTCTGAAATGACGCCGACATTGAGAAAATGGCTTCGCCATGTTGAATGGCGACCACGCGGCGCGTGGTGAAGCTGCCGCCGTCGCGAATGCGGTCCACATCATAAATAATCGGGATTTTCGGGTCGCCGGGGCGCAGAAAATATCCGTGAAGGGAGTGTACGGGACGATCTGTCTCCACGGTTCGAGAGGCGGCGACCAGCGCTTGGCCGATCACTTGTCCCCCAAAAACCCGTTGCCAACCGACTTGCGGGCTTTCCCCACGGTAAAGATTGCGCTCAAGAGTTTCCAGATCAAGTATCGACAGAAGATTGGAGAGCGCTGAGCCCATGACGCCGCCTTTTGTGCTGACCGCTATCGCGGAGTTTCAAATCTCGATGAATATGCTTGGACGAGTAGCGGCGTGACGATGTAAAATGTCAATACATGGCGAGGTGGCTACGGGAAATTTTCGCGATGTGGGTAAGGTTGGCGCTTCATATGCGGCGTTTGGCGGGCTTGATTTTGAGCCGCGGGGAGCGCGTTTATAACGACAAATCTGTTAAGAGCCTATAAAGTGATGGATGTGTGAAGACGGGAGCCGCCGTTACACCCAAACGTCGGGATGCGTAAATTGGAGACGAAAATGCACAAAGACCGCGAAGGCGCTTCGCCAAAGGTGCGCGGCGACGCGATTCCTGACGGCGCGCAAGACATATGCGACGTCGCCATAGCCGGGGGCGGTTATGTTGGCTTGTCTTTAGCGGTGGCTTTGAAACAGGCGGATCCGGATATAAGCGTGTGTCTGGTTGATTTGCGTCGGCGCGGCGAAATGGAGAATGATCCACGGGCCTCGGCGATAGCCGCCGCCGCTTGCCGAATGTTGAGAAAGCTGGGGGTTTGGAGCGAAATTGAGCCTCATGCGCAGCCTATCAGGGAAATGATCGTCACTGATTCGCGACTTCGTGACGCGGTTCGGCCCGTTTTCCTGACGTTCGACGGCGCGCTTGAAACGGGCGAGCCTTTCGCGCATATGGCGCCGAACGGCAAAATGGTGGCTGCGCTCGCCGATAAGGCGGCCGCGCTGGGGGTGGAGCTGATCGCGCCCGACAGCGTTGATGATTTCACTGAACGGAACGGATATGTGGAGCTGACGCTTGGTTCTGGCGCGAGCCGGCGGGCGCGTTTGCTGGTGGCCGCCGACGGCGTTCGCTCCCGCTTGCGCCAGCTGGCGGGCATTCAAACCGTGCGCTGGCAATATGATCAGGCGGGAATCGTGACGACGGTGGCGCATGAGAGGGCGCACAACGGGCGCGCGGAAGAGCATTTCTTGCCGGCGGGGCCTTTTGCGATCTTGCCGCTTGCGGGCAATCGTTCCTCGCTGGTCTGGAGCGAACGGCGCGAGGAGGCGCAACGTCTCGTCAAGGGAGACGAGTTCACCTTTGAGTTGGAGTTGCAACGCCGCTTTGGCCATCACTTGGGTGAAATCCGGCTCGACGGGCCACGCCACGCCTATCCGCTCGGATTGACGCTCGCGCGATCTTTCGTGGCTGATCGTCTGGCGCTTGCGGGCGACGCGGCCCATGGCATTCATCCGATTTCCGGACAAGGGTTGAATCTGGGCTTCAAGGACGCGGCCGCTTTGGCGCAGGTGGTGATCGAGGCGCGCCGGCTTGGTCAGGATATTGGAACGTTGGACGTTCTGGAGCGCTATGAACGCTGGCGCCGGTTTGAAACTTTTCAGATGGGCGTGGTCACGGATGTTTTGAACCGCCTGTTTTCAAATGACGTGGACGCCATTCGCGCGGTTCGGGATATTGGTCTTGGGATCGTCGATCGGTTGCCCGGGTTGAAGAACTATTTTATTCGTCAGGCGGCGGGCGCGGCGGGCGCGCCGCCGAGGTTGTTGCTGGGAGAGCGAATCTAGCTGGAAGGATGGCCAGGGTCGCCGCGTGGGGAGCCTGTTGAATGAGACAAGAAAAGTGCGGCGCGTAGCCGCGAGCTTGGGAAATACATGGTTCATAATGACGCAAAGCTTCGCGACGCGCGCAATCGGACAATCTTGATCACCGGGTGTTCATCCGGCATTGGATTGGCGGCGGCGCACACGCTGCGCGCTCTTAACTGGCGGGTTTTCGCCAGCGCCCGCAAATCCGCCGATGTGGCCATGTTGCAGGATTTGGGCTTTGAAACATATCGCTTGGACTATCAGGACAGCGACAACATTCGGGAAACGGCTGAAAAAGTCCTGCAGCGCGCTGGCGGCCGGCTTGACGCTTTGTTCAACAATGGCGCATACGCCGTGCCCGGCGCGATCGAAGATTTGCCGACGGCGGCCTTGCGGGATCTTTTCGATGCGAATTTTTTTGGATGGCACGAGCTCACGCGCGCAGTCCTTCCGGCCATGAGGGCCGCTGGCGCAGGGCGGATCATTCAATGCTCTTCTATATTGGGCTTCACCGCGATGAAATATCGCGGCGCTTATAATGCGTCTAAATTCGCCCTTGAGGGGTATTCGGACACTTTGCGCATGGAGCTTACGGGAACGGGAATTCATGTGAGCCTGATTGAGCCAGGGCCGATCGCAACAAGATTTACTGAAAATGCGATGGAGAATTTTTATGAACTGATCGAGGCGAAGGGGCTGGACCACTCGCCATTTCGCAGCGTCTATGAAACGCGCATGGCGCGCATGAAGCAGGGCGAACCGTCGCCGTTTAAATTGCCGCCGACGGCGGTGGTCAAGGTTTTGGTGGAAGCGCTGGAGGCGAAGCGGCCAAAGCCGCGTTACCGGGTGACCACGCCGACGAAAGTCATGGCGGTCCTGAAACGGGTTCTGCCGACACGCGCTTTGGATTGGACGCTGCGACGGGCGGCCGATGGAGAAGAAAAATAGCCATGCCGCGGATTTGAACGGTGGTTCGCGCATTTCCTGCGCGTCTTATTGATGCAGGGGCGGGGAATGGGACGTTGAGTCGTTCCTTAAATCGTTGAAGTGATTTAAGTCGTAGGCGTTGTGTTGTGGAGCTGGCGACGGCGCGGTGATGGCGGGCGACCGCCTAGCTGTTTTCGATGGAGGCGCCCATGGGGCCGATACTTGCGAATTTGATCCCTTTTGCGCTGGCCGCTGTGGCCATCGTTTTGGGGTTGGGGCTTTGGAATATGTTTCGCGGCGGATCAGCTTCTCGATCTCAGTCTTTGATGCGCTGGCGTGTTGGGTTGCAGTTTCTCGCCATCGTTCTTGTCATGACCGTGCTGTATCTTACCGGACGTTGAGTTCCAGTAGAACAATCAGCTTTAAACATGGCTGCGCGTTTAAGACAGGAAAGCTGAAATGGTTATCTTGAACAAGATCTATACAAAAACGGGGGACGCGGGCACGACCGCGCTTGGCTCAGGCGAACGGCGGCTCAAGCACGACGCGCGTATTGAGGCTTACGGCACGGTGGATGAGGTCAACGCCATTCTTGGGGTGGTTCGGTTGGCGACGGCGGCGCAGTTCGGGGAAATGGATCTTGTTCTGCAGCGCATACAGAATGACCTTTTTGATCTTGGAGCTGATCTCGCCACGCCTGAAACCGGTGAAGATCTGGGCTATGAACCCTTGCGGATCACTGGTGGACAGGTGACGGCCATTGAGCGCGAGATTGACCGTTTGAACGGCGATCTGGAGCCGCTGCGTTCATTTGTCTTGCCGGGGGGCGCGGCCGCCGCCGCTCATCTTCATCATGCGCGCACCGTTGCGCGTCGGGCTGAGCGATTGATTGTCGCTCTGGCTCAGAGTGAGGCGATTAACCCGCACGCCGCAATCTATATGAACCGCTTGTCGGATTATTTCTTTGTGGCGGCGCGATGGGTTAACCATCAAGCGGATGGGGATGTTCTCTGGACGCCTGGGAAAAACCGCTAGAGGCTTTTAACGAGACTGCGCCAGCGCGCGCCGGGGCATGCGCCAAGGAAAAATCGCGGAAATGCGGGAGGTCAGGAGAGGCCTGGAATTGTAAACTCTTTCGTTTTGAGGGCGTATGATCTATTCAATAAGCCTGCGCGGCGTGATTTCCTGAAACGGGCCGCATCGGAGATGTGAATGTTCTTCCCCTTGTATGATCATAACCCCCTCAAACATGTGCGGTGGCAATATGTCACATGGGGTTTGATCATCGCTAATGTGGCGATTTTCGCGTTGATGCAGCTGGGGGACGGCGTCAGTCAGGGACTTCAGGCGTCGGCCTTGTCTTACGGGCTCGTTCCGGCGGTTTTGTTTGATTTGCGGGATTTGTCGCCTGAGCTTGCGGTATTGCCTGAATGGCTGACAGTGGTTTCTTATGCGTTTCTGCATGGAAGCTGGCTGCATCTTGCGGGAAATATGGTGTTTCTCTGGGTTTTTGGCGACAATGTCGAAGATGCTATGGGGCACGCGCGGTTTTTGATTTTTTATCTCGCCTGCGCTGCGGCGGCGGGCTATGCGCATGCTTTCACGGAGCCTGACTCCATCGTTCCTTTGATCGGGGCGTCCGGCGCCGTTGCAGGCGTGATCGGCGCTTATCTGATGCTCCATCCGAACATTCGCGTTTGGGTTCTGGTTCTGGCGCGCATTCCTTTGCGGGTGCCTGCGAGCTGGGCGTTGTTCGCATGGATTGGACTTCAGCTTGGCAATGCTCTTTTCAGCGACGATCAAGATGTGGCCTGGTGGGCGCATGTGGGCGGTTTCGTCGCTGGCGCGGCGCTTGTGGTTCCATTGCGCCGTCGCGGCGTGCCGTTGTTTAAATAATCTACGCTAATTTGGTTTGACGAGTTAATTGCCAACAACTTGGCTCATGCCGTCGTTGACACCGCCCATTCGCGTCATTACCGTCCGCACAAATTGTCTCCACTGGATTTCACGTATCTTGTTTGGCGCAAAATCCAGCGGCGGCACATCCAGCGACGCAGATGAGCTCCGGCGCTTGTAATCAGGATAATTTGCGTGAACGGTGAGCGTTCACGCCTGCGGGAGGTTCGAAACCAATGAAGATCCTTGTGCCCGTAAAACGGGTTATCGACTATAATGTTAAAGTGCGGGTGAAAGCCGACGGATCTGGCGTCGATCTCGCCAACGTCAAAATGTCGATGAATCCTTTCGATGAAATCGCCGTTGAAGAGGCCATCCGCATGCGCGAAGCGGGGAAAGCGTCGGAAATCGTCGTTGTCTCCATTGGCCCGCAGCAAGCTCAGGAAACCTTGCGCACGGGCCTCGCTATGGGCGCCGATCGCGGCGTTTTGGTCAAGACAGACGCCACGACGGAGCCGTTGGCCGTGGCCAAGATCTTGAAAAAGATCGTTGAGGAAGAAGCGCCGGAACTGGTCATTCTCGGCAAGCAGGCGATTGATGACGACTGCAATCAGACGGGTCAAATGTTGGCGGCTTTGCTTGGCTGGGGACAGGGAACCTTCGCCTCTAAAGCGGAGCTTTCTGACGGCGCCGTCGCGGTCACGCGCGAAGTGGACGGCGGATTACAAACCGTGAAGCTCAAGTTGCCGGCGATCGTCACCACTGATCTACGCCTCAATGAGCCGCGTTACGCGTCGCTTCCAAACATCATGAAGGCGAAGAAAAAGCCGATTGAGGAAAAGTCGCCGGAAGATTACGGCGTTGACGTCGCTCCGCGGCTGGAAATCTTGAAGACAAGCGAACCTGCGGCGCGCCAGGCTGGCGTGATCGTTGGCTCGGTGTCCGAGCTTGTTGAAAAGTTGAAAAACGAAGCCGGCGTGCTTTGAGCTGGATGGAACGGAGTATAAAATTATGACGACCCTTCTGCTTGCTGAACACTCTGGCGCGGAGCTGAATGACGCTACTTCCAAGGCCTTGGCGGCGGCGCTGGCAATTGGCGGCGAGGTGCATGTGCTCGTGGCCGGGAAAGGCTGCCGGGGCGCGGCGGAGGCCGCGGCGAAACTCGAGGGCGTGGCGAAAGTGCTGCTCGCCGAAGCTGATGGTCTTGAGCATCAATTGGCGGAGCCTACGGCGGCGCTGATCGTCTCCATGGCGGCTGATTACGACGTGTTGATGGCGCCTGCGACCGCGAACGGCAAAAACACCATGCCGCGCGTGGCGGCCTTGCTGGACGTTATGCAGATCTCCGACGTGACGGCGATCGTGGATCCCCAGACGTTCGAACGTCCGATTTACGCGGGTAACGCCATTCAGACCGTGAAGTCTGGGGAGGCGAAAAAAGTGATCACCGTGCGCACCGCCACCTTCGCTAATGCGGCAGAAGGCGGCTCGGCCGCTATCGAAGAGCTGGCTTTCTCCGATGCGCAAGATCTTTCCAGTTTCGTTGGCGAGGAGCTGTCGGAATCGGATCGTCCGGAATTGGCTTCCGCGAAAATCATCATCTCCGGCGGACGGGCGCTAGGCTCGTCGGAGAAATTCGACGAGGTTATTATTCCAATGGCCGACGCTCTTGGCGCGGCAGTGGGCGCCTCTCGCGCCGCGGTGGACGCGGGCTATGCGCCAAATGACTGGCAAGTTGGTCAAACGGGCAAGGTGGTCGCGCCGGATCTTTATATCGCTTGCGGTATTTCAGGCGCCATCCAGCATCTGGCCGGGATGAAAGACAGTAAAGTGATCGTCGCCATCAACAAGGATGAGGAAGCGCCGATTTTCCAAGTGGCCGATTATGGCCTGGTCGCTGATTTGTTCGACGTTCTTCCAGAGTTTCAGGCGGAAGTCGAGAAACTTAAAGGGTGACGACTTGATGCGCTTTTAGCGCGTTGAGGTTTGGCGAATGGCGGGTTTGTCTCCGTCATTCGCTGATTTTAAGTTGGAAGACGCGGCGCTGTGAAATTTGGACCGCGAACCTCGGCTACAGGCTGTCCGGACTTTTTGGAGCGTCTTTTCGGCTTTGATTTAAGAATGTAGAATATATGCTCAAGACCCTTGTCGTTTTGAGCTTTAGTTGCGAAAAATAAAGCTATAGAGGTCTGGCGCCCCATCAGGCGGCCTCCTAACCGGAAATGAGTTTACGATGGTTGTCGAGATCAAAAAAATCGCTGTGATTGGCGCTGGCCAGATGGGTAATGGCATTGCCCATATCTGCGCTTTGGCGGGATATGAAGTGTTGCTCAACGATATTTCCATGGACCGTATCGAATCCGGCCTGGCGTCGATCAACGGCAATTTGGCCCGGCAGGTCTCAAAAGGCTTGATCACGGAGGAGCAGCGCGCGGCGGCGCTGGAGAAATTGCGGGGCGAAGCGTCTCATGAAGCTTTCGGCGACGTTGACCTGGTGATTGAATCCGCCGTTGAGAACGAGCAGGTTAAGCGTAAGATCTTTCAGCAAGTGTGCCCGTTCTTGAAGCCGGAAGCAATTTTGGCGACCAATACGTCTTCGATTTCAATTACGCGTCTCGCCGCGTCAACGGATCGCCCTGAACGTTTCATCGGCATACATTTCATGAATCCGGTGCCCTTGATGGAGCTGGTTGAGCTGGTGCGCGGCATCGCCACCGGAGATGAAACCTTTGAGGCGGCTAAAGAGTTCGGCGTGCGTTGCGGTAAAACGGTCGCCGTCGCCGAAGACTTCCCGGCTTTTATCGTCAACCGCATTCTGCTGCCAATGATTAATGAAGCCATCTACACATTGTATGAAGGGGTTGGGACGGTCGACGCCATCGACACCTCCATGAAGCTTGGCGCCAATCATCCCATGGGGCCGTTGCAATTGGCCGACTTCATCGGTCTGGATACGTGTTTGTCCATCATGCAAGTCTTGTACGAAGGCTTGGCTGACAGCAAATACCGGCCGTGTCCGTTGCTGGTCAAATATGTGGAGGCCGGTTGGCTTGGGCGCAAGACGCAGCGTGGGTTTTACGACTACCGCGGTGAAGCGCCGGTTCCCACGCGCTGACTTTATGATAATTCACGAGTTTTAGCGAAAGCGGCGCTTCGGCGCCGCTTTTCCGTTTCAATGGCTGCAAGCTAACGCCCGGCGGGCCATCACCACGCCAAGCGCGGTATGGCGGCGGCGGCGTTTAGGCCTTCTTCGGCGAGGCGATTGCGGATTAAGTCCTCGCTAGGCGCATCGGCGGGGCCGAAGTCCGCCGCATGAATGCCGGCGGTGATGAATAAAGCGTCGAGTTTCTGGGCGAAGGCCCCGCGAATGTCCGTAGGTAGGCCGTCGCCAATGGCCAGCACTCTGCTTTGATCGACGCTCCCGCGCAGTTTTGTCGCAATCTTGAGGGCGGCGTCGTAAATCGGGTGGTGGGGCTTGCCGGCGATGGCGACGTCGCCGCCAAGGTCCTCATAGAGTCTGGCGAGGGCTCCGGCGCACCAGATAAGAGTGTCGCCGCGTTCGACCACGATGTCGGGGTTGGCGCAGATCATGGGCGCGCCGCGCGCCGTCAGGCGTTCGAATTGGGCGCGGTAATCGTCAGGGGTCTCCACCGTGTCGTTCAAGAGCCCGGTGCAGACGACGGAGTCCGCATTTTCCTCCGAGCTTATTTGAACGCGAAGGCCTTCGAAAAGCGACATATCCCTTTGGGGGCCGATATGGAGAAGCGGCGCGCCGCCCCGGGCCAGGATTTGATGACGGGTGACGTCGCCGGAGGTGACGATGTCGTCATAGGCGTCCGGACCGATTCCCAGATTTTGCAGTTGTTCGCGGATTGGCGCGTTTGGGCGGGGGGCGTTGGTGATGAGAACAACCGTTCCGCCGTTTTCCAGACGAAAGCGCCGCAAAGCGTCCGCCGCCCCTTCAAACGCGGCGACGCCGTTGTGCAACACGCCCCACACGTCGCACAGAGCTACGTCGTAGCGGTCGCCAAGTTGGCGCAGGCCTTTGATGAGGAGCGGAGAAGTGTTGGTCATTTGTTTGCTCTTTTCTGCGGCGGGGTTGTCTGTGGCCTGATAAGATAATCAGAATCGCCATTACGCCATGATGGGTTTTAGCCGGACCATAGACGATCCGGCGTTTGGGTCAAATTGGCTTGCATTCATGCATTCCAAATCAAAAATTCCTAATTCAAGAGACTAGCATGCAGGTTCGACAACTTAGCGACACAGCCATTAACCGGATCGCGGCGGGGGAAGTCATCGAGCGCCCGGCCAGCGTGGTCAAGGAGCTGGTTGAGAACGCGGTCGACGCTGGCGCGTCGCGGATTGAAATAACCACCGCGGCGGGTGGCAAGACGTTGATCCGCGTGTCGGACGATGGGCATGGAATGGTCCGGGCGGATCTTGAGCTCGCGGTTCGCCGGCATTGCACCTCGAAGCTTTTTGAAGATGATTTGTTTGACATTCGCTCGCTTGGTTTTCGCGGCGAAGCCTTGCCGTCGATTGGCGCGGTGTCGCGTTTGACCATCGCCACGCGTCATGAAAGCGAGCCTCACGGTTGGGAAATTTCCCTAGACGGAGGCGCGGCGAACGCGCCTTGCCCTTCTGCTTATCCGGGAGGAACGCGGGTCGAGGTGCGTGACTTGTTTTTCTCCACGCCCGCCCGGTTGAAGTTTTTGAAATCCGATCGCGCGGAGACGGCCGCCATCACCGATGTGGTGAAGCGTCTGGCGTTGGCTCACCCGGGCGTGCGTTTCGCCCTTTCTGGACCAGACAGAACGACGTCGGATTTTCCCGCCGCCAGGGGAGAGGACAGGTTGGCCGTGCGGGTGGGGCAGGTGATCAGTCGGGAGTTTGTTGAAAACGCCATGGAGATCGACGCCGAACGCGAAGGCGTGCGCCTTTATGGCTATGCGGGGCTGCCCACCTTTCACAAGGCGAATTCACTTTCACAATTTTTCTTCGTCAATGGACGGCCCGTGCGCGATAAATTATTGATGTCGGCGCTGCGCGGGGCTTACGCTGATGTTTTGGCGCGTGATCGGCACCCGGTGGTGGCTTTGTTCATTGAGATCGATCCGCATGACGTTGACGTTAACGTGCATCCGACGAAGGCGGACGTGCGTTTTCGGGACGCGCAGTTGGTGCGTGGTCTGGTGGTGGGGGCGTTGAAGCAAGCCATATTCGCGGCGGGGCACCGCTCATCAACCAGTAACGCTGACGAGGCGCTGAACGTTCTGTCTCGTGGGATGGAGCAAACGCAAAATGGGTTTCGCGCTCATGGTGGGGGGAGCGCTTTGGGCGATTATTCCCCGAGCTATGTTGGGCGGCAAGATCGCGGTTCAGGGGGCGATTGGCGCGATTCGCCGTTTCGGCCGGACGAGACCCGCGCCGCATTGGGGAATTCGGTCCATAACGGGGGCTTTGCGGAGGGGCAGTCGACGTTTGAGGGCGTGGTTCAACCCTCGGCTGACGCGCGAGCTCACATGGGCGCGCCGGCGCCTGAGCGCGTCGCTCTGCCTTTGGGCGCCGCCCGCGCGCAGGTTCATGAGACCTATATTATTTCGCAAACCGAGAATGGCGTCGTCATTGTCGATCAGCACGCGGCCCATGAACGGCTGGTTTATGAGCGGTTGAAGGAGGCGTTGGCCGCCAAAGGCGTGGCGCGGCAATTGTTGTTGATCCCTGAGGTGGTGGAGCTGCCGGAGGATGACGTGGCGCGGTTGGAGGAGCGGGCGCAGGACCTTGCGGAAGTGGGGCTGGTGCTGGAGCCTTTTGGGCCGGGGGCGATCGCGGTGCGCGAAACCCCGGTCATGCTTGGCGACTTTGACATTCGTGGATTGGTGAAGGACCTAGCCGATGACATCGCCGAATGGGGAGCGGCTACGCGGGTGCGCGAGCGGTTGGACCATGTGGCGGCGACCATGGCGTGCCATGGGTCGGTGCGGGCGGGGCGGCGCATGCGGCCAGAGGAAATGGACGCGCTGCTGCGGGATATGGAGGCGACGCCGTTGTCGGGGCAATGTAACCACGGGCGCCCCACATGGGTGGAGTTGAAGCTCAACGACATTGAACGTTTGTTCGGGCGCAAGTGAGCGCGTCAAAGAGCTGTTGACGTATTGAGATAATCCATTAACGTAAGGTTAGCGTTTGAGCCTCACTGTGAGACCGTCAATTTCTGCGTCACTTAATTAAATTTGGGCGTCAGTTGAAGCAAAGCTGGAGAGGCATAAGCAGGAGAGTTCTATGTCCACCGTATCGGGCGCCATGGTCGGCGTTCAGCAAGCGCAAACCCAAGCCGCCATGGCGGCTGAAATGATGAAGATCAACGCCGAAATGGCGGCGGGTTTGGCGCAAATGATCGAAGAAACGAGCGAAGCGGGCGAAGCCGCCGCCGCCGCCCCGCCGGCGGGCATGGGGCAAGTGGTCGACGTGAGCGTTTAAGCTTTTATTGGCTTGCGCCTTCGAAATTTCTCCATTTATTTCTCCTTGTTCAAGACAGCCTTGATCAAGTTTTTTGCGTCTGCTGACGCCCATTCCGCCGGTCCGAACATCGAGCCGATTTCACAGCCTTGCCCATCGATGAGCATGGTGGTGGGCAGGCCGGCGCCTTTGCCGCGGGAGCGCAGTTCGTTGAAAATTTTCATCGTCGGATCCGCATAGAAATTCAAGGTTTCAACCCCGACTTCCTTCAGGAACCCACGGGCCTTTTCTTCCGGTCCGCGGTCGACGTTCACGGCGACGACCTCGAAATCGTCGGCTCCCAGTTCAGCTTGCAATAGATCAAGGGCCGGCATCTCTTTGCGGCAAGGCGCGCACCAGGTCGCCCAGATGTTTAAAAGCGTCGTGCGTCCTTTAAAGTCCGCTAAAGTCATGTCTTCGCCCGTATTTCCCTTGAAGGACAGGTCGGCAACGCTTAAAGGTTTGCTTGCGGGCAAAAAGGCTGCGACTTCGCCTGTGGCGAAAGGTTTCGCCCTTGCGGCCGCCGCAAGAGCGTTTTGGCAGCTGGGAGCCGCCAGGCCGTCGTCATCATGGTCGGCGATCACGTATGCCCCAGCGATCCCGGCGAGCACTGCGGCGACGCCGATCGCGAGAAAAGTCATGAGACGGTGTGAGCCGGTGTTGAATAATTTTATCATTTCGTTGCTTTCCATCCAGAGGGGCTAGCCATGAGCAACCGCATGTGGGGCGGGCGTTTCGCCGAAGGACCTGACGCAATCATGGAGGAAATAAACGCCTCCATCGATTATGATCAGAAACTATATAGACAGGATGTCGCGGGCTCAAAAGCCCATGTGCGCATGTTAGCCGCGCGCGAAATCGTCGCATCGGAAGATGCCGAGAAGATTGTTCACGGGCTAGACACGATTTTGTCAGAGATCGAGGCGGGTGAATTTAATTTCTCGCGCAGCCTTGAAGATATTCACATGAATATCGAGGCGCGTCTGGCGGAACTGATCGGAGAGCCTGCGGGACGGCTGCACACGGCGCGCTCGCGTAATGATCAGGTGGCGACGGATTTTCGCATATGGGTGCGCGACACCCTCGACACGCTTGATGAGCAGCTTGGCGCGCTGTTGACGGTCTTATGTCAGCGGGCTGAGGCTCATGCGGGCGACGTCATGCCGGGCTTTACGCATTTGCAGTCGGCGCAGCCGGTGACTTTTGGTCACCACCTTATGGCTTACGTGGAGATGTTCGCGCGGGATCGCTCGCGGTTCAAAGACGCGCGCAAGCGGATGAACGAATGTCCCCTTGGCTCTGCGGCGCTGGCCGGCACGTCATTTCCCATTGACAGAGAAATGACGGCGGAGCTGCTGGGCTTTGATCGCCCAAATGCGAATTCGCTTGACGGCGTGTCCGATCGTGATTTTGTGATCGAAGCGCTGGCGGGCGCCTCGATCGCCGCCATGCATTTATCACGTCTGGCGGAAGAGATCGTCATTTGGTGTTCGGCGCAATTTGGCTTCGTGAGCCTGTCTGACAAGTTCTCCACCGGCTCCTCCATCATGCCGCAGAAGAAAAACCCGGACGCGGCGGAGCTGGTGCGCGCCAAGACCGGCCGTATCTACGGATCGTTGAACGCTTTGTTGGTGATGATGAAGGGGCTGCCGCTGGCCTATTCCAAGGACATGCAGGAAGACAAGGAGCAGGCGTTTGACGGCTTGTCGCATTTGTCTTTGGCCCTTGCGGCGATGACCGGAATGATCAACGATCTGGAGCCGGACGTGAAGCGGATGAAGAAAGCCGCCGGATCGGGATATTCAACGGCCACTGATCTGGCGGACTGGCTTGTGCGCGTCTTGAATATGCCGTTTCGTGAAGCCCATCACGTCACCGGCACGATCGTGGGGATCGCCGTGGAGCAAAAGTGCGATTTGCACAGGGTGTCGCTGGCCGATATGCAGGCTGTGGACAAGCGGATCACGGAAGAGGTGTATTCGGTGCTTTCTGTGGATAAATCCGTACGCAGCCGCACCAGCTACGGCGGGACCAGCCCAGTGAACGTTCGCAAGCAAGCCAGACGTTGGCTCAAGCTTCTTGAGCGTGAGGCGAATGAGGCGTCGTAAAAGCGATTGGACCATGCGCGCTCTTGCGGCGTATGGTCCTTCATGCGAGTAGTTTCCGGCGAATTTTCAACAAGACATTGGCGCTCGGCAGGGAACAGGTAACGTGACAAATTCTTTCCTTTTGAAGAAAAGGCCGCTTCATGCTTTGGCCGCTAATGGAGCGCGCGTATCGCCGCGCGTTTTGGTCACGGCTTTTGCCGTCGTCGCCATGGTGGGCTTGAGCGGGTGTGGTCGTCGGGGCTCGCTTGACGTTCCGGGGGCCGCGGAGACATCGGCCGCGCCTGAGGTTACGTCTGAAGCCGCGCCTGAGGGCGCTCCCTTGACGGCGTCTCCCCAGCGTCCTGTGGCGCCGCCCGAAGCTCAGCCGAGCAATGGAGCCTATAGTTTCCCGCTCGACGCCATTATCTGACGAATTTATCGCCGGGGCTCCCCCGTGCGAGGAGGTCTTTCGTGCATCATTTCGCCTATAGTTCTGGGGTGCTTCACGCTGAAGGGGTGTCTCTTGAAGAGATCGCCGCCGAAGTGGGGACACCCTTTTATTGTTATTCCACGGCAACGCTGAAGCGCCATTACGAAGTGTTCTCATCGGCTTTCGCCGGCATCGATACGCTTGTCTGTTTCGCGTTGAAAGCCAATTCCAATCAGGCTGTTCTGGCGACGCTGGCCAATCTTGGCGCGGGGATGGACGTCGTTTCCGAGGGGGAGTTGCGCCGCGCCCTGCAAGCGGGCGTTCCGGGAGAGCGGATCATGTTCTCCGGCGTTGGCAAGACAGCGCGCGAGCAAGCTTTTGCGCTGGACATGGGCATTTTGTGTTTCAACGTGGAAAGCGAACCGGAGCTTGAGCAGCTGTCGCAGGTGGCGACGCAAAAGGGCGTCACCGCGCGAGTGTCCATTCGCATCAACCCGGATGTTGACGCAAAAACCCACGCGAAAATCGCCACCGGGAAATCGGAAAACAAGTTCGGGGTTCCCTGGACGCGGGCGCGGGCGGTATATGCTCATGCGGCGAAGCTTCCGGGGATCAAGGTTACCGGAATCGATATGCATATCGGTTCGCAGATCACGCAGCTTGACCCTTTCGACGCGGCTTTTTCCCGCCTAGGCGACTTGATAGAACAGTTGCGCGGCGATGGTCATGAAATCGAGCATGTGGATCTGGGCGGCGGATTGGGCATTCCCTATCATCATGACAATGAACCGCCGCCGCATCCAGACGCCTACGCGGCGGTGGTGCGCAAACACGTTGAAACGCTGGGATGCCGGGTTATTTTTGAACCTGGCCGGCTGATCGTCGGTAACGCAGGAGTTTTGATCACGGAGGTGATTTACGTCAAGAAAGGCGAGGCTAAAGATTTTATCATCGTCGACGCGGCGATGAATGATCTCATTCGGCCAACGCTTTACGAAGCTCATCATGAGATCGCTCCCGTGCGGGAAGAGCGGGGAGAGGGGCCGCGGGCCGTGGCGGACGTGGTTGGCCCGGTTTGTGAGACCGGAGACTATCTGGCGCAGGATCGCGATTTGCCGGTGATGAAAAGCGGCGATCTTCTGGCTGTCTATTCCGCCGGCGCTTATGGCGCGGTGCAAGCTTCGACTTACAACTCAAGATTGCTTATTCCGGAAATTCTTGTTAAAGGTGATGAGTTCGCCGTTGTGCGTCCGCGTCCGAGCTATGAAGAGCTTATCGGGCTGGACCAGACGCCTTCGTGGCTTAAGGCGGAATGATTTCATGATTTCGGCATTCTTGGCTTGCCGTAATCTCGTCAATGCCTCACGCTATGGTTTGTTCAGCTGTGAATGGGCGATCTGAAGCGGCTGGATAAACTGAAAGGGCTGGGCGACCAAACGGAGGCGGGCTTGAGCAGGCAAGATGATACCCGCGATCAAGAGGCGCAGGACGCTGGCGCGTCGCCTGCTGATCCGTCTTTTCTCGTCAGCTCTTCTCGCGTTAACGCCGGGGACGCTGGCGCGGCGCGAGCTGAAAGGCAGGCGAGATCCCGGCTGAACGCGGCGTTGCGTCGCAGTCAGCTGGTGCTCTTCTGGGAAGATCTCTGGCCGCGAATGATGGCGCCGTTGACGTTGGCCGCTCTGTTTCTCGCAGTGACGTGGATCGGCGTTTGGTCGTTTGCGCCGTTATGGTTGCGTGTTCTTGGGGTCGCCGCTTTCGCTCTGACGTTCGTCTGGTTTTTGTCGGATTTTCGACGCGCGGCGTGGCCTGACAGGCGGGCGGCGATGCGGCGTGTGGAACGCGTGTCTGGACATTCCCATCGCCCCCTCGTGGCCATCGATGATAAACTGGCCTCGAATGAAGACAATCCATTAAGCCAAGCTTTATGGCGGGCGCATCAGGAGAGGGCGCTCGGCGCGCTGGAGCGTTTGCGGCATGATCTGCCGCATCCCCGCGCTTTTCGAAAAGATCCATATGCGCTGCGGGTGTTCGCGGCGCTGTTGTTGTTTGTTGGCTTTGGCGTGGCCGGCGAGGAGCGTTGGTCGCGTGTTGCAGGTTTGTTTGACGCGCCATCCAATCAGGTGACGACGGGTCGGCGGCTCGACGCCTGGATCGCGCCGCCGACTTATACCCGCCGTCCACCTGTCTTTCTGACGGGCGATAGCGCCGGTCTGCGTGACATGTCTTTGCCGTTGACGGCGCCGGAGGGCAGCGAACTTGTCGTGCGGGCGCAGGGCTATGGGGCGTTGGAAGCGTCCGTGGAGCTCGCCGGAGTTTTGGAGGCGTCTGGGAAGGCGGGTTTCAGCGACGGGCGTGACGGAGCGTCTGATGATGGGACGCCGAACGAGGTCATGGAGCTCCGCATTGTTCTAAATGAAGATCAAACGGTTTCAGTTCGTGATGAAGGCGAGCTTGTAAGCCAGTGGTCGTTTGCGGTCGAGGAAGATAGAAGCCCGGAAATACGCTTGCTTGACGATCCGCAGGCGCAGGTCAGCGGCGTCTTGCGTCTGCATTATTTGATCAAGGATGATTACGGCGTGACCTCCGCCGAAGCGCAAATCACGCCGTTGACGCAAGGCGGTCCCGATGACGAGAGGGGCGTCAAGCGTCCCTTGGTTGCTGCGCCCAATATCTCGTTATCGCTGCCCTCCGGAGAGCGCCGAGTGGGCGAAGGAGAGACGCTTTCCGACCTCACAAGCCATCCTTGGGCGGGATCGAAAGTAAGCCTGAGGCTTAGCGCGCAGGATCAAGCGGGGCAAACGGGCTTTTCTCAGCCGCATGAATTCGTTTTGCCGCAACGAAATTTCACCGACCCCTTGGCGCGCGCCATTGTCGAGCAACGGCGTAATCTGGCGTTGGACGCCAATGCGCAAATGTCGGTTTTGGACGCTTTCGACGCTCTGCTTATCGCCCCTGAAAAATTCATTGACGACGCGCGGCATTATCTTGGAATGCGGTTCGCCTATCAGCGTTTGGCGCATGCGCGAAGCGATCAGGAGCTGATCGAATTGCTGGATCTCATGTGGGAGCTTGCTCTGACGATTGAGGATGGTGATTTGTCCGTGGCTGAACGGGCTCTGCGCCAAGCGCAAAATGAGTTGAGACAAGCGCTTGAAAATAACGCCTCTGAAGAGGAAATCTCCCGTTTGACGGAGCAGGTGCGTCAGGCGTTGAATGATTATATGCAGGCGCTGGCCGAGCAGATGAAGAATAATCCGCAAGCGATGCGGCAAATGGATCCGAACGCGCGCAGCCTAAGCTCTCGTGAGCTTGAGGAAATGCTGAATCGGATCGAGGATCTTGCGCGCTCGGGGTCTGTGCAGGCGGCGCGAGACCTATTGGCGGAAATGCAGCAGATGCTGGAAAACCTTCAAGCGGGGCGCCCGCAACAGCCTTCGGCGCAAGGCCGTGAAATGATGCAGGCTTTGAATGATCTGGCGCAGATGATCCAGCGCCAACAGGAATTGATGGATGAAACCCATCAACTTGATCAACGCTCTTTGAACCACAGGGGAGGGGAAGAGCAAGAATATTCGTCGGAAAAAAGGCGTGAGGAGTTGGCGCAGGCCCTTGAGGAGTTGAAGGAGGAGCAAGGCGCATTAGAGCGGCGGTTGCAGGATTTGCAGGAAAGGCTGCGTAAAAACGGCGTGACTGAAAATGGTTCTCTGGCTCATGCGGGGGACGCCATGGGAGACGCGGGTCAAAATTTGGGCGAGGGCGACGCGGACGAAGCTTTGACGCGGCAGGGGGATGCGCTGGAAGCGCTTCGTGAGGGCGCGCAAGCCTTGAACCAGCAAATGCAACAGCAGCAGGGGCAAGGTGGGGGAAGTGGGGTGGCGCGTGGGCGGAGAAACCCAGCGGGCGAAGATCCGCTTGGGCGCCCAAGGCGAACAGACGGGCCGCAGTATGGCGAGCGCGTGAAAGTTCCGGATGAAATTGACGTGCAGCGAGCGCGCGAAATTTTGGATGAATTACGTCGGCGGTTTTCAAACCCGGCGCGGCCAAAGCCTGAGCTGGACTATCTTGAACGCCTGCTCAGACGGTATTGAGAATAGCGGCGCGCATTCGGCGCCTTTCCGGGGTAAAGCAGGCGGGGCAGTTGTCGCCCCTCGTTTGCGCCGGGCGTTTGTTTTTTATCCGTAAAGGCGGCGCTGTTCTTCGCGAACGACGCCGTTGACCGCGTCTTGAACGGCGCGCCTAATTTCCACCAGAGTGAAAGGCTTGGCGACGATGTCATGCACCAGCGTGTCCAGCCCGTTGGCGCGCTCGCGTTGGTCTGCGAAGCCTGTGATGAGCAATACGGGAAGATCCGGCCAGTCTCGCGCCGCGAGCAAAGCAAGCGCGATCCCGTCCATGACAGGCATTTTGATGTCCGACACGAGAAGATCGAAGCTCGGTCCTGAATGAGCAAGGGTCGCGGCGGCTTCGGCGCCGTCTTCAACCGCGATTACGCTGTGGCCGTCCAGCTCCAGCGCTCGCTTTACGAATGTGCGGACGGCTTCGTCGTCTTCCGCCAGAAGGATGTGAGCCATGTCACTCTCCGTTTGATTCTGTCGCGTCTGGAGCTTGGCTGCCCAGATCAACGTAACCGATGAAAGGAAGCTGGCGCCACTGATGCGCCATATCCATGCCATACCCAACCACAAATTTCTCCGGGCATTCAAAGCCAATATAATCCGCAGAGATGGCGGCTTTGCGGCGATTTGGTTTATCCAGCAAAGTAACGACTTTTACCGAGTTTGCGCCATAATTCATGATTTTGTCTTTAGCGAATGCTAACGTTCGCCCACTTTCGAGTATGTCGTCCACGAGAATCACATCCCGACCTGTGACGTCGCTTTCCAGATCGCGCAAAACGCGAATTTCGCCAGAAGATTCGGTGCCTGCGCCATAGCTTGAGAGATGGAGGAACTCCATTTCAGGGGCGAGACCGGCGTGATGCATCGCGCGCACGAGATCTGCGGCGAAGACGAAGCTCCCTTTCAAAACGGCGACCACCAATAGATTATGCGGATCTGCCGCGGCTATTTCCCGAGCGAGCGTGGCTATTCGTTGCGCGATTTCACGTTCGTCAAAAAGAACATGGATAATAGGGGTTTCTGTCATTGCAGCTGAACCTGTTTGTTTTTTCGCTCGATGAAGCGGACTTGAACGTCTTTAGCCATTTCGGGTGGGGATACGAGTCGCGTACGGAATCGGGTTGTCCGGTTGACGTCCAAACGATGCGTCTTTAGCTCGACGACCCACGCGTAAATTTCTTGAGCGTCTTCGCTGCGCAGCGAAAAGCGTAATGCGGGAACGAAGACGGCTTGATGGGAGACATTCTCGATGGAGCCTTCGATGACGAGAATGACGGCGCCTGATTCCACCTCGCGAAAAATGCGCAGATCCCTGAACTCCAAGCCGCGCAAATTTACGTTTAGTCCGGCGAGCTGGTATAGGCCCGCAAGTTCGGGAAACCGCTGAACGATGGGGGTGCGGAGGGTCACGACCAAAACGCATGCCGCGATCGACGTGAGAAAGATCGCCGCGCCCGTCATCCGTCGTTGACTGATCTTTGGCAGGAAGCGGGTTAGCGACTTTCCACGAGCGCGTTTGATTTTTTTCTTGCGAACGCGGATTTTAGGCCGCTTAGCCTGACTTTCGATGTCTGCGGGTTTTTCAATGGGCGGCGGGTCGTCGAAACCTTCGGGAGACTGGTCAATCGCTGGGCGCGCGCCGGCATATGCGACGTCCTGCTCCGCCGCGATCGTTGAGGGGGGAACCGCCTCCGATTCGCTTTCGGCGTTTTCAATCTCGCCATCGACAGTATTCGCAAACTCCCCTGCAGGTTCGTCCGCAGCGCCGATTGCCTCGGCCCAGTCGTCTTCGTCGGCGGCCTCGTCCGTTGTTTCGCTAACCTCTTGGTCTGGCGCGTCATCTTCGGCGTTTTGATCGTTTTCGGCAGCGTCCTGCTCGGCTTCGTTCCGCGCCTCCTCCTTCATGTCCTCTTCGGTCGGGACCGCCTGCCAGCGCTCGCCGCAGCGGGCGCATTTCACACTTCTTCCTTTGAGGCCGAGGGCGGTCGCCTTCACCTCATAGGACGTGTTGCAGTTTGGACAGGTGATCTTCATGCTTGAAGACCTCCGTCTTCCATTTCGTGAACCTTCTTTTTGCCGCACTGATCGTTAACGTCAGACAAACGACGCCCCTGCCCGTGGATAAAACTCCGGGCGTGGTTCTTTGTCAGGCTATCACGACGTTATATGTTTAATGAAGCGTTAACGGCGCGACGTTAAGGTGAGCGAAATTGAAAGGAATCTATCGTGATCCGTTTTGAAAACGTCGGTCTGCGTTATGGAATGGGGCCGGAAATCCTGCGTGATTTGACCTTTGATATCGAGCCTCAGTCATTTCAGTTTCTGACTGGCCCATCAGGGGCGGGCAAGACCAGCTTGATGCGGCTGCTGTTCTTGTCGTTGAATCCTACGCGCGGCTTGATCACGGCCTTTGGCAAAGAAACCTCGACGTTGACCAAGTCACAGATTCCAAGTTTACGGCGGCGTATTGGCATTGTTTTTCAGGATTTCCGTCTCTTGGGGCATTTGACGACCTATGAGAACGTCGCCTTGCCGTTGCGAGTGCTTGGAAAGTCCGAAGCGGAATATCGAACGGACGTGGTTGAGTTGCTGAAATGGGTTGGCTTGGGCGAGAGGATGCATGTCTTGCCGCCGGTGTTGTCGGGGGGGGAGAAACAGCGCGCGGCGATTGCGCGGGCCTTGATCACGCGGCCGGAGGTTCTGCTGGCCGATGAGCCCACCGGCAATGTGGATCCTCCGCTCGCGCGTCGCTTGCTGCGATTGTTTATTGAGTTGAACAGGCTTGGAACCTCGGTGGTGATCGCCACTCATGATCTAGGGTTGATGGAGCTGGTGGACGCGCGGCGAATGGTTTTGGCGGAAGGACGGTTGACCATTGATGAGTGACCCCAAAAGACCCGGGACAGCCTCGGTTCGCGCGCCTCGCGAGGGAGCGCCTTCCGTGGATATTGGCGCGGAGGAGCGGAAGAGTTCTCTCGAAAAATTCGCGAAAAGATCAAAGGGCAAGAAACCGGCGAAAAAGAAGCCGCGCGCTCTCAAGCCAAATCCCTTGCGGAAAAGGACCGGCGCAAAGTCTGGTTTGCGCCCTTCCGCCGATATTGTTCCCCCTCAGGCGGTGGCTGGCCGGGCGCTGACGCTTGTGGTCGCGATCATGAGTTTTCTCGCGTGTTTGACCGTGGGAGCGGTGAGCGTGGTGCATGACGCGGCCGATGCGTGGAGCAATGATCTGGTGCGTGAGTTGACAATTCAGATCCGGCCCATTGACGGCGTCGACACGCTGCGTGAAATCGACCGAATAATTGCGCTGGTTCAGGAGTTTCCGGGAATTGGGTCCGTGCGCGCCCTGTCGGATCAGGAGACGCAAAACTTGCTGGAGCCATGGTTGGGGGAGGGGTTGCAGTTGGACGCTCTGCCCGTGCCGCGTCTGATTCAAGTGGACGTCTCGGACCCTGAACAGCTTGATTTGGACGCCTTGCGCCATGCGATCCAGCGAGACTCCTCCGGGGTAAGCTTGGATGACCATTCCGCGTGGACCGGACAATTGGCGGCGATGGCCGGCGCGGTCGTGTTCGGCGGATTTGCGATACTCGCTTTGGTTCTTGGCTCAATGGTCCTGTCGGTGGTGTTCGCCACCCGCGCGGCTATGGCGGGAAATAAAGATGTTGTGGAGGTGCTGCATTTCGTTGGGGCGGAGGACAGTTTCGTGGCGCGAGAATTTGAGCGCCATTTTCTGGTTCTGGGATTGAAAGGGGGCTTTGTCGGCGGGGTGGTCGCTTGCATGGTTTTTGTGCTTTTGGGACTCGTAACCCAAAAAACAACCGGTTTCGCCGGCACGGAGCAAGTTTCGGTCTTATTTGGCGGTGTTTCCGTCAGTCTTATGGGATATCTTGGAGTGTTGACCGTTGTTGTTCTGGTGGCCATCCTGACCGCCATCACATCGCGCTTGGCTGTGCATGCGCATCTTGCGCGCATGGACTGAAAGGCGCTCAGGGAGCATAACAATCTGGAAAAAATACAAGCTGAAAAAAATAATGTTGCGTAGAATATGGTTTACCGAAAATCATATGCCTGAAATATTTGAATTGGTTGGTTGCAGCTGCTGCGCCGGATAAGCCCGTGTTATGTGAGAGCGATGACGGAAAGTCCTACAGAATTACCGTCCCATAAGCGGGGGGAGCCTGATTCAGACGATGAGCGGGCGAGGGCGACCGTTCGAAGAGCTCGGCGGCGCAAGCCCGCGTTGATCGGCGCGGCTATCGTGGTTGTCGCGTTTGCTGGTTTCATTATAGGCAATTTTTTCGCCTATGTAGGGGACGTGGTTCATGCGCGGCCAAGCGCGAAAATCAACGTCGATGGCATAGTGGTGTTGACCGGCGGCAGCGACCGTATCGCGCGCGCTCTTGCTTTGCTGCCTGAAAGCGGGGCGAAGCGGCTGTTAATTTCCGGCGTTCATCCTAAAACCACGCGCAAGCAGATCGCCGTCCTGACCGAGAGCCACATGCAGCTTTTTGACTGTTGCGTCGATCTTGACCGAAAGGCGATGAATACCGTGGACAACGCCTTGGAGACCGCTAAATGGGCGCGCGAGAAGGGGTTTGACAAATTGCTTGTGGTGACCAGCGCCTATCACATGCCCAGATCTCTCATTGAGCTGCAGTCGGCTATGCCTGACGTCGAGCTGACGCCCTATCCCGTCGTGCGCGACGATCTTGACTTAAGCGGATGGTATATGCACCTGTCCACGACGCGGCTTTTGTTGCGTGAATATGTGAAATATATGGTCACAAGAGCGCGTACGGGACTAGGCCTGATTTGAGCGCTTCGCCGGCGGCTTGAATAAACCATGCGTCGCCGTCTTTGATTTCATTATTTACGCGAGTATGGAACCTGATGCTCTTTTTTCGATCGATCGTTTTTAACTTCCTGTTCTATTTCATCACCGCCGTGATGATGATCGTTCTTCTTCCGGTTTTTTTACTTCCACGTAAAATGGGGTGGCCAATCGTGCCGCTCTGGGCTCGGGTCAATCTTTGGCTCTTGCGGTGGATCGTTGGTTTGAAGATCGAGGTAAGAGGTCGGGAGAATTTGCCCGAAGGGGGCTATATCGTTGCCTCCAAACATCAATCGGCCTGGGAGACCTTCGCGCTGATTCCAGAATTCCCGGACCCGACCTATATTCTCAAGCGGGAGCTGAGATATATTCCGTTATTTGGCTGGTACACGGCGAAAATGAAGCAAATTCCCGTGGATCGTGGCAAGAGGGCCGCGGCGTTGGCGAAAATGTCCGAACATGCGCTGGAGGCGGTGAAAGAGGGACGGCAAATTCTGATATTCCCGGAGGGAACGCGAACGCCTTCGGGCGCCGAGCCGAAATATAAATATGGAGTCGCACATCTTTATAAGTCTATTGGTTGTCCTGTGATTCCAGTGGCTCTTAATTCCGGATTGTTTTGGCCGCGACGGGGGTTTTGGCGCTACCCGGGAACGGTGACGCTGGAGTTTCTCCCGCCAATTGAGCCTGGATTGCAAATGGAGGCGTTTCACAAGACGCTTCTGAGGAAGGTGGAGGAGGCTTCCGATCGTTTGATCGAAGAAGCGGCGCAGAAATACCCGTATTTGCCTAGACTTGACTTGGTGGAGGAGAGGTGGAGCGCGCGGGGGAAATCCCTGATCCGCGCTGATCGGAGAAAGGGCGCCTCTTGACTTTTGCGACAGGGGTTCCCAAATCGTGAATTAATAGCCGCAGTATTTGCGTTTTCGGCTACCATTTGTTCTTATTATGTTCTATGGTGCCGCCATGTTGGAAAACGTAAGAAACTTCAATGCAGAAAAGTCGATTCGAAACGCCGAGGAATATATGACCTTGAGCGTTGGCGAAGAAGATGCTCCGCAGGCGGCGAGCGCTTTAGGATTCGGGGGGCGCTTTCGTTATTTTCACGGTGAAAGCGGACGGCGTTACCTCTTTACGGCGATTGATCCTGATAGTTTGCAGGATTATCGCAACGCGGTCGTTATTGCTTCAGACCAAAAAAGCGAGATGTCCGCGCCAATTTTTTTGCTAGGCGAAGTTGATCGCTATGGGGGACGCAGAGGTTTTGGTTCTTCTGCAAAGGCGCTCAAACGTATGCGGATATATGTCCATTTGCTCGCCAGCCGGGCGGGGGATAGGCGGGAGGTGCTGGAGGATTTGCGGCCTGCGCTGGTTTGCGCGCGGGAGGGGTGAAGTGGCGCGGTTCATTGAGGGGGAGCGCATGCGCAAAAGCCCGGATGGGCTTTTGCGTTTTGTTATCGTATTATGTTTTCAAGCCTTCAAAAGGGCTGGATCAAGATTGCCGCCACAGATGAGAACGCCGACGCGCTCGTCGTTTGCGGGGCGATAGGCGCCGCCGATGAGAGCGGCCAAAGCGGTGGCGCCGCCGGGTTCCGCCGCGAGTTGAGTTTGTCGCCATAGCCGTAATTGCGCCGAGCGGATCATATCGTCCGTCACCAGAACCACATCGTCAATCAAGCCGTCTTGACTTGCTGAAAACGCACGGGTCCCGCAGCTGCGCGCGCCAAGGCTATCAGCTGCGAGGCTGTTGATTTCCACGGGAACCGGTCGCCCAGCCGCGCGGGCCGAATGAAGGGCGCTTGCGCCAATGGGCTCGACGCCGACGACCTTGACCCGGCGCTGAAACCAGCTTGCAATTCCTGCAATTAATCCGCCGCCGCCAACCGCGATAAGAACAGTGTCCAGTTCTGGCGATTGCCGTTCCCATTCAAGCGCTAGGGTTCCTTGCCCCTCCACGGTGCCTGGCGCGTCATAGGCGTGAATATCCACCGCGCCTGTGCGGGCTTGATGTTCAGCGCAGGCGCTTGCGGCCTCCGCATAGGCTTTTCCCCCAATGTGTAAATTGGCGCCGGCGTCGCGGATGCGGGCGATTTTCGCTGGACTGGAAGTTTCTGGAACAAAAATATCCGCCCTGACCTTAAGCCGTTCGGCGGCGTAGGCCACCGCCGCGCCGTGATTGCCGCCGGAGGCGGCGGCGACGCCATTTTGGGGCAAGTCGCCGCTTAGCAGACTGTTGAATGCGCCGCGCGCCTTGAACGATCCGGAATGTTGCAAATGTTCCAGCTTCAAGGTGACATTGAACGGCAAATCAAACGCTCCCGCGCCGGGATCAAAAACAGGCGTGCGGCGAATATATGCGCCGATGCGCTCGTGAGCGGCGCTGATTTCGTCAGGGGTGGGCAGTTTGACGGTTGCTTCGGTCATGGCGAATTCCGGAAAGGGGTGAGAGAGAAGTTGAAGGCGGAAAGATAGAGACGCAGGGCCAAGCCTTGAGATCCATTATGAAAGAGGCCCCGCTAAGGCGCAAAAGGCGTTCGCGGTCCAGCTCGCCTTGGGCCTAGCTCACCTTAAGGCTGTGGGCCAGCGCGAATGGGCGTAGTCCATGGCTTCGCGGACGTCGAGTTGCCGCGTGGAATTTCCGGAGCGGATGTAAAACGCCGATTTTGAGCCGTCGTCGAGATGCACCGCGCGGGCCGCCGGTTGGATGAGAACCATGCATACGTCTTGCCCGTCGATGGTCGCGAAAGTGCATTGCAGGTATGGAAAGAGGTCGCCGCCAAGGTTTTTCTTGACGATATCGTGGATCATGCGCTCGAAAGAGTCGCGATCCCGCGTCTTGAGGGTGGAGTAGTCTTTTTCAAGCCCAAAGATGGATTTGTCGTCGGCGACGCCAATGATCAAACTGCCGCCGGAGCTGTTGAGAAAGCCGGCGATTGTCTTGGCGATGACTTTTTCCAAGCCGCGATTGACGCAGTCGTTGGCCACGTCCCAGCGTACGGAAGATTTGAACTCAACGCGCTGTCCTTCCCCTTCCGCGATCAGGTCGGGGATGATCCGCCCCTGCTCCTCTTTCAAGAAGCGCAACACGCGTATATTTTGAACATAGGAGCGGGTGAAGACACCGAAACCCAGACCGATAAACCCGCCAAGACATGAATAGACAAAAAACACGTCCCAGTGCCGGGGAAGCACAAGCAGCCATAGACGATCGGCCAGAAATTGCGGCAAGGTGATCGGCATGGCCTCAAAGCGGGTGAGCTCCCACCAGATGGCCACCAGATTGAGTGGATGAATGACGAGAATTCCAACCGCCGCGCCTATAAGGCAATAAAGAGCGATGAGCGGGATGGTCGTCTTTGGCGATAGCATCAACATTCTTTCAGCAAGGCGGGTCATATACTGCAATGACGCGACAATTGCATCAGGGGGAGATGATGGCAACATGGAATCTGGAGGGAGGGAAATTTCCGCCGGAGAACCCGGCGGAAATTCATATTGAGGCGTCGGTTCAGGCCGCGTTTGGCATCGCCGTCTCCACCAGCTTGACCCAATAGGAGCAACCAAGCGGAATGACTTCGTCATTGAAGTCATAAGCGGGGTGATGCAGGGACGCGCTGTCGCCATTGCCGACGAAGATGAAGTTGCCGGGGCGCTCTTCCAGCATGAAGGAGAAATCTTCGCCGCCCATTGTCGGCGCCACGTTCTTGTCGACATTGTCGGGACCGACCAGCTCGCTGGCGACCTTGATGGAGAAATCGGTCTGAGCGTCGTGGTTGGCGGTCACCGGATAGCCGCGGTGATAGCTGATTTCCGCTTTGGCGCCGAAAGCCTCCGCAGTGGATGTGGCGATTGCGGTCAGGCGGGTTTCGGCGAGATCGCGCAGTTCGGGGGTTAATGTGCGCACCGTGCCGCGCAGTTTCGCGGTTTGCGGAATAATATTGAAAGCCGTGCCGGCGTCGAAAATGGTCACGGAGATCACGATGGATTCCAGAGGATCGGCGTTGCGGCTCGCCACGGACTGCAGAGCGGTGACGACTTGCGCGCCAACGACGATGGGATCGATTGTTTCATTGGGCTTGGCCGCATGGCCGCCGCGTCCGGTGAGGATGATCTCGAATTCGTCGGTGGCGGCCATCAATGGTCCGGGGCGCGTGCAGAAGGTGCCGACCGGCGCGCCTGGCATATTGTGCATGCCATAGACTTCCTGAATGCCGAAGCGAGTCATCAGGCCGTCGTCGATCATCGCCTTGGCGCCCGCGCCGCCTTCTTCCGCAGGCTGGAAAATCACAACCACTGTGCCGTCGAAATTACGGGTTTCCGCCAGATATTTGGCCGCGCCCAGCAGCATCGCCGTGTGACCGTCGTGGCCGCAAGCATGCATTTTTCCGGGCGTCTTCGACGCATATTCCTTGCCGGTGATTTCATTGATCGGCAAAGCGTCCATATCGGCGCGCAGGCCGATTACCTTATTGGAGTTCTTGTTTTTTCCATGGATGACGCCGACGACGCCAGTGCGGCCCATGCCGGTGATCACTTCATCGACGCCAAATTCTTTCAGCTTTTCTTCGACGACGCCCGCCGTGCGATGCACTTCATAAAGAATTTCCGGGTTCTCATGGAAGTCGCGGCGCCATTGTGTGATTTCGTCGGCAAGATCGGCAAAACGGTTTACGATCGGCATTTAGCTCTCCTTGGAAGATGGGCGATGGGGAAAATAGGCGTGGAGGAAGACGAAAGCCGGGACTGGCTCGTCTCATTCGAACAGTTTCACGCCTAAACAGGTTTTGGATCAAGTCTTAATTTTTTCAAACGCTCACACCGCCCATTTCGCAGACGATTTTCCATTCTTCTTCACGTACGGGCTGAACGGACAGACGCATGGAGGTCACCAGCGCCATTTCCTGAAGGCGGGGTTCGGCTTTCACCGCCGCCAACGTGACGGGATTCGGCACGTCTTTCACCGCCTTGATGTCCACGCATTCCCAGCGCGGGTCGTCGGTGGTGGTGTCTGGATGGGCGAGCTTGCACACCTCTACGATGCCCACCACCTCCTTGCCTTCATTGGAATGATAGAAGAAACCCAGATCTCCAAGCTCCATCGCCTTCATATTGTTGCGGGCCTGATAGTTGCGCACGCCGTCCCATTGTTCGCCTTCTTCGCCTTTGGCTTTCTGCATTTCCCAAGACCATTTGAACGGCTCTGATTTGAACAGCCAGTAACGCATCTTACTTGGACTCCGGATTCTTGATGGCCCAGTTCCATGGACGGATTTCAACGCTCTCGAAAAGGCCGGCGCGGGCGTAGGGGTCTTCCTGAGAAATCGCAAGCGCTTCGTCGCGGTTGGCGGCTTCGAGGATGACAAGGCTTCCCGTCATGTTGCCGTCGTCGTCCAGAAAGGGGCCTGCGGCTTTCAATTTGTCGCCCATGGAATTTAGAAACTCCAAATGGGAGGCGCGATTATCAAGAC
The DNA here is from genome assembly GCA_048265185.1 of Stappiaceae bacterium. GTDB lineage: Bacteria > Pseudomonadota > Alphaproteobacteria > Rhizobiales > Stappiaceae > JBLXBZ01. The sequence goes on along the minus strand of JBLXBZ010000004.1, from coordinate 42,109 downwards.
GAATTTGCAGCGATTGCGGTTTGTCGGTGCAAAGAAGAGCGTAAAGCATTTTCGGAACCTTTCTTGGTGGATAGGACGTTTTATGGAGCGTGAAAAATCGTTGTCGTTCACGTCGGTATCGGCGCTTCACGTTTCAAGGGCCGCGTCATTAACGACAGCAAGGCTTCTTCTAGATCCAGCTGTTCGTTCAACACCGCCGCCACAGCGCTGGCGATGGGTAGCTCAATTTGATGGCGCCGGCCCAGATCAACGGCGATTTGCGCGGAATAAACGCCTTCCGCGAGTTTTTGCGGAGCGCTTTCATTGCTTCCGAGAAGCTCCCTCACCGCCGCGCCCCGGCCAAGGGCGGCGCCAAAGGCGAAGTTACGTGATTGTTCGGAGGCGCAGGTCAGAACAAGATCTCCCAATCCAGATAGTCCGGTCAGCGTTTCGCGGCGCGCGCCAAGAGCTTCGCCAAGGCGAGAGAGCTCCGCGAAGCCGCGGGCGGTGAGAGCTGCCTGGGCGCTCGCCCCCCAGCCTTTGCCGTAAACAGCGCCGCAGGCGATGGCGAGAACGTTTTTCAGCGCCCCGCCTATTTGAGCCCCGACTATATCGGTGGAAGAATAGGGGCGGAAACTTGGAAGAGCCAGCGTTTGGCTGATTTTGTCCGCCGCCGCTCCGTTTTCGGCTGCAATGGTCACGGCGGTGGGTAGCCCGCGCGCCACATCCGCCGCGAAGCTGGGACCGGACAGAACGGCGGGGATCGCCTCAGGCAGGTTTTCCTCCAGAATTGTCGATAATAATTTACCGGTGCCGCGTTCAATGCCTTTGGCGCAGAGGATCACCGGCGTGTCGGCGCGCAGGAGCGGGCGGATCGTTCTGGCCATGTCCCGTGTGGTCTGGGCTGGGGTGACCATGAGCACCATATCGGCGCGCGTCACAGCATCCTCAAGGCGATTGGTCGCCGTGATCGGCGCGTCAAAAGTAACTTCGGGCAAATAGGCGGGGTTGGCCTTCTGCGCGTTAATCGCGTCTACGGTCTGTTGGTCGCGCGCCCATAGAATAGTTTTCCCGCCGGCCCGCGCCGCCGTGAGGGCCAAAGCGGACCCCCATGCGCCGCCGCCGAGAACGGCTATGGTTTCATAAGCCCCGGGACTGGGGGCGCGATTGGCGGTGCGCGTCATATGATTTCCATGCGTTTGCGTAACGTGGGTATGGGAGCGTCGAAACCTTCATAAAATAAATTTTGGCGGCACTGGGCGTCATCGCGCAAATCGATCCAAAAAAGATGAAACCGAATGGGGGCGCCGCCGTCGTTTGGGGTCATTTCAAAATGCTCCCATTCCTGCTTTGGAATGGCGGCGAGGCGGGTGTGGAAATGCTTGCGCCGGTGTAGATCATGGCCGCGGCCATTGTTGAAGATGTGATCTTGGTCGGCCAGATGATCTATGGCGCCGCAAAGCCGGAGACCGGTTTCTTCGTGGAATTCGCGCAGGGCGCCTTGCAGGTGGCTCTCGCCCGGATCGAGGGTGCCGCCGGGCACTTGAAGGCCGATTTTGGGTTGGTCAGGCTGGCGGAAAACCAGCAATTGCGGCCCGCAGGTCAGATAAACATAGGCCTTGTGCAAAATTCGCATGGGGGAATTTATCCTGTCTTCAGGCTTTCGCGCCCTTTTTGCCGGACCCGAGCATGGCGTGTGATTTGTCGTCGAGGGGCCAGCGTGGGCGCGGTGAAACAGTGCTGTCGTCAACGGGGCCAAGGCGTAAACGCTCGATCCCCGCCCAAGCGATCATGGCGGCGTTATCGGTGCATAAAGCGTGCGGAGGGGTGACGATCCGCACGCTCATCCCGGCGCAGAGGTTTCGCAATGTTGCGCGGATCGCGCTATTGGCGGCGACGCCCCCGGCGACGACCAGCGTTGGCGGGGTTTGTGGGTGCTTTTGGATGAAAACCTCAAGAGCGCGACGACTTTTTAAGGCGATGACGTCGGCGACGGCGCTTTGAAAGCCGGCGCAAAGATCGGCCACGTCCCCAGGCGACAAGGGAGCGTTGTCATAGGCGCAGGTGCGTACGGCGGTTTTCAGGCCGGCGAAAGACATGTCCGCGCCTGGCCGGTCGGAGAGCGGACGTGGGAGGGGAAAGCGCTTGTCGTCGCCCGCCGCCGCCGTTCGCTCCACGGCGGGACCGCCGGGAAAGCCGAGGCCGAGAAGCTTTGCCGTTTTGTCGAAAGCTTCGCCCACGGCGTCGTCAATTGTGGTGCCGATTCGCGTATAATCGCCAACGCCTTCCACAAGAAGAAATTGCGTATGACCACCTGAGACAAGCAGTAAAAGATAGGGAAACGGCAGATCGTCAGTCAACCGGGCCGTCAAGGCGTGGCCTTCCAAGTGGTTGACGGCGATGAGGGGTTTTGCGGCGGCGGCGGCGATGGCTTTCGCGCTCATAAGGCCGACGATTACGCCGCCGATCAAGCCCGGCCCTGCGGTGGCGGCGACCGCGTCAAGGCCGGAAAAGCGTTGATCCGCCTCGCTCATGGCTTGACGAATAAGGTGATCGAGAACGTTGATGTGAGCCCGGGCCGCGATTTCAGGCACAACGCCGCCAAAAGCTGTATGTTCGTCAATCTGGGAGCGGATGACGTTCGACAGGATTTCTCGCCGCCCGCAGGCTTGCAGGCGAACGACCGCCGCGGCGGTTTCGTCGCAACTGGTCTCAACGCCAAGCACGGTGTAAGATTTGGCCTCTGTGCGTGTGGACAGGGGAAAGTCCGGGGTGGTCATATTCTTATCTGCACTTATCATAATGGTTCGAATATGGGACAAGGCGTACTGGCGCGCCGCCGAAGGGCGCCTATGGACGGTTTCGCTGGACCATACATCAAAAACAATGGGCTCGCATCAGAACAGCTTCTGAAGGGTCCAGTAGCACCGGGATGAAGCCCCTTGCAATCAAAAGCGCCTGAAACATCGCGTCAATTAGAGAATACGATCCGAATCGGCACCCGGGGAAGCCTGCTCGCCAAAGCGCAGGCCTTTGAAACCCGCGACCGATTGATGGCCGCCCATAACTTGCCCGAAGAGCGATTTGAAATCGTCGTCATCAAAACCTCCGGCGACAAGATTCAAGACAGGCCCTTGTCTGAAGTCGGCGGCAAAGGCCTGTTCACCAAGGAAATTGAAGACGCGCTCTATTCAGGTGAAATCGATCTGGCGGTGCATTCGACCAAGGACATGCCAACCGTCTTGCCCGAAGGGTTGGAGATTTCCACCTATTTGCCGCGAGAAGACGTGCGCGACGCTTTCATCTCGCCAAATGCGGAAACCTTGCTGGAGCTGCGCGAGGGGGCTGTGGTTGGCTCGTCTTCCTTGCGCCGGCAGGCGATGATCAAACGTTTGCGCCCCGATATCGAGGTGGTGATGTATCGCGGCAACGTGCAGACTAGGTTGAGAAAATTAAGCGAGGGGGTCGTTGACGCCACTTTGCTCGCTTATGCGGGGCTTAAACGCCTTGAAATGGAAGATGTGGTGACGTCGGTTCTGGAGCCGGAGATGTTTTTGCCGGCGGTGGGGCAAGGGGCGATCTGCATTGAGATTCGCAGCGACGACAGCGCTACCCGCCAGTTGCTGGACGCTATTCACCATGAGCCGACGGAAATATGTCTGACGGCGGAGAGGGCTTTTTTGCGCGAGCTTGACGGGTCATGCAAAACGCCAATCGGCGGGCTGGCGCGGTTGGAGGGCGATAAATTGTCCTTTCGCGGCCTTATTTTACGCCCGGACGGAAGCGAGGCGCATGAAACGGCGCGCTCCGGGGCGAAGGCGCAGGCCTTTGAAATGGGCCGGGACGCAGGATTGGAGCTGAAGGCTCTTGGCGGCTCTGGGTTTTTTGGCGCCTGACGAATTTTGAAGACGGACCGGCGCATGAAAGAGATGTATGATGCATGTTCTGTTGACGAGGCCGCAGGCGGAAGCTGAGCGCAGCGCGAAACGTTTGCGGGCGATGAAGCATGAAGTCAGCGTCGTTCCTTTGCTTGAAACGCAATCGCTGATCGAACCATCGCAAACGTTGAATGTGGGGCATGCCCGTTCGCTTGTGGTCACTAGCATAAGAGCGCTGCATGTGGTCGGCGCGCTGCCGCAGTGGGAGGTTCTGGCCCGGTTTCCGATTTTCGCCGTTGGCCCGCGTACGGCGGAATTAGCGCGATCTATGGGGGCGGGCGATGTGCGTTGCGGCGGCGGGGATCTCACGCGCTTGTTGCGGGTGATTGTCGATGCGGCTCCCGAAGGGGAGATTCTTTATTTGGCCGGGCAGGAGCGAACGGGCGATTTACCGATTTTGCTGGGGGGGTATGGTTTGTCATGTCGCATGATCGAGGTGTACCGCGTCGTGAAACGAACACAATTCACAATGGATATTGGGATGGTCTTGCGTCAACGAGCGGCTATCGACTGGTCGCTGGTCTATTCGCGCCGATCCGCCGAAGCGCTTTATCATCAGGCGCGCGCTTGCGGGGCGCTGAAGGCGCTGGGCCGAATCGGGGCGCTGTCGGCAAAGGCTGGCGCGCCATTTGAGAGCGTTTTGCCGGTGTGGGTGGCCGATGAGCCCAATGAAAACAGTTTATTCGAACTGTTGAAGGCGCGATAATTCTAAAGCCGAAACAAAAATATTGCGACGCCAGAAATTGCTATGTTGGAAATGGCGCTTATAAGTGTGAAGAGACTTTCGCGCGAGCTGCGACGGGACCGGTGAAGCGGTGAAGGAGATAATGGATGTCAGCGGACAAAGACAAGCCAGGTAAAACGCTCGGTGGCGGGGCTTCGCAAGGACCAGGAAAGAGCGCGGGCTCGGCGCCGAACCAAGGCGCCGGTAAACAATCAGGGCGCGCGCCGGGTGGGCAGGGCGCCGGGGCGCGCAAGCCTGTCACCATTGATTTGAAAGCTGAAAGCGCGCCCGCCAAGCCAAGCGAGAAGACGGCGGCCAAACCGCAAGATTCCAAAACGTCGGACGCAAAGACTGCGGCGCAGGCTCCCAAAGCCGCCCAGACCGGCGCTTCTTCTGGAGCGACGTCGGCCGCCGCCTCCAGCGTGAAACAAGCCGGCGCCGCGACCACGGCGGCCGCAAAGGGAGCGGGCGAAAAGCGCGCTGGCGAGCAAAAATCCGCGGAGAAAACAACGGCGACCGCTTCTGCGAGGGAACAGGCTTCGCAGTCAGGGCCAGCTCATTCGTCTGCTTCATCCGCCAGCGTCGCAGGCGCCAGCACGGCGAGGCGTTCCTCGGAAGGCGCCGCGCAGGAAAACCACTCCGGACCCGGCGTCGCCACCATGTTGCTGGCGGGAATCGTCACTTCTGGCGTGATTCTAGCGGGGGCTTATGGCTTGCATCATGCTGGGTATTTACCGCTGAGAAGCGAGGCGAGCGACGGAGAGGTTCAAGCGGCGCTTGAGGCTTCGAAAACCCGGATCGCCACCCTTGAAAGCCGGTTGGCGGATCTGGCGGAATCCACTGCGGCGCCTGTGACGGGAACCGCCGACGGGATTATTGACGAGTTGAAGGCGCGTGTTTCCGCTTTGGAGAAAACGCCTCCGGCTGCGCAGACTACGAGCGCTTCGGGCGAAACCATTGATAGTCTTCACGAGGGATTGACCGAATTGCGCCGGTTCGTTTCCTCTGGCGGGGCAGGCGATCAGGCGGCGTTGAAGAGTTTGGAGCAGGCGCAAACGGCTTTGAATGCTGAGCAGTCAAGCATTTCCAGCAAGCTCGAAGAGCTTGAGGCTAACGCCGCGAAGGCTGCGGACACGCAGAAAGTTGATGAAGAAATGACGTCTCTCAAGACGGAGCTTGAGAAACTCTCCGCAGGTATAGACGCGAATAAATCCGAGTTGAAGGCCATGGGCGAGCGTTTGAGCGCCGCATTGGCCAAGGTTGACGAGGCGCAAACGCGAATGACGAATATCGAGGCGTCGCTGGCGACTGGCGCTTCCACCCGCACGGCTATGCAGGCCACGTTGACGTCCTTGTCTTCACAACTTAGCAGCAGCTCCGACGCGACGTCGGAAGCGCTTGCGCGGTTGCAGGCGGACTCTGAAGCGCTCGCCAAGCGTCTTGCGCCCGTGGAGCGAAGCCTTGGAGATGTTTCTGCGCGGGAGCTGGCCGCGCGGGCGTTGTCCGTTTCCAGTTTGAAGGCGGCGGTTGATGAAGGCCGGCCTTTCAAGACGGAGTTGGCTGCGGTGGAGGCTTCGGCGCCGCAGGGAACCGACTTCAGCGCGTTGAAACAATTTCAACTTACGGGATTGCCAAGTCGCGAGCGTTTGATCTCGGCATTCCCGGCTATTGCTCGGGCCATGTCGGCTACGCTTGACAGACCCGCCAATGACGATTTGACCGAGACTTTCATGTCAGGGGTTCGCTCGCTTGTGAGCATTCGTCAACCGGGTGAGAGCGACGCCGACACGCCGCAGGCGGCGCTGGGCCGGCTTGAGGCGAGAGTCGAGGCGGGAAATCTTGCCGGCGCGATGGATGCCTATGCCGCGCTGCCGGAGAAAACGCAGGAAGCTGGGGCGGATTGGGCGCATAAAGTTCAGGCGCGTTTGGACGCGGACGCATTGGTGGCGCGAATCACAAATGAAGTGCTCAATCAAATTGCTCAAGAGCGCAACTAGTGTGAGAACGTAACCACAGGGCAACAAGAACGAGAGGGATCGACCGCAATGATCCGAGTATTGATCTATATCGCGATCACTTTTTTGCTGGCGCTCGGGGTGGCCTGGGTGGCGGATCGACCTGGCGTGGTGACGCTGGATTGGCAAGGGTATCGGATTGAGACCAGCTTGTTGATTGGCGTCATGGCGTTGGGCGCGGTGGTCGCCGCCGCGGTAATCGTTCTGGGGCTCATTCGCGCCTTGTTGCGTTCGCCGAAAATCGCCACGCGATTTTTTAAACGTCGCCGCCGGGATCGCGGATATGAGGCTCTGTCGAAGGGGTTGGTTGCGCTGGGCGTCGGCGATGCGGTGTCGGCGAAACGATTTGGCGGTGAAGCGGCGAAATTGTTGAAAAACGCTCCGGCGGCGAAGTTGCTTCTGGCGCAGGCCGCGCAAATGTCCGGCGACCGGGATGACGCGCGCGCGCGTTTTGAAGCCATGCTTGAAGATCCACAATTACGGCCGGTCGCCTTGCATGGCCTATTCGTCGAGGCGGAACGTTTGGAGCATCCCGTCGCGGCGTTGCATTACGCCAATGAAGCGGCGGAGCTGGTTTCAGGATTGCCGTGGGCTGGTCGCGCCGTGCTTGGTTATCAAGCGCTTGCGGGGGATTGGGACGCGGCCATCAAAGCGCTGGAGCGTAATTACGCCACCAAGCTGGTTGACAAGAAGACTTTCCGGCGACGGAAGGCCGTTTTAATGACGGCTTACGCATTGCAATTGGAGGATGGAGAGCCGGATCGCGCCCGCACATTGGCGCTTGAGGCTCATGGGTTGGCGCAGAATCTGGTTCCTGCAGCCGTCGTCGGCGCGCGGCTTTGCACGCGGCGCGGCGATATACGCAAAGCGATGAAAGTCGTCGAGACGTGCTGGAAACAGGCGCCGCATCCAGATTTGGCTGAGACCTACGCCAACGCGCGAACAGGTGATTCCGCTCAGGACCGTTTAAAACGTATGAAGCATTTGGCCAAGCTCAAGCCGGAGCATACGGAAAGCGAGCTTGCGGTTGCGAAGGCTGCGATTGACGCGCGTGATTGGATTCTTGCTCGGGAACGATTGAAGAAAATTGTTCGTTCAGATCCCTCTCAGCGAGCTTTCTTGTTGATGGCCGATCTGGAGGAGCAGGAAAATGGCGATCGGGGCCGTGTGCGTGAATGGCTGTCGCGCGCCGTCAAGGCGCCTGCGGACCCGGCGTGGGTCGCTGATGGCGTCGTTTCTGAAGCTTGGGCGCCCATTTCTCCGGTGACGGGACGTATTGACGCCTATGAATGGAAAACGCCTAACAGTGGTTTGGCCATTGCGGCGCAGGTGGATATTGACGACGCTCTTCTTGAAGAGCTGCCGCTTCAGGTTGAACAAGCCGGGCAAGAGTCTGGCGAGGCGATGGCCGATATAAAATCGAGCGCCGCGCGGGACGAAGGTACGGGGCCGATTGCAAAGCAAGCGGATACCGAGCAGGTGTCGGCTGCTGAGCGAGAAAAAACGGTCTCTGGCGCTCCGGATAAGGAGCTGTCGCCCGACAAGGCGCCGCAAGCCAAGGAAGAGGCCGAGGAAGGCAAGCCCGCGGCGAGCGAAACGGTTGAAGGGGTCGCGCCGCCAAAAGAAAAGAAGGAATTGCGCGCCGCCGAGTTTCCGCTCAAGCATATGCCCGATGATCCGGGGCCGGAGAATGTGGAAACGAGTGGCGAAGCGAAATCTGGCGGGCGGTTTTTCAGTTAACGCAAGATCTCCTCTCGAAGCGGCCCGCCCGATTGGGCGGGCCGCAGCCTTTGTGATGTGATGATGCGTTCAATGAGACTTGTGAGTTTATAGATTGTGGAATGTGTTACTTGCTGAAAATGTCCTCAATAACTGATGGATTAAATTTACTTATTTGTAAGGCATTGATTTAATTGTAGTATTTTTTCGATAGCATAATTAAATTTTGAATTATTATAAAACAATTTGATGGCCTTCATCTGTTTGAAAGAAGGTTGGTTCTTCAAGTTCTGGAAGGACACAATGGGAAACTTCAAGATAGGGGGGCCTTTCGTTCGCGGGACGCCCTCTCACGGTTATGCGCACGATTCTCAGAAGAGTGAGGAATTTCAGGAGCGCTGTGCGGGGCGCCGCGCGGCCGCCAGCGCTTTGTCGAAGGCGGCGCCGCCAAGTATTATGCGCCTCTCGCCGGCTATTATGACTTCCTTTCCTCGCGCCAATCGGGATATGGGGAATCTGACGGTGCGGAGGGAGCAAAACACACTACCTTTTCCTCGTATGGAGGACTTTGCCGGAGCTGGAGAAAGTCGAGGAATACAAGGTTTGCGATGGCGCAAGGTTCAGTTGATAGAATAAATTTTAGTGAGACGATTATTGCGTGAAACAGTATGGAAGATTGTATTTTGACGCTTGCATCATGGTTTCCGCTCGGCTAATAAGCAAATCAGATGACGCGCTCGTAGTGAGTGACGTCAGCGCAATCTTGAATCGGACGCTTTGTTTGATTTTGGATTGAGGCGGGTTTAAGGTCTGAATCATATCGGTTCTCTTCTCCTTTTATGAAGGGGAGGCTTTCACCCATAAGCCGCATTAGCTCAGTTGGTAGAGCACATCATTCGTAATGATGGGGTCAGGTGTTCGAATCACCTATGCGGCACCATTTCTCTTTAATCCTAAATCTTTTGAATATGACGCCTACCTGTGGGGCGCGTTTACCTGATCGCGCTTCAATCGTATTGCGGCAAGGGTCACGTCGTCATTGGGCGAATTTGAACCAAGATGGCGTGATATCTCCTCTTGAACGCCTTTGACGAAGGCCTTGCAATCATCGCGAGGCTGCGCCACGACGATTTCGCGGGCGTGTTGCAGTCCCAGAAGGGTTCCGTTTGGATCCTCCGCTTCGTCGAAGCCGTCGCTGTACATCAAAAGAGCGACGTCATGGGGCAAGGTGAGCGAGAGGTTCTGGAAAGAAAAATCGGAGAGAACCCCGAGCGGGATGTCGCCCGTGAGCTCCAGCATTTCCACGCGCGCGTCGTCATAGGCCAGCATAGGCGGGCAGTGTCCGGCGTTTGCGTATGTCAAACGTCCGGTCTTTGGCTCCAATATGGCGAAGAAGCATGTGAGGAACAGGCTTTCTTCATTGCGGGCGCATAGAGCGTTGTTCGTGCGTTCGAGAATTTCGGCGGGGTTGTCGCAGAATTGAGCGGTGCCGCGAATGAGCGCGCTGGCGGTGCTGGCGAAAAGCGCCGAGCCGACGCCTTTTCCGGCGGCGTCCGCGACCACAACTCCCAGATTGCCGTTTTCGAGGAGGAAGAAGTCGAAAAAATCGCCGCCAATGTCCTGCGCCGGCATCATTTGCGCAAAAATGTCCACTTCCGCCACAAGGTCGAACTCCTTGGGAAGAATGTCTTGCTGAATGCGCGACGCGCTGGAGATTTGCTCATTGAGTGCGATCAACGACAGCCGCGCCGTCTGCCCCTGTCTGAAGGTTTCAAGGCTGTCGGCCAGAGTTTGAATTTCGCGCGCCGCCCGAATGGGACGCAAGCCGACGTTGGTGGCTCCTTTGGAGAGCTGGCCGAGAACTTCCACGACCGCTGAGAGCGGCCGGAACTGGGAGCGAAGCAACCACATGAGCAGCGCGACGCTCATCAGGACGAATATGATGACGCCAATATAGGAAAGTTGATTGATTAAAAGGCGTTTACTTTCCGCCGATGACACGTCGCGGACAAAATACAGGGCGCCGTTGAGGCGGCTCGTCGACTCGCCTACCGGCAGAACGGTCATGATTGCATGGGAATAGGCCGTTTGCGGGGCCGGACTGCTCCATGTGCGCACATAGGGGGCTTGAGAGCAGCAGGAAAACGCCTTCAACATCGCGTCGGGCAGGTCGCCTGAAATGATAATGGGTCTGGCGCCTGAATCTACAAAAACAACGCTGGTGTTGTTGCGGGCGAATACGTCTAGGCGGTCAATATAATCCAGATAAACGACGATATAGCCGATGACGGCGTCACGGTCGCGGATCGCTTTGACGCTGATGTAAGGTAGGTTATTTGCGGAGGTCGCGGCGAGAAATGCGCTGGATGTGAGCGGTCCGGCGAGCATAGGCCGCAGCGCGGAGGCAAGCGTCGTTTCATTGATTTCGCCAAAAGATTCGCGCAGGTTCAGATGAGCGTCGAAAAGCGCTATTTTGGGTTGCGGCGATTGAAATCGCAACAGATTTTGCACGTCAAGATTGAATTGCGCGAGAGAGGAGGCGGTTGGCGCGACCAGATTTTGCAACGTCGCGGGACGTTGGCTCAAATCGTCCGCAATCTGACGTAAATAGCGTTCGTCCAGCTTAAGTAATATGGTCAACGCCTCTTGGTCGCCCTGAAGAAGCGCGTCTTTATATTGGTTTCGACTCCAGTGTTCTTTGATCTCGCCATAGGAGATCAGGATCACGGAAAGCGTGACGAGGGCGATTGTTGCGATCAAGCCAATTTTGGTGCGTAGAAACATGGGCCTCAATCAGTTCACGGCGGCGTAGGCGATGTGGGTCGCGCCCGCGCTACAGTCTGCGGAAACACCAACTAACCCTTGGTTCAAAAGCGCTTTCTGGCCGGCCAAATCAGCGGCTGGCGCCCAGATTGTCGGTGATGAGGGGCGCGCTCGAGGCGAAGAAGTTGTGGTGAGCTGTTTTTCCAGGATCAACCGCGGATGCCCGCCGAAGAGGAATTTTATTTCATGAACCTCAAAGCCCGCCTTCATCAAATTATTAAGCGAGTGATCATTGCTTGGCGCCACTGTTGTCTGAGCGCAATCGCGACCGGATTGAACAAGAGTTTTGAGGCGAATATCTATAAGGCGGCGTTGTAGCCCTCGCCCGCGCCAGACAGGGTCTATGGCTGTTCCCAGCAGGAGGCCCGCAGGAGAGCGGCGCAATTGGTTTTCGCGCCAAAGCGGCGGCTCGTTAGGATTTTCCAGCACCAGAACGGAATAGGCCACCGGCAAGGACTGGGCGCTCTCCCTGTCTCGCAAAACGAGGACGGCGGATGACGGGCTGTCGTGATGTTGTTGAAAAAACGCGAGATCCTGTCGAGCGAAATTGGGATGCTCGCCTTGAGTTTCGACCAGTCGCTTGTTTAGGGCGTCAAGGTGCGGGCTGTCGTCTTCGCAAGAAATCGAGACCTGGAGATTTGGGTGGTCCCTCTCAAGGCCGGCCGCCGCTTCCAGATATATTTTCTTGAGACCGTTTAGAGCGTTCATTTCAGAACCTCTGCATAGCTAAGTAACGACATTTGCGGAAAAATGGTCAAATGCCGCGCGACGTCCATGCGAATTCTATAGGAAAATCGTTGAAGCGTTTCGATTGGTATGTCTTGCGGGGGAATGTCTTCAAACAAAATTTCTTGCATCTTCTGGCCCGCCAGTCGCCCAACGTCTTCATAGGGGGAGACTAGGCCGTAGAGGCCCTCCGCATCGGCCAGCATGACGTCTGTCGCGCTGAAAGTCGCCACCCGGTTGGCGTTGGCGTAGGCTGTGATTGCTTTGCGATTGGCGCCTATGAAGGAGTCTGGCCCGAGATAGAGGAACTGGGGATTGATCGCGGCCGCGTTTGCGATCAGTTCGCCAAGGTTGTCGACTTTGGCCTGACCGGATGCGTCAAGACCGACGGGGAAGGGAAAAAGACGAAAATTATAGTTGACGCTGAGGCGTTGCAATTCGCTGACGTTGACGAGTGAGTTAGGCTCGTTTGGCGAGTAAATGATCGCGATGCGGTCAACGGGCATATATGCTTTCATCGCCTCTATTTGCGCTTCCAGAGGGGCGATATGGCTGACCCCGGTTATATTTCGACCTGACGAGGCGAAATTGGGAACGACGCCTGAGGTCACCGGGAAGGAAACCATGGAGAATACGACCGGGATTTTCGTGACGTTTGTCCGGGGATTGGCGTCGCCGTATTTTCCCACCACGCCAAGTGTAACCGGAGTGCCCCATGTGTAAACCAGATCTGGTTGGGTGGCGTGAATCTCCTCGACGAAATCCGGTATTTTTGAGCTGTCTTGATTGGCGGAGCGAATGATCAGGTCGATAGGCAGATCATTTTCCTTGATATAGGAACGCAAGCCTTTCTCAACGGCGGTTTCGCCGCGCCACAATACGGCGTAGACGGATTTTCTTTCTTGTGCGTGGGCGGCTGGCGTCCAGGCGATGAATATCATCATCACGATTAGCGCTGCGTTCTTGAGCAATCGTGCGAGTATTTTAATGGGGGACATCAGGAGCGCTCCGTCGATGTGGCGCTGGAGGCGTCTGTTTGAATCAGCAAGTCATGAACGGCCAATTCTTCATCCTTCGAGCCAAAAATAAGGAAATAAGCGCTGGCGACGCTGGTTGAGCAGATAGCGTAAACGCCCATCCACATGAGAGCGGTTTCAAAATCGCCGACGCTTAACAGCCAGGTGGCGACCAATGGGCCGAATAAGCTCCCCAGTCGTTCAATCAAGCGAAAACCGGCGAGAACCGTTCCGGCGGAAACCGTTTTGTCTGGTCCGGTGCTGACGCTGAGAGTGAAGGAAAGCTGAGAGGGAATTGAAAGCGATTGGCCGAGGCCGACGAACAGAACCGCGAGGGTGAGAGTGAGGACGCCGGGGTCATAGATGACGCTTAGCAAGCCTAGACCGGAGAGAAAACCGCCGGCGGCCACATAAAAACCATATGCCTTGGATTTGTCGGCCAATCGGGCGAAAAGGGAGCCGGTGAGAAATATCGCCAGACCATAAACCATCAAGATGCGGCCAATTTCAGCCGATGTCGCTCCCAACTGGGTGGCGGCTATCGGGATGATCAGATATATGGCGCCGGTGAGTAGGAGCTTGGAGGGGATGGCGTAGAAAAGTGTGACCATGAGAAAACGCGGGGAGGAGGCGAGCAAGCGTAACGCGCGCCAGGCTCCTGACGAGGTTTTCTCTGAGTTGGCCGGCGTATCCTTGAAGGCCTCCGATAAATTGGGCGCATGCCGATTGATCAACATAAGAATAAAGCCGATGGAAATGGCCAGTAAGAGCGCGGCGAATTGGAACGTCGCGCCATCGCCAAGACGGTCGGCGATTACGCCGCCAATGGGAGGGCCGCAAATCTCGGCGGCGACAACGGCCGCAAGAAAGACTGAAAATCCCCCCGCCTGACGGGTCTTGTCCGAATGCTGCACCACATAGATTTGCGCGGCGGCGTAAACCAGCCCATAGCCCATGCCCGATAGCGCCCGAAGGATGGAGATTGTCAGAATATCGTTGGCGTAAGGGCTGAGCGCTAGTCCGATTATGGACAGGAGCGTGCCGCAGATCAGAACGAAGCGGGTGCTTATGCGCTCGGCGAGAATGGAGCCGAGCGTGACTGTCGCCACCGTAGCCGCCATGAAGGCGGCGAATGGAATTCCCACAAGATCCGATGTGGCCCCGCCTTGAGGCGCGGCGGCGAGGTCGTTGACGTACATCGGCAAGATGGGGCGTATGATGGCTTCTGCGAGAAAAAAGAGAAACAGCGGCAGGCGAATATAGAGCAAAGCGGGAAAGCGTAGCGGCTCTGGCCCCTCTTGCGGTGGAAGACGGTAAGAGCTTAGCAGGGTTTCCGCCCGGCGGCGGATGTCCTTTGTCGTTGGGTGCAGCGGCAGACCGGGAAGTTTCTTGAACAGATTCCGCGCCCGCTCCGATGTGACGGTCATAAAGTTGGTGACGTTGCTGACGACGTCCGCCGCGGCGCCGCGGGTTTCAATGGCGACGACATTGCGAAAGTCTTTTTGTTTCAAACGCTGGGCCAGAAACGCGAGAAGGCTGATGGGGCGTAGTAAATGCACGCTCACAAGAATCAACACGAACTCAATGGCTATAATCAACGCCGCCAGAAATATGGTGCCTGTGTCGTAAAAAAGCTCCGTGATGATCGCTTGGATAATCCCTTGGTCAACGCCGACGTAAACCTGACCGATGACGGACTTTTGGTAGGTGATCGGTAATATTGTGACGAAGAATTTCTGGAAGGTGTGATGAGCGATCGTCTGAGCGTTGGTGTCGTTGACTTTGAACAGGCGGCTGAAGAAGCTTCCCAAAAGGCGGGAGGTGTCGCTGAAATACTCTTGCGCCGGTTCGTCGCTGGCAAGCGCCGCCGAGGAGGAGGGGGGCGCTGCGGAAGTCGATATTTGGGAGAGTCCTTCAGGCGAGTGGCTGGTGGAATAGAATTTGGCGCCGTTTGCGCCGGCCACCGCGATAAACGCCAGATCTTCGCCTGAAGCCTTCACGTCATCAAGGAAACGCCCCATTCCGCGCAGGTCGTCAAAAGGCACGCCGGCGTTAAGCGCGTATTCAACGCGCTCCACCACGCCCACGCCCACCGTCCATGCTTTGCGCTTGTATTCCGGCACAAGTTCCGTCTCGAACAACCAGATGCAGAAGGTTGTAAATAAAAGAAACGGAATGATGGCGACGATTGAAAGGAAGATGTAGAAGACGGCCCCGAATTTATCACGCAGAAATTTCATGACCGGCTTCCCTTCGCGAGGCTTTGCAATTGATCTTCAATGGTGTCGAGCTCGCGGCGAATTGCGTAGGCGTCCTCGTAACCGGTTAGGTACGAGCTGTGCTGATGCGGAGAATGGGCGGTTTCAGGATCCTTGATAAGAGAGCTGAAGGCTTGCTCGTCAAGATGGAGCTTGGATTCGGTGGGGCGTACGGCGAAATAGATCGCCAGAGCTATAATGATCAGGAATGGCAGGCCAAAGACGAGAACCCCGCGCCATAATAAGCTCCAGACCTGATTGATCGTTTGAACTGCGGCGCTACGGTCATGCTCAAGCAGAACGTAGCCGCTAACTTGTCCGATTCTGTTCTCTATCGGCAGTGTCGTGAGATAGAAATTATCCAGAGAAAGATCGTGCTGTGAGCCCCTTGCGCCATCGGGGTTGGTTGTGGAGGATCTTATTCTTGACGCGAGAGGAGCGATTTCAGTCTGGGTCAAATGAGCGTTGTCGGTGGCGAATAGGATGTTTGCGTTCTTGTCGAGGATCAGCACCGAAAAGCGGTTCTGATATTGCCGAACAAGCTGATCGATGGCGAACTGGGTGGATTGCAGCGCTTCAAGGCTCAAGGCGCCGCCGATGCTGGCCTCCAGGGAGATCTTGAGTTGGCGCGCGACGTCGTCGAATTGTTCGCTTGAGAGCTTGCTGTATGTTTGCTGGAATTTGGTGAAATTAAGATAGGCCGCGCCAGCCAAGCTTATTGAGAAAATCAGCAAAAGCGCCGATATCAATTTTATGGATATGCTTTGTTTCACGTGCCCCACCAAACTTATGCGCGCATAGCCTAAATATTTTTAGGCTCCTCATAATCGAAATGAACCATATCAAACTGAAGTTTATATGACTCATTACAGAAAATGAGAAGTTTCTAAAGTTCAGATTGACAGCGTCACACGCAATTGGTTGGTTTCGTCACGGCGCTCATACTCAACGGAATGGGCGAATTCTGTGACAAGATAAATTCCCAGGCCGCCTATTGCGCGTTCTTCCAGCGAAGCGTCCAGAGAGTTCGGCGCAGCTTTGCGCGTGGGGTCGAAAGCTTTGCCGTTGTCGGTGAAGATCAGCTTCAAGGCGTCAGGCGCGTGCTCGATTCTGGTGGAGAAATAGCCGCCGCTTTGCTCTTCCTGACCGTATTGAATGGCGTTGGTCGCGATTTCCTCCGTTATGAGGTGCAGTTTCATTCGCAGATCATCGGGCAGGTTCTCGGTGTCGCAATAGTGGTCAATGAAGGAGACCACGTCGCTGAACGCCTCCAATCGACCGGGGATGGTTATGTGGGCGGATGTAAAAGGCGTTGGGCGCTGCGACATGGGGCGAGGTTCAAGGTTGAGCGAAAAGCGCCGTCGCCGCGGCGAGAGTGGGTTCAATTCGAATGATCTTGTTGAAGCCCGCCACGTCGAAAACGGTTTTGACCGACGGGTCAAGCGCGCAGATCGCATAGGAGTTCTTATGCGCCGCCATGAGCTTGGCGATGATCAGCAGCACGCGAAGGCCGAAACTGCTGACGTAATTGATGTTCGACATATCTATGATGAGCGCTTTGGCGCCGCCGTCGATTTTCTCGCGCGCATGGGTTTCCAGCGCCTTGGCCGTCGTAGTGTCGAGACGACCTTGCGGGCGGATAATCAGAATCGGATTTCCATCCGGGCCATTTATGGTGTCATCGGTTATTTCAAGACTCATGTCGGTGCCGTTCTGACTTGGAAAGAGCGTTAGAGCATGGCTTTCGCCATATTTCTGTGAAGATCTATCAGCGTGTTAGATTGCGTTTTTAAGACGATCGGCGAGATATAATTGGCGCAGGCGCTGGCTGATCGGGCCGGGGGAGCCGTCGCCAATCGTGACGTCGTCGATTCTAACTACGGGCTGTACGAAACTTGTGGCGGAGGTGATGAACGCCTCGGCCGCTTGCTTTGCTTCTTGCGGAGTGAAGGCGCGCTCTTGCGCGGGGATGCCGTTGGCGCGCGCCAGATCCAGCACCGAGGCGCGGGTGATGCCATGCAACAAGGCGGTGCTGAGGTCGCGGGTCACCAAAACGCCGTCTTTGGTGACGATGTGAGCGTTGGCGGAGCTTGCTTCGGTGATAAGGCCGTCGTCAATTAGCCAAGCGTCGTCGGCGCCTCGGCTTTTGGCCTCCATTTTCGCCATGGAGGGATAGAGAAGCTGAACGGTTTTAATGTCGCGGCGGCTCCAGCGCAAATCTGGCAGGGTGACGACTGATATTCCGGTCTGGGCCGTGGGGTTGGCCTGAATGTTTTTTGTTTGGGTGAAGAGCGTCAGGGTAGGCGTGGGCGCGACGGGGAATAAAAAGTCGCGATCCGCCGGCCCACGGGAGATTTGAAGATAAATCAAGCCTTCCTGCAGGGCGTTGCGTTTGACGATCTCCCTGTGAATTTCGAGCATGGCTTCCGGGGTCGCTGGGCATTCGATCCCAAGTTCCGATAATGATCGGTTTAAACGCGCGGCGTGGCCAGCATAGTCGATCAGTTTTCCGTCAATGACCGCGGTGACTTCATAAATGGCGTCGGCAAACAGAAAGCCTCGATCGAAGATGGAGATCTTGGCGTCTTCTTCCGGCAGCCAAGCGCCATTTAGATAAACTGTCCGGCTCATTTTTGATCCTGATTATCGTCGTTGGTTAAAGGTTGGGGCGAGCATATCCGTTTTAGGGGCGCAGGCCAATTCTGTATTATCAATAACCGCGCGCGGTGTTGACCGTAGCGGGCGGCGCGCCGGTTTCCCGGTAGCAAGCGATGTTCTTCGCGACGATTTGCGAGGCTGTGTCCTGGTCGGTGGGCGCGGAGATATGGGGCAGGACGGTGACTTTGGGATGGCCCCATAACGGCGAGTCTTCAGGCAGGGGCTCTGCGTCGAAAACATCCAGAACGGCGTGGTCAATGTCGCCCGCGTCAAGGGCGGCGAGGAGATCCTGCGTCACGATGATTGGTCCGCGCGCGAAATTGATTACATTTGCGCCTTTGGGCAACAGCGCCAGACGTTCGGCGTTGAGCAGTCCCGCGGTGCTGGGGGTTAAGGGCATGAGGCAAACGAGAATGTCGCTTTGGCGCAAGACGTGCGGCAACCCTTCCGCGCCGTGAAATGCGGTGACGCCGTTAATGGATTTGGGCGTGCGGCTCCAGCCAATCACATTGAAGCGGGCCTGGCATAGGCGTCTGGCCGCCGCCGCGCCAAGCTCCCCAAGGCCTAGAAGCCCAACGTTCACCTGTTCTGGACGGCGATAGGGTCGAGGCCGCCAAGCGCGTTCGTGTTGAGAGCGAGCGTAAAACGGCATGTCTCGGTGGAGATAATAGGTCCAGGCGAGAACGGCCTCCGCCATGGTTTGGCTCATGGACGGGTCGACCATACGCACGATGGGCGGCGCGCCTTCTCCCAGTTCCATGACCAGCTTCTCCACCCCCGCCCATAAGCTGTGGACCCATTTTAAGGAAGGCATTTCCCGCAAGTTCGCAGGGTCGGGATCGGCGACGATGGCGATTTCCGCGCCAGCGCGCTCATTGGCGGACAATTGACGGCTGGAGATGATGGTCTCCTTAGGCGCCGCCTTCGACAACGCGTCAAGCCAAAGACGTTCTTCGTCGTCGCTCATGCGCGAGACGAGCGGTATGGGGGCCGGCATGAAGCTCCTCCGGAAAATTTGAAGTTTTGCGTTTTGGGACTTACCGGGAAAAGACGCCGTCGAAGTCCTTGAAACCTTTGATTTCGATGGGGTTGCCGCTTGGGTCCATGAAAAACATGGTGCGCTGCTCGCCGGGTTCGCCTTCAAATCTGACCACGGGGGGAATATCAAACTCCACCCCGGCCTTTTTCAGCCGTTCAGCCAGTTCAAGCCAGTCCTCAAGAGGTAATATAACGCCGAGGTGGGGCATCAGGACCATATGGTCGCCGACCTTCCCGCTGCGCGTGGTGACGAATGGCTCGCCCTGATGCAATGAAATCTGGTGTCCGAAGAAATCAAAATCGACCCAGGTTTCGGTGCTGCGGCCTTCTGAACAGCCAAGCACATGGCCATAGAAATGGCGCGCGGCTTCAAGATCGGCGACATGATAGGCGAGGTGGAACAGGGAGCGCATGATAACCTCGGGTTTGGCGGCGACGTGGACGTTTGGTGAAAGGAGCGAGAAGGCTGAAGCGTTGAAAGAAAGAAGACGTTTTGGCGAAGCCGCGCGATTCGAGCGCATGGTCTTCACAGTTTAAACGTTGGGGAAGCGACGCAGCGCCGTCAACAAGTTTTTCAAGCGAGCCGCAAAGCTGGAAAATCCGCCGCGGTTCAAAACGCGGCGGATTGATTGCAGTGGAGTGTGGATCGCCTGAAGGCGTCAGCCTTTTATGGGGGGGACGGGTTTAGTAATCCGCCCGCCCGCCTGACATGTCGAAGACCGCGCCCGTGGAGAAAGAGGCTCGCCGCGAGGCGACGAAGGCGACGAGTTCGGCGAACTCCTCCGGCGTTCCAAAGCGGTTCATCGGGATCTTGGCCAGAAGCTCCTTGACGTAGGCTTCCGGCCAGTCATCGAAGATTTGAGTGCGAATTGCGCCGGGAGCGATGCAATTGGCCGTCACTCCCGTCGTCGCCAGTTCGCGTCCAAGCGTCTTGGTCAATGAGATCACCGCGGCCTTGCTGGCGGCGTAAGCGGCGATTCCCGGTCCGGGCTCCTTGCCGGCGACGGAGCCAATCGTCACGATCCGGCCATAGCCACGGGCGACCATGCCGGGAATCACGGCCTGACAGCACAATAACGTTCCGGTGACATTGACCTCCATCACCTTATCCCATTGCTTTGTGGGAAGCTCGGCGATGGAGCTATGCGGCCCCGGAACGGCGGCGTTGCAAATCAGGATTGAAATATCTCCCAATGTTTTATGGGTGGCGCTTAGGGCGGCGGCCACCTGATCGCGCGAGGTGACGTCCACGGCGCAATAATGCGTTGGTCCAATGTCGGAAAGCTGTTCGGCGCAGTCCCGGGCCGTGCGTTCGTCTTGATCCCAGATGGCCACACACGCGCCTTGTTCAACGAGTTTTCGCGCGATTGCTCGGCCCAGTCCTCTGCCGGCGCCGGTTACGATGGCGGATTGACCCTTCATGGCGCCGCCTTTGGCGCCGTTTCGCCGCGCTGGGCTTTCAGTTTTGAACGGAGACTGGCGATTTCGCCCACAAACCCTTTGCGGAAGGCGAGAATGCAGGTGAGGAAGACGACGCCGATGATGACGGAGAGCCACTCGCCCACTTTGTCGGCGAGAAAGTTTTGCAGCAAAATCACGAAGAAAGCTCCGGCGACAGGGCCGCCCAGCGTTCCCAGCCCGCCAAGCAGGCACATCATCACAACCTCGCCGCTTAGCGCCCAGTGCAAGTCGTTGAGCGATTCATAGGACAGCGCCAAGGCTTTCAAAGCCCCCGCAAGTCCGGAGAGGGCGGCCGATAGCGTGAGAGCGAGAACCTTGTAGCGGTTCACGTCGTAGCCAAGGGAAATGGCGCGCGGCTCATTTTCGCGAATAGCGGTGAGAACCTGCCCGAAGGGGGAGGTGACGATGCGGTGGATCGCCATGAGGGCGAGCACGAAGCACACAGCCACGAGCCCGTAGAGGGTCAGGTCGTTGTCGAGGTTGATGACCCCCAGAAGCGTGCCGCGCGGAATGCCGTGGAGGCCGTCGTCGCGTCCGGTCCACTCCATCTGCATGGCGACGAAATAGATCAATTGCGACATGGCCAAGGTGATCATGGCGAAATAGATGCCTTGACGCCGGATCGCGATCGAGCCCACGAGGAAGCCTATCAAGGCGGCGACGCTGACGCCGGCGAGAATGCCAAGTTCGGGCGGCCAGTTGAGAAATTTCATGGTTACGCCCAAAGCGTAACCGGCCGATCCGAAGAACATGGCGTGGCCGAAGGAAAGAAGGCCGGTATATCCGAGCATCAGGTTGAAGGCCGAGGCGAAAATCGCAAAACATAACAGTTTGACGACGAGCATCGGGTAAATGAAGGCCGGCGCGAGCGCAAGCGCCGCAACGCCGGTAAGTATCAGTAGGATACGATTATTCATGCTATGTCGCCTCACTGTTTTCCGAAGAGGCCGCGCGGGCGAACCAGCAGGACCAGGATCATCAGGACGAAGATCACCGTAGAGGAGGCCTCCGGGTAATAGACCTTGGCCAAGCCTTCGATCAGGCCGAGACTGAGCCCGGTGACTATTGAGCCTAGAATCGAGCCCATGCCGCCGATCACGACGACGCCGAAAACGGTGATTATGATGGAGTGCCCGATTTGCGGCGTGAGCTGCATCAAGGGAGCCGCCAACACGCCGGCGAATGCGGCGAGCCCCACCCCCCAGCCAAAGACGAGGGTTATGAGAAGCGGAACGTTGACGCCGAAGGCTTGCACCAGTTTCGGGTTTTCAGTTCCGGCGCGCAGGGTGGCGCCAAGGCGGGTGCGTTCGATGACGAGCCATGTCAAGAGGCAGAGCCCGAGGGCGGCGATAATGATCCAGGCGCGATATATCGGGAGCCGCATGAAGCCCAAGTCCATCAGACCCGTGAGCGACGGCGGGACGGGATAGCGTAAACCCGAAACTCCGAAATAAACCCGCACCAGACCTTCGATAATCATCACCAGGCCGAAAGTGACGAGCAGCCCATAGATATGGTCCAACTTGTAGATTCTGCTCAGGATCGTGCGTTCGATTGCGACGCCAAGGCCCGCCGCGATCAACGGCACGAGTATGATCGCCCACCAATATCCGAGGCCAAGCGGCTGAATTAGGAAATAGGCGAGAAAGGCTCCCAGCATATACATGGCGCCGTGAGCGAAATTGACGATGTTGAGAAGTCCGAAAATAAGGGACAGGCCAAGAGATAGCAGAGCGTAGAAGCTGCCGTTGACAAGTCCGAGAAGCAGTTGGCCGTAAAGAACGGGGGCGGGAACGCTGAAGATCTCGCTCATGGTCACACTCCCAGATAGGTGCGGATGTCATCCATCCTGGCCGAGAGCTCGGCCTGAGGAATTTCTTCGACGACACGGCCGTGTTCGATGATGAAGAAGCGGTCGGCCAGAGGCGCGGCGAAGCGAAAGTTCTGCTCCACCATGAGGATGGTGAATCCCCGGGTCTTCAGGTCCTGAATGACTCGGGCGATGGCTTGCACGATCACTGGCGCGAGGCCTTCGGAAATTTCGTCAAGAAGCAGAATGTCGGCGCCGGTGCGTAGGATGCGGGCGATGGCCAGCATCTGCTGCTCGCCCCCCGACAAACGGGTCCCCGGGCTCTGGGCGCGCTCTTTCAGATTGGGAAACATGGCGTAGATTTCCGACAGCGGCATCGCCATGCCGTTTTTGGCGTCGATAACGGGAGGAAGAAGAAGGTTCTCTTCGCAGGTTAGAGACGCGAAAACGCCGCGCTCTTCCGGACAATACCCCAGCCCTGCGTTGGCCATGCGATGAGCGGGCGTGGCGCTCATGTCGCGCCCCTTTATTTCCAAACGGCCTTCGCGGCGGTCGAGCATGCCCATGATGGCGCGCAATATGGTGGTGCGTCCCGCGCCGTTGCGGCCAAGGAGGCTAACCACTTCGCCGCGTCGAACGTCAAAATCGACGCCGTGGAGCACATGGGACTCTCCATACCAACCGTTTACATCTTTTAGGGAAAGGATGGTTTCCGCCATTAGTGCGCACCTTCCAGTTCGGTTTCGCTGCCCATATAGGCTTCGAGGACGCGAGGGTCGGATGAAACCTCGTCATAAGCGCCTTCGGCGAGTATGGCGCCGCGTTGAAGCACGGAAATCCGGTCGCAAATATTGGCGACGACCTTCATGTTGTGCTCGACCATCAGGATCGTGCGTCCACTTGAGACCCGCTTGATCAATTGGGTCACGCGTTCAACGTCCTCGTGGCCCATGCCCTGGGTCGGCTCGTCCAGCAGCATGATTTTGGGATTCATGGCTAGGGTCGCGGCTATTTCTACCGAGCGTTTGCGCCCATAGGGCAGGTCGGCGGCTTGCGTTGCGGCGAAGTCTTGAAGATCCACTTGTTCAAGGAGCTCAAGGGCTTGGGCGTCGAGGCGCGTAAGCTGGCGGCCCGACAGCCAGAAAGCGTAGGTGGGCGCGAGGCGCCGCTGCAGAGCGATGCGCACATTCTCCAGCACAGTCAGATGTGGGAACGTGGCGGAAATCTGGAAGCTCCGCACTATTCCCTGACGCGCGAGCGCGGCAGGTTTTTCTTTGGTGATGTCACGGTCGTCGAACAGGATCTTGCCGCTTGTCGGGGCGAGAAACTTGGTTAGCAGGTTAAAGACCGTGGTCTTTCCCGCTCCATTGGGGCCGATGAGGGCGTGTATGTCGCCCTCCCGAACCGCCAATTCCACATTGTCGACCGCCTGAAACCCGTTGAACTCTTTGCAGAGTCCAACTGTTTTGAGGATGTAGGCCATGGGCGAATGCTCAACCCTTGTTGACCAGAGGGCATTTGCTCTGCTCAAGCGGGACGAAGGCCTGATCGGCTGGAATTGTCTTCAGGACGTTCAGATAATCCCAGTCGTATTTGGACTCTTCCGGCGTTTTGACCTGCACGAGATACATGTCGTGCACCATCATGCCATCTTCGCGGATGCGCCCGTTGTCGGCGAAAATATCGTTGACCGGCGTTTCACGCATTTGGGCCATTACTTTTTCCGCGTCCGTGGTTCCGGCCGCCTCGACCGCGCGCAAGTAATGCAAGGTTCCCGAGTAATCCCCGGCGTTCACCATGTTGGGCATTTTGCCAACGCGCTCGTAGAAGCGTTTTGACCATTCGCGGCTGTCCTCGGTGCGGTCCCAATAGAAGCCGTCGGCGAACATGAGGCCAGAGGCTTGGTCGAGCCCCAGCCCGTCGATCTCGTTGATGAGCAAGGTGAAGGCCACCATTTTCTGGTCGTCGGTAAGTCCGAACTCCTTCAATGCGCGGATGGTGTTCGTCGTGTCGGAGGAGGAATTCGACAGGCCGATGACCTGCGCTCCGGACGACATGGCCTGCAAGGCGTAGGAGGAAAAATCGCTCGCCATAAAGGCTGGGTGCTTCACGACGCCGTTAAGCGTGCCGCCAACGTTCTTGATCGCGTCGGTTACGGCGGCTTCCACAGACAGGCCATAGGCGAAGTCGGAGACGACCAGAAACCAATCGTCATTGCCGCTTTCGGCTAGAGCCTGCACGGGCGAGTTCGCTAGGGAATAGGAGTTGAAAGCGAAGTGGATCGAATTGGGAGAGCAAGAGTCGCCGGTGATCCGGTCCGACCCCGCCCCCGTGATGATCGCCACTTTATCCTTGGCTTTGGCGATCTCGATAACGCCCAACGCGGCGGCGGAGTTTGACAGATTGATGATCATGTCCGTGCCATTGTCATAGGCTTCTCTGGCCTTGGTCACGGCAATGTCGGGTTTGTTTTGGTGGTCGATGAAATCAACGTGGATGGGGTGACCGTTTAACGTGCCGCCAAAGTCTTCGATGGCCATTTTCACAGCCTCGACGGCGCCTGGGCCGCCATAGTCGGCGGTGGCGCCTGCAAGGTCAGTCATGAGCGCTATGCGAATTTGTTCTTCTTGCGCCAGTGCGGGCGAGGCGAAAATAGTGCTCGCCATTAAGGCAAGTGCGTAACCGTGAATTTTTCCCATGTTTTTTCCTCCCGTTGCGCTGTCAAAAGACAACAGATAATCGCCCCCGCGATAGGCGGAAAAACCCTCTATCTTCCTCGTTGCGGAGAGACGTTCATCAATTTTTTTAAGACCGGGCAGATTCCCCCAAACCTGCCGACGCGATCAAACCATGACAACTTGTCAATGTGGCTTCAAGAACGCTAGGCAGGCTTCAGGCATATGTAAAATACATAATTGACATCATTGTCATAACTTGTAAGCATGTCTTGAGGGGGAGGAAACGACATGAAAATCCGTCAGCTAGAGTATTTCATGCATGTGGTGAATACGCTTAACATCACGCATGCGGCTGAGCGCGCAAATATTTCCCAGCCGGCTCTCAGCAGACAAATTCGAATTCTGGAAGATGAATTGGGGTCCAAACTGGTCGAGCGACGGCCGCGCGGGGTCACTTTGACGCCCGAAGGGCAGCGTCTGGCCGATCATGTTCGCTCTCTCATGCAGAACGTGGAGATGATCAAGGAAGACATTGTCGCAGCCAACACCATTCCAACAGGGACTTTGCGTATTTCCACCGCCTATTCATTGCGTAGTTTGTTGGTCGCCAACGTCGTCGCGGAATTTCACCGTCTTCATCCGCAAGTCATTCTTGAAGTTCAGGAAGGCACGTCCGTTAATGTGCGCGAGGCGTTGGTCACGCGGCATGTGGATCTAGCTCTTTATTCTGACCATGGCGCGTCGCGTGGTCTAAACCGTGAAGCGCTCTTGTCGGAGGCTTTGGTGCTGCTTTCTTCGCCGGCTTCAGGATTGCGTTTGGATAAAGCGACGCCGCCCGAAGCGCTTTCAGACCTTGATCTGGTGTTGACGCCCCGTCCGAACGGGCTGCGGTACATGGTTGATCAATTGTTGCCCAGTCAGCACGAAGGCAGGAACCCGCCCATTACCGTGGAGACCAATTCGATTATCGTCGATCTGGTTGCGCGCGGTAATTTGCATAGCGTTCTGCCGTATAGCGCCTGCCATCAGGCTTATACGCGGGGGGAAATTTCAATCGCTCCAATCGCCGGAGTGCGATGGCCTTGGATCGTGGCCAGTTCGCGAGACCGGCCGCGAACCGCCGCCATGCGAATTTTTTCCGATCTTGTTTTCAGCACTGCGCAAAAGATTGTCGATCAAGGATTCTGGCCTACGGCGGAGCTTCCTTTTGGTCGGGTGGAGGAGAGCCTTTAAAGCGTCGTTTCATAAGCGCGACGGCGCGAGAACGCCGCAGCATCGCGCGGCGTGGGGTCAGGCTTTCTTTCCTGGTAAGCATAGTTTTTGATAATAACCAGTGTTAAGAAATAACAAAAAAGCATTTCAGGCATGCTTCCATTGATTTTGTTCTCGGCGTTTGAACATGATTGATTAACCGGCGACGGCTGTCTCCAAGCGGAGACAATCGTGTGATCTGGGAGGAAATACGCGTGGCCAATATTGCCCGTTCGACCGCTATCGGCGGCCAAGTTTCGCATTCTGACAAGAAGGCGTCGGCGCCTGCAAGAATTAATCGCAACGTTCCGGAGTTGAGCCGCGACGATGTTTTGCGCATCGCTCGCACGATGCTGTTGATCCGGCGGTTCGAGACGCGAACCGAAGAGCTTTTCAAAGCTGGCGTCATCAAGGGAACGGCGCATTCGTCGGCCGGGCAGGAGGCGATTGCCGCCGGCGCTTGCTTCCCGCTGCGGCGCGGAGATTTCATCACCACTCACCATCGCGGGCACGGGCATTGCATCGCCAAGGGCGCCGATGTCAACGGCATGATGGCGGAGCTATGCGGCAAGGTCGGCGGCATTTGCGGGGGCATCGGCGGTTCGATGCATGTGGCGGATGTCGCGTTGAATAATCTTGGCGCCAACGGCATCGTTGGAGCGAGCATGGGCTTGGGCGTGGGCGCGGCGCTTGCGGCCAAAAAGCGCGGCGAGGGGGACGCCGGTGTCGCGTTTTTCGGCGACGGCGGCGCGAATGAGGGCATCTTTCACGAGTCTCTCAATCTCGCGGCGCTCTGGAAGCTGCCAATTGTCTTCTTCTGTGAAAATAATCTTTACGGCATGTCCACGCCGTTTGAAGAGGCGACCGCTGGCGGAACGGTGGCGGGGCGCGCCGCGAGTTACGGCATTCCCGGCGAGCGGATTGACGGCAACGACCCGGTGGCGGTTTACGCCGCCGTGTCCGAAGCGCTTTCGCGCGCGCGCGCCGGCGAAGGGCCGACTTTGATCGAAGGCCTGACCTATCGTCACGGCGATCATTCCGTGCGCGGCAATCTTTTGGGGTATCGAACGGATGACGAAGTCCAGAATTGGTTGAACGAGGATCCTTTGCGTCGTCTTCAGCGCCGCCTCGATGAAGAATGGGACGTGAAGGAGAATGAGTTCAAGGGGATCGAAAGTGAAGTTGCGGATGTGATTGAGGAGGCGATTCGCCTGGCTAAAGATCAGGCCGAGCCTGACGTGGAATCATTATTCGGCAACGTTTACGCGCCGCGACGCGCGCCAACGGCTCCGCCGCCCGCGGGCGAGCGCGCCATCACCTATGTGGAGGCGCTGCGCGAGGCCATCAGTCAGTCAATCGAACATGATGAAAATGTTTTTCTCATGGGCGAGGACGTGGGGCCGGTGGGGGGAACCTTCGGCGTGACGCGCGGTTTGTTTGATCGGTTCGGGCCGGAACGGGTGATGAATACGCCAATTTCAGAAGGGGTGATTTCCGGCGCGGCCGTAGGCGCGGCGCTAAGCGGACATCGGCCAATCGCTGAAATCCAGATTTTTGACTTTGTCACTTTCATGATGGACCCAATCGTGAATCAAGCGGCGAAACTGCGCTTCATGCTGGGAGGCAAGGTTTCAGCGCCCGTTGTTTTCCGAGGGCCGCAAGGTGGCGGCATTCGCTTGGCCGCTCAGCATTCTCAATCTCTTGAGGCATGGTTCGCTCATATTCCCGGTCTAACCGTTCTTGCTCCCTCCACTCCTTATGACGCAAAGGGACTGATGATCGCCGCGATTCGCGATGACAATCCGGTGGTCTTTCTGGAGCATAAACTGCTATATCTGGGCGGCGCGGCGCCGGTGCCTGAGGCTCCTTACGAGATCGAGATCGGAAAGGCGGACGTCAAACGCAGCGGCACGGATATTACCGTGATTGCGACGCTGGCCATGGTTGAGCGCGCTTTATCGGCGGCGGAGACTCTGGCGCGTGAGAACATCAGCGTCGAGGTGATCGACCCGCGCAGCCTGCGCCCGTTGGACATGGAATGCTTTATCCGGTCGGTGAAGAAAACCAGCCGCTGTCTGGTGGTTCACGAAGCGTGGCGGACGGGCGGTCTTGGCGGCGAAATCGCGGCTCAGATCAATGAGGACGCGTTTGACTGGCTTGACGCGCCGGTGGAGCGTCTTGGCGCGCTTGAGGTTCCCATGCCTTATAATGACCGGCTTGAACGAGAGGTGATGCCGAGCGCTTCGGCTATCGCCGACGCGGTGCGGCGGGTGTGCTATCGCGATGCTTCCGGCGATGGGGAGGCGTGAGCCATGGCTGTGGAGATACGCATGCCAGCGATTTCACCCACGACGGAATCAAGTAAGCTTGTCTGTTGGCGCGTGGAGCAAGGCGCGGCAGTGCGCGAGGGAGACGTGCTTGCGGAGCTGGAGACCGACAAGGCGGCGATGGATATCGAATCGCCGGCGGATGGGGTGCTGGAGAAAATCCTGATTGAAGGAGACACGCCCGACGTTCTGGTGGGAACAATTATCGGTTTGATTGGCGAGGAACGGGAGGCGGCGCCCGCCGCCGCTTCGCCGGAGGTCCGCGCCGCTGAAGCGCCGGCGTCCTCGCCGATCGCAGAAGAAGGGGGCGATGAGCCGCCGCGCCGCATTTCGCCGCTGGCGCGAAGGTTGGCGCGGGAGCTTGAGGTGGAGACGGAAGGCTTGCGCGGCACCGGCGCCCGGGGGCGGATTATCGCCGCCGACGTCAAGGCCGCGGCTGAAAGGAAACAGGCCGCGCCGGCGCCATTGGTGGCAGAACCGGCGTCGTCGCCGGCTTCTGGCGGGCTTTCAGGTGAACTTCCCGCTGGCGCGACGATCACGCCGCATAGTTCCATGCGCCGGACCATCGCCCGCCGTTTGGTCGAAGCCAAACAAATCGTGCCTCATTATTATCTGGAAACCAAATGCGAGGTGGATGACCTGCTCGCATTGAGGCGGCAGCTGAACGAGGCGCTATCCATGTCAGGCTCAGCGGTTAAGATCACCATCAATGATCTTGTCATGAAAGCCTTTGCGCTTTCCATCGCTCAGACGCCGGGGGCCAAGGTGACATGGACCGACGAGGGACTCATTCACCATGAATCGGTTGACCTTGGTATGGCCGTTTCGCTTGAAAATGGGTTGATTACGCCGATTCTACGCGATGCGGGGCGCCTTTCAATCAGCGCGCTGGCGGGCGCCGCTCGCGACGCGATCACCCGGGCGCGCGAGGGAGCGCTTGCGCCAGCGGAATATTCTGGCGGACTGGCTGGAATTTCAAACCTTGGCATGTATGGCGTGACGGCGTTTTCAGCTATCATCAATCCGCCTCAAAGCATGAATCTCGCCGTCGGCGCGGTCGATACGCGCCTTGTTCTGTGTGATGAGCGCCCGGCCGAGCGGAAATTTATGCGCCTCACCCTATCGGCGGATCACCGGGCAATCGACGGCGCGCTTGGGGCTCAGATACTCAAGAGACTGAAGACGTTAATTGAAACGCCTTTGCTTATCACATCATGAATTTGTTCGTCTCGAAAGAATTTCCGCCCTTCGCAGGGGCTGAAGACCGGAGAAAATTATGTCTGTCACTTTGAATCACACTGGCGTAACGGTGGCGAATCTCGACCGCGCGGAGGCGATGTTCCGGGATCTTTTCGGCTTTGAAACCATTTCGCGGGCGCCGCGGGCGCCTGAACTTATCTCGCGGGTGATTGGCGTCGCCAACGCTCAGGTCGAGATCGCTTATATGCGCAACGGCTCCGCCACGATCGAACTATTGTGCTATTCACAGCCATCGGATCGGGAGGATTTTCGGCCGCGCGCGTGCGATTTGGGATCCGTTCATTTGGGGTTCGACGTGGACGATATGGACCAGGCTCTTGAACAGGCGGCCGAATGGCGGTTGCAGATGATGGGCGAAGAAGTGGTGATCGACGCTGGACCTAATAAAGGCGCGCGAATTGTCTATCTTCGCAATCCGGACGACGGTCTGGTGCTGGAGTTGATTCAACGGCCGCTCTGATCGGCTCTCTCGGGGATGTCTTCGTCACGCAAAGAGAAGACATCCCGAAACTGCTTGAAACTGTCTGTAATGAGAGCGCCAACGCTCGCTGAATAGCCCCGAGTTTTCTAGACACCCTCGGTTTCCATTTTCTGCCGCTGTTCGAACGCGACGGGCGACAGCATCCCGTTCCTCTCATGTTTTCGGCATGCCGCGCATGGAAAACGACATCGAGCATCGTCTTAGAGCTATGTCTGCTCAAGGGAATATGTTTCGCAGCGTGAATACACATTCTGAGCGGCAGGATTGGGTCGGAAATTTGAAAGGCGACGTCATGGCGTTAATAGCCTGCCCCAACTCTTCGTTATTTGTCCAAATCGAAGTGGGTTAAATAATTGTGATTTGAGCGCGGCCTCTCAGGGAGAGGGTATGAAATTATCAAGAGTGATTTTTAATGAGAATGTGGTGACCCCGGCGCGATTCGAACGCGCGACCCTCAGATTAGGAATCTGATGCTCTATCCTGCTGAGCTACGGGGCCCTGCCGAGCTATGGGCCAGACGCGGAGGATTTGAGCGCGATTGCACGCAAATCTCCTGTACGAGAGTGCAAAATACACATCCTTACGCTATTGTCACGTAACGATTGCGCGGTATCAAGCGTCGGATGCAAAAAGATTTGACTGACATTGACCTCTCTGTTCGCAACTTCCCATAAAGCGCGTGTTGTTCTATGCGGAAAATGCGGTGTATAGTAGTTGCGATACACTGGAGAGGCCGTGTTAGATTGCGTGCGCTTGTAGATCATATGAAAACCTTGAGGCTTTTCTGGTCTGGCCTTTTTGGGAGCGGCTGCGCTCTGGCTTTTCTGATTCTGAATAGCGCCGCCATGGCGCAGGATGTGAGCGCTGAGGCTATTTGCGCGGCGGATCGCGACGGGGAAATGGTTGAAGTCACGGCGCGGGATGACGCAGGTATTTTTAGAACGCGCTCCGGTCAGCGACTGCAAGTTGCGGGAGTTCGTCTGATCGCTCCAGTGAAGATAGAAAAATCGGATGGAGCCGAAACGGCGGTGTTCTATGACGTGGCATTAGGAAAGCGCGGCGCCGGAGCGAACCGGTGGGGTCTGCGGATGGGACATATAAAACTAGTGGGCGCGAGCGAGCTGGTGGCGGAGTCTTGGTTGAAAAGCGGCGTCGCCATGGTCGAGCCTTTATCTCTTTCGCCGTCTTGCGCGGCGGCTTTGATGGAGCTGGAGCGCCGGGCGATTGATGGAAGGCGTGGCGGCTGGAGCCATGGGCGCATATTTGACAGTCAGGACGTGGAGCTGGCCGGTCAAGTGGGGCGTTACGTTGTGGTTGAAGGGGTGGTTCGGTCGGTTGGCGAGACCAAGCGGATGCGCTATTTAAATTTTGGCGAAGATTGGTCAAAGGATTTTACCGCGACAATTGATGTTCGTGATACAAGTGTTTTCGCCGCCGCTGGCGTCGACATCATGGCGCTTGCCGGGGAAAGGGTTCGTTTGCGCGGGGTTATTGGCGTCAACCGGGGGCCGTTAATTGTTCTGGAGCATTCGGCTCAATTGGAGCGCTTGACGATGATGCGGCTCGCCGCCGATGACTAGGGTTGCTACGGGTAGAATGATTTTGGGTCTGTTTCGCACAATCATGGCGCTCGCGCTTATTATGTCGCTCATTGGATGTCAATTGGGCGGACGATCTGCGATTGACGTGGGAACGGCGTCCCCTGGAACGTTGCGCCCGGGCCTGTCAGATATCGGCGCGAAAGAGCATCCGCGCGTCGTCGCCACATATGGGGGCGTTTATGAAGACAGCGGCGCGGAGCGCGCCGTGGCTCAGGTTGTGGGCCGTCTGGTGGAGGCGTCTGAAGATCCGTCGCAAACTTATCGTATCACCATTTTGAATTCGCCCGCCGTGAACGCCTTCGCTTTGCCGGGGGGGTATCTTTACGTCACGCGCGGCCTTCTCGCCTTGGCCACAGACACGTCGGAAGTCGCCGCGGTGCTCGCCCATGAAATGGCGCATGTGACGGCGAACCACGCGGTTGAGCGACAAGAGCGGGCGGAGGCGACGGCGCTAGCCAATAAAGTGCTGACGAATGTGGTGCGAGACCAACAGGCCGCGAAAGCGGCGTTGATTTCGTCGCAATTATCTTTTGCGCGTTTCTCGCAAGTTCAAGAACTCAAAGCGGATGTGATTGGCGTGCGCACGCTTGCACGGGCAGGGTATGACCCCTATGCAGCCGCGCGCTTCCTGCAATCTATGGGGCGGTTTTCACGGTTTCAAACGGCTCAAGGCGAAGCGTCTTCCGCGCCAGACTTCCTGTCGTCTCATCCTACGACGCCGGAGCGGGTGCAGCTGGCGGTGCGGGCGGCGCGAGAAGTGGGGGCCCCAGGTTTTGGCGAAAGAGACCGCGACGCCTATTTGACCAAAATTGACGGCATTCTATATGGCGACGACCCATTGGAGGGCTATATCCGGGGGCGTTCCTTCTTGCACAAGGCGCTGGGGATCGGGTTCACTGTCCCTTCCGGATTTATTTTGGAGAATTCGCCGGAGGCGGTGCTCGCCAGCAACGCGGCGGGAACCGCCATGCGATTTGACGGTGCAGATTTGACTAAGTTTTCCTCGTTGAAAGAATATATGCGCAGCGGATGGATCAACGGGTTGATTGACGACAGCGTGCGCGAGGAAACCATAAATGGCTTGCCCGGCGTCGTCGCGTCGGCTGTGACGGAAGGTTGGTCGTTCCGCATTGCGGTTATTCGTATCGGGCGAACAGGATACAGGTTCATTTTCGCCAGTCGCTCGCCAAATGCGGCCTTCACCAGTGACTACCAGAAAACGATTGAAAGTTTTCGTCAGCTTACGCCGACCGAACAAGCGCGTTTGCGCCCCTTGAGGGTTAAAGTAATTCGCGCTGGCGGCGCGGATACGGCCGCAAAGCTCGCCGTTAAAATGAGTGGCGTAGAGCCGGAGCGTCGGTTGGAGCTGTTTTCTATTCTCAATCAATTTGAGGGTGACGATCCAATTCCTCCAGGGACGGCCGTCAAGGTGATCGTCGATTGACCGATCTAGAGGCGACGCTTATGGCAAAATTCACATGTTCAACGCTATTGACGCGTTGAATAGGGAATGCACGTGGAGTGGAATTTAGATGATTATGTCAAGATGGTTCGGGTGAAGTAATTTTTATTTTACACGTAGTTTTATTTTGTGTCTGAAGTATTCATGGAGTTTTTAATTCTATACTAAAATACGGAGTGGGATATAAAATATGTATCAATATAACTAATGATATTTAATTGTTTTGAGTGGGTTGTTTTTTGTACAACGTAGAATGATTCGAAAAGTGATGTGAATTTACAAAAAGAATCTAATTTAATGAGAGTTTATTTCATTCTATGAATGTTAACGCAATTTAATAAGATTAATAATAAGTTTTATATAAAAATTGGTGGAATTTATTGTGGAGCTTTTCGTGAAGACGCCAATTTTCCTTGGCGATGAAGTGTGTGGCGCTTGCGACTTCAAAAGTGTGAGATGGCGGCATGCTTGTTTTGTGGGCGCGTGCTTTTGCCTTTAATTAAAGGAGTTGCAGTGTTTGAGTTATTGCAATGGAAATTGCAATTTTGCCGTCTAATAAGTTTGTGCCGCAAGGTGCATATATTGGGTTAAGGTAAAAAATGAGATAAACCTGACCGAAATTTTTTAATAACTATTATTTTTAAAAATTTGCGCATAAGTGGAAGGTTCTAGGGTTAATAATTTTCCCAGGAAAGAGGTGAATGTGTCATTTTTACTGCCTCGTGGCGTTAAACTGGATGATATCGCTATATTTGTTAACGTGGCTGAATGCGGAAGCTACACGGCGGCGGCTGATTTACTTGGTACAGAAAAATCTAGACTTAGCAGGCGTGTAAAAGTTCTTGAAGAGGTCATAGGAGAGCAGCTTTTGTATCGGGATTGCCGGAAAGTTGTTCCTACGACTTTTGGCCGGAAAATTCTGGAAGGCGCGCGTGAAATGATGAGCGCGGCGGAGAGAACCTTGATCGCCGCTGATGTTTTGCCTGGCGCCCAGCAGCGAGCGACAACCTTGAAGTTGACCTGCTCTCACCATTTGGCCGCCACGGTTATGCCCGCCTTAATTGCTCGATTTTGCCGTCAAAATCAAGGCGTTAAGATTACTCTCATGCCAACGGACATGGAGTTAAAGCGGTTTAGCGAGTTTGATTTTGATTTAGCGATACGTGGCAGGCATTGGGTGGAGCGGGAGAGTCAGCTAATTTATGAGGGCGTATATGAGGTGCCTCAGGTTCTGGCTATTTGCAGGCGCCTTCTTGATGGGCGGGATCCTTGCGCGTTTGAAGATCCGCAAGAGGCGGCGGACATCTATGGGGTGATCGCGCATGAAGTGCAGGTGGATCATGGCGATCTTGGGTTGGCTGGAAACGCGTGGCATTTTAGGGCTGATGGAGATCGGGCGCGGGCGTTTCCCGTGCGGCCTCGGGTCGTTGTGGGCGACCACATAACCATGGTGAACTGTTTAAGTCGGGGCATGGGAGTGGGGCTGTTGCCGAAGCCGTTGTTTGAATCGATGCAGGCGTCGACGGATCTGGTGCATTTGTTGCCAGAGTGGGTTGGGCGTGCTGTGCAAATTTACGTTATTCGACCCAAATGTAAGCCGATGAGGTCGGTTACGTCTAAGTTGTTGAGTTTTTTGAAGTATGAAATGCCGGTGGCGATGCGATCAGGCACCTTTAGCGATGGACTTCCGCTTAATGGTGATTTGTTGATTGGTTCGTCGGCGTCGACGCGTCAGCGCCTGAATGGGGGACGCGCCGATCAGGCTCTGCCCTTGGTGCGAACAAAAGCGGCGGGTGATCACGGGGCGCGAGAATAATTTTCGGGAACAGGCTGGGGGAGGGGCTGACCCGCCGGCGAAGGATGTAAACTTGAGCTTATACGCTCAAGGTGTCGCCTGATATTTTCAGAGTAATTTTATCTATATTCCCGCCTTCGCGTGCAAATTATGCGTGAAGGTGTTTTGTTGAGCATTCTTTCTTTTGAACTTAGCCTGCATGAATTGACGCCTGATAGCGTAACCGCCGCGTCAAGAATCTGGTGACAGGCTTTATCTATCCCCCCAATAGTATCTTCCAAATAATGATATCTTATGACTGATTGCATTAGACAAAAACCGTCTAATCTATCATTCCGTGCAATTATCAATTTGTAAAGACTATATTTTTGCAACGTTGGTTGCGTTTTTTTTAACTGAATTGTTTTGATAATTAAAGTATACGGTCATAATAAGCAATTTATATTATATTGAGTAATTTATTAACTTATTAAATGAATTGAATTAGATATTCTGGGGATAATTTTATGTCGGTGTATTTGAGCCGTAAGCATCTAATTTCACGAAAATTTTTCTTCCTCGCTTTTACGACATGTGCGTTGGGTGTTTCCGGGTGCGTGAATGACGGCTCTTCCGATGGGACAACATTTATTGTTGGCGAAACGCCAAAATGGTCGTCTTCAACAAAGACGAAAGACGTTTTGCCGCCGCCGGATTCTACGGTGACTTCACTGGAGCGCCTTAAATTCCAGGAGGGGCCGCAAAAAAAACTGAAGGATGGAGAAAAACGGGCTTCGTTCATCTCGAGGTTCGCGGCGGGAACAAAAGCGATAAATCGCCAAGGTTCAATGCCCGAAGCGCCCGCTTCTGGAGAGGTAAGCGCTTTGCGGGAAGCGGTGGCTTCCGCCTTGAAATTGAGTCCTGAAACAAATCGGCAGCGTGTCGCTTTGTCTGGGTCGGAATTGGGGGTGGGGATCGCGCGTTCAGGTTACTATCCGTCGATTGGCGGCGATACGTCTATAGATGATAAAGGCAATCCAAGCGTTATCCTTTCCGGTGAACAAACAATCTATGACTGGGGGCAGGTTGGGGCGACGGTAAGGCAGGCGAAAAGTAAATTTAATCATAGTCTTGCACTTTATAACGCCACGCGAGAGCGTGTGGCGTTGGATGCCGTGACAGAGTATCTTAATGTATTAAAGGCGCAAAAACTGGAAGATCTTGCGCGTGAAAATGTTGAAGAGCATCGAAAGATTCTTGAGCTGGCGACAGATCGCGTTAGTGGCGGCGCGAGTGATTCTACTGAGCTGCAACTCGCCGATATACGGTATGGCCAGTCAGAGGCCGAACTTGCCGATCAATTGGGCGGGGTGCGTGCGGCGCAAGGGCAATTCAAAATTTTGGTTGGCCGTTCTGCGGGGCGCCTCACCATGCCATCTCTTGAGGCGGAAAATTTACCGGAACCTGGACATGCCGCCGATGTTTTTCGCGCTAAGGCGCTTGAGAACGCGCCGGACGTGCGATTGGCGCTTGCTCAACAAAAATCATTGTCAGCGCAGGCGGACGCCGAGCGGGCCAGCCTGTGGCCACGTCTTTCTCTGCAAGGAGAGGTTGGGCTCGAAGATGGATTTAGCGATGATGATTATCGAGTGTCGTTACGGTTTAAGTCGCCATTATATAACGGATTAAGTAATTTCAGGAAAGTTGAGGTCGCTGAACTTGAGGCTGAGGCGGCGCGTTGGAATGTTGATCATGCGAGACGCTCGGTTAATCAGGTTGTCTCTGAGTTTGAAGATCGCGCTCCTACGCTGCTGAGACAGAAAGAAATTTTACAAAAACAGCTCGGTCCAGCCATCGAATTGAGAGATCATTATAAAGAGCAATTCAAGATCGGCGCACGTAGTATGAATGATCTCGTGTCGGCTCAGCAAGATTTGAATAGAATTAGAGTCTCTATAGTTAATTCTGAAATAGATTATATTTATATGAGATATAAAGTTGCCGAGTCTTCAGGGGAGCTTTTATCCCTTATGGGATTTGAAGACAAGATTTCGGATAAATCTAAATTAAAAAATCTCTAATTATATTATACTTTAATCCATTTTAAGGGTGGGTATATGACTGGTTCTACAGATATGCGTTCGCTGTTATATCCGGGCTCCGCCAATTATAAGGCGTTCTCCAAGCTGACAAAAAAAACGGAAGAAATCGGGGCCGAGGGTGAAAAAGATCTCGTTAGCGGCGTCGATTCCCGGGACGAGGGCGCGGGGTCTGTGGCGTCGGCGTCTGGAGCTCCGTCAAAATCGTCGACGCCCACCGATCCGCAAAAATCCAAAGACAAAAACAAAGACAAAAATGTGGGCGTAGTGGGCGATAAACTGTTTTCGTCACAGTCTGTACATGATGGTCTTCTTATGGGGCTTGTGGTTCTGGCGCGAATTCATGGGCGTCCGGTGAACGCGGCCAGTATTGTGACGGGATTGCCGTTGAAAAACGGCAAGCTTACGGAAGAGTTGCTGCCGAGAGCTGCGCGGCGGGCGAAATTATCCGCTATCGTCACGAACTGTTCTTTGAATGAAATCAACAGTATGTTTCTTCCCGTCATGCTTATTCTGAAGTCGGGCGACGTTGTGGTTCTCGCCGATGTCGTTGACGGTCTTTATCATATAGTGAACACGCGATTGGGCGACGGCGTTCGCAAGGTTGACGGCGATGAATTAAACGCGGTTTATTCGGGGCGTATGGTGCTGGTGGCGCCGGCCGCGCGTAACGACCTTCGTGAAAAGTCGTTTTTTTCGGGAAATAGCAAGCATTGGTTTTGGAGTGAAGTTAGCCGATATAAATGGAGCTATTTTGAAGTTTCCCTAGTTGCATTCTTAAGCAATATATTGGCGTTGGTCACATCGCTGTTCGCTCTTCAGGTCTATGATCGCGTTGTGCCTAATTCGGCGTTTGGAACTTTATGGGCGCTTTTCGCGGGCGTTCTCGTCGCTATTTCAATTGAATTTTTAACTCAGCTCATTCGTTCGCATCTGGTCGATGTGACGGGGAGAGAGCTTGATATCAAGCTTTCACGGGAGATTTTCGCACGGGCGATCAGCATACGCTTGGAGTGCCGACCAAAGTATCTCGGGTCGTTTATCAACATGGTGAAGGAGTATAGTTCTCTTAGGGAGTTCTTCACTTCTTCTACGATCGCGGCCATTACGGATATTCCATTTGCGTTTTTGTTTCTTTTCGTCATTTGGGGCATAGGCGGCGAAATTGTTCTGGTGCTTGTGGCGGCGATACCCTTGGTGGTTATTCCCGGAATCGTGGCTCAGTGGCCGATGGCGGCCTGGTCGAACGAAAATTTGACTGAAAGCGGCGTGCGAAACGGTTTGATGATGGAGGCTTTGACTTCGCATGAAACTGTGAAGGCTGTTTGCGCTGAAAGTCACTTTCAGCGTTTGTGGGAGGAGTACACCAATCTTTTATCGTGGAGTGGGTTGAGGTTGAGGGCGATGACCCATGGTTTGGCTCATTGGACAAAGACCATTCAACAAGTCGCCTACGCCACGGTCGTTGTTGTGGGGGTTTATCGCATTGACGCTGGGTTGATGACGATGGGGGGAATGATCGCTTGCACGATCCTTACGTCTCGGACAATTGCGCCGCTGGCTCAGCTTTCAAATATTTTAGGCCGGTTTCAAAACGCCAAACTTGCTTTCATCGGTTTGGACCGCTTGATGAAGTTGCCCATAGAGCGTCCCGACGACGTGCATTTCGTCACGCCAGAATCTTTTGAAGGCGCATACTCTCTCGATACTGTGTCGTTTGGTTATGAACAGGACGCGCCTCCGGTGTTGCGAATTGCGGGGCTGACGGTGGCGGGCGGAGAAACGCTATGTCTTTTAGGGGCGAATGGTTCGGGGAAATCAACTTTATTGCGTTTGTTTGCAGGTCTTTATCAGCCGACTTCAGGGCAGTTGCTGCTTGACGGACTCGACATTCGGCAAATTGAGCCGTCGGCGCTGCGCGCTGCGATTGGTTACTTGCCGCAAGACGTGCGACTCTTTTACGGCACGTTACGGGAAAATATGTTGATGGGGCTTGGACATCGCCCGGATAAGGAAATTCTTCGAGCTTTGGAGTTTGTCGGTGTTGAAAATCTGGCCTCAGGCCATCCGCAAGGTCTTGATCGAATGATCGGCGAAGGCGGGAGCGGCGTTTCAGGCGGGCAGTGTCAGTCGATCGGATTGGCGAGGTTGATTTTGCGCGATCCGCAGGTGGTGTTGATGGACGAGCCTACCGCGGCCATGGATACGGCGTTGGAGTTGAGGGTTTTGGCGAACCTCAAAGACTGGTTGGCTATGAGAACGGCGATTATTTCCACTCATCGACAGCCGGTGGTGCAATTGGCGAGCCGCGCTGTGGTCATGAAGGCGGGAAGCATCGTTCTGTCTGGTTCTATTGATGACGTTATGGCGGTTCTGAAGCCAGGTGGGAGGATGTGATCTGAATTAATGTTCACAACTATAAGTAATTATGAGATTTGGGGTGTTATATTGTGTCAACATCTGCAAAAATTAGTCGATCTAATATAAAATTGCTTGGATTGCATAATTTAAATTTAAGAAATTTGATGGCGCGACCTGCGCTTTGGCTCTTCACGCTGGCGATTATTGTTTTTTTTGTATGGGCTTCGTGGGCGAATTTGGAAGAAATCACGAGAGGGGTTGGCAAGGTGGCTCCGCTTGCTAGAGCTCAGGTCATCCAGAGTCTTGAGGGGGGGATTTTGAGTTCTTTGGAAGTTCATGAAGGTGATGAGATTGGGAAGGGCGATATTTTAGCCGTGATAGAGGACACGCAGTTCAGATCATCGTTTGAGGAAATGCGAACACAGAAAATCGCGGCTGAAGCCGCCATTACGCGCTATCAGGCAGAATTGGCGGGGAATGAGGAGATCGTATTTGATGAAGATCTTCTGGCTAAGCCGGACATTGTTGATAGTGAAAGTAAGCTGTTTCACGCGCGGCGCAAGTCTTTCAAAGGGGCCCGTAAAACCCTGAGGGAGCGTCTGGAGCTTGCCAAGAAGGAATTGGATCTGATTTTGCCGCTCGCGGCGAAGGGCGCCGTCAGCGCGGTAGATCAAATTAAACTGGAACGCTCAGTGGCGGACTTGAGCGGAGAACTCATTGAAACAGAAAACAAATATTATGAGGAGCTGGCGAGAGAGCTGTCTGAAAAAACGCTCGAGTTGGACAGCGTCAATGAAAAACTCGCTCAAGAAGAGGATAAATTGCGCCGTACCGTGTTGCGTTCTCCGGTTCGTGGAATTGTGAAAAGCATGAGCGTCACGACGCGAGGCGGCGTGATCCGGCCTGGCGAACCGATAATGGAGATTATTCCCTTGGACGATCAATTGTTTGTCGAGGCGAAAATTAGCCCCAAGGACGTAGCCTTCATTCATGAAGAAATGCCGGCCCGGGTGAAGATCACGGCGTTTGATTATACGATCTACGGCTCGTTGGAGGGGGTGGTGGACAATATTAGTCCAGATACCATTACGGATGAGACCTCGCGCGATGCGTCACCTTACTATCTGGTACGTATTAAAACGAAGGAAACGGCGCTTAACGGGCCGGATGGTTTGATGCCAATCAAGCCGGGAATGATTGCTTCCGTAGATATTTTGACGGGTGAGAAAACTGTCCTGTCATATCTTTTGAAACCACTTATGCGCGGGTCTGAAAGTTTGACTGAAAGATAAGTATATATTAGTATAATTACAGTAAAATAGGTTGTATTTTTTTAAAAAATAGAATAAAATATTATATTAATTATGTATATAACAATGCAAATAAATGCATATCTATATTAGTGTAGAATTATACAATATATCTACTTTTACGAATCCAGTGACGTCGAAATTTATTTAATATTCTGTCTTTTGTATTAATAAATTATATGGTGATAGATATGAACGATGTTTTTGATTGTGCAGTAGCAGCGCGTTCCGGTGGTTCTAACGGTGGCGAGCTTTTCTCTGAGTTTGATCGGGCTGAATATCATGGTCGCCATTTTTTGCGTGCGCGTGATTTTAGCGGTGAAATTCAGCTGACGGATTTACATCGCAACGTACGTGACGCAGCGGTGTTTTTGGTGTGTTGTAGCGGTGGGCGTTTGAACGTGGAGGGCTGCGAGCCAGTCACGATCGGATCGGAGGATTACATATTTTGTACGCCACTGCATTCGGTGAAAGTGGCGCTCGAGCCAGGAAGCGAACAGGACGTAAACTTATATGTGGTGGGTTTCGACGCCATTAGCGGTCCTGTTTGGGTTCTTCAAAACCGGCTTGTGCGTAATGTAGATGCCAAGGTTGCGCGTACTATACGATATATATGCGACTCGATGATTGACTTCTCTCGCGGGCCGGGGGGGGACTATATTGTCCGTAATTTGTCTGAATTCTTGTCTGAGATTGTTCGCGAAAATATTCGCGCCGGAGGAGATGGGCAGGTTCCGTTGCGGTATATGGACATCCTACGCCGCGCAAACGAATATATTCGCAAAAACCTGCATGACAGTTCGCTGTCTGTTGAGGATGTCTCCGCTCATTTGTCGGTTTCTGTTCGAACGATCTATTTCGCTTTTAGTTATAGTCCTGACTCAATGCATGACACGATTATCAATTTGAGGTTAGCGGCTGCGTTGGACGATATAATACAAAATCGCGGCAAGAAAATTTATACGGTGGCCATGGATGCTGGGTTTTCGAGCATGTCGACATTTTATCGGTGTTTTAAGAAGAAATACGGTGTTCCACCGCGCCGCAGCGGCATATTGGCGGACTTGTGAGGAGCGACATAATTAAGGAAGGCCTCCATATCGTCGGTTATTAGCGGGGCGCATATTTTATGGCGTCCCGCTTTGTTTTGTTTTGTGGCTAATGAGGCTTGTTTTGTTTTCAACAGGGGGTTTGCGGTGTTAGTGTTTTGATTTTGTGGCGTTATTTTTGAATTTTTGAGTTGTTTTCCCCTTTTCCGGGTTTTGTTTTTTGGCTTTGTTGGCGTTTTTTGTTTTTGTTTGTTGACAGTTTGGCGGGGCGGGGTCTATATACGTCTCAAC
>JBLXBZ010000003.1:0-585221 GCA_048265185.1 Stappiaceae bacterium | reverse complement strand
AGACGTATATAGACCCCGCCCCGCCAAACTGTCAACAAACAAAAACAAAAAACGCCAACAAAGCCAAAAAACACAACTCGGAAAAGGGGAAAACAACTCAAAAACTCAAAAATTACACCACAAAATCAACACACTAACACCGAAACCCCCCTGTTGA
Source organism: Stappiaceae bacterium (assembly GCA_048265185.1). Taxonomy (GTDB): domain Bacteria; phylum Pseudomonadota; class Alphaproteobacteria; order Rhizobiales; family Stappiaceae; genus JBLXBZ01. The sequence continues at coordinate 585,064 of JBLXBZ010000003.1, read as the reverse complement.
AAACAAAACAAGCCTCATTAGCCACAAAACAAAACGGGACGCCATAAAATATGCGCCCCGCTCCAACACCAGATAAAAGATCCCGTTTAACCTCGGACGAGATTAAACGCAGTTAAAGGTCAAAACTCAAACAAACGGAATAAATTCGCCACCATTCACGCCGACCGTCAAAACGCCATCGGTGAAACTTAGATTTTCGATTTGGTGAAGCATATCTTGACCATCTGGCGCGCCACCACGAGTATCTTGAACATGCACTCTGCCATCATTTAAATCAGTGATTATATATTCAGCTCGAGCTCCGGTATAATGCGCCGTGTCAACACCCGCGCCACCCCACAGGAAGTCATACCCCGCTCCGCCTTCCAAGAGGTCATCACCACCTTCGCCATAAAGATGATCAGAACCCGCGCCACCGATAATATGATCATCGCCAGATCCCGTCCAAATTCCATCATTACCGGCTCCTCCGTGGACTTCATCCACGCCGGAGCCGCCGTCTAAATCATTATTATCAAAAACATCATCACCAGCATTCAGAAAAACCACCCCGCCCTCGCGAGAGCCATAGACAAGGTCATTATATTCAGTGGTTTTCAGATATTTAACGCCCGAATAACTGTCTCCTTCAGCATCTCCGGTCTTCCCCCCCGCCGTAGTGTTTCGCCACTGATGGTTAATACCGATGTCACCCGTGTTCTCCAATAGAATAACCACGCCGGAATAGGAGTTAGAATAGTCAACAACTACGTTCGCGCTAACGGTTCCGTCAAACTTTTGTTGCTCCTCCGCTCCGAAGAAAATATCCATGTCGGAGAACCTGAAATGCTCAACGTTTAAAACTATATCTTCACCATCATTACTATCTGATCGCAGATCCCTTATGTAAGTATATTTTGGATTGGAGAAATGCAGGATCTCATAATCCCCACGAGTTCCGTTCAAAATGAGGGTGTCTTGGCCGAAGCCGCCATAAATCGTATCGTCGCCAGCGTCGCTAATGATGATGTCGTCGCCAGAGCCGCCCGATAGGTGGTCGTCGCCAGAGCCACCCAATAGGGTGTCGTCGCCAGAGCCGCCCAATAGAGAATCATCACCAAGCCCCCCCTCCAAGCGGTCATTGCCATCTTCACCATAAAGCCGGTCCACACCAGCGCCACCAAAAATAAAGTCAGATCCTCCACCGGTCCTTACCCAATCATCGCCATCGCCGGCGAAAACCTTGTCGGTTACGGTGTTGAGGTATTCTCCATTATCAAAAAAATCATTTCCCGCGCCAAGTTCCGCCACTGTTCCGGCGTCTGCGCCGTAGATCCGGTCATCATGCGCCGAACCGATCACATGTTTTATGTCGATATAAAAGTCGTTAGTCGCGTCACCGGTTTTGCCACCCGCCGCAGTGTTAGCGTATGATTGAAAGATGCCGAGGGAATCGGACGCGGACAACAGCAACGCCACCCCACTGGTTGAAGTGGAATAATCAACGATGAGCTTTTTTCCCTCAGAGCCGTCAAATGTCTGCGCCTCAACTCCGCCAAAAGAAATTTCAGTGTCCGAGAATCTTAGCTCTTCTATATTCGAAAGACAGACTTTCTCTTCATATTCAACCGCTTGCTTATCCGTAAGCGTCATCGTACCATCAGCGTTCACAACAAGGTCGTAGTCGCTTCGGGAACCTGCAGAAATCAGAACGTCATGACCAGCGCCACCGTCTATTATGTCTCTCCCCCCACCTCCGAAAATCACATCGTTCCCAGCGCCGCCGTCAATTCGCTCACTCAAAGCGGCTCCCGTTAGTCTGTCATCTTTCTCCGTCCCTTCAATCAACTTCATCGCGTTCGCCGCGATTGCGTCAATATCAGCACCTGGCGTCGGGTTAACTGCGCTATCCCCACCGACATCCAACTGATCGCCATCTTCCGAAGCGTCCCGCACTTTCACGTATTTGAATGTAGAACATGATGACAAGCCGTTCTCGTCCGTCAGCACAGCATCAAGATCAACACCATCAACGCCACCTTGAGTTACTCCGACGTAAATCCAATTTTCACCGTCATCGCTCACCCAAACCATAACGCTCTCCTTATAGGGCGCTATTTCGAAGACAGTGATATCATTGGCGGCCGTGCCATCGCCAACCACAACTGCGTTGTCCAGCTTAACCACGATTTCCCCACCGCGGCCCAACGTGGTGTAGCCAGCCCTGCCAAGGGTTTCAAAATCCGGAGCATGAAGCGCCGCGTTAGAATCCTTCGACACAGTAACGTTCTCACCCGGGGTATAAGAAATAACCTCGCCTGCGAACGCCGGCGCGCGCGCGAAGCCTTCACGCTCAAGATGAGTCTTAGTCGCTATAGCATCACCATTGGATATAGAATAAGGTAACATACTCACCACTCATAACTTGTTATTTAAAGTGTAAATTCGAACTTACGCATATATTCAACAATTACATCAAGAGTTATCTCAAGATGCGAATTGTTTAAAATGCAAATGTAAATTTAACGTCAATTATTTTTACATCTATTTTTATCATAATATAAATAATTACAATATTAACTTATGAACTCATTTAATTATATAATAAAACCAAAATAAATACATATTAATTCAGTTGTAGATGTGACCAGACACCGATTCATTGGCGGCGCAAGGAGAAACTGCCATACGTAATTTGATTTTGCCGTCGAAAGCGCAGATGAGCCGGATCGAACCGTATTTTCCCCGACCGCATAGTGTGCTGAGGATTGATGACCGACGGATCGTGAGCTGCATCATCTTCGTGATCAGGAACGGGCTGCCATGGCGCGACGCGCCCAGTAAATACGCCCCCCGCAAGGCAATCTACAACCGCGTCATCGACTGGAGCCACCTCGGCGCATTCAACCAGATATTCGCCGAATTGACGACAGAAGGCGGCAAGCCCGATCAACTGATGATCGACGCTTCCCAGAAAGCTGCAGCTCTGCTCGGCGACAAAGGTTACGGCGCCAACTGGCTCCGCGCGGACCTGCCGGTCGCGGCATAGCCGCCTGCATTCCATCCAAAGCCAACCGCAAAGCGCCAATCCCGCAAGATACCGTGCTTTATCGCCGTCGACACAAGATCGAGAACGTATTCGGCAACCTCAAGGAGTGGCGTCGCGTCCACACCCGCTATTACCGTGCGCCCATACCTTTCATGCCTGCCATCTGTATCGCCGCAACCGTAATCTTCTGGCTAAATTAATGAGCCCTGAGCCTAAGTGAACTCAGGGAATCCACTAAGAAAACCACGAATACGTTTTGTTGCCGTGCGCCCAAGAAATAGAGGCTCAAATGCGTCCCCCAGTAGCACGCGACTTCTTCCGCCCGCGCTCCATTCCACGGCCGCAACGTGGTCAAGGTTAATCACCAAGGACCGACTAACGCGCATAAAAGGAGGATTAGGCAATTCTTCCTCGAAATACCGAAGTAATTTCCCGACGAAATACTCGCGCGAATCCGCCAAAAAAACGCGCGTGAAATCCGCTTCCGCCATCAACATTACAATTTGATCGGAGGTCGTTATCACCGACTGTCCTGAGGCTTTGAAATAAATGCGCTCTCCCTGAGACGGCGGCGCATTCACGCGGTCAACGTCTTTTCGCGGCGCGGAAAGAGCCTTATCTTGCGCTGCACCCGCCAATTTGCGTCGCAATCGGTCCAACGACACCCCCAACCGCTCCGGTTCCACCGGCTTGAGCAGAAAGTCGAAAGCCGCCACGTCAAACGCTCGTACGGCGTAAAGATCATGAGCGGTCACGAATATGACGGCAGGCATATGGTCATCGTCGCCCATCAGCTCAAATCCATGCCCATCGCTCAATTCGACGTCCAAAAAAATCACGTCGGGACATTTATCGCAGATAAGCGCGCGCGCATGAGGCAAGTCCCCGGCCTCTCCAATGACTTCAAGATCGGCATGAGCGGAAAGCAACCGCTTCAAACCGCGGCGCGCCGCCGGTTCGTCATCAACGACAATCACACGAAGCATGCCGCCCCCTTCAATTCCAGACGCGCGACGACGCTATCGCCAACTTGTTTTAACGACACCGCATGGCCATGCGGGTAATGCAACTCCAATCGTCTGCGAAGATTAGCGTGCCCAACAGGCGAGCGCCTTGCGTCGCGGGGGCGCAGTTCACCCGGGTTGGAAACTTCAATCACCGTCCACCCGTCCCCTGCGTCAAAAGCGCATACACGCACCTCAAGCCGGCCAACTTTGGTTTTCAGACCATACTTAATGGCGTTCTCCACCAACCCCTGTAAAATCATATGAGGAACAGCCACCTGCTGCACCTGAGGGGCAACCCGAACAACGCATTCCAGTCGATCTTCGAAACGCAGCTCCTGAATTCTCAAATAGGCCCGCACCGCTTCAATTTCATCATCCAGCGGACATACCGGCCGCGCACGTTGATCAAGAGAATAGCGAAGATAAGAAGCGATCCGGCGCACCATTTCCACAGCCGTGTCAGGCCGTTCATGAATCTCCGCTGTCACCGTGTTCAACGCATTAAACAAAAAATGGGGCGCAAGCTGTAATCGCAATTGCGCCAATTCGGCGCGCATAGCCCGGGCTTGCGCTTCGCTGCGCCGGGCGCGCTCCGAACGCGCCTCAATATCCGCCCTCAACCAAAAGTAAGCCAAAAACCAACCAAGTAACACAGAGGTATAATAAACGGCGGGAATCACCGGATCGGCGACAACGCTTGGCGATGAGACGGAAGCAAAAAAAGCTTCACGCACCAGATTGGCGATCAGCATAAGCAACAACCCGCCAACCACCGAGAACGCCAGAACGGCGCCCGCCACCGACGGCGTCGCCAAACTACGCGCGCGCGACAAAAAAAGAAAATGCGCCAACGCCGTCAACACAAACCCCACCGGATCCAGAACAACGGTCAAAACAACGGCGAAGGCAGCGTCATGAAAGGCGAAAAAACGAGAAGTCAGCCCGAAAAGAGAAATGAACAACCAGCCAGCCAAATGAACGCGCCAAAACAAATGATAGTCCGATTCTTCATCCAGCTCGCCAGCCATAACCTTCTCAGATATAGCGCCCATCTTTTTCATCGTTTCTCCGCGAGACATGCGCCAGATCTCATTGAATGTCATTTCATCGATTAATTTCGCAGGTTCATCGAATTGAAACGCTACGTCTCTTTTTTTACGTTACGGTACCCTCAAAATATGCAAGATCGCAAATGAATGAATTGAACGGGCGTTAATTTATCGGGCGAGCGTAATTGGAAACGGATGACATGCAGGGCGTGCAAACATCCCGATTATCTGGAGAGACGAACACATGACCGCACGTAGTTTAAACATCAAAACTACCGGAACCCCCCAAGAAACCCGCCCGATAAATAATCAAGGGAATCTCCGCAGACTTGCGCTCCTCTCCTCCGTTTCCCTTGGATGTCTTGGAATAACCTCTCCGGCCTTGGCGGATTTATGCGACCAAAGCGGCGATCCATGGGTTTGCTCGGTCCCCTTTGGGCAGGCGGGCGACGACATCAATATTCAAGCCGCCAGCTCGACCGGCGACGACGGCGCGGCCATCCAATTCACCAACGGGGCAGATTTTTCCTTCGAGTTTCCTTTGAATAATGGAGAGCCTGGAGGATGGTTTATTCAATCCGCCGGTGGTCCTGGTAAGGATGACGGCGACGCGGGCGCAGGCGGCTGGATAACAATCGATAACGATCAGAACTTATCTGGGTCGGTTGAAAATATAACTAGTTTCGCCGCTCTAATTTATGCAAGGTCTCTGGGGGGAGCAGGCGATCAGGATAACAAAAACAACGATTCAAACGGCGGCAAAGGGGGCAACGCCGGTTATATTACGATCACCAATAATTCCATCTCTTCCTTATCGGCGAGCGGAGCCTCCACCGGCGGCTTCGCGGCGGTTTACGCCGAAAGCAGAGGCGGACAAGGCGGCGAGCAAAACGACAGCGTTCTAAGCGATCAATTCGGCGGACAAGGCGGCGCAGGCAATTCGGTCACCATAAACAATAATAGCGATGTCGGAGAGATAACTTTAGGCGACAGCGACTCCCGCTTCAACGGGCTGGGAACTGGCGGCGCGATATTGGCCAAGTCTCTGGGCGGCGCAGGCGGTTTCAACAATGGCCCCGCCGGCGCAGGCGGGGCGATGAAAATCACCAATCAGTCAGAGATCGACATCTACTGGGACGTAACCGCATCCGGCGGCGACGGACTTTTTGGCCTTGGCGCCCATTCTCTGGGCGGCGACGGGCAAGCCTCCTCCGATGACAGCGACAATGGCGGCGCGGCCGGCGACGGCGGAACAATCACCGAAGTTTCCACCGGCGGCGACATTCTGCTCGACGTAATCGGATCGGGGTATAGCGTCAGCGCGGCCATGGCCGCCAAAAGCGAAGGCGGCATGGGCGGCGCCGGCCCGTCAAAAGACCAGCACGGCGGCGACGGCGGACAAGGCGGCGCGGTGACCCTCGCGCTCACGAACGGAACATTCGGCGCCCCGGAAATTGAGACCCATGGCGACTATGTCTACGGCATTCTCGCCGAAAGCTTGGGGGGACAAGGCGGAAACGCCGCCGATGCAAGCGCCTTGGCCGGAACCGGCGGCGGCGGCGGCTTCGGCGGAAACGCCGGCGCTGTAACGGTCACTACGGTCGAAAACTCTCAAATCACCACAACGGGAGATTATTCGGCGGCGATCGCCGTGCATTCGGTTGGCGGCGGCGGCGGCACCGGCAGCGACTTTCAAAGCGTTTTGGGCGGACAAGCCGGCAATGGCGGCAACGGCGGCAACGCCGGAAACATTTCAGTCGATAATAATGGCGACATATCCACCGCCGGCCAACACGCTTATGGGATTCTCGGCCAATCAATCGCAGGCAGCGGCGGCACCGGCGGCGTAGAAACGGGCGGGTATGTGGCGCTTGGGGGCGACGGCGCTGGCGGCGGCGCGTCCGGGCAGGTCACCCTGCAAAACGAAGGCGCCATCGCCACCACGGGCTATGCGGCTCATGGCATGGTTGGCCAGGCGATTGGCGGCGGCGGCGGCGCGGCGGGCTCCGCCTCCGGTTTGCTCAGCATTGGCGGCGACGCGAGCGGAACCACATCCTCCAATGGTGGAATCGTCAAAATCTCCAACAACGCGGACATCACCACGTCAGGGACAGCCGCATTGGGCGTCCTCGCGCAATCGATTGGCGGCGGCGGCGGCTCGGGCGCCGACGCCACTGGAATCGTTGGCGTTGGCGGGAAAGGCTCCGCCGGCGGCAGCGGCGGCGCGATCGCCCTCTCGCAGTTGGGACAAATCACCACCACCGGCGACTACGGCCTTGGCGTGGTCGCTCATTCCGTGGGCGGCGGCGGCGGCAGCGGCGGCGACGCATTGACCATCTCCACCGTCGCATCGATTGGCATTGGCGGCAGCGCTCAAGGCGGCGGCAATGGCGGCAACGTATGTCTTTACAATACTCCAGACTGCCCCCCGTCCTCATCTGACGCCACTCAATTCGGCTCTGACGCGAACATCACCACGAGCGGCGATTATGCGCCCGGCGTTCTGGCTCAATCCATTGGTGGGGGCGGCGGCAACGGCGGAAGCGTGAAGAACTTCAGCGTCCTATCCTTTTTCGCTTTGCAAATGGGCGGCAACGCAGGCGGCGGCGGAAGCGCGGGAACCGTCACCGTCAAGCAAGACCAAATGGACATAAGCACAAGCGGCGCTCACTCCTATGGCCTCGTGGCGCAGGCGATTGGCGGGGGCGGCGGCAACGGCGGAAGCGCCGCTTACGCAGATGTGACCGTGGGCCTGAACGCCGCCTTTATCCTTGGAGGCTCAGGCGGTAATGGCGGCAATGGCGGGGCGAGCTCCACCGAAACCAGCGTCGCGGTAGATCTGACCAACAGCTCGATTTTCACTGGCGATCCAACAGGAGCCGATCCCGCCAGCTTTGCGCCGGATGACGCTATCGGCATTGTCGCCCAGTCCATCGGCGGCGGCGGCGGCAATGGCGGCGCCTCTACGGCCAGCGATCTAGTGATCGCCGCCCCCACAGGCACCGGCGTGCCCATCGCCGTCAATTTTCAGGCGGCCATTGGCGGCAACGGCGGCAACGGCGGCTATGGCGCGACAGTTGACGTCAGCCTCACCGACGGAACGTCTGTGACGACTCTGGGAGACGGCGCACATGGGCTTTTAGCCCAATCCATTGGCGGCGGCGGCGGCAACGGCGGCGATTCCTCCACTCTCTCCACCACTCTTGGCGATAAAGACACAGTGGAGATCACAGCGGGCGTGGCTCTTGGCGGGGGAACCGGCAATGTGTTGTCGCAATTCAACAGCGACTACGCTTTCAGCACAGAAGGCGGCGGCGATGGCGGCGACATCAACCTGACCCTTGGCGATACGGGCGGGTCAAACAGCACCCAAAGTTTCGATAGCCTGCAAGCGCCCGCATCGACCATTCGAACTTACGGCGACGGAGCCAACGCCGTGGTGGCCCAATCCATCGGCGGCGGCGGCGGCAACGGCGGCGTCGGCAATTCCAACGCCTACACGCAAGGCGGCGTCGCCAACATCAAAGCAACTTTAGGGCTTGGCGGCATGGGCGGAAGCGGCGGCGACGGCGGCGAGGTCGACATCACCCATAACCTTGGTCATGCTATCCAGACCCTTGGCTCCGGCTCACGCGGAGTTGTCGCCCAGTCAATTGGCGGCGGCGGCGGAACCTCCCAAGGGGGCACCCTTTATATTGGCGCCGGCGCGGAAGGCTACGAAGGCGACTTAAGCGTTGAACTTGGCCTGAAAGGTGGCGCGGGCGGCGCGGGCGGCGCGATCACCGCCAGCGAATATGGGCAGATCGCCACGATTGGCGGCGATGCTGACGGCGTAGTTCTTCAGTCCATCGGCGGCGGCGGCGGCATCGGCGGATCGCTTGGCGCCGACGCCTCGTCTCATTCCATATTGGACCGGATTGCAGACGTTGAAAATAACATCGATCGCCTCACAGATGAAGGCAACACCTATACGCTGACAGTGGCCGTTGGCGGAAAAGGGGGCTCAGGCGGATCAGGCGGCGACGTTGATCTGACGTTTGGCGGCTGGATCAACACCGCCGGCGACTGGGCCGACGGCATTGTCGCCCAATCAATCAGCGGCGGCGGCGGTCAGGGCGGCTCGTCCACAGCGTCGGGCAGTAAAGTGCAAGCCAATATCGACGTGGGCGTCGGCGGAAAAGGCGGAACATCCGACGACGCCGGCGATGTGACTGTTTTCTTTGACGCCAATCATCCCAATAACATCACCACCAACGGTTATTCCGCTTATGGCGTCTTACTGCAATCCATCGGCGGCGGCGGCGGTCAGGGCGGCGACGGCTCCGATCAGGCGGCGGGCGATTTGACCGTGGGCGGCTCCGCAGGCGGCGCCGGCGGATCAGGAGGTTCCGGCGGCGCGATCCAAACCCCAAGCGGAAACGATGGCAGCTGGTTATCCCTCACCACCTATGGCGACGAATCTCACGGTATCGTCGCCCAGTCAATCGGCGGCGGCGGCGGCGCAGGCGGCGCAGGCAACAGCGCGGCGGCGAAATCCCCATCAAGTCATAACGTCAACATATCCGTCGGGGGATCAGGCGGCGTTTCCGGCGACGGCGGCGAAATAAACATGGCCTTCAGCGGTCTTTTCAGCACTTATGGCGACCGGGCCCATGCTTATGTGGCCCAATCTATCGGCGGCGGCGGCGGCATCGGCTCCACCGGCTCTGTCGATGGAATCGCAAGTCTGGCCCTTGGCGGCCAAGGCGGCGCGGCCGGATCAGGCGGCTCTGTCAACGTCACTCTGGGATCCAGCTCCGGAATTAGCACTTCCGGTCAAGGGTCGCACGGGATGGTCCTGCAATCCATTGGCGGCGGCGGCGGCTTTGGCGGCGACGCGTCAACCGGCGTATTATCTCTCTTGCCTTCTGGAGAAACAGCCGGCGGCGGCGCGAACGGCGATGGGGGAACCATCAACGCGACGTTAAATGGCGTGATCGCAACAAACGGCGCCAACGCCTTCGGCATTCTCGCCCAATCCATTGGCGGCGGCGGCGGTTTCGGCGGCGACCAGAATGGCGCCTACGCCGGCGTCACCTCCTCAAGCGGCTCCAGCTCCGGCTCAGGCGGCGCGATCACCATCAATCCAAACGCCAACATCACCGCGTCAGGAGCCGGCGGGGTTGGCATATTCGCACAAAGCCAAGGCCCTTCAGGCAATGGCGTTGTAACGATCAACATCGATGAAGACTCCACCATCACAGGGGGAACGGGTTCTAATGCGGCGGCGATATGGGTCGCCGGCGGCGTCGACAACCAAGTGTTCGCCACGGAGGGTAGCCGAATCGCCGCTGGCGATTCAGACGCTTACGCCGTCATATATAACGGTACGGGGACAACGGACGGGGGTTCGACCCTATATGTCCATGTGGACGAAATGACGGGCCTGTCCGGCAATTTGAAATTCACCAACGCCGACGGCGACACCGCAGGCGCGGCCATCAATTGGACCACCACCAGCGTCATGAGCGACGCCACTTATTACGGAGCCAATATTATCAACCATGGTCAATTGTTCGTTGGATCGTCCGGCAGCATTGACGTCACACAGGTCACAGGCGACTTCACTCAAGGCCCCACCGGCAATATTGAAGCCGACATCGACATGAACAACATGGACGCCGACCACTTGAACATTGCAGGTTCAGCCCAATTGGACGGCACGCTCTCCATTAACGCGGCGAGCCTGTTGCCGGACCGCCAAGTCCTCGTTCTATCCGCAGCGGGGGGCGCTAGCGGCGCCTTGACGCCAGAATATTCGCCGTTGTTCGGCTATAATATTTCAAACACCGGAAATGAGTACCACTTCTCAGTCACCTCAGCCGATTTCTCAAACGCCCAACTGGGCCTACCGCGAAACCAGCATGGCCTCACCAACGCCTTACAGAACATTTGGGACGCGGGCGGAAATGAGCATTTCGGACAATTGTTCGGAGCATTGGCCAATGGCGCGGATCAAGCAAGCGGACAACTCTCCTCCATGATCTCGCAGCTGGAGCCGGGCGCCTCCCTCGCGCCTGCGGTCGAACAGCAAAGCGAAATGCTCACCTTCAACAACAGCTTGATGAGCTGCCCTATCTTCACCGGCGCCAACGCCATGGTCGGAGAAAGCAGCTGCAGCTGGGCGCGGCTCACCGGCGGCGTGGCGAACCATTCACGCGACGGCGCGGCCCCAGGATATTCCAACGACAAGCTGACCTATCAATTCGGCGCGCAGAATGAAGTCGCCCCCGATTGGTTTCTCGGATTTTCCGCCGCCTATCAGCAAAACTGGATTTCCGACGACGACAGCGCCGTCAAAGCCGATGGCGACAGCGGTTTCATAGGCGTCAGCTTGAAACATGAAATGGGACCATGGATGATCGGCGGCGCGTTGTCTGGCGGTTACGGCTCCTTTGACATGACGCGGCGGATCTCTTTGCCGGGCTATAATGAGCTCTCCAGTAGCAATCCCGACGTATATACAGGTTCGGCGCGGCTGAGAATCGCACGCACCTTCGCGTTCTCAGACACTTACGTGAAACCCTATCTTGATCTGGACGCCATCTATACGCGCATGTCCGGCTACCGGGAATCCGGGGCGCTGGGTCTCGACGTGGAAGCGAGCGACCAATTCACTTTCGCCGCCTCGCCTACCCTTGAAGTCGGCGGCCGCTTCGAGCTTGAAAACGGCATGACCATCCGCCCTTACGCCTATGCCGGCGCGGTGTTCCTCTCCGACAATAACTGGGACACCACCGCCCGCTTCGCCAACGCGCCGGGTAACGCCAGCGGTTTCAAAGCCTCCTTGCCGCATGAGGATATTTTCGCGCGGGTTGGTCTGGGGCTTCAGGTCTCATCTTTTGAGGGCGTTGACCTGCGTCTGGAATATGAAGGCGAGTTCTCCGAGAAGCTTTCCAGCAACAGCGGATCTCTTCGTGTTTCTATCCCCTTTTAAAAAATTTAATTACGCTGGGAGTTGAGGAAATCAAAATGCGCAAGGGAGCCGATGGATGAGGAAAATCCTAGCGGTCGTTATTTCGAACTGCCTAATCATTCAAACCGCCTTCGCAACGCCGGCCTTGACCACGGCGAATGTCAATTTTCGCCAAGGTCCGGGGACGAATTACAGTTCTCTGGGAACAGTCCCCAAAGGAAGCCCGGTGGAAATGGACGCCTGCGACGACGCGGGGGCATGGTGCTCCGTAACAATTGGAAAAAACACGGGATTTATCAGCGGCGCCTATCTTCAACCCGCCCAAGGAAAGGAAACCAACGAAGCGGGCTGGCCCAAAAGCTATGAAACCGGAAATGGCGCGACTCTGGTGCTCTACCAGCCGCAGTTTTCAGACTGGGAAAACTTCAAAACCGCCACCGCGTCCATCGCCGCCGAATACATAAAAGATAAAAAAGCGAAACCGGTGTTCGGCGTCATCAACGTCAAGGGCGCAACGCAGGCGGACCGCCAAAACGGTCTGGTTCATATATCCGACATCACCGTAACGGAATTGAACTTCTCCGCCTTAGGGCGTTCGGATCTTACGGATTTGACCTTGGAAGTGGGTAAAATCTTGCCTACCGGACCCATGACCATAAAAGAAGAGCGGATCGTCGCCAGTCTCGCCGAATACAAGCGGATGAACGACGTCAAAGGTCTTAACGCCGAAGCGCCGCCGATCTTCGTCAGCAAAACGCCAGCCGTTCTGGTGCAGACCGACGGCGAACCAATCGTCGCGCCGGTTAAGGGCGACAGCGGGCTGAACTTCATCGTCAACACCAATTGGGACATTCTCAAACTCGACGACGACGCATATTACTTACGCGATCAAAAATCCTGGCTCACCTCCACCAACCTATCCTCAGGTTGGAAAGCGGTGACGACGTTGCCGGAAAAAATCAGCAAATTGCCTGAAGGAAAAAACTGGGACGACGCACGCAAAGCCATTCCCGCGCAAGCCTTCAAAGACGGCGACGTCCCAAAAGTTTTCTACTCCGCCAAACCCGCCGAAATGATTGTCTTTGAAGGGGAGCCCAAACTAGAGACCGTCCCCGGAACCGGCCTTGAATGGGCGTCAAACACCCAAAGCGACGTCTTTTTCCTGAAAAAGACCAAGATCTGGTATATTCTGGTTTCCGGGCGCTGGTTCAAGTCCGCCTCCCTTGACGGGCCATGGACATTCACCACCACGGACTTGCCGCAAGACTTTCAAAATATTCCTGAAGACGCGCCCTATTACTCCGTGCGCGCGTCGGTTCCCGGAACGTCGGAAAGCGCGCAGGCGCGCCTCAAAGCGAGCATCCCCAACACCGCGCGCGTGGAGCTTGGCTCCGTCAGCGCAAGCGTTTCCTACGCGGGAGAGCCAGAGTTCAAGCCCATTAAGGGCACCCAGATGACTTACGCCGTCAACACCAATGATCAGGTCATCAAGGTTGGCGACAAATATTTCGTGCTTCAAAACGGCGTCTGGTTCGTAGGGGACACGCCTTCCGGACCGTTCAAAATCGCCACGAGCGTTCCAGAGGCGATCTACACGATTCCCGCCAGCTCGCCGGTCTATAACGTTACCTACGTACGCATATACGACACCGAACCTGACGCCATCTGGTTCGGCTACACCATGGGCTATCTCTCCGGCTATCTGGCCTGGGGAACATATGTCTATGGCTCCGGTTGGTATTATAACCCGTGGTATCGTCCCGGTCCCAACCCGATATATTTCCCTCGTCCCGTCACTTACGGCATTGGCGCATTTTATAACCCCGTGCGCGGCGTTTATGGACGCTATGGCTACGCCTATGGCCCATACAGGGGAATCGCCGGCGGCGCGGCCTATAATCCGCGCACGGGAACCTATGTGCGAGCCGGCGCCGTCAGCGGACCGTCGGGATCACGCGGCTTCATCGCCGCCTATAACCCGCGCACCGGCAATGGCGGCTTCATTGCAGGAGGTCATAATGTTTATGGATCTTGGGGACACGCAGGCGTGAAAATAGGCTCATCATGGAGCGCCAGCCGCGCCACGGCCACCCGCATCAGCGCCAGTCGCTGGAGTGCGAGCGGTCATGCGGGCCTTGCAGGACGGCGCGCCGACGTTTTCGCCGGACAGGACGGCAATGTCTATCGCAAGCAAAGCGGAACGTGGCAGTCTTACAACAATGGAAAATGGAGCGAAGCGTCCAGAACCACACGTGAGAAAACCGTCAGATCACAGCGAAGCGTCACGACAAACACAACCACCCACCGGCGCTCGGCCACGGAACATTTAGAACGTGACTATAAAGCGCGAACCCACAGCACCCGGCAGGTCAACAGACGCGAGGTCACCCGAAGCTCGTCCTCATTCAATTCGTTTGAAAGGGGTGGATTTGAGCGCAGCGGCGGCTTCCATGGAGGTGGTTCCAGAGGGGGCGGCTTCCATGGAGGCGGCTTCCATGGAGGCGGCTTCAGAGGCGGGCGGCGCTAATCAGAGCGGCGTATTCGAACCGCTTAATCAGCTCGCCAGCGCAATCTGACGTGGCCACTCAAGAAAGACGACGATTAACTTGCATTAAAATGGCGTGAGGCGCTTTTCATCCAAAAGCCCTCATGCCCACAATTTTTGATAAGCGTTCGCGTCAAGACGCCATCATCAGGAATGGGGGCAGTCTCCGCCGCCAGCTAAATCATCCATGATGGGGCAAGACGGACGCTCATCCCCATGGCAATTATCCGCCAAAGCTTGAAGAGCGGATTTCAAAGCCTTCAATTCATTCACTTTCTGCTCAATCTCGCGAATTTTGTTCTGAGCGAGAGTTTTAACGTCGGCGCTGGCGCGATTCTGATCGTCATAAAGCGACAGCAAGAGACGGCATTCCTCAATTGAAAACCCAAGATCACGCGCACGCTGTAAAAATCGTAATCGATGCACATCCGCATCGGAGTAATCCCGGTAGCCATTTTGCGCGCGCGAAGGCTGGATCAAGCCAATATCTTCATAGTAACGAATGGTGCGCGCCGGCAGTTTCGTTTCCAACGCCGCCCTGCCGATAATCATAACGGGCCTCCTAAAGCTTCACGTTGCGCAATCGTAGCGCATTGGAGATGACGGAAACCGACGACAGGCTCATCGCCAGAGCCGCCAGCATTGGCGAAAGCGTCGCTCCTGTCAGCGGGTAAAGAACTCCCGCCGCGATTGGAACGCCAATCGCATTGTATATAAAAGCGAAGAACAGATTTTGCTTAATGTTGCGCACAGTCGCCTTGGCTAGGTTACGCGCGCGCAAAACGCCGGATAAATCGCCCTTGAGCAAAGTCACGCCAGCGCTATCCCCCGCCACCTCGGCGCCGCCGCTCATGGCGGTCCCAACATCCGCCGCCGCCAAGCCTGGCGCGTCGTTCCCCCCATCGCCCGCCATCGCCACCACCTCGCCTCTGGCGCGCAGCTCATCCACCAGCCTCTTCTTATCCTTGGGCGACACTCCGGCGCGCACATCGTCAACGCCAACCTCGCGCGCTATCGCCTGCGCCGTGCGCTCATTATCGCCCGTGGCCATGATAACTTTCACGCCAGCGCCGTGAAGCCTCTTGATTGCTTCAATTGCTGTCCCCTTCAGAGGGTCCGCGACGGCGACAACCCCAACCAGCTTCCCATCCACAGCGACAAACATCGCCGTCTTTCCCGCGCCGCGCAATTCATCCGCGATTTTCTCTCCTTCTGAAAACCCGGCGCCCTCCACCTTCATCATGGCGCCATTGCCCAGCGCCGCCCGGCGCCCGTTCACAAGAGCGCGCACACCCTCGCCAGTCAGCGCCTCAAACGCCTCCACCTCGCTCAGCGCCAGCGCGCGCTCACGCGCCGCCGATAAAATCGCCTCCGCCAACGGATGTTCAGAACCTTTCTCCAGAGACGCCGCCAAACACAGAATCGCCTCCTCGCTCAGATCGCCAAAAGCCACCACATCCGTCACACTGGGCTGGCCCCTCGTCAGGGTTCCCGTTTTATCGACGACCAGCGTATTCACCTTGGCCATGCGTTCAAGCGCCCGCGCGTCCTTGATCAAAACGCCAGCTTGGGCGCCGCGCCCCGTCGCCGTCATGATAGACATGGGCGTGGCGAGGCCCAAAGCGCAAGGACAAGCGATAATCAATACGGAAACGGCCGCGACGATTGCATAGACAAACGCCGGTTGTGGCCCAAAAAACAACCAGGTGAAAAACGCCAGAACCGCCGCGCCAACCACCAAGGGCACGAACCACCCCGCCACACGATCAGCAAGTCCCTGAATCGGGGCTTTCGATCTTTGCGCGGAAGAGACCATATCGACGATCTTCGCCAGAACAGTGTCTTGCCCGACGCTCACCGCCTCAAGCACAAAAGCGCCGTTTTTATTCAGCGTTCCGCCAGTGACCTTCTCGCCGCGGCTTTTTTCAACCGGCGAAGGCTCGCCCGTCAGCATGCTTTCATCAATGAACGAGCTGCCGTCAATAATCACCCCGTCGACCGGAACGCTTTCTCCAGGACGAACACGCAACCGATCCCCCTCAATAACATTCTCCAGCGGGGCGTCATATTCGTCGCCATCAGGGGTCACGCGCCGCGCCGTCTTTGGCGCTAAATCCAGAAGCGCGCGAATGGCGTCGCCTGTTCGCTCGCGCGCGCGCAGCTCCAAAACCTGCCCGACAAATATCAAAGCGATAATGACCACCGCAGCCTCGAAATAAACCGGCATATGGCCGCTAGCCATCTGGAAACCCTGCGGAAACGCCCCCGGAAAAAAGGTCGCAACCACGCTATAGCCATAGGCTGCGCCAACCCCGAGCATGATCAGGGTCCACATATTGAGATTGCATGTCTTCACGGAGATCAAGCCGCGATGAAAAAATGGCGCCGCCGCCCATAGAACCACTGGCGTGGCGAGAAAAAACTCTGCGTAAATCGACCATTGCTCGCCAATCCATTGACGAATTGGGATGCCGACCATAGGCCCCATGGTCAAAAGCAGCAACGGAATGGCCGCCCCCACGCTCATCCACAAACGGCGAGTGAAATCGATCAGCTCATGGTTAGGCTCATTTGACGCACCGCCCATAGGCTCCAGCGCCATGCCGCATTTGGGGCAAACTCCCGGCCCCTCTTGCACAATCTCCGGGTCCATCGGGCAGGTGAACAGCGCGTTGTCAGGCGCGGCGCTCTTCTGCTTTTTGTTGTTGCCGGACAAATAAAAATATGGATCCACTTCAAAGCGGTCATGACATTTTTGCGCGCAAAAGTGATAGTCTCGCCCCTTGTAACTCAAAGTCGGCTTGCCCGCGTTCAGGTCAACAGACATTCCGCACACGGGATCAATAGCGCTGGTTTTATGCGCCGCAGGTTCATGTTTTCCACCTCCCCCACCAGCGCCGCAGCATTCTCCGACCCGCTCATGCGCTCGCCCGTGTTGGTGTTCGTGATCATGATCCGCATGGCTGGTCATTAAACCGTCTCCCTTTCTACGGGGCGCGTTAGCGCTCTAAAAACCGCGACTTAGAAATATATTTCAAGATGGTATTCTTTCCAGTTACTGGAAGGTCAAGGCGCAAGTTTCACAACCCAGAAATCATTAAGACATCACTTTTTCTGATTAAGTCATCGTATAAATCTGATTTGTCGGCGACGCATAAAGCCGCCACCATCCCGCTCACAAGACGCCAGCCCTTAAAAAACTTGCAACCAAACCGGCAATTGATCCGTTTTACAACATGGGCCGTAGAAACCTGCAGCGATAGTTAAATGGCGGAGGCTGAAATGAAACTTTCCCCTGCGGCGGGAGATCGCCAGCGACTGGTTAGAATCGCGCTTCAAGCTCCTTTTCTGACCCGAGAAGACGAGCATGAGCTGGCGGTGCGCTGGCGCGACACGAAAGATCAAAAGGCTCTGGATCAACTCACCCTTTCCCATATGCGGCTAGCGATAGCCGTAGCGTCAAAATTTCGCTATTTCGGACTTCCAATGGCCGACGTCATTCAAGAGGCCAATATAGGCTTGCTTGAAGCCGCCGATCGTTTTGACCCTGATCGAGAAGTGCGCTTTTCAACCTACGCCACCTGGTGGATTCGGGCGTCGATCCAAGATTATGTGCTGCGAAATTGGTCTATCGTTCGCGGAGGAACTTCCTCAACGCAAAAATCGCTGTTTTTTAATCTGCGACGTCTACGCGCCAAACTTTCCATTGAACAGCCAGAGCTTAGCGAAGACGAGTTACACCGGGATATCGCTGGCGCGATTGGCGTAAAGAAAAAAGACGTAGCGTTGATGAGCGCGCGGCTCTCCGGCCCTGACGCCTCCCTCAACGCGCCAATGGGCGAGACCGAAGGAAATGTGGCGGAAAGACAGGATTACCTTGTTTGCGACGCGCCTTTGCCCGAAGAAACCGTCAGCGAGACTATCGACGCGGGCCGCCGCCACAGTTGGCTGCAAGACGCGCTGACAGTTTTAAACGAGCGCGAGCTGCGCATCGTTCGAGAACGACGCCTTTCCGACCAAGGGGAAACACTTGAGGCGCTTGGCCGCAAACTCGGCGTCTCCAAAGAACGCGTGCGCCAAATCGAGGCGCGCGCGCTGGAGAAGCTCAAAAGCGCGCTGGAGCGAACGTCACCTGAGCAGATCGCTCTTTTGTGAAGCGAGCGAAACCGCCCGCCCCTCATGCCGCCGCCTCAGATCATGGCCAAAACGCATGCCAGAACGCATGGTTGGAGCGTCGTTTATTCACCTATGCCGCCGAACCGTGAAGGCCGGACGTCTCCGCCAAGATTTCAAATGAGCGGCGGCGAGCCGCATGGTCATAAATACCGGAAGTGATCATCACTTCATCAGCGCCAGTCTGCTCAATAAACTCTGACAATTGCGCCTGAACACTCTCGCCAGAGCCTGCAAAGGCGTAACGAAGCATAGCGCAGGCCTGCGCTTTCTCGCGCGCCGACCAATAGTCTTCTATGTCATCAATAGGCGGCTGAAGCTTACCGCGCCGCCCACGCACCATATTAGCGAATTGCTGCTGGGTGGACGTGAACAGACGCCGGCCCTCCTGCTCCGTGTCGCCGGCATAAACATGCACCCCCACCATCACATAGGGCGCTGCGAGCTGACGCGAAGGCGTGAAGTTCGCCCGGTAAAGCTCAATCGCCTGATCCAACGCGTCAGGAGCAAAATGCGAAGCGAAAGCGTAGGGCAAGCCCAGCATGGCCGCCAATTGCGCGCCAAACAGGCTGGAGCCGAGAATCCACAGCGGCACTTTCGCCCCCGCGCCGGGCACGGCTTGAATGCGCGCGCCTTCTTGCGGATCATCCAAAAACGCTTGCAACTCCACAACATCCTGCGGAAAACGTTCCGAACTGTCAGCGTCACGGCGCAGCGCCCGCCAAGTCTGCTGATCCGTGCCCGGCGCGCGGCCCAGTCCCAGATCAATTCGTCCCGGATAAAGCGCTTCCAAAGTGCCAAACTGCTCGGCAATCACCAAAGGAGAATGATTGGGCAACATAACGCCCCCTGCTCCAACGCGAATGCGACTTGTCGCCGCCGCCAAATGGGCAATGACCACAGAAGTCGCGGCGCTGGCGATGCCGACCATATTATGATGTTCGGCCACCCAGTAACGGTGATAGCCCAATGCTTCCACATGGCGCGCGAGATCAGCAGAATTCCGAAGAGCGTCGCCCACATGGGAGCCTTGCGGCACTGGAGCAAGATCAAGAACAGATAATTTCGTCACGGAATGCTCCGGCTTGAATCGAGAAAATGTTAACCGGAATATATGTCATAAACTGCAATATTGAAGAGACCCCTGCGCCATAAGCTTGACCGCAGCTTTATCCCAGCGCCTTCCGACCTTTCAAAACGCGCCAAACCACGTCCAACAATGAGACAGGCGATCAATTCTCTTTCTTGACATAGACCACCTGCTCCGGATCCGCGAAATCGGCGTTATTAGCGTGCACAATTTCAATGATTTTCAAATAAACGTCCTGCTGAATCTCAAGCCACTCAGCCCATTTAGTTGTTTTCGTGAAGCAATAAACCATAATATTAATGGAATATTCGCCAAACTCATTGAAATAAACAAGCATGGACTGTGATAAATCTATGTTCTGGTTATCGCGCAGCATGGTGCGTATATCCGCCACAATGGCGGTGACCTTATCAGCGTCTTCGTAACGCAAGCCGATTGTCGTATTGATACGCCGGTTCAGCATTTGGCCGGGATTTTCGACGCTGATTGAAGAGAAAAGTGAATTTGGCACATATAACGGGCGATTATCGAACGTCGTGATTTTGGTCATTCGCCAGCCGATTTCGTCCACCGTGCCCTCAATGTTTCGATCAGGGGACCTGATCCAGTCGCCCAGTCTGAAAGGACGGTCGAAATACAACATTACGCCGGTGAACACGTTGCTAAGAACATCTCGGCCCGCAATGCCCAGCGCTATGCCGCCAAAACCGCCAAAAGCGAGAAGACCGGACAGGCTCAATCCCAAATGCTCGCCAAACAAAAGCAGCAGAGACAAAACGATCCCCAGCTTCATGACAAGCGCTACGCTGGTGGCGTATGTGCGGTCGCTCCCTTTTTGAACCTGCTGGTTGGTGAGCCGATTAATCAACCGGAACAGCCGCTCCATAACCATCAAACCGATCGCCGCAATGGTCAGATTATCGAGCGTTTCAGGATTGATAGCCGTAACGTCATAGGCGCGGAGCAGCCTATCCGCCACTTTGTTTACAGTCAGCAAAGCGCCCGACATCGAAGCAAAATATACAAATTGAACTGAAATACTTTTTGAGAGGGCGCGCTTTTTACGCATTATGAGCAAACAAGTCAGCGCAATGGCCAGAAATACGAATAATATACCCGCATCTAACGTATAAACATTCATTACAACGCCTTACTCTTGCGCCGCATAATCAAAGTTACGAATTTTTCCGCGCGACAAAGCCCATCCTTACGAAACTTTCTTAAAAACTCCTCCTATATTTGCAATATTAAAAGAAAATCACACAGAAACCCACAGGCGAAAATAAATCGTTCAAACACGCGGCGCTCCGGCGAAGAGATTATAACCAAGCGTTTTAGCCACCGAGGCCACAGCCGCTTGTCCACGCACGCTGTTGCCAGCCTCGTCAAGCGGAGGAGAAAACGCGGCAATCGCCATCACCCCCGGAACCACCGCCATAACACCACCGCCAACGCCGCTTTTTCCCGGAAGCCCCACGGTATAAGCCCAATCACCAGAGGTTGTGTAAAACCCCTCCATCATCATTTCAGATAAAATTGGAGCGACATTCTCTGACTTCAGGACCCGCTCTCCCGTTCGCGGATTAACGCCGTCCGCCGCCAACGTCGCCCCCATCACCGCCAGATCCTCCGCCGTGACCAAAGTGGAGCACTGGCGCGTATAAACGTCGACGGCTTTCATCGGATCGCAATAACACGAGTCAGCGCTGTAAAGCAGCCAAGCAATGGCGCGGTTATGAAAATTCGTCTCCTGTTCGGACGTGTTCACCGCTTCGCTCAATTGGATCGACCGACCGGCGAAACGACTTTGCATGTCCAGGATAGAAGCCCAGCAAGCGTCAGCGTCGCCGCCCGGCACAAGGCTCGCCGCAGCGATAGCGCCAGCGTTCACAAGAGGCGACAAAGGCTTGCCGTTATGGAGTTCAAGCGCCATGACGGAATTAAACGGCAGCCCGGTGGGGTCCGCGCCAATTTTTTCTCGCACCGCCTCCGCACCTATTTCTTCCAAAACCAACGCAAGCGTAAACACCTTGGAAATGGATTCTATGGCGAAACCGTAACCAGCGTCTCCGACGGTGTATGTCTCACCCGTGGCCGTCACCACGGCGATCCCTAAAAGGTCGGAAGGAACCGACGCAAGAAAAGGAATATAATCAGCGTTCTGACCGCCATCGGTCGCCTTCGCGGCGGCGTAACCGGCGGCTAGCGCCGCTTCGATTTTCGATTGATCCATGATGAAACGCCCTTCAATTCGCACATGGCGAAGCGGCGGCGCGCGCCGCCGCTTCCAATTGCACAGATTTATTTATCCCGCGGGATGAGATGGTGAGTGGAGCGCGCCCGAGGGTGGAGCGCGAAATGCCCCCAAGGCGCATTATGCGACTTGATGTGCACCATATCCGCCTCAACCGTTTTGCCGCGCTTGTCATGCAAAGCGTAAACAATGAACGGAATGACGAGAACAATTAGGAAGCTGACCACCAAAAGCCCCACGTAAATCTCGTTGCTCTCGCCGCCGGGTAGCCCAGAAGGCGGAACAAAAGAAATCACGAACGCCAGAAGCGAGATGATGAAACCGGCGCCGGCTACGGCGAGACGAAAACCCTTGCCTCCCGGCACGCGGTAGCTGCGCTTCTTATCCGTGTGTTTTAGCGTAAGGTTCATATACGCTAGGAACAGCATGAAATAAGAGATAAGATAGAGCACCACCGTAAGGGACATGGCGATCAGGAACGACATGTTGCCGCCGGACATATTGGTGAACACGATAATGGCCAACGTGGTGATGCACAGCTGGAAGATCACCAGCGACACCGGCACGCCGTTCTTGTTCACTTTCGCCGCGACGGACGGCAAAATACCATGTTGAGCGGTGACATACATGCCGCGCGAAGGCCCAACGATCCAAGCCGCAATTTCCGCCAAAACGCCAAGAACCAGAAGCGCGACGACAACGCGCACCGCCCATTCAAAACCGGGGCCATGGCTGGTGATCAACGCTTCATAGGTCTGTACGACACCAGTGGAAAGATTGATCTGGTCATGGGGAATAACGGATGCGACCGCCAAACCACCGATGGAGCTCAACACAATGGCGGCAATCATCAGAAGGAACATGGCCAACGGATAATCACGCCCCGGGTTTTTCATCTCGTTAACATGGGTGGCCGACGCCTCAACCCCCATATAACTCAGGATGAACGCCACAAAGACCACCATCGTGCCTAACTGGGTGAAGTCGGGAAAGAAAGTGGACGCGTTCATTTCAATTTCAAGAGCCGCGCCGCTGGCGATGTGCCAGATGGCCAAGACGACAAGCAACAGAGCCGGCGCGAGAATCCCCGCGAAAAAACCGACCTTAGCGATTTGCGCGGTATATTTGGTCCCGCCTAACTGAGTGAAGGCCAGCGCCCACAAAATAACGATCGCGGCGATGGTTTTCACCACGGGATCATTATTCAACGCCGGCCAGTCGAGAATATAGGAAAGCGCTCCGAGCACGAAATAAAGCATCGGCAAAAAGCCAATCGCAATTTCGAGATAAACAAACGAGATGGCGGCGAACCCCCAGCGCTCGCCAAGCGTATTGGACACCCAAGCGAATACGCCGCCTTCCTCCCAGCCCTCGACTGTCGCCATTTCCGCGGCGCAAAGCGCAACCGGAATGAACCAGAGAAGACCGCCAAGCAACAGAAAGAACACCAGACTGAAGCCCGATGTCGCAAAAGTCGGATATTCGTAAACCGCCATCACCATCGACGCCGTAATGGCGAAGAACCCCATTAGGGTAAGTTGCCTTGCGCCTGAAGCTCCAACCGGCGAGCTCGCACTCCCGCCCTTCGACGAGTTACTTGTCATGATTAGCCCCTTTGACGAGATTTAGTTCAAAAGCGGTGGTTGGCGGACCCATCCGCCAACCAATGCGCGTGAGGCCTCCCAAACAGGAAACGCCCAGCCAGCACGCTCACTTTCGATCAATTATGATTAAAGCCGCTGGCTTCGTCCTCCGTCATCGGTTTAGAGACGGGATGCTTTTCAAAATATTCGACCGCCCGCTTCATGTCGTCGATAAGCAAGCTCGCCAAGTCAAGAGAGACGCCATGACGCACAAGAATGCGTTGAATGACGAGATCCTCGCGATTGGCCGGCATTGAGTAAGCTGGAACCTGCCAACCACGGCTTCGCAGCCGATCAGCAAGGTCATAAAGCGTGTAGCCCCCAATGGCCGCGTTGTCCTTGAGCTTCCAGCAAAGCGCCGGAATGCCCTGCTGGCTATCGCCGTCAAACAAAACCTCAAAAGGACCGAACGCGGCGATTTCGCGCGCCAGATATTGCGCAGCCGCATAGCAGGCATTGTGAATCTTGGCGTAACCTTCCCGGCCAAGACGCAGGAAATTGTAATATTGCGCGATCACCTGCCCGCCCGGACGAGAGAAATTGAGCGCGAAAGTCGGCATATTGCCGCCCAGATAGTTCACATTAAAGATCAGCTCCTCAGGAAGGTCGCTCGCTTCGCGCCACACAACCCAGCCAACCCCAATCGGGGCAAGACCGAACTTATGGCCTGACGCGTTAATCGACTTGACACGCGGCAAACGAAAGTCCCAGGGAAGGTCCGGCGCGCAGAACGGCGCAAGAAAGCCCCCTGACGCTCCATCGACGTGGATCGGAACGTCCAACCCTGTTTCGCTTTGCAGCTGGTCGAGCGCATCGCTCACCGCCTTCACCGGCTCATACTGGCAAGTGAAAGTGACGCCTAGAGTGGGAACAACGCCGATCGTGTTTTCATCGACGCGTTTCAGCACTTCCTCCGCATTCATAATAAGCCGATCGCCCTCAAGCGGAATTTCGCGCAGCTCGACATCGAAATAACGCGCAAACTTGTGCCAACAGACCTGAACCGGCCCGCAGATCATGTTCGGCTTCTCCGTAGATTTGCCCTCCGCTTCGCGCTTTTTGCGCCAACGCCACTTCATGGCGAGACCGCCAAGCATGGCCGCCTCCGAAGAGCCGACAGTGGAGCAACCCAGCGTTCCCTTGTGATCTGGAGCGTTCCACAACTCGGCCATCATCGCCACGCAACGCGCCTCAATGTCAGCCGTTTGCGGATACTCGTCCTTATCGATCATATTTTTGTCGATCGACAAATTCATCAACTCGTGGATCTCGTCGTCCACCCAAGTCTGACAGAAAGTCGCAAGATTTTGACGTGAGTTACCATCGAGCATCAACTCGTCGCGCACCGACGCAAAAACGTGACGGGGCGCGCGTTCAGACTGCGGAAACTCATATTTGGGAAGCGCCTTCGCCAAATCCTGAGATGAATAGACATCATCCAAGATTTCATTGCGAAGATTTTCATTTTCTTTATTCGTCATTATTACACCTTCTCCACACGTAGAGCGAATTACCTATCAGATCTAACGCAGCAACTTCTAAAAAAGTTAATAACACCATCCCCGTTCGATTTAAAAACATCGAGAATTATTTATTCTTCGATATTTTTGAACCGAACACACTAAAAATACATAAAATTTTCTTTAGATAAAAATTTCTTTACGACAAGTCCGTCACTAAACCGTTACACAGAAGCGTCGGAGGCAGTCGCCACATGCGCGCCACTCACGTCATCCTCCCCCCTTCGCGCTCAGGCCATTCAGATCTCAATGAACTCACTGCATGTCATTCCCACCACCTTAACTTTGCAAGTACCTTCGTCAATATCCCAGATGAGATACATCCTTAACTAAAATTAATATCATCAGAGACTTGCTCCCCCCCCAACCTTATATAAATATTGATTTAGGAAAGCGTAGACAGCGCAAAATTCATTTGAGACCAACTCATCCGCGGCAATACATTCAGGAAAATCGTCATCTTTACTTTACCCAGCCGTCAGCACCTCAACACCTTTAGCAATACTGTCCGCGCAATTTACGACGCCGCCCTTTCTCCAGAAGCATGGCCGCGCGCGCTCCATATGATTGGCGATCTATTCTCAGCCCATGGCGCCGCGATCTATTTCAATTGCGGCGACGACGGCGCCGAATTCATTTTTTCCGACGGCCTCGCCAACGCCGTTCAAGTCTATCAAAGCGAAGAATGGTGGCGTCATGACATTCACGCGCAGCGCGCCATCGCCATGCACCTAACAGGAGGCGATGTTTTCGATGACAACAGCGTCGCCACGAAACAGGAAATCGAAACGCTTCCCATTTTTACGGGCTTCTTCCAGAAAGTGGGGTTTGGCTGGCTGATGGGATGCATCATCGTTCCCGATTTCAATATATTCGCCTCAGTCTCCGTGCCCAGAGCCAAGGGGCGGGGAGCGTTCAGTGAAAACGAAAGGGAAATGCTCCGCCTTATCAGCCGGCATGTGGAGCAAGCGCTGCGCCTGTCTATGAAAATCGCCAACCTAGAGCGTGAGCAAGAGATTTTTCAATGGGTTATGGACAAAATCGAGGCAGGTCTCTACATGCTTGACGCGGAAGGGCGTCTATTGCTCAAAAACCGAGCGGGGCAGGATCAATTCGCAAGCTATTTCAAATCCATAGACGGGCGTTTAACAGCTCTGGATCAAACTGCGGCTCCCGCGTTCAACGCTCTTCTCAGCAACGCGCAAAATGTTCATCACAATCAATTGGCGCCCCGTTCATGCATGCTAAGAAATAAAGATGGGCAACGGATCGTCGTCTCAGCTCTGCCGCTGACCGACAGCGGTCGCTCCCTGCTTGATCTGAACGAAACCGCCCGCACGCTCGTCCTGACGACGCCAGCAGATAACGGCGCGATAATCGACCCTACAGTGCTGCGAGACGTTTTCGACTTATCGCTTGGCGAAGCCCGCCTCGCCTCGCTGGTGGGAGGCGGCGTCACCGTGCGCAACGCCGCCAATAAACTTGGCGTCACCGAAGGAACCGCTCGGATCGTTCTCAAACGCATTTTTCAAAAACTTGGAATCAACCGTCAAGCCGAGCTTGTCCTGCAAATTTCCGCGCTCGGTCAACATCAACTCTTCCGCCCAAAAGATGGCGAGCAAGCCTCCAGTCGCAAGCCCATAGTCAAAAGCTCTCCGCCAGCGTTTGAAAACTAAACCACAAACAAACGCATCATCGCGCCGGGAAATCATGAAGGGACGACTGAAAGAAATTGTGGTCCAGTCCCCAAATGCGCATTTCGATCCACGCCCCCGCAAAGGGGCGACGGGACTGGCTGGACGGCAACGGCGACTGGCGGAGGTTTCGATCCACGCCCCCGCAAAGGGGCGACCTATCCAAACATCGAGCGCGCCATCCTCGTAATGTTTCGATCCACGCCCCCGCAAAGGGGCGACGTCGGCGCAATTAGCTTTGGTAAAGTCCGCCTTAGTGTTTCGATCCACGCCCCCGCAAAGGGGCGACTGGCACGCGTCAAACGACGAGGCTCTTGCCGACATGTTTCGATCCACGCCCCCGCAAAGGGGCGACCCGCGCTGGCTGGGTGGTTGTGCTCGCCGGGGAGGTTTCGATCCACGCCCCCGCAAAGGGGCGACGCGCCTGTGAAGCACGCGTCAGCGCAATTAGCTTGGGGTTTCGATCCACGCCCCCGCAAAGGGGCGACTAAGCAAGTAACGAAGCAGGCACAATATGGGATGTTTCGATCCACGCCCCCGCAAAGGGGCGACCCTCGTCTAGCATGGGCGACGCGACGGATGAGGTCGTTTCGATCCACGCCCCCGCAAAGGGGCGACAGTCCCTTTCAGGGTTAAGACAAGAGGTAGTTAAGTTTCGATCCACGCCCCCGCAAAGGGGCGACCAGCCTCCCCCACAAACAACAACGGCGCCGCTATGTTTCGATCCACGCCCCCGCAAAGGGGCGACGGTCGTGTGCTAGGTTCGCCAAGCCGCTGTCATGGTTTCGATCCACGCCCCCGCAAAGGGGCGACAGGCGATGGGCGCAAAACAGTTCCAAGCGTCGAGTTTCGATCCACGCCCCCGCAAAGGGGCGACAAGGGTCTCAAGAGTGGAAGTCCATGAGGTGCGGGTTTCGATCCACGCCCCCGCAAAGGGGCGACTTGCATGGCTATTATTGATAGCGCGATGCTGCGTGTTTCGATCCACGCCCCCGCAAAGGGGCGACGGGGTCAGGCGCGGAAAATAGTTCCGGTGAGGTCGGTTTCGATCCACGCCCCCGCAAAGGGGCGACACGCCCTCGTTGGTGGCAACACTGGCGATGGGGAGTTTCGATCCACGCCCCCGCAAAGGGGCGACTTTCTAATCTCGACATGACCAACCACACCACGCTTGTTTCGATCCACGCCCCCGCAAAGGGGCGACTTCGGCCCCGCTTTTTAGCGCGCCAGCGTATGTGGAGTTTCGATCCACGCCCCCGCAAAGGGGCGACCTAACGTTGCTTGAACGTGAATTCTTCCCAATTTGGTTTCGATCCACGCCCCCGCAAAGGGGCGACGGCCTCCTTATAAACTATTCATCTATATGAACAACCGCAGTTCAAAACGCGAAACACTCGTTAATCACGCTAAAAAAGCCGTTCGACACGGGCGAAAAATAAAAATAATCAACAATTTCAAATCCCTAAGAAGAGCGCGAACCCACCGGCGTTTACCCGCACGCTTATGGTTCGCCACATCTGAAAAGCCGGTCAGATAATCAAAGGGCCGTTGAGATCTGTTGCGGACTTTGCCCCGACATGTTCGACCCTGCGTTTCCAGTTTGAACCGAGATAGTAGTATCGAAGGCTATCGACCTCCGGTTTGATTATGCCTTCAAGCCGCGCCTTAAGCTTAGCCCATTGCGCAGGATCAACCTCAATTTCAAAGACAGAATACTGAACACGCTGACCAAAGTCACGACACGCTTTTGAAACCCGCCGCAGCCGACCGGCGCCATCGCCGATGTTTACGCTTACATCATAAGTCACCAATACCAACATTGCCGATCCCTTATCGCCAGAACCAGGGTGGATAGGCATCCAGCTCACCACGCAAATGGCGCGCCAGCAATTGCGCCTGTATGTAGGCCACAAGGCCGAGCGGCGCTTTTTCACCCAGAAATGCGTGCGTACGCTCGGTCTTCTTGCGCTCCTGCCATGCGGTGATCACGGTCCGGCGAGCGTCATCAGACATGAGCACCGCCCCACCATCGCGGATTTCAAAATCTGAGGCGCGCAACTGGCGACGATTGAACAGTGAAAGCGCCAGCCGGTCCGCCAGAATTGGGCGTAATTCTTCCATCAAGTCTAAAGCAAGGCTCGGCCTGCCCGGTCGGTCGCGATGCAGAAAACCCACAGCAGGGTCCAGACCAACGGCTTCCAAAGCAGAGCGACAATCATGAACAAGAAGCGTATAGAGAAACGACAAAAGCGCGTTCACAGGGTCCAGCGGCGGCCGGCGCGAGCGCCCACGCCAGCAAATTTCATTGTCTGGCGAACGCAGTAAATGGTCAAACACAGAGAAGTAAATATTTGCGGCCTCTCCTTCGAATCCACGCAAAACCTCCGTTGAACTGTCTGAAAGCTCAGCACGACGTGCGATACGGGCCAGCCGCTCCCTCGCCCCTTCCAGCCTCTCGCGAATATCCAAGGCGTATTCATCCCCGTAATCGCGCAAGCTGCGCATTAAAACCGCCCGCTGGTTCACAACCTTGCCAATGACAATAGAACGCACGATTTCAAGCGGAGCGTCGCCGGCGCGGTACTGCGCCCGGCGCAACAAGACATTGCCACTGACCGGCCCTTCAAGGCGCGCCTGAAACCGGCCGCTACGCGTTAAAAAGGTCAAGGCAACGCCTGCCTCGGCCAGTGCCCCCATCAAGGGCGGAGACACATAAACCGCGCCGCGCACGACAACGCCGGACAACATGTGCAAAGGAACGCGTCCCCGCTCCTCCCCGTCAATCGAAGCAACAAGGTTCGCACCGTCCTTGGTCAAAGACGCCCCTTCCGTCATAGCGTAAAAGGTGTTCAAAAGCTTCTTCACTGCCCATCCCCTGCTTCTGAGAGAAGCATAGAGACCTGCTTATGTCGCCATGCGCGCACCGGACGAAAGACAACGTCCGGACGACAAAGATCAAGCAATGAGCAAGCTCGGCAACGTGACCGTTTCTCCGTTGGCGGCGGCGTCTCGCCTGATGCAAGGACATCAGCGAAGGAGCTGATCGTCTCCTTGGTCAACGCTCGCAGATCATTATCAAAGGCGACGCCAACCCTGCGCTTGGTCTCGCCGTAGAATATGGCCCCTTGCGGCACATCCTGGCCAGTCATCTCTTCCAAACAGAGCGCCTGGGCGCAAAGCTGAACCTCATCGGCCCGGTGCAGTTTCGCTTTACCGCGTTTATACTCCACCGGAAACGCGATCTCCCGACCATCGGGCAACCGCTGAAACTCCACCATATCGGCAATACCGGAAATATTCAGCCGTGCAGAGGCGACGGGCAACGCCATGACGCGGCGTAGACCGCGCGCCTTGCGCTTGCCCCCCTTGTCGGCCACGGCGTGAAGAACATCGCCTTCCGCCGTGAACCGGTTTTCCGCCCAAACCTGCTCAAGGTGAATAAGCGCCGCCTGTCGCAAACAATAAACGGCGTGCTGCAAGGCGGAGATCGCAATGGACTCCACCTCCGCCCGCATCACGGACTCATTGTGCGGCGCTCGGTCCATCACATCACAGCAATTCCTGAATTTCGATCCCTTCCGGTAAGTCGTCGCGATCTATTTCGACGATGTAATCGGAAAAGGCGCGGGCAGGCGGGTAATTATCGAGACGTTCATCAATCTCTTTAAAAGAGCCACCAATATTTCGGCCAATCTTCACTCGATCAAACAACAAATGAGCGGGCGCATTGCCAAGCGCGTTTTCATGCTTGAAAACAATCAACTTGCGCGTCGCCATTTCACCGCGAGCGGCGGAGCGGTCATGCTCAAACATATTCTGCAAAGCCTCAAACAGCAGCTTCAGATCAGCTTCGGAAAACCCGGTGCGTTCGGCAAATTTGGCGGAAATGAAACCATGCGCGACGTAAAGGCCGTAGGGCACGATATGCTTGCGGCCCATGGTGCGGTTATCGGTGCGCTCAGGCGTATCATCACCTTCGGTCTTTTGCTTCAATTCAGCCGCATTGGTCGCCGCCATGCGCGTAATCGAAATCTCAAGCGGCATGATGGCTTCAACAGAAGAGGCGAAACTCATCTGCACCGGGCCCTTGACCTGCCCACAGTTAACGCCCGTGGACATGACTGCCCCAAAAGTTCGCACATCAAAGAAATTGGCGCACATGAAAGCCGTCAGTTTCTTTGCTTCCACATCGTCCTTGGGGTTCAGCTTCGCCGCTTTTTCGACTTTGGCGTCGCCCTCATAGATCGACTTGTAAGCCTGCCGATGCTTTTCGTTCAAAATCGAACCTTCTTCGACATAGATATGAAACCCGTCCTCACCATGATGGGCAAGGTCCACATAATTACGGATCTTGCGTTTCAGGCTGACATCGGAGACGAGACCTTTGTTGGTTTCAGGATCAAGGCGCGGCAGGTTTCCGGCGTCGGGATCGCCATTCGGATTACCGTTTTTAACCTCAAAAATCAGGGCGAAGTCATAGCGATTGGCAAGGACGGTCATTCTTCGGTCTCCCCCTGTGCGACGGTTGCGCCGGCTTTAGATTTATAAAATGTGCTGTGTTGATGATGATAGCCAAGGCCAAACAAGGCCTGATCCTGCGCTGGCAGAGAGGCTGGATAGGGATCGCCATCCGGCTCCATGAGATCCATGATCTCGTTTTGCAGCATTTTCAGATTGTATTCGCGGCCGGGATTCGCCTTCCTCACCTTGGCAAGATGATTAGCCGAATTACCCTCAAGCGCGGCGAAAACCTTGCGTGGCGTAGCCGACGCAGAGCCATAAAATTTGTCGCGGATGGTTGCATTCACCTTGCCGCCAAGCGCTGCGCGCTGCATTTCCTCATAGACGGCGAAAAGCCGCCCCAAAAGATAACCCCTGTTTGTGTTCTCCGGATCAAGCGCCACCGGAACCTCCTTCATGTTGAAATTACGAATAAGAAGCGCCTTTAAAATCCCGGCACGCAGCGCATTCACCTGACCATCGGCCCGAATGCGGGTAAGAACCGTCGGCAGTAAAGTCAGCGGATAGCGGGTTCCAGTAAGAATGGCGCGCATCCATTCACCGGCAAGATTAGGCTGCACATTCTCGCGTTTACCCAACACCGCCGTTTCCTGCAGATAGCGCCAGAGCGGTGGAAACCCGCCCCGCGGGGGAGGCTCAACCCGCATGTCGGACAAAAAGCGCTGATAGTTGCGCGTCAGCACGCCAAAAGTATCGGCAAAGAAAAAGCGAACGGAAAGCCGGGCCGCATTAGGCGAAAGACCCAGTACGTAAAATCGGACGCCTTCCGCCAGCTCCGGTTCGATTACATTAAGGCTTTGGCCTTGCCGAATGCGCTTCAAATGCACTTCAATCTTGCGCGCCTGACTTACGTCATCCTCCGCCGTTCCACCTTCGTCCTTTGGCGGATCAACAAACAAGGTGAAAAGGCTTTCGGCTTTCTGCGCACGCTTCATGTCGGAAGAATCCGCCCAAAACACCGTCGACGCATCGCCGATCTGCACCCTGTGACCACTGTCGCGTTCGAGAAAACGGTTCAAAACCGTGGTGTATTTAAATGCGGCGACTTCTGAAACCGGGGCGTTATCACCCTGCGTATGTCCATAAGAGGTAAAGGCATCGAGATTGAAGGAAACCAATGCTGCGCCGGATGATTGAGCCCCCCATACTCCTTTAATTGAAGGATGCAGTCGCGCAGGCGTGCTTGGTTCGCCCGTGACCAAACAACGCTCTCGCCCCTTGCTCTCACTTATTGAGAGTTGCGCCCATAACGTTCTGGCGGCCAAACGATCATGGAGGTAAATACCTTGAAGACGATCGCTTTCCAGAGCAAAGACCACGTTTTGATCTATCATCAGTTCAGGCCATTCCAAAGTGATGAACTGCTCCGGCGACCATGTTTGCAAAAAACGTAACAGCGCGATTAATCCGGCGTCACTTGTTTCACCGATATCCTCAATATGCCGCGCTACAAAAGCTGCGTGCTCTTCGGCCGTACGTTTGCCCGTCCCAGCCGTCACGCCAAGTACATAGGAAGTTTTGTCCCAAAGGAAGTTAGGCGCAATACCCGCTGTCCGCTTGACCGGTTGTGGCGCCAGCATCAAACGTGGACGTAGCTTCTTGCCCTCCCCTTGCCTGATGTCACTCACATTGGCGACGCCGCCATCTTCATTCAGGGAAATCACAAAGCTGATTTTCTCCGAAGAATAACCGATGGGAGGCGCATCCGACATCCGGTCATAGGCGGTCACGAGAGATGAAAGAATGGTCATCGCCTCACCTCCGGCGAGTGAAGCGGCGGCACTTTCACCACGCCATTTTCTAACCTTGCATGAAAGAACATAGACGGCCGGCCCCTGGCGCCATGGTCTATATCATAGAGCATAAAGCCAAGGTCGCGGGTTTCGCCGATCGCTTCCGGCAAGGGCGCATCCGGCGAGATCCATTCAAAGGCGGCCGAAAATTCACGCGCGCCAAGGCAGGGCTGATTAAAACACTGCCCGCGCCGGGCGCGCCGGTTGAAGATATCCAGATGTTTGGCCTCATTATCATCCGGCCCTGCTTTGTCGGTCAGTTCAAAATGCGCCTCAAGCACATAGGCCGGTTTGACCAGAACGGTGGCGGCGCGCTGCTGGCGATCCTCATCGACAAGAATGCCAAGACCTTCCAAGTCTCCACGCTTCATGGCCGACTTAATCTTGCTCGCGGGCGCCTTGTGACCAACTTCATTACGACGGATTGACTGAAACCGGATCGGCTCCAACACGTGAATGGCGTCAATTTGCCAGCGAATGGCCGGCTTCCAGTGGATCGCCTCTAATACGCCCCGCGCCGCCGAGGGCGTCATCACATCATAGGAAACCCGCTCCACCTTCATCTCAGGCCGGGTGAAACAACCATAGTCGCCCCAGACTTTTAGCCTTATACCGTAACTCATCCCCACTCCCTGCGTATTTCACGTCCCGCTCGAATCCTCAAATCATCATGTTCTCCGCCGTTAGGTAGTCGGCGTTCTCCCACAACAACCCCACATCGTCCTCATAGAGCGATTGCGTCTGAAGCACGGCGAACTGATCGCCGCGCAGATCCGGTCGCTCAAAACGCACATGACCATTGGCGAGAAGAAGCGCGCGCGCTTTTGGCGGGACCTGCACGATGTAGCCTTGCAGCCGCCTTGCAAGCGCGCCAGAGGCAATCTGCTCAATTCCCAGATCGTCAATGGCACGGCGCGCATTTTCATCAAAGGGAATGATCACCGGCTCCAGACCGCTTTCAATCATTCGAAACTTCTCAGCGGCGGTGCGATAAGCGAAATCCGTTCCGCCCGCACTCAACTTGAAGCAATCAAGGATCTTCTGTCCGTCCAACCCTTCCTCGCCCACCCGCCAATAGACTTCGCGAAAATAGTCTTCGATGGCGGGCAGAGACAAAAGATCATCATGCTGATTGATCATCCGTTTCATGTCACCAATCAGACTTTGGATTTCACGCGGCGGCGGGTAGTCAGGCGGATCAAACACGGTGACGATACTCTCAGCACGCGCGCGTCCGCCCTCGCGGTTGCATCGTCCCGCCGCCTGCACAATCTGATCCAGACCCGCCTCAGCTCGGAAAACGCAAGGAAAGTCAACGTCAATCCCCGCCTCTATCAGACTTGTTGCGATAACCCGGCAATCATCACCCGCCTTCAGTCTTTGCCGCACGCCATTGAGAATGGCCTTGCGATGCGCCGCACATTGACGGGTCGTCAGGTGGGTTAGGCCGGCCAGTCCCTCATCATTTGCGGCGCGATAGAGTTCCAACGCATGCCGGCGGCTGTTGACGATCACCAACGCCTGTTTAGACGCGCCAAGAGCGGTAATCAGATCCTCATTTCCCATTTTTCCGCCGTGCGTGATCGTCGCGCGCGCGAGCTTTTCGGACATGTCCTGCGGCGCGGGCGCAAGCTCCCGATCCTTTAACGGCAATCCTTGTAAAAAGCCCTTGTGCGCCGCTAGCGCCGGCTGGGTGGCGGTGCACAAGATGATCGTACAGCCATATTGCTCGGCCAACGCCTCCAGCATGCGCATAACCGGAAGCAGGAATTGCCGCGGCAGGGTCTGCGCTTCATCAAGTATGATGATTGACCCGGCAATATTATGCAGCTTACGCGCACGCGATGCCCGCGCGGCGAACAGGCTCTCAAACAATTGCACATTGGTTGTCACGACAACCGGCGCCGCCCAGTCCTCCATGGCGAGCTTCAGTTTGTCTCGCTGCTGTCTGTCCTGCTTGCTTTTTTCTTCATCCAGCGCAGAGTGGTGTTCGAGGATGATGTCGTCGCCGGATCTTTCGAGAACATGGCGAAAAATCTCAGCCGTCTGTTCAATGACAGACGTAAACGGAATGGCGTAAATGATACGCCGATGACCGTGGATCTTTGCATGATCAAGCGCAAAGCCGAGTGAGGCAAGCGTTTTGCCGCCGCCGGTCGGCACTGTCAGTGTGAAAAGACCAGGCGCTTCTGGCGCTTGCGCGCGAATATGACGGAGGATATCACCTCTCAAATTATTGAGTTCGTCGCCATTATTATTGGCAAAGCCGCTCATATGCGCATCAAAACGTTCTATCAGCTTTGGCAATACAGCGGCGAGGTCCGGCCAATGCCGATCTGCTTTGCGGCCTTCAAGGTCGAGATAGAAGTTTTCAGTATCGCGAAAATCCGCATCCACCAAGCATGAAAAAATAATACGCCCCAACAGCGCAAACGCAAACGCGCTTCTTTGTTGGTCCCCCTTTGGTAATTTTTCGAGGAACCCGTGCGGAAGCAAATTGTCGGGCGGGGCTCCCAACTCTTGCCTCCAAATGGGATCCACCGGCGACGCGTTCTCAATCCGCCAATCAAGACAGGCATTGGTCTCGTTCAATCTGTCAGGCAAACCCGCATGGTGACCTAAAATGGCGTAGGCAATGATTTCCGCCACGCCTTTATCGAGCCCAGCGGCATAGTCCAACAAAGCTTTTCCACCAGCGGTGGAATGGTCAACGCGAAGGTTTTCACCGGCAAGTCGTCGTTGAAACGCTACGTTATATTTTCCAAGATCATGAAAGAGCCCCGCTGCATAACAGGCCTGCTCAAGCCCAAGAGTCGCGCCCATGCGTCCAGCCAGACCCGCGACCTGGATTAAATGATCTTTCAAGGGCTGCCAGTCAGCCTGCCCTTCTTTAGAACCTGAATGAGCAAAATATTCCTCCACCATCCCCCCCCAGGCATTAGCGATATAAATACAACTAAAAACGATACCTCTCAATTTATGCAATTAAAAAGTTATATTATCCTATAATGACGCTAACGCGCTCCTTTGAGCGCGCATTCATAAATTAACCCTGTCACGTCGATACATTCATCTAACGGCCGAATCCTAAACTCGATCGCAACACCAGAAGGAGCAACCAATCCGCGACTTGTTCTGGCGCGCGAATAAGCGACCTTCGATAAAAGACAAATAAAATCGAGAAAGATCTGCATAACGAGCCAAAGCCCAGCTATCGGCAATTTGGCCTCTCCCCCCCCCCCTCAATTTCAGCCTCCTGAACTTCGTGCTTGCAAAGATGCTTCGCCAATATATACATATGCACAAACGCGCTAATAAGCATACGTACATCACAACGGAGAGCGAAGTTGGACATGCAGCAACCCCCTTGGACGATAGCAATTAATGAGTTCCTCCACGTTGGAGGAGCCTTGATGCTGATCATCGCGGTCGTCTCAATAATTACTGGAATCGTCAGAGAATACATTCCGCAGGACAAACTTCAGAAAAAGCTTGCCAAACACGAAAGCCGGGGCCCTTTAATGGGGGCGCTTTTGGGCACGCTGACGCCATTTTGCAGCGCGTCTATGGTGCCTGTGGTCATGGGGATGGTCGAGGTTGGCGCCTCTATGGGGACTATTTTCGGCTTTTTGATTTCCGCGCCGTTATGCAATTTCGTCGTTATAGGATTGCTCCTCGCCACATTCGGCCTCAAAGCCACGGCGATCTATCTCGCCCTAACGCTTGGCGGCGCTATTCTCGCCGGTTACGTCATCAGCTTCACTCCGCTGAGGCATGAAGTTCGGCGGGGCGTTTCCGCGCCAGACGTCAATTGCGGAGGCGATCAGAGCGCTGCGTGCGGTGCGGCCCCGGCGCCAGCGGCAGCCTGTGGCGTTCGAAATCCTGACAGATCTGGCGCGGCTCATCGTGATCGACTGCGCGCGTCAATGCCATTCGCCTGGGCGCTATTCAAGCGTATCGCCCCTTACGTTCTGATCGGCGCCGTCATCAGCGCCTTATCAGCCGCCTTTCTTCCTGCGGAAGTGGTGGAGAAATACGTGGGGGGCGACAGCTGGTACGCCGTTCCCGTGGCTGCGGTCATCGGCGTTCCGCTCTATCTTCGAATCGAAATGGCCCTTCCCCTGCTGCAAGTGCTGATCGCCAAAGGGATGAGCATGGGCGCGGCCATGTCGCTACTGATCGGCGGCACCGGCGCCAGCTTGCCGGAGATCGCGATAATCTCTTCCGTTCTCAAACCCAAAGCCGTCGTGGCGTTTGTGTTCACGGTCCTTGTTCTGGCCATGACGGGCGGAGGGATTTTCCTTGTTATCGCCTGACTGAAAAACGCGCTGATGAATTTCATACGGCGGAAGTTTCGCACAGAGCTTCCGACGTATGGAGTAACGCTAAAAAATTTATCGAGGGCGGAAACATAAATGCCTAATTTCATTAATAAAATAATCGATTTATGCCCATATACGCACATCTTGCGGGCTGGACGAAAAATGATCGCAGAACGACGGATGCCCGCCTCATGCAGGTCAGGCGCCTGTGTGACGCTTCTGGGGATATGCTGCCCGTTGTTTTGGAT
Organism: Stappiaceae bacterium; assembly: GCA_048265185.1. GTDB lineage: Bacteria > Pseudomonadota > Alphaproteobacteria > Rhizobiales > Stappiaceae > JBLXBZ01. The sequence continues at coordinate 547,222 of JBLXBZ010000003.1, read as the reverse complement.
CGCGTATTTTTCTGGCGCGAGCAAAACCGAACTCACCTTCCACGGAACGCATTCCGCGATTGTCGCGGGGATAGGAATCCTGATGTTTCTGGCTGGATTGCTAAAAGATCAATCCTGCGATGGCCCTGATGAAAAATAGAGCTGATCCGAGTTGCTGAGCTGGCGGCGTCTGTCTAATATTCCAGTGAAATCCTCCTGAGAGAAGCCCCATGGACGCGCAGTACGTAGAAGCCTTGAAAGCCATTGCCGACGCCAATCGCTTGCGTCTGTTCTGGCTGCTTGCGCAAATTGACGAACGCATATGCGTCGCCGAAGCGATGGATGTGCTTGGCGAGACACATTACAATGTTTCGCGAAATCTGAAAATCTTGCAAAAAGCAGGCCTCGTGCGTCCTGAGAAAGACGGCAAGTGGGTCTTCTACACTCTCCGAAAAGAAAGCGACGCGTTCAACCAGACGCTTCTGAAACTGATCAGGACCATCCCACAGCATGAATTCGATGACCAAGTCAAAAGATGCCGCATGCGTCTGAACCTGCGAGAAAACGGTCGATGCGTAGTGGGCGCCGACAGTCAGGAATGGCGAGACCTCTGCGCGAAAGCGGCCGTGTAAAGCGATAGCAGCGCGCCGCCTCAAAGCGCTCACATGACCCGCGACATTCATCTTTATGGCGTCAACCTCGATGCGAACGCCCCCAAACCCAATTCGATTTGCCACGTCGCCGCAGGAAGAAACGCCGCACGCCTGCTAAAGCGCGAGCTTGTTCACAAGGTTGACTGAGATAAGAGCAACCATATGCTTTGTCTGAACCATGGTCGCATCATCGACCAGAGAAGATGGGGCTTTGCTCAACTCCATCAATAATTTCAATTCTTTCAACATAAGTTTGCACGAAGCCGGTCGCAAAATAGCGATGAATTTCTAGCGTTTTCTTTATAGCGGGTAGGTTGGCGGGTAATGTCGATAAAATCGAAAAATACCTAAGTATTTTCAAAAGATAATGGCGGAGAGATAGGGATTCGAACCCTAGGTACTGTTACCAGCACAACGGTTTTCGAGACCGCCCCGTTCGACCACTCCGGCACCTCTCCGCAAATCTGAGGTATTTAACGTGGTCTCAGAGTGGGCGGAAAATAGCGAAGCCGAGCGCAATTCACAAGGGGGGCAACGGCAGAAATCCGCGTCTGTGGATGAAATAACGAACAACGCTCAGAATTGGCGGCGAACGGCCGAAACGAAACGCCTCGGACGGCGGCCATTCCAGACGGCGGATCACGCCGGAAGACGGGATGCTACAGGAGGAGGCGCGCGCCGGGCGGGTTCTGGCCCCGCCAGCGACACATTTCCCTACATAACGCCCTTTCCCACATAACGCCGCATAGCGCCGCATGAACATGACGCCAGATTGCGCCGCTCAACAAAACACGCCCGTCACACGATTGATTTGGAAATTTCCCTCACCTTCAACGTCTGCGCCTCGACTTCAGAAGTAATCTGCGAAAGTTTTTGGATATTTCCCGCAATCGAATTCACGCCGGAGGAAGCATAGTGCATGTTCTGCGAAATATCCCGCGTAACCGAGGATTGCTCTTCGATGGCTGACGATATTCCCGTCGAAATGTCACTGATTTTCCGGATCACCCCTTTAATATTGGCGATGGCCGCCTCCGCCATCGAAGTGGAGTTCTGCACGGAAAGAATCTGAGCATTGATTTCCTCTGTCGCCCGAGAGGTTTGAGAAGCCAAGGTTTTGACCTCGGTCGCCACCACGGCGAACCCCCTTCCCGCCTCGCCGGCGCGCGCCGCTTCAATGGTCGCGTTGAGCGCCAAAAGATTGGTTTGGCTTGCAATATTTTCAATCAACTCAATTACTTCACCTATTTTTTGCGCGTCGGAAGCTAGATTAGACATAACGACGGAGGAAGATTCGGCTTCTTCTACGGCCTGTTGCGAAATGGTCATGGCCTGATCAACTTGACGCGTAATTTCCTCAATGGAAGCGACAAGCTCCTGCGCCGCCGCGGCTACGGACTGAACATTGCTGGAGGTTTGCTCTGAAGAGGCGGAAGCGCTCGCCGCTTGAGCGTTCGCATCGGCGATTGAACCTCCCATATTCTGAAGATCTCTATCGATTTCAAGCTGGGTTTTTTCACGATGAAGCCGGCGAAGAATTCTCTCGGTGCAATCAGTAGCGAATTTAATCACTTTGATCAAACGCCCGCTCTCGTCAACGATAGGCGTATAAGTGGCCTGAAGCCAAACCTCTTTGCCGTTCTTGCCTATGCGTTTGTATTCGCCGCTTTGAAATTCTCCCGATCGCAAACTATCCCAAAACGCCTGATATTCCTTGCTTTCACGCGCCTCCGCGTCAATAAAAATACTATGACGCCGCCCCACGATCTCTTCCAAAGAATATCCAACCGCCGAGAGGAAATTCTCATTTGCGTCAAGAACTTCACTGTCGAGATTGAATGAGATCACCGCTTGAGATCGATCAATGGCCTGAAGCTGGCTGGCCACCTCAAGGCTGCGCCGTTTCTCCAGCGTGACGTCAACGGCAAGTTTAACCACCTTCACGGTTTTGCCCGCCTTATTGAAAACAGGCATGTAACTGGCCTGCAACCAGACGTCCGAGCCACTCTTTGTAATCCGCCGAACTTCCCCCGATTGCGCCTCGCCCCCCGCCAGAGCCGCCCAGAATTCTCCATAGGCAGGGGCGGCCTTGTCCTGATCCCTCACCAAAATACCGTGATGCGCGCCTTGCAGCTCTACAAGACCATAACCGACGACCTTTAGAAAATTGTCGTTCGCCGTCAATATTTTACCATCAGGCGTAAATTCAACCATCGCGAATGAGCGGCCAACAGCCTCTAAAGTGGAGGCGGGTGTCCGGAGCGAAGAGAACCAGTTCATAAGTAAAAGCCCTTGAATTTGCAGTCACGACATGCTCACGCTAAAAATTACGGCTTTGTACGTATCTCAAGTTGCGCAATCGTTAATTTTCGTCATCGAATTAAATATGATTTTCGTCCCTGACGCGCGCCCACGCAGCCCCAAAAAATGAACGCGCTGAAGACTCCTGCATTGACTTCACTTCTCGGCTGAGTATAGTGCACCGGCTTTGAGATGAATGATGATGAATCATTCTTATCGATATCCTAGGTTTTCAACCCAGACATCGACGACTTCCCGGGATTTACGATCCTGCGGACGCTGTCTGGAGATCCAGTCTGATCATTAGCGTTTACAAACGCAAACATCATCGTGCTGGATTGCAAAAGCCCGCCGGGTCAACGTCCCCCGCCATCTGGCCGAGACATTGCCCATTCAGCGGCGCCGAAGGATTCGGGCGAAGCCCCTGATTTCCAAAATGGACGCCGGGGCGTTACAAAAACGAAAAGAAGGACGTGCAAGACATGTTCGCAGTATTTAAAACTGGCGGTAAGCAATACCACGTAGCCACGAATGACTTGGTCAAGATCGAAAAAATCGAAGGCGAAGCCGGCGACACGGTTACGTTCGACAACGTTCTGATGCTCGGAGACGGCGCGGAAACGACAATCGGCATGCCTCTCGTGGCCGGCGCAAGCGTCGCCGCTGAAGTCGTCGAGCAGGGCCGCACGCGCAAAATCATCATTTTCAAAAAGCGTCGCCGTCAGAATTCGCGCCGCCGCAACGGTCACCGTCAGTCCTATACGGTTGTGAAAGTAACCGACATCCTGACTGACGGCGCAAAGCCGGCGAAGAAGGCGACCCCTGCGAAAGCCGCAGCTAAAGACGCTTCCGGCGACGACCTGAAAAAACTAACCGGTCTTGGCCCCGCCATGGAGAAAAAGCTGATCGCCGCTGGGGTGACAACCTATGCGCAGATCGCTTCATTCTCCGCCGACGATATCGCCCGCGTTGAAGAAGAAACCGGCCTCAAAGGTCGTTTCGAGCGCGACAACTGGATTGAGCAAGCGAAGGAACTGGCTGGGAAATAATCCCGCCCGTCCTTTTAACGCACAAATTAGACGAGGAAATTCCTTATGGCTCATAAAAAAGCAGGCGGCTCGTCGCGTAACGGTCGCGATACCGCAGGACGCCGTCTCGGCATCAAGAAATACGGCGATGAACTGGTGATCCCAGGCAACATCATCGCGCGTCAACGCGGCACGAAGTGGCATCCGGGCGCTGGCGTCGGCATGGGCAAAGATCACACGATCTTCGCAACCGTGGAAGGCAAAGTCAGCTTCCAAGTGAAATCCAACGGCCGAACATTTATTAATGTGCTCCCGGCGATGGCTGCTGCGGAGTAAAGCTGACGTGTCATTTCGAACCGTTGGCGTCCAAACGACCCCAACGGTTCGATAAGACCGGCAAGATCAGAAGATCGGGGGAGATGGGCGCCATCTCCCCCTTTTTTCATCGCCGGAGGGCGTCATGGTTGCAGATTTTGAAGATTACGCACTGGAAAGCAGTTACACGGCGGCGCAAACGCCGCAGGACGGACATCACATCCGGCTAGACATGCCACGCTCAGACGATTTGGCCGATATTGTTTATCTCGCCAATAATCGCTCCATCGCGTCCATGTTGGCAACCATGCCACACCCTTTTGGTCTTGACGACGCTAAGAAACTGATTTCTCGCGCGCAGAACATCGTCGACAATCAAGCTTATTTCGCCATTCGTCTGATATCAACGGGACGGTTTATTGGAGCCGGCGGCTACGGCCCTTCGAAAGACGGCGACGCCGTTCATCTTGGGTACTGGATCGGAGAGCCATTCTGGGGACAAGGCTACGCCACCGAAGCAGCGCAAATGCTCACCGACCACGCCTTTACCCACACATCTTTGGATACGCTGCACGCCACGTGCCGCGTCAATAACCCGGCCTCGCGGCGGGTCATAATCAAGTCTGGGTATCAATATCGCGACCTAAGCATGTTACGCTCTCTGGGAGCCGGCGGCGTGGTCTCGGTTGAACGGTTTAACCTTGATCGAAAAACCTGGCTTGCGCTGAAACGTTGGAGGCGCGCGTGACGCGGCGGCGAGGTGGAGAATTTAATCATGATCCATCCACACGACGGGTTTAATGAACCGGGAAAGCCATGATTTGCAAAAAACATTGTCCATCGGTTATTGGCAGAACGCTCCTATTGGTGCAAGAACTGCGGGAGTAGCTAGGACGCGAATGACGCGAGCGGTCAGCTTCATGATATCATGACGGCTGAACTGTTGAACACGCAAGCGCCAGCGCTCCTCACCGGGCGACGAACAACCAGAGCACAAAGAGTTAAGAAAATGAAATTTCTCGATCAGGCGAAAATTTATATACGCTCCGGCGATGGCGGCGGCGGAAGCGTGTCTTTTCGCCGAGAGAAATACATTGAATACGGCGGCCCCGACGGCGGCGACGGCGGGCGCGGCGGCGATGTCTGGATCGAATGTGTGGACGGTCTCAATACTTTGATCGATTTCCGCTACGCCCAACACTTCAAAGCTAAGACCGGCACCCATGGCATGGGCCGCAACCGCACCGGCGCCGGCGGCGACGACGTCGTGCTCAAAGTTCCCGTGGGCACCGAGGTTTTCGAAGAAGACGGCGAAACCCAAATCGCGGATTTCACCGAAGTGGGGCAAAAGGTGCTGCTGCTGCGCGGCGGCAATGGCGGTTTTGGCAACGCCCATTTCAAGACGGCGACAAATCAGGCGCCGCGGCGCGCCAACCCTGGCCTTGAAGGAGAGGAGAAATGGATCTGGCTGCGCTTGAAGCTCATCGCCGACGCCGGTCTCGTCGGTTTGCCCAACGCGGGAAAATCAACCTTTCTCGCCGCGGTATCTTCCGCCAAGCCGAAAATCGCCGATTATCCTTTCACCACGCTGCATCCTAATCTGGGCGTCGTTGAAATCGACGGGCGCGGCTTCGTTCTCGCCGACATTCCCGGCCTGATTGAAGGCGCGCATGAAGGCGTTGGACTTGGCGATCGCTTTCTGGGGCATGTGGAGCGCACCCGCGTCTTACTCCACCTTATCGACGGCGCTCAAGACGATCCGGCCGAAGCCTACCGCGTTGTGCGCGGCGAGCTGGAGGCCTATGGCGCCGGCTTGGCGGAAAAGCCTGAAATCGTCGCTCTGTCAAAAGCAGACGCGCTGTCGGCGGAGTTGCGCGAGGAAAAACTGAAACTGCTGGAGAAGGCCTGCGGGCAGCCTCCATTGGTCATTTCCTCCGCAAGCCGGGAAAATATTGACCGCACCTTGCGCATGATCATTCGCCGAATTGATCAGGACAAGCAGGACGCGGCCAATATGGTTCCCAGCCCCCAGACCGAAAATTGGCGTCCCTGAGGTTTGTTATGTCCATGCTTCCCGCCGGACGGCGGCTTCAGGATCACAAACGTATCGTCATTAAAATCGGCTCCGCGCTTCTGGTTGAGCGCGGGGAGCTGAAACGCGACTGGCTGGCTGCGCTTGTTGACGATCTGCATGCGCTTGCAAAAAACGGAGCCGAGCTGATCGTCGTTTCATCCGGCGCCATAGCGCTCGGGCGCGGCGTTTTGAACCTGCCGAGCGGTCCCTTGCGACTGGAGCAGGCGCAAGCGGCGGCGGCCGTGGGCCAGATCGCTCTGGGGCAAGCCTATGGCGAGTGCCTGCGCCAGCATGACCTCACCGCAGGGCAAATTCTGCTCACTTTGGGCGACACGGAAGAACGGCGTCGATACCTCAACGCCCGCGAAACGCTAGCGACCCTCCTGAAGCTTGGCGCGGTTCCCATCGTCAATGAAAATGACACCGTCGCCACCTCGGAGATCCGCTATGGCGACAACGACCGCTTGGCCGCGCGCGTCGCCACCATGGCGAGCGCGGATTGCCTCGTTCTTCTGTCGGACATCGACGGTCTCTATACGGCGCCGCCGGCGACGAACCCGAACGCCGTCCATCTGCCCGAAGTTCCCATGATAACGCCGGAAATCGAAGCCATGGCCGGCGCGGCCGGATCAGAGCTTTCGCGCGGTGGCATGAAAACAAAAATCGACGCCGCGAAAATCGCCACCTCCGCCGGAACAATGATGGTGATCGCCTCGGGCAAGGACCTGAACCCGCTTAAAGCCATTGACGACGGCGCGCGCTCAACCTGGTTCCTGGCGAAGTCCACGCCGGCCAGCGCGCGCAAAGCCTGGATCGGCGGACACCTTGAGCCGCGTGGAACTTTATATCTTGACGCAGGAGCCGTGGCCGCCTTGGCGAAGGGCAAAAGCCTGCTGCCCGCGGGCGTGCGCAAAGTGGACGGAGAATTCACACGCGGCGACGCCGTCAAAATCCTTGACTCCCATGATCACGATATCGGCCGGGGACTGGTCGCTTACGATTATACCGAAGCGGGCATGATTTTGGGACGCAACAGCCGCGAAATCGAAGCCATCATCGGACACCCGGGCCGCGCGGAAATGGTTCATAGAGACGACCTTGTGCTGGGCGGCGCGTTGTTTGAAAAAACAGACGCGAATTAAGTTGGCGATATTTGCAAGACGAACGGGCGCGCTCCCGACACATAAGCTAGGAGAATGGGGAAATGTCCGCACTGGAGCAGATCAACACACAATCGACAGCCGGCGCGCTTGACGTCGCGGCTCTCATGTTGGACATCGGCAAACGCGCAAAAGCGGCAAGCCGCACGCTGGCCAACGCTTCAAGCGAGCAGAAAAACGCGGCGCTTCTGGCCATGGCGAACGCCATTCGCACGCAATGCGACGTCATTCTGGCGGCCAACGCCAAAGACGTCGCCACCATGCAGGCGAATGGGCAAACCAGCGCTTATCTCGATCGGGGAACGCTAACCCCAGAGCGTATTGAAAGCATCGCAGGAGCTCTTGAGGAAATCGCCAATTTACCCGACCCCGTCGGCGCGCTTATTAACGCTTGGGAGCGGCCGAACGGTCTGGAAATCGAGCGGGTGCGCACCCCGCTTGGCATTATCGGCGTGATCTTCGAAAGCCGTCCGAATGTCACCGCCGACGCCGGCGCCCTATGCTTGAAAGCGGGGAACGCCTCCATTTTACGCGGCGGCTCCGACACGATCCTGACAAATCGCGCTATACATAGCGCGCTCGGCGCAGGTTTGGCCAGCGCCGGCCTGCCCGAAGACGCCATTCAGATCGTGCCGATCACCGACCGCGCCGCCGTGGGCGAAATGCTCAAAGGATTGAACGGCAACCTTGACGTCATCGTCCCGCGCGGCGGCAAAAGTCTCGTGGCGCGGGTGCAAAACGAGGCGCGGGTGCCCGTGTTCGCTCACCTTGAAGGCCTGTGCCACATCTTCATCGACAAAGAGGCCAACCTCAAGATGGCGCAAACCATCGTCGTCAACTCAAAGCTGCGACGCACCGGGATCTGCGGCGCGGTGGAGACGCTGCTGGTTGATCAGGCCATAGCCGCCAGCTGTTTGCCGTCTCTCATTCAAGCCTTGCAAGAACAAGGGTGCGAGATTCGCGGCGATGCGGCCACGCGCGCCCTCGCGCCCAATGTTATCGCGGCGAGCGAAGAAGACTGGACGACAGAATATCTAGACAAAATCCTTTCGGTGAAAATTGTCGCCGGCCTTGACGAGGCCATACGGCACATTGAAACCTTCGGCTCCCACCACACGGACTGCATCGTCACCGAGGACGCCACTGCGGCGGAGCGTTTTTTCGCCGAAGTGGATTCAGCAATCGTGTTGCACAACGCCTCAACGCAATTCGCCGACGGCGGCGAATTTGGCATGGGCGCCGAAATCGGCATCGCCACAGGACGTATGCACGCGCGGGGCCCCGTTGGGCTTGAGCAATTAACCAGCTTCAAGTATCGCGTACGCGGAGCCGGGCAAACGCGCCCATGACGTCAACAGACGCGTCTGGCGTCCTCCCACACTGGATGAAGCTGCCGCATGCGGAACCGGGCAACCGGATCGGCCTGTTCGGCGGCTCGTTCAATCCGCCCCATTCAGGTCATTTTCTTGTCGCGAAAACGGCGCTGCAACGGTTGAAGCTTGATCAGGTCTGGTGGCTGGTCACCCCGGGAAACCCACTCAAGGACCACGGCGCCCTCGCGCCATTGGCCACGCGCATCGCGCAAATTCATCGCATCGCCCGCCACCCGGCGATGAAGACCACGGCCATTGAAGCCGTGCTGGGAACGCCCTACACCGCCCGCACCGTCAGCGCGATCAGACGTCATAGGCCCAAACTCCATTTCGCATGGATCATGGGAGCGGATAATCTTGAGGGTTTTCACCGCTGGCAAAGCTGGCGGCGGATCATCAATACACTTCCGATCGCTATTATCGACAGACCCGGCGCGTCGCTAGCTCCGCTTCGCGCCGTCGCGGCGCAAACTTTTTCCTCGCACAGACTGCGCGAGGAAAAAGCGGCGCAAATATTTCATTATCCGCCGCCAGCGTGGGTGTTTCTCCACGCTCCGCTCGACGCAACCTCCTCCACCGCCCTTCGCGCCGAAACTGCACCTTGAAAAAATTCTCTATTTGAGCCTATGGTAGGCAAAGCAAAGCGCAGCGTCAGGGGATTGACGCATTCGCTCGCTACACTCAACGGACAATGGCGGATTTCATAGTGACGAAACGTCACTATGGATGAGCCCGCTCTTAATAACCAGTCGAAAGGCTTAACCCTGAAAATGACGTCCGACCATGGGGGGACTCCAGATCCCGCCTCTGAAAAAACCAGCGCCGCATCCGCTGAGGAAACCGCTCTGCTTGGAGCCGTTCTCGCGAGTCTTGAAGATTCCAAAGCCGAAGACTCCATTGTCATCGACATTACCGGAAAAACGGCTCTCGCCGATCATATCGTAATTGTTTCAGGACGCTCCCACAGACATGTGGGCGCAATCGCCGATCATCTGTTACGCGATCTGAAAGCCGCAGGTCATGGAACATCCCACGTGGAAGGCCTGCCCCATTGCGACTGGGTGCTGGTGGACGCGGGCGATATCGTGATCCACATTTTCCGTCCGGAAGTTCGCGAGTTCTACAACATGGAAAAAATGTGGACTATCGACAGCTCCGCGCCACCCCAATATTTCAGCTAGAGCGCGCCGCATAGCTTGCGCCGTTTAAAATCAACGCATCGATCCGCATTTCATGAGCCTTCTCCATGATCGCAAAGCTGTCAATGCGGCTCAAAAAGGCGACACGAAATGCGACTGCACATAGCATGCGTCGGGCGAATGAAAGCGGGGGCGGAGCGTGACTTGCTGGAGCGCTACCTTGAGCGCGGCAAGAAATCCGGACGCACTTTGGGCATTACGCAAATTAATTTGATCGAATTGGCGGAATCACGCGCCCCGCAAGCGTCGGCGCGCAAGGCTAGCGAAGCGGATGCGTTGCTCACGGCCCTGCCGGACGGCGCGCGCGTCGTCGCTCTCGACGAAACGGGAAAATCACTCACAAGCGAAACCTTCGCCAGCAAATTTGACGCGTGGCGAAATGAAGGCTGCGCGGACCTCGCCTTCGTGATCGGCGGCCCCGACGGACACGGCGACAAACTTCTCAGCAAGGCCGACTTGAAGCTGTCGCTCGGCGCCATGACCTGGCCTCACCAGATCGCGCGCGTTCTTCTTTGCGAACAGATTTACCGCGCCTGCACGATTTTGACCGGCCATCCCTATCACAGAGTGTGATTCGCATTTGGCCTCGGCGAAAAATCCATCAGGCTCGACACCGGTTTTTCTTCGAACTTATCCCTTTTAAAATCACAATAATAATGCCCGCATTCCGCCGTAATCACGCAATATGAAGAAATTGAAACAAAAGAACACGACGACGTAATTATGGTTGACCATTCCTTAAGGTCGACCGGTCATCCTAGCGAAACGCTGCGCGGCGGTCGGCTTCTTCCATGCGCAGAACATAAGCGTCTGAAAATCAGAGGCACGTTTTCGAGAGGAATGATGAGCGTTCACGGCGTAAAAGCTGCCTGTTTGTTTTTTTGCGCGCTGATTCTTCTGTGCTCCTCACCAGCGGCAAAGGAGCAGGTGGACGAAGAAGAACAGGCGATTGCTGAGAGCGCGATCGCGCAAACGCCAGAACAACGCAAAGCGGCCCGCGCCGCCGAATTGCAAACGCTAACGAGCGACATAAAATTGTCCTCGGAACGACAAGCGGAAATCGCCAGGGAAATCCGGGCGATCGGGCGTGATCGCGATGCTCTGAACGCCGATTTGCTGCGAACGGCGCAACGGGTGCAAGGACTGGAAGAGCAACTGGCCGCAACTGAAGACCGATTCAGGCGGCTGTCAGAGAATGAGGATAAAGTGCGCGCGTCTTTCGCCGAGCGACAGGACACTCTGGCCGAAATTCTTTCGGCGCTGCAGCGGATCGGGCAGCGCCCGCCACCCGCCCTCGCCGTAAGACCCCAGGACGCCGTTTCGGCGATCCGCAGCGCAATTTTGCTCAACGCCGTCATGCCGGAAATTCAGGTTGAAGCTCAAGCCCTCGCATCAGACCTTTCAGAACTGAAGCGACTAAAGACGTCAATCGCGGCCGAACGCGAGCGCCTCGCCAGCGACGGCGCGCGCCTGAAAGAAGAGCAAACCCGCGTCGAGCTCTTGATCGCAGCCAAAAAACACCAAATCGACAAAAGTCAGCGTCTGCTTGAAAGTGAAAAACAGCGCTCGCAAGAACTTGCGAAAAAGGCCACCTCCCTTCAGGGACTGATCGCCAGTCTCGAAAACGAAATAGACAGCGCCAAACGCGCTGCGGAACAAGCCCGCGTCGCCGACGAAAAGAGAAAAGCCGAAGCGGCGGAGGCTGGGCCGGGACGCCTGGCTCCAGCGATGGCCTTCACCAAAACCAAGGAACAACTCTCACTTCCGGTTGCTGGCGCGCCAATACGTAACTATGGTGATCCCGATGGTTTCGGAGGAACGACGGAAGGCTTGTCTCTGGCGGCGCGTTCGGGCGCGCAAGTGATCGCTCCCGCCGACGGCTGGGTCGTCTATGCGGGACCGTTTCGTTCTTACGGACAGCTCTTGATCCTGAACGCCGGCGACGGGTATCATATCTTGTTGGCCGGAATGGACAGGGTCGACGTTGAGTTGGGGCAATTTGTACTCGCCGGAGAACCGGTCGCCGCGATGGGGTCCACGCGCGTATCAAGCGCGGAGAGCTCCAACCTTGCGGCGAAGCAACCAGTTCTCTACGTAGAATTCAGAAAAGACGGCATAGCGATTGACCCAACCCCGTGGTGGCATCGCACCAAAGAAAAAAAGGTTCGCGGATGATTCGGAAAGCTTCGCTCTTGATTGCCGGCCTCGTCATAGGCGCCGTAGCAGTCACCACATTCAACCAAACCTCCATAAGGATCAGTGACGTCGCCAACGCGGCCGACACAGACACTTATCGTCAACTCAATCTGTTCGGCGACGTTTTCGAGCGCATCCGCTCCGATTATGTCGAGACGCCGGACGACGCGAAGCTTGTGGAGACCGCCATTAACGGCATGCTCGCCGGGCTAGACCCTCATTCCAGCTACTTGTCCCCGAAGAGCTTTCGCGACATGCAAGTGCAAACACGCGGCGAATTCGGCGGGCTTGGCATTGAAGTGACCATGGAGGACGATTTCGTCAAAGTCGTCACGCCCATCGACGACACGCCCGCATTTCACGCAGGCGTCATGGCGGGGGACGTCATCACCCATCTCGACGGCGAATTCGTCAAAGGTCTGACTTTGGCGGAAGCGGTGGAGAAAATGCGTGGGCCGGTCAACACTGACCTCGAAATCACCGTACGCCGCGAAGGGATGGACGAGCCGATCAAGATCAAGATCACGCGCGACATCATTCGCATCAAATCCGTCAAATTCCGTGATGAAACCGACGTTGGCTACATCCGCGTCACACAATTCAACGAACAAACTTACGATGGCTTGAAAGAAGCAATCGAATCCTTCGACGAAACCATCGGAGAGGATAAAATCCGGGGGTATATTCTGGATTTGCGCAATAACCCGGGCGGTCTTCTCGATCAGGCAATCGCCGTCACCGACGCGTTTCTGGATCGCGGCGAAATCGTCTCCACACGCGGACGCGAAGCTAGTGAAACCCAGCGCTACAACGCGCGCAGCGGCGATTTGACAGACGGCAAGCCAGTCATCGTTTTGATGAACGGCGGATCAGCTTCCGCGTCCGAGATTGTCGCCGGAGCGTTGCAGGACCATCGCCGCGCCACCGTTCTAGGGACAAGATCCTTTGGTAAAGGCTCTGTCCAAACGATTATCCCATTAGGCGCCAACGGCGCGCTTCGACTAACGACGGCGCGTTATTTCACCCCGTCAGGAACCTCGATTCAGGCGAAGGGCATCACCCCCGACATCGTGTATTTGCAAGAGCTGCCTGAAGAGCTCAAAGGCAAAGTCAACACCAAGGGGGAAGCCGGTCTTCGTGGTCATTTGAAAGCGGAGGAAGGCGACGAGGCTTCCGGAAGTCAAGCTTATGTTCCCGTAGACCCTAAAGACGACGCTCAACTTAAATACGCATTGGATTTGCTCCGCGGGACACAAGCCAATAGCGCTTTCCCTCCAACCGGAGATAAAGCCCAAAACGTTCCGAACTGATAGACAACGCGGCGCGTCCCTCTTTCAGGTGGGACGCGCCGCCGCCTTGAAACCGCGTTAGCCGAGTATATTACAAGTGCGACGTAAGCAGGTGGTGACTATAAAATGGCGTCGCAGCAAGATCTGACAGCGCCTCTGGGACTGGGCAAACGAACATTTTTACGCTTGCCGCTAGGATTGATGGGCGCCGGCATTCTCGCTATTTTATGCACCACCGCCCTCGTTTGGATTGGTATCGTCGACGACCCTTTAGGCGGGGAGCCTATTGGCGTGGTCAATCTGGATAACTCAGTTGACGGTCTTTCCGCACGGGATTTTGGCGTCGTAGAAATCGATCCAAAGTTTAATAGCAGCGACGTGGAAGAAGCCAGCGACGGCGGCGACGCCCCGTCTTCGCTCGGCCCCCGTTACGACGAATTCGCGAATATCGAGCAAGGCCAGCTTTTACAAACAGAGCTGTCATTCCGACCAGACTCCCGAATAATTGAAAATGGACGCCACGGCCCTCTCCCCATCACTTCAGCGCAAGGCGCGCGTCCACTGGACCTTTACGCCCGGCCTGCGGCCAACGGGCTTTCAGGCGTGCCCAAAATCGCCATTGTCGTCGGCGGATTGGGCTTATCCGAAACAGGCACCGAAATTGCTCTGAGCCGGCTTCCTCAGGAAGTCACTTTCGCCTTCGCCCCATATGGTGACAAACTGGCGCACTGGATGGAGGTGGCGCGAAAAGAGGGCCACGAACTGCTTTTGCAACTACCGTTGGAGCCATTTGATTTCCCCGACAATGATCCGGGACCACATACGCTACTCGTCGATCTCGACGACGCCCAGTTCAAGGAACGGCTTTCTTTCCTTCTCAGCAGAATGACCAATTACGTCGGGGTTGTGAATTACGCTGGCGGGCGTTTTACAGCTTCACGCGAGGCCATGCAGCGTCTACTGCAAGAGCTAAAACGGCGAGGATTAATGTATCTTGACGACAAATCCTCCTCGCGCAGCCTCGCGGAGGAAGTCGCGAAGGAGAGCAACACGCCATTTTCAGGCGCCAGCGTCGTGCTCGATGAAGTGCCCAAGCCCAGCGACATTCAGGCGCGCTTACTACACTTAGAAGCGGAGGCCCGCAGTAAAGGATACGCCGTGGGCGTCGCCACCGCTTTACCGGTCACCATCGAACAACTTGAGCGCTGGTCAAAGGATCTTGAAGAGCGTGGACTACAATTAACGCCCATCAGCAACACTTTGAACAAAACCGCCAATTAAAGGCTTTGCCGCTGGGGCTTCGCCCTTGTGACTTCAGCCCACCATACCCCAAACTCCGAGAGCCTATCCATGCCCAAGACATCGACATTACCCTATCGTCCCTGCGTCGGAGTGATGCTCGTCAACCGGCAAGGACTTGTATGGATTGGCAAGCGGGAAGACGACAAACACGGCGTCGAGGCGAGCTACGCCTGGCAAATGCCACAAGGCGGCATCGATTCTGGAGAATCGCCTTTGAAAGCGGCCAAACGCGAGCTTTATGAAGAAACGAGCGTACGCACCGTCACGCTTATCGGAGAAGCTCCCGACTGGTACAATTACGATTTTCCACCAGAAATTCTCGCCCGCACCCGGCGTAGCAAGTTTCGTGGCCAAACCCAACGATGGTTCGCTTTTCGTTTCGACGGCGACGATGATGAAATCAATATTCGAACGCCGCCAGACGGACACAGGCCGGAATTTCATGAATGGAGATGGGAGCGCGCCTCAGCTCTTCCAGAGTTAATCATCCCCTTCAAACGCCCGGTATATGAAAACGTGGTGCGCGCATTTCGCCATCTGACGAACAATGACGACCAGCCGAGGAACGTGGGCGTCTGAGCCGAAGGCCTCATCTGTTCACAAATATTGAGATGACGGCGCTCCTTTATTTTTAGAAAAAAGAGCGCACCAAGCTACCGACCAGTAAATTCCAGCCGTCAATCAACACAAAAAACAGAGCCTTGAAGGGAAGCGAAATAACCGTTGGCGGCAACATCATCATCCCCATGGACATGGTCAATGTCGCCACGATCATATCGATCACGAGAAACGGCAATACGACGAGAAAACCTATTTCGAAACCCCGGCGCAGCTCTGAAATCATGAAAGCGGGAATCAGGACGCGCATTTCCACGTCCGCCGGGCTCTGCGCCTCCGCAGTGCCAAGACGCTGCGCCGCCAGATCGTCAAAAAGAAGGAGATCCTGCTCGCGAACATGCTCGAGCATGAAAGCGCGAAATGGCGCGGTGACTTTCTCATAGGCCTCCATCTCGGAAATTTGCTCGTTCATCAATGGCTCCAGCCCATCATTCCAGGCTTTGTCAAATGTAGGAGCCATGACGTAGAACGTCATAAACAGGGCCAGAGAAATCATGATGATGTTGGCGGGCGTCGTTTGCAACCCGAGACCAGAGCGTAAAAACGCGAGAGCGACGGCGAAACGCGTGAAACTCGTCACCATGATCAGCAATCCCGGCGCAAGCGAGAGAACCGTCAAAAGGCCGACCATCTGCACGATGCGCCCTGTAGCGGACCCCTCGCCCTCAGGTATCAATGTCGAAAGGTCGGGAACCTGCGCTCTTACGGCGGCGACCGCCAATATAGACATGAGAGCCGCGGGAAAAATAACCGCCAAAAAACGCTTCACTGCACCACCACCGATTCAATAATAAGCTCTTGAACAGAGCCATTCGAGCGGGTTTTCGCGCGATCATTCAAATCTTCTCGAAGATGCTGCAAGCCGCCGGCGCCTTCCAGTTGGGCCAATGTAATCGTGCGCAAATAAGAAGCCATGTCCCCCTCGATCCTGCTCGCAATCACCGACGCCTCCGGCAAAGCTTCGCTGGTGAGAACGATTGATGACTGCAAACGAACAAAAATGTCGGCTGGCGCCGCTAAATTGACCACGACCGCCTTAAGGGAGCGAACATGCCCCGCTTCGGGATAAAGTGGGGACACTTCACTCGTCTTCTGGCCTCTTTCGATTCTTAATATAGTTTCACGCGTCTGGGACACCAGCTGCATGCCAACCACCGCGCCAACACCGGCGGCGACGATCGTGAGCAAAACAAACACTGGCAAGAAGCCACGTTCACGCCCGCGCTTAGCCTGCGCCGAGGACGCATTTTCGGAAGTGACTAACGCTTGGCTCATTTTTTCACCTTTTACAGATCAAGAACGTGGCCTGACGTTCGATAAAACGTCATTCTCCATGTCTTGTTTGAAAGCGATCCTGACGAACAGCAGGTCCGACCTCAGTTAACACAGCGCTAAAACGGCGTTATCCGGTCATAAAGCTGCTGTCCCCAAGGCGGCTGCTGAACTTCGCTCAACCGGCCGCGGCCACCATAGGAAACCCGAGCTTCGGCGATTTTATCGTAAGTGATCGTATTATTTGAGCTGATGTCTCTTGGCCGTACGATGCCCACGATATTGAGAACGCGAACCTCAAAATTGACTCGAACTTCCTGCGACCCGGAAACCATCAGATTTCCATTGGGCAGAACCTGAGTCACAATCGCCGCGACTTGCAGATTTATTTCCTCTTTCCGATCAATCGCGCCCTGGCCTTTAGAGCGCGAGCCGGTGGCGATGTCGGCTTCGCCCTCACCTTCGGTTTGACTGGGATTAAACCCGAAGAAGAAACCAAACCCCACATCCGCGCTCGAGTCGCGCGCGCGATCAGAGCGATTGTCCAATGTCGCCTTGTCGTCAATTTCAATCTGAACCGTCAAAACGTCACCGACGGATTTAGCCCGTGGATCTTTGAAAAACTCATTGCGCCCGTCAACCCAAAGAGATTGAAACGCCTTGCGTTGATTTGGCTGATAGGTGGACAAGGGATAGCCAACCGGAGCGGCGTTCAATCCTTGCCCAACAGGCGTCAAAGGCGGCTCAACATTAAAGCTGTCAATACTTGACGAGCACCCCCCAAGTAGAGCGGCGCTAAGGGCGACGGCCCCGAACTTCATCCCACGGACCCGCATCAGCTGCCCTTCCTGCTCAATGGACGGGTTAACTCCGTCAAACTTTGGGTAAGCAGCGCGGCGCGAGCCGGCTCCATCTCATTCAAAATCGCACTGGCTTCACGTGCTTTCAGTTTGGCTAGAACGACCGTCGCCGTCTCGGCGTCCAAGGTCGCCATCTGCTCCGCCGCAGCGTCAGGGCGCATACGGCCATAGATGCGCACCACATGCTCCTCAACTTCTCCAAGCACCACGTCACGTTTTTCAAGCCAAAGACGAACGTCTTCCCTCAGCATCTCTAGTTCGGCAATTTTCACCGCCACGTCCGAGCGCAACGCGATCAAATTTCGCATTTGCCAAGCAATGCGCTGCTCAGCCGCCACATCCACCACGTTTTGACAATATTGGCGCGCTCCGGACTCGCCTTGCGAGCCGGCCTTGCTTTTTGACGACTGGGCGAAAGCATCGGCGCCAACGCCGCTCACCAAACCGGCCATCAGAAAAACCGCGCTCATAAAAAAAGGCGCCAGCTTGACGGTAAAGCTGTCTTTTGCGGGCTTGACCATAATCAACGTGTCCTTTCGAAATCCAATTGGACATCTCACAAGCACTATGGCGCGCCCTCCTTGCGCGGGGCTTTCGCCATAGTCCCCAAACGTGGACAACTATATTATTTCCCATATGGGCGTTATCCGCCGCAAAAACACAAAAACGGGCCGGCGACGCCGACCCGTTTCATCTTTCTGCGATGCGACATTTATTGAATAATCAAATCAGCCTGAAGGGCTCCAGCGGTTTTCACCGCTTGTAAAATCGCAATAACCCCCGTGGGCTTCAAACCAATTCGGTTCAAACCACGTACCAACGTTTGTAAGTCCGTACCGCCAATAATCGCCAAATGAGCGTCTTGCTCCTGAACGTCGACAGTGGTTTGCGGCACCACCACCGTACTGCCATCAGAGAAAGCGCCAGGCTGGGAGACCAAAGGTTCTTCTGTAATGCGGACGGTCAAATTACCATGCGTCACCGCAACGGTGGAAATTTGCACGTTCCGGCCAATGACCACCGTTCCCGTGCGTTCGTCGACGACGACCCGCGCAACCATGTCCGGCTGCACCAGCAAACCCTCAATTTCCGCAATGAAACGCGTTGGACCAACTTTCTTGGGACGCTTGAGCACAATAGAGCGAAAGTCACGTTCGCGCGCCACCGTAACCCCATAGCGGGACCGGGCATAAGCGTTAATGGCGTCCACCACCCGAACTGCGGTTTTGAAATCCGGATTCTTCAGCTCAAGCACTAATTGGGACATACTGGCGAAACGACCGGCGATCTCACGCTCAATTGTGCCTCCGTTGGGAATACGCCCCGCCGTAGGAATGCCCTGAGTTACGGTCTCCGCTTGCCCGCCTTCGGAAAACCCGGATACGGCGATGGCTCCCTGAGCCACCACATAAACATCGCCATCCGCCCCCATCAAAGGGGTCACGATCAATGTGCCACCCGCCAGCGACGTGGCGTCGCCCAAGGAAGAGACGCTGACGTCCAGCCGCGAACCGCGCTGTCCGAAAGCCGGCATCTCGGCGGTCACCACCACCGCCGCCACATTACGCGTGCGAAGCCGCGCCTCGCGCACATTAATGCCCATGCTGTCGAGCATTGATTGAAGAGACTGTTCCGTGAAAGGAGAGTTTCTCAAAGTGTCGCCTGAGCCATCCAGTCCCACGACCAAGCCATACCCCACGAGCTGGTTCTGACGCACGCCTTGAATATTGGCGATATCCTTGATGCGAACCACGGCCTCAGCCGGCGCGCCGCCTAAAATCATCAGCGACAGGATGAAGAAAATTCGGGCCAAGTGAGGCATAGTCAATCTCCAACCTGAATGGCGCCGTTTTCATCAATCCGGCCTGATATGATAATGCCGCTATCAATGTTACGAACACGGATCACATCGCCTGCGCCGCCATTTTCTAATGGCTCCACATGAGCGACGATCACAAGTCCCTGCTCTTTAAACACGAGCCGCGCGGGCTCGCCGCGACGCACCAATTGCGGCGTCGCGACAGACGACGTAGCTACCGGCTGCCCCGGCAATAGGGTGCGTCGAACCTCTTTCCCGATCAAATCCTGCGGATTCGCAATAACCGAAAACCGCTGAACCGTCGACTTTGGGAACGGGCGATTTTCAATCAAACGCCGCTCAATCCGATCTCCGGGGAACAATGTCACCTTGGGCACCGGCAATGGCATGATATTTTGCGAGCCGGCGAAACCAGGCCCGACGAGAAAGGCGAACAGCAAAAGCGCCCACCCAATAACGCCGCTCGCCTGACGCCAGATCATAGCGCGCCGGAGAATTACTTTAGTTGACGACCGCGCCATAACACTCTCTCCAAAGCAGCTCATCATTTCAGGTCTAGCGAATTCCTTGCGTGACGACTCCGGCCATATCATCCGCAGCCTGAATAACCTTGGAATTCATTTCATAACCACGCTGAGCCTGAATAAGCGCCGTAATCTCTTTCACCGGATCAACGTTGGCGCTTTCCAGATATCCTTGGCGAATTCGCCCAAACCCTGGATCTCCAGCCACGCCGGCGATGCCAACGCCCGACGCAGGCGTTTCAATGAACAAGTTGGACCCCATAGGCTCCAGCCCCGCGTCATTGGCGAAAATCGTTAAATTCAACTGCCCCAGAAGCTGCGGATCAATTTCATCGTCGATGCGCGCGTAAACTTCGCCGCTTTCATTCACAACAACGTCAATGGTGTTATCGGGAACCAAAATAGCCGGCTCAATGGGGTAGCCGTCGATCGTGACGAGACGGCCGTCACCGTTGGTGTTAAACGAGCCTGCGCGCGTATAAAGCGTTTCACCATCGGCATTGGTGACTTCAAACCAGCCACGTCCGTCGATCGCCAAATCCAGTTTGTTGCCGGTATTGTCGAGGGTTCCTTGCGTGTGCAACTTACGAATCGCCGCCGTGCGCACGCCAAGCCCCAGTTGCGCGCCTTCTGGAATCGGATCCTCGCCAACTCGATTAGGAATACCCTGTAAGCGCTCCGCCTGATAAAGAAGATCGGTAAATTCCGCCCGCGCCTTTTTGTAGGCGGTCGTGTTCATATTGGCGATATTATTCGCGATAACTTCCACATTGAGCTGCTGCGCGCTCATGCCGGTGGCGGCGATGGCCAAGGCTTTCATAATGCGAGATCCTCATATTCGATTGAGCGAAACGGGCGAAAGGCGTCAAATCGCCATGCGGCTAACTTCCTGATAAGCGGAAACAACTTTGTCGCGAATAGCGAGGGCGCTTTGCAGGGTCAGTTCCGCGCTCATCACGGCCTCAACCACCTCTTGCGCTGACGCCTTACCCTGAATGCCGGAAATCGAAGCCGCTTCTCCCGCTTTCAGACGATCCACCGCATTGTTCGCGACCTGCGACAAGTGCTCGGTGAAAGACGGCTGCTCCACCTCGCCGGAGATCGAGGGCCCCTGCGCCTGATATCGCGTTTCAGAGACGCCGGACGCGCCGCCCGTCAATTCAAAAGACGCGCCGGATACGCTGCTAAGACCTTCAATCATGACGAGCTCCTTAATAAGTCGATTGTTCGCAAGACCATGCTGCGAGTCTGCGTCAAAACCTTCAAATTCGCCTCATAGCTGCGATTTGTTTCGCGCATGTCCGACAGCTCGACCAGAGGATTTACATTCGGCAACTTAACGAAACCATCGATGTCCGCCGCGGGATGGCCGGGCTCATACTCCATTCGAAACGGAGAGGTATCCGAACCCACGTCCTTGATATTCACCAAGGGAACGCCAGCGGCGCGATTCATTTCATTCTCAAACGTGATGGTCTTGCGCCGATAAGGATCAGCGCCGGCCACATCGCCGGTAGACTGGGCGTTAGCTAGGTTTTCCGACACAATCCGCAATCTTTGCGACTGAGCGGAAAGACCGGAGGCGGCAATTTTCATACTGGCGCTTAATGGATCGATCATTTCATTATCCTTTCACGCTCATAAGCATCATACGGTGAAGGGATTTGACGATATTGCTTGTCAAAGCATGTCCACGCGCAACTTCCCCCGCCTTCACCATTTCTTGTTCAAGCGAGACGGAATTACCTGAATGGGTCACATCCCAACTATCCTCGCGCTCCACTTCACGCGCCTCAGAAACGCCATCCAGCGCCTGCATGTGACCTGGACGAGTGCTAGCCATATTCAGTTTCGTTTGATCAAAAATCGCCGAAAATGGCTCTACGTCCTTTGAGCGAAACCCGGGCGTATTCGCATTGGCCACATTTTCAGCAATGACCGCTTGGCGCATGCCAAGCCATTCAGAATTTTGCCCCGCAAGGCGGGTGACGTAGACCGGTTCCATCTCGCCTCTCCAATGTCCCTATCTGGGGACAGAATTAACGAAGGAAACTTGTCTGGAGCTGATCTGGAGGCGATCTGGAGTTAGATGCTGCGAAATTGAGGGAGACAAATCAAACCGCGCCCACAAAAAATAAGTATAATTCATGCCCCGGCGTTACAAAATTATCGACTTACCTTAATGACGGCGAGGGACCATTATAGACAAGAGCCAGAACGTAAAGGTAAGCAAGAAATTTAAAGAAGGGCGAAACATAAAGAGTTTCGCAATTATTTTACTATGACGACTGCAATTCTCGCACCTTCGTCAGGGCAACAATAATACCGCCAACGTTATTCGCCATCATGCTATAACATCCTGCGTTCTGGCTCACGCGAACAACAGTCTCTACAGCCCGCAGGATTTGAAAAACGTTCAAGAACAACAGTTTTCAGCAATAGTTTAAAAGAAAACAACTCGACTTAAGCGCTTAAAAAGCTAATACTCCGCTTGAATTCATCCGACAACAGATACTCCGGAGGAAAAATGCTTAAAGGGCTGAACCCACTTCTTGGGCCAGAACTATTACAAATTTTGCGCGCCATGGGACACGGGGACGAGATCGTGATCGCCGACGCAAATTTTCCCGCCACCAGCATGGGCCAAAGGATCGTTCGTTTAGACAGCGCCGACGCCGTGGCCGTCACTGAGGCCATCATTAGCGTCTTGCCGCTCGACACCTATGACAGTCCCGCCTTCCACATGCATGTGGTGGAAGACCCCGAAATGCAAATGCCAATATTTGGCGAGTTTCTTGAAACACTACAAAAAGCGGAAGGAAATTGGGTCACGCTGACCGGCGTGGAGCGTTTCGCATTTTATGAACGCGCCCGCAAAGCCTACGCCATCGTCTCCACGGCGGAAAGACGTCTCTATGGCAATCTCATTTTAAAGAAGGGCGTCATAGCCCCCAATTAGAGCATTTTCCAAATCGTTTTATATGGACGCCCTCTATGGCAAAGTTTTTTTGTCGGGATAGTTTGATCGATTTCTTTATTTGATCGATTTCTTTATATGTTCGGTCTGTTTGCCCAGTTTAATGTTCGCTGCAGGCCTTGATGGAAATCCGCCGGTAAGGCCCTGATCAAGCTGGCGGCTTTTGAAGCGCAATAAATCAGACGATTTCGCCGCCGGTGGACGGCGATAGCCACGACCGTGATTACGGCGAGATCAGGGATTGCGACGAGCTGGTTCATAGCCTCGCTCTCGGCATGCTAGGCCATGAACCGCCAATTCAACGCGGCGACCTCATCGTTGAGCGCCACGATCTGGCGAACAAGAAGCCCAGAGAGATACGGACGAGAACTGGCGAAACATTCTCATCGGGCAGCGTCTGTTCGACGAGCTTGACCAGATTAGCGACCCCGGGATTTGCGATCATGGAGCGTTGGCGCTTTGCGGCTATCGGGCATTACAGCGCCCACGCCACTAGAAGCAGAGATGAATGGCACCGCATTCTTTGGCTTATGTCGAGCAAGTTCTGGCTCAGACGTTGAAACCGGTAGACGTCGTTGTCATGGACAACCCGCTCGCCCACAAACCCGCCGCAGGGTAGGAACCTGAGTGAGTAGGAAATGCTCTAGATGGTTCCGGTTAACGAGCTCACGTCATCGGCCACCATTTCAAGTGGCTGACGTATTCGACCATTGGCTCACTCGCCCGGCGACGCGAATTCCCGCAGCAACCGCGCAGGAAGGCTTCATCTTAAAATCTCGAACGGCGCCTTAAAGCCTCCTCCAACTCACAGGCGCTCGTTCCGAGGAACTTGGGCTCGCAAATTATCCGTAAGCCCAATTAAATAACTCAACAGCGTAAACAGACTCGCCTATGTATAGCGGCGTCTCAAGCGCAGAAAATCAACCAGATAACGATTACTCAGGCGAGGCTTTCAGCATATAGCCAATATAGCGCTTCGATTCGATTGGATCATGCCCCAAGCGCATTTTCAGCTTCTTACGCAGCTTGCTGATGTGACTTTCAACAACGGTTTCATCAACGTCTTCATTCAGCAACCCATAGACCGAATTATAGATCTGCGATCGCGTAACCCGGCGGCCATAATTGCGCGCGAGATATTCCAAAATCCGGCGCTCCCGGCGCGGAAGCTGAAAGGGCTCACCGGCCACTTCCGGGTCTTTTCCATCAAAATAAACACGTATACGGCCAATATCGCGAAGATCGGGTAGAGCCCCCCCCACTCGACGGCGAATGGCTTCGGCGCGAGCGAGAATCTCTCGAACATGCACCGGTTTACGCACGACATCATCCACACCCGCCGCAAACAAATCCAGCGTTTGTTCTAATGACGGCGTTTCATTCAGCGCAATCACTGGGGTTATTTGACACCGGCTACGGATGATTTTCGGATAATCCTCCCGTTTGTGGCAATCCCCAAGAAGAAACGCCTCTACGGCAGTCAGGTCAACCTCCGGCGTGGACATGACCCAATCGCCAAATTCCTGAGGCACGAGACCAAGAGACGCGATGCCTTCACGTTTGAAACCTGACGCGTAGCCCTCGGTCACGATTTCTCTTTCATCAACAATAACGATCATTTTGACGCCCCACACACAAACCACTTCACTATCCCTATTTGGGGACAGCCAAACAGTCAAACAGGAGTTACATAATAGAACACTATGAAATGAATATATCAAAAATAAATTATTCACGCAAAATGATACTTTTTAATTCAATTGTATAAAAATTTAATACATTAAATTACAATTCTAATAAAATTTTATACTTATCGAAAACGCAAAGTATTAATTTTCGTTAACCAATTTTTGCTATAGCTTTTGTGGAGTAAAAAAATTATTACAACCTATATTAGCGACGCGCTAAACACATATGTATTAATGAAAAATGCAGATAAATCACAAAAAACGCCTGATAGGGCCCGATAAATCTGTCACGGGGCACTATTAACAACACTTTAAAATTGCGCCAAGCTGACCCGCCTCTTTCTTCAGCTCATAAAAACGCAAAAAAGGGGGCGAAATCGCCGCCTCTGTTTACAAAAATCTAAAACTTTGCAATTAACGCATTAAAAGCAAGTTATTTCAGCAGCTTAAGCGCCAAACTCAACCCACGAACGCCCTTTCAACGACGAATTCGCCAGGTTTGTTATTAGCGCCTTCCGTCAGGCCGGCCGCCTCCAACAAGGCTTTCGTATCCTTCAACATATCCATTGATCCACAGATCATGCCCCGGTCCGTAGCCGAATCAAGAGCTGGAACGCCCAGTTCGCGAAAAAGCGTTCCATCTTCAATCAAATTCGTGATCCGCCCTTTCACCGGGTAATCTTCTCTCGTCACCGAAGTGAAGAAACGCAATTTCTCACGCGCCATTTCGCCGATTAAAGGATCGTTCTTGGTCGCCTCCACCAATTCGTGGCCATAGGACAGCTCCGCAACTTCACGGCATGTCTGCGTCAAGATTAGCTCGTCGAATTTCTCATAAGTCTCCGGATCGCGAATAACGCTGGCGAAAGGCGCGATCCCCGTGCCGGTGGAGAACATATAAAGGCGCTTGCCCGGCGTTAAGGCGTCATTGACCAGCGTTCCCGTCGGTTTCTTTTTCATCAAGACCTTGTCGCCGGGTTGAATCAACTGCAAATGCTGGGTCAACGGCCCATCCGCCACTTTGATCGAGAAAAACTCAAGCTCCTCGTCCCAAGACGGACTGGCGATTGAATAGGCGCGGTAGAGCGGCTTTCCACTCACCATCAAGCCGATCATGACAAATTCACCAGAGCGAAACCGGAAGCTCTGAGGTCGGGTCATGCGAAATTTAAAAAGATGTTTCGTGTAATGTTTAACTTCGGTGACCGTTTCGACAAACACGCCCGCCGGCACGGCTTGTTCGAACTCTTCACCCTTCATGACGACAGTCATCAAATGCATCTCCGCAGGAAGGATTGGCTTAAATCAGATG
Source organism: Stappiaceae bacterium (assembly GCA_048265185.1). Lineage (GTDB taxonomy): Bacteria > Pseudomonadota > Alphaproteobacteria > Rhizobiales > Stappiaceae > JBLXBZ01. Next base: position 521,283 of record JBLXBZ010000003.1, on the reverse strand, counting down.
GCAAACTAGCATTATTCCGCCGACGCGGCCTGCTATCCGCGTAAAAAAATCTGATAAATATCCGCAAGTCGCTGGAACGCCATACCGCAAAAGCGTTGATTATTGGAACCACGCCTTTTCAAGCATTTAACGTTCATCAGCGCAGGGCTATATTTTGACCACTATAATTTCAAGTCCAAAATTCGCCGTTCAATAATTCGCGCCGCATCCTCGCCCTTGACGCTGCGCCGCCAAAGGCGATCCATCACGTCGCCATACAGGTCGATCGCTTCGGGCGCCGCCGAAATGGTGGCCACGCCGATGCGCAAATTAGCAAATGAGCCAAGCCGATAAGGGCTAACGCCAACTTCGGTGGAATGGCTACGGCGAAAAAGTTGAAAGCTGGCGCCGGGCATACTGTCCACCAAAACCCCGATCTGAGTTCCAATGGGCTGATCGCGCAGCATTCGAATAATATTTTCCACCTCGGCGCGCGCCACTAGCTTGCGCCGCTCAACATCGACCCCTGGCGGATCATAGGCGCCAATGAACCCCGTGCGACAAAATTGCTCCAACTCCACAAGCGAAACCAAACAGACTAAACTCGGCCGACGAGCGCGATAATGTTCTTTACGCTGGCGTAGGATCGCCATCACCCGTTCAATGTCGCTAAGAGCGTTGGTGCGATTGACAACGTCCCCCGGCACGCTTTCTTCAAGCACCTTGGGAAGATAAAAATCGAATTCATCCGTGGTCAGCAAATAAGAAACCGGCCCAAACAGCACGCAAATCTGTTCGCTTTGCTCCTCCAATTGGCGCATGCGTTCAAAGAAGCTGACCGCCGAAGCGATATATTCAATCCCGACTCCCAAAAGATTGGGCAAGGAAACGCCCAAACGCTCCGCGATTTTCGCCAAAGTATCCACCTTCGGCGGATGACCGGACTCATAACGATAAATCGCGGCGCGAGAAACGCCAGTTTCCGCAGCCAGTTCCTCTGGCGTCAAACCACAACCAATTCGGAATGCGCGCATCCGCGGACCAATTTCTTCGATCAATAGCGTCATGGGTCAGCTTTCGGTCTTTTTTCTCTAAGGTCCGCCGGATGAAATTTGGACATAGCATACTATTTCACTTTTAACGCAACTGGTCAAAATTTGGACATATGCCCAAAAAATCTCAAATTTGAGATTTTAATTGACTCCCATTCTCCGTCCTGTCAGCTTAACTATTCTCGGTTTAACTGCCTTGACCCAGGGGATATACAATGAATGACACCAAAACCGCTCTGATGAGCGCCTTGAAGTCGGCGACTGTCGCCAGTTTCGCATTTTTCGCCGCAGCGCATGCTCAGGCCGCTGATTTCACAGCAAAAATCGGCCACCTGGAAAGCACCCAGCAATCACGTCACGTTTTCCTTGAAAAGGTCGCCGAACTTGTCAAAGAGCGCACCAATGGCGCCGTTGAATTTGAGCTATTCCCGCAAGGCCAGCTTGGCAACCAGCGCGAAATGACAGAAGCGGTTCAACTCGGCGTCATTCAGGGCACCGTCGCCCCTGCGGCGTTCCTTGGCGGTTTTAACCCGGTCGTCTCGATCCTCGACATTCCTTTCCTACTTCCCTCCGATGAAGCGCAAGCGCAGGCGATCCGCGGCGGCGCTTTTGGCGAAGCCTTGCTCAAAACCTTCGACAACCGCGGCGTCACCGGCGTCGCTCTGTGGCCAAATGGCCGGAAGAATTTCACCTCCAACAAGCCAATCGCAACGCTTGATGATTTCGCCGGTCAAAAATTCCGCGTCATGGATTCCAAAATCCTGCTCGAACAATTCAGCGCTCTTGGCGCATCGGCTATCGCCCTGCCCTTCGGCGAGCTGTACACATCCTTGCAGACCGGCGTTGTCGACGGCGAAGAGAACCCCCTCGACACAATTCAGCGGATGAAATTCTACGAGGTTCAGAAACATCTGGCTGTTTCCAACCACGGCGCTATGGAAGACGTGATTCTGTTCAACCCCGCTTGGTGGTCCAGTTTGCCCGCCGAGCACCAGAAGGTCATCACCGAGGCGTTCCTTGAAGTCATTCCGGAGCTGACGGCTCACAAAGCGGCGGCTGTCGAAGACGCGCTCAATGTCATCAAGGAAAGCGGCGATACGGAAGTGCGCGTCATGGACGAGGCTGAAAAAGCGGCTCTTCGCGAAAAAACCTATGGTCCCACCCGCGCCGCCTATCTTGAGCGCGCAGGCGAAGAGGGCGAAGCCGTCCTTAAGGTTTACGAAGAAGCTTACGCTGAAACGACAAAATAACCTTTTAACGGCGTTTCAAAACCAACGGCGGGGCACGTCCTCGCCGTTTTCAGATTCCGGGTTCCATAATCATCCCAATAAAACCCGAACCACGTGCAAGTGGCCCATCGAACTGAAAGTGGCGTCCTGACTTAAATACGGGCCAAACACCGTAGATCAGGGCGCCTTCCATAGGGAGGTTACTTTGAAGATTGTTCAACTCCTACGAGGGATCGAGCGCGCAGCGATTGTGGCGATCTTCCTTCTTATGGTTTTCTTGTTTTTCATGAATGTTTTGGTGCGTGAATTCGCGGGCTCTTTGGCCAGCGACTTCGCTTGGGTGGAAGAAGCGGTGCGATTGCTCAACCTGTTTCTGGTTTTCGGAGCGCTTGGATTGGCTTTGGAAGGCGGGCGACATGTGAGCGTTGATTCGTTGCGAAACGCTTTGGATGAAAAAAAACGTCGACAGCTTCTACGCCTGATCGATTTGATCGGCCTCACCTTCTCTCTTTACGTCGCCCTATTGGCTTACCGCCTAGTCTTATTCGTCTTTTCGACCGGCCAGCGCAGCCCAACCCTCAACATAGAAATGGGCTGGATCTATATGGCGCCGATGATCGGCTTTCTGCTGCTGGCGCTGCGCTATGGTCTCAGCTTCTTTGGCGTCTTGAACCGTTTCGCGCCCTTGCCTGAAGATGAAAATATGGATCCGCGCGAAGGAGAACGCCCATGATCGCAATTCCAATCATTCTGGCCTTCGTTCTTCTTGTTTTCGGCTTTGAAATGTTTCTGGTTCTGGGATTGCCGGCTCTGGCGATCAAGGAATCCTTTTACGGCTCCCTGCCTGACGTCGTATTGGTCCAAAAACTCGTCGGCGGCATTAATCACACAACACTTCTGGCCATTCCTTTCTTCATTTTCGCCGCGCAATTGATGGGTGCGGGGCAAATCGCCAGCCGCTTGACCGATTTCATCCAAACCCTCGTCGGCCATACGCGCGGCGGCATTGGCCACACCACCATCGGCGGCTCAATGGCTTTCGGTTCTGTTTCTGGCTCTGCGCCGGCGACCGTCGCCGCCATGGGTAAAATGGTGTACCCGCGTTTGCGACAAAGTGGTTTTTCAGAGAAGTTCAGTCTCGGCCTCATCGTCTCCAGCGCGGAAACCGCGCTTCTTATCCCGCCGTCGATCACTTTTATCGTCTATGGCTGGATGACAGGAACATCAGTGGCGAAGCTCTTCGCCGGCGGTCTCGCCATCGGGTTGGTTTTAGGGCTCGCTTTCGCCATCCTTGTCATGATCGAGGCGCGGCGCGCCGGGATTCCAAAGTCAGAACGCACAAGCTTTAAAGATCGAATGCACGCTCTGCGTCGCTCCGGCTGGGCGCTTGGCATGCCGCTCATCATTCTCGGCGGCATTTACTCAGGCTTCGTCACGCCAACGGAAGCCGCCGTGGTCAGCGTCGTCTATGCAATTTTCGTTGAAATGGCGATCTACCGGGAGCTCACCCCGGCGAAACTGTTCAAAATCACCGAGAAGAGCGCGATCCAGACATCGGTGATTTTTATTCTGCTGGCCTTTGGCGGACTGTTGTCCTTTTTCGTCACCTTGGCGCAGGTGCCAACTTTCATCAGCGCTTTTTTGAGCGACATCAACGCCGGGCCGATTGAGTTCCTGATCGTCGTCAATATCTGTTTCCTCATCGCGGGGATGTTCATCGATCCAAACTCGGCCTTGCTGATTCTGGTGCCGCCGCTCTACCCCGTCGCCTTATCTCTGGGCGTCGATCCGGTGCATTTCGGCATGATCGTCACCCTCAACATCAGTCTGGGCATGATCACCCCGCCGTTCGGTCTGGATATTTTCGTCGCCTCATCAACGTTGAACAAACCAGTTACAACCATCGTCTCCGGCGTCTGGCCCTTTGTCATCACCAATCTGCTCGTTCTGGGGCTCGTGACATATGTGCCTGAGCTTTCATTGGCGATCCCGCGACTTATTTTCGGATAAGAGGTACAAATGTCTGAATTAAAAGAGATTTCAACCTCCGGACTCCCGGGGGAGCGGGCACGTGTTTTCGAAGCAGCTTGCCGCGTGAAAGAAAACACGCCCGTAAACGGCGAATATCGGCTGCTGGTCCTAGACGCTCCGGCGCATATTTTGGACTGCGCTCCGGGTCAATTCTTCCACCTACTGTGCCCCGTGCGCGGCGGCGACCAGCCTTATTTGCGCCGACCAATGAGCATCTACGGATATGATGCCGTCAAGGGCGAATTATCGTTTCTTTACAAGATCGCAGGGGAAGGCACGCGCGCCCTGGCGCAATTGGCGCCGAATGAAAGCCTCAACGTTCTTGGTCCGCTTGGGGTTGGTTTCACCATCCGCGACGAATGGGACAAACTGTTGCTGGTCGCCCGAGGCGTGGGCCTCGCCACCCTCGCCCCCTTGGCGCAGGAAGCCCAGCGGCTTGGCAAGCATCTCACCGCCATTTGCAGCGCGCGCGCGCCTGACGTGTTAATGTCCGTGGAGCACTTCCGCGCACTCGGCGCCAACGTCATCACCGTCACCGATACCGACGGTTCCTCTTCCGTGGAAAACCTGCGCAAGATCATTGAAAACCAGATCAGTTCGAAAGGCGTCGACGCCTTTTACACCTGCGGCTCCAACCGGCTGCTGAAGCTGTTGCAATCTCTTGGCGCGGAACATGGCGTCGCCGGCGAAATCGCCCTTGAGCAACAGATGGCCTGCGGTCTTGGCATGTGCCAATGCTGCGTGCGCTCCTTCCGCCGCAACGGCGAAATCACGCAAGAGCGCGTTTGCCGGGAAGGCCCCGTATTCAACCTTCAGGAGGCTATGGGATGGTAGATCTTTCGGTATCCATCGGCTCGCTCGCCCTCAAAAATCCTATCATGCCGGCTTCCGGCACCTTTTCCGACGATCTGGACGGCGTATTCGATCTGGACTGCCTTGGCGCTCATGTCACCAAGACGATCACCCGCGGCAAACGCGGCGGCAACGCCACCCCGCGCGTATGCGAAGTGCGCGGCTCAATGCTCAACTCCATCGGCATCCCCTCCAAGGGCGTGCGCCATTTCATCGACGAGGTGATCCCCTATTACCGTAAATTCGAGGCGCCACTGGTAGTCTCGATCTCGGGCAACACCGCCGATGAATTCGCCCGGCTTTGCGAAGAAATCAGCGTCCCCGGCGTGGCGGCGATTGAAGTGAACATCTCCTGCCCGAACATCGAGGAAGACGGCAAAGCCTTCGCCATGCGGCCTTCCACCACGCTTTCCGTCATGCGCAAATTGCGGGCGGCGACGAATTTGCCGCTGTGGGCGAAACTAACTCCCAACACGGGAGAGACGTCTGACGTGGCGCGAGCGGCGGAAGAAGGCGGCGCCGACGCCCTGGTGGTGGCCAACACTATGCTGGCCATGTCCATCGACGTTCATTCCCGAAAACCCAAGCTGGGCAATCTCATGGGCGGTCTTTCCGGACCTGCGCTCAAACCCATCACCCTACGCATGGCTTATCAATGCGCGAAAGCGGTGAACATCCCGGTGATCGGCTGCGGCGGCATCAGCACGGTGGAGGATATTTTGGAATATCTGATCGCCGGCTCCACAGCCGTTCAGGTGGGAACCGCAACCTTTATCAACCCCACGATCATGGTCAGCTTGATTAAAGAGCTACACGACTATCTAGAACTTCACGGCCATAAATCCGTAGCCGAAATTATCGGCGGAGTGCGCGATGAGGAAGCGGCCGACGCAGTCGTCTTCATGGAGGCGGCGCCATGAACGCGCACCCCGAAAACTGGAGCGAGCTGGACAAAAAAATCGATCAGACCGCGGCCCGTCTGTTTGAAGACATCGCGAAAAAAACCGCGGATACGGAAGGCGTCAGTCGTCCGGCTTTCTCACAAATCGAAACATGGACTCTGGAATATCTAGAGAAATTCGCCAAATCGGAAGGGCTGCACGTCAGCTATGACGCGGGCTTGAACGCCGTGTTCTGCCTGCCTGAAGATAGAGACGCTTCAAAATATGTTCTGGTCGGCTCCCATGTGGACAGCGTGCCACAAGGGGGGAACTTCGACGGGCTCGCCGGCGTTCTCGCCGGTCTCATGTGTCTTCTACGGGCGAAAAAAGCAGGGCGGCGCTTCGCTCGCCCCGTTAAGGTCCTCGCCATGCGCGGCGAAGAAAGCGCCTGGTTCGGACCATGCTATATCGCCTCGAAAGCGCTTTTGGGCGTTTTGCCCGAAGAGGAGCGCGCCGCCAAACACAAGGGCGACGGGCGCGCTCTGGACGAGCATATGAGCGACATCGGCATCGATATGACGCCGATCCGCGCCGAAAAACCCTTGATCGAAAAAGACAATATTCTCGCCTATCTCGAATTGCATATTGAGCAGGGACCGCTTTTGATCGCCAAAGATATGCCAGCGGCGGTAGTCTCCGGCATTCGCGGCAACATCCGTCATAAGCAGATCCGCTGCATTGGCGAGGCCGGCCATTCAGGCGCCGTCCCTCGCGCCTATCGGCATGATCCGGTTTTCGCCCTCGCCGACCTTCTCACCCGGTTGGATGAAAGCTGGTTGACGATCGTGCAAAAAGGCAGCGACATGGTGCTCACCAGCGGGATCGTCGGCACTGATCCTTCTCGCCACGCCATGACGCGCATCCCTGACGAGGTTCGCTTCAGCCTTGACATTCGCAGTCAGAATATTGAAGTGCTCCAATCCATGCGCGCATTGATGCGTCAGGAAATGCGCACAATCGAAAAAGATCGAGGCGTTTCTTTCGAGCTTGACCGCGAAAACGGAGCTTCTCCCGCGTTGTGCGATCCAGAAATCGTTTCAAGTCTCAGCGCCGCCATGACGAAAACCGGGCTTGAACCATTCGTCATGGCCAGCGGCGGCGGTCATGACGCGGCGGTTTTTGCAAATGCCGGTATTCCCACCGGCATGGTTTTCGTGCGAAACCGCAATGGGTCGCATAATCCCCATGAAGCAATGGAAATTTCCGACTTCATGGCGGGAACGGCGATCATCTATAATTTCTTGTTGGAGACGCCTCAATGACCACCCGCCTGACGATTCGCAAACCTGACGACTGGCACCTGCATTTGCGCGACGGCGAGATGCTCAAAGGCATTCTCCCCTCCTCTTCGCAGGGCTTCGCCCGCGCCATCATCATGCCAAATCTGGTCCCCCCCGTGGTCACCACCGCCGATGCGCGCGCCTATCGCGCCCGCATCCTGGAAGCTTTGCCGAAGGAGCATGATTTCACGCCGTTGATGACCCTTTATCTCACTGAGGGAACAAGCGCCGACGACGTGGCGGCGGGGGCTGAAAGCGGCTTGATCAAAGCGGTGAAGCTTTATCCTGCGGGCGCGACAACCAACTCCGATTCGGGAGTGCGGGATCTGGAGAAAGTCTATCCGATTCTAGAGCGTATGGCGGAAATCGGCTTGCCCCTGCTCATCCACGGCGAAGTGACCGATCCTGAGATTGATATTTTCGACCGTGAGGCCGTATTCATCGACCGGGTCATGGAGCCTCTGCGCGCCCGAATGCCCGAGTTGAAGATCGTGATGGAGCATGTGACCACTTCCAACGGCGTCGATTACGTGCGCTCCAGCGCGCGCAATCTGGCGGCCACGCTAACGACCCATCACCTCATCATCAACCGCAACCATATTCTGGCCGGCGGCATCAAACCGCATTTCTACTGTCTGCCGGTGGCCAAGCGCGAAACTCACCGGCTCGCCCTGCGTGCGGCGGCCACATCGGGCGATTCGCGGTTCTTTTTGGGGACGGATTCGGCTCCTCATCCGGTTGAAGCCAAGGAATCTGCTTGCGGTTGCGCGGGAATTTTCACCGCTCCCAACACAATGAGCCTTTTGGCTCATGTGTTTGAAGAAGAGGGCGCGCTGGACAAGCTGGAAGCCTTCACATCCTTGAACGGTCCCGCTTTTTATGGCGAAGCGGCCAATGAGACGAGGATCACTTTGGTCAAAAACGACACTCCAGTGAGCTTCCCCAACGCCGTCGCCACCGGCGCTGGCCCGGTAAATCTGTTCGAACCGGGATTTCCGCTCTTTTGGTCGACGGAAAATGGTGTTAATTCCCTTGCAATTTAAGGCGATTGCCAGGAAAGGGCCTCCCCATGTTCACCAATACGTTTCCCGACCGCGCGCTTATGGCGGAAATCACAGCCAAAATGCTGATGGAGATCAAGGCAGTTCATTTTCGCACTGACGAGCCCTACATGTTCACCTCCGGCCTCGCCAGCCCGGTGTATATCGATTGCCGCAAGCTGATCTCTTATCCCCGGATTCGCTCCACCTTGATGGATTTCGCCACCTCGCTGATTTTGCGCGAAGCAGGCTTCCAGAAGTTCAACGCAGTCGCCGGCGGCGAAACTGCGGGAATTCCCTTCGCCGCCTGGCTGGCGGACAAGCTCGGCATGCCCATGCAATATGTGCGTAAAAAGCCGAAAGGTTTCGGCCGCGACGCTCAGATCGAAGGGCATCTGGAAGACGGTCACAACATTTTGCTGGTGGAAGATCTGACCACCGACGGCGGCAGCAAGATCAAATTCTGTGAAGCCTTGCGCAACGCCGGCGCCGAGGTCACGGACACTTTGGTGATTTTCTACTACGATATTTTCGCCGAAACCCAGCAAAAACTGGCCGATCATGACCTGAAACTTCACTATCTGGCCACATGGTGGGACGTACTCGCCGTTTGCCGCACCAATGAATATTTCGACAAGGACACACTCAACGAAGTCGAAAAATTCCTCAACAACCCGCTTGAATGGTCAGGCAACCATGGCGGCGTCAGCCAAATTTCAATCTAATCTCGACAACGCGTCAAAATACATGTGACTTTTAAGGCGGCTCTCAACCAGGAGCCGCCTTTCTTATATCAAACGCGCAATCAACGCAGCAGCTGCACCAGAAAATGCGACAACTCCGGCACGGCGGCGATAAGCGCGAGGCCGATCAAACTGCTGACCAAAAAAGGAATACAGCCAAGAGCTATTTTTTCGAGGGACATTTTGGTGACATTAGCCGCCACGAATAAATTGATCCCCACCGGCGGCGTAAACAGGCCAATAGAAAGACTTGTCATGAGCGTGACCCCAAACCAGACCGGATCCCAGCCAAGGCTGCGCACCACGGGAAGAAATATTGGCAAGGTGATGAACATAATGGTGATCGCGTCCATGAACATTCCTGCGATCAAAAGAATGACCATGATGATCAACAATATAATCCATTGATTTTCACTGGCGGCCAGCAAAACCGATGAATATTGCCCCACAAGATCATCCACCGTCACCACCCAGCCAAAAAGACTGGCGAACCCCACCACCATCATAACCACCGCCGAAGAGGCGCTAGCCTCCGTCAGGGCTACATAAAGCCGTTTCAGATCCAGCGTGCGATAAATGACGAACCCGACGAACAACGCGTAAACCGTAGCGACAATCGCCGCTTCCGTCGGCGTGAAAGCGCCGGAATAAATGCCTCCAAGAATAACCACCGGCGTCATCAGACCCCAAAAAGCATGGATGAAGGATTTATACAGACGCTGGCTATAGGGCAAGTCGGCGTAGAGCGACGGCGCGATGGCCTCCATACCGCCGGAACCGGCAAGCGGGTCGCCGCGCCGACCTGCGAAAGGCAGCGTGGCGAGCATCAACCCCCCGAGGCAAAGCCCCGGGATAATCGCCGCGATGAACAGCTCGGAAATCGACGTCTCCGCGATCACCCCATAGATCACCAGGCCAATTGACGGTGGGATGACGATTGAGAGCGCCGCTCCCGTGCACACAAGACCTGCGGCGAAAGAGCGAGAATATCCGTCCTCCACCATGCCGCGAATGATCAGCGGGCCAATGGCTGCCACAGACGCGGGGCCTGAGCCGCTAACCGCGCCCCAAAACAGGCACACCACCGTCCCCACCACCCCCATGCCTCCGGGCAGGGAGCCAATCAAGACGCGGAAAAAACCGATCATCCGCTCAGCAATGCCAACGGACCCCATAAGAACGCCGGCGAGAATGAAAAACGGCACCGCGAGCAGCGAGAACTTGGAAATTCCTGTCGCCAGAAGGTCTCCCACGAGGTCCAGACCAAACCCCAATTGCCACATGGCGTAAAGCGCCGAAAGGCCTAGAGAGAAAGCGACCGGAACACGCAGGAACAAAAAGATGAAGAACAGCACGACCATTTGCGTGCCAACGCCCCACTGAAAGAAGAAGAACTCAGACACCAGACGCCTCCTGGCCTGACAGCTCCCGTTGGACTTCAAACATATGCTGGACGTATCGAAATGCAATCAAGACAAAGCCAAACGGCATGCCAACGCTATAATACCATGCGGGAATTTGCAGCGCGTAAGAGACCGTGCCGCTCGACAGCTGGTTCTGCAAAAGACCCAGACTGTACCACGCGGATAAAAGCAATAGCAGTAAACTCAAGCTTGAGGAGATCCACAGAAGCGCAAGCCGCCCCTTGGAAGGCAGCATGTCGAAAATCAAGGTGACGGCGAGATGCTCACCTTTGCGCGCGGCGATCGCCGCGCCAAAAATCGTTAACAATAAAAAGCCGTTCACCAGCAGCTCTTCCGTAGCGGCGAGAGACTGGCTGGTGAGATAGCGCACCGCCACATTGGCGAATCCTATCAGCGTCATCGCGAGAAAGATAAACGCGCAAATGATTTTTTCAGCGTCGCGCAAAATAAAGGCCATAAAGACGTCTCCCGCCCGCCAGATTTCATAGCGGGTTAAAAAGGCCATGGCGGCAAGGCCATGGCCTTTCCTTATTATATGCGCCGATTAGTTTTTATTGGCGATGGCGTCGGTGAATGTCTTCACCAGATCCGGCCCCACTTTCGCCGCCCATGTGTCAAACGCCGACTGGGTGGCGTCGCGGAACGCCTGAAGCTCTTCAGCGCTCGGCTCATAGACCTCCATACCTTTTTCCTTCAAGAACTCCACGCCTGAAGCGGTGTCCTTGCGGGTTTCAGCCTTCTGATAAGCCATGGCTTGCTGAGCCGCTTCACGCACGGCTTTTTTCTTTTCATCGTCGAAGGAGTTCCACAGCTTGCTGCTCACGCCGAGGAAAATCGGATCATACGAATAATGCCAAGGAGTGATATACTTCTGCACTTCGTAGACGCGCTGCGGAATGATCACCGCGCCAATGGGGTTTTCTTGACCATCGACCACGCCCTGCTGCAACGCCGGGAAGGTTTCGCTCCACTGCATTTGCTGCGGATTAGCGCCAAGAGCGTTCATCACGTCGATATACATAGGGCCGGCGACCCGCATCTTCAGACCTTTGAGGTCTTCCGGCGATTTAATCGGATGCTTATTGTTGGTGACCTCACGGAAACCATTTTCGCCCCATGCGAGAACGATAATATCGTGCTCCGCCAAGATCTCGGCCATTTTCTCGCCGGGCGCGCCATCCACCGTCTTATCCACGTCTTCATAGTTGGAATAGAGGTAAGGCAGCGAGAACACGGCCATTTCCGGCACCAGAGGCGTAACGTTGATCGCCGAGGTCACTACGAAGTCGAGCGCGCCGCGCCCCACCATTTCGGCTTGCTTCATCTGGTCGCCGCCGGTGAGCTGCGCGTTGGGGAACACGCGCACGCTGTCCTCGCCATTAGTGGCTTTCGACAAAAGCTCCCCGAATTTCTCCGCGCCTTTGTGCCAAGTGGTGGTGTCGCCCGTGTTATGAGACAAGCGATAATTATCTGCTTGCGCCGTACCAGAAAGCATAAGCGAAGCCGTCAAGGCCGCCGCCGTCAAAGCGTATTTCTTGAAAATCATATTTCCTCCCTTCGGAACCAACCTGCTCGCCGGTCAGCGAACAAGGAGCCCCGCCCCTTAGCAAACGATCAAACCAGTCGATCAGATGAATTGCGTCTTGAACCATGAACGGTTCACGCATTTTGACCAAATTAGGCGCCAAGGACGCCCTTTTCTTTCAGCGCTGAAATGAAAATATTCAATCAACACTGAAAGTCTCTTCCCAGCTAAAGATTAACGTTCAAAGGAGCTATTGCAATATGAATCGAAGCGACTGTAATAATTTCCCTGAGGAAATTGAAGGCGAAGACGAAAAGAAGCGCGCGGAAGGAGGAGCCGTCTGCGATTAAAATCTGCGCCTTGCCAGTCGTGCGCGCGTTTTCCGAATGCGCTCTCCAAGACTTGCACAAACCGGAGCGACGCCTTCCGAATCACACGCCGCTCGCCACGCGGATTTTCGGACAGGCGTTTCTCAAATTCTCATTCAAAAAATTTCAAACACACCGGGCGAACGCGCGGCAATGTTTAAACGCGACATAAGTGGAGGAAAATCAATGAACGTCGAACAGTCGGCAAACACGGCCCCAGACAACAGTCCCTGTTCCACGCGGGTAATGAATCTGGCCCATTTCCTCACGCAATCCGCCCGGCGCCTGCCCGATGAAATCGCTTTCGTCTGGGGGGAGAAAAGCTGGAGCTGGCGCACGTTTGAAGCCCGCGTCAACGCCATGGCCGCCGCGCTTGCAAAAGACTTCAACGTCAAGAAAGGCGACCGGGTTCTTATCCAGTCGCAAAATTGCAACCAGATGTTTGAAGCGCTTTTCGTCTGCTTTCGCCTCGGCGCGATCTGCGTGCCGGCGAATTTCCGGCTCATGGCCGATGAAGTCGCTTATCTGGCCAAGGCCAGCGGCGCACGCTTGATGATTTGCAACAGCGCCTTTCCAGAACACGCCGCCGCCTGCCAAGAGCAATCGCAAGCGCTGGAAACTGTTATTTCCATCGGCGAAAGCGACTTTGGCCCCGACTATGACGCATTGGTCGAGCGTCACTTCGGCGCGCACGTCAAGGATTGCGCCGTGGAGAGGGATGACCCTTGCTGGTTTTTCTTCACCTCCGGCACCACGGGACGGCCCAAAGCCGCCGTGCTGACCCATGGGCAAATGACTTTCGTCGTCACTAACCATTTATGCGATCTCATGCCCGGGACAACGCATCACGACGCCTCGCTGGTGGTCGCGCCCTTGTCTCATGGCGCCGGCGTGCATCAGTTGACCCAAGTAGCGCGCGGCGCGAAAAGCATTCTGCCAGAGAATGAACGCTTTGACGTCGAGCAAGTCTGGGCCCTCGTTGAAAAATGGCGGGTGACCAATATATTCACCGTGCCCACCATTTTGAAAATGATGGTGGAGCACCCGGCCGCAGACCGATATGATCACAGCGCGCTACGATATGTGATCTACGCCGGCGCGCCCATGTACCGGGCTGATCAAAAAAAAGCGCTCGACAAATTGGGGCCAGTGCTGGTGCAATATTTCGGCCTTGGCGAGGTGACCGGAAACATCACCGTTCTGCCGGCCGCCGAACATTCTCTGGAAGATGGAGAAGGCGCTCGGATCGGTACATGCGGTTACGCCCGCACCGGAATGCGCGTCTCCATTCAAAATGACGCTGGCGAGGAGCTTGCGCCCAATGAAACCGGAGAAATTTGCGTTTGCGGCCCCGCAGTCTTCGCCGGCTATTACAATAATCCGGAAGCCAACGCCAAATCCTTCCGCGACGGCTGGTTCCGCACCGGCGATCTGGGCCATATGGACGAGGCGGGCTATCTCTATATCACCGGGCGGGAGTCGGACATGTATATCTCCGGCGGCTCAAATATCTACCCCCGTGAAATCGAAGAAAAAATCCTCATGCATGACGCCATCAATGAAATCGCGGTTCTGGGGGTTCCGGATGAGACCTGGGGCGAGGTTGGCGTCGCCGTTTGCGTTCTCTCTCCCGGAGAGAGCCTTAATGAGGCGCAAATCAACGACTGGCTACAGAACCGCATCCCGCGCTACAAACTGCCCAAAAAGTTCTTCTTCTGGTCGGAAATGCCCAAGTCAGGGTATGGCAAAATCACCAAGAAGATCATTCGTGAGGAATTGATCCGGCGCAATGAGCTGGATTCACACGGAAAGCTCCCGGCGTAGCCGCCGCCGATCGATTTACAGCGGGACGACAATCAGCTCGGCGGTGATGCAGATCGGATTGTCGCCGCGCGTCAACGTCCCTTCGAATAATTCGCCGCCAATCGCAACGCCCGCCACATCCAGAGCGGCCTTATGAACGCCGGCGCCGTCAAGCTCGACCTTTCCGCTGCGAATATAAAACTCCGTCGCATGGGAGCTCACCGCGCGCCCGTCCGTGAAGCGCGCTTCATTCAGACTGCCAAGACCATGAACGCGGGCGCGGAAAATATTTTTCCGGGCGCAAAACGCTTCCAAAGTCTGGGAAATATCTTCATTGGGACTGATTTTCACAGCGAAGGCCGACTTCGCCATATTCCGCGTCTCACCAGCAAGCGTTTCACGCGGCCGAAATAATGGAAAATTTGTCTCCGCGTCATGAGCGACGTCAAAAACCGCCCCCTTGAGGCCAATAGCCTCAACGCGAGCATCCCGCGCCATCACGCTTTCCAGAGGCAATATGTGCCCCATATTCACCTCGCCATTCCGGGTGCGCCAACGTCCATGGCAGTGCAAGAACGGCGCTCCGTCCCGGCGCCCGATTATCGCGATCCCTTCCTCCAGAACAACCTCTCCATGCGGAGCGTAGGTTTTACTGTACCAGGCCGCATGCGCCCCGTCGGCGCTATTGTCGGGAATGACGAAGCGAAAGGGCTCAAAGGAAACATTTCGCAAAAACGCAAGGCCGCCATCAAAACCGTCCCCAAACAAACGCTCAGCCGCAACGTTCAAGAACGCCTTTGCAGGCAACTCAATCTGAACCTTGCTGTAATCGGCGCGCGCAAATTGGTCAGGCGTAGATGATTTCGGTCCGGGATGGCGCAAAATGCGAGGCTTCACGAAAAATTCTCCTAAATATAATTTAAATCATGCGAATATATTCAATCTTGTGATCATGCTGACATAGGTGAGAGATCAAATATACACACCTTTATTCGTTGAGAAACGCGTAACAGCTCCAGCGTAAATTCATGGAAGGAACTCCCGATGAAGATCGCCGAAATTCTTGAACAACCCTCCATGCCAATTTCATCGCCGTCTTATCCACGCGGCCCTTACCGGTTCCTGAACCGGGAGTATATGAACACCACGTATGAGAGCGACCCGGACGCGATCCGTCACGCGCTGCCAGAACCGCTTGAACCCGATGGTTCGAACTGCGTGGTGTTTGAAGTCATTCGCATGCCGGATTCCTCCGGGTTTGGCGATTACACCGAAGCGGGCATTGTGATCCCCGCCTTATTCGACGGCAAACCTGTCAATTTCACCGCGCAAATGTATCTTGACGATACGCCGCCTATCTTTGGCGGACGGGAGGTTTGGGGGTTTCCCAAGAAGCTCGGAAACCCAACCCTGTCGGTCAAGCATGACACGATGATCGGCGAATTGCTTTACAATGACGATCCTGTGGCCCATGCGAGCATGACTTATAAATACGTCGACCTCCTGCATGATCTTAACACCGGCGAGAAACGCGACGCTTCAACGATTTTGCAAAAAATGGGCAAAACTCAAGTCAATTTGAAACTCATCCCCCATGTGGACGGAAGCTTGGCGATCGCCCAGCTTGTGGCCTATGAGATGACGAATATCGAGCTAAAGGGCGCATGGAGCGGTGACGCGCGCCTTCGGCTGAACCCCAATGTCAACGCTCCTCTGGCGGACCTTCCCGTGCGCAAGGTCGTGGGGGGGCAACACCTCATCGCCGATATGACCCTGCCCTATGGGCGCGTTCTGCATGATTATCTGAAAGGCTGACGAACGGTCGGCCTCAAGAGCCTTGCAACGCGTCCGCCAGCTTTCTGAACGGCTCCGTTGCAAGGTCCATGTCCTCATCCGGCCCCTGACGCAAGACGTCATAGATCTTTGGAACAAGTTGAACTGCCTGATCCAGCTCGTTATCGACGCCAGGGACATAGCCGCCCATCAGTCTAAGATCGCGGGTTTCTTCAAAACGGGCCAGAAGGTTTTTCAATCCCAAAATCAGATTGGCTTCATCCGGGCGCCAGGCCACTCGCGCCAAACGCGACACGGAGCCCAGAACGTCAATAGCCGGATAACGCCCCTGATCGGCGATGGCCCGATCCAGAACGATATGCCCATCGAGAATCCCACGAATGCTGTCGGCCACCGGATCATTATGATCGTCGCCGTCCACCAAGACCGAGAAAACGCCGGTGATGGCGCCTGAACCGCTAGTTCCTGAGCCTGCGCGCTCCAACAATTGCGGCAGCTCCGTGAAGACGCTCGGCGTGTAGCCGCGCGCGATCGCCGGCTCGCCAGAGGCCATGGCCACATCGCGCGCGGCTTGGGCGAAGCGCGTAGCGGAGTCCATAATCATCAGAACCGACTGGCCCATATCACGAAAATGTTCGGCGATCGCCATAGCCGTTTTCGGCGCCATACGCCGCATCATCGGACTCTCGTCGCCTGTGGCCACCACAACGACGGTCTTGCGAAGGCTGTCGCCCAGCGCGTCTTCTATAAACTCGCGCACCTCCCGTCCGCGTTCGCCAACAAGAGCAACGACGACGGTTTCAAAATCCAACGCCTTAGCGAGCATGGCGAGCAGCGTTGATTTACCCACGCCCGAGCCGGCGAAAATCCCGATTCTCTGTCCAACGCATAAGGGGGTGAACAAGTCGATAGCCCGCACGCCGGTGCGCACCGGGGTTTCAATCCGCGCACGCTTCATCGCCGCCGGCGGATCCCGCTCCAAAGACACCGCCGTCTCACCAGGATAGAGCATGCCTTTGCCGTCGATTGGGCGCCCGAGAGCGTCGATCACCCGGCCGCGCCAATTGACGTGCGGATGAAGGGTCAGCTCTCCCAGACGCCAAGCACGCGTGCCCACGCCCACATCCAGATGGCGTCCGAATGGCTTCACAAGCACATCGTGAGCGTCAACGCGGATCACCTCGGCAAGAGCTTGCCCTTGACGCACCTGAAGTTCGACAGTGTCCCCAAGACGCACGCTTTTCGACAAGCCGGAAATCCGGTAGTAGCTTGGCGTAACCTGCGAAACCGCGCCGCCCATCCGCACAAGCGAAATTTCTTTCGACGCGCTGCGCACCGCAACGTCAAGACGATCAAGACTTGTCATAATCGCCTGCGGCGGGACCGCTCATCTGCAAGTGCCGGGCGCGCAGAGTTTCAAGAACATCCACCGAAAGCCGGTTGGATGGATGCGTGGCCAAAGCAGTGACGCCGCGCGGACCGTATTCCGGCGCGGTTTCACCGCTATCGGCGCGTAAAGTCGAGCTTTTCTCAGCACGCAAAGCATCCGATTCTTTCGCCGCCTGAAGATATTCAGGCGCCGGCGTATACCAATCGATCTCATCCGTCGCCGCAATAGCGGTGGACATTGAAGGAGCAAGAGGCGTGAGCGTGGACGTGGCGTCTCTCTGGGACGCGCTCGCCAGAAGTTGTTTCAAGTCGAGCGGCGGCGAAGCTTCCGTCGGTTGAGCGGACGCCGAAGGCTGCGAAGATGCGACCACAGACGGCGAGTGAGAGGAGACCGCTTCTTTTTCTCCCGCCGCCGCGAAAAATTTTTGAACGCCGACGACAATATCTCCCAATATTGGAACGTCCTCAACTTCTGGCAAAGCCTCATAGATGGCGCCGAAAACAGACTGATCCGCGTCAACAGCACTAGCCCCATAGGGACGCGTTTGAGGCAAGGGCGCCTTTTGCCCCAAAACGACCTGCGGCGCAGGCGTCTCTCCAGAGAGCTTGATCACAGATACGGCGTTCACGCTCATGAGATCTCTCCAAGTTCACGAATTGCTTGCGTTTCCGCGCCTTCGCTGGTTTCAACAGCCTTCGCCGCGCTTTCAAACGCCCGGCTGACAATGATCAGCTTGGTCATCTCGCGCATGGGGTTCACATTGGAGCCTTCGATAAATCCTTGCGAGATACCTGTTCCCAGATAGTCTAGAATAGGCCGCGCGGGGATATCGGGCACGACAGCGGAGCCTCCTTGACGGGTCAAATTAGCCGCTGGGTCAATTTCAAAAAGCCCAACCACACCGACGATTTGATCACCCTGATGGATCTCGCCATCGCTCATCACACGCGGAGGCCCCGCATCCGGGTCCAATATTATCGGCGCTCCGGCGGTATCCAAAAGCTCTTCGCCGCCCAGCGTTCGCAACACCCCTTCAGCGTCCATGGTCAGACGTCCGTCACGCGTGTAGACCGCGCCATTTCCACGCCGGATCGCAAACCATCCCTCTCCTTCAATCGCCAGATCAAGCGGGTTGTCTGTTTTCTCCAAACCGCCATGCGCCCGTGAGATATACGTCGCTCCGGAAGTCGCGAAACTCACCGGATCCTTAGCGGTTTCCGATAGCGCCACATCGAAACTAATGGCGTCCGCGCGATATCCCGCCGTTTGGATGTTCGCCACATTTCGAGCGAGACTTTGCATACGGTTATCAAGCGCGACCTGTCCCGACAGGGCGACGTAAAATGCGGAACTCATGATCAGTTGCCTCCCAAACGCAAACCTTGAAGGCTCATCAAAATGTCTTGCCCGATGCCCGCCGCCATCGGATCGTTAATTAAGACGTTAGGCACCACCGGCGCCGAAGCCGGATTATTCATATCCCAAAGAGCCGCGAACCGCTCCAACATCACCGCGAGCTTCTCTGGGTCCTGCAAATCTTCAACATTGATTTTTTCGCCAATTCTGGCCGCCTGCCAGTCCAGGCTGGCCGTCGCCGCCTCTTCAGGAATTCCAGCCAGAGTACGCGCCACCTCAGCCAGAGCCTCATCCGCTAGGAATTCCATAGGGTCCGTGATGGAAGCGGCTTTGCGCTCAAAATAAAGCGCCAAACGCACGCCCTGATTATCCGTGCCCTCTTCCGTTTCCAGCGCATAACGCACGTATTTGTCGGCGATGCCTTCCTGCGTTCTGGAAAACGCCATGGTGGTTTCGCCATAACGAGCGAAGTTGAAGGTTTCAGCGAATTCACGATAACGCTCATCCGTAAGGCGATTAGCGAAAGCGTCCTTACTGTCGATGCCTTCTTCAAGCACCTTGCGCATAAAACCTTTAGCATAAATCATTTCTTCAAGGCCGGATGCTTTCATCGCAAAAGCGTAAACCCTGTCATTATTCAGAAATTCATCGATTGAAGAAATATCGCCAATCTGCTCCAGATATTCTTCGCGCTCGCGAGCGATCTGCGGCTGCGAGGCGATACGCTCCAGAGACTTCGGCAAATCGCTTGTAAGCATTCTGAGACGTAAGGCGGTATCGAGCATCTGGCTTCTCCGGCGTTTATATTCGTAAAACACGCGCCCAGAATTAAAGACCCGACATCGTCAGGGTTCACAGGGCTGTCTTTCATGAAAACACGATGCGCGGCGAGCCTTGCCTCAAGCTGACGCCCCCAACTTCACCGGCTTCAAAGTTTCAGCCCCACGCAAGACAGCGCCACTAGCGTTTAGACATATCGTGGCATTCACAGCCTGACGGGAGCCGGTCTCTTGAGTATTATTTTTGGTTTAGTCATCGCCCTTGGGGCGCTTTTAGGCGGCTTCGCCGCCATGGGCGGTCACTTGGCAGTTCTGCTCCAGCCTTGGGAGTTCGTGATCATTCTGGGCGTTGGCCTTGGAACGTTCATCATCGCCAATTCGACCAAAGTCGTCATGGACACCGGACGGGCGACAATGGAGGCGCTGACAAACGCCGTTCCCGGCGAACGCGACTTTCTGGAGGTTCTTGGCCTCCAATACGCCTTGATGCGGGAATTGCGCTCAAAGGGCCGTAATGAAGTCGAGCCGCATATTGAAGATCCCGAAAACTCTGAAATTTTCAATCGCTTTCCCTCGATCAAACGAAATGTCGAGCTTCGGGATTTCATTTGCGACTATTTTCGCCTCTTGATCGTCAGCAACGCGCGCCCTCATGAAATCGAATCCTTGATGGATGAGGAATTGATGACCATGACCCGCGAGCAAATGAAGCCTTATCTAGCGTTGATGTCCATGGCCGAGGCGCTGCCGGCGATCGGCATCGTCGCCGCCGTGTTGGGCGTCATCAAAGCGATGGGCGCGATCGATCAAAGCCCTGCAATTCTGGGTGGGCTCATAGCCGCAGCTCTTGTGGGGACCTTTTTGGGGATTTTCCTATCTTACGGCGTGATCGGCCCGCTCGCCAATAAAGTCAAAAGCGTTCGTGAAAAACGTTCGCGCCATTATGTCATCGTCAAGCAGACGTTGCTCGCCTTCATGAACGGCGCCGCGCCGCAAATCGCGCTGGAGCACGGCCGAAAGTCGATCCCGGACAGCGAACGCCCCAGCATTGACGAGGTAGAGAACCAATCGATCGGCGGTGGCGGAGCGGGCGCCGCGGCGGACGCCAACGTCCATGACATTTCACAGAAAGGAGCTGCGTGAGTCCAATGATGAACACCCCTTTCGCCGACTCGGCCCAACGCGCCCAAATTACGGACAGACTGCTTGACGCCGCCGGAATTTCCGTCGAACGCCTGCCGATGCTACCGATCATGTTCGATCGCATGGCCCGTGTTTTCGCCGACAAAATGCGCCAGCGCGCCGCCTCCCCTGCGTATGTTTCAGTCAGCTACATTGAAAACGAGCGGATTGGAGACGTTCTTGACGCCAATGAGGCCAACGCCCTCGTCGCCGTGGTGTACTCGCCTGAGTGGGATAGCCGCCTGTTGATCGGCTTTGACCGAGACTTCATTTTCTCGATGATCGAAGTGATGTTCGGCGCGGATGGCGCTGAGCCGCCAATTGACGACGAAAGGCCGTTCTCCAACATTGAAACGCGCATCGCCCAGACTCTTTTCATAGACGCCGTCAATGCGTTGCAGGAATCGCTTCGCCCGATTGCGGAAACAACGTTGAAATTCGAACGCGTCGAAACGCGAATGGACTTCGCCGTCATCGGCAGACGGAACAATCCCGCCGTCGTCGGCAGATTGCTGCTGCAGGCCATCGGGCGCGGCGGGGAAATGTTCGTCGTCATCCCGCACACGGTGCTCAACCCCATCCGCCAAAGCCTGACGCAAGTCGTCTCGGGCGAAGGAACAAGCCGGGACCGGCAGTGGACCCATCATTTCCAAGCGGAAATTCAGCGCACCGAAGTCAAGATCAACGCCGTTCTGGAAGAACGAGAGATGTCGCTTGACGAATTGTCCCGTCTGGAAGTGGGGCAAGTTCTGAAATTACAGGCGACCCCTCGTACGCCGATCAAACTGGAATGCAACAAGCAACCGCTTTTCCATTGCTCGCTCGGCCAGGCCGACGGCGCCTATACGCTGCAAGTGGACAGCTTCATCCACCAGGAAGAGGACATCCTCGATGATATCCTATCTCGTTGACGGCGTATTATTGGTCGCTTTGATCATCACCAGCCTAAAGATGTTCAAAATGTATGGTCAGCTGAAAAAACTCAGCGAATATCATCCTGACTATCAGCGCATCCTCGACCAGACCAATCTGGCGCTTGAAGGCATTGAAGTTTCCATTCAGGAGATCAACGTGCGCGGCGCTCAGGTACTGAACGCATTGGGTAGCCGGATTGACGAAGCGCGGGACATCATCTCCGACATCGACGGCCTGACCCGCGAAGCCAAAAAGCACCAGAAGTCGTTACAGGCGGAAATGAAGACCTTTCAGATCGAGCTGGAGCGCGAGCGCGCGCATTGGCGCAAAACCAATTCGGATAGCGCACGAAACGCCCAGGCGGCGACAAGCCAAGCCACGCGCAGGCAGGAAAGCGCCGCCCAACAAGCAAGAGACGAAGAATATGAGCGTCCGTCGAACGCTCCTCCCCCCTATCTGAAATCGCAAATGGCGCCGTCGACAACGGAGCCGCGCATTCACAAAATCAGCACCGATATGGCGGGACCATTCCGCTCTGTTTCACTCAACACCAAGGAGTTTGGCAAATGAGCAACCCTTCCGATATTGATGACCTCAACGGCGACGCGAAAAACATGGAATTCTCCGCCGAAGCGCAAACTCTCGCAGACCTGACAAAACACAAAGTATCCAGCGCCTCCGGAAACGCCGACGATGAGCGCAACCTCGACACGATACTTGGAATACCGGTCAATATTCAGGTGGTTCTGGGATCAGCCACGATGTTGGTGGCCAATCTCTTGAAACTTGGCCGCGGCGCCGTAATTCCCCTCGATCACCGCGTTGGAGAGCCCGTGGACATCGTCGTCAACGGACGTGTCGTCGCGCGAGGCGAAGTCGTGGTCGTGGAAGACGACAACTCACGTTTCGGCGTATCGCTCACCGAGATCATCGGCGCTCAAAGCGGCCCGGTGAAACCTGAAGCCGTCAATTAATCCGAGGTTTCCAATGAACGCCATCTCGCCGACGGTCACCGACGCGACAGCCCCCGCCAAACCCACGAAAAACTTTCGCGGCGTGGAGAAAGTGGCGGCGCTTCTACTCGCCATGGGCGGTGATAGCGCCGCACGAATGTTGCGCCATTTCGATCAGGATGAAATTCGACTGATAACCCGTTCCGCCGCCCAACTTGGCAGCGTAGCCGCCCAAGACGTGGAAAAGCTGATTGAAGAATTCGTCAGCGAGTTCTCAGGCGGAACCAGCTTGTTCGGGTCCGCTGGCGAGGTTCAGAAGCTCTTGACCGGCGTATTGCCGGAAGATCAGATTTCCGAAATCATGGCGGACGTCATGGGGTCGTCAAATCGCTCCATATGGGACCGGATAGCCACCATATCGGAAAATGTCATCGCCAATTACCTGATGAAAGAGCATCCGCAAACAGCGGCGATGATCCTGTCAAAATCCAAACCGGCGGCGGCGGCGAAAGTCATGAGCCAGCTTCCGCCAGATTTCCGCAATCGATTGATGCGCAGAATGCTTTCGATCAAGCCGGTCGTTCAGGAAACAATGCGCGACGTGGAAAAGGTTTTGCACGAAGACTTCCTGCTGAACTTCTCCGGCGCTCTGGAAGCCGACACGTTCTCCAGAATGGCGGACATTCTCAACAAAATGGACCGCGAACAAATGGAGCAGGCGCTTCAAAACCTTGAAGATCAACAGCCAAAATCCGCCGAAGTTCTTAAAGGTCTACTCTTCACCTTCGACGACATCGTCAATCTCAACTCCCGCGCGCGCATGGCGATTTTCGATCAAATCCCCGCCGATCAGATTGTATTGTCGCTCAAGGGAACCGATGGACAATTACGTCAATCCATCCTGATGACCCTGGCCTCCCGCGCACGGCGCATCATTGAGCATGAACTGGCCACCGGCGAGCCCGCTTCGCAACGCGACGTTTTGGCCGCCCGGCGCGCCATCACCGACCTTGCATTGGAAATGGCCGGTCGTGGCGAGATTGACCTCAACCCCAAACAGGACGAAGGAGAATACATCCAATAACCTTACCGCACGTACATGAAGGTGGCTTAGGAAATGGCGGACGGTGAGGACAAAGACAGTAAAACCGAAGAACCAACCGAGAAAAAGATCAATGACGCGTTAGAAAAAGGAAACACGCCAAATTCGCGTGAAGCACCGGTTCTCGCCTCATTTCTCGGGTTGCTTCTGATCATCGGTTTCACCATGCCTGACAGCGCAGCGCGCCTTGCCGGGCAACTGTCTAGATTAATAGAAGGCGCAGGAGGATTACGACTTGAAAACAGCCAAGACTTCCTCCGTCTCTCCGACGTCGTCGGTTTGGAAATGGGTCGATTTATCGCGCCAGCAGCCATCATTTTGCTTGTCGGCGGTTTCGCCGCAGCTTGGTTCCAAAACGCCCCGCGTCTGGCGTTTGACCGGATCAAGCCGGACCTGTCCAAAATCTCGCCTAAAAAAGGATGGGAACGGATGGCCGGATCGCAAGGCCTCGTCGAATTTATCAAGGCCTGTTTCAAATTCATTGCAATCAGCATCGTTGTCACATTCGTGCTCTCCGCTGAACGCCAAAGCCTGGTGAACGCCATGTTTACCGACCCAACTCTTCTTCCAGAAGAAATATTACGACTCACGATCAAGCTCGTATCCGGCGTTTGCATCGCAACAATCGTGCTTGTCGCCGTGGACCTTGTTTGGGTTCGCCGGCATTGGCGCAAGAATTTGCGCATGAGCCGGCAAGACCTGAAAGACGAGCATAAACAAGCTGAAGGCGATCCTCTGGTCAAAGCGAGAATGCGATCTCTGGCGCGTGATCGCGCGCGCAACCGGATGATGACCGCCATTCCCAAAGCAACAGTGGTTGTCGCAAATCCAACACATTTCGCCGTTGCTTTGCGCTACGTACGCGAAGAAGATGGAGCGCCTATGGTCCTAGCGAAAGGGCAAGACCTCATCGCCTTGAAAATCCGGCAGGTCGCCGAGGACAACAATATACCTGTAGTTGAAGATAAAGAACTTGCGCGCGCTCTCTTTAAGCAAGTAGAAGTTGATAGAGAGATACCAGCTCAATTTTTCCGTGCGATTGCAGAAGTTATACATTATATTTATGCTTCGGGGCAAAACAGGACGTTGTGATGCAAATGGATTTTTCGAGTTTGACCGCCCCATGCGGAGAGAACAACGTGATGGACCGCGAACGCGCCCTAGCTTGGGGCATACAGGATTTCGCAGCGGAACTCCGCCTTATTGACGTCGTCCACCTGATTTCCTACGTCCATACGGAACAGCACAATAACATAGCTGATCTTGTGCGCTCTTCCGCCGAACTGTTCTTCAAAGGCGACAGTTTAAGATATGGCAACGCGGCGAACGTTGATCTCAAATGGGGCTCCACCCCAACGATCCGGCTGGATTTGGAGTTTCATCATCTGGGCGTTTCCGTATATTTTGAGCTTATCCTCACGGCCCTGCAAGCTGCGGTGGACATGCATTTCATCGAATTTGAGAGCCCGGAAGACAACCCGTCACGCAATACTCAACGTCTGCTGGACGCCTTAAAGGACGCGAGGTTGTCGCCTCCCCCCAGCGATTTATCTTTGCTTGGCTAACCCACAGGCGCGCTGCGATAAACGTCACGCAAACCACAGAAAACTCTCATGCGCCCTGACGTCAGGCTCGCTCCTGCGCTTTCACCACGCCGGATAATCAACGCCGACGCCCGCCAAGGCGCGATGTTCCCCTGGGTTTTTCGCCAAATATTGCTGGTGCCTATTCTCAGCAAGATAATATTTGGGCGCCTCGCGTATCTCCGTGGTGATCGAGCGCGTATGCCCGGCCGCTTGCAGAGCCGTCTGGTAGGTTTGGGCGCTTTTTTCCGCCGCGGCCTGCATTTCGGGTGACC
Organism: Stappiaceae bacterium; assembly: GCA_048265185.1. Classification (GTDB taxonomy): domain Bacteria; phylum Pseudomonadota; class Alphaproteobacteria; order Rhizobiales; family Stappiaceae; genus JBLXBZ01. Next base: position 495,687 of record JBLXBZ010000003.1, on the reverse strand, counting down.
GCCAATAGATCGCCGAGCGATAATGCGTTCCCATATCATTGCCCTGACGCATGCCTTGCGTGGGATCATGCGTCTCCCAGAACCACCGCAATAAAGCCTCTCGCGATAAAATTTTCGGGTCGAACACAATCCGCGCAACCAGCGCATGGCCCGTACGCCCCGTGCAAACTTCATTATAAGTCGGGTTCCTAGTAAAGCCTCCCGCAAACCCCACCGAAGTCACATATGCTCCGGGCATCCGCCATAGAAGCCGCTCCGGCGCCCAGAAATTGCCCATTGAAAACAACACGCTGTCATGACCTTGCGGAATGTCGCCATCAAGCGGACGGCCATTTACGGCATGCGGCTCCGTGATCCAGATCGCACGCTCACGCCCGAGCAAAGCCTCCTGCGGGGTCGGCAGCTCAAACTTCTTTGTCAACATGGTCATGAAAGACATGGTTTTCTCCGCAAAGACGTTCGCATAACGATTGTCAAAACCTGCGACGACGACGAGGGCGCCGCTCACCTCTCCAAAGAAGAAACACGCCTAAGGGCGCAAATGTCGCCCAAGCAGGCCACGTCAAAAGCGGCTGAATCACAGCGTCCCAGACAAGGGGCGAAACATACCGCTGCACAGCCGCTTGCGAAGCATTCAATGATCCGGGCGATACGTCAAACCAATATTGACCAAGAGGTTTATAAACCCACTGTGAGGCGGAAATCGTTTGCCCCGCATCCGCCACCAATGTCACCAAAGCTGCGGCGATTAGAACCAATCCAATGACTCTCGCCAAAAACCGAAACATTCATCCCCGCCTAATAAAATATTAAAATACACATATATATAAAACTTAACCGAGTATGATTTGAAATCAAACCTAAATCCAAACAGTCATCACCAGGCCTTATGCTCTTTGTTTGCCCAGCTCTCGCCGGATTCTCAGAGCCCTATGCGCGCGTTCAAAAACGCAGGCGTTTTCATTCGCGGTTCAAATGTCATACAAATGGTTGTCTTGAGCTGAAATATGGGCCAATAAATGCTCCAAACATGCAAGTTCAAGAAAAGGAAATATGCACATGCCGAGCGCCATTCTGGACGTCAGCGAATACAATGGAACATACTTGGGCCGCGTATGGCGACCAGAAGTCAACGGTCCCGCCGTCGTTACCCTGCGCGATGGGCATGTTTTCGATATCACATCTCAAACGGCGCCCACCGTTCGCGATATTCTCGAAATGGAAGACCCCCTCGCCTATGTCCGCGCTGCGAAAGGTGAGGATCTTGGCCCACTGGAAACCATCGTTAGCGACAATGAGACAACCAGCGCTGATAAACCGCGACTTCTAGCGCCCTGCGACCTGCAAGCAGTGAAAGCCTGCGGCGTAACCTTCGCTCGCTCAATGATCGAACGCGTGATCGAAGAAAAAGCCGCCGGAGACCCCAGCCGCGCGCAAGAGATACGCGACCGGGTGATGGGCATTATCGGCCGTAGCCTGAAAGACCTGAAAGCCGGCTCCCCTGAAGCGGAAAAAGTCAAGGAAGCCCTCATCGAAGAAGGTATGTGGTCACAGTATCTGGAAGTGGGAATTGGCCCAGACGCTGAAGTTTTCACTAAATCACAAGTGCTTTCATCTGTTGGATATGGCGCAAGCGTCGGGTTACACCCGGTCTCCACATGGAACAATCCTGAACCGGAAGTTGTGCTGGCGGTGAACAGCGCAGGCGTCATCCATGGCGCCACTCTGGGCAACGACGTGAATCTGCGCGACGTCGAAGGCCGCTCCGCTTTGCTTCTGGGCAAGGCGAAAGACAATAACGCCTCCTGCGCCATCGGCCCTCTTATCCGCCTTTTCGACGAAAGCTATTCTCTTGATGACGTACGCCAAGCCGAGCTCGATCTCACCGTCGACGGCCCGGATGGTTACACCCTAAATGGTCACAGCTCCATGTCGGAAATTAGCCGCGACCCAACTGATCTGGTTTCCCAAACCATTGGCCGCCATCATCAATATCCCGATGGCTTCATGCTCTTTCTTGGAACTCTTTTCGCGCCAGTTGAAGACCGGGACACGCCAGGTCAGGGCTTCACCCATAAAATCGGTGACAGAGTTCGCATAAGCACGCCCAAGCTTGGCGTTTTGGAAAACACGGTCCGCTTGTCAACCGAATGCCCCGAATGGACCTTTGGCGTATCAGACCTCATGCGTAATCTGGCGAAGCGCGGCCTGCTCTGAATTTATCAGACACGCCCAACAGAAAATGGCCCCGACAGGGGCCATTTTTATGCATCCGTAATTCCACAACTCAGCCGATCATTGCACGCTCACGGTGGGCAAAATCACAATAGCGGGACCTTCAAACCGGTTTGAAGGTTTTGACAAATAGGCGCCGTCGAAATGATTGGCCAGCATCCGTTTGTTCATTTGGAACATCCCGCCTAGGGCCGTTTGCTTTGGATGGCTTAAAGACGCAAAACTCGCAGTCTCCGTTCGCTCTCCTGCAGACAAAAGACCCGGAACTTCGCGATCCGGCAACGCGGCGAAATGCGCCAATGGATCGCGGCCGGGAACAGCCGGACCTTGACCAGAAACCGACATTTTAGGCGTGGCGTCCGTCTCTGGCTTCCGCGTAGATTGCCGTTGATCAGAAGAGACCATCTCCGCCCGCGACGCCGATGGCGCATAAGCCATAGCCGAGGCCAACAACTGCGTCTCTTGTTCAGACCCCACCTGAGATTGCGGTTCCGTCGCAGCGGCGATCGCGGCGATGGCGTCGCTTGGCGCGGGAGCCGCCACTGGAACGGGAACCATGGACGCCGAAGCCAAATCAGATGCGTTTTTTGGCTTCAAAGACGGCACAAGCGCAATCTGCGTAGCCTTGGCCTCCGGCGCCGAAACACCGTCTTCGCCAAGTGGAGCAGATGCGGTTGGTTGTCCTCCCTGAGCCAAAGTTTGCGCTTGAGCCAATAGCGTTCCAGCCGGCGCGGGCGAACCATCTCCATCAACCGCATTCAAAATTCGAGAAGGATTATCGCCGCCGCCAGGAACCGACGGTTTTTTACGTGGTGTGACGCTGGCCAGAAAAACCGGAGCTGAGCCTGCGTCATCCACCGCCGAAGGCGCGTCCGCTGGCGTAATCGCTTTTTCCAAAGGAATCGGCGGCGCGGCGGGCGGCGAGGAGATATTCGCCGGAGCCGCGCTTGCGGGCGCGGAAACGCCTGGCAATTCGCCGGGTGGGATCGGAGCGCCAGGCTTTACAGCTGCCACACGGACTTGATTCGGCGTGGGGGTCGGCGTTTCCGCCTCCGACGCATTATCTTCCTCCTCATCGGACGAGAACAAAGCCGTCAAGAATCCGCCACCGCCCGATGAGGCCGCCGGACGAATGACGGCGCCGTCATCGCCTGACGTCAGGCTTTGACCGGTTGTGCGGGCGCCGCCGGAGTTCGACGAAGAGGAAGAAGCCCGACTGGCCACCACCGTGCGCGACGCTCCCCCACTTTTATGACGCGCCAAAGCGGCAGCGTAACCGGGCATTGGCTTGCGATCTGAAGGCACATGAATTGTTTCTCCATCGGGGAACACCTTCGCCAGCTGAGAACGCGTCATACGCGGCCAATGGCGCACGCTGCCCGTGTCCATATGCACGAAAGGCGTTCGTGAGGTGGGATAATAACCAACCCCGCCTACTTCCTTACGCAGACCAATCGCCCGCAGTTTGGAGACCTTCACGCCCGGAATGAAAAAGTCCATGGCTTTACCGCGCATATGTTGACTTTTTTTGGCCACGCCACGAGAGCGACTACGCAACATGTTATTCGTAGCGGGAGAGCGATAGCCGGACACAACGTGAATATATTCGCTTGATCCCGACTTTTGATACACGTCCCAAATCAGATCGAACAACTCCGGATCCATTTGAGTGATTTCATTACGTCGCCAGTCACGCAAAAAGCGGTTCAAATCCCGCAACGCGGAGGGCACGAATTTACCGTTTTTCTTGAAAGTAATCGAAACCCGTTCATGGGTATGGGTATTGTACAGCTTCAGCGTGCGCGAAGCGGCTTGCGCAGACGCAAGCGTCCCGGCGGCCAATGCGCTGACTGCCAAAACCATCACAAAAATGAACCCCACGGCAAAAAAACGACGCCGGATTAAAAACGCATCAAACAATGGCTGTCTCGCATCCTGTTCGGCAAACGCGCATTTTGGTAGACGCGCCGACCATCCACCCCCCATTGCCGAAAAAATACGCGACAACAGTTAAGAAGTTTTTACCGTAAATTAAAATGGATGCAAATCGTGGCGAAACTGCAACAAAATTTCAGTTAATTTCGATTACCCCTCAATAAAAGGGGAATCAAATGCGTAATGGCAGTTAACGTGTGGAACCAGCGCCATTTGACGAAATAGCGTAACTTATGGGAAAATCAGCGGCGGCAATGGAAAACACCATGCCCCGCCGTGATCAAAGCCCCAAAGCGGCTTCCAATTTTCCATTCTGGCCATAAATATCCGGACGCCGCTGCAACCGCCCTTCGTCATCAACAAAAGACGTAAAATACACAATATGCACTGGCACTTTGTGCTTCAGGTTGATTCGGCGCTCTTTCCCGCCAATAGCTTTTTTCAGCCGGGCGCCGTTCCATCCTTCTTCTTGCCGCAACACCGCATCCGCAAAAGCGAAGGGGTCCTCAACGCGAACGCAACCATGCGAGAAAGCCCGGGTAACGCGGCCAAACAGGCTTTTCGAGGGCGTATCGTGCATATAAACAGCGTGCCTGTTAGGGAACATAAACTTGATATTCCCCAAAGCGTTGCGTCCCCCCGGTTTTTGCCGAATACGAACCGAACGCAAATTAACCCCGGCCCAGTCAACGCTCAACGGATCGACCACGCGCCCATTGCGCACAACTTCATACCCACGGTTGGTCAAATAATTGACCGGATTCGCACGAATACCGGGGAGCATTTCCTTTGAAGTGATCGAATAAGGAACGTTCCAATAGGGATTGACGATAACGTGGTTCATATCTTCAGAGAATACAGGCGTCTGGTTTCTCGCCGTTCCGACAACCACCTTGGTTTCATAAACCACTTCGCCGTCATTATAGATGCGCGCTAAAAATTCAGGAACGTTGACCATGACGTGAAACGCGCCAAGGTCGCGCGGCAACCAACGCCAACGCTCCAGATTTGCGACAATATCCGCTTCGGCGCCTTCGGAAGTCGCCCCGTTAAGCGCCAAAATCGTCCGCGCCCCGGCTATTCCGTCGGCGGTGAGACTACTGCTTTTTTGGAAGGCGATCACCGCCTCCTTCAAAGAGGCGTCAAATACGTCCGCCGCTCCATCCGGGGCCGTCGGAGCGTTAAGACGGCGACGCAAAAGAACCACGCGAGGCCCTTGATCTCCTTCCCGCAACGTTTCGCCAACGGGAATCGGCTGCGGCGCTTCTTCGTCGAAACGCTTTAAAATTTTGTCCGCGCGCATCTCGATCAATTTATCGCGCAGCTTTTGAAAGCCCTCATGGGGGGGATTGAAACTGTCGAGCGCCTCGGCGGGACGGCGCGCCTGCGCAACTTTATGCAGCGCCTGAATCGGGTCCGGACGCGAAGGCTTCACGTCGATATATCCAGACAGGCGATTACCATTCACCCGTCCGCCTTGAGCGTCTTGCGCATAGGCCAGAACCGCTTGTGAAATAAGAATTTCCAAAGTCGCCGCCTCTCGCAGCGACTTCCTGCCCACATGCGACACCAGCTCATCCGGCAACGCATAAGCGCGTGGATCAAGACCGTCGTCATCGGAGACTTTTAATTTCCCAAGAACGGCGCGCGCCTTGGCGCTCAATTTGCCATCAATGGTCCAAACAGGTCGATAATCACGCTCCAAATAAAACTCAGCGACAGCCGCGTGTAAACGCTTTCCCGTGGCGGAGGCGAGAGACCAGTGATTTGAAACCGACGTTTTTTTAAGAAAAATCTCTCGAAGGCCAACTTCAACGCCGTCCCATTCCTGCGCCGGTCCCGCCTTGGAGGGAATACTCAATACGGCGTCGTCAAAGCGCTCATAAGGGAACGCCGCACGAAGCGGGCTCCGCGTCCCGTCGGAAAATGCGCCCGCCGCCAAAACCGCGCCGACGAGAAAGAGCTTGCTCCACCCGCTCCAAACAGGTTTTCCCCTCGCCAACAGCTCAGTTCCAAACTTCATTTCCCGCCGGTCATTCTGACGCATCATTCCATCCGCAAATCGCTTGGCCATCCCGCAAATCACTGGGCCCATCGCCTCAAAAAAGGCAATTTCTTCACTTCATTGCAAGACACATCTACGTGTAAAACGCTTAAACGCGTCAATTACGCACCAGCCGTTGCATCAAGGCCATAGTCTTTCAATTTGCGATACAATGTGGAGCGCCCAATTCCAAGCCGGCGCGCCACCTCCGTCATGCGCCCGCCGTAATGGTCAATCGCCGAGCGGATCATCTCCTCTTCAACAGATTCCAGCGTGCGAATATGTCCAGTCTCATCCAAGGAACGCATAAAGCCAAAGGGCGCCGTGGCGCCGTCGAAAGCCGCGCCTCGCTCCAACCCCTCTTCCTGTTCATTTTCTCGCCATGCTTCCATGTCGGCTTCAGGGCCATGCGCATTCGCACCGGCGAGGGAAGGCTCTTCCAAGACGGGAGATGACGCATCCGCTTGCGCCTTGTCATAAGAAAGCTCGTAACTCAACATTGCGACCGGTTCCGGCTCTTGCGCCGCCGGCCTTGCAGCGCGCTGCGCGGAAACAGCGGAAAGAATTTGCGGAAAATCATCAATCGTCAGGTGGTCTCCGTCGCACAGAACGACGGCGCGAAAAACCGCGTTCTCCAGCTGGCGGATATTTCCCGGCCAATTATAGGCGCTTAAAAGCGAGACAACGTCCGGAGAAATGGACGCCACCTGACTCTTGCCTTCCTCCGCCGCAATTCGCGCAAGAAAGTGGCGCAATAAGTCGGGAATATCCTCTATACGATCTCGCAACGGCGGAGCCCAAATGGGAAAAACGTTCAAGCGATAATAAAGATCTTCGCGAAACAATCCCTCCTTGACCAGATCAATCAAACGCCTGTTCGTGGCCGAGACCAACCGAAAATCCACTTTCACCGACTGCTTGGCGCCGATAGGATCAATTTCGCCCTCCTGCAACGCCCGCAACAAACGCACTTGAACTTCCAGTGGCAACTCCCCCACTTCATCGAGAAACAGCGTTCCACCATGCGCTTCCTGAAACTTGCCGACATGCTTTTCGCTCGCTCCGGTGAAGGCTCCTTTCTCATGACCAAACAAAATAGATTCGACCAGATGCTCAGGAATCGCGCCGCAATTCACCGTCACGAAAGGTCGCGCTTTTCGTTCGCTGGAGCCTTGAATAGCCCGGGCGATGAGCTCCTTACCCACCCCCGTCTCCCCCTCAATCAACACGGGAATTTGCGAGGCCGCCGCGCGCCGCCCCACACGCAGCACCCTCTCCATGGCGGGCGAACGCGTGATGATGTCGTCAAAGGTCAGCGTTCCACTTTTCTGCTTGCGAATACGCGTGATCTCGCCCTCGAGAGCGAAAACCTTCAGACAATTGCGAACCGACACCTCCAGCCGTTCGGGGGACACAGGCTTAACCACAAAATCCTGCGCGCCGGCGCGAATGGCGTTAACCGCCGTATCGATGCCCGCATGAGCGGTTTGCACGATAATCGGCGTCGAGATCCGTTGTTCGCGCAAACGCTCAATGACCCCCATGCCGTCAAGTTCAGGCATCACCAGATCCAAGATGAGCAGACTGAAGTCGGCCCCTTCAGGACTGAGCATGATCTTTACCGCCTGCGCCCCGTTTTCCGCCGTCTTCACTCGATAGCCCTGACGTCGACAGGCCTCCTCAAGCAACCGCCGTTGGATCGGGTCGTCGTCAACAACAAGAATGCGGCCGCTGATCGGTTCCATCGTTTTCAAAACCTCTATTACAAAAGCATAACGTCAAACTGTTTCAATTCGGGTCACTCTATTGGCGAAGCGGTAAACAAATCATCCACAGAACCCAAATAAGCCCCGTGACGTGACATAAGATATTTCCTAACTTGCGAGATCATTGTTTCAATGCATTGCTCATGGAAACGATTCTCGTCAAAAATCGTGGACGCATCGCGCACGCCATTGTTTTCAAGCATTCAGGAGCTCCAATGCCGGTATCCCCTTTCCCAAAAACTTCCTTTGCCGCAGCCTCAACGCCCGCCTTCGGCGCCGCCGCGCAAACGAACCCAGACCTTGGGAAATTGCCGGAATGGAACCTGAAAGACCTTTATGCTGGAGTGGACGCTCCCGAATTAACCGCCGACCTGGAAAAATCTAAAAAACTGGCGGAAGAATTTGAGCGCGTTTACAAAGGGAAATTACTTCAAGTTACGGCGCGCTCTGGCGCGGAACTGGCGCAGATCATCCGCCAATTTGAAGAAATCGAAGATCTTATGGGGCGGATAGCCTCCTTTGCCGGCCTTGTCTACGCAGGCGACACGACTAATCCCAGACATCAAAAACTCTATGGGGACATTCAGGACAAGATTACAACGGCAAGCACTCACCTCCTCTTTTTCACGTTGGAGCTGAACCGGATCGACGACGCAGTTCTCGACAACGCCATGAAGGATCCAAAGCTCGCCCACTATAAGCCCTGGCTGATCGACATTCGTAAAGAGCGCCCCTATCAACTGGACGATAAAATAGAACAATTGCTTCATGAGAAGTCAGTCACTGGACAAAGCGCATGGAACCGCCTGTTCGACGAAACGATAACGTCCCAGCGTTTCAGCGTGGGCAAGCGCGAACTGGCGATTGAACCAACCCTGACGCTGCTGCAGGACCGGGATCCGCGCAACCGCCGACAAGCGGCGGAGGCTTTGGCCGACACATTCAAGAAAAACCTGCCAACCTTCACCCTCATCACCAATACGCTTGCCAAAGACAAGGATATCTCCGACCGGTGGCGCGGCTTTGAGGACGTCGCCGACAGCCGCCACCTAGCCAATCGCGTGGAGCGGGAAGTGGTGGACGCCTTGGTGCGCGCCGTTCGCGACGCCTACCCAAGACTGTCGCACCGCTATTACGCTATGAAGGCTAAATGGCTGGGAATGGAACGTCTCAATCATTGGGATAGAAACGCGCCGCTGCCCACCGCCGAAGACCGTCTCATTCCCTGGAACGAGGCGCAAGCCACCGTTCTGGACGCCTACGCCGGGTTTTCCCCCGAAATGGCGGCGATCGCCGGGCGCTTCTTTGACGAAAACTGGATTGACGCTCCCGCGCGCCCCGGAAAAGCCCCCGGCGCTTTCGCCCACCCCACGACGCCAAGCGCACACCCTTATGTGCTGGTGAACTATCAAGGCAAAATTCGCGACGTCATGACCCTCGCCCATGAGCTTGGCCACGGGGTTCATCAGGTTCTCGCAGCGCGAAATGGCCCCCTCATGGCGCCCACCCCATTGACGCTTGCGGAGACGGCGAGCGTTTTTGGGGAAATGCTGACGTTCCGCTCGCTTATCGCGAAAGCGAAAACCCCTGAGCAACGCAAGATCATGCTCGCCGGCAAGGTCGAGGACATGCTCAACACCGTAGTGCGGCAAATCGCGTTTTACTCCTTTGAACGCAAAGTTCACCTTGAGCGCAAACACGGCGAACTCACCAGCGAGCGCCTTGGAGAAATCTGGATGGAGATCCAGGTGGAAAGCCTTGGACCTGCGGTGGAGCTTCACCCGGGATATGAAAGCTTTTGGTCCTATATTCCGCATTTCATACATTCGCCGTTCTATGTTTACGCCTATGCGTTCGGCGACTGTCTGGTGAATTCGCTTTACGCCGTCTATGAAAACGCGAACGAGGGCTTTCAAGAGAAATATTTCGACCTCTTGAAAGCGGGGGGCTCCAAACATCATAGTGAATTGCTCGCCCCCTTCGGACTAAACGCGGCCGACCCAGATTTCTGGAACATGGGCTTGAAAGTCATTGAACGCCTGATCGACGAATTGGAGAGAGCGTGAACGGCGAAATAGCGGCTGGCGAGCCCAACGAAAAGGCGCCGCGACCGTCAGGGCGTCGCCCATATATCCGCAAAAAATTTATCCTGCGCACAATTAAAACCGCCGCCCCTTAGCCAAGGCGCTTGTCGCAACAACACGTAAGCAAACAATCGTCATGCGTATCATTCGTTGCGCCAATCCGATCTTTGCGGTAAGAGCATGAAAGTTTTTTACGACCTTTAGGGGGTATATATGTCTGAAGCCAGTGCGCCAGCAATGGACTACGCTGAACATGAGAGGACCTATGCAGGGTTCATCTCGTTCGCCCAAATCGGAACGATCGCGCTTTTGAACATCATGCTCTGTTTGGCGCTGATCACCTTTGGTGGCGGTATCGGCGCTTTCTTGGGCTCCGTCTTCACGGTCCTGACATTAGTCGCTGTCGCAATGGGCGCGGTCATCAAAGGCAAAAGCTGGGTTCCCAGCGCCGTTGTTTTTGTTGTTTCGGGCCTTTTTCTCATCATGACGACGGTTTGATCAATTCACCGCATTCAAACGTTATGATCAGATTTAAAGCCATTCCTGATCGCGAATGGCTTCATCGGAGGACTATGGCATGATAATTGGAGTGCCCCGTGAAAGCGAGGCGGTTGAAACACGCGTGGCGGCGACGCCGGACACGGTGAAAAAATTCGTCTCGCTCGGCTTTAAAGTGAACATTGAGCGCGGGGCGGGCGCTCTCTCGCGCATTCCCGACGCCGAATTCGAGGCCGCTGGAGCATCTGTCACCGAAGACGCCAAAGCCACATTGGCGGAAGCCGACGTGGTTTTGAAAGTACGCCGCCCCAGCGCCCAAGAACTGCCTTTGATGAAAAAAGGCGCCCTCGTCTTCGCCGCCATGGACCCCTACGGCCATGAAGACGCAGTCGCCGCCATGGGAGACGCGGGCCTCGCCGCTTTCGCCATGGAGTTCATGCCGCGCATCACCCGCGCCCAGTCCATGGACATTCTGTCCTCGCAAGCCAATCTCGCCGGGTATCAGGCCGTTCTCGACGGCGCGAACGAGTTTGATCGCGCGTTCCCCATGATGATGACAGCTGCAGGAACCGTTCCCGCCGCCCGTGTTTTCGTCATGGGAGCCGGCGTCGCCGGTTTGCAGGCGATCGCAACCGCACGGCGCCTCGGAGCCGTCGTCACCGCAACGGACGTACGCCCCGCAGCGAAAGAACAGGTTGAATCTCTTGGCGCAAAATTCATCGCCGTTGAAGATGAAGAGTTCAAACAGGCGGAAACCGCTGGCGGCTACGCCAAGCAGATGTCTGAAGAGTATCAGAAAAAACAGGCGGAGCTGGTCGCCAGCCATATCGCCAAGCAGGACCTGGTCATCACCACGGCCTTGATCCCCGGCCGGCCGGCGCCGCGTCTGGTCACGCGCGACATGCTCGAAACCATGAAGCCCGGTTCGGTGGTCGTCGATCTGGCGGTTGAGCGCGGCGGCAACGTGGAAGGCGCGGAGCCGGGCGCGGTGGCGCAAGTGGGCGACGTGAAAATCGTGGGTCATTTGAATATGGCCGGACGGATCGCCGCTTCCGCCTCAACGCTTTTCGCCAAGAACCTTCTCAACTTCGTTCAGACATTGGTCGATAAAGACGAGAAAAAGCTTGCTGTAAATTGGGACGACGAACTGGTGAAAGCCACGGTTTTGTGCCGCGACGGCCGGGTCGTTCATCCGGCGTTCGCCAAAGATGAAACCTCAGAACAGGGAGGAGCGGCATGAGCGGAAAAACACCTCAGGAGATCGCTGACGCTGCGCAATCGGCGGCCGACAAAGCTCAGCAATGGGCGGATGTGGCCCGCGACCAGGCCGATCAACTAGCAGAGAGCGTTGGACAAGTCGCCAGCGCCGCCACGAATGGCGCGATTGACCCCTTCGTCTTTCGCCTATCCATTTTCGTATTGACCATTTTCGTCGGCTATTACGTCGTCTGGTCGGTAACGCCCGCGCTGCACACGCCCTTGATGGCGGTGACCAACGCCATCTCCTCGGTCATCGTCGTCGGCGCGCTTTTAGCGGTCGGAGTGGATCTGGCCAGCGGAGAGGGCACGGTTCTCGCTCGGATTTTTGGGTTTCTCGCTCTGGTCATGGCCAGCGTGAACATTGTCGGCGGTTTTCTGGTGACCCAGAGAATGCTCGCCATGTACAAGAAAAAGCAACGCTAGGGGGCGCCGGATGTCAGCCAATATCACCGCGACGCTCTATTTGATTTCGGGCGTACTCTTCATCATGGCCCTTCGTGGACTTTCCAGCCCGGAAACGTCGCGCAAGGGTAATATTTACGGCATGGTCGGCATGACCATCGCCGTCGTCACCACGCTTATCGCGTCCGGACTTACTTTCGGCTCCGGCGTCCTTGTCGTGGCGGGTCTGGGGATCGGCGGCGCCATCGGCGCGGTCATCGCCAAACGCATCGCCATGACGGCCATGCCGCAACTCGTGGCCGCCTTCCACTCGCTGGTCGGTCTCGCAGCCGTGCTCGTGGCCGCCGCGGCCATGTACGCGCCAACGGCGTTCGGCATCGGCGAGCCGGGGCATATCCATGTTCAGGCCCTCGTTGAAATGTCGCTGGGCGTCGCCATCGGCGCCATCACTTTCACCGGCTCCATTATCGCTTTCGCGAAACTGGACGGACGCATGTCCGGCAAGCCGATCATCCTGCCCATGCGCCACGCCATCAACATCGGCCTCGCCGTCTTGCTCGTGGTTTTAGTGATCGTTCTCACCCAGACGGAAAGTCATTTCGTCTTTTGGCTGATCGTGCTGCTGTCCTTCGTCTTCGGCGCCCTGATCATCGTTCCAATCGGCGGCGCGGACATGCCCGTGGTCGTGTCCATGCTCAACTCCTACTCAGGATGGGCGGCGGCCGGCATCGGCTTCACCCTCGGGAATACCGCGTTGATCATCACGGGCGCGCTCGTGGGCTCCTCAGGCGCCATTCTCTCCTACATCATGTGCAAGGGCATGAACCGCTCCTTCATCTCGGTGATATTGGGCGGCTTTGGCGGCGACACGGCGACAAGCGCCGGCGGCGGCGAAGAAGAGCGCCCAGTTAAGCAGGGCTCGGCCGAAGACGCCGGCTTCATCATGAAGAACGCCAGCAAGGTCATCATCGTTCCCGGTTACGGCATGGCGGTGGCGCAAGCACAGCATGCATTGCGCGAACTTGGCGACATCCTGAAGGAACAGGGCGTTGAAGTTAAATACGCCATTCACCCCGTAGCCGGACGCATGCCCGGCCACATGAACGTGTTGCTGGCCGAGGCCAATGTGCCCTACGACGAAGTGTTTGAGCTTGAGGACATCAACTCGGAGTTCTCACAAGCTGACGTAGCGTTCGTCATCGGCGCCAATGACGTCACCAACCCCTCCGCCCGCGACGACACGGCTTCGCCGATTTACGGCATGCCGATCCTTGACGTTGATAAGGCGGGAACCGTGCTGTTCATCAAGCGCGGCATGGGCTCTGGCTACGCCGGCATTCAGAACGAATTGTTCTTCATGGACAAAACGATGATGCTGTTTGGCGACGCCAAAAAAATGACCGAAGAGATCGTCAAGTCGATCTAACGGACGCAAGCTTCAAAACAAAAAAGGCGCGGAGATTAATCTCCGCGCCTTTTTTCATCCAAGTTCCAAACGCCGCCGGCAATGGCCGACGGCGCCAAAAGCCCTGCTCAGTGATTATCGCGCGGCAGGCCGCGTTGATGCGCGACGTCCTGGTATTTCACCGCAGGCTTCAACACCATGCCATTATCGAATTGATCGACCATTTCGCGCTGAATTTCCTGCCACGGCGTCTGGCTTTCAGGATAAGGGAAGCCGCCTTTCGCCTCCAGCTCCGAACGGCGCGTCGCCAGCTCTTCCGTGGATATCAAGATATCGGCCGTGCATTTGTTCAGATCAATGCGAATCCGATCATCCGTGCGCACCAAGGCCAGACCGCCCATGGCGGCGGCTTCCGGCGCGGCGTTCAAAATCGACGGAGATCCGGAAGTGCCGGACTGGCGTCCATCGCCAATGCATGGCAGAGCAAGAACGCCCTTTTTGATCAAGGCCGCCGGCGGCTGCATATTCACCACTTCCGCGCCGCCCGGATAACCGATAGGCCCGGTCCCCCGAATAAAGAGCAGGCAATTCTCGTCAATATTGAGAGAAGGATCATCGATCCGATCGTGATAATCTTCCGGCCCTTCAAACACGATCGCCCGACCTTCAAAAGCGTTTGGATCATCAGGATTGGACAGATAACGCTTGCGGAACTCATCGGAAATAACGCTGGTCTTCATGATTGCGCTATTGAAGAGATTGCCTTTGAGGTTGAGGAAACCGGCCTTCTCCAGCATGGGCTCAGCCACGGTCTTGATGACTTTCGTATCAAGGTTCTCCGCCGCCGCGCAATTATCGCCGATAGACTGACCATTGACCGTCAAAGCGGATGGATGAGGCAAGAGATTCGCCTTCATCAACTCCGCCACAACCGCCGGCACGCCACCGGCGTGGTGGTAGTCTTCGCCAAGATATTCTCCGGCGGGTTGCAAGTTTACCAGAAGCGGAACGTCATGGCCGATTTTTTGCCAATCGTCATTGTCCAGCTCAACGCCCAAATGTCGCGCGATGCCGTTCAGGTGAATAGGCGCGTTGGTGGAGCCGCCAATAGCCGAGTTAACGACAATGGCGTTCTCAAAGGCTTCACGGGTCATGACGTCAGATGGTTTTACGTCGTCCCAAACCATATCAACGATGCGCTTCCCGGTCACATAGGCCATCTGACCGCGTTCCCGATAAGGAGCGGGAATGGCAGCCGCCCCCGGCAATTGCATGCCAAGGGCCTCGGCGAGCGAATTCATCGTAGTCGCCGTTCCCATGGTGTTGCAATAACCAACCGACGGCGCGGAAGACGCCACGATATCCATAAATTCAGGATAGTCGATCTCACCGGCGGCGAGCATTTCGCGCGCTTTCCAAACGATCGTGCCAGAGCCGGTGCGCTCCCCCCGATGCCAACCGTTCAACATCGGCCCAACAGACAACGCAATGGCGGGAATATTGACGGTGGCCGCCGCCATCAAACATGCAGGCGTTGTTTTATCACAGCCAATTGTCAGCACGACGCCGTCGAGCGGATAGCCATACAGCAACTCCACCAATCCAAGATATGCAAGATTGCGGTCAAGGGTCGCCGTCGGACGCTTGCCGGTTTCCTGAATCGGGTGAACGGGGAATTCGAAACAAATCCCGCCCGCGGAGACAATACCCTCGCGCACGCGCTTGGCCAACTCGATATGATGGCGGTTGCATGGGGACAAATCCGAACCGGTCTGCGCGATCCCAATGATCGGCTTGCCAGATTGCAGTTCCTCGCGCGTCAAACCAAAATTCAAATAACGCTCAATGTAAAGCGCCGTCATTCCCGGATTATCGGGATTATCGAACCACGCGCGAGAGCGCAAAGCGGTTTTGGATTTATCTGGCATTTATTCCCTCCTGAATATACGGATGCACGGCGCCGTCCGCGACCTGCTCAAACGCTGGCGGGATTCCGTATTTAATGTTTTCGCGTCACGCCTTATTTGTATGATAATTACGACGAAATCAATCCTTCTGATCCGGGTGATATAGCAGAAGGCGTGCGGAATTCAGAATAATGCCCAAGGCAGACGCCAAAAACGCCAAAAACGCGACGCCAGCTGTGACGGCGCCGCTCAATGCGGCCGGAATGGCTATCATGGTGAAGGCCAATGCAATCCCAGAATTCCACCGCGCCATGGCGACGGCTCGCCGGGCAATTAGAAAAACGTCCGGAAGGCGGGATAAATTCACGGGCGCGATCTCAATGGAATCGCACGCCACCGCGCCCATCGCTCCAGCCTGCGCACTTTGGAAAATACACAGCGAAATTTGAGTTTCATATGACGCCTCGCCTTCTAGAGGCGTTGTTTTTCTATCGACAAACGCCGGCGTCCAGCCTTGCGTGTCGGCATATGCCGCATGAAGCGATATATCTTGCTCCCCCTCGCGCCTTACCACTTCCTCCAACCCGAGATAACCGGCAAGCACCGTCGCAACCGTGTGACTTTCGCCAGAAGAGAGAACCGTTTTCATCCCAGCGCGTCGAAGCCGCATGACCGTTTTTTGCGCTTCCGGACGCAGCGGATCCGCCAATGCGATTACCCCGACAGGAAAGCCCGCCAACGCGACATTCACCGAAGATTTGCCCTCCGCCTCAAAACTTCGCGCTATTTGACCGATCATAAAACCATCCACGCGTTCGCGAGCCATAAGCGCCGCATTGCCTATCGCCACCCGCTGGCCTGCCAGCTCTGCAACGACGCCTTCGCCTGGAATTTCCACAAAAGCTGCGGGGGACGTCAAAGAAAGACCGCGTCTTTGAGCCTCACGAACAATTGCCTGCGAAATCGGATGAGTCGCAGCAAGAACCGCGGAAGCGGTTATCCGTAGAAGCCGCGCGTCATCGCGGTCAAACGCTCTGATGTCAGTGATATAGGGCGTCGCTTCGCTCAGCACGCCAGTGCGAGCAAAAAAGACGGCGTCAATTTCAGCGGCCGCCCTCAGGTGCGTGAGAGAATCAAAACACACGCCGTAACGCCCGGCCACGCGACGTCCAAACGCCAAAGCGCTGAAAACCGCGAGGTGGTTAAGAACCGGCGCCGCCATTAACAACACCGGGACAGCGGCAAGCAGCGCCGCCTCGACGCCGGCGCCATTATACAAACGCGCCGCGGTCGCCGCGCACGCCAACGCCGCCCCAATCATTAACCCCGCGCTGGCCACCCGACGCTGGCTCGCCGAGGCGGCCTCAGCCCAGCCCCTCCCCTCCGCAAGCCATATAGAGATGAGAGAAAAACTAATAAGCAATGTTAGCAGGGCAAGATAGCCGCTGGCCTCTTCGCTCCAGTCAAACGCAAAAACATAAATAAGCAAAAACATTAACCAGGCAAACGTCAAGACACAGCCGAAGAACCCAACGTCTCCAAGCCCAGCTCCACTGGAGCCGCGCTGAAAAATAAACGAACAATAGACCAGCAACGCCGCACCGCTAACGCCCAGCCCCGCCAGTGGCCCCAACCCTCCCGTCAGGTCTGAAGCCAGCCCATTAAAAGTCACCGCGGCAAAGAGCGCCGCCAAAAAAACAAGGCCCGCGCACCAGCCAGCCATATTCCCATAGTTGCAAAAGTGAGTTTTAGGTTTCATTTTATCCGCTTGAAGCAATGGCCGATGGGGAGTTTACTATTAGCATCATCCAGATTGCTGGTGGGCATGTTCTCTTGGAAAAAGCTCACAAAATTAAATATAATTTCAGTAGATGAGAATTTTTTTTACAACCATACCGTTTACAACCGAAAAAACATATGCCATCATAAAGGCATACTTAAAGTTGTTTTAAAGTTGTAACTACACAAACAAAGTGGTGAGTGGGCGTGTGGGGCAACACCAATATTTTAAAATTAAAACGAAAATTTTATTCTATCACTTTTCAGTAAGTCAGCGGGGAAGCATTTGCTTCCCCGCTTTTTATTTCAAAATACTTGAATAAATATAGTAATTCATACAAAATCCAATAAAAATATGTCGCCAGAAACGTACGGAACAAAACGACCTGTAGATGAAAACACCACGCCAATACATTTCAGCGATCAGTCAATTCTCTATAATATTAGAGCTTATCTATCCAGCGGGTCCCTATTAAGAAACTCCACGCCCCCAAAAACAATGCAATATCAAACCAAGACTCACGTAAAAGCTGTAAAGAGCTCACTCTGCTGATTCTCATCATCATCGAACAACCGGCCACTCTTACAACGGCGGCGGAACGTAGATTGACTGAAGTTACAGAGACCGGCTCCAAACAGCAGGACAAATCGCCCGCGTCTTCAAACCCTTCCATCCATAACCGCATGACACGCCACTTGCGCCGCAAACTCCCCTCCGTCTTCAATGTCACACAGAACAGGTAATTCTCTTTGACACTTCTCATCCGCATAGGGACAGCGCGGGTGGAATGAACAGCCTTTCGGAGGGTTGATTGGATTAGGAATTTCGCCTTCGACGCTTTTTCGTTGTTTGCCGGACATTTCCAGATCCGGTATCGCATCCAGCAACATCTGCGTATAAGGGTGCCGTGGATTTCTGAATAACTCTTTCGAATCAGCGATCTCAACAAGGCGCCCAAGATACATAACCCCGATGCGCTTCGCCATATGACGAACCACGGCAAGATCATGGCTGATAAATAGGTAGGTCAGCCCGAACTCATCTTGCAGATCCCGCATCAAGTTCAGAATTTGCGCTTGCACCGAGACGTCAAGAGCTGACGTGGGCTCATCGCACACAATGAACTCCGGTTTGGACGCCAACGCGCGCGCAATACAGATACGTTGACGCTGACCACCGGAAAATTCATGCGGGAATTTATTTCCATCCCGGGGGTCAAGGCGAACCAATTCAAGCAATTCGCCGACACGGTTCTTAATCGCCTTTTCGCTATGCTCCAGTGAAAAAGCGCGAATAGGCTCGGCGATAATCCGCTCCACTCTCCAGCGAGGGTTAAGGCTGGCATAGGGGTCTTGAAAGATCATTTGCATCCGGCGGCGCAAATCGCGAATGGCCTCCTTGGAATGCGGCTCGCGCATATTCACGCCATCTACGTTAATCTCACCCCTGGAGGCCTCCAGCAGACCGACCACCATCTTAGCGACGGTTGACTTTCCAGATCCGGATTCGCCAACGAGAGCGAAAGTCTCTCCACGACCAATCGAAAAAGAAATATCCTGCGCAGCGCGCAAAAAAGCCTTGGGGCTGCGTTCAAGAACGCGGTTCAGCCAAGGTTTTGAAACATCGAAAGTTCGCGATAAATCCTGAACCTTGATGACAGCGTCGTCAGGAGATGTAGCCATCACACCGCCTCCTCTTTCGCCGCTAAATCAGCAGCGTACCAACATGCGACACGACTGCCGCCAATTTCTATAGGATCAGGGCGGTCAACCGAACACTTGTCGAAGGCCTTACTGCACCGAGGACGAAACGCGCACCCCTTAGGAATCGCGTCAAGGCGCGGCATGGCGCCGGGAATTTGAACCAGTCGCTCATCGCCCCCGTCAATTGCGGGAATCGCTCCCATCAAGCCGGACGTATAAGGGTGATGCGGATGTTTCACCACATCGCGCACCGGACCGATTTCCGCAATTCGCCCCGAATACATCACCGCAACCCGATCCGCCGTTTCCGCAATGACGCCCATGTCATGGGTGATGAGCATGACCGAAGCGCCGTGATCATCGCACACCCGTTTCAGCAACTTGATAATCTGCGCCTGCACGGAAACGTCAAGCGCCGTCGTCGGCTCATCCGCGATGATCAGCTCAGGCTCGGCGCAAAGGGCGAGCGCGATCACCACACGCTGGCGCATACCCCCGGAAAACTGATGGGGATATGCGGAAAGCCTTTGTTCAGCAGCGGGAATCCCCACCTCTTCGAGCAGTTGAATGGCCCGTGAACGCGCTTCCTTTTCCGACACCGGCAGGTGAGTGACGATGGTTTCGATCAATTGCCGGCCGATGGTGAAAAGTGGGTTCAGACTTGTCAGCGGATCTTGAAAAATCATGCCAATTCGCTTCCCACGAATTTTACGCATGGCCTTTTTCGGTAAATTATCGATCCGTTCGCCATTAAGCAGAATTTCGCCCGACGCAATACGCCCGGGCGGCTCCAACAGCCCTATAACGGCCGTGCCGGTGATCGATTTACCCGCGCCCGACTCCCCAACGACGCCCAGAATTTCACCTTTGTGAATGTCAAAAGACGTGTTGTTAATCGCCGTAAGAAGCCCGCGTCGCGTCGGAAATTCAACTTTCAGATTTCGAACAGAGAGAAGAGGCGTCTCAGTCATCTCCAGTCTCCTATCGTAGTTTCGGGTTGAGCGCGTCGCGCAGCCAGTCGCCCAGAAGATTGACCGCCAAAACGAGAATAGCCAGCGCTATGCCCGGGAAAATGGCGATCCACCACTCCCCGGAAAATAGAAAGTCATTGCCGATACGGATTAAGGTTCCAAGCGAGGGCTGTGTCGGCGGAACGCCTACGCCAAGAAAGGAAAGCGTCGCCTCCGTGATCACCGCCAGCGCCAGATTGATGGTCGCGATCACAAGAACCGGACCGATAACATTGGGAAGAACATGACGGAACATGATCACCATCGGATGAATCCCGATCAGCCGCGCGGCTTGAACGTATTCCTTATTTTTTTCAACCAAGGTCGAGCCACGCACCGTACGCGCATATTGAACCCAGAAGGACAGACCAATAGAGAACACCAGAATCCAGAAAGCGAATTTTTCACGATCAAGATTGCCAAAGATCCCACGGGCGGCGCCGTCAACAAGCAGGGCGATCAAAATGGCAGGAAACGTCAACTGAACTTCCGCTATCCGCATGATAATCGCGTCGACGCGACCGCCCAGATAACCGGCCAGAAGGCCCAGAAAAATACCCAATGTCGCAGCAAAGAGAACCGAAAGAAAACCGACCGCCAGCGATATGCGCGCGCCATATAGAATGGCGGAGAGAAGGTCTCGCCCCTGGTCATCCGTGCCTAACGGAAAAGCGGAATCGCCATAGTCCTCCCAAACAGGGGGGATGCGCGCGTCCATGATCGATATGCTTGCTAAATCAAACGGGTTATGCGGCGCGATCCAAGGAGCCAGCAAGGCCCCCAAAAAATACAGTAAGGTTATGAAAGCCGCGACCATCGCAACTTTTGAACGGCGGAACGAATAAAACAGATCACTTTCAATCGCCCGTTTAAACCAGCCGCGCTGAGCTTCAGGAGATTTTGGATCGCTACCTTTTAGGGTGGCTTCAGTCATGAAAAATGCCCCTCACATCACCGCGCGTTCCGCACGCAAGCGCGGATCAACAATGAAATAGAGAATATCTACGATCAGATTGATCACTACGAACAAAAAGGCGATCAACAGCAGATAAGCCGCCATAATCGGAATATCCACGTTTTGCACGGCCTGAAGGAACAACAGTCCCATGCCCGGCCATTGAAAAACCGTTTCCGTGATAATCGCGAAGGCGATGATCGAGCCTACTTGCAAACCGGTGATGGTGATAACCGGCACCATTGTGTTCTTTAGCGCGTAACTGAAATGCACGATCCGGTCCGGCAATCCGCGAGCGCGGGCGAATTTAATGTAATCAGTGCGAATGACCTCAAGCATTTCCGCGCGCACAAGGCGCATGATCAACGTCATTTGAAACAAACCAAGTGTGATGGACGGCAGCACCAGAGCTTTCAATCCGCTCACGGTCAAGAGCCCCGTCGTCCACCAACCGATATGAACGACCTCTCCCCGGCCAAAACTTGGAAGCCATTGCAGCCAGACAGAAAAAATGAAAATCAACAAAATCCCAATGAAGAAGGTGGGCAGCGAGATCCCCACCAATGACACCCCAAGAAAGAACTTGGAAAGCCAACTGTCGCGGTTCAGCCCCGTATAAACCCCCATAACGATCCCCAGGACCAGGGCGAAAACCGCAGAGACGAACGACAGTTCCAATGTCGCTGGCAACCGCTTCTTGAACAATTCGGAAACCGGTTGCTTGAACTGATAAGAGACGCCGAAATTGAACTCCGCCGCATTCATGATGAAACGGGAAAATTGAACAATCACGGTGTCGTTCAAGCCCAGTTTTTCACGAAGCGCTTCACGCTGCTCCGGGCTTGTGTCAACGCCGACCATCTGGTTGACCGGGTCGCCAACGAAACGAAAAAGCGTGAAGGAGATCAGGGCGACCACCAACATGACGAGAATCGCCTGAAAGAAGCGACGGATAGCAAAAGCGAGCATAGGACTCTCGAGCGGTCTGGTAGGCTTGAAAAAAACGTCCGGCGACGGCCGCCGCCGGACGCAAATGGCGTGTACGCCTTAGTTCTTGGTTACAAAGCGAAACTTGAACTGGTTGTCCGCACGCTGAACAAGGTCCAGCTTATCGGAAACGCCCCAAGCCAAAGCCTGCTGGTGCAACGGAATATGAGACACGTCTTCATGAGCTATCATGAAGGCTTTCTTGATGAGTTGATCCCGGGTTTCAGGATCGTTTTCAACCAGAATTTCCTCTCCGAGCTTATCAACTTCCGGGTTGCAGTAACCGCCGAAGTTGAACGGGCTGCCTTTACCAGAATCATCCCGGCACCCAATGATGTTCGCCATGATGTTGTGGCTATCGAACGAGCTGGGGGTCCAGCCAAGCAAATAGAAGGACGTGTCGTAACCGCCGGAAGCCAGAACCTTGGCGAAATATTTCGCTTTCGGCTGGGCGTTCAGATCAACTTTCACCCCAACGCGCGCGAGGAAAGAGGCCACGGCCTGACAGATCGCCTCGTCATTGACGTAGCGGTCGTTCGGGCAATCCATGCCTACGGTGAAGCCATCAGGATAGCCAGCTTCCGCCAGTAATTTTTTCGAGGCTTCCGGATCGTACGGGAACCGCTCGAACTCGTTGGAAAGCGAGAACAGATATGGGGAGATCAAAAGAGCGGCCGGCTCGGACAAGCCACGCATGATCTTATCCTTGATCGCATCCATGTCGATCGCCTGATAGAAGGCCTTACGCACCCGCACGTCCTTGAAGGGGTTTTTGCCCTTCACGTCGGAATAGAGCAGCTCGTCACGGCGCTGGTCCATGCCAAGGAAAATCGTACGCGTTTCCGGACCGGTCATCACGCGCGTGCCGTCGTTGCCGTCAACGCGTTTGATGTCCTGCACGGGAACCGGATACACCATGTCCAGCTCGCCCGACAAAAGCGCGGCGATGCGCGTGGCGTCAGACGAAATCGGCGTAAACTCAACCGTATCGAGGTTATGCATCGGCATATCCCACCAATTGGGATTCGCCTCGTAAACAGTCTTAACGCCCGGCTCGTGGCTTGCAATCTTGAAGGGGCCGGTGCCATTGGCGTGAAGCGCCGCGAAATTGGGGTTGGTGTCGGAAGCGGAGGTGACGCGAACGGCGTCGTTTTCTTCGCTCCACTCCTTGTCCATGATGTACCAAGTGTCCCATTCCGCATTCAAAATTGGGTTGGGACCAGGCAAGATAAAGTCAACAGTGTAATCGTCGATCACCTCGACCTTAACGTCGGAGCCAATGCGGGTGACAAGATCGGAACCGTCGGAGCGAACGCGCGTCGCCGAAAACGCCACGTCTTCCGCGGTGAAATCATTGCCATTGTGGAACTTCACGCCCTTACGGAGCTTGAAGCGCCAACGGTTCGGCTCAACAGCCTCCCAACTTTCCGCAAGACCCGGTTCGATCTCCAGATTTGGACCGCGGCGCGTCAATCCCTCATAAACATTTCCGAGAGAGCTGAGCGTGAAAGTTTCATTCAAGCTGTATGGGTCAAGCGCGTTCAACGTGCCCTGAAACGCGAACTTCAAGGTTTCAGCGGAGGCTTGCGAGCCCATCAGGGCGACAAGGCTGATAGCAGTAAGCGCCATGCTTCGAATTTTCATTATTCCCCTCTTTCACTTTCTAGATTGTTCCAAACAATCTAACTCGTTCAGAAATTTAATTTTTCCAAAGCCCCGCAGAATTTCACATTCTGTCTTGGTCATTTAGTTGAAGTCTAAACAAGGCCACGATGGCTCGTCCAGAGTCCATATGCCACTTTATGTGGCGAGAGCGCCTATCATTTTGCGAATAAAAGTTTCACCCGCCAACAATTGCGCCACAGTGATGAATTCATCGGGTTGATGCGCCTGATCAATGGAACCCGGGCCGCAAACCACGACGGACAACCCCGCCGCCTGAAATTGTCCCGCTTCCGTACCGTAAACGACAACAGTCCGTTCATTGTCGCCCGTAATGCGCCGGGCGAGAGCTTCAGCTTCAAACTGCGCATCGCCGTCAGAAGACGCCCCCTCCTGCGCGAAGGGCTCCGGTCGCAACCCGGGAACATAGGCCAATTGCTCAATTTCAATAGAGGTGTCGGGATGACGCGCCTGCAAATCCGGCTCGACCACATCGCGCACATAGGTTTCATAACGCGCCACCCAGTCCTCCAGCCGCTCATCAGGCAACCAGCGGATATCCGTAAGGAAACTACAATTTTGCGCGACGATATTATGGGCCGTTCCGCCCGACACCGTGCCGCAATGCAACGTCGTATAGGGCGGGTCGAAACGACATGCGGGATCGGCGGCGGCGGCGTTG
Organism: Stappiaceae bacterium; assembly: GCA_048265185.1. Lineage (GTDB taxonomy): Bacteria > Pseudomonadota > Alphaproteobacteria > Rhizobiales > Stappiaceae > JBLXBZ01. Next base: position 471,372 of record JBLXBZ010000003.1, on the reverse strand, counting down.
GCGCTGGTTTGCTCATCCAGCCAAGTGATCAACCGAGCTGCGGCCGTAATCGCCGACGCGCCTCGGTTCAATTGGCTAGAGTGAACCGGATACCCGGTGACGCTCGTGCGCAAAAGCGCCGTGCCTTTTTGTCCGACAACCACTTTCATAAGCGTTGGCTCGCCAACAATGACGGAAACGGGGCGCGGCCCCTCAGCCATCATATCGTCGATCAGGCGCGGCGCGCCGAGACACCCCACCTCTTCATCATAAGACAAAGCGATGTGAATGGGACGGCGCAAGGGCGCGGCGATCATTTCAGGAACAAGCGCCAGCGCAATGGCCGAGAAGGCTTTCATATCGGCGGCGCCGCGGCCAAACAAAGCCCCGTCGCGCTCAGTCAAAACGAAGGGATCGCTCGACCAGTTCTGCCCTTCCGTGGGAACAACGTCCGTGTGACCAGACAACACAACGCCGCCGTCAACCTGCGGACCGATAACCGCGTGCAAATTGGCCTTTTCGCCCGTGTCGTCATAAGTCAAGCGCGACGCCACCCCATGATCGGCGAGATAACTTTCCACAAAACGAATCAAATCAAGATTGCTGTTTTGGGAAACAGTTGGAAAGCTCACAAGCTTGGCGAGCATCTCTTTGGCGGTATAGGTCTTTGGCACGAACAACCTGCTTTTATAGCGACGCGGAAACGATTTTATATGCAACCGATTGACAAGCGTCGGACGAAAAATCGGATAAATCAAGGAAAAACGAAAATAGGCGCCGTCAATTTCAGCAATGACCAACTATTACACAGGAGAATAACAAAATCGCATATTTTCAATCACTTGCAATTATGGCGTCAGCGAAAATTCAAACATGCGAAATTATTGGACATCACGGCGCGCCATGGTAACACCCGGAAAAACTGAAGACGCAAGCGCGGATAACCGCAGAAACGTTTCGCTACAGAACGAGAAGGCAGCCGTATGACAATTACGCTTTATGGAATCGCCAATTGCGACACCGTCAAAAAAGCCCGCCGTTTTTTAACCGAAGCCGGCGTCGATTATCAATTTCACGACTACAAGAAAAAAGGCGTGAACCTGACAAAGCTGGAAAGCTTCATCAAGGAGTTCGGCTGGGAAAAGGTTCTGAACACGCGTGGAACCACCTGGCGCAAGCTGCCTGACGACGTCAAAGAGAAAACCAATACTGAGGCGGCCGCCACAGCCTTGATGCTGCAACAGCCGTCAATCATCAAGCGCCCCATTTTAGAGACGAGCAACAAGAACATGATTGGCTTCGATCTCACCGCATGGGAGCTCGCCCTCGAACTTGGAGAGATTTCCTAGGCGCTTAACGAAGCGCTCTTAAAGCTCAGCCGACCACAGCCGCGCCAAGTCAAATTCGTGAACGTCCTGCGCCAGCTGAATGAACCCATTTGCGGCGTGCTCCAAAGAAGCTTCGCCTTTTTTCGCACTGGCGGCGCTAGCGTCGCCAACCGCGCCCTTGGCGTTGAGGTCCTGCGCCTTCCACCCGAACTGATGGGGACCATGGCCGCGCAAATGTTTGAACTCCTCGCGAAAAGACAGCTGCGTGGAGCGGAAGTCTTCGGCCATTTCCATACGCACAAGATCTGGACGCAAATGCAACATGATCGACGTCTCCACGTCGCCGCCGTGAATGCCGTAAGTAAACTCAGCATCTGGAAAGACGCCTTCTGGCTGGCCAAATCTCGCCCAATGAGTGCCCACCGCCAACATCTCATGACGAATGCGCAATTCCCGCGTAATAATGTCCACCATCGGCGTGTTGCCGCCATGGGACGAGACGACGATCAACTTGCGCACGCCCGCCCGCGCAACGCTGTCGCCAATCTCAAGCCAAGCCTTGGTCGCCGTTTCCCAATCAAGGGTCAAAGTGCCCGGCGAAGAAATATGCTCATTTGACTTGCCCACCTGCTGCACCGGCAAAAAAGTCAACGGCAGATCTGGAGGCGCAAGCTCCACAACCCGTGCGATTTGCCCCTCCATGATCGCCGTGTCCGTGGCCACCGGCAAATGGGGGCCATGTTGCTCAATCGCCGCCACCGGCAACACCGCGATCCAGTCGTCTGTGCGGCCATTGGCGAAATCAAGCGTTGTCATATCTTGCCAGAAACGGCGCGGGAAAAGCGTCATGCTGTGTCCAATTGTTAAAATTTGCCGTGAAAAAAGTGGAATCTGAAGAGTACACGTTATGTCGCGCTGGCCCATTCACGCAACAGCTAAGAGCCATCTTGATCATCAAGACGACGAACTCACCTAAAATTGGGCAAAAGACGCTCCTGTGACCTGCATCACACGCCTTTAACTTTCCTAGCGTAAGGCTTATCGGCAAGGATTAAACTTCACTCCTCGATTTGAGACGACCTGATGACATTTCGCAAATCACGTATCGCCGTCGGTGCGATGTTTTTCTTCTGCGGCTCTCTTTTTGGCTCATGGGCGGCGCGCATTCCCAGCGTGCTGATTGATTTGAACATGAGCGAGGCGACGCTCGGGCTGTTGCTTTTAGGCGCGGCGGCGGGGGCCATCCTCTCCTTCCCATTCGCCGGGAATTTAATCGACCGCTTTGGCGCAGCGCGCATCTCCCGCATCCTCATCCCCCTTTACGCAGGAGGATTGATCGCCCTTGGTCTTGCCGCCGCCCCCTGGCAGATGGGACTTATCCTGTTCTTTTTCGGCGCGGCGAACGGCGCGCTGGACATCGCCATGAACGCTTGGGGCGCGGAAGTGGAAACTGCGGGAAAACGCGCCGTCATGTCGCGCTTTCACGCCCTGTTCAGCCTAGGCGTCGGCGTGGGAGCAGGCCTTGGCGCTCTCGCCGTTTACGGCGGTTTCTCCGTGCTTCAACATTTCGCCGCTTACGCGCTGTTTCTCGCCGCCATCACGATTTTCCTCACCCGCGACGCTTGGGGCGCAGAGCCGCGCGGCGCGGTAAAAAAACGCAAGATCATCGCCCTGCCGCGCATGTCGCTGTTGCCGGTGGGAATCATGGGTTTCGCCGCCGGGTTATGCGAAGGCGGCATGACCGACTGGAGCGCCGTCTACCTGGTGCAGGACCTGCTGCTAAGCGAGACGAACGGAGCCCTAGGACTGGCGACATTCTCCACGGGAATGGTCGTGATCCGCTGGTTTGGCGATGGTTTCATCACCCGTTATGGGCGCGACCGGGTCGCGCGGGTCAGCGGCCTTATCGCTTTCGCCGGACTTGCAATGGTGATCCTGCCTGACGCATTCCCATTTCCCGGTTTCATCTGGGTGGTTTTCGCCGGGCTGCTTCTGACTGGCATGGGCGTCGCCGTCATAGCCCCCATCGTCTACTCCCGCGCCGCCAACGACCCCGTCATGTCGCCAGGAGAGGGACTTGCGGCCATGTCGACGCTGGGATATGGCGCATTCCTGATCGGTCCGCCCATGCTTGGTTATATCGGAGAACACGCCACGCTTGGCCTCGCCTTCACCGTGCTGGCGCTCATGACGTTGATTATCGCCTATTTCGCCAAAGCGGCGCGGATAGAAGTTTAAACGCGCAAAAGCCTATAATTCGCTCTTGAAAACTGACGCCAGCTCTTCCTCGCTTGCGCGTCAGTTTTCAACAAGTCTTACAAAGTCTCAAGAAACCGCTTCGCCGCCTCGCCATGCTGATGGCGCAGCTCGCCAATATCAAACCCTGTGGGCAGTCCTTCTTCGATTTTCCACTCACCGGCGACCATCACCCGGTCCGCCTTATGCGCGCCGCAAAGAACAAGCGCGGCGAGCGGGTCTCCCGCGCCAGAAAACCTCAGTTCATCCAAAGTGTACATAGCCAAATCCGCCTGCTTGCCAACAGCGATCGAACCAATGTCATCCCGGCCAAGACAACGGGCGGAGCCTTCGGTCGCCCAGCGCAGCGCGTCGAAATGGGTCACGCTCGCCGCGTCATAGGTCAAACGGTTGAGCATCAAAGCGTGACGCACGCTCTCCATAAGGTTGGAGTTATCGTTCGAGGCGGAACCGTCCACCCCAAGCCCTACAGGAGATCCAGCAGCCTCCAGCTCTTTGGTGCGGCATTGTCCCGACGCCAATGTCATGTTCGACGTAGGACAATGACAAACGCCCACGCAGGCATGCCCCAAACGTTTGATTTCATCATCAGTGAAATGAACCCCATGGGCCAGCCAGACCCGCTCATTCAGCCATCCGCATTCTTCCAGATAGTCAACCGGACGGCACTGAAAGTGATGTAGGCAATAGTCATCTTCGTCTTTGGTTTCGCCTAGATGCGTATGGAGCCGGCAATCATATTTCTCCGCCAAAGTCACGCTTTCACGCATCAACCGCTTGGTCACAGTGAAAGGCGCGCAGGGCGCGAGAGCGATCTGAATGAACGCCCCCGCCCGAGTGTCGTGATAGGCCGACAAAACCCGCTCGCAATCAGCCAGAATAACGTCTTCATCCTGCACCACGCCATCTGGCGGCAATCCGCCGTCTTTCTCGCTGAGGTTCATGGAGCCGCGGGTCACCGTCATGCGCACGCCCAGGCGGCGCGCCTCCTCCACCTGAATGTCCACCGCCTGATTCAGCCCCATAGGGAAAAGATAATGATGATCCGCCGCCGTTGTGCATCCAGACATGAGCAATTCGGTCAACGCGAGGCGCGTGCCAAGACGAAAGGTTTCCGGCGTGACGTTACGCGCCCAAATCGGATAAAGAGACTGCAGCCACGGAAAAAGCTCTTTGTTGATGGCGCTAGGATGGGCGCGGGTCAACGTCTGGAAAAAGTGGTGATGGGTGTTGATCAACCCCGGAATGACCACATGAGAGGAGGCGTCAAACACGCTATCCACGGGAAGCGACGGCTCCTTCCCCTTCCCCACCAGCTCGCAGATAACGCCGTTTTCGACGACCAAGCCCCGCTCCGCGCCATCGGCGAGCATGGCGATGGGATCCTTGATCCATTGACGCATCATGATGATCCTTCAAACTGACGGCGTTACTCAGGCTTTGCAGCGATAACCTCAATCTCAACCACAAACTCCTCCCGAGCGAAACCGGAAACAATCATCAGGGTGGAGGCGGGGGGCGGATCACTGATGAAGCCATCGCGAACTTTCATATATCCCGGCAAATGCTCCCGACCGGTGACGTAAGCATTAATTCGCACGATATCGGTGAAGTCCATTTCCGCCTCCTGCAAAATCGCGCCAATATTATGAAAGCAAAGCTCCGTTTGGGCCTCAACCCCTGCCGGAATATGATCCTCGGAGGTAATTCCCAGCTGACCAGAGCAAAATAGCAATCGATGCGCGGGCGGGACTTCAATCCCATGGCTATACCGGGCGAAAGGCGGCCTTATGGACGACGGCGTAACGGCCTTACTCATTAAATGCTCCCGGTGAATTGAGAATGACGCAAACCCTATTTAACGGGCGAAGCTCTTTCGCCGCAACCCTCTCAACGCCTGCTCAAAACGAAACCTCTGACGTTTTATTGTGCACATGCGCCGGTTAAAGTTTGCATTCCGCACTGGAATGAAATTGAATAATCGTCGGGATGGGGATCTGACTGGATTTTTCACGTATCGTGATAATGGCATAAAACTTGCCACAGCGTAGCCTTAAAAACTTCAATCAGGTCCAAGCGATCATTTGCTCCCCAAAAGGCGCTAATACAAAACGCCCCCCGAATAGGGCGTTTAAGCAATAAGCGTTCAAAAGAGACGCGAAAGCCGGAGCGAGTTTCGCTAGAAATCACATCAAACAGAGGTGGAAAATCATGGGTAAAACGCTTCAACTCGCTGTTCTATTAGCGCTTTCAGGAACCGCCACACAGGCGCACGCGCTGGAAAAAGTTGTCTTTGGAACCAACTGGGTCGCCCAGGGCGAGCACGGCGGGTACTATCAAGCGCTGGCCGATGGAACCTATGAGGCCTGCGGTCTCGACGTTGAGATCAAGCCGGGCGGCCCGCAAGCCAATAATCGGATTCTTCTGCCTGTTGGGAAAATCGACTTCCTCATGGGCGGCAACATGTTGGAAGCTTTCGCCTCGATCGAACAAGGCATTCCCACCAAGGTCGTGGCGGTTCATTTCCAGAAAGAGCCGCAGGTGCTGATGACCCATCCGGATCAAGGGCTGGACACATGGGAGAGCCTGAAGACCATTCCAATTCTCCTTGGCAAGGACGGCCTCAACTCCTTTTATCGGTGGATGGTGTCGGAGTTCGGCTTTTCGCTTGAACAAGTGCGTCCTTATACGTTCAACCCCGCGCCCTTCATCGCCAATCCGCAATCCGCCCAACAGGGCTATGTGACCTCGGAGCCTTATGCGATTGAAAAAGAAGCCGGCTTCAAACCCGTCATCTTTCTTCTCGCCGATTACGGTTACAACTCCTATTCGACCACCGTTGAAACCCGGGACGAGCTGATCGAGGAAAAGCCCGAGGTGGTGCAATGTTTCGTCGATGGCTCCGCCATAGGCTGGTATAATTTCCTTTATGGGGACAACTCCAAAGCCGTCGACATGATCATGAAAGCCAACCCCGGCATGACCAAAGAGCAAATCGATTTCACCATCGACAAGCTCAAGGAATATGAGATCGTCGATTCAGGCGAAGCGCTCACCAAAGGCATAGGCGCCATGAGCGACGAGCACATCCAATCGTTCTTCGACAAGATGGTGGAAGCCGACGTCATCAAGGCCAGCATCCCTTACGGCCAATCCTACACGCTACAGTTCGTCAACAAGGGCGTCGGGCTCGACGTCAAGAAAAAATTGACCGACGGATAACGCCAGAAGACTGCCCAATCGCTCGCCCGAGCCACATTTTCACGCCCGGGCGAGCGCGGCGCAATTCACGCCACCGCCAAATGACTTTCCTCAGGATCGCCGCATAGATGACTGACCAAATGACCACCGCCCCCGCCGGCAATCAACCGATTATCTCCATAGATCGGGTTTCCAAGACATTCTCCAATGGCACCGTCGCCCTCAACGGCATGTCTCTCGACATCGCGCCGGGAGAATTCGTCACCCTGCTCGGGCCGTCGGGATGCGGAAAATCGACGGTGCTGCGCATCCTCTCCAACCTCAGCGGCGCCACCACGGGGAAAGTCACATGGCCGGGAGAGAATGGCGCAGCTTCTTCCGCGGCTGATCACGACATGAGCTTCGTGTTTCAAGAGCCTACTTTGATGCCCTGGGCCACCGTTTTCGGCAATGTGCACCTACCGTTGAAACTGAAGGGAGTTTCCGCCGCCAAGGCGCGCGAAGACATCATGAACGCTTTAGCGATGGTGGGTCTGGAGAAATTCGCGCAAAGCTATCCGCGCGAGCTGTCCGGCGGCATGAAAATGCGCGTTTCTATCGCCCGGGCGCTGGTCACAAAGCCAAAACTGCTGCTCATGGACGAGCCCTTCGCCGCCTTGGACGAAATCACGCGCTTCAAGCTGAACAACGACATCATACGCTTATGGAAAGAACTGGGTTGGACGGTCATTTTCGTCACGCATTCGGTCTTTGAAAGCGTCTATCTCTCTAGCAGAATCATCGTCATGGCCGCGCGTCCCGGCCGGGTCGTACATGACATGAAGATCGACGCGCCCCACCCGCGCGGCGACGACTTCCGCACCTCATCCCTCTATAACGACTATTGCCGCCAAGCATCCGACGCCCTTCACGCGGCGATGGACTCCAGCGACCACCTTTGAAGGAGCGGAGCTTTGTCTTCACGTCCAAACGCAGCCGAGCCTGTAAAAGCCGCCACCGCCGCGCCCGCGCCCATAGATCCTGTGGAGCTGCGCCGGGCTCGCGACGCGCGCATTGAGCGCGTCGCCCGCTGGGTTTTACCCCTCCTCACCCTATCCCTCGCCGTCGCCTTGTGGGACCGCATCGTGGTGTGGAACGACATTCCTCACTATATTCTACCGCGTCCCGCCTTGGTTCTGGACGCGCTGGTCGCCGATTGGCCCGCCCTGTCGCAAGCCCTTGTGAACACCTTGAAAATCACTTTCGGCGCGCTTCTTCTCGCCACCCTCGGCGGCTTGGCGTTGGCGGTGCTCTTCACTCAGTCGAAATGGATCGAGATTTCGCTCTTTCCCTTCGCCGTCGTGCTGCAGGTCACCCCGGTGGTGGCCATCGCGCCGTTAATTTTTATCTATGTGGATTCCGTGGAGGCGGGGCTGTTGCTCTGCGCGTGGATCGTGGCGTTCTTCCCCGGTTTGTCGAACACTACATTGGGGCTGAATTCAGCGGACCACAACTTGCGCAATCTGTTTCAGCTTTATGGCGCCAGCCGCTGGCAAACGCTTTTATATCTGCGCCTGCCGGCTTCAATGCCCTATTTCCTCGCCGGACTTAAAATCGCGGGCGGATTGTCCCTGATCGGCGCCATCGTCGCCGAATTCGTCGCCGGCGCCGCAGGTTCAGGCTCCGGCCTAGCCAATCAGATTCTTGAAGCGGGATATCGCTTGAATATACCGCGCCTCTTCGCAGCTCTGCTGTTGATTTCACTTACAGGCGTGCTGATCTTCCTGACGATGAATCTGTTTTCCCACCTGATGCTGCGCCGCTGGCATGAAAGCGCTTTGAAACGGGATGTGTGACGTAATGACGAAAACGCTCGCGCCTCAAGAGTTCCAGCCCCCCGCCAGCGTTTATGTTTTGGCCAATGCGACGGTTCCGACCGCCGTGCTCACGGATCAAACCCTGGCGGCGTTCCGGCAACCAAGCGCCAACGTCCTGTTGCGCGCCGATATCACCATTGAAACCGGACGCGTCAGCGCCATCTCTCCAGCGGCGGAACCGCAAAACACCGCCGCAAACGTATTCGACCTTGACGGCGGCATGATCTTGCCATGCCTCATCGACATGCACACCCATCTGGACAAGGGCCACATCTGGCCGCGCCAACCCAATCCCGACGGCAGCTTCCAAGGGGCGCTTCACGCCACCGAGACCGACCGGAGCGCCCGCTGGAGCGCACAAGACGTTCGCCGCCGCATGGATTTTTCCTTACGCGCCGCTCACGCCCATGGAACCAACCTCATTCGCACCCATCTGGACACATTAATTCCGCAAGATGAAATTTCCTGGCCAGTGTTTGAGGAAATGCGCCAGACGTGGCGGGGCAGAATCGATTTGCAAGCCGCCTCGATATTCGGCGTAGATTCCCTTGATGATGAACGCTTTTTACCCCGAATCGCGGACCGCGTGGCGGCGGCCGGCGGCGTCTTGGGCGCGGTCACCTATATGATTCCGGACCTTGAGCGCCGGCTTGACGCGCTGTTCCAAGCGGCAAGCGCACGCGGACTTGATCTCGACTTTCATGTGGATGAAACCAGCGACTGCGGCGCCCATTCTCTGCGCATGATCGCGCAAGCCGCCCTGCGAAACCGCTTTGAAGGACGGGTTATTTGCGGCCATTGCTGCTCACTCGCCCGTCAAAGCGATGACGAAATCGACGCCACCCTTGATCTGGTGGCGCAGGCGGGCCTCGGCGTCGTCTCCCTGCCTCTGTGCAATATGTATTTGCAAGATCGAACCCCCGGGCGCACCCCGCGCTGGCGCGGCGTCACCTTGTTGCATGAAATGAAAGCGCGAGGCGTTCCGGTCGCCATCGCCTCCGACAACACCCGCGATCCGTTTTACGCCTATGGCGACCTGGATATGGTGGAAGTTCTCACTCAGGCGACGCGGATCCTGCACCTTGACCACCCCATCGCCGATTGGGTGACGGCCGTCACAACCACGCCGGCGGACCTTTTGCGCCGGCCAGATCACGGACGCATCGACGCCGGACTCCCAGCGGATCTGATCCTCTTTCAGGCTCGAAACTGGAGCGAATTCTTCGCGCGGCCAAGCGCTCCCCGCAAGGTGCTGCGCGCCGGCGCGTCCATTGATCAAACCCTCCCCGACTTCCGCGAACTCGACGACTTGATGAAAGGTGACACATGAGAAACCCCGCCCCGGGTTTGAGCGCCGTTATTGCGGAGCTGAACGGCCTCACCCTTGAGGACAACCCGCAAATCGTCAAACAGAAAAGCCGCGATTTTTTCTGGTACTCGCCCGTCCTCAAACGTCAGCTGGATCACGTCAGCGCCGATCTGGTCGTCACGCCAAAATCCGAAGCGGAAGTCATTCAGGTTTTGAAGTCCTGCTACACCCATGACGTGCCGGTGACAACGCGAGGAACGGGAACGGGGAATTATGGTCAGGCTATGCCATTGTCCGGCGGAGTGATCTTAAATCTCGCTGAAATGAACGCCGTCACATCGATCCGCCAAGGCGCCGTCATTGCGCAGGCCGGCGCCATTATTTCCGCCATTGACGACGCTGCGCGGCCCAGCGGACAAGAGCTGCGCCTACACCCCTCCACCTATCGCACGGCCACGGTCGGCGGTTTCATCGCCGGGGGATCAGGCGGCGTTGGCTCGATCAACTGGGGGGGGCTGCGCGACTTTGGCAATATTTTAAGCCTGCGCGTGGTGACCATGGAGGCCGAGCCACGCGTTCTAGAGCTTACCGGCGAGGATCTGCACAAAGTCAGCCACGCCTATGGCACAAATGGGATCATCACCCAAGTCGAACTCCCTCTCACCGCCAGCTATGACTGGGTGGACGCCATTATCGGTTTCGATGATTTTCTCGACGCGGCGCGTTTTGGCGACGCTCTTGGAAATCAAGACGGAATTCTGGTCAAGGAAATCGCGCCCATCGCCGCGCCCATTCCCCATGACTACTTCCTCAGACACCGAAAGTTTCTGCGCCAAGATCAATCCGCCTGCCTCGTTATGGTGGCCCCTTTCGCCATGGACGCCTTCACCAGTTTCGCCAAACGGTTCAAATCCGCGGAAATTCTCTACCGCTCGGACACAGCCACGGACAGCGAGAAAAAGGGCCTGCCCCCTGTCTATGAGCTGGCGTGGAACCACACGACCCTCCGAGGGCTGCGCGTAGATCCGACCATCACGTACCTTCAGGTTCTCTATCCCTATCCAGATCAATTGGAAAAAGTCGCGACAATGACCCGCTTGCTGGGGGACGAAGCTCCAGGCCATCTGGAATTCGTTCGCTTCGACGGCAAAATCACCTGTTTCGGCCTGCCGATCATACGCTTTTCAACCGAAGAGCGCTTAGAGGAAATCATCCGCCTGCATGAAGACAATGGCTGCCCGATCTTCAACCCGCACCGCTATACGCTGGAGGAAGGGGGCATGAAGCAAACCGACGCCGTGCAATTGGCCTTCAAGCGCGAAGCCGATCCAAAAGGGCTTCTCAATCCCGGTAAAATGATCGCTTGGGAAGATCCTTCTTTCGACTATTCGTCAAATAAGACTTTTCTGTTTCCAGGGGTGGGTTAAGTTTCATGCGTGTTCTCGTCATATATTGCCACCCCTGTCCCGAAAGCTTCAACGCCGCCCTGCGCGACACTACGCTGAACGCCCTTGCAAAAGCGGGACACGACGTGCGGCTGCATGATCTCTACGCCGAAAACTTTAACCCCGTGATGAGCGCCGATGAACGGCGCGGCTATCACACGCCCGGCGACAATGAAATTCCGGCGCGCCGGGAAATCGACGACTTCATGTGGTGCGAAGCCTTGGTCTTTGTTTATCCCACGTGGTGGTTTGGGCTGCCCGCCATGCTGAAAGGCTGGCTCGACCGGTGCTGGGTGCCCCATGTCACCTTTGAAATGCCAAGCGAAGCCGGCCCCATGAAGCCGCGAATGCAACACATCAGAAAACTGGCGGTGATCACCACCTGCGGCGCGTCATGGTGGATCTCCAAGCTCATGGGCGAACCTGGGCGCAAAACCATCATGCGCGGCATTCGGGCTCTATGCGCGCCGAGGTGCCGCACCACATATCTGGCGCACTACAAAATGGACACCTCCACCCCCGCCTCCCGCAAGGCTTATCTGGAGAAAGTGCGTCGCAAACTTGAAAAACTATGAACCGCCGCGCGGCTTATAGGCCGGCAAGGACCAACCATAACGGATAGCGCCGCCCCTGAGCAGAAACGCCGCCGCCCCGCCCACAAAAGCGTCAACGCCTTCTGGCGCGCCCAGACACGACAAAGTCACAAAAACAACCGCCCCGACAAAAGTCGCCGTAAGATAGATCTCGGACTTGATTATAGCCGAGGGTTGGCGGGCGATGACGTCGCGAATAACCCCGCCGAACGTCGCCGTCGCAACCCCCATCAACACGGCGGCAAGCGGGGCGACGCCAACCTCAAGCGCCTTGGCGGCCCCGATCACCGTATAAGCTGAAATACCGATCGCATCGGCCCAGCGCAAAGGGTGGCCCCAGCTTTCAAAATTTTCAGCGAAAAACCAGATAATCACCGCGCAAACCATGCAGATAATCAAATAGATATGATTATGAATCCAGAGCACCGGCACATCCAGCACGAGATCGCGCAAGGTGCCGCCGCCAAGGCCGGTGAACGTGGCGAAAAAAATGAAGGCGAGCAAATCGAGCTTCAGGCGCGAGGCGACGATGCTTCCGGAAATCGCAAAAACCGCGACCGCGACAAAATCAAACAATTGAAGCATCGCCGTCCACGCGCCCCTGCAAAAATCATCAACGCCAATAGCGACGCCGGCGGAGTTCCATAAAAATTGGGGCGGTCTGAGCTCTCCTTGAAAGCCAGACCGCCCCAAAAATAATTTCACCGACGGGTGATTAAATCCAGCTCCAATTAAGCGGAGCGATCAACCGTCGCGCCGGGAGGCGTCGCCTCTGAACCGGCGCCGGCCTGCCCCTCGTCCGGTTTCATTTCCTTAGGGCCGCCCTTAGCGACGCCCACCAAGGCGGGACGCAAAACCCGCTCTCCGATCACATAACCAACCTGAACCACCTGCGCGACGGTGTTGTTCGGCGTCTGCGTATCCGGAATTTCAAACATAGCTTGATGAAAATTAGGATCAAAACGCTGCCCCATGGGATCAATGCGCGTCACGCCATGCTTCTCCATCTGGTTCAGCATTTCACGTTCGGTCATTTCCACGCCTTCGATCAGCGCCTTGACGCCATCGTCCGCATTGGCCCGCGTTTCATCGGTCAAAACTTCAAGCGCCCGACGCAAATTATCGCCAACGGCCAAAATATCGCGCGCGAAACTGGCGACCGAATATTGCTTGGCGTCCTGCACGTCCTTAACGGTGCGCCGGCGCAGATTCTCCATCTCCGCCATCGTCCGCAACATACGGTCCTTCAATTCCGCGTTTTCAGCTTTCAACGCCTCAACGGAGGTTTCCGCTTCCGCCGCATCCTCAAATGCTTCAGAGTTAGGCGTCTGATCGTTCGTTTCCGGCGTATTGGTCTCGTCGGTCATCAGTTTTCCATTTAAGTTCAATCAAAGCAGCACAGGCAAATTGCTTTGCGTATCACACACCCTTGGTTTGAGCGAAGCTCATGGCCCGCTCAAACCAAACACCCGCAGGTCTGAATTCCAGCGCCTTATGACGCGCTTTTGATCCAGTCGGCAAGCTTGTTTTTTGGCGCGGCGCCAACCTGCGTCGCCACCGGTTCTCCATCCTTGAACAGAATCAAGGTCGGAATAGAACGAACCCCATATTTCATCGCGGTGTTCTGATTAGAATCGATGTCCAGCTTGGCGATCGTGACCGCACCGTCCATATCCGCGGAAATCTCTTCCAGCAAAGGCGCGATCATTTTACATGGTCCGCACCATTCCGCCCAGAAGTCAACGACAACCGGGCCAGACGCTTTCAAAACGTCATTTTCAAACGAGTCATCTGTTACAACAGCCGTGGCCATGATCCACCTTTCAGTTATCCTGCGCCGCATCAAGCGGCATGGAATTTATGTTGCCCTGAAGGTAGGAAGCCCACCCGCCCACGTCAAGCGACCTCGCCCTCCCGTGAACATCAATCTTCCCCGCTCAGCGCAAAGCCTCCGTAGCCTGCTCCAGCATTTCAACCGGCAATTCCATCAATCGCGGCTCCGACGTCCATAAAATAGCGCAGCGAATTTCATGTTTCGGATACATGCGCCGCAAAAGCGTGCGATAGATCGCCAGCTGCGTCACATATTCGCCCGGCGCCGCCTCCACTCCCGCAGGCGCCGCCGCATTGGTCTTGTAATCGCAGATCAAAATCGCCTCATCGCCGATCCAAAGCCGATCAATCTGACCAGAAACGTCAACATTTACGCCGTCAGGTCCAGACACTTGCCCGACAATCGGCGCCTCAGCCCGAGATTCGGGTCCAAAAAGCAATTCCAGATCCGGATCCTGCAAAACGGCGAAAACGCTCTCCAGAATTTCGTCGCGCCGGTCGCTGAATTGCGCGGGAAGGGCGTGCTCCAGGTAGCGCCGCGCCGCTGCTTCGCGTTCGGCCAGGTCCAAATCGGGCAATGTCTCCAATAAGCGATGAACGATCAGACCGCGCGTTATCGGCCAGTTGACAGGAACCAGCTGACGCTGAAGGCTTGTTTGAGGAGCGACGGATTCAAGCCCCTCCTTGGCCTCCATCTCCTCAAACGCCTTGGAGGGCTGCAAGCGCTTTGGGCGCGGGGGCTGCGAAGCCGGAGACCTTAGCCACGCAGGAGCCGTCATCGCCGCCGCACGCGTCTCCTCGCCAGCGCCTTCATTTGTCGGCGCGCTCCCCCCGCCGCTCTCGCAAGACGGCGGACCAGCCTCATGCATATCCTCCCCCGCCCCATTTTTTCGCCATAACAAGCGGCGAATTTCGCCGTTATCGTCCAACTCCTTCCGGGCGTCTTCCGTCAGACCATTCCAAACAAGGCGGTGCCAGCAGGCCTCGTGAGGGCCGTTTTTTCCCGCATATCCGCACACCAGCAAGCGGTCTTCAGCGCGAGTCATGGCCACATAAAGCAAACGCCGATATTCCTCCTCCGCCAGATCACGCCGGGCCTCCAACGCCTCTTCATGCCAAAGGGATCGCTCCGCTTTCACCGGCCTCCACACAAGCGCCGGCGCATCAGCGACGCGCCCGCCGCGCGGACATTCAAGCAGCGCCGGATCATGACTGGCTATGGACGGCGCAGATCCCGGATCCACCAGAATAACGACCTTCGCCTCAAGCCCTTTCGACCCGTGAACGGTCATCACGCGAACAACGTCGCCAGCCGCATTCAACTCTCGCTTGATTTCCGTAGGCGCCGCCGACAGCCACTCAAGAAAGCCCTCCAGCCCCGGCAAACCCAATTGCTCATAAGACAAAGCCAATGACAAAAACTCATCCAGAACGTCGTCGGCCTCCATGCCAAGGCGCGCAAGAAACCGAGCGCGGGCGCCGTCGGCCGCAAGAACTCTCGCATAAAACTCAAACGGCGGCGCAAAGTCCGCCCGGGTGCGCCACTGATCAAGCTGCCGGCGCACGCTCTCCCACTTGCCTTGTTCGCCGGCGCTTTCTTCCTGGGCGCGGCGCAATAACGATTGCCATAACGTTCCAGCGCGCACCCGCTCCGGCGTCTCGCGCGCAATTTCAAACAAATCCTCATCGCTCATGGAAAACAACGGGCTACGCAAAACCGCAGCGAGAGACAAATCATCTTCCGGCAACAAGAGGAAACGTCCTAACGCCACCAGATCCCTCACCGCGATATGCTCGGTCAGCACTAGACGATCGCTGCCGGCGATGGGAACGGCCAAGCGCTTCAATTCCCGGTTCAACGCTTCGACAAAAGCGCCGCGTTTTCGCACCAGAACCAGTACATCTCCCGGAGCTGCGACGCCTTGCGCGTTCCAATCCCGAATCGTCGCCGCAAGACGCCGCGCCAGCCGGATCATTGGACTGCTGTTGGACTCGCGATCAATTGGCGCGCTCCAATCGTCGGGCGGCGGGCTCGCCTCCGGCTTCTCCATGGGCCAGACCTCGACCAACCCGGGAGCGCCGCGGCGTATCGCCTCATGCACCGGCGCCGCCCCCTCCTGCGATAACCCTTTAAACACCGAGGGGAGCGCGAACACCTGATCGACCGCGCCCAAAACATCCGGCGTGGAGCGGAACGACAAGGTCAGATCAACCCGGGAAAACGGCGTTTCCGCTTGCTGAGCCTTTTTATCAAAAAACGCCCGCATTTCCGCAAAATAGGCCGGTATCGCGCCCTGAAACGAATAAATCGATTGCTTTTCATCGCCCACGGCGAAAATCGTGCGTTGCAAGCGCCGCGCCCCCGCGCCTGAAAAGAACTCCTCCGCCAACGACTTGATCACCTGCCACTGGCGTGGGCTGGTGTCCTGCGCCTCATCGACAAGAATATGATCCAGCCCTTGATCCAGCTTATATTGCACCCATTGGGCCGCATCGGAATTTGACAGGAGGTTGGCGGCGCGCACGACCAAGTCTTCAAAATCCAATACGCCGCGGCGCGTTTTCTCACGTTGATAACGGCTCAACACGGCGTCGGCGAGAGTGAGCAACGCCTGCGTGCCTTCAACGCATAACAGCCGCTTTCGCTTCTCAAGAGCGGCAACCAACCGTTCGCGCTCACGCTCCAAAAGCTCCACGCTGTCTGGATAGGAATGCGCTACGGCTTTGGTGGCGAGGGTCTTTCGCGGCGTCATTTCCTTGGTGAGAAAAATCGGCGGCCAAAGCGTCCACCATGCTTCATCGCCCTTTGCCCGCGCGGCCGCCCGCAAAGCCTCCGCCCGCCCCTTGTCCGTTTTTCCGCCCGTGTCCAACGCCTCCGCAATCGCCAGCGCCATTTGCGGATCGATCAGACTATCCGCGCGCATGCTTTCAAGAGCGCTCTCCAGCGTCTCCCCGTCGCCAACGTCGAATATCCGGCGCAGCTCCGCAAAGGCTCCAGACAAGCCGCCCGCCGCATCCAGCCAGCGTGACAACGTGTCCCGCTTGGAAACCAGTTCGGTCAGCGCCTTGTCCACGCCATCGTCCGACATGTTCGCGACGAGAACCGCCAAGGCGCGTCCCATAGGGCTTTGCGAATCCGCTTCCGCTTTTTGCAACGCCGCCGCATGGGATAGGGCTAACAACTCATCGGCCAACCGATCGTCCAGAACTGAGAAATGCCCCGCCACATTGGCTTCAAGCGGAAATTGATGCAGCAAGGATTCACAAAAAGCGTGAATGGTCTGAATTTTCAGGCCGCCTGGGGTCTCCAACGCTTTGGCGAACAAATGACGCGCGAGGGCGAGCTTGCGCGCGTCAGGAACCTCGCCTTCGATGTCAAAAAGCTCCTCCGACAAGCGCGCGTCGTCATAATTGGTCCACTTCCCAAGCGTGTCGAACACGCGGTTCGACATCTCCGCCGCCGCCGCCTTGGTGAAGGTCAAACACAGGAGCCGCGACGGTTCCGTTCCCGACAACAGCAAACGCACCACCCGGCGCGCCAAAACAAAGGTCTTGCCCGACCCAGCGTTGGCGCTCACCCATGCGGAGCGACGGGGGTCAGCGGCGAGCTTCTGCTTTTCAAGCGTCGCCAGAGGGATCTCGCGCCGGGTCATTCCTCCTCCTCCGAGGCCACCGACCATTCCTGCACCCGGGCAAGGTGGTCATACGTTCCGCCAAAGATCTTCTCCTTCATCACGCGCGCGCGAGAAAGATACCCCTTGGCGGGATCTTCATAAGAAGCAAAAAGAGCCTGCGTGCGCGCCAGCGCTTCTTCCGCCAACTCCCCCACGCTCATGTCCTTGGGGGCGCGCGGCTCCGGCGACACGGCGGGGCGTCCATTTTGCAATTTGAGATAGAGCAAATCTTCTATCGGGTGACCGCCGGGAACGTCAGCAAAACCGCCACGCTGAATAATCGCGGCCTCCAGCGGCAATTGGGGGGCGAGCAGAGCCGTCACCTGATTAACCGATGGAGCTTGTCCCGTTTTATAATCAATCACCGCAACGCCGCCACTGCGCAAGAGGTCAATTCGATCCGCCCGGCACGTAAGACGAATGTCGCGCCCCAAGGGCAAATTAATCCCGCCGCCAATTTCCAAACAGCGCTGCGCGATAACCTCCACCCGCGCCGCCTCATAAGCGACGAAGGCCTTCGCGATCCGCTTGAACCGTGGCCACCACAAGGCGCGAATAGCGGGAAACGCCTCCAGAGACGCGAAACGCACCTTCCCGATATTAATCAGCTCCTCCACCGCACGCTCGTCAAACGGACCATCCCAGTCACGCAGAAACACATGTAAACAATCATGAATGATGGAGCCCCGATCCGCCGCCCCCGGTTGCCCGCCCAGCGGATCCACCTCGTCAAGACGCAATATTTTGCGCGCATAAAAGGCGTAAGGATCGCGAATAAGCGTCTCCACCTCCGTAACGGAAATTTGCTTTGGACGGGCGGCCAGCGGCGGCGTCGGCTCCGGGCGCCGCGCCGGCCGCGGGGGATCAAGATTTTGATCAAGCATGCTCGCGAACTCCAAGTAGCGCGCGCCGCGTTTCGACATTTCGCTTGTCGCCGTCTCTCCCAAAAGAGTCGTCAAACGCTGCAGCCAGCGCGAGGCCACCGCCGGCGCGCCCTCCACCCGTTGGGCGCGGGAAAGGATTACTTTTCGCGCGCCCATGCCCTGGCAAAAATCATGGGCCGCGGAGCCGATCCGCCGCTCTGGCGGATCAAGCCCGATTCCGCTTTTCATTGGTCGATTCAACCAAGGATCATTGCGTGTGCGCTGAGGCCAAGTTCCTTCGTTCAAACCCGCCAAAATCACCAGATCCGGCCTCTGCAACCGCGCTTCCATCGGTCCGAAAATCGCGATTCGCGGATCTCCCGGCAAACGTTTACGCACTGAAACCCCTGCAATCAACGCCGCGAAAACAGCCGGCCATTCGCGTGCGGGAACCTCCAGACCGCAATCGCCCGCCTCCAGCAATCCCGCGAAAGCGGCGGCGAGAGCCTCCCCCGCCTCGCCGGCGTAAAGCTCCGTGTCAGCTCCCGTTTCATCACGAGCGATCTGCGTAACCGCTTCAATGTGGGCGCGCGTCAACTCAAGGCTCGATACCGCGCTCTCCCCCTCGGCCAAAACTTCAAGCGGTCGAATCGCGCGCGCAAGGCGCTCCACAAGATCCTCAACCGCGTCCCAGTCATCGCCCACCAGTTTCTTCCACCGGGGAATACGGCCGCCAGCAGCGTTCTGCTCCTCGTCAAACATGCGCGCCGCCGCCACCGCGGCTTTCAACCCGACCATTCCAGCCTGAGGCTGCGGGCCGCGCAAAACGCCCCGCTCAAGGGAACGGGCCGCCGCGCGAATGGCCTTCGCCGGAAGGCCAAGGCGCGCCAGCGGATGTTTCAACAAGGTCAAAAGCTCAATGGGCGACGCCTCGCCAAAGCCAACGCGCGCCACAACCGAGGACAACGCCGCAGGCGGGGTCTGATCCAAAGGGCGCCCGGCGGAATCATCCACCACAATGCCCCAACGTCCCAGCTCGACGCTCACGCGGCGCGCAAGGGTTCGGTCCGGCGATATCAACGCCGCCTCTTGCCCGTTCTCTACCGCTTCCCTTAAAGCCACCGCGAGGGCGAGCGCTTCCTCAACTTCGTTGCGCGCGGTCACAAGATCCACATTTGCAAAAGCTTCGAGGCGGTTCTCCTCAGGCGTCGTTTTCAAAAACTGAGGCCAAAGATCCGTCGTCTCCGCCGGGCGCAATGCTTCGCTGACGATACGCTCGCGCATGGACAAGGCCGGCGAAGCCGCCGCGCCCAGTTGCGTCACATCGGCTCGATCCGCCCCCAGGCGGCTCAAGAGCCGTTTTAAGCTGTATTGGGGGTGAGCGGGCGCCGTGGAAAGCTTTCGTTGCGCGGAACCGTCAGGCGCGCGCCACTCCGCAGCTTCCTCGCCGCCAAGCATTTTCCAAGCTTTTGCGTCAAGATGCATATCAAGGCCGGGAAGAACAATCGCGCCCTTCTCCAACTCAAAAACGCTTTGCATCAACTCCGCCGTCGCCGGGATGGAGCCAGTCGCTCCTGCGACAATCACAGGACCGCGCGGGGGCGAAGCACGCAATCTGCGCGCCTCCATACGGATCAAGGCCGAACGCCGGGCTTTGGGGTCCATGGCGCCGCATTCGCGCAAATACTCAGGCCAAGCCTGTACGGCGATTTGCAGAAAATCGAGGGTGATTTGCCAATAGCGCGCATGTTCTTGAGGCGCCAATTGCGCGATCGACGCCCAGTCCACCTCTTCGGTCTGCATTTCATCCATCAAGGCGAGCAGATCGCCGGCAAGCCATGCCGCATCGGCCGTGGAGGCGGGAACGGCGAAATCTTCGCCAGGGCGAAGGTGAAGAACATCCCGGCGTAAAGCCCCCTCCCATGCGTTCACCAGACGAGTCATGGCCAGTTTGCGCGCGAAAGGGGGAAGTTCCGGCGGCAGAGACGTCGCCGCCCCCGAAGCCAGCCTGTGAGAATCTTCATCAACGTCGCCAAGAGGGCGGATCGTCGGCAAAAGGCAGGCGGAGGCTCCCAGCTTCTTCCGAAAAATCTCCGGCAGACGCCGCGCCGCCCTTCGGGTGGGAAGGTAAAGGGTCACGTCGGCGAGGGCGAATGGGTCTTTGGCTAAATCAAAACCTGAGGCGAAACCAAAACCAGGGACCACCTCCCCGGCTAAGAGCGCATCGACCAAAGTCTCCAAGAACGGAACCGTGGGGGAAATTGTGTATAGTCCACGCTTATCACCCTCATGGACCATTTTTCACTCCCCCCCCCACACAAATTCAATCCAAGAGGCCACAGGCTCTTAGCCTGCTGATCATTCAATCAACGCTCTCACGCACCGCCCGCTCCGCGTCGCGCAAGCCTTGCGGCGTGCCGACATGCAACCAGACGCCATCAAGTTCAACGCCATATAGACGCTCATTTTCAATCGCTTGGTCAAAGAGAACATTCATGGAAAAAGATCCCTCTGGCGCGCGATCAAACAAACGTGGGTGAAGAATGGCCGCGCCAGCGTAATAATATGGCGCCACATAGCGTTCCGGCCGGCGCGAAAGCCGTCCCAACTTATCCATGTTGAAATCGCCCTTTGCGTCAAGACCAACGGCCTGAACGGTGGGCGCCAGCAACAGCAAAGCGTCCATACGCTCCGCATCGAAGGCCTCGATCATCGTCTCAAGATTCGGCCGCACGCCTTCAATCCATGTGACATCCGAATTCAATTGAAAAAACGGCTCGTCGCCAAGCAAAGGCAAAGCCTTTTTCACCCCGCCGCCCGTTTCCAAGAGGAGGTCGCGCTCATCCGAAATAACAACCTCGGGGCCTTCGCGGCGCAGCGCGTGAAACTCAACCAAATCCGCTAGATAATGAACATTGACGACACATGTTTTAACGCCGGCTTCGCTCAGTTTATCAAAGCCGTGGTCAATCAGCGCCTTGCCGCCCACTTCAACCAGCGGCTTGGGGGTCGTCGCCGTTATAGGCCGCATTCGCTTACCAATTCCGGCGGCGAGGATCATAGCCCGCTGCGGACGCGTACATGGCGCCTTACTCATCTATCCCGTCCATATTTGTTTCTGAGCCGTTTGAATATCCGCTCAATCACGGATTCGCTGACGCCCCTCATACCAGAGCTTGAGATCAGAAAGAACAGGGTGTTGCAACGCATGGTCAAGATATTCATGCATTCTGGGCAAATGACGCAAATAACCGGGCTTCCCGTCGCGCTGCGCCAGTCTTACGAAAATTCCCAATATCTTGGTCACCCGCTGAGCGGCGAGAATGACGAAGGCCTGCCGGAACCGCACCTCGTCGAATCCCGCCTCGCGCTCCTTGCGCCGGGCGCAATATCGGGCGAGCAATTCATCGCGCAAAGATTGGTCAACATCCACCCGGGCATCCATCAACAACGAGCCTACGTCATAGGCAGGATGCCCAACAAGAGCGTCTTGAAAGTCGATAAGACCAAGACGGTCGCGCCCGCTCGCCTTCTGGCGCCAAATCAAGTTCGGGGAATGATAATCGCGCAAAACCCACGTCGTAGGCTCCTCCATCAACGGAGTCAGAACGTTTTCCCACAACTTGAGAAACCGCGCGCGCTCAGTCGCGCTCAACGTCTCTCCAGCGCGCCCCACATACCAGTCCGGATAAAGTTCGGCTTCAAACAGAAGCGCGCGAACGTCATACCGCGGAAGCGCATAGGACGCTCCGCCGGGCAGAGGCAGGCTCTCAGGCAGATCACACGCGTGAAGGTCGGCCAAAAGATCCACCGCCGCCGCATAGCGTTCCGAATTCACCACGCCTTCAGGCGCAATGGTCTCCCGCCCCAGATCTTCCAAAAGCAAAAGCCCTTCATCCAGATCATGAGCGAAAATCAGCGGCGCGTAAAACCCCCGCTCCCGCAACCCCACTCCGATGGCGACGAAGGGACGAACGTCTTCCGCCAAATGCGCCAGCTGAGAATAAGGCAAACCGTCACGAACAGGCGGGCCGTCGGCCATGGCCGGCGCGTTCATAAGAACCGCCGTCTCTCCTTCACGGCGTATGGTTTCATAGCTGCGCGCCGAGGCGTCCCCTTGAAGAAAACGGCGCTGAACGCCGGACCATCCGGACAGGTCAAGGAACTGGCGAATTTTTAAGGAGCGGCCCAGCCGTTCGCCCCACGCGCTCGACGCCGGCCAGCGCAACACAATCTTGCGCGCGTCGGCGCTTTCTCCCCCGCAAAACGTCATGCCAAGCGCCCCTTGCGGAAGATATCCCTCCCCGTTTTCAGGCCATTCAACAAGCGCCGCGCCGCTCTCCAGCATCTCCTCCAACGCCAGCTCCAACAACTCCTCCGGTTCTTCTATCCTGTAAAGATCCAGATGCGTCACCGGAAAGCGGGGCAAATCGTAAGACTGCGCCAAAGTAAAGGTGGGACTTGGAACCTCCAGCTTCGGGTCATCGGCCAGAGCGCGGATCAAGGCTCGGGCGAACGTCGACTTTCCCGCGCCAAGATCTCCGGAAAGGCGCACAAGATCACCGGCGCGCAGCGTCATGGCCACATCCTGCGCCAGTTGTTCCGTCGCATTCTGGTCAATCAGATGAAGGGTCAGAGAAAAAGGCGTCACGTCTGAGTTCATCTCTTAATCATCCCCGCGCCTCAAAACTTCAGGCTCAAGGGGGAACTGGCAAATGACGGTGGTTCCAACGCCTTCCTGCGACTCGATGTCTACGCGCCCGCCATGCAACTCCACGAAACTTTTGACGATGGAAAGGCCAAGCCCCGCGCCTCGGCGGCGCTGGCCGGCGTCGCGGCCCACAAAACGCGCAAATACCTGATCCAACATGTCCTGCGGGATTCCACAGCCATGATCACGAACGCGAAACTCAACCCACTCGCCCTTACGCTCGCACTCAACGTCAACATCGCCGCCTTCGTCTGAAAAGCGGACGGCGTTAGAGATCATGTTGAACAGCACCTGTCGCAGACGCCGTTCATCCGCCCGAATGAAGCCGATGTCCTGCGGCACCCGCGAGCGCAAATTGATTTTAGACTCATTCAGTCGATCTTTAAGCCCCTCCATCGCCGCCACAACGGCTTGAGCGACATCAACGTCTGAGAGGTCAAGCTCCATAATCCCCGCGTCTATCGTGGCCAGATCAAGAATGTCATTGATGATCGCCAACAGCGCGGACGAGGAAGAAAGGATGTAATCCGTGTATTCTCCCTGCTTAGGAGAAAGCTGACCAAATTTCGGATTGGAAAGCAACTGAGCGAAACCAATGATGTTCGTCAACGGCGAACGCAGCTCATAAGACACGTGCTGAATGAAGGCGTTTTTCAACTGATCGGCCTGCTCCAAAGCCTCGTTTTTCTCCAGCAACGCCCGCTCCACATTCACGCTGTCAGTCACATTTACGAATGTGACAAGCGTGCCGCCGTCCGGCAGCGGCACCGTAGCGTAATCAATGACGTCCGCAGCATTTCGCTCCAAACGGCCCTGAACCGGCGTGCGATCAAAGGCCAGACCCGTCACCGTAGCGGCAAGCTCCCGCCACGTGCGATGTTCGTCGGTCTCAAGCGTCTCCCAATTGACAACGGCGTTGATATGCGGGCTTTCGCCAAGCCGGTCCTCCTCCAAACGCCACAGCGTCCCGAACGCGGAGTTCCAAAGGCGAAGCCGACCATCCGACCCGAACACGGCCACCGCTTCCGAGAGATGGTCCAGCGTTTCCCCCTGAACCCGGATCAAAGCATTATAACGGCTTTCCAGATCTAGCCGCTCCGTCACATTTTCATAAATATAGGTGACGCCGCCTTGCGGATGAGGGTTGGCGATCACGCGCAGCGTGCGCCCATCGGGCAAATGCCACCAAAACTCCTTTGCGTCCAGCGATTGATAGCTGGAGAGCATCTTGTCGCGCCAGGCGCGATAATCGGCCTGCTCGGGCAATTTACGCGCGGCGCGCAACGCGTCCAGCAAAGCGCTGTCTTCCGGCCCCGCTTCGAGAAAGCTTTGCTCAAGCCCCCAGAGGGAACGAAACGCGGCGTTGAAAAACTGCAAACGCCGGTCCGGCCCAAAAATCGCGACGGCGGTGGCGAGCTGATCCAAGGTGCGCGCATGAAACTCGACCGTGCGCCGGAAATCCTGCTGCAAACGCTCCAAGTCGCTGACGTCGATCGCCATTCCCGCAACGCCGCTCTCGGTCTTAACGTCCGTGACATCGAAAATCCGGCGCCTTCCGGCCGCAACCACAGGCATACGGGCTTGAAAACGCCCCTCCTCATCACGCATCTTGCTCACGGCCGCGCGCCCGCCAGCGTCAAGAAACTCGGTTCCAAGCTCTATAACCCGCGAGCTTTCATCCACATCCCCATCCACCGCTTCGACATAAGCGGCGTTAACCCATTGCAGGACGCCATCCTCAGAGCGCCGCCACACGGGCGTGGGGAGAGCGCCAAATAGCGCATGCAGCGTATCCAATTGGGCCTGAAGCGCTTTCGCCTGCTGCGCATGTTCGGCGCCAAGCTGTTGAACGCCGGTGAGATCGCGCAAGCGCAACACCACGCACCCGCCGGCAGTGCGACCGTTAGCTTCAATAAATGTGCCTGCGCGCGTGACGAGGGTCAGACCAAACGCTTCTCCCGAATCGCGCAAGACTTCAAGTGACTGATCAAGCGCCGCAGCCGATTTAGCATCCAGCCAAGTCCCAAAGGCCAACAGTTGTTCGCCGGCGCGCGGCACACCGCATTCATCAGACAGCGCGCCGACAATCATCGGCGCATCACCCGACGGCTCCCAAACGACCAATCGGTGATCGGCCGTGTTGAGCAAAGCCTCCAACCGGTCGACCCGCGCTTTCAATCCAGATTGAACGTCCTTGTAATTTTGAAGAATAACCGAATTTTGCCGCTTGCTGCGGATCATGGACACCGCGGCCGTCACGGCGAATGCCACCGTGCCGCCAACCGCCGCCAGAAGAACCACTTTAATGGCGTCCATTTGATCGCCGGACGCGACGGAGGGCAAAACCTCCATCGACTTTGCGAAACTTGAAGACCCCATCAAGGCCAAGGCGCTCACGCCAGCGAAACGCAACGACCGCTTCCCTCGCCTCCACGCGTCGCCCCACGCGTGTTGCGTTTCGCCATTCGGCATTCTTAAGTTCCCCATTCTTCACAGCCCACGCCCAGCCGAATTCCGCCGACGCTTAAAAGCCTTCAAAACCCAGTGATTCGGAAAACCATACCTTGTTTGAGAATCGCGAAGAAGAGTCTCTTGACAAAAAGTAAACGGGAGCTGCGATGTCCACAGCCCCCGTTCACGCGTCTATTCAACAAACATAGCTCGCAGGTAGCTATATCTTGTATGAAATTTACTATTTATTAATACTTGTAGTGCTCGGACTTGAACGGCCCGGTTTTTTCCAGCCCCAAATAAGCCGCCTGCTCATCCGACAATTCTGTGAGCGTCACATCCAGCTTGTTCAAATGCAGGCGCGCGACCTTTTCATCCAAGTGCTTCGGCAGGACATAGACTTCATTTTTGTAATTATCGCCCCGGGTCCACAATTCGATTTGCGCCAACACCTGATTGGTGAAGCTGGCCGACATCACAAAGCTTGGGTGGCCGGTCGCATTGCCCAAATTAACCAGACGCCCTTCGGACAGAAGGATCAAGCGCTTGCCTTCCGGGAACTCAATCAGATCCACCTGATCCTTTACATGGCGCCACTTATAATTTTTCAAAGCGGCGACCTGAATCTCATTATCGAAATGGCCAATGTTACAAACAATCGCCATATCCTTCATGGCGCGCATGTGCTCAATGGTCAGAACGTCCTTGTTGCCGGTCGCAGTGACGAAAATATCGGCGTAAGGCGCCGCTTGCTCCAGGGTTTTCACCTCATATCCATCCATTGACGCTTGCAGAGCGCAAATCGGATCAATTTCCGTGACAATAACCCGCGCCCCAGCGCCAGCCAGCGATTGAGCGGATCCCTTCCCCACGTCGCCATAACCGCAAATGACGGCCACTTTTCCGGACATCATCACATCCGTTCCACGGCGAATACCGTCAACCAAGGACTCGCGGCAGCCATAACGGTTGTCAAATTTGGACTTGGTGACGCTATCGTTGACGTTGATTGCAGGAAACGGCAGATCACCCTTTTTCTGCATTTCGTAAAGACGCATGACGCCGGTGGTCGTCTCTTCCGAAACGCCCTTAATCGCGGCCTTTACTTTAGAGAACCAACCGGGCGTACGCTCAATTCGCCGTTTGATAGTCGCGAAAAGCGCCTCTTCTTCTTCATTGGATGGATTGGCGAGAACAGATGGGTCGCTCTCAGCTTTCGCCCCAAGCAGGATCATCAATGTGGCGTCGCCGCCGTCGTCGAGAATCATATTCGCGGTTTTGCCGTCGCCCCAGTCGAAAATACGGTCGGCATAATCCCAATACTCTTCAAGAGTTTCGCCCTTAACGGCGAAAACCGGAACCCCCGAAGCCGCGATTGCGGCGGCGGCCTGATCCTGCGTAGAGAAGATATTGCACGACGCCCAACGAACTTCGGCGCCCAAGGCGACCAAGGTTTCGATCAGCACGGCCGTTTGAATCGTCATGTGAAGACTGCCGGCGATGCGCGCGCCCTTCAACGGCTTGGAGTCCCCAAACTCCTCACGGCAAGCCATCAAACCCGGCATTTCCGTTTCGGCGATTTCAATTTCCGTACGGCCCCATTCGGCTAAGGAAATATCCTTGACGTGATAATCATTGGCGGTGGTCATGCAATCAATCCCATTTGTTGCGCGCTGAATTAACGGCTGCGTTTCATTGAATCCACAAGCCAGACTCGAAAGGCGGGCTCAGAGCGTGAAATTCAAAGATCAAACTCTTGAGTCAGGCGGGATCACACATAGATGCGCCCACCGATAGTAATTCTCTATAGCGGAGGTCTCGACTTACCGCAATACAGATATAAAGATTTCTTTATATGAAAACAAAAGGAGCCGCCTCTTCTAACATGAAGCGTTTTGCTCAAAAATTTTCCAAACGATCAGTCCGTCTCGCCAAAACCACTTTCAACAAGCTCCGAGATAGCAGCCAACGCCTCATCAGCTTGCCGGCCCTCAACCGCGATGTTTATACGGCATCCAATGGACGCGGCCAGCATCATCAGCCCCATGATCGAAGTTCCGCCAACGCTTTGCCCATCTTTGGAGACTGTGACGCACGCGTCAAAAGTCTCCACCAACTTCACCAATTTAGCGGAGGCGCGGGCATGCAACCCTCGGCGATTGACAATCTGGAGCTCTCGAGTCAGCGCCGCCGACTCCATCGCATTATTCATTTCTCACCCTTGTCCCGAAAGAACTTGACTTGCAACGGAGATATATTTTTGCCCAGCCTTGCGGGCTTCTTCAACGGCGTCGGCAAGTTTCAAGTCCGAACGAATGCTCGCCAATTTGATCAGCATCGGCAAGTTCACACCGGCGACCACCTCGATAAAGGCGCCGTCCATAACGGATATGGCGAGATTTGAAGGCGTTCCACCGAACATATCCGTCAATAAAACAACGCCGGAACCATCGTTGACGGATTTCACGGCGCTCAAGATATCCTCCCGACGCTGCTCCATATCATCATCAGGTTCGATACAAATCGTAGCCAACTGCGCCTGCACGCCAACCACGTGCTCCAAGGCGGCTTGGAACTCCTGCGCCAAACGCCCATGCGTCACTAACACCAGACCGATCATATCCTGTCCGTTTTCTCCTGCGTTCATATTCCGTCAATGGTGCAGAATATACGTCAAACCTTCTTACGTCGGGCATTCACCTTCGACAAGCTCACAGCTCAGTGCAAGCAGAATCGAGAAGAAAGGGTAATTATCCGCGTTATTCCTTAAAATCCGCATCGAATTGAAATTTTTCCCGCTCATAGACCATCTGGCCAATACGCAAGCAGCTCAACTCCAGCTCCCGGACAGGCAAAATCATCCGCGGCACGCTCACACCTTCAATGACGCTGAGTAAACTGGCGGTCGGCGGCATACGCTCCAGCTGATCATGCGGCGTCAAATCCACCACCAAACAAATGCGCGCATGCAGCGCGTAATCAACTCGAACAATTCCTTGCCCAGCCCGCTCCCATAATCCCGCAAGAGATTTTGGCGGACTTGCGAAAACTGCGCCGCCGCGCGCAATCAAACAAACTCGATCATCCGCCACATGGCGCGCCGGCGCGCCCGATTGCAGGGCGCGAAACACAAGCCCATCCCCAAGGGTCGACTTGCCGCTGCCGGACGCGCCGCGTAACAAAACCCCCGAATCACCGAGAAGAACGCAACTGGCGTGAACAGTCTGCGATCTCACGCGTCATTCTCCCGCCGGCAAAGTGACGATGAATTGCGCGCCCGCCACATATTGCTCTCCAGTCTCCGGGTCGGTTTCAATATGGTTTCCCGCAGAGATCTTCCCTCTATGCGCCTCGACAATTTGCCGGGAAATCGACAGACCTAGCCCGGAATTATTACCAAAACTTTCCCCCTCCGGCCGATCCGTGTAAAATCTTTCAAAAATTCTATCCACCATTTCAGGGCGAACGCCCGGCCCATCATCTTCCACCATAACAACAACATTTTGAGCAATACGTCTGGCGGAAACTCTCACCCGGCCATCAGCGGGAGAGAAAGAACGGGCGTTGTCGATCAAATTATTCACCACCTGCCCAAGGCGCCGATCATGTCCCAAAACCCGGTAAGGGTGTTCCAACCGCGATGGTTCAATCGACAGGTCAACCGAGATTTCTCCTTCACCGCAACGCTCATTAGCGAAGTCGGTCACCGTGCGCAGCAAGGTCGCCATATCCACGGGGCGCGCTTCTGCGCGCGCCAACTCAACATCCAAACGAGAGGCGTCCGAAATATCGGTAATCAGACGATCCAGACGGCGCACGTCATGATGTATGACTTCGAGCAAACGTTCGCGGGACGCGTCCGTTTTGGCCAGAGGCAAAGTTTCCACCGCGCTTCGCAGCGAGGTCAACGGGTTTTTCAATTCATGCGCCACATCGGCCGCGAATGTTTCAATCGCGTCCAGACGATTGTAAAGCGCGTTCGTCATTTCACGGAACGCACGCGCCAAATGGCCAATTTCATCATGGCGATCTGAAAACTCAGGAATTTCTTCGCGCGCCCGGATGCCGCGCCGAACACGCTCCGCCGCCGCCGCCAACCGGCGCACAGGGCCGGCTATCGTGCCCGCAAGCAGCACCGACAACACCGCGACCACCGCGGCGGCGACCAAAGCCACACGTACGATAGCCACCCGCTCCGCCCGCACGATGCTGTCAATATCTCCCCCTTGCGTCGACAAAAGCAACGCGCCAAGAACCGCCCGAAACCTTTGTATTGGCACAGCGACGGAAACAATCAGCTCTCCACGGGTTGAAACCCGCACAACGCTAGCGGGAGAACCGGCCAGGGCCGCCTCCACCTCGGGATATGCGCGGCCATTTCCCGGACCAACCTCGTCATATAACGGCAAATCCCCCCGGCGAAACCATAGTTTCATGTCGCTCCAAATCTTGTCGAACAGGCCTGGTTCTTCAGTTGTTGGAGGGGGAAGGTTGAAACGCAATATTTGACCGCGCGCGTATAAATGCCGCGAATCCAGAATGAGAATCCCTTCAGGGTCGTATAAACGCGCCCGGGTTTTGGTTGGGGAGATCAACCGGCGCAAAACGGGCGCGACCCGCTCAGGGTTAATCGGAAAATCAAGCAGCCTAGCGTCATTGCTCGGCGCAATGCTTTCGCCAGCCTGCAACTGCAACAGTTTCTCCGGGTCCACCGAGATCGCGTCCGTATCCACCGTCGCGGAAGCGGCGATCGCGCCCGCTATAATTTCCCCTTGCGTCAAAAGACTTTGTCGGCGCGCATCAATCAACCCGGCGCGAAACTGGTTGAGATACAAAATGCCGCCCACCAAAGCACAGAGCGCCGCAAGGTTGAGCACCAAAATCCGCCGTGTCAGGGATGAAAAAACATATGTTCCCAAGAAGCCCGCAAAACGGGAGAGAAAGCGCCGACGCAAGCGCGGATCCCCCATCCGCCATAATTTAGATGGCTTGCGCTCTTGAGATGAGCCGTCATCCCGCGCGCCTTTACGCAAAGGCCGCGTCTCAAGCTCATCCTCATTTGCGGGCTTCTTGTCGTCGCCTGTCAAAACACGCTCATGATTACGCTGGTCTTCCATAACCATCAACTTTTTTAGTCACTTCCAGAGCGTCCACTTCCCCATTCGCAGAAATTACGCATATTCCGAAAAGACCAGACCCGCCCCCTGACGTCAAACCTCAAGGCTCGCGAAAACGATAACCAACCCCATAAAGCGTCTCGATCATATCAAAATCGTCATCGCTCATTTTGAATTTCTTACGAAGGCGTTTGATATGACTGTCAATGGTGCGGTCATCGACATAAACCTGATCGTCATAAGCTGCATCCATCAAGGCGTTGCGGCTCTTAACCACGCCCGGGCGCTGCGCAAGAGCATAAAGAATAAGAAACTCCGTCACCGTCAAAGTGACAGGCAACCCCTTCCAAGTGCAGGTATGACGCTCTTTGTCCATGAGCAACAGCCCACGTTCAAGAAGCTTGTCTCCTTCGACTTTCGCCGAGGCTGCGTCTCGCGGCTGCACCCGGCGCAAAACCGCCTTGACCCGCTCCACGAGAAGCCGTTGGGAAAATGGCTTTCGAATAAAATCATCCGCGCCCATCTTCAAGCCGAACAACTCATCGATTTCATCGTCTTTGGAGGTGAGGAAAATTACCGGTAAATCGGACTGCTGCCGCAAACGCCGCAAAAGCTCCATGCCATCCATGCGCGGCATCTTTATGTCAAAAATCGCCAAATCCGGAGATTCGCTCAAAAGTCCGTCAAGCGCGGAAACGCCATCGGTATAGGCCAAAACGCGGTATCCTTCGCTTTCCAAAGCGATGGACACAGACGTCAATATATTGCGGTCATCATCAACCAGCGCAATCGTAGGCATGATGCAGGCCTTTGCTTTCTGTCCGATCAAAAAAAATCATCAACGTCCTTTGGCCTCGCAAATAAGCATAAAATAAGGCGGCCATCTGGTCATTCGCTACAAAACTGGCTTCAAGCCTCAAACAAAGACCGCTCCATGCAGGTAAGCGCAAGGCGTTTTTGAACGTCAAGGGATATAGAGCATACTTTATTTCAGCATACAAAGGCGTCAACCCACACAAAAAAACTCATAACGCAAAAATCACCCGCCTGACCCGCCTGTTTCTCTTCAATCACTTCCTGTCCATACATCACCAAAGCTCAGACGCGCCTTTCCCGCTTTGCGGGCGGCGGCAAGACAGCTCTGAAAACATTACTTGATCGGAAGCATATTTAATTTATCAAGAAAAATAATTTTATTTGCAAATACAATGAATTCAATCGATTTAAATCAGAAAGTGAGAGTGCGCCTCATCTTGTTGCTTGGCAATTCTTGGTCTAGGTTTCGCGCATCTTGCGCGCGGTCAGCCGCGCCTCATTCTGATCGCCCTCACCAAGTCAGGGCGAATCTTCTATCTAGGGACATGCGCGATTATGAACGAGTTCGGTGTGCGGAATCCTTCGCAAGGGGTGGAAACATTCGAATTAAAGGACCTTTCCAACATTTATTGGAACTTTCCAGCCCCAATGCTTTATGAGCACGCCATCGCCCGCAATGAAGGGGAGATCGCGGCGGGGGGAGCCCTTTGCGTTGACACCGGCGTTCACACAGGCCGGTCACCGAAAGACAAATTCGTCAAGCGCGACGCCATAACGGAAAATACAGTTTGGTGGGACAATAACGCAGAAATGAGCCCGGACGCGTTCGAGGTTTTGCTCAAAGACATGCGGGCGCATGCGCAAGGAAAGTCGCTATACGCTCAAGACCTTTATGGGGGAGCCGACCCAGAGCACCGCATCAATACACGCGTTTACACCGAACTGGCCTGGCATTCTTTGTTTATCCGCAATCTTCTGATCCGACCGGATGCGGAGGAGCTGCAACGCTTCGCGCCTGAAATGACGATCATCGACCTGCCAAGCTTCAAGGCTGACCCCACCCGCCACGGCTGCCGCACAGAAACCGTAATCGCCTGCGACTTCACCCGCAAAATTGTTCTTATCGGCGGAACGTCTTACGCAGGCGAGATGAAGAAGTCCGTCTTCACTTTCCTGAACTTCCTCCTGCCTCAAAAAAACACCATGCCAATGCATTGCTCGGCCAATGTCGGCGACGATAATGACACGGCTGTATTTTTCGGCCTGTCAGGCACAGGAAAAACGACCCTCTCCGCAGATCCAAACCGCACGCTCATCGGCGATGACGAACACGGATGGAGCGACAATGGGATCTTCAATTTTGAAGGCGGCTGCTACGCCAAAACAATCCGGCTTTCGGCCGAAGCCGAACCGGAAATTTTCGCGACAACCCAGCGCTTCGGCACCATTTTGGAAAATGTAGTTCTCGACGAGCGCGATCGGACGCCCGATTTCAACGACGATTCGAAAACGGAAAACACTCGCTGCGCCTATCCAATCGACTTTATTCCAAACGCCAGTGCGACCGGACAGGCCCCGCAGCCCAAGAACATCATCATGTTGACGGCTGACGCCTTCGGCGTTTTACCGCCAATCGCCAAATTGACGCCTGCTCAAGCCATGTATCACTTCCTCTCCGGCTACACAGCGAAAGTCGCCGGAACAGAAAAAGGCGTGACCGAGCCGCAAGCCACTTTCTCCACCTGTTTCGGCGCGCCTTTCATGCCGCGGCACCCTTCCGAGTATGGCAACTTGCTGCGCGAGCTGATCGCCAAGCACAACGTCGATTGCTGGCTGGTCAACACCGGCTGGACAAGCGGCGCTTATGGGGTCGGCCACCGCATGCCGATCAAAGCGACTCGCGCTCTTTTGAAAGCCGCCCTTGACGGTTCTCTTAAAAATGCGCCTTTCCGTACCGATCCCTTCTTTGGCTTCGAGGTTCCCGTTGAAGCCCTCGACGTCGAAACAGAAATTCTGAACCCAAGAAACACTTGGGAAGATAAAAGCGCCTATGACGAACAAGCGGCGAAACTGGTGAGCATGTTTGTCAAGAACTTCAAGATTTTTGAATCTCACGTGGATAATGCCGTTCTGGCGGCGGCGCCCGTCCAGAGCAAAATCGCCGGATAAAAGCTCACGTAAATCAAGCGATTAAATTTAAAGGGGGCGAAGGCCCCCTTTTTAGTGAGCCGCGTTCCTTCTCATCCCGCCGTCAAGCGGCACGTTCTTTCATCCTCGCGCCATGTTAAAACAGGGATGCGCCGGCGCGTTCTAGCCCCTATAATAAAAGAGACACGGGAGGCGCGCCATGACCGACAATATACCCCCCCTCATAACCTCTGACCCGCTTGAATTGGCGGAAGCTTGGGCGTTGCAAGGCCGCAAAGTCGCAATAGCGACGGTAATCGAGACATGGGGCTCAGCGCCCAGACCTGTTGGCTCGCATCTGGTGATCGACGCCGAAGGACGTTTTGAAGGCTCGGTCTCAGGCGGCTGCGTTGAAGGAGCGGTTGTAACTGAAGCCATTGACACGATTTCGAGCGGGCAAAGCGCAACTCTCGAATTTGGCGTCGCCGATGAAACCGCGTGGCGGGTTGGACTATCTTGCGGCGGCAAAATTCGTATTCTCGTCGAACCGGTGACGATCACATGAAGCTCGCCTTAATTCAGCGTCTCAATCAGGCGAAAGCCAACCGTCAAGCGGCGATCTTATGCACGCGCCTTGATGGCGACAACCGCTCAAGTCAGCAGCGACTTATCCTCGAGGAAGACGACCTTTCAACCGATCCGCTCGCCTCAGATTTAAAAAGTCGCTTTCTCTCCGGAAAGTCGGGGCTCATTCAAAGCCCAACAGGTGAGAACTGGTTCCTCAACGTCGCTTTGCCCCCGCCGCGACTGGTGATCATTGGCGCTGTCCATATTTCCCAAGCTCTGCTGCCTATGGCGCAGATCGCCAATTTCGACGTCGCCATAATCGATCCCCGCGCGGGTTTCGCCAATAACCAGAGATTTCCCGCCGACGTTCTACGACAACAGTGGCCGCAGGACGCGCTCGCCGAGCCGCTCCTCGATCCTCATACGGCGCTGGTGGCCGTGACCCATGACCCCAAGATTGACGATTTTCCGTTGCACGCGGCGCTAACCGCCAATTGCTTTTACGTGGGCGCTCTTGGCAGCCGTAAAACCCATATAAGCCGAGTTGAACGACTTCAAGCCGCCGGTTTGTCTGATGAATTAATTTCCCGCATCCACGCCCCCATTGGCCTTAATATCGGCGCCGCCTCCCCTGCGGAAATCGCGGTGGCCATTCTTGCACAAATCATCGATCGTTTAAGGCGGGCGCCATGAAATTTGGCCGCGTCCAATTAAGCGACGCCGTCGGCGCGTTGCTGGCTCATTCGCTGAAAGTCACTCACCAGAATCATCAACGAAAACTTCCCAAAGGCCATCAGCTAAGCAAAGACGATATTGCGCTTCTGGCGGCGGAAGGTTTTGACAGCGTCATCGCCGCGCGTCTCAGCGACGAAGACGTACATGAAAATATTGCCGCCGAGCGGCTTGCAGCGGCGGCGGCGGGAAAACAGGTGTATTTAGCCGAGCCTTTCACCGGGCGCGTCAATCTTTTCGCGCAAACGTCAGGGTTATTACGCGTAAACCGCGCCGCTGTTGACGCAACCAACCGAATTGACCCCGCCATCACTTTCGCCACCCTCGACGACCACGCGAGCGTCCAAAAAGGGCAGATGGTCGCGACGGCCAAAATAATTCCCTTCGCCGCCAACAAATCCTCCTTGCGGCTTGCCCGACGACAAATAGAAAGCGCCGTCAACGTGGCGCCTTTCAAATCCATGCGCGTTGGCTTGATAGCCACCACATTACCCCATCTGACGGAAAAGACGCTCGACAAAAGCCGGCGCGTCACCGAAGGCCGGCTCGCCGTCTCTGGCTCGTCCGTCTTTCGCGAAGACCGAGTCAGCCACGATCAAGACATACTCGCCAGCGCATTAAAAACACAAATAGAAAGCGGCGTGGATCTTATTTTGATCTTCGGCGCGTCGGCCGTAGTGGACGAGGCCGACGTAATACCGGCGGCGGTGAAACAGGCGGGCGGCGAAATTCACCATCTGGGAATGCCGGTTGATCCGGGAAATTTACTCGTTCTTGGATCGCTGGCGGGAAAACCGGTGGTGGGCGCGCCGGGCTGCGCCCGCAGCCCAAAGGAGAACGGATTCGACTGGGTGCTGACGCGCCTTCTCGCAGAACAAACGATCACGCCAAAAGACATCACAGGAATGGGCGTTGGCGGACTATTGACCGAAATCGGCGCCCGGCCTCACCCTCGGAAAACGCCACCACGTCCTTTAAAAAAGCCCGCCAAAGTGGCCGGCGTTCTGTTGGGAGCAGGCTCGTCAACGCGCATGAGAGGACCCAACAAGCTTTTGTGCCTACTGGATGGAGAACCGCTCATTCACCGGGCGGCGCGCCATGCCTGCGACAGCCGGTTAACCTCAGTGCTCCTAGTCACGGGCCATATGGCCAACAACGTCGCCGCAGCAGTCAAAGATCTCGATCTGCTGCTTGTCCATAACCCTGACCACAGAGAAGGAATTGCGAGCTCCATTCGCGCCGCGCTCACCGCCCTCCCCCACGATGTGGACGGCGTCATGTTCCTACTGGGAGACATGCCCTCCATCGATGCGCCCTCCATCGACGCTTTAATCGAAGCCATGGACCCGGAGGATGAGCGCAGCATTATTGTCGCCGCGTCTGAGGGGCAACGAGCCAACCCCGTTCTCTTCAGCAGAAATTACCTCGAC
This sequence comes from Stappiaceae bacterium, assembly GCA_048265185.1. Taxonomy (GTDB): domain Bacteria; phylum Pseudomonadota; class Alphaproteobacteria; order Rhizobiales; family Stappiaceae; genus JBLXBZ01. The sequence goes on along the minus strand of JBLXBZ010000003.1, from coordinate 435,084 downwards.
GAACTTCGTATGCTGGAAGGCGATCAAGGAGCCAAACATATCGTTCAGCGCGACGCCGATCATGTAAAAATGGTTGAAATTGGCTTTGGCGCAAGACTTGATCTGGATACGCCCGAAGCATTGGCAGCGATTGGCGGACAAGCCGTTGATTCACCGCGAAACACCAACTCTAACTAAAAAATTTTATTATTTAATCACTGCGAAAAACACAGATCGACCAGATATTTGCATACCAACATACTTTGACGCATAGCGCCCATGCAGGGGATGCGGTTGTGAAAACTAACATTCAACCTTATATAAGCCGGGCTATGTGACGTTTCGATAACATACACGCCTTACCCTGCGTGTGGCGATCGATCCATATTCCTCAATCAGGCTGACTTGCTGCCTGTCGTGACAAATATGTCCGACGAGCGCGACGGCGTTTAGAAAGAACGATGATGAGCACCATACACTTGCCGAAATCGGGTCAATGCAAATGGGTGGAAGGCACAGGCGGAAATTACACATTCCCGTGTAAATCCACCGTTGTGCCGGGACAGTCTTATTGCGAATCTCACCATGCGATGGTCTATGAAACGCCGGAAGAACGCCGCAACCGCGCGCGCCGAGCCGCTCAGAACCAGGCTCCCAAACGTTTCGCGGCCTGAACGAATTAACCGCCAGTCACCGCGTGAAATACCCCGACAAATGCAAACCGCTCCTTGATCCATAAAGGGGCGGTTTTATTTTGCGTCTCATATTAGTCACAAGAGTCTCCTCTCCCATAAAAAAAGCTCGGCTGATAAGCCGAGCTTTTTCGAATGAGCGCAGTAGAAAAAGCTTAGGCGTTCTGCAAAGCTTCTTGCACTTCTTTCAATTGCGACAACAGGGTTTCAGACTTATGTCGCGACTCGTCATTATGCGCGTCAGCAACATCTTCTTCAGCGTCTTTGATCTGTTGCTCAAGGCTTGCCCCATCCAGATCGTCAACCGCAACAGCGTTCTCGGCCAAAATGGTCAGCCCACCATCAGGAGCGACGTCGGCGAACCCACCGCGAACGAAATATTCCGTAAGCGCGCCATCAACGCCGCGAACTTTCAAAATCCCCGGACGCATGGTTGTCATGAACGGGCTATGCCCGCTCAAGACGCCAAATTGACCGTCCACGCCCGGAACGATGACTTCGCTCACCGCTTCCGACAATAAAAGACGCTCCGGCGAGACGAGTTCGAATTGTATAGCTTCCGCCATGACTGACCCCGTCCTCTCGTTTCTTAAGCTGCGTCCGCAGCAAGACGCTGAGCTTTTTCAATCGCTTCTTCGATGCCGCCAACCATGTAGAAGGCCGCCTCGGGAAGATGATCATATTCGCCCTCGACAAGCCCCTTAAAGCTCTTGATCGTGTCTTCAAGCGAGACAAGCTTGCCTGGAGACCCGGTAAAGATTTCCGCCACGTGGAACGGCTGCGACAAGAAGCGCTCAACCTTACGCGCGCGGGCCACGGTGAGACGATCTTCTTCCGAAAGCTCATCCATGCCCAAAATAGCGATAATATCCTGAAGCGCCTTGTAACGCTGCAAGGTTTCCTGCACTTGACGGGCCACATTGTAGTGCTCTTCGCCAATGATCAGCGGGTCGAGCATACGCGAGGTAGAGTCAAGCGGGTCAACCGCCGGATAAATCCCTTTTTCAGCGATGGAGCGGTTAAGAACCGTCGTCGCGTCCAAGTGAGCGAAGGTGGAGGCTGGCGCCGGATCGGTCAAGTCATCGGCAGGAACGTAAACGGCCTGCACCGAGGTGATCGAACCTTTGGTCGTGGTGGTGATGCGTTCTTGCATCGCGCCCATATCCGTCGCCAATGTCGGCTGATAGCCCACAGCGGAGGGGATACGCCCCAACAGCGCCGACACTTCCGAACCCGCCTGCGTGAAGCGGAAGATGTTGTCGACGAAGAACAGAACGTCCTGCCCTTCATCACGGAAATGCTCCGCAACAGTCAGGCCGCTCAAGGCGACGCGCGCGCGCGCTCCGGGAGGCTCGTTCATCTGGCCGTAGACAAGCGCCGCTTTGGAGCCTTCGCCGCCGCCTTCGATGTTCACTTTCGATTCGACCATTTCCCAGTAAAGGTCGTTGCCTTCACGGGTGCGCTCGCCAACGCCGGCGAATACCGAATAACCACCATGCGCTTTCGCGATGTTGTTAATCAGCTCCATGATCAGAACCGTCTTGCCGACGCCAGCGCCGCCGAAGAGGCCGATCTTACCGCCCTTGGCGTAAGGAGCCAACAGGTCGACGACCTTGATGCCCGTTTCCAAGATCACGGCTTCCGTCGATTGCTCGATGAATTCCGGAGCTTCCTGGTGAATTGCGCGCGTTTGCGTGAACTGGATCGGACCAGCGTCGTCCACCGGTTCGCCGATAACGTTCATGATCCGGCCCAGCGTGCCCACGCCGACCGGCACGGCGATCGCCGTTTCCATGTCCGTCACGCTTTGACCGCGGACCAACCCTTCGGTGGAGTCCATGGCGATCGTGCGCACGGTGTTCTCGCCCAGATGCTGCGCCACTTCCAGAACAAGACGGTTGCCATTGTTCTCTGTTTCGAGCGCATTCAAAATCTTCGGCAGGTGGTCGTCGAATTTAACGTCAACCACAGCGCCGATGACCTGGGTGACTCGTCCGACATTTTTTTTGTCAGCCATCAGTCTTTCCTTGTCTCAAATCGGTCAGAGCGCCTCGGCGCCCGAGATGATTTCAATCAGTTCCTTGGTGATCTGAGCCTGACGTTGGCGGTTATAGCTCAATGTCAGCTTGTTGATCATTTCACCGGCGTTGCGTGTCGCGCTGTCCATGGCGCTCATTTTGGCGCCCATTTCTCCCGCTACATTTTCAAGCAATGCGCGGAAAATCTGAACCGAAATATTACGAGGCAAAAGATCTTCCAAAATCTCTTGCTCGCCCGGCTCATATTCATAAAGCGCGTCGCCATCGCCGCCGGCGGCTTGCTGATCCGCTGCGGGAAACTCCGCCGGGATCAACTGAGACGCCGTCGGAATCTGGCTGATCACCGATTTGAACTGCGCATAAAACATCGTGCAGATGTCGAACTCGCCGGCCGCGAACATGTCACGAACCAAAACGCCGATTTCATCGGCGTTGGCGAAGCCAATATGCTTCACGCTGCGCAACTCAATCGTCTTGATGATGTACCGCCCAAACTCTCGCTTCAGCCCGTCGAAACCCTTCTTGCCGACGCAAACGATTTTCACCGTTTTGCCTTCAGCCATCAAAGATTTCGCCCGCTGACGCGCAAGCTTGGTGATATTGGCGTTAAAACCGCCGCATAGCCCGCGATCCGCCGTGCAGACCACGAGAAGATGCGTCTGATCACTACCCGTTCCAGCTATAAGCTTGGGGGCGTCATCCTGTCCGGCAACACCAGCGGCAAGATTCGCCAGCACCGTCTCCATGCGTTCCGCATAGGGCCGGGCGGCCTCCGCAGCTTCCTGAGCACGACGCAATTTCGCCGCGGCCACCATTTGCATGGCCTTGGTGATTTTTTGCGTCGCCTTCACGGAAGCGATGCGGTTTTTTAGGTCCTTCAGGCTCGGCATGGCCGCCCCTGCTCCTTATCCCGACTACGACTTAGTTCAAGCGAAGTTCTTGGCGAAAGCGTCAAGCGCAGACCGAAGTTTGCCTGTCAGCTCGTCATCCAGCGCCTTCTTCTCCCAGATCGCATCCAGAAGAGCGGCATGTTCACCGCGAAGGAACAGAAGGAAGCCTTCTTCGAACTCACGAACTTTCGATACTGGAATGCCATCCAGATATCCGTTCACGCCAGCGAAAATCACCGCGACCTGCTCTTGCGTCTTCAGCGGCGAAAACTGCGGCTGCTTGAGCAGCTCCGTCAAACGCGCGCCTCGGCTGAGGAGCTTCTGGGTCGATGGATCCAGATCAGAACCGAACTGAGCGAAAGCCGCCATTTCGCGGTACTGCGCCAACTCGCCCTTAATCGGACCGGCAACCTGCTTCATCGCCTTAATCTGTGCGGACGACCCAACGCGGGAAACCGACAGACCAACGTTCACAGCGGGACGAATCCCCTGATAAAACAGGTCGGTTTCAAGGAAGATCTGACCGTCGGTGATCGAAATCACGTTGGTCGGAATATAAGCCGACACGTCGTTCGCCTGCGTTTCAATGATCGGCAACGCGGTCAAAGACCCTTTACCATTGTCATCGTTCAATTTCGCAGAACGCTCCAGCAAGCGGGAGTGCAAGTAGAAAACGTCACCCGGATAAGCTTCACGTCCCGGCGGACGGCGAAGAAGAAGCGACATCTGGCGATAAGCCACAGCCTGTTTCGACAGATCGTCATAACCGATCAAGGCGTGCATGGAGTTATCGCGGAAATACTCGCCCATGGCCGTTCCGGAGAATGGCGCCAAGAACTGCAACGGAGCGGAATCCGAAGCCGTGGCGGCGACGACGATGGAATATTCCAATGCGCCAGCGTCTTCCAGCTTCTTCACGAATTGCGCTACGGTCGAACGCTTCTGGCCGATCGCGACATAAATGCAATACAGCTTGTCATGTTCGTCGTCCGACGCGTGCATCGGCTTCTGGTTAAGAAACGTATCCAGAAGGATCGCCGTCTTACCCGTCTGACGGTCGCCAATGACCAGCTCGCGCTGACCGCGACCAACCGGGATCAAAGCGTCAATCGCCTTGAGGCCAGTCGACATTGGCTCATGAACGCCCTTACGCGGCATGATGCCAGGAGCCTTGACGTCCACGCGGCGACGTTCCGTCGCCTCAATAGGCCCTTTGCCGTCAATCGGGTTGCCGAGCGGATCGACAACACGGCCCAGAAGAGCCTTACCGACAGGCACTTCAACGATTGCGCCCGTACGCTTGACGGTGTCGCCTTCCTTGATGTCCCTATCCGTGCCGAAAATCACGACACCGACATTGTCAGCCTCCAGGTTAAGGGCCATGCCCTTAATTCCACCTGGGAATTCAACCATTTCACCGGCCTGAACGTTGTCCAGTCCGTAAACGCGGGCGATACCGTCGCCCACCGAAAGGACCTGGCCGACTTCGGAGACTTCAGCTTCTTCACCGAAGTTCTTAATCTGATCCTTGAGGATGGCGGAGATTTCCGCGGCCCGAATATCCATCAGCCGACCTCTTTCATCGCGAATTTGAGGGAGTTGAGTTTTGTACGCAGCGACGTGTCTACCATCCGACTGCCGACCTTGACCACAAGGCCACCGATCAGAGCTGGATCCACACGCGCAGCGACGTTGACGTTCTTGCCAGTAGCAGACTTCAAGGCGTCCGTCAGCACTGAAAGCTGATCACCAGACAGAGACGTCGCAGAAGCGACCTCCGCCGTCACTTCGCCGCGCCGCGCCGCAAGGGCCGCTCGGAAAGCCGTGATCATGCCAGGCACCGCAAACAAACGCCGGTTTTTAGCCGCCAATTTCAAGAAGTTTCCAGCCAGCCCCGTGAGACCAGCCTTAACGAGAACCGCATCGAGCGCCTTAAGCTGCTCATCAGCGGAAAATACGGGACTTCTAATGAGCCGAACCAGATCCTGACTTTCGCCAAGAAGCGCCTCAAAGGCGTCTAGGTCGTTCTCGACTTGCGCGACAGCGTTCTTCTCCTCGGCTAAATCGAGGAGAGCCGCCGCGTAGCGTGAAGCCACGCCTGATATGAGAGATACGTTGTCAGTCACCGGGTCCGTGCTCTCTTAGCGTAGATCCAAATTCTTGTCTTTCAGCCGAGCTTTACTTCGACGCAGTTACAAGAGTTTGAAATGACGTGTTAAATTCGAAACCGAAGGCTTGACTGTCTGTCTTAGCCCCCAAAGCCGCGCATCGCATAGCACAGGCAATTGCCCTACGCAACTGCAACGCCGCTTTCCGTGTCGATATCTGAGCAAAGAATTCGTTTAAGCGCTTATAAAAAGTTCTGGGGATCCACATCCACCTGGAGCCGAATCCCGCCCTTTGGCTGCGGGCCGGACGCCAGCCAATGCCGCAGATATCCCTGCAAATCCGTCTTTCGAGACGTGAGCGTCAATAGTCTGAAGCGGTGACGGCCGCGCACCAGCGCCAGAGCCGCCTCCGCAGGGCCAAGAATTCTCACATCCGCCTCTTTCGGCGCGCACCGCGCAAGCTCGCGGGCGAATCTCTCGGTCGGCCCGTGCTGGGGCCCGGAAATCACCAAAGCCGCCATTCGACCGAAGGGGGGAAGACCAGCGCCGCGGCGCGCTTCGATTTCCTGTGCGTAGAAGGCGTCCTGATCGCCAGTAAGAAGCGCCTGAATAACCGGGTGCTCCGGCGCATATGTTTGCAAGAACCCTCGCCCTTTGCCGGTGATCCGCCCGGCGCGGCCGGTCACCTGCGCCAATAACTGGAACGTCCGCTCCGCCGCGCGTGGATCGCCGTTCGCCAACCCCAGATCCGCGTCAACCACGCCCACCAAGCGCATCAAGGGAAAATTATGCCCTTTGGCCACCAATTGCGTGCCCACGACAATATCGACCTCCCCCTGTTCAATAGCGCGCATTTCACGGCTCACCCGCTCTTGTCCTCCCGGTAAATCAGACGACAACACCAGAACTTTCGCTTCGGGAAACAGATCTGAAACCTCCTCCGCCACCCGTTCAACTCCCGGACCGCAAGCCACCAGCGTGTCTGGCTTGTCGCATGACGGGCAAACGTCAGGCACGCGTTCGCTATGACCGCAATGATGGCAAATCAGACGTTTACGGGACCTGTGCTCCACCAACCACGCGGAACAATCAGGGCATTGAAACCGGTGACCGCAGGTTCGGCAAAGCGTGAGCGGCGCATAGCCGCGCCGGTTCAAAAACAAAAGAGACTGCGCCTTATCCTCCAACGCGCCCGTCAGCGCCTTCACCAGAGTAGAAGACAGCCAGCGACCGCGTTCAGGCGAATCGCGGCGCATATCAATGGGAGTGATCTGCGGCATTTCAGCGCCGGACGCCCGCTCCGGCAACTCCACCCGCTGATATCGACCTGATTCGACGTTCACCCGGCTTTCGATAGAGGGGGTGGCGGAGGCGAGCACCACGGGAAACGCCGAAATATGCCCCCGAACCACCCCCATGTCCCGGGCGTTATAAGGCACGCGATCGTCTTGCTTATACGCGCCGTCATGCTCTTCATCCACGACCAAAAGACCCAAATCACGAAACGGCAGAAACAATCCTGAGCGAGCGCCAATGACAATTTTAGCCTCCCCCGAGGCCACCTCCCTCCAAGCGCGCGTCCGGCGCTTTGGGCTAATTTGCGAATGCCATTCAACCGGCCGCACGCCGAAGCGACGCTCGAACCGGCTAAGGAATTGCCCCGTCAACGCAATTTCCGGCAAAAGTATCAGCGCTTGCCTGTCTTGGCGCAGCGCTTCGGCCACGGCCTCGAAATAAACCTCCGTCTTGCCTGATCCCGTGACCCCATCCAGCAACGTCACCGAGAACCCAGCTCCCACCGCGGCCCTCAGAACCTCGGCGGCCCGGTTTTGCGCCGGCGTCAACGTGGGCGGCGCGTAATCAGCTTTCGGCGCGCCTCCCGCCTCTTTCCCGCTTAGGGGCGAGGCTTCAAGCGCGCCAAGCTTCAACAGACCATCGACCACTGAAACGCTGACGCCCACCTCCTGCGCCAAAGCCGTTTTCGTGCGCGCAAGACCGTCCCCCAACGCCTCAAGAACCTTGAGACGCGCCGGGGTCATACGCGCCGGCGGCTCTTTGGCGGCGAGACGAACGCCGAAGACAGGCTCCTCAGGCTCCAAGGCATCCTCAACGCTAAGCGCCATGCGCAGCACCATGCCAGGCGCGGCCAAAGTCCAATTCGCGACCCAGTCGACGAATCGCATCAACTCCGCCGACAAAGGCGGCGCGTTCTCATAATGGCGTAAAACCGGTTTCAGCTTATGCCGCCTGGACGCATCATCTTCGGCGATCCCCCAAACCGCGCCGACGACCTCCCGCGAGCCCAGCGGAACACGCACAATCGAGCCCACCTGAAGGCGCATTCCCCCAGGCACGCGGTAGGTATAAGCCCCCGCCACCGCCACCGGCGTCAGAACCTCCACAAGTTCCGGCGTTTCTTCAGGAATATCTGAGGATTCAAACAACACGATCGGCGCAATCCAATTCGAATAACTAACAAGCCGTTTTGATATCTTGACGCGAGAGGCCGCGCCGATCCTTGAGGACAAGCGGGCGAATTCTCGCCCCATGACCTGAAACAGGGTGTTTCCAAAAGCGATCCTGAGGTAAGTAAAGCCTCACTGTTTTAAACTCAAATTCGCCACATATTCACACGAGGCGTGTGATAAAGCCATCCACACATGGGCTCGCCCCTTCATATCCCCACCCCAACAGGGAGAACCACGCAAGATGAAATTCTTCGTCGACACCGCAGACACCAATGACATCAAAGAACTCGCCGCCACAGGCCTGCTCGACGGCGTCACCACCAATCCATCCCTGATCATGAAAGCCGGACGCCCCATCAAGGAAGTTATCGCAGAAATTTGCGAAATCGTTCCGGGTCCCGTATCCGCCGAAGTGGCGGCGACGGACTATGAGGCCATGATCTCCGAAGGCCGCGAGCTGGCGAAAATCGCCGACAACGTAGTGATCAAACTGCCTCTGACCATGGACGGCTTGCGCGCTTGTAAAGTTCTGACCGACGAAGGTTTCATGACCAACGTCACCCTTTGCTTTTCAGCGAATCAGGCGTTGCTGGCCGCCAAAGCCGGCGCGACCTTTATTTCTCCCTTCATCGGCCGCCTGGACGATATCCACATCGACGGCATTGATCTCATTCAGGAAATTCGCCAGATTTATGACAACTACGGTTTCGCGACGGAAATTCTCGCCGCATCGATTCGCAACGCCAACCATGTACGCGACTGCGCCATGATCGGCGCCGACGTGGTGACCGTGCCGCCAGCCGTGCTCAAGGGTCTCGTCAAACATCCGCTTACCGACAAGGGCCTTGAAGCCTTTCTCGCCGATTGGGCCAAGACGGGTCAGAGCATCGTTTAAACGCCTTCAGCTCACAAAGCATTTTGAAAGCGAACGCCCAACAGCCCGCTTTCGGCGAAAAACGCCGGGGGCGGGCGAAGCTCTCCAAAGAAACCATTTCACTACTTTTCGCCATTAATAATGGCTCTATGGTTCAACAAGCGTCCTCCTCCACCGATTCGCTGCTTGTCTGCGCGCAAGCCGACGTCAATCAAGCGGTTTCCCACTGGCTCGACCATCTGGGGTCCGAACGGCGTCTGGCCGATAAAACCCTCATCGCCTATGAGCGCGACACGCTTCAATTTTTGCGTTTTCTAACCGGACATTTAGGCGAGCCCCCCTGCATTCACGATCTCAAAAACTTGCGGCCAGCCGATTTCAGGGGTTTTTTGGCCTCACGCCGACGAACTGGCGTGCAAAGCCGCTCCCTGTCGCGCATCCTCTCCGGCGTGCGCTCTTTTTTACGCTTTCTGGAAGAACGCGGCGAAATCAACGCCACAGCATCCGGCGCGGTCAAGCCGCCGCGCCAGCCTCGAACATTGCCCAAACCCGTTTCGCCCGATAAAGCCGCCGCCTTGATCGACGTGGAGCAGGCGCTTGACGAGGAACCGTGGATCGCCGCCCGCAACGCCGCCGTTCTCACGCTTCTTTATGGGTGCGGGCTGCGGCTTTCGGAAGCTTTGTCATTAACGGGACAAACAGCCCCGCGTTCAGGGGCGAAGACCATGCGCATTCGCGGCAAAGGCGGCAAGGAGCGAATCGTTCCGTTGCTGCCCGTGGTCATAGAAGCCATTGAACGCTACCTTCAGCTTTGTCCCTATACGCCGGCGCCAGACGGGCATTTATTCTTCGGCGCGCGCGGCGGCCCCTTAAACCCTCGCCTTGTGCAGCTGGCGGTCGCGCGCCTACGCGGCGCATTGAATCTACCTGAAAGCGCGACGCCTCATGCGCTGCGCCATTCATTCGCAACGCATTTATTGGCCAATGGCGGCGATTTGCGCACGATCCAGGAACTTCTCGGCCACGCAAGTCTCTCCACCACGCAAATATACACTCAAGTGGACGGCGACCGCCTACTCGCCATTTATGACGGCGCCCACCCGCGCCAATGACGTTGAATAGCGGGGTCTTACGGCTACGCGGAAGCTATCAGGCAAGCAATCCCCTGGCCAACGCCAACGCACATGGTCGCCAGAGCGCGCGCCCCCCCGCGCGCCTGCAACTCCAGCGCCGCCGTTCCAACAATTCGCGCCCCTGACATGCCAAGCGGATGACCAAGCGCAATGGCGCCGCCGTTGGGATTCACGTGATCACCATCGTCGGGCAAACCCAGCTCGCGCAGACAAGCCAACGCTTGCGACGCAAAAGCCTCATTCAATTCGATCACATCCAGATCCGTGATAGACATCCCCTGACGTTGCAAAATTTTGCGCACGGCGGGAATGGGACCAACGCCCATGATTCGCGGGGGAACGCCAGCCGCCGCCGCCGTGACGATACGAGCTATGGGCGTCAGCCCATATTTCTCCACCGCAGATTTGGACGCGATCAACAAAGCGCCCGCGCCGTCATTAACGCCAGAGGCGTTGCCCGCCGTAACCGAGCCGCCCTCACGAAAAGGGGTTGGCAACTTGGCGAGCTTCTCCGCATTCGTCCCCGCCCGGGGGTGTTCGTCCTTGTCAACCATGAGCGCCGGCCCTTTGCGCTGGGGAATCGTCACCGAAACGATTTCCCGCGCCAGACGGCCGTTTGCCTGAGCTGCGACGGGGCGCGCTTGCGAGCGCGCGGCGAAAGCATCCTGATCTTCACGGGAGACCTTATAGTCCTCCGCGACATTTTCCGCCGTCTCCGGCATGGAATCGACGCCATATTGCGCCTCCATCACCGGGTTGACGAAACGCCAGCCAATTGTCGTATCGTGAATTTCCGCATGGCGCGAAAAAGCGGCGCTCGCCTTCGGCATGACAAAAGGGGCCCGCGACATGCTTTCAACGCCGCCTGCGATCACAAGATCCGCTTCTCCAGTCTTCACCGCCCGCGCCGCCATGATCACCGCGTCCATTCCCGAGCCGCACAGACGATTAACGGTGAACGCGCTTACATCCGTAGGAATGCCCGCCAGAAGGCTGGCCATGCGCGCAACATTACGATTGTCCTCTCCCGCCTGGTTGGCGCATCCGAGAATCACTTCATCCAGCGCCGCCCAATCAACGCCGCAGTTGCGCGCCATCAACGCCCGCAAAGGCGCCGCCGCCAGATCATCCGCCCGCACAGCGCTTAAAGCGCCGCCAAACCGGCCAATGGCGGTTCGTTGATAATCGCAGATATAGGCGTCAAACATCGAGAACTCCCCATTCTGGCCCCGCCAGAGTTTTCTGATTGATTTGCATTTCCAGCGTTTTCAATCCCGATATATCAAAAAATGACAGCAAAAGAATCGCCCTAGCGCATGGCTGACCACTATGGGCTGATCCGTCAAGATCCAGACCGCACGCCTATTTTTTCACGACAGCGCCCCACGTAAACACGATCAGCGCAAACTGCAGGACAACGCGCGCAATAGCAGCGCCAACGAGCCCGCCAAGCAAACCTCCATACCAAACCAGCGGCGCCAGCGCGAGGCTGGAGGCGATCAGAAGCGCCATACGCAGTTTTTGCCGTCCGATGGCGCGCAAAATATCCGCGCCAATCCCCGACAGCCCCATGAGCAACGGATAGATGCAAAGCGCTTTCATGATCTCAGGCGTTCCGGAGAAGTCCTCCCCCAGCACAAGCGGCACATAATCAGCGACAAAAAATATCCCGAGGGCGACGATGACGGAAATCCCGAGAGAATAAGGAATAAGCTGAAGGCCGAATTTAACGCTGCTGTCGCGCCCTACGTCAGCGTTACGAAAATGACGGGTGTATGTGGCGTAAAGAAGCGCGCGCACCGGCGCGGAAGCCGCGTCAATCAAGCGAAACGCAGCCGCATATTGCCCCCCGGCGTCCGCGCCCATAAGATTGACCACAACCGGTTTGTCCAAGTCCTTCATCCCGCCGATGGACAGAAACTCGATGCAATACTGAAGACTTAGCGTCATATCGCTGCGCTGGAAAACAAATCTGGGGCGTCCCAGTTTCCAGACCGTCATGGTGATCGCAATTCCCCCCGCAAGAGCGTTGGCGGCGAAATACCAACCCGCCCAAACGTTGAGATCGACGGCGCCGACAATGGCCACGGCAAGCGCCAGAAACAGCAGTTTGCTCGCAGACGCAATAATGTTAACGCATAGTTGCCAATTGGGTCGGTCGAACGCCATGAACGCATTAGCGCTTAGAACGACAAGACGGGTGAAAATCAGGTCCGCGAAGGCGAGAAACGCCAAATGATACAAATCAATTGCATGACCGATTAAATAATCCAGAATATAAATCGTCGGCGCGGCGACAAGCGGCAAAGTCAGAACCATCATGATCAACGCATGGCCGAAATATTCACCAAACGTGTCGGGCTTCACCGCAACCCGTTGCACCAGCACATATTCGCTTCCCAGCCCGATAATCAAACCCGCCAGAATGCTGACGCTCGTGATGGTGACGAACACGCCATATCCTTCAGCCCCCAAAAGGCGGGACACCAGCATGAAAAACCCAAACTGAATAACCAGCTGCAAACCGAAATTAATCGTGTATGAAAAAGTGCTGGCGACCAATTTTGAGGAACGAGCGCGCTGAACAAGCCGATTGACTCTGCCTTGCGGCGATGGACCTGTCATTTTTTCCCTGCGTCCTTGATAACTGAATTACATAAATAGCGGAGCAGTCGCGACGCTCAAGAACTAAACGCGCATTCTTTTTTGACCATCATGGTCTATGGTTGCATATCAGCGCCTAAAACGGGAGATCCCATGCTTGCAAATAATCTTCATTTGATCTTTCACGGCGTTGGCGACCCGATTACCCAATTATCTGATGGAGAAGAGCGATATTTTATTTCAACAGAGCTTTTCCATGACGTTATCGATTCTCTTGAAGCGCTGGAACAAGAGGCCAAAGTCAAAGTTCATATCAGCTTTGACGATGGCAACCTGTCAGACATAATCCATGGCCTGCCGGCGCTGAAAGCGACAGGACGCACCGCTATATTTTTTGTTCTGGCGGGGCGCATTGGTCAAAAGGGCTATCTTTCCGGCGCTCAATTCAGAGAGTTGCAAAGCGAAGGCATGATCATTGGCTCTCAAGGCTGGGATCACGTCAATTGGAGCAAACTGGACAAAGCAGGCCGGCGGCGCGAGTTCGTCGACGCCCGCAAACGCATCGAAGATGAAATCGGCGCGCCTGTAGACTTCGCCGGAATTCCATACGGCGCATTTGACAAAACTGTGCTCCAAGCGCTTAAACGAGAAGAATACAAGCGCGTGTTCTCCAGCTCTCCCGGCTTGGCCAACGCCACCTCCTGGTTATGCCCACGCACCTCGATCACCTCCGATTTCGCGCCCCAAACAAGCTTGAAAGGCTTTGCCAGCTGCAAGCAAAAAATCCGGGGAACCTTCTACGCGCCGCTCCGGCGCCTGAAATACCGCTATTAACGCCAGTTTCACGTATAGATCAGCTCGCTCCCCTAGAAATACCCTAATAAAGCTCAGCAAGCGGCAAACGCAAAATTGCCCGCAGTTTGCCAAGGTTCATCCTATATTTGCGTTGAAACTGAAACGACCGGCTGCGGTCAATAGGCCGTAATATGAGCGCCAGCGCGCCGCCTACCGCCGTTTTGGCCAGCGCGTCACACGCAAAAAAAATCTTGCGCGCCGCCGACGACTCCCGCTCCAGCGCCATCCGCCCATAAGACTGCCCAGAGCGAACGGCGCGGCGAAGCACATAGTCCGGCTGAATGCGCTCAAGGGGAACATGTTCGCGAGCGATAGCCTCGTCGCACGCCACGATCACCGCGCCTTTTTGCGCCGCGGCGGAAAAAAAAGCGGTGTCCTCGCCGCCGCTGCGCCCAAGCGCCGGATCAAAACGCAGCCCCAGACGCCGGATCATCCCGACTTTAACCAACGTATTGCCGCCACGCCCTGTCGCAAGCCGTTTTCCTTGCGCGCCCCAATCCACATACAAAGGATTAGCCCGGCGAAACCAGTCTGGCGTTTCAGCAGGATATAGCGGAATGACGGGAGCGATCACCACGTCGGCCTCGAAATCACGAGCGCAGGCGAGCAGCTTAACAAGCCAATCCTCCTCCACCCATTCATCGTCATCAACAAACACCAACCACTCACCGGCGACCGCATCCAACAAGGCGTTGCGGGCGATGGAGATATTGCGGGCGGCGACAGGCAGACATCGAACCTCGAACCCGGGCAGGTCCAGCTCGGCGCAAAGGCGAGAGGCGGCGCCGTCCAGAGAATCATCCGCGACAATCGCCTCCAGGGTCACGCCCTCCGGCGTCTTCGCCGCCGCCAGAGATTTCAACGTCTCTTTGAGCGAAACGCGGCCCATGCTGGCGATAGCAGCAGAAATTCGGATCATAACGCGTTGAACCCCCTCGATAATCTTACGTCGTTTTCTGGAAGTTTTTCCTCGATGAATCACCTCCGTAACGACAAATTGTGATCTTCATCATCATTCAACTTTATCAATTTATGCTCAATTGAGTTTGACATCGAAATTGAATGACTGAGCAATGTGCGAATATAGTTTTGAAATCAGAGGCGCCGAAGTGTTCCAAGAGCCGTTCTGGCCTTCTTGTGAAGACTATGAAGCATATCAGGCCACCATCTTTCAAAGCAGAAACTTTCTGCTCCATTGGCTGGACACCATTGGCGCAAAACGTTCATGCGAAGTCAAAGCCGTGATTATTCACGACGGCTTTGCCCGGCCCGCGCTGATGTTGCCGCTGTTTATCGACGTTCATTTCGGTTTTCGCTGCCTTAAATTCATCGACGCGGGCGTCGCAGATTACAATACGCCGATCATCCGCAAAGAGAAGCTGATCAACCCAGAGGTCGTTGAGCGCTTGTGGCCGGCGATTATCAAACAAATCGGCTTGGTAGACTATGTTGAATTTGAAAAAATGCCAGCGATGATCGGAGACTATCCGAACCCGATGGCGTTTCTCGCAAACGGCGTCTGCCACTCCACGGGCTATAGCGTGGGAACCAATCAAGGCGACTTCTTCAGCTACACCCGCCCCAAAAGACGCAGGCGGGAAATGCGCAAAGTCCACAGCAAAAATCGCGCTCTTCAGCAATTAGGCGACGTTCAGTTCAAACACGCTGAAACCGTGAAGGAAGCGAAAAGATTTTTCGACTTTCTTTCCAAACACAAGCGCCGTCAGTGGATAGAAACACGCGGCTGGGACGTTTTTGAAAATCCCGGAGTCGCCGCCTTCTACGAAGGTCTCATGAGCGAAACGCGCCTGAACAAGGTCGCTTCAATCGCTGCGGTCACGCTCAATGGCCAACCGATTGCGGCAGGTCTGTTTTTCCAATGCGCGCTTGGGCCAATTTTCGTTTTGACGACCTATGACCCCACCTACGCCAGCTACGGCGCCGGCCGTCAATTGCTAGTCGATCTGATCAACTGGAGTTTCGAGGAAGGGTTCAATTCCTTCAATCTGGGCGTGGGAGATTCTCATTACAAAACCATATGGGCGACGGATACGATCCAGCAGATGCGCTACTGCGCCCCATTGAACTACCGAGGACGCATCTATACGGCGCTGCGTTATCTGAAACGCACAATACGCGCCTTGCTGCACACGCCCCAACGCGCCAAACCATCTTCGGCAAAAGCCCCCGAGAGCGAAAGCAATACATCCCAGCCCGCCGCCGCCGATATGCAGACGCCGGATCTGGACGCCCGGCCAACGCCAAAGACCAGCTCAACGCCAGCGAAACAAGCTCACTCAGAACCTGCGTGACAAACGGAATCTCCGCCGCTTGGGCCGTTCTAAAGTTTGTTCCGGCGCCTTCGCCTCTTTTTCCTGAACCGCGCCATCTTCTAGCGGAAACGATATTTTTTCCCTTAGCTCCGCTCTGGGGTCCGTTTCAGGCGCGCCCGTAAGAACAGCCGCGCAAGGACGCCCCGCCGCCAGGGTCAATAATTTTTGACAAAGAATTTCCGGTAAGTCAGCCGACGACTTGGAGACGCCGGGCACGAAAGTCAACAATAAATCGGCAAGATTGGCGAGCGGCGCGCTCTTTCCATAAAAATCAAGCGGCGCGCCGTCGATGATGCTCAGATCGAAACTCTCCGCCACATCCGCCAATTCCGCCCAGAACCGATCCTCGGCCGCCTCTCCAGTTCCCGCGTCAAGCGCAAGCTCCGCCGCGAGCGACATAAACCCAACGCCCGTCACATCATCCTCGATAAGGCGATCACGCAATCGGCCAGTTCTTTGCGCAGAGGCTTCAAAAAATTCCGACAACGCCGGATTTTGCGTATCGGCGTCAATCAACAAGACGCTCAGTCCAGCGCGCGCCGCTTCGAAAGCAAGGCTCGCCGCAGTGACGGTTTGCCCCTGCCCGGGCTTCAACGACGTCATCAGCGCAATTTGCCGAACGCCCGGATCTCCGGCGCGTAAAATCTGCGCCAGCAATTTGCCCACAGCGATTTGAAACGCCGTCAAAGCTTCTTCGCCGCCGACCTTTGACACCCCCGACAATTCATCGCGCGCCGCGATAAGGGTTTGGCGCAACGTCGGCGGCGCAAGTCTTTTGCGCCTCGGCGGCGTCAAAGGCGGAATTCGCGACAAAATCGTCAAGACCTGCGTTTCACCAACGTCTTCGCCTGTCTCGCTCGCCGCCGTTTTCCTTAACTGCAAATCATCTTGCGCCATTGTCGCAGCCGCCGTTTCAGACGCTCTCCTTCGCCCAACCAATTGCGCTTTCGCCTGACGGATGATCTCCCCGCCCACGGCCCAAACGACGCCAATCACGCCCCCTACCATGGCTCCCAGAACCAAAAGAATTTTCTTTTTCGGCCAAACCGGCGCGTCAGGCACGATGGCGGGCGTGATGATGCGCGCCTCAGGCGCATAAACACCTTCAAACTGCTCAATTTCCTTGGCCCGGCTAAGAATGCTCTCATAAACCGTTCGAGTGGCGCGCGCTTCCGTCTCCAGCTCTCTCAACCTGATCCGCGCCGCTTCTCCAAGGTTAGCGTCGCCGCGCGACAGCTCCATCTGAGCTTCCAGATTGGCCACACGCTGACTGGCGACCGTCGCCTCAATGCGCGCGGCGTCCGAAATGCGGCGTATCTCAGCTTCAATCAGCCCGCGCAAACGC
The DNA here is from genome assembly GCA_048265185.1 of Stappiaceae bacterium. GTDB lineage: Bacteria > Pseudomonadota > Alphaproteobacteria > Rhizobiales > Stappiaceae > JBLXBZ01. The sequence goes on along the minus strand of JBLXBZ010000003.1, from coordinate 417,764 downwards.
TCCACTTGCGAGCGCGCGCGAATAAGAGCTGGATGCGATGGAAGCATTTCGGCCGAAAGATTGGCCTCGTCTCGGGAGGCGTTGGCGTATTGCTCGCGAAGGCGCGCTATCGTTTGCGAACTGGCCACGTCGCCAAGCGCTTGCGGATCAACGCCACGTTGCAAGTACTGCCCTAATTGCTGACTTCGCGCCCGAGCCGCCGCAAGAGCCGCGCGCGCGGTCACAAGTTGGCCGTTCAACCCGCCCAACTCCTGATCGATCAGCGACTCGCCGCCAATCGCATTTTGCAAGCGATTTTCGGCCCTGAACTTCTGAACGGCCTCCTCCGTTTGCCGTAACCGCTCGCGAACCTGCACCAACCGATCCTTTATCTGGCTAGAGATCCGCTGCGCATTCTCCTCGCGGTTTTGCCGCAAATCGGTCAAATAGCTATTGGCCACGGCCTGCGCCAAACGGGCCGCCTTTCCTGCATTAATAGATTCCGCTGAAATATCAATTACATATGTCTGCCCACTACGGCGAATCGTGAGCTTTTCCGCCAGTGTCTGAACCGTTTCTTCTATTCGCGATTCCTCGCTCAAAGCTTCAACCGGCGGGGAGCCGCGAAGCATGCGGATCAATGAGCGAAGCATCCCCTGACCGCTCGCGCCGCCAAACTCGGGATCGTTCAACAAGTCCTGAGTGATCACGACGCGGCGCAAAACCGAGTTAGAGCCAATGACCGCCACCTGACTGTCAATCGCCAAATCCTGATCGCCTATGCCGGACGACGCATTGGGTTGATCAAAAGGCTGGCGGCTTGAGGGAACAAGCAGAACGGAACTGGAGGACCGATAAACGGGCGTCGCCATGAAGGCGTAAAGAACGGTTAAAACAGCCGCTACGGCAACCACGAGCGCAACCCGTAGCCACCGCGCATGCAGCACGCTCAAAATCCGAAGAAAATCAAAGCTGGGACCAAGAACTTCGTCTCTTTCGAAGCCCTCGCCCTGCTCAGGGTGGTCATTTCTCAACGGCATGCGCCCCGGCTGATAGGTGAGTTGTGTTTACGGATCAAAATCGCAGTTTATGGTTATTTTTCTATTAAACGACAATGCGACGCAGATTCTTCATCGCCCGCTCATCACATATTTGAAGTCCCTTGAGAGCTTCCTCGCCGCGGACCGCTGGAAAGCATTGCAGCGAATAAAAATATCAGCCAATTGAATGAAAACCCCCGGAACCAACTGGATTCCAGAAAGTTGTGACAAATCGCGAAAAGCAACAACGACCACGCAAGCCATGCAAGACGGCCATCAATCCTGATCGCCCGTTCTGCTGACCAAAATCCACATAAAATAATGCACAGCAAAATGGAAAAACCTACAACTCCAGTCTCCACCATGACGTCCAGATAGCCGTTATGGGCTTGCAGAAGCTCCACCAAAAAACCTGGAGCTTCTCGAATGACGATAGAATCCGCCCCCGCGCCCCAAAACGAAGCGTAGCCTTGCCCAAGCATCGGTCGCCGAGAAATAATCTCAAGAACGAATTCCCAAATCACGGTTCTGCCTGTGAAGGTCACGTCCTTGAACAAAAGCATCGACAAATCGGCGAAAGAATAACGAAACAGATAAGCGCCAAAAAGCCAGCCAATGATCAGGGTCGCCACGCCAAAAAGCACAAGAACGGGACTGCTCACGCGAAATTTACCGCCAAAAAAAACAATAACGCCAGCAACGCTGGGCAAAAGCAGCGCGAGCCCAAGAGAGGTTTTGGACTGACTGACCACCAGTTCGATAATCGCCATCCCCGCTACGCCCAAGGCCGCCACGCGTCGCCATCCAGAATAAAGCAGAATAAAATAGAGACAGAATATCAACGAAATAGCAGCAACGCCGCCAAGTCCGTTTTTTTGCGCATATATGCCTTCATAGCCAAGCGGCCCCGGTTGCTGCGTCGCCACGGCAAGAAAATTAATCGTGATCGTCGCGCAAATGACGATAAAAACATTATCGAGAATCGCACGCTTGCTATCGCTCGTCACCATTGCGATTAAGAGGCTGGAGACGACGACGATCTGCAAACCCACCCGGCGGAACGCGATCCCCGGCACGGGAGACCACAGAACGCTCGCCACCGCCACCGCCAGATAAAACCCGATAAACCAGACAATGGGCAGAGTGAATAATCGGCGCAGCAATGGAAATGAATGCCGCAAAGAAATGAGGGTCAAACCCAATACGCCAAGCCAGAAAAGCTGGTTCAACGCATTCGACTGAGCCACCTCGACGTTAATCTTGTCGTCGCCGCTCCCCGCCGCAGTCGACAACAACGGCGAGATCAAGATTGTGTAGGCGAAAATCATCGCCGGAATCCAGCTCATCAGTCGTGTCGCCGAAGCAGGCGCGGCTGAGAGAGAATTCACCGACCGGCTATGAGACGGGCTGAGACTCACTCAAGTTTCCTCGTGTCATTCGCACCCTCGCTCACCCCATTGGCAGGCGTGACTTCATCGCCGCTCTCAAGCCCTAGCGCCCGCATGACTTCTGGATTGAACACCCGCTCGGCGTTGTCGTCAACGATGCCAAATCCTGCAAAATAATCCCAATGGGCCCAGCCATAGCCGCGGCTTTCCGCCGCCCGGCGAACGTCATGAAGCCACCGCGCCCGGCTGCCGTCATCGGCTACCCCCTCAGCGGGCTTATGCATGCCAAACTCGCCGATGATGATCCTGTTGGCCGGCACATTGCCTTGACGCGCCCATTCCTGGATTTTGTCAAAACGCTCTTCAATATAGGCGCGATCCGGCGCTTCACGCATGTAGTAATTCGTCAAGCCGGCGGTCGCGTCGATCAAGGCCATCATGGGAATGTCCCGCCCAGCTTTTTCCTCACGCTCTAAAAACTCCCGCGTTTGCGAGAGCGCGCCAACAAGCGAGCCTTCGCTGGCCGGATAGGAGATTCCCGCCGCATATTTCGCCCAATAGGACACCCATGGCCGAGATTGATGGGTCAGCGGATGTGGGTCATAAAAGTGAATCATGTAAAATGTGCGTGCGTCAAACGCGCGCGGGTCCAGCTCTTGCAGCCCTTCATAAGACGACCAGCATCCCCCCGTCACGACAAGGGCCATCCCGGGCGCGACCCGGCGCACTTGTTTGAACAACAGCGCCTGCGCCTCGCTCCAGTCCGGCCCCGAATCGCTCACGCATTTGGACTGCGGTTCATTCATCAGCTCAAGCGCGAAACTGTCTTGCGGCAAGTCCCGGAAACGACGCGCCAATTGCTGTAAAAATTCGCCGTATCGTTTGAATTTCTCTCCCGCTAGATCTGATAAAATCTCCGGCGGCGACCACACGCTCCCCCCATAAGAGGGATGAACGTCCACAATAACGTTCAACCCGTGACCTTGAAATCTGAGAACGAAAAAACGCAATTCATCAAGCAATAGCCGCTGATCAACGCTGGAGAGCTGCAAGAACGGCCCCGGATCAACGGGCAAACGCACATAGTCGAAGCCTACTATTTTCAACCGCGCCAGCTCATCATCCGACAGATCCCAACGCGAACGGTCAAACGTTGGCCATTTATAGATCGAGAAATCCTCGCTATCGCGCCAGGGCAGGTTGAACAAACGGGCGATATTTATTCCACGGCGAAACTGCGGCAAACCATCAACCGACGCAGAAAACGACGCGACTTGAGACTGTTGCGCAACCGCATGAGAAAGGCCAAACGTTCCAGCCTGCAGCAGCGCCAACGCCATGACGACCACTGCGTGAAAAACGGAAACCGTCTTCATGACGCATTCCTCCAACCGGAAAAAATATCGCCGCGATAGAGCGCCAACACATTCGCCGCGTCGAAACGATGATGCAACGTTTGAGCGCCTGCGCGAATAGCAGCGCGAAAATCAGCGTTTTCTGCGAGCAAACGGGAAAACCCAGCTGAAATCTCCGCCACATCCCCCGGCGTGACCGCAACGCCAACGTTTAACCCACGCAAATGCCCGTCGATCCCGGTTTCCTTGCCATAAAGAATTGGAACTCCCGCAAACAGGGCTTCCAGATACACCATGCCGAATGTTTCATTCCGGCTCGCAAGCGCAAGACCAAGATAACTGGGCAAACGTTCGGTCACTTCGGCGTTCGACATCGCTCCAAGCAAATGAACGCATTCTTGCGCCCCCACCCGCTTTATCGCCCGCTCGATGACACGCCGCGATTCCACGGAGCCGCCCCCGATAATATCAAGGTGATAGCCCGGATATTCGCGGATAAAACTTGCAAAGCCCGAAATCAGTTCAGGCAAAGCCTTGCGTCGCCAGGTGTCGAGATTAACGACGCAAACGAAGCGCCGGGAAGGCGCCTCGGCGCAAGGCGTTTGCGACGTATTGCCCACAATATTGGGCAATAAAACCTCCTTGGCCGGATCAACCCGCAGAAGCCGGTTGAACTCGCCCTGAAACCATGCGGACACGAAATAAATTCGCGTCGCGCGATCCGCAATCCGCTGCAGCAAGGCGCGGTAATGGGGTTTATACTTGAAAATCTTGCTTTCCGCCTCCGCTCTGATCGAAACGAAAAAACGGATGGAGTCGTCGCTCCAACGCTCCAGCAACGCCAGCGCCGCAATTCCTTCAAACGCGAACTTATGAGCGTGAACCACGTCCGGACGAATATTCTCCCCGTCGAGGAACCGCGCAATTTTCTTGGCGGCAAGGCGCATAAAAAACGACAAGCCAACCCCGAGAGGCGGCGAAAAATAGCGGAAGGCGATCAGGCGCACGCCATTTTCCTCCCCGCAATCTATCCATTGGTTTTTTAGAGGATTGCTTGTTCTGTTCAGCGAAATAACCAGATGACGAACGCCGCCGGTTCCCCTCACCAAGCGCTCAACCGCCGTCGTGGTCGCATCCCGATGAGGATTCGGATAATCGCAACTAATGTGCAAGATCAAAGGCTTATCTTTTTGCGCGCCTACAGCCGCCAGCGCGCTTCCACAATCGTCAGGAATATCCATTTATCGCGACCGCCTTGGGTTAATCACCGGCTGCTCGACGCCTCCATATTTTGACCGCCAATAAATTCGAGCGATGGCGAAACCGCCAAACACATATCGTCGCCACAGACGACGCGGATCTTGCATCAAACGATAAAGCCACTCGATTTTATTGTTTCGCATCCATAAAGGGGCGCGTTTCTCGGTGCCGGCGATAAAAAGAAGGCTCGCGCCAACGCAAAGGCCCGTGCCGACGGCGTTGTTAGACGCCTTCGCTTTATAAGCGAGCATCTCCTGACGCGGAGAGCCAACGCATAAAAAAACCAAACGGGCCGGGTGTTTGGCGATGAAATCCAGACAAACGTCGATCTCTTCGTCTGAATTAGCGAACCCCATGGGCGGGTTATAGTGGTTTAGCTGCGCCAGCTGATATTTCTCGCGAATTTTCGCCACGCTTGCTTCATCAGCCCCGATCACGGTGATCGGCTCATCCGCCTCGATAATATTTTCGAACAAATATTCAGTCAGATCGCTCCCGGGAGCGACCTGCAACTTCACGCCGCAAAATGAAGCCAGCAAGGCGAGAATCCGGCTATCGTTCAAACAAAGCCACGCTTCACGATACAAAACGGCGACATCCTCGCCGCCATTATGCATGCGCTGCATATGATCGACATTTGGCGTCACCACATATTCAAATGGCGCGCTTGGTTCACGCGCGGCGAGAAGTTGAGCGGTGGCGACTACATCAAGATCGTCAAACTCCAACCTCAAAAAGGTTTCCCGCTCGGGAAACATCGTCGCCATCTTCACCCCTTTCCCAGTTCCCCGCACAGGCCTAGCAACGCTGGCGCGACTGTATTTCGCAAATAAAACAATTCCATTCAATGCGGCGGCAGTCGTTATGACGCTCGCTTCACACGCAAGCGCCCAGCGCCCCTCGTCGGAACACATATCACCAACAAGCAGCAATAAATTGCATAATCCTTAACCTGCTCCACCAGATATCTCGCAAAGGAGGCTGTCGATGTTAGAAATCACGTTAATCTTATATTGTGATGAATTTACGGAAAGGGCTTCCGAAAACGCCACCTGCGGCCGATCAATCATATAGACCGGCAAGCCAAGGCGGCGCGCCGCCAAAATCTTGGCGTAAGCGGATTCTCCGCCGCTATTCTTGCTCACGACGCAGTCCACGTCATATTGAGCCAAGAGCTCCGCCTCCTCCTCCACGCAAGCGGAAGGCAGCGCGAGCACCACTTTTCCTCGCGGCGGCGCTTCGCTCTCTAGCGGGTCAATCATACGCATCAAGCGCCAGAGGTCATCACGCCCGTGGAAGGCCGATATCTCCTTCCGGCCAATAGACAAAAACACGCGCGCGCCAAACGGCAACGCCCGGGCCGCGGCGGCGGCGCTGGCGCAGTGAAGCCAACGATCACCCTCCTGCGCCCGCCATTCAGGGCGTTCCAGCCTCAGCAATCTCACGCCGGCGTGAGCGCACGCCAGGCACGCGTTGGCGCTGATTTGGACCGCATAAGGATGGGTCGCGTCAACCACAACGTCAATCTCATGCTCCAAGAGATAATCGCGCAAACCTTCCGCTCCGCCAAAGCCGCCAATGCGCGTGGGAACGTCAAGAAATTTCGGCCGCTTCACCGCCCCCGCCAAAGAAGCGGTAACCTCGAGGCCGGGCCATCGCGCAAGGCGCCGCGCCAGCTCCCGCGCCTCACGGGTTCCCGCCAGCAACAATATCTTTTGCGCCGGACCGCCTCCACCAAAACTCGACAAATCATCCGCCTCCGAAGTCAACATGACCAATGACGTTTCCCTCACGATCAATCACCAACACCTCCACGGCGATAGGAGCGCCGCGCAAAGTCTCCATCACTTTTCCATAGGCCCTGCGGGCGATCACATTTCCCAGATCTACGCCCTCATTGCGCGCCAGTCCAAACACTTGGCTCGCGGTATTAGCGCCGCGAACCGCTTCAACGAGCGCGGAGCCGCCCCCTTCCGCCGCGACCAAATCCGCCAAGGCGTCAAAATCCACCCGGCTGCGGGCGGAATGCAAATCCATCGCCCCTTGCGCAAGTTTGGTGAATTTGGCGAATCCCCCCGCAAGCGTCAAACGGGGCACCGGATGGGCGCGCAGATATTTCAACAGCCCTCCCGCGAAGTCTCCCATGTCGAGAAAAGCCATCTCCGGCAATTTCTCACGCCCACGCACCACATCTTCAGAAGTCGCGCCCGTGGCGCCAACCACATGAGACAGACGCGCGGCGCGAGCCACGTCAACCCCGCGGTGAATCGAGGCGATCCAGGAAGCGCAAGAGAAAGGTCGGACAATTCCAGTGGTTCCCAAAATCGAAAGCCCGCCAAGAATACCCAACCGCGGGTTCATGGTCTTTTGCGCCAGCGCCTCGCCGCCGGGAATCGAAATGACGATCTCCACATGCCCCGTCCCGCCATAGATCGTCGCCGTCTGCGCGATAACCTTGCGGATCATCTCTCGCGGCACGGGGTTAATCGCCGGTTCGCCGGGAGGAATCGGCAAGCCGGGCAAGGTCACCGTGCCAACCCCTTCGCCAGCGCGAAACTGAACCCCGCCGCTCTCGCAAAGCCGAACCTCCACGCGAACAAGCGCGCCATGGGTCACATCAGGATCATCTCCCGCGTCCTTGATCACCGCCGCCCAAGCAACCCCCTCACCAAGCCCTTCATGCGCCAGGGCGAAGGCGGGACGCTCGCCGCGCGGCAGCTCAATCTCCACCGGATCGGGAAACCCGCCGGTGAGCAGGGCCTGATAGGCAGCTTTCGCGGCCGCCGTCGCGCAAGCGCCCGTGGTCCAACCGCGACGCAATGGAGTGGGTGAATCTGTGGTCATCGCGCAAGACTATAGAACACCCGCTTCCAGTGACGAGAGATTGATATGGATATTTCGCACAAAAGATCGCCCTTAATCGCTTTGCGAAAACAAAAGCGGGGTTTAAAACGAAAAAATGACAAGAAACGCCCATCTCAAGCCTTTTGGCTTCGAACTCCCCGTTTTCTCCCCCGGATCAGTCTGGCTCGCAGGCGCCGGCCCGGGAGATCCCGGGTTGCTGACGCTTCATGCGCTCAACGGCCTGCAGCAAGCCGATGTGATCGTCTATGACGCGCTGGTGGACAAAAGCATCCTGTCTTTGACCAAACCGGACGTTATCGCTGATTTCGCCGGAAAACGCGGCGGAAAACCCAGCCCCAAGCAACGGGATATCTCGCTAAAGCTCATTGAATACGCCCGCGCGGGTCACAGAGTGCTGCGTCTCAAAGGCGGCGATCCCTTCATGTTTGGGCGCGGCGGCGAAGAAGCTTTAACATTAGCCGGCGCCCATATCCCTTTCCGCATCATTCCCGGCGTCACCGCAGGGGTGGGCGGTTTGGCTTACGCCGGGATTCCCACCACCCACCGGGATACGAATCAGGCGGTTACCTTCCTCACCGGTCACGACCAGACCGGTCTTACGCCATCGGCCATCGACTGGAAGGCGATCGCCGCCGGCTCGCCTGTCATCGTCATGTATATGGCCATGAAGCATCTGGGAGAAATCACCCAGCAACTGATCATGGGCGGACGCTCCAAAGACGAGGCCGTGGCCATTGTCTGCAACGCGACACTGAGCGCTCAGCGCGTGGTTGAAACCACCTTGGGCAACGCGGAGCGCGACGTGGGGCGCGAGACGCTGGAGCCGCCGGCGATCATATGCGTCGGCGAGGTGGTTCGTCTTCGCAGCGGGTTGGACTGGCTCGGCGCCTTGTCCGGCCGCGTCCTTGATCCCGACCCTCTGGGCCTACGCGCCAGGCAAACCGCTGACGCGCCACAGGCATTGAACGACAAATGAACAAAATTGCACGTGGATTGGTGATCGCGGCGCCCACGTCAGGAGCGGGGAAAACCACGCTCACCCTCGGCCTGCTGCGCGCCCTGCGCAATGGCGGGAAAAATCCGCGCTCCGCCAAAACCGGACCTGACTATATCGACCCGGGTTTTCACAGCGCCGCTACAGGCGCGCCTTGCGTCAACCTCGACGCCTTCGCCATGGCGAAGGAGCAATTGCGGCGGCTGGCGGCGCAAGCGTGCGCGGCGAGCGAGCTCTTGATTATCGAAGGGGTCATGGGACTTTTCGACGGCGCGCTGAACGGCGAAGGCTCAACGGCGGATCTCGCCGCAACCCTCGACCTCCCGGTTGTTCTGGTCATTGACGCGAGCAAACAAGGACAATCCGTCGCCGCCCTAGCTCAAGGCTTTCGCGACCATAGAAGCGATATACGACTCGCCGGCGTAATCTTGAATCGCGTCGGCAGCCCGCGTCATCTCGCCATGCTGAAAACAGCGCTAGAGGCTATTGGCCTGCCCGTGCTTGGCGCTTTGCCACGCGCGCCTGAACTGACCCTTCCAGAACGCCATCTTGGCTTAATACAGGCGCGCGAGCATCCGGCGCTCGAACATTTCCTGGAAACGGCGGCCACCCTCATAGAGCGCAATGTGGACTTGGAGCAAGTGGACGCATTAGCCGCTCCGATAAAAACAAATCCATCGATTGCGGATGAACCGCCTGCAAACAGAACCATGTCGACGCTCCCGCCTCTGGGCCAGAAAATCGCCATCGCCCGAGACGACGCCTTCGCTTTTCTCTATCCTCATGTCTTGAACAAATGGCGGGAGGCCGGCGCGCAACTAAGTTTTTTCTCACCTCTCGCCAATGAAACGCCGCCACCGGACGCCGACGCTATTTATCTTCCCGGCGGATATCCGGAATTGCACGGCGCTCAGCTTGCGCAAGCGCAGAGCTTCAGGCAAGCCATGCGCCGCGCCGCAGAAAGAAACACCCTGATTTTTGGCGAATGCGGCGGCTATATGAGCCTTGGAGCCGCCCTAATCGATGCTCAAGGCGCTTCCCACGAAATGCTGAATCTGTTGCCGCTGATCACAAGTTTCGCCGAAAGAAAACTGCATCTGGGCTATCGACGCCTCACGCCGCTCATAAGCTCGGAACCCGATTGCTCCGCCTTTTTCAGTCGCCCCCTCATCGGCCATGAATTTCACTACGCCAGCATCGTCAGCGAAGACCTGACGCGCGCCGATAGGTTATTCGCCGCCGCAGACGCTGTTGGCGCTAGCCAAGGCGATATCGGCTTGAGGCAGGGCAAAACCATGGGCTCTTTCGCTCATATTATTTCCATAAAAGTTGAGTGAATTTAAAATACACTAAAGCTAAAGGTTGATAAAACTCTCAATATCTGCAACCCTACGGCGAACCTTCCGCAGTCAGCGCTTGCAGAAGCCGCCTCCTCCTGCGGACTTGCGAAGCAAAATAAGGAGAACCAAAATGCGCAGGTATTTATTGGCCACGGCGGCGCTTCTAATCAGCTTTTGCCTGCTCACGCCCCAAAGCATGGCGGCGCAATGTAAAAACAGCTCTCAAAGCCAATGTTCCGCCGCAGCAAACTGCACATGGGTGTCCGGATACAAAACCAAAAACGGCAACCAAGTCTCCGCTCATTGCCGCAGCAAGGGCAAGCGTCAGGCGAAAAACAAACCAAAGAGCGCAGCCTCCCAAAAGAAGAACTAGCCGCAAGGCATGGCGTCAACGGAGGCGACGCGCAACGTGAAACCACAAGACGTTCAACAAGCAAATGACGCGCAGCTTTCGTTTCCCGCTTGCGCCGGCGCTCATCGAGCTCTAGCATAAGTATAGAAATCAAGACGGCGTCCCTTCAGGGGCTGAAAATGAGTCTGGTGGCGGCTGACCCATACCGGGAGCCCAGTCCAGAGCTGTTCTGACGTATCAAGCAGCCCATCCTTCTCTCAGGAGCATGGGAAGTTTTGCGTTCGGCTCTTTTTCTCCCTTTACGGGCCGCGCAATGATATTACGCGTTCTCAGTTTCATAGCTGAAGTACGCATATGAGGGAGACACCAATGCCATTTCGCACCGTTATCTCCGCCGGGGGAATGCTGACCGCGGCTCCAGCTTTCGCGCATGTCGGTCACGTCGGCGAACTCGCCGGCCACTCCCATTGGGCGGGTCTGGCCGCCCTTGCGGGAGCCGCGCTTGTCGCCGGCGCCGCCGTATATCTGGGAAAAAAGAAAAAAGTCAAAACCGACGACGAGACGGCAACCGCTGCAGAAGTTGAGCCAGAAGCAGAGGCCTCTCAATGAGTGAAAAACTTGGCCTGATGATTTGCGGACATGGCAGCCGCAACCGCGGCGCCGTGCAGGAATTCGCGCAACTGGCCGAAGGGCTAAAAACGCGTTTTCCCGACTGGCCTGTGGAATACGGCTATCTGGAGTTCGCCAACCCGGTGATCAAGGACGGGTTGGACCGTTTACGCGCCGCAGGCTGCACCCGCATTCTCGCCGTTCCAGGAATGTTGTTCGCCGCCGGGCACGCCAAGAACGATATCCCCTCGGTTCTCAACACCTATCAGGCTCAACACGGCGACGTCACCATAGACTATGGCCGCGAGCTGGCGATTGACACGCGCATGGTGCATGCGGCCAGCGAGCGCATTCGTCAGGCGATGGAGGCCAATCCGTCCGACGTCCCGCTGCATGAAACCATGCTGGTGGTGGTGGGACGCGGCGCCTCGGACCCGGACGCCAACTCCAATGTTTCCAAGGTCACCCGCCTCTTGTGGGAGGGAATGGGTTTCGGCTGGGCGGAGACCTGCTATTCCGGCGTGACTTTTCCGCTGGTGCGTCCCGGTCTGGAGCACGCGGCGAAACTGGGTTACCGCCGCATCGTCGTCTTTCCCTATTTTCTCTTCACCGGCGTTTTGGTGCAGCGAATTTACACGCACACCGACGAGGTCGCCGACGCCAACCCGCAGATCGACTTCATCAAGGCCGGCTATCTTAACGATCATCCGCAAGTGATCGACACGATGGCGGACCGGGCGCGCGAAATACTGCAAGGCGCAAATCTGATGAATTGTCAGATGTGCAAATACCGCGAACAGGTGCTAGGGTTTGAGGCGGAAGTGGGACTGGCGCAAGAAAGCCACCACCATCACGTTGAAGGCTTGGGCGCGGAAGCGGAATGTAAGCTTTGCGAGAGCACCTGCACCGGCGCCTGCGAAGAACAGGTTCAGGCCAACGCGCACCACCACCACCATCACCACCACGATCACAGCCATGATCATGGACACTCGCATGATCATCCAGACCACGATCATCACCATCATCCCTATCCCCACGCAGATCACCCTCTTGGGCCCAGATCGTTGAGGGCGAAAGGGTGACGTCACAGCTTCCGCGCGCCGCGCCGGTTAAAATCCACGACTATGAACGAGATCCGGCGGCGATTTACCGCCGGTCCTTCTCAATCGTGCGCGCTGAGGCCGATCTGACGGCGTTGCCGCCTGAGACCCATGACATGGCCATCCGTCTCATCCACGCCTGCGGCATGACGGACATCGCCGCGGGTCTCAAGTTTTCGCCAGATATCATAAGCGCGAGCCAAACAGCCTTCGCCCATGGGCGGCCCATTCTGTGCGACGTGGAAATGGTGGCGAACGGCGTGATTCGCAGCCGACTGCCCAAAGGCGCGAAGATAATATGCACCTTGAACGACCCGCGCGCCGCGAGCCACGCCAAAGCGCTTGGCCTCACCCGCTCGGCCGCGGCAGTGGATCTTTGGGCCGATCACCTGGAAGGCGCGATTGTGGCCATCGGCAACGCGCCAACCGCGCTGTTTCATCTTCTGGAGCGGATTGCGGAAGGTTTTCCGCGCCCTGCGGCGATTCTCGGCTTCCCTGTGGGATTTGTCGGCGCGGCGGAGTCGAAAGCGGCGTTGACGCAACAAGCCTTTGGTTTGCCGTTTGCAACCCTTGAAGGGCGACGCGGCGGCTCGGCCATGGCGGCGGCGGCGGTGAATGCGCTGGCTGCCGGACTGCCCGAAGAGCGCGCGCAATGAACTCTCCCGTGAACGCCTCCCCCCTTAATGAGCCCCTTCTTGGTGCGCCATGGCTCACCGTTATCGGCATTGGCGAAGACGGCCGCACAGGACTTTCAGCAAGCGCGCAAAGCGCTCTACGGGACGCGCAAACCATCTTCGGCGGCGCGCGTCAGCTGGAGTTGCTTGGAGAGATTGACGCCGGGATTGAAATAATTCCATGGCCTGCGCCTTTCTTGAACGCCATCGACTTGCTGCGAGAACGGCGCGGACAACCAACCATTGTTCTCGCAAGCGGCGACCCCATGTGGTTCGGCGTCGGCGCCACGCTGGCGCGATTCTTTGCAAAAGAAGAGCTCGTCATACACCCTTCGCCCTCCTCCTTTTCGCTCGCCGCCGCCCGTCTGAAATGGCCGCTGCAAGACGTTGAGTGCCTTTCCCTGCATGGCCGGCCGATTGACGGTCTTCGCGCCTTTCTCGCGCCAAAGGCGAGGCTTTTGTGCCTGACCAGCGACGGCGCGGCGCCGACCCTCATCGCCGACCTATTGGCCGACGAAGGGTATGGCGCAAGCCGCATGACTGTTCTAGAGAACTTGAACGGCCCGAACGAACGCATTCTTTCAAGCCTTGCCGAAGATTTCGAAGGTAAGGTGGCGGACCTTCATGTTCTGGCGCTGGAATTGAACCCCATAGGCGACACGCCGCTACGCTCCCGGGTTCCCGGACTACCCGACGACGCCTATCGTCACGACGGCAAAATCACCAAACGCGAAGTGCGGGCGATCACCCTCGCTCAGCTTGAGCCCACGCCCGGCGCGCTGCTATGGGACATTGGCGCAGGGTCCGGATCAATTTCCATTGAGTGGATGCGCGCGGCGCGCGGCGCCAAAGCAGTCGCCCTTGAGCCTTTGGCGAGCCGCCGGGCCTTCGCTCTCGCCAACGCCGCCGCGCTCGGCGTTCCCAATTTACAAATTCATGACCTCGTCGCGCCGCAAGGTCTTGAAAAGCTGGACCAGCCCGACGCCATTTTCATCGGCGGCGGCCTCGGCGCCCAAAACATGATCGAAGAATGCCTCAATCTCTTGAAACCGGGCGGGCGTCTCGTCGCCAATGCGGTCACGCTTGAAAGCGAGGCGGTTCTGATCGCCGCCCACAGCCGCCACGGCGGCGAGCTTAAGCGCATAAGCATCGCCCGGGCCAAACCTGTGGGCGCGTTGACCGGCTGGAAAACATTTATGCCCGTGACCCAATGGAGCTTCCTCAAGTGAACGCGTCCCCCGGAACTCTTTACGGCGTAGGGCTAGGCCCCGGCGATCCTGAGCTGATGACGCTGAAAGCTCATCGCTTGATCACCTCGGCCCGGGTCATCGCCTATCCGACGCCCGACGACGGCGCCAGTTTCGCGCGCGCCATCGCCGCCGATTTCATTCCCGAAAACATTCATGAAATCCCAATCGCCATCCCCATGCGCGGCGAACGCTTTCCCGCCAAGGAAATTTACGATCAGGCGTCGGTCGAAATCGCAGCGCAGCTGGAAGCGGGAGAAAACGTCGTCACCCTCTGCGAGGGGGACCCCTTTTTCTATGGCTCCTTCATGTATCTCCATGAGCGCCTCGCAGGCCGCTTTCCTTGTCAAATTATTCCCGGCGTCTCATCCCTCATGGCTTGCGCCGCGCGGCTGGGTCGGCCTTTAACCGCCCGCAATGACACGCTGACCGTCATTCCCGCCACGTTGGACGACGCCGACATTCGCACGCGAATTGAAGCGGCGGAGGCCGTCGCCTTAATGAAAGTAGGGCGCCATTTGCCGCGCATCCGCGCCCTGCTCTCTTCTATGGGACTTTGCGGGCAGGCAGGATACATAGAACGAGCCACCCTTGAAAACGAATATGTCTGGCCGCTGAACGAGCTGCCTCATGACATCGCCCCCTATTTTTCAATGATCCTCATTTATAAAGGAGCAGAAGCGTGGACGCTTCCCCAGCTCTCCTCGTCTTGACGCCCGCTGCGGTCACGACCGCCCGTAAAATCGCCGCCGGAGTCCCCGGCGCCCAGGTGCATGGTCTGGCGCGGCGCGTCAGCAACGCCGACGTCAGCTTCGCCGACACCCTCGATCATATTCGCGCCCTTTATCAGGCGGGCACGCCGATTATCGGCGTTTGCGCCTCTGGCATTCTGATTCGCGCCCTCGCCGCCGTCATCACCGACAAACGCTCAGAACCACCGGTTCTGGCCGTTTCGGAAGATGGAGCGAGCATCGCGCCCTTGCTTGGAGGCCATCGAGGCGCCAACCGACTCGCCCGCCAAATAGCCGTCCTTCTCGGCGGGCACGCAGCGATCACCACCGCTGGAGACACCGCCTTCGGGGTCGCTCTCGACGCTCCCCCCAAAGGTTGGCGGCTAAGAAACCCGGAAAACGCCAAGGAGGTGATGGCGCGCTTGCTGGCCGGAGAGAAGGTCGCGGTGGAGGGCGGCGCCCATTGGCTGGACAAAGCGAATTTAGCCCGCGCGGAAAAAGCGGATCTACAGCTGATCGTCACCGAAGAGCGGCGAGAAGGCGATGGCTCAACCCTTGTTTATCACCCGCTCCAAATCGCCATCGGCGCCGGCTGCGCGCGCGGCTGCGACCCGCAGGAGCTCATTGATCTGGCCCGCGAAGCGCTGGAGGAAGCGGGCGTGGCGGAAGAAGCCGTCGCCGTCGTCGCCAGCCTTGACCTCAAGGCGGACGAGCCTGCGATCCACGCTTTGGCCCAAGCTCTCAACGCCCCGTTTCGGGTCTATGACGCGCTCGACCTTGAAGCGCAAACTCCGCGCCTTGCAACGCCTTCAGACGTGGTGTTCGCGGAAGTCGGTTGTCACGGCGTGTGCGAGGGGGCGGCGCTGAGCGCCGTGGGCCAAGAGGGAGAGCTTATCGTTTCCAAGAAAAAAACGGCTAACGCCACTGTCGCAATCGCCCGCGCGCCCGCGCCAATCGACGTGGGCCACACCGGACGCGCCACCGGGCGACTTTGCGTGATCGGAATCGGACCGGGGCGCGACGCATGGCGCACGCCCGAAGCGTCAAAGCTGCTCTCAGAGGCCGACGAGGTGGTGGGCTATTCGCTTTACCTCGACCTCGTGGCGCCGCTCATCCACGGCAAACCACGACACGCCTTTCCCCTTGGCGCAGAAGAGGAGCGGGTGCGCTTCGCATTGGAGCGCGCCGGCGAAGGACGCTCCATCGCCCTTGTTTGCTCCGGCGACAGCGGCATCTACGCCATGGGCGCGCTTGTCTACGAGCTGCTTGACCGCGACGAAAACAACGGCGGCGTCTCCGACGGCGCCCGCCGAATTGAAGTAATCAACGCCCCGGGCGTCTCCGCTTTGCAGGCGGCCTCCGCGCGTATCGGCGCCCCGCTTGGTCACGACTTTTGCGCCATTTCCCTCTCAGATCTGCTCACTCCTTGGGAAGACATTCAAACGCGTCTGAAGGCCGCGGCGGAAGGCGATTTCGTCATCGCCTTTTATAATCCGGTCTCCAAACGTCGGCGCACCCAGCTCGCTTTCGCCCGCGACCTTCTGCTCAAGCACAGGCCTGCGGACACCCCGGTGGTGCTGGGCTCCAACCTTGGACGCGCGGGAGAAAGCGTTCGCGTGACAACCCTCAGCGCCCTGGAAGTGGATGAGGTGGATATGTTGACCACCGTTCTGGTGGGCTCCTCCAACTCACGCGCCGTTCAAACAGGCGCCGGCAAGCCATTCGTCTACACGCCGCGCGGATACGCCAAGCGCATCGACGCGCCAACGACCACAGAATCACAGGACTCAAAATGACCGTTTATTTCATTGGCGCCGGCCCCGGCGATCCCGATCTCATCACGGTCAAAGGTCTGCGGCTCATCCAGTCCTGCCCGGTCTGTCTTTTCGCCGGCTCTCTGGTTCCTGAGGCCATTGTCGCCGCCGCCCCGGAAGGCGCCCATGTGCTCGACACAGCGCCTATGACCCTGGATGAAATTGTGAGCGAAATCGAAAAGGCCAACGCCAAGGGACAAGACGTGGCGCGAGTTCATTCGGGAGATCCGTCGATTTACGGCGCAACGGCGGAGCAAATGCGCCGCCTTGATCAAACCGGCATTAACTACGAGGTGATCCCCGGCGTGCCAGCCTTCGCCGCCGCCGCCGCCGCGCTGAAAACCGAGCTGACCGTGCCCGAAGTCGCCCAGACCATCATCGTCACCCGCACCACGATGAAATCCTCCTCCATGCCGGAAGGGGAAGATTTGACCACTCTTGGAAAATCAGGCGCGACTCTCGCCATTCATCTGTCCGTGCGAAATTTGCGTGAAATCGAACGCCATTTAATCCCGCTATATGGGGCTGAATGCCCGGTCATCGTCGCTTACCGGGTGGGGTGGCCCGATCAAGCGTTCATTCACGGCACTCTCGCCGATATTCGCGAAAAGGTGCGGGCGTCGAAAATCACCCGCACCGCCTTGATTTTCGTCGGGCAGGCTTTGGCCGCCGGACCTGATTTCCGCGATTCGGCGCTTTATGACGCTGAGCATGCGCATGTGCTACGGCCAAAGAAAAAGATAAAAGCGCCCACTCCCTGACAAATGTCCCCTGACGGCCGTCAAAGCCCTCAAGCTCAGATGCTAACGCCCCATGATCAAAGGATCGAAACAGATAGCGAGGGAAGCCCGGCGACCCTAGCCTCCATTCTCTGCCCGCGCTTGACCGGACCAACGCCTGCCGGCGTTCCCGTGAAAATCAAATCTCCCGGCGCTAACGGGAAAAGACGGGAGAGACAGGCGATCGCCTCATTCACAGGCCAGATCATCTGCGCCAGATCGCCCTCCTGACGCGTTCCTCCGTCAACAGACAGGGAAATGGCGCCCGAGGTCAAATGCCCGATCTCACTTGCTGGAACCAGAGAGCCAATGGGCGCCGAATTGACAAACGCCTTGCCCACTTCCCACGGCCGCCCCGCCTTTTTCGCCTCTGCTTGCCGGTCTCGCCGGGTCAGATCAATTCCAACTGAATAGCCGTAAACGCAGGAAAGCGCATCTTCAGGGGCGATATCCGAGCCTCCTCTTGACAGCGCCGCCACAAGCTCCACCTCATAGTGAAGGTCGCTGGTGGCGGGCGGATAAGCAATTTCTCCACCACCAATCACAAGGTCTTCGCGATTTTTTTGAAAGAAGAATGGCGGCTCCCTATCTGGATCATGCCCCATTTCCCGCGCATGTTCAGCATAATTGCGCCCAATGCAATAAACCCGGCGCACAGGAAAACTCAGGTCGCCCCCGTTATTAACCGGCAAAAGAACGGGTTCAGGCACAGGAAATAACAGGGTCATCAAACACTCCAATTCAAAGATAATCACTCACGCTCACAGCGCGCGTCTTAATGGGCTTCGTCCCAATTGTCGGCGGCGCGAGCGTCGACTTCCAGAGGCACCCGTAATTGCAGCACCGGCTCGCAAGCGCGCGTCATCACCTCTTGAATAAGGGGGATCGTCGCCTCCACCTCGTCTTCAGGCGCTTCAAAAATCAATTCGTCATGCACTTGCAGCAACATTTTCGCAGATAACTTCGAATGAGCTAGGCGCTCCTCCATGCGCACCATGGCGCGGCGGAGAATATCGGCGGCGGAGCCTTGGATCGGCGCGTTGATCGCGGCGCGCTCATAAAAAGAGCGCATGTTCGGGTTTTTGGTGTTGATCTCAGGGTAATGGGCCTTCCGGCCAAAAATCGTCTCCACATATCCATGACTATGAACGAAGGATTTGATCTCCTCCATATAGTCCTTGATCCCGGGAAAGCGCTCGAAATACATCTTTATGTAGCTGCTGGCGTCCGAGCGCGATATCCCGAGCTGCGCCGCCAGCCCAAAGGCGGAAATCCCATAGATAATGCCAAAGTTGATGGCTTTCGCCCGTCGGCGCACCATTGGGTCCATACCCTCAATAGGCGTCCCGAACATTTCGCTCGCCGTCATGGCGTGAATGTCCAGAC
Source organism: Stappiaceae bacterium (assembly GCA_048265185.1). GTDB lineage: Bacteria > Pseudomonadota > Alphaproteobacteria > Rhizobiales > Stappiaceae > JBLXBZ01. The sequence continues at coordinate 398,851 of JBLXBZ010000003.1, read as the reverse complement.
CGTCGGCGAAAGCCTGTTTAAGCTGAGGGATATCCGCCATATGCGCCAGAACTCGCAATTCGATCTGGCTATAATCGGCGGAAATCAGCTTAAAGCCCTTTTGCGCCACGAAAGCCTTGCGGATCTTGCGGCCTTCTTCCGTTCGAACCGGAATATTCTGCAAGTTCGGCTCTGAAGACGACAAGCGCCCCGTAGTGGTCGCCGCCAGCGAATAAGACGTGTGCACCCGCTTGGTTTGGGGGTGAATAAACCCCGGCAACGCGTCGGAATAGGTGGATTTGAGCTTCGCCAATTGGCGCCATTTCACGATCAAGGACGGCAGCTCATGTCCTTCCGCCGCCAGATCCTCCAATACGGACGCGGAAGTCGACCACGCGCCTGTCTTGGTCTTCTTGCCGCCGGGCAACCCCATCTTGCCGAAAAGTATGTCGCCAAGCTGCTTCGGCGAGGCGACATTAAAGCTCTCGCCTGCAGATTGATGAATTTCAGCCTCCAGCCCCGCCATGGCTTGAGCGAAGTCGCCAGACAGGCGCGAAAGCATTTGCCGATCGACGCAAACGCCCCGCTCCTCCATGCGCGCCAGCACCGGAACCATGGGCCGCTCCAGCGTTTCATACACACGCGCCATTTTTTCGCTCGCAAGACGCGGCTTCAACACCCGCCACAAACGCAAGGTGACGTCGGCGTCCTCCGCCGCATAAGCGCTGGCTTTCTCCAACGGAACTTTGTCAAAGGTGATCATCGATTTGCCGGAACCGGCGATTTCCTTGAACGGAATCGGCGTGTGCCCAAGCCAACGCTGCGACAGTTCATCCATGCCATTGCCTCCCACGCCCGCATCCAAAGCGTAAGAAAGCAACATGGTGTCGTCGAAAGACGTAATTTCAATCCCGTAGCGCTTCAGGACCAGCCAGTCATATTTCAGGTTCTGGCCAATCTTCAGCACCGACGCATCTTCAAGCATGGGCTTCAACAGCGCAATCGCGTCGTCGAAATTAATCTGCCCCGGAACCAGATCGCCGCCTCCCAGCAGGTCGCCCTCCCCCTCCACATGGGCGAGAGGAATATAACACGCCTTGCCTGGAGCAGTGGCCAGAGACACTCCCACCAGATCGGCCTGCATGGCGTCCAGCGAGGTGGTTTCCGTATCGACGGCGACGAGCCCAAGCTCAAAGGCTTCAGCCACCCAAGCTTTCAAACGGTCGATATCGGTAACGGTCTCATAAGCGCCATGATCAATTTCACAGGTGAGCGCGTTTTCTTTACGCGCCTGCGCCAGATTTTGCGGCGTCATATAGCCCGGATCAGAGACGGCGGGCGCATCTCCTTCTTCCCGTCCAGCCGCCCCAGGCAATGAAGACGCCCCGGAGCGCAGCGCCTGACGGCCTTTGGCGTCAGGCGCGTCCCACCCCGCCACCGTAAATTCAGCCGGCTCAATATTAGCGATTTCAGCGTTCATCGCCTCCCCCACCCGCCGGGTCAGCGTCGTGAAGCTCATGGCCTTCAAAAAGCCCACCGCTTTGGGGCCGTCAATTTCGCTGACGGAGAGATCCTGCACGGGAACTTCAACAGGCACGTCGCATTTCAAGGTCACGAGCTGTTTTGAAATCCGCGCCTGCTCAGCGAATTCAATCAGGTTCTCGCGCCGTTTTTTCTGTTTGATCGTCTCGGCGTTGGCGAGAAGATTGTCCAAGTCGCCAAATTCATTGATCAAAAGCGCGGCGGTTTTCAGTCCAATTCCCGGAACGCCGGGAACATTATCGACCGAGTCGCCCGCAAGCGCTTGAACCTCAATGACCTTGTCAGGACCAACGCCGAATTTCTCATAGACTTCGGCTTCGCCAAACACCTTGTTCTTCATGGTGTCGATCATGCCCACCGTGGGACCGATCAACTGCATGAGATCCTTATCGCCAGAGACAATTGTCACCCGCGCACCCTTGGCCGCCGCCTGGCGCGCATAGGTGGCGATCAGATCATCGGCCTCAAAACCTTCCTGCTCGACACAGTGAACCGAAAACGCCCGGGTCGCCTCGCGGATCAAGCCAAATTGTGGGATCAAATCTTCCGGCGGCTCCGGGCGATGGGCTTTATACTCCGGATAAATTTCACTGCGAAACGTCTTCGACGAATGATCGAAAATCACCGCGAAATGCGTGGGCTCGTCCCCCGGCTCCGGCGACAAACCTTCCTGCAGCAGCTTCCACAGCATGTTGCAAAAGCCGGACACGGCGCCAACAGGCAAGCCGTCGGATTTGCGCGTCAGGGGCGGCAACGCGTGATAGGCGCGAAAAATAAAGGTGGAGCCATCGACCAATATAAGGTGATCGTCAGCGGTGAGGTCCGGGGCGTTTGGCGTCTTCGACATAAAGGCGACGATGCCCTGCATTTCGCCTAAGGGCAAGTCTGAAGACGCGGTTGTCACCACCAGAACAAGCACAGGCGATAACCGTCGCCGGGTCACTTCCGCCACCGGAAAAAACGCTATAGCTTGCGATCGCGCCCGTGTTTCCTTATGTGAGGAAGATCCGCCACCGCAAATGGTTCTTTAATGATGCTTTCAGCCGCCTCTCGCGCGTTCTCCCAAGTGTTTCAAAAGCCTTTTCGGGCGATCTTGTGGAAGTCTCTCGGCTTCACGCTGATCCTTCTGGTCCTGATCTGGTTCGCGTTGGAATGGGCGGTGGGACAATTCGTCGTGCTGCCTTATCCATGGCTAAGCACGGCGCTGTCAATTCTCACCGGGATTGGCGCCTTCGTCGGTCTTGGGTTCTTGATCGCCCCAGCCACGTCCATGTTCGCCGCATTCTTCCAAGACGACATCGCCGAGATCGTGGAGCGGGAAAGCTATCCCGCAGACCCCTCAGGACAGGCCATGCCATTGGCGCAATCTCTGGCCCTCACGTTGAAATTCACCGGCGTGATCATTCTCGGCAACCTCTTCGCCTTGTTCCTATTGCTGATACCGGGGATCAACATCGTCGCTTTCTTTCTGGTCAACGGTTATCTGCTTGGACGGGAGTATTTCGAATTCGCGGCCATGCGCTTCATGTCGCCTGAAGACGCGCGCCAACTACGGCGCGGCAACGGGGGGACGGTGTTCGTCGCCGGCCTTGTAATCGCCGGCGTTCTGGCCGTTCCCATTCTCAATCTGGTGACGCCGATTTTCGCCACCATTTTCATGATCCACCTGTATAAAGGCGTGCGGCGCAAAGGCGCATGAAGGGCGCGAAAGCCCCTGGCCCGCCCATATTATAAGCCGCCATATAAAAAACCGGGCGATGATCCATCGCCCGGCCAGAAGATAAACAGAAAACAAGATCTGTTACTATTAAAATCGCTTAGATATGAATCGGCTTGCCGGAAGTGGCCATGGCCGCTTCTTTCACCGCCTCGGACATTGTCGGGTGAGCGTGGCAAGTGCGGCCCAGATCTTCCGACGAGCCACCGAACTCCATCAGCACCGCCGCTTCGTGGATCATCTCGCCAGCGCCGAAACCGACAATGTGGACCCCAAGCACCCGATCCGTCTTTTTGTCCGCCAAAACTTTGACGAAACCATCGGTCTTCAGCATGGCGCGGGCGCGGCCATTGGCGGTGAAAGGAAACTTGCCAACCACGTAATCGGCTCCCGAAGCCTTCAGCTCTTCTTCCGTCTTGCCTACGGAGGCGACTTCCGGCGAAGTGTAGACCACCCCCGGAATGACGTCGTAATTGACGTGACCGGCTTGCCCCGCCAGCATTTCCGCCAGAGCAACGCCCTCGTCTTCCGCCTTATGGGCCAGCATTGGCCCTTCGATCACGTCGCCGATGGCGTAAATCCCGGAAACATTGGTTTGATAACGTCCATCGGTCTTTACCCGGCCGCGCTGGTCCAGCTCAACGCCAAGTTCTTCCAATCCAAGGTCTTGCGTATATGGACGACGCCCAATGGCCACAAGAACCACATCCGCGTCGAGGCTTTCGCCTTCTCCGCCCTTGGCCGGCTCCACAGCGACCTTCAAGCCATCTTTGGTTTTTTCAACGCCGGTGACCTTAGCGCCGAGCTTGAATTCAAAGCCCTGCTTTTTCAGCATGCGCTGGAACTGCTTGGAGACGTCGGCGTCCATGGCCCCTAAAATCTTGTCCATGAACTCCACCACCGTGACCTTGGAGCCAAGACGCGCATAGACGGAGCCCAGTTCAAGGCCAATGACGCCGGCGCCGACGACAAGCATTTTCTCCGGAACGCTTTCAAGCTCCAGCGCGCCGGTGGAGGAAACGATCTGCTTCTCGTCAATCTCAACGCCCGGCAGCGGCATTACGTCCGAGCCGGTGGCGATGACGACGTTCTTGCTTTCAAGAACAGTTTTCGATCCATCCTCAGCCGTGACTTCAACCTTCCCCGCAGAAAGGATCTTGCCCACGCCGTGATGCGCGTCGATTTTATTCTTCTTGAACAAAAACGCGACGCCGCCGACATTGGCGTCCACCGTCTCTTTTTTATGGGTCAGCATTTGCGCCCAATCAACTTCGACGCCACTGGTTTTGACGCCCAGCTTTGCAAAACTGTGGTTTGCCTCCTCAAACATCTCCGAGGCATGCAGCATCGCTTTGGAGGGTATGCAGCCAACGTTCAGGCAGGTTCCGCCATGGGTCGCGCGTTTTTCAACGACAGCGACTTTCATGCCGAGTTGCGCCGCCTTGATGGCGCAAACATACCCGCCAGGGCCGGTGCCGATAACAATGAGATCATAGGACATGGGTATGCCTCGCAAGGTCAGAATCTAAGATGGAGCCGTAGCGGCTCGCATTAAGGAACAATAGCGCGACCGCCCGTCGCGTCTAAAATGGCGCCCGTCGTGTAGGATGCGTCATCTGACGCAAGCCAGAGGATCGCCTTGGCTATTTCTTCAGCGGTTCCGGCCCGGCGCATAGGCAGGTCGGAACTCATTCGGCTGGCGCGATCCGGATCGCCCCCAGATGCATGGATATCGGTGTCAATAATTCCCGGGCGCACCGCATTCACGCGCACGCCCTCGTCAGCGACTTCCTTGGCCAGCCCCACCGTGAATGTGTCGATGGCGCCCTTTGCGGCCGCGTAATCCACATATTGAAAGGGCGATCCCATCTTGGCCGAAGCCGAAGAGAGATTAACGATCGCCCCGCCCTTACCACCAAAGCGCGTAGACAAACGCTTAACCGCCTCACGCGCGCATAAAAAGCTGCCCAGAATATTGACGTCAAAAATCCGCTTCATGCGTTCGCCCGACATGGCGTCCACACGCTCGGCGACATCCACGACGCCAGCGTTATTCACCAGAGCCGCCAATGGCGCGATCCGGTCCGCCTCGGAAAACAGGCGCAAAACGTCAGCTTCAACGCTCACGTCCGCCTGAACGGCGACGGCTTCGCCGCCGCTTTGATTTATCTCGGCCGCCAGCGCCTCAGCGGCGCCAGCGTCGCGCGCGTAATTAACCACGACCGCATAACCAACCTTCGACGCCAGACGGCAAGCGGCGGCGCCAATGCCGCGCCCCCCGCCCGTGACAATCATAAGCTTGCGTTCAGCCATGGTTCAAATACTCCCGCTGAAAGATCAATCGCGCACGCATGCGTTCAAGATCAAAGATCCAGAACAAGACGCTGCGGATCTTCCAGACATTCCTTGACGCGTACGAGGAAGGTGACGGCTTCCTTACCGTCGACGACCCGGTGATCGTAGGAAAGCGCCAGATACATCATCGGACGAATGACGACCTGACCGTTGATCGCCATGGGGCGCTCTTGAATCTTGTGCATTCCCAAAATGCCAGACTGCGGCGCATTGAGAATTGGCGAAGACATCAGCGAGCCGTAAACGCCGCCATTGGAAATCGTGAAAGTGCCGCCGGTCATGTCGGCCATGCCCAACTTGCCGTCACGCGCCTTGCGCCCAAGATTGCCGATTTCTTTCTCGATTTCGGCGATGGACATCTGGTCCGCGTCGCGCACAACCGGCACGACCAAACCTTTGTCCGTCCCAACCGCCACGCCAATATGGCAGAAGTTCTTGTAAATCAGATCGGTGCCGTCAATCTCGCAGTTCACTGCGGGAACTTCCTTCAAGGCGTGGGTCACCGCCTTGGTGAAGAAGCCCATGAAGCCAAGCTTGACGCCGTGCTTCTTCTCAAACAGCTCTTTATACTGTTTACGCAGCTCCATGATCGGTCCCATGTCCACCTCGTTATAGGTGGTGAGCATGGCGGCGGTGTTCTGCGCGTCCTTCAAACGGCGCGCAATGGTCTGACGGAGCTTCGTCATGCGCACGCGTTCTTCACGCGCTTCGTCGCTCTGCGACACTGGCGCGCGGGGCGCGGGCGCGGCGGCGGCAGGAGCCGCCGATTTAGACGCGAGCGCCGCGATGACGTCGCCCTTCAGCACCTGATTACGCTTGCCAGAGCCTGCGACCTGATCGGCGGACAGACCGTTTTCCGCCATCATTTTCTGAGCGGAAGGCGCGGCCGGCATGGATGAAGAGCCTGAAGAAGCGGAAGCGGAAGGCTGCGCGGACGCGGCCGGCGCCGCAGCGCTGGCGCCCGCGCCCACAGCGATCCGGCAAAGCAGGTTGCCCGGCTCCACCGTATCGCCGGTGTTCGCCAAAATTTCCACGACTGTCCCGGCGCTTGGAGATGGAATCTCCTGCGCGGCCTTGTCTGTTTCCAGCTCCACCAGAATGTCGTCAGCCTTGACGGCGTCGCCCAGCTTCACGGACCATTCGCCGACCTCGGCTTCCGTCACGCTTTCGCCAGCGGCGGGAACCACGACGTCTATGGTCTCAGCCGCTTTTTCAGCCGGCTTCGCAGACGCTTTCTCAGCCGGGGCCGCTGCGACCGGAGCAGCCTTTGCGTCCCCTTCCGCGATGGCGCCAAGAAGAGCGCCGACTTCCACAGTCTCGCCCTCTTTAACCAAAATGCTCTCAAGGGTTCCCGACGCAGGCGCCGGCACCTCGACAGTCACCTTATCGGTTTCCAACTCAACAATAGGTTCGTCGATGTTAATCGACTCGCCCGGTTTTTTGAACCATTGGGCGATGGTCGCTTCCGTAACCGATTCGCCAAGTGTGGGAACTCTAATTTCGCTCGCCATAATCGTATCTCTTTGCTTGCCTGGTCTGTTCCTGGCTGGGAATGAAACGCCTTCGCCTTATTCGGCGAAAGCCTCGTCCAGAAATGCCTGGAGTTGCGCGAGGTGTTTGGACATTAATCCGGTGGCGGTGGCCGCCGAGGCCGCCCGTCCCACGTAGCGCGGACGGGTATGTTTCGCGCCGATCTGGTTCAGAACCCATTCGACATAGGACTGGATGAAGAACCACGATCCCATGTTTTTCGGCTCTTCCTGACACCACACCATGTCGGCGTCCTTGAACCTTGAGAGCTCTTGGACAAGCGCCTTGGTCGGGAAAGGATAAAGCTGCTCCACACGGAGAAGATAGACGTCGTCAACGCCGCGTTTTTCACGTTCCTCCAGCAGGTCGTAATAAACCTTGCCCGAACACATGACGACGCGGCGAATTTTCTCGTCAGCCGCCAACTTGATGTGCGAACCGGGATCCAGCTGCGCATCATCCCACAAAAGCCTGTGGAACGTGCTGTCCGGAGCAAATTCGTCAATCTTTGAAACAGCCCGCTTATGGCGCAGCAAAGACTTGGGCGTCATCAAGATCAATGGCTTGCGGAAGTCACGTTTCAGCTGCCGGCGCAAAATATGGAAGTAGTTAGCCGGCGTCGTGCAATTGGCCACCTGCATGTTGTCTTCCGCGCACATTTGCAAGAAACGCTCAAGGCGAGCGGATGAGTGCTCTGGCCCCTGCCCTTCATAGCCATGCGGCAACAGACAAACGAGACCCGACATGCGCAGCCACTTGCGCTCGCCCGACGACAGGAACTGATCGAAGATCACCTGCGCGCCATTGGCGAAATCGCCGAACTGCCCCTCCCACAAAGTGAGCGCCTTGGGTTCGGCCAGCGAATAGCCATATTCGAAACCAAGCACCGCTTCTTCCGAGAGCATCGAGTTGATGACCTCATAGCGCGCCTGCCCTTCCCGCAGATTATTCAGCGGAATATAGCGGCTTTCGTTTTCCTGATCATAAAGAACCGAATGACGCTGCGAGAATGTGCCGCGCTCACAGTCCTGCCCGGACAAGCGCACCGCATGTCCGTCAAGCAGAACAGAGCCAAAGGCCATGGCTTCCGCCGTCGCCCAGTCGAAGCCTTCGCCGCTTTTGAACATTTTCGTACGGTTGTCGAGAAAACGCTTGATGGTGCGATGAACGTTGAACCCTTCAGGCACCCTTGTGAGGTTCTCCCGAAGCGCCTCCAGATCCGACGGATCAAGACCCGTTTTGCCGCGGCGCGGATCTTCAAGGCTCGCCGCCTGCTTCAAGCCGGACCATTTTCCGTCCAACCAATCAGCCTTATTCGGCTTATAAGCTTGCCCCGCTTCAAACTCCTGATCAAGCTTCTGACGCCAATCAGCTTTCATCTGATCGACTTCTTCCGCCGACAACACGCCTTCAGCCACCAGCTTGGCGGAATAAATTTGCAAAGTCGTGTCATGTTTGCGGATCTTGCGATACATGATCGGCTGCGTGAACGCCGGCTCGTCAGATTCATTGTGGCCGTAACGGCGATAACAAATCATATCGATGACGACGGGCTTGCCAAAGGTCTGACGGAATTCAGTCGCGATCTTCGCCGCATGAACCACAGCTTCCGGATCATCGCCATTGCAGTGGAAAATCGGCGCTTCGATCATCTTGGCCACGTCAGAGGGATAAGGCGAGGAACGCGAGAAACGCGGGTTCGTCGTAAATCCGATCTGGTTGTTGATGATGAAATGGATCGAGCCGCCTGTGCGATGGCCACGCAGAGCCGAAAGGCCAAAACACTCGGCCACGACGCCCTGACCTGCAAAAGCCGCGTCGCCATGCAACAACAATGGCAACACCTTGGAGCGGTCCACTTCAGTGGTCTCGACCCAGCCCGACAGCTGATCCTGCTTGGCCCGCGCCTTACCCAGAACAACCGGATTGACGATTTCCAAATGCGAAGGGTTCGCAGTCAAAGACAAGTGAACGTTATTATCGTCGAAGGAGCGGTCGGAAGACGCACCCAGATGATATTTAACGTCGCCGGAACCTTCCACGTCGTCAGGCGCGAAGGAGCCGCCCTTAAACTCATGGAAAATGGCGCGATGAGGCTTGCCCATCACTTGCGCCAAGACGTTCAAACGGCCGCGGTGCGCCATGCCGAACACCACATCCTTGACGCCCAGCGCGCCGCCGCGCTTGATGATCTGCTCCAGCGCGGGGATCAACGCCTCGCCGCCATCCAGACCAAAACGCTTGGTGCCAGTGTATTTGACGTCGATAAACTTCTCAAAGCCTTCCGCTTCAATCAGCTTATTCAAAATAGCCTTTTTACCTTCCGCCGTGAAGGTGACCTCTTTATCCGGCCCTTCGATGCGTTCCTGAATCCAGGCTTTTTCGGCGGGATCCGAAATATGCATGAACTCAACCGCCAAGGTCGAACAATAAGTGCGCTTCAAGATCTCGAGCATTTCGCGAATCGTCGCGAACTCCAGCCCAAGAACATGATCGATAAAGATCTTGCGGTCCCAATCAGCCTCAGTGAAGCCATAAGAAGCGGGATGAAGCTCTTCATGATCGCCTGGAGTGTTGAGATGCAGCGGATCCAGATCCGCGTGCAAATGCCCGCGCATGCGATAGGCGCGGATCATCATCAGCGCCCGAACCGAATCGCGCGTGGCCTGCTGAACGTCGGCGTCGGAAATCGCCTCGCCCTGTTTCTCGGCCTTGCTTTTCAATTTGCCGCCGAGGGCTTTCTCAACTGGCCCCCAGTTGCCGTCGAAAGCGTTGATCAAATCGCCCTCAGCGGTCAAAGGCCAATCGGAGCGCTTCCAGGTCGCGCCGCGCGCTTCCTTGATTACGTCGGATTTTTCGTCATTCAAACCGGAGAAGAACGATCGCCAATCTTCATCGACTGACTGCGGATCGTTTTTGTATTGAGCGTAAAGCTCTTCTATATAGGCGGCGTTGCCGCCATAGAGAAACGACGTCATCGCGAAAAAATCATTCGCGTCTTGCCTTGCCATCACCTTATGCGAGGATTTTCCCCGCCCGCTTGTTAGAGAGGAGCCCTTTCACGCAGCGCCTCTTGGAAAGCCTGTGGTGCAGATCAACACGTCGCGTGTCCCGTGCCAACCCTGGTTGCTTTTGCGCGCGCAGCCCGAAGGCCATGCGCGCGCAACTTATACTCACATCCAAAAGCCAAAAGCAGGCCTTCATATGCTACTTCAATTCATTTTGAACATCTTATGTGACATAACATAGAACGCTTTCAAAATGAACGTTCTGAAATCAACCCTTCAAAACTTCCACCAGCGTTTTACCGAGCTTCGCAGGAGAAGGCGAAACCCGAATGCCGGCCGCCTCCATCGCGGCGATTTTGTCTTCTGCGCCGCCCTTGCCGCCGGAAATCACCGCGCCGGCGTGCCCCATGGTCCGCCCCGGAGGCGCCGTACGACCGGCGATAAAGCCAACCATCGGCTTTTTGCGCCCTTTTTTCGCCTGCTCTTGCAGCCACTCGGACGCCTCTTCTTCCGCCGAGCCGCCAATTTCGCCGATCATGATGATCGATTCCGTGGCAGGATCGTCAAGGAACAGATCAAGCATATCGATGAACTCGGTGCCTTTCACCGGATCGCCGCCGATGCCCACCGCCGTGGTCTGGCCAAGACCTTCCTCGGTCGTTTGGAACACAGCTTCATAGGTCAATGTGCCAGAGCGCGAGACGATGCCCACGGAGCCTTTTTGAAAGATCGAGCCCGGCATGATGCCGATTTTACATTCTTCCGGCGTCAGAACGCCCGGGCAGTTTGGCCCGAGCAAGCGCGAGTTGGACTTGTCGAGAAGCGCTTTCACCTTGACCATATCCGCAACAGGAATGCCTTCAGTGATGCAAACGATAAGCGGGATTTCCGCTTCAATCGCTTCGATGATCGCGGCGCCCGCGCCAGCAGGCGGCACGTAAATCACCGACGCATTAGCGTCCGTCGCCGCTTTCGCCTCCTTCACGGTTGCAAAAATCGGCAGAGTCGCCGCTCCTTCCATGCCGCTGCTCCAGGTCTCGCCGCCCTTTTTAGGGTGCACGCCCGCAACCATCTTGGTGCCGAAATACGCCAGCGCCTGTTCCGTATGGAAAGTTCCGGTTTTACCGGTCAGACCCTGAACGATGACCTTCGTGTCTTTATTGACGAGAATGGACATCAGTTCGCCTCCTTCACAGCGGCGACAATTTTCTGCGCCGCGTCATCAAGATCATCCGCCGAAATAACGTTCAAGCCGCTCTCGGAAATGATTTTCTTGCCAAGTTCAACATTGGTGCCTTCAAGGCGAACGACGAGGGGAACCTGAAGTCCCACTTCCTTCACGGCGGCGATAACGCCTTCCGCGATCACGTCGCAGCGCATGATGCCGCCAAAAATGTTCACCAGAATCCCTTTCACGTTAGGATCAGAGGTGATGATCTTGAAGGCCGCCGTAACTTTTTCCTTGGAGGCGCCGCCGCCAACGTCGAGGAAGTTCGCAGGCTCGGCGCCATAAAGCTTGATAATGTCCATGGTCGCCATGGCCAAACCAGCGCCATTGACCATGCAGCCGATATCGCCATCAAGAGCCACATAGGCCAGATCATGCTTGGACGCTTCGATTTCCTTGGCGTCTTCTTCGCTCTCGTCGCGCAGAGCGACGATGTCTTCATGACGGAACAACGCGTTGCCGTCGAAAGAAACCTTGGCGTCGAGAACACGCAAGCGGCCGCTCTTCATGACGATCAACGGATTAACTTCAAGCAGGCTCATGTCTTTTTCGACAAAGGCCTTGTAGAGAATCGGGAACAGCTTGAGACCATCGGCGCGCGCTTCGCCCGAAAGCTGAAGAGCGTCGCACAGTTTTTCCGCCGCGGCGGACGTCACGCCTTCCAGCGGATCGATCGGCAGCGTCAAGATTTTTTCCGGCGTGGAATGCGCCACTTCCTCAATGTCCATGCCGCCTTCGGTGGACACCATGAAAGCGACTCGCCCCGAAACCCGATCAACGAGCAATGACAAATACAGCTCGTTTTCGATGTCCGCTCCGTCTTCGATGTAAAGACGGTTGACGACCTTGCCCGCATCGCCGGTCTGAGCGGTGACGAGCGTGTTGCCCAGCATTTCCTTCGCGTGAGACGTAACTTCGTCCAAAGAGAATGCGAGACGCACGCCGCCTTTGGCGTCAGGGCCCAGTTCCTTGAACTTGCCTTTGCCGCGGCCGCCCGCGTGAATTTGAGATTTTACGACCCAAAGCGGGCCAGGCAGCTTCTTCGCCGCCGCTTCCGCTTCATCGGCGGAAAAAATCGCCACGCCTTCGGCCACCGGAGCGCCATATTCCTTCAAGACCGCTTTGGCCTGATATTCATGAATATTCATGGGGAGAACCTCCCGTAAAAAGGATGTTTTGAAAAAGGGAGGCGCGAGGGCCTCCCTTTATGATCGGATCAGCCAAGAGCCGGCTGAATTTTCTTACAGGCCTCAACGAGTCCCTCAACGGCGCTCACCGACTTGTCGAACATCGCTTTTTCATCGTTGTTCAGGTCGATTTCAAGCACGCGCTCAACGCCATCCGCGCCGATAACGACCGGAACGCCAAGGTATGTGTCTTTCAGACCGTATTGGCCGTCCAGATGCGCCGCGCAAGGCAGAACCCGCTTCTTGTCCTTAAGGTAGGATTCAGCCATGGAGATCGCTGAAGCGGCTGGAGCATAAAAAGCGGAGCCGGTTTTCAACAGACCAACGATTTCCGCGCCGCCGTCGCGGGTGCGCTGGACGATTTCCTCCAAACGAGCGGCCGTGCACCAACCCATCTTGACCAGGTCAGGCAGCGGAATGCCCGCCACCGTGGAATAGCGGGTCAGCGGCACCATGGTGTCGCCATGACCGCCAAGCACGAAAGCCGTCACGTCTTCAACGGAGACCTTGAACTCCTCCGCAAGGAAATAGCGGAAGCGAGAGCTGTCAAGAACGCCAGCCATGCCGACGACCTTATTCGCTGGAAGGCCGGAGAATTTCTGCAACGCCCAAACCATCGCGTCGAGCGGGTTGGTGATGCAGATAACGAAAGCGTCCGGCGCATGCTGCTTAATGCCGGCGCCAACCTGCTCCATAACCTTCAAATTGATATCCAAGAGATCGTCACGGCTCATGCCCGGCTTGCGCGGGACGCCGGCGGTGACGATGACGACATCAGAACCTGCGATGCCTTCGTAGGAGTTAGCGCCTGACAGGGCCGCGTCGAAGCCATCCACAGGCGACGATTCGGCGATGTCGAGGGCTTTACCCTGAGGTGTTCCTTCAGCGATGTCGAAAAGAACGATATCGCCAAGTTCTTTCAATCCGGCGAGGTGAGCGAGCGTGCCGCCAATTTGTCCAGCGCCAATCAATGCGATCTTGTTACGAGCCATGTCCGCGTGTTTCCCTTTACGTAAACTGGAGCATGCGCCATAGTGATATGACCGAAGATGGCACTACTCCCTTTGTGGTCGACACGCAACCTAATCAAAAGAATATTGCATGTCGTGTGATGAAATTTAACGTCTCCCCCTCAACCTCTCTCCGCGCTCAGCCCTTGCGCCCGCCCATAACGCCTGACACGTCATGAGACAACCACTGCGCTTGCAACCATTCTTGCGACTGCATCTCGATTAAACGGGAAACGGTGCGATCAAACTCAAACGCCTCCGTGCCGGTGGTCGCCTGATAAAGCTGCTCTGGGGGGGCAGCGGCGGAAAGGATCAATTTCACCCGGCTGTCGTAAAGCGCGTCAACCAGATTGATGAATCGCTTCGCCGCGTTGCGCTGAGGTTTATCCATACAGGGAACATGATCAATAATAACAGTGTGGTAGGAATGAGCGATCTGTAGGTAGTCGGCGGCGCCCAAAGGCTGCTCGCACAATTCCGCAAAAGTAAATCGGGCCACGCCGGCGGCGGTTTGCGGCACGGGAATCTTACGCCCCTTCACTTCCAAAACCTCTGAGCGCGCAGGCTCTCCTTGCACGAGCGCGGTCCACAGCGCGTCAAGCCTCCTGTCCGCCTCCACACCAAGCGGCTGCGCGTAAACCGAGGCGCCGCTTAATTTTTCAAGACGATAATCGGTACGCGCGTCAAGGCGAAGAACGTCGACGCGGCTTTGCAGCAGCTCGATAAACCCGAGGAAATGCCCGCGATTCAAGCCATCCTTATAAAGATCATTCGGATCAACGTTGGAGGTCGCAACAACGACAACGCCTTTTTCAAACAATTGTGTGAACAATCGCCCAAGAATCATCGCGTCCGCGATATCGGTCACCGCGAATTCATCGAAACACAGCAACCGCGTTTCCTCAGATATCCGCGCCGCCACCGGCTTGATCGGATCATCGCCCTTGATCTCCCCTGCCGCTATCGCTTTTCGCGCTGCGTAAACCCGCTCATGCACGTCGGCCATGAATTCGTGGAAATGCACCCTGCGTTTGCGTTTCGTCACCGCCAGAGAGAAAAACAAATCCATGAGCATGGTCTTTCCACGCCCGACCGAGCCCCAAATATAAAGCCCCTTCAGCGGCTCCTGAGAAGGCGAACTCTTGCCAAACAGCCAACCAAGCGCGCTCTTTTTGGTGGCCAGACGTGTTTGAGCGAGGCGTTCGTTCAATTTATCCAAAGCTTTAACGACAGCAAGCTGCGCGTCGTCCCGCTCAATTTCTCCCGCCTCCACCAAAGCCTCATACCGCCCCATAAGGCGCGGCGTGATCGGTAAGCCTTCTGACAAACTCCAAACCTTTCGACTAGATTCGCCGCATATTCAAAGACGGCAAACCTTCAAACCTTCATCTGATCTCGCAGGCGTAGTTTAGGCGGCGCGCATCCACACGCCCCCCGGTCCATTTAACGGAAAACCGAAATTGACGCCCCCAGCGCCGTCTGGCCGTTAAATCTCTCAGGCGCTGAGGCGTAAAGCTGGGCGACCGTCGTCCCCGAACTGTCTTTCAAAATAACCTGACGGCCATTCAAGTCCCAAGCCGCAATGCCTTTAAGGCCCTCATCGCCGCAGCCGCGCGTGTTGGCGCGGTAGCCCCCGCTCCATGTTGTGAGCGTCATGAACAGTTTGCAATTATCGGAGCCGGAAGCAAGCGACCAGCCGCCGAGCATATCGCTGCGCCCAATTTCACGCGCGCTCGCAGGCGGCTCGCTGGACATAGGCTGCCCCAGGCCCGTTTGCTCGCCCGGCAATTGTCCCGGCTCCACAACAGGATCCAAGGAATCGCTCTCAACCGGTGAAAGCGGCTCAAGCGGCTGACTGGCCACGGGAGGAGTGGGCGCTGCGGGAAGCGGCGGCGGGTTCGATTGCCCTAACCCGAGACGCTGACACCCAGCGGCGGACACGCTTAATAGCAAGATGATCGCAAGTCTGGCGTTTCGGTTCATTTTCATCGAATCCTTCACTCACCGTTTTACCGTATGATGTCGCTATCATGGCCGCTGAATTAGCCTTCAACCCAATCACACAACGTCTAGCAATTCAATTCGTAGCGGATTTACCACGATTATACGAGAACAGCTTTATTTGTTGTTCTATAGTTGTTCTGTGAAAATGGTAAATACAATATGAACTGACCGAAAAAATGTCCGTTTCACTGAAAACAACTCAACCGGCCCGACATAGAACGGAACGGGCCTGAAGTTCAAACATGCGCACGGCGAGCGCGCGATCAATCGCCAATCTGATACGCCTGAAACTGTCACGCAAACTTTGAAACGAAGGCGTTTGCGCATGTGGGTGCTCAACCTGCCACAATGTGGTCAGAGGCCGCCCCTGCCAGCCGGGCGAATCAAAGCGCGTCAAACCAGTAGACAAAGAGACCACCACATGAGGCGTCGGCGCATGCGGCAAGGCGAAGAGCTCCCACGCTTTTGGCGCCATGCCTGCATGGCTCAACCCCTGCTCGCCCAACGCCGGCTCGAGCATGGGATTCAATTTTCCCGAAGGTTTGGGCCCAGCTGAAAAACCACGAACTCGATCGCCCGCCTCAGCATTCAAATAAGCTTCGGCAAGCTGGCTCAACAGTGCGTTATCTTCACACAGAAACAAAATATTGGCGCATGTCATTTGTGAAAATTCCTTTGACGCAGCCTTGCTCCCCCGGCGGCCGCAACGTTTGGCGCGACATCTACGCCCTGTTTTAAACGTTGGTGTGACAAAATTTACTAGGGATCAATAGGAACAATAAGATACTGTTTATAATAATAAAATTTATCGTCACACGGCCCAAGAGGCGAAAAAGGTTTGACTTGGAGAAGCCCCCTCTATTTGTAAGGAGACCCGTTTTTTTCAAATGACGCCTGTTCCACGGAGAAGTCGCCCCATGCCCATATCCATTTGGTGTATTCTCGCCGCCGCCCTCTTGCCATGGCTTTCCATCGCGCCTGCAAAATTCACCAAAGGGTATGACAACGCCAACCCGCGCGATCCCGCATTCTGGCGCGATGGTTTTCGCGCCCGCGCACAGGCCGCGCAATACAATGGCTTTGAGGCTTTTCCGTTTTTCGCCATAGCCGTAATTGTAGCGCTGGGTCAGAACGCCAGCGCCCTATGGGTCGACAAGCTTGCGATCTTATTCATAGGATTGCGAATAATTTATATTTTTTGTTACTGGATGGATCGTCCCACGCCCAGAACACTGGCGTGGACATGCGCAGTAGTCGTGAACGTCGCACTATTCGCCAGCCCGGTCTGGAGTTGAAACGAACATCACTCTCGGGTCAAAATCACAGTTTCAAACCGATCCAACTGAAGCGGATCATGATACTCCAACGCTATCGCCGCCTCCATCCGATCACCCATTTGCGACAGGAGCATGGAGCGGGCGCCGAAAAAACCTGAGAACGTCACCTCCAGCTGACCAAGGCCGTTTCTGCGCGCCCTCGTCCAGCCCCATTTGCAATCACGCGGCGCGCATTTGGTGAAAGCGCGGATCCGGATGACGATTCGCCCCGCCTGACATTCACTTTCAATTTCCAACCGCCGTAGCTGATTGGTTTTCGCCGCGCCATTGAACCACTCTCCCGCTTCCGCAATCATACAATTTTGATCACGATCCCCGTAGCGCGGCTCCGTTTCAGCCGCCGCTAGCGCCTGTCCCGCAAACAAAACTAAAACGCTCCCCGGCAAAAGCCTCAGAATACGTCGCATGAAACCGGAAACCCGAGACATAAATTTTCCCTATTGACCCTAAAGGCGGCGGCCCTCAAGTGCGCCACGCGGTTTCCAAACAACTAGGCGCGCGGTGAAGGCCCGTTGGAAGACGGCGGGGACGACGCGGGTTTACGCCACGGCTGACTTTTAAACCAACCAACGCCATAGGCGACGGCGATCAAAGCGGCGAAGCCGCCAATGTTGGCCAGAGCCTCGCCGAAAAAAGAACCCCGTCCCGAAGCCATATCCCGCACGATAGCAACTGATTGCGCAATGACAAGACTGGACAGAAAAACCGCCAAAGATTGTTGGCCAACTTTTTGAACGACGCTGACAAATCCGCCCCAAAGACCGCCGCCACGAAGATAATCCCCATTCTCGCCAACACACACCCAAGCGACATAGGCCAAAGCCAGAAAATGCACGTAACGCAAAACGCCGAAATTCGTCTTGTTCCAAAAGGGCTCCAATTCGCGGCGAATAGCCAAAAGAGATTCACTGGTTTTATAAACCCCGGAATAAGCGAAAGGCACCGTCATGAACACGATGGCAAGAGCAAGAACGATCAACCAACCTTTCACCGGCGGGGCGGGAATCCAACCACGCATAAACGCAAACCCGGTAAAAAAGACAAGTTGCCAAGCGAAAGGGTTAAAAAACCAAGGACGATCCGACCAAGGCTCCGCCGGAAAATGAACCCAGCCAAGGGTCGCCGCCAACCATGAAACAACCATGAAAATAAAAACCAGCCCAACATTCACGCGCGCCAGCGCCATCACCACCGGCAACATGGCCAGAATAGCGATATACATAGGCAAAATATCGAAATAGTTCGGCACGTAACTCAAGGTGAGAAGCGCTGGCAACAGCGTTTGAGGGGCGTCAAAAAAGTGCTGAAGGTTCAGCGCCGTCACATAATTTCTCGTCAATCCACAGCATTGCTGCAGATAACCGCTTTCCTGAATAGCCGCCAAGCCGCTGGCGATGACGATGAACAACGCAATGTGAGCCCAATAAACCTGCCATATACGATGAACCACCCGGGCAGTTCCCAAGCCCCATCCGCAGGTCTGAAAAACCTTGCCAAAAGCGACCGCGGAAGCCATGCCGGAACAAAAAACAAATATTTCCGCCGCGTCGGAGAACCCAAAACGCGCTGGAATCCACAGAGCCCAGATATTATCCGGCAAATGAGCGACGTAGATAATGAACATCGCGATTCCGCGAAAAAAATCAAGCCGTGGATCACGGCGATGGGCAAAAGTGGCGGACGCCAAGGCAAAACTCCATAAATATCAATAGATTAATTAAATAGCACAAATTTCATCAACGGACCAACAAGGTTGCGCCGCTTCACCGCGCGGTCGCTCGCAAGTTTTCGTCCTCCATCAGTCGTGCGGCCTTTTTCATTCGTTCGACGATCGTCATCCGCTCACGAGCGAAACGATCGGCGACGCTACGCAAATCAGTGCGCTCATTTATCAGTCTTTCCGCCTCATTGGCGAGTCCAGACCGAAGGGCGGCGTCAATGGCAAGCTGCTCGAACACGTCACGCTGCGCATAACTTCCTCCAACGCCTTGCAGCGTGGGACGCGCCGCATTCAAATGATGATAGGCGGAAAAAAAATTACCCTTGCGATACGCCTCCAACCCCGCCGCCGCCGGAACGGCGCAGCGCCGGGCGACGCCGGACATATCCTTTTCTCCTTCGCCGTTGTGGCGCATATCACGCATTAACTTCTCTCCCACAGCGGTTCTTCCATCCCCGAGAACCGCCATAAGATAATGCAAATCGGCGAAAAGACTGCATCCCTCAACCCCTCGTCTTGCAGAGAAATCGGCCAGCTCTCGCCACCTTCCACCAACTTTAACACCCTCTATCTCAAGGCGCGTAAGCAAAGAGGCCGCGTTGGAAATATCCCGGTAGTCATCCGTATGGTCGCACCGGATCTCTTGATCATATAGCGCCAGAACCCGCTCAAAATCACCGCGATCCAGATACATCAACGCCAAATGCCACCAAACGTGATATCTGAAATTATTACAATGAGCCCATGAGCCGGGACGCTCTTCAAGCCATAAAACCCCCGCTTGTGAACGCGCCGTCATGTCATAAACATGGGCGACGGCATGCAGTCCCCAAGCGTCGTCAGGCGCGATTTCAAGACCGCGCCGGCCAGCGCATTCGGCCGCGTCATATTCACCGCTTTCCTCCAAGGTGAACGCATGGCATCCCAATACATAGCCGAAAGCCGGATGGCTCTCGTCATAGGCCTGCAAAACCCTTTCAACAGACACTCGCATGCCGGACGCGTCGCCAAGGATAAACCGAATGGCGTGAACCAGTTTCACCAAAAACGCGTCAGCCGGATATTTCAATAGCGCCCGATCCAAACCATCCGCAGCCTGGGTTGGAAAACCACAAAGCCAATCATTGAGAGCCTGCGTCAACGCACGCTCTCGTTCAGTGACAGGTGTATGGAAGGCCGACGCCTCGGCTTTACGCAAATCCTCCCGCGCCACGGCAATCAATTCACCGCGCCCAAGCAGTAAACAGAACAGACCATGAGAGGCATGAGCCAGTCCAAAGTCCGGCGCGCAATCTAGGAGCCGATCAAGATGTTGGGACGTCGCAGCGCTATGGGCCAAAAAACCTAAAACTACTTTATTCCATATCGGTATCGCCGCATCCGCAGCGACAGCCCCCCCGGGAAATGTGACCTCATAACCGAATTGATCGCTCTTTCTCATTCGCAGCCTCATCTTCCCGCGACCCAAGCGACAACACAGAAGAAGCACTGTTTGACTCAAATCTGTTGACGCCTATAGCGCCCATATTTTTCTGCAGTTTTTTGGTAACGAGCAACACACGATCTCGTGCGCAAGCAAGAAGCGCTTCAAATCACGAGCAAATTTTGATCCAAATCAAGAAAATTTAAAATAAATTCTATTCTAAAATACGTCATCAAATAAATACGTTACCAACAAATCAATAACATTGCAATTATCGGCAACATGCCAGAGTGCAGAAATGCTGAGCTTTTTCGCAAAGCCTCATTTTATAGAAGCCGATCAAAATTTACCGTCATAAGCGCCTTTTGAAATCCGGCAGGCGAGTAAAGTGAAATTGTTCCGGGACAAGGCGGCGCGCGCTTCTCTCTCCAAAGTGGGCTTGTCGTCAACCCAGACCCCATGACCGCCATAAACCTGAGCCAAAGCCGCAAAATCCGTTCCCGGAAAATCCACGCCCAGATTCGCCCGCCCCACTCCTCTTTGTTTTAGTTCGATCAAGGCAAGACTTTCATCCACCAGAACACAAATAATCAAAGGCAGATTCAAATCACGCACAGTGGCCAATTCACCCAGCCCCATCTCAAGGCCCGCGTCTCCGACAAAAACAATGACCGGGCGCTCAGGGTCGGCCAACCTTTGACCAACGCCCAAAGGCAGCGCGCAAGCCATGGTGCACAGACCGCTGGATTGCAGCATTCCCCGCACGCCATCAGCTTTCCAGATTTGCGATGCGAGAATGCGGTGAGCGCCGCTGTCTGCCGTGGCGACAGCCCCGCACGGCATGACCTCGCGCAGCGTGTGAAACACGCAAGCCGGCCCCCAGCCCTCAGGTTCTGGCGCAAACGCTTCAAGCAAGCGCTTGCGCGCACGTTCGAGAGCGCCGTTTTTCCAAGTCTCAACAGAGACAAGCCCCGCGCTCAACGCCCCAAGTCCGGCGGCAATTGACCCGACCAAAGTGTGGCGCACGTCATGCATTCCATGAGCGCGCGGCGTGGAAGTCAACTCAACCACCGGCGCGTCGCTCGCCCAAGGGTCTCGCCAATTCATCCGCATTTCAATAGGGTCATACCCCAGCAGCAAAATACAGTCGCTCTCCCGCAACAAGGGCAGCAACACCCCATCCGCCTTGGGCGACAAGCCGGCTCCGCCAAGCGACAAAGGGTCATACTCGTCAAGAAGGCCTTTGGCCTTATAAGTCGTGATAAGGGGAACGGCGAATTTACGGCAGAAATCGGCAATAGCCCGTCCCGCCTCCGGCTCATTCACGGCATCGACGCCCGCAAGCGCTATAGGGCGACGGGCGGAAGACAACAGCGCCTTCGCCGCCGTCAACGGCGCCCCCTCGGGCCCGGACGGAGAAGACCGCCAAGCGAAAGACCGGGGAACGGCAAACTGGGAAACAGCTCCTTCGGCGACACTGATCGGCACGTCAATATGGACCGGCCCGGGTTGCCCCTCCAATGAAAGCGCTATAGCCTTTTCCATTATCCGTCCTAAAGAACCCGAAACGGCGCGAAAGCTGCCCTTGACGATGGGCCGTAACAATTGCTGATGGTCAAAAACCTGATGCGTATAAGTTTGCGCATCCACTTCATCGACGCATCCGGTAAGAAAAATCAACGGCGTGCGATCCTGCCAAGCGTTCGCCACCACATTGACCGCATTGGTCACCCCTGGGCCAAGCGTGGCCAGAAGCACCCCCGGCGCATGAACGCCTTTACGCGCTCCTGCGTGCCAAACGCCCTCGGCCATAAAGCCGCCGGCGTTTTCATGCTTCACCAGATGAAACGCCAGACCGGCTCGTTCAAGAGCCTCCATAACAGCCAGAACTTCGCCGCCGGGAACGCCAAACGCAAAGCGGCATCCAGCCGCATAAAGACATTTGGCGATAACGTCGGCGCCGGTGACCCCACTTTCCAAGCCGGCCTTGGCGTCGCTCATGCGCCCGTCCCCAAATCAATCACACCATCGTCGGCGAGCGCGCGCAGCTCATCGTCACCGAGGCCCAAAAGTCCGCTCAGCACGTCACGCGTATGCTCGCCAACCTGAGGTGGCGCGTGACGATAAGTCACCGGCGTTTCACTCAGCTTCAGCGGATTGCCAATCAAATCCACCTTACCACTCGCACTGCGCTCATGAGGCATCGTCACTTTCATACCGCGATGTTGGATCTGAGGATCTTCGAACACCTGATCCAAAGTGTTGATAGCTCCGCAAGGCACCCCTTCGTGCTCCAAAATGGCGATCCATTCCGCCGCCGCGCGCGTCACTGTCACGGCGCGCAACAATGGCTCCAATTCTTTGCGATTAAGAACTCTGTCCTGATTTCGCGCGAAACGCGGATCCCGTGAAAGCTCGGAACAACCTGCCACTTTACAGAATTTTTCAAACTGGGCGTCATTACCGACGGCGAGGATAAAATGCTGGTCGGAGGCCGGGTAGGAATTATAGGGAACGATGGTCGGGTGAGCGTTTCCAAGACGCTGAGGAACTTCTCCGGAGGTAAGATAGGCCAACCCCTGATTCACCAGCCAGGCAACCTGCGTATCGAGCAAAGACACGTCGATATATTGCCCACAGCCCGTGCGTTCGCGATAATGCAACGCGGCGAGAATCGCATTGGAGGCGTACATTCCGCACATTACGTCTGCGACGCCAACGCCGATTTTCACCGGTGCGCCGCCTTCTTCATCTGGAAGACCAGTCAAGGACATGATGCCGCCCGCGCCTTGCGCAAGAAAATCATACCCCGCTCGATGGGCGTATGGGCCAGTTTGGCCAAACCCTGTGATTGAACAATATATCAACCCCGGATTGAGCGCCTTCAAGGTCTCATAATCCAGCCCACGACGCTTTAAATCTCCGACCTTAAAGTTTTCGATCACAATGTCAGCCTTCGCCGAAATCCGGCGCAGAAGGTCCTGACCTTGTGGGCTGGCGATGTCAACGGCGAGAGACTTCTTGTTGCGATTCGCGCTCATATAATAAGCGCTCTCCGCAGTGTCCTCTCCCCCCTCGCCCTTGAGAAAGGGAGGGCCCCACCTTCTCGTGTCATCGCCACGACCAGGGCGCTCGATCTTAATAATAGTCGCGCCGAGATCCCCAAGAAGCTGCGTCGCGGTCGGCCCTGCGAGAATTCTCGACAAATCCAGAATGGTCAGACCCAAAAGTGGCCCGTGAGCGCCAGACTCCGGCGCATTTGGCGTGGTATCAAATGTCACTGCGTTCTCTCATGTCCATGCTTGTCATTACTCGCACATTCACGAAAACAGACGCCCATGACAAGCTCCATTGTCGGCCCACATGTTTCTAGCGCCTCCTTACCATCGGGACGCGCCCCAAGATCAAAGTCAGATTATAACGATAATACACAATATATGAAATTATATAATATTAAATACAGCAACAGAAATTCAAAATATCTCAATTTACAATACAAAAAAACAAAATATAATAATAAGGTGCAAATATTAAAGCATATCATAAATTAATAAAAACAAACTACAATCACAAGCGGTATAAATATGCATACATGCAAACAAAAAGAAAAAGTTGAATTTGTCACGCTAAAACATTTTTACTTTGATCAACTTAACTTCAATAAAGAAGACAAGAAAGCATTCAAAGCGGCAATGAAATCCGCCAAATCCGAGATAGAGGCGGTAGGAAAACCTATTATCAATGACTATTACAAGAAAATAAAAGAGTTCCAATCTCGACCAAGTGAAGAAAAAACAAACGAAAGAATAATAAAAAAATTTGATATCTCAAGTCACATGAACAAATTAACCTCAGCAATCGAAAAAGTTACCAGCAACAAAAAATACACTATAAAAAATATGAGTATATCTTACAATCCAGATATCATCTCAATAAAAAAAGAAAATAAAAAATTATTTAATGTACTTCCAATCCCCGGAGTTAAGAGCTCATCTATAGATAAAATATATGTAAATGGGTGCATTTACTTCAAGCCCATCAACCCCAAAGAGCAAGAGCAGAACGAGCGGACCGCCCCCGAACTAGAGGCCCCGCAACCACCATCGAACGACGAAACGCCAATAATGGGAACATCCAGTCCGAATAGAACAGAAGACCGCCCCCACGCCTATAAAGCCTGGACCTACAAAGAAACAGATATAACCTATGAAAATTATTACGAAGAATATAGTCTATCTTCCCTCGATAGCGGCTCACAAAATAGTATATACAAGAACACATCCGAACCGGAAGACTTCACCTCAGATCCTAGAATGAATACAAGTCACGACCAAATACATGATGAATTCTACTTCACGCAAGACGATGCTGGAGAAAAAGCTTCCACACGCCCAACATCAACCATAGGGACTTCTATATCTAGCGCCGCGCCCGCAAGCCCAGAGCCCAGAGAAACCGCAGGCACATTAGCCAACGTCTCCAGAGAAACGGACGACAGAGCCCCCAACGTCACGTCGCGCGCCGCACAAGAAGACATCGCAAATGACGCCATTAGCGCTCCATATGGTCAGAAGACTTACAGGCGCTACGACTATTATAATACCCCCAAGCCAGCAAAGAGATTTCCGCGGGAGAACCAGCCTGGAAACGCCGAGACCTCTCACAAATGGGCGACTCAGTTCAGCGTCAACGACGGCGAGGGCAGCTCCTCCAACACGTTAAACATCCCTATATACGATGATCAGCCGACCCCGGAGCTGAACAACGAACAATACGCAGCGCCATCAACCTCTCGTGATAGCAACATTGTTGAACTTTCCTGTCCCTAGCGACCTACCTTTTCTGGTTTAGCCAGACCAGAAATTGAACCCGCCTCAGATCTCATCTGCGCCTCAACTTCCTCCATCGTCGCTGATCAGCCCCGCTCAACCGCGACCCCACCTAACTTTCTCACCCCCCCCCCCAAACCAGCAGAAATATTTTCGCAGGAGAACCAGCCTACCAACGCCGAAATCTCTAAGAAATGGAAGGCTCCCAGCCCCAAGGGCGACAAGGTCAGCCCTTCCTTCCCTGCATACGATGATCAGCCGACCTCGCAGCTGAACAGCGAACAATATGCAACGCCATCAACCTCTCGTGATAGCAACATAGTTAGACTTTCCTCTTCTCTGAGACCTTCCTTTTCTGGTTCATACAAACCAGAAATTAAACCCGCCTCCCATCACATCAGCGCCTCAAGTTCATCCATCTTTACTGACCAGACTCACCCAACCGCGACCCCACCTAAGTTTCTCAACTCTAACGGCCTGCCCTATATGCCTAACAAATCCGATCTCTTACAAAGATCGTCATCTCACTCCGCGCTTCACGAAAGACCTCAAGTCAAAAGCGAAGAGCAAATTTTAGAAGATGAGCTCGCCCGTGACAGGGAGCGGATGGATTCACTCGCTCAAGACAGAAAAATACAAGCGAGGAAGGAAGAAGAACATTTACAAAGATCATATATCCCACAGTAGTATCTTAATTTGAATTTAATTGCACAAAACGCCTCATAAGATGCGCGGCGCTCAAATCGTTACTGAAAATTACAACTCGCCTAGAATGCGGCTCCGCTCACGTTAAAAAGAGGCTTATCGCCCTTTCCTATTGAAAAGCCCGGCTCATGGCCGGGCCGCTCTTTCTATACCGTCTTGCATGCCCCAGCCCGTTATGGTTTTGGCGCGCGTCAGTCAGACTATTCACTTCCGTTACGAACCGTCTTTTCAGGAAATATTGACGCAAACGCATTGGTCATGATCGCCAAGGCCACGCGGCCAAGGTTTTTTATCGCGATATTTTAGGAAAAAACCTTAAAACGCAGAAACCTGAGCTCTAAGGCTCAGGTCTGTACATTGCGTTGATCAATAAAAAACTGATCTATATATTGGAGCGGGCGAAGGGATTCGAACCCTCGACCCCAACCTTGGCAAGGTTGTGCTCTACCCCTGAGCTACACCCGCATCCTCAGCGCCTCTGGAAGACCGTGTCGCCCCCCGCGCTGTGTGAGCTGTATATGAACGAAGACGACGTCGATTGCAACAAGGATTTTAACGGAAACGACATTTCATCCCCAAGCAGCCTCTCCCTTGTGGATTATTTCGATTCAAAAATGAAACGCACGCAAATTAACCATTAGAAAACAAATAAATAAGCGGAACAGCTATTTTCACGCCTAAAATTACGAACCAAATTACACTGCCTCGAACGAACGCTTGAGAAAAGCCGCCTCATCACGATCAAACTTCCCGCAAAGCGGCTGGCCGCGCCAGCGACGGAAAACTGCACAGGAACGCTCATGCCCACCTCTCGTATGGAACTGTATCAATTCCTCGCTCAATCAGGTATTGAAACGAAAACAACCGACCACGCCCCGGTGCACACCGTGGCGGATTCCAGCGATCTGCATCAACGTATCGACGGCGCTCATAGCAAGAATTTGTTCCTTAAAGATAAGAAAGGGCGCATTTTCCTGGTAACCGCCTTGCATGACACCGAAATCGATTTGAAAAACCTGCATAAAAAACTCGGCGCGCAAGGCCGGCTTTCTTTTGGAAAGCCCGAACTTCTTCTTGAAGTTCTTGGGGTCACTCCGGGATCCGTCACGCCATTCGCCCTGATCAACGACCGCGCGGCCCAGAGAGTCACATTTATATTGGATCAAGCGATGACGACTCATGACGCCCTGAATTTTCACCCCCTCTCAAATGACGCCACCACCACAATCGCGCGCGACGATCTTCTGCGCTTCATCAAAGCTTGTGGACATGAGACGACGTTTCTCTCATTCGACGAAAATGACACTGTTGAACCTAACGCCTGATCCTGAATATACGCCCGCCGATCAAGCGTTTGTATTTCGGTTCCGGCATCGCCATGTTAAGAGCATGTGAGCGAAGGGCGGCCGGATCGGCGCGGTCGAAAATTTGAGGTGATGCGTATGAGCGGACAAGGATTTCAGGTAGGCGGCAGCTTTGGCGGTCAGTTTGGCGGCGCGATCAACGGCGGCGGCAATTCAGGCGGCGACGGCGGCAAAGATTACATCAAAGATATTACGACCCAGACATTCATGACCGACGTCATAGAAGCGTCTCAAAAACAAACGGTGCTGGTGGACTTCTGGGCGCCGTGGTGCGGCCCATGCAAGCAATTAACCCCCGTGCTGGAGAAAGTCGTTCGCGACGCCAAAGGGCATGTGATCTTGGCGAAAATGAACATCGAAGACCATCCGGAAGTCGCGGGGCAAATGGGCGTGCAGTCCATTCCCGCCGTCATCGCCTTCAAAGGCGGACAACCTGTGGACGCCTTCATGGGCGTACAGCCGGAATCCCAGATCAAAGCCTTCATCGAAAAGGTCGCAGGCCCTGTTGGGCCGAGCGATCAGGAAAAGTTTCTTGAAGAGGCCAATGCGGCTCTGGAGGCGAAAGACTATCCAACCGCCGCGCAGCTATATGGAGCGGTTCTCTCTATCGAGGCGGAAAACGCGGCGGCGATCGCCGGTCTTTCCCAATGCTACCTAGGGCTTGGAGATGCAGAACGGGCGGCGCAAACTCTGGAGATGGCGCCGGCGAACAAACAGAACGACCCCGCTATGTTGGCCGCCAAAGCCGCGCTCGAGCTGGCCGCGCAATCAGCCGCCGTCGGCGACCTGACCAGCCTACAAAACAGCGTCGACCAAAACCCGGCCGATTTCACCGCTCGTTTCGATCTGGCGGTGGCTTTAGCCACCCGCGGGGACAAAAGCGCGGCCATTGACCACTTGATTGAAATCATTCGTCAGGACCGCGAATGGAATGACAGCGCCGCCCGCAAGCAGTTGCTGCAATTCTTTGACGCCTGGGGAGCCAAAGATCCAGTCACCAATTACGGCAGGCGCAAACTTTCTGCGGTTCTTTTCTCCTAAGAAACCCATGTCAATCGAGGGAGTTTGGCCGTGAGGCGGCCAAACTCCGGTCTTTTAAGGCGCAGACCCGCCGGAAAACAGCCCTCTCCTACGAACACAACAGCAAGGAACGCGCACTCATGCAGATAGGCAACGCCACCTATGACAAGCCTGAAGATCTGCCAACCGCCATCCCAGTTTTCCCTCTTGAGGGCGTCGTTTTGCTGCCACGAGCGCAAATTCCACTTAATGTTTTCGAACCACGTTATCAAAAAATGATCGAAGACGTCATGGCCGGCTCGCGTATCATTGGCATCGTTCAACCGGACTTTGACTTCCCCGAACAAATGAAGGCGTCCGAACCACCCTTGCGGCGCATTGGCTGCGCCGGCAGAATCACCGCCTTTCAGGAAGTGGGAGGGGGGCGCTATATAATCACCCTCACGGGTATCTCAAGATTTGAAACCCTCTCGGAAAATTCTATGCGTGAAGGCTTTCGGTGTTGCGAGATTTCCGCCCATCCGTATTTACCCGATTTTTCAGTAGGACTGGGCGAAGAAGACGTGGACAGAGGGCATCTTCTAAAAACCCTGCGCGATTATTTGGAGGCCAATTCCCTGGAAGCCGACTGGTCTGGCATCTCCAACGCGCGAACGGAGTCGCTGGTCAACGCGCTTGCGATTATGAGCCCATACGGACCAGCTGAGAAGCAGGCCCTGCTCGAAGCCCCCGATCTCAAAACTCGCGCGGAAACGCTGGTGGCGCTGACGGAAGTGGATCTGGCCCGACGCGACGGCGATGACGGAATTCAACTGCAGTAGACAAACGTTGCAAACACAGCGTGTCGAAGAACCGCAATTGAGATCGCCGTGACCGGTTACCACTAGTCATAGGATCTCAGTAACAGCGCCCAGCGGCAGCGCATTTAACAACCACGAACACTCAATTTTCAAAAAGGAGATTATCATGCCACTGGAAGAACAGAGTCCTAAAAAGCTTGACCCTAAACTTTTGGAGCTTCTCGTCTGTCCTGTGACCAAAACCGTGCTGGAATATGACGAAAGCGCGCAGGAGCTGATTTCCCGCGCCGCGCGTCTCGCATACCCCATTCGCGACGGCATTCCCATTATGCTGCCAGATGAGGCGCGCGCGATAAGCGACGACGATCAGGTCAGCTAAGAAAAGCTTTCCGTTTCCACGCCGAGCTTTCTCCATATATGACCAAGCATATCCTGAAGGATCTCATTCAACTGAAAATCTTTCGGCGTATAAACGGCCGCAACGCCCATGGACTTAAGAATTTGCGCGTCGGCGACGGGGATAATGCCGCCGACCACCACAACCACATCGTCAAGGCCAAGGTCACGTAAACGGCGCATCACATCGCGCGTCAACGCCAGATGCGAACCGGATAAAACCGAAAGCCCCACCATATGGACGTCTTCTTCCAAAGCGGCGTTAACGATCTGCTCCGGCGTAAGGCGAATGCCTTCATAAACGACTTCCATACCGCAGTCGCGCGCGCGAACCGCGATTTGCTCAGCGCCATTGGAATGACCATCAAGACCCGGCTTGCCCACCAACAACTTTAATCGCCGCCCCAAATGACCTGAAATCGCCTGCACTTCTTTGCGAATTTCACTAAGATCGGCTTCCTTGTCGCGGGAGCTCGCGCCGGCTCCAACGCCCGTGGGCGCACGGTATTCTCCAAACGCCTTGCGCAAGGCCGCCCCCCACTCTCCCGTGGTCACGCCAGCCTTCGCCGCTTCAATGGAAGCCTCCATAACGCCTTCGCCTCCCGCCGCGCACGCGCTCAAACGCTCAAGCGCCGCCGCCACCCCGATTTCGTCGCGCATGTCCCTCCATCTTTCAATCGCCAGAACCGCTTCTTCCTCCACGTTCTCAGAAACGGTCAAAACAGCGCCGCCGCTTTCCCCCTCCAACGGCGAGGGCTCGCTTTCACGCCAGCGATTAACGCCAACGACAACCTGCTCGCCGCTCTCTATCGCCGCCAAACGGCGCGCATTCGACGTCACCAACGCCTGTTTCATATAGCTGTTCTCAACGGCCGCGATCGCCCCGCCCATGGCCTCAATAGCGCGAAGCTCTTCTTTCGCCGCGGATTTCAACGCCTCAACCCGCCTTTCGATTTCAGTCGAGCCGTCAAAAATGTCGTCAAACTCCAGAAGATCCGTCTCATAGGCCATGATCTGCTGCATTCGAAGCGACCATTGTTGATCAAAGGGGCGCGGCAATCCCAGCGCCTCATTCCAGGCCGGCAATTGCACTGCCCGGGCGCGCGCGTTTTTTGAGAGAACGACCGCCAGCATTTCAATCAAAATCCGATAGACATTATTTTCAGGCTGCTGTTCCGTCAGACCGAGGGAATTCACCTGAACCCCATATCTGAACCGGCGACATTTCGGATCCTCCACGCCGTAACGTTCGCGGCAAATTTCATCCCACAGCTCTGTAAACGCCCGCATTTTGCAGACCTCGGTAATGAAACGCAAACCGGCGTTAACGAAAAAGGAAATGCGGCCGACGACTTTTGGAAAATCCTGCGCGCTAACGGCGCCGCCGGCGCGCACCTGATCCAGAATCGCCGTCGCGGTGGCCAGCGCGTATGACAGCTCTTGCACGGGCGTCGCGCCAGCTTCCTGCAAATGATAGGAACACACGTTCACCGGATTCCATTTCGGCAGGTTCGTATAGGCCCAGCCGATCACGTCACAGGTCAGCCGTAAGGAAGGCGCGGGGGGGAAAACATATGTGCCGCGCGAAAGATACTCCTTGATCAAATCGTTCTGAACGGTGCCGGCCAAGGCGCTGCGATCCACGCCCTGTTCGTCTGCAAGCGCCACATAAAGCGCCAACAACCAAGGCGCCGTGGCGTTGATCGTCATGGAGGTGTTCATTTTATCCAGAGGAATATGCTTGAACAAGGCGCGCATGTCGCCAAGGTGCGAAATAGGAACGCCGACCTTACCCACCTCACCTCGCGACAAGGGGTGATCCGGGTCATAACCTGTCTGGGTTGGAAGGTCGAAGGCCACCGACAAACCTGTTTGACCTTTGGCGAGATTAGCCCGGTACAAACGATTTGACGCGGCTGCGGTCGAATGCCCGGCGTAGGTGCGGAACAACCAAGGGTTATCCTTCTTCATTTTACCGCCTCGCTCACCATCTCAATATCCAACAAGGTCGGTGACGACCCCAGATTTCACAGTAGCGTTTTACAACACCATTTTGCAGTAGCGAAACCCCATCATCCTTCGCAATTGCGAAATCACCATAGCAAAACCCACAACGCTCCGCAGAAAATTCCTGCAAAATCATTATATGCATCGCAAAACATGGCTGCAAATTCTTATGAATTAAGCAATAGTCGTATATTATTTGGAGAATTATTATATCATAATTTCAACAAAAAGCCTGCTTCCTCGCCTAAATGGAAATATATATTGCATTGCAAGGTGATAAAACTCATCGTGAGGCGACAGCAGACGCGCCGTGCAAGGAAGAGAGACAACCGCAATTTCGAAAACTCACATTGAATTGGAAAAGGATGCGAACCATGAGCGCAGAAAAGCAATCCACGCCAAGTGAGAACAACGGAAACCCTGAAGGCGCGTCGGCGCGACAAGACGTCAGGCCGCTCCTTGTCGAAGACGGTCGCCCAATCAAAGATCTTTATGAACCAGGCGAATTTCCGCCACTCGGTCATGTGCCGGAAAAAATGTACGCTTGGACAATTCGCCAAGAACGCCACGGCGCGCCAGAAGACGCCATGCGACTGGAGGTCGTGCCCACATGGCCCCTCGACAGCAATGAAGTTCTCGTTCTCGTCATGGCGGCGGGCGTCAATTACAACGGGGTATGGGCGGCGCTCGGCGAGCCCATTTCAGTTCTCGACGTTCACAAGCTTCCATACCATATCGCCGGATCGGACGCGTCCGGAATTGTTTGGGCGGTGGGATCGAAGGTCAGGCGCTGGAAAGTCGGCGATGAAGTCGTCATCCATTGCAATCAAGACGACGGCGACGACGAGGAATGCAATGGCGGCGACCCCATGTTTTCGCCCACCCAGAGAATATGGGGGTATGAAACCCCGGACGGCTCCTTCGCTCAATACGCCCGGGTGCAGTCGCAACAACTCATGCCGCGCCCTTCCCATTTGACGTGGGAGGAAAGCGCTTGTTACACGCTGACCCTCGCCACCGCCTACAGAATGCTGTTTGGCCATGCGCCGCATACGTTGCAACCCGGCCAAAACGTTCTGGTTTGGGGAGCGTCAGGCGGCCTTGGGGTCTTCGGCGTTCAACTGGCCGCCGCCGCCGGCGCAAACGCCATCGGCGTTATTTCCGACGAAGACAAACGCGATTACGTTCTCTCCCTTGGAGCGAAAGGCGCGATCAATCGCAAGGATTTCGATTGCTGGGGACAATTGCCCAAGGTCAATTCACCTGAATATGAACGCTGGCAAAGCGAGGCGCGAAAATTCGGCAAGGCGATCTGGAACGTCACCGGCAAAGGCAATGACGTGGACATGGTGTTCGAACATCCCGGCGAGCAAACATTCCCGGTCTCCACGCTGGTGGTCAAACGCGGCGGCATGGTCGTCTTTTGCGCCGGCACCACAGGGTTCAACCTAACCATGGACGCGCGGTATATCTGGATGCGGCAAAAGCGAATTCAAGGCTCGCATTTCGCCCACCTGAAACAAGCCTCCGCCGCTAATAAAGCTGTGATTGATCGCCGCATAGATCCATGCATGAGCGAAGTGTTCCCATGGGAGAGCATTCCCAAAGCCCATACGAAAATGTGGAAAAATCAACATGCGCCGGGCAATATGGCCGTACTCGTCAACGCGCCGGTCACAGGACTACGCTCCTTTGACGACGCTCTGGAAGCTGCGCGACAGTAACATTCAGCCTCACAGAAAACACTGGCGCTCTCCTTTACAAGGGAGGCGCCTTTTAAATTGCCCAATGACGCCCTAAACTGACAAAGGCATCCATGCGCGGACGTTTAATCGTCACCCACGTTGGCGATGCGGATAATTCACACGAATAGGGCGCTCGCCTGTATGTCTCGTTACCCCATGAAAATCAGATTAGCAAAATTGCCCGGCGTTTCATCAAGCTCGGCTTTACGCGCGCTCTTTTATCTAAACGCCATTATCGCCGCGCTATTGTGCGCTGCGCACATTTCTCAAGCTCAGGAAACAACGCCCCCGAGCGCCCCGGCGACGGTCCTTGGAACAATGAACCCCGATGGATCGTTCGCCCGGCCTCCGACCCAAGCCAACGCTCCTGAGCTAAACGCTCCGACCCGCTCCCCCACACGAGCGACCCCTGAAGCGGCGGCGCAACCCGACGACGCAAAGTCCCCGCCCGCTCAATCGCGAGAATTCGACGCTGGCAACCTGATCCAGTCGTCGTCAATGATCGACCCATCGAGAATAAGAGATATCCAGAACCGGATCACCGGCTGGGGGTTACGACTTAACGCGCTTGAATTGCAGTTGCAGAAACCAGATATATCCTTCGACGTGTTGCCATCGTTACAAGAACGCGTTTTCACAATTGCCGCCGAAACCTCCGGATTGCAAAACGCGTTACAGCCATTGTTGAAATCGGTCGAACGGAGGCTGGAGGGACTTACCGTCTCCGACGCCGACAATGTCGTCGCCAGCGAGCAATTGATCGCGCAACGTGAGAAGCTCTCTCAACTTCGTTCACAACTGACCAGCTTAGTCAAACAGACGCAGGTCTTCGACCTACAAGCCAACGACCTGATTTCGCGAATCACCGCAGCTCGCAGAAAGCTCCTTGAAGACGCTCTTTTCGTCAAAACAAAAAGCGTGCTCGACCCAGGCCTGTGGCAGCCCGTCTTTCAGAATTTTCCTCATTTCATCAGCCAGATAACAATTTTCATGAAAAACTGGCTGCAACAAATATCAGCCAGAGTCGGGCCACTCGCCGCGACGATGACCCTCTTCACCCTCCTTGCAACCGTTGTTTTCATCTGGCCGGCGCGCCGGCGCCTTCTTCAGGTGACCCACCGTCCGCCGGAAAACCTCAATCCACCCGAGTTGAGCAAAAACCTCTCCGCCTTCGCCATCGTCGGTCTGGCCACTATTTTGCCGATGATCATCGCCTTCGTCCTATACACCGGACTCGACAGCCTTCATCTATCCTCAACACAGATGAACATCATCCTGCGCTCCACATTCATCGGCCTGATCATCTACGCCTTCGCACAAGGTCTGGGGCGGGCGTTGCTCGCGCCAGGCCGTCCCGGCTGGCGGATAATTGCGATGAATGACAGCACCGCCCGAGAATTGATGCGACTGCTGTTCATCGGCGCGACGCTCTTCGCCATAGCAGCGCCCATGGCCAGCCTGTTGGAGGAATTCTCACGCGTAGAAGAAAGCAGCGAACTTCTGGCCGCGCTCGCGGCGATCTGCGTCGCCTTGTTGACCATGCGGGCGCTACATCGCTACGCTCGGGACACGGATCTCAACGGCGACGCCGAAGAGGCGGCAACAGGTTCAGGCCCGATATTTCTATGGCGATGGGCCATGCCCGCCATATGGCTAGCCGCCTTCGCCGCGCTGATCGCCCCCGTGATCGGCTACATCTGGTTTGGATGGTTTCTCGCCGTACAGATCGGTTGGTCGCTCCTGATCTTGGGCACGCTGCATCTACTATTGATTGTGACGGACACTTCAACGACGAATGCATTCGTCATCACCGCCCCGGCAGGGCGAATGCTGCATGACACCATGGCGTTGCGAGCAAGCGTCATTGAGCAGGTCGGCGTCATTCTGAGCGGCGTTTCAAGGTTGACGCTTCTCCTTCTCGCGGCCATCGCGATCCTCCTGCCATGGGGCTTTTCAACCGGCGACATCGCCGGACTGTTCCGCACCACGCTTTTCGACCTGCAAATCGGCTCGATCACCCTTTCGCTCTCCGGCTTATTCAGCGCCTTACTGATCATGGGAGCGGCCATCGCTCTAACCCGAGCGGCGCAAAGCTGGCTGGAGAATAGATTCCTGCCAAAAACCCAGCTCGACATCGGCTTGAAAAGCTCGATCTCAACATCCTTCGGTTATATTGGTTATATTCTGGGCGGGTTATTCAGCCTCTCTGTCGCCGGCCTGAACCTGCAGAACATCGCCATTGTCGCCGGCGCGCTCTCCGTGGGCATCGGCCTTGGCCTTCAAGGCATCGTCAACAATTTCGTTTCCGGGCTCATTTTGCTCGCCGAACGCCCCATCAAGGTCGGCGACTGGGTGGTCGTGGGCGCAGATCAGGGCTATGTGCGGCGTATTAACGTCCGAGCTACCGAAATCGAAACCTTCGACCGGGCGTCCGTTATGGTGCCAAACTCCAACCTCATCTCCGGCGTAGTGAAAAACTGGATGCATGGCAACACAATGGGCCGCGTCAGCGTGCCAATTGGAGTGTCGTATAATAGCGATCCTGAGAAAGTTCGAGAAATTCTGGAGACCTGCGCCCGCGCACATAATATGGTTTTGTCCTATCCCGCCCCGGTCGCCTATTTCATCAATTTCGGCGCAAGCTCTCTGGACTTTGAACTGCGGTGCTATCTTGGCAACGTCAATTACGCCATGAGCGTTGGCTCAGACCTGCGTTTCGCAATCGCCAAAGCCTTGCAAGACGCCGAAATTGAGATCCCCTTCCCTCAACAGGATGTGCATATCCGCGATCTGGAAAAACTTCAGGCGCTTTTTGCGCAAAGGTCAGGCACAATAAAACCAACCGAGGCTGGCGACGACGCCATTAGCGCCTCCCCTGCGCAGAAAGAACCTTAATGAAAAGAATGCTTATCGTTGCGTTTGGCGTGATTGCACCTCTCGTGCTCACAAGCTGCGGATCTCGCAAACCCGACGGACTGCCATTTTATAACGATCTGGCCAGCCCCAGCGCGCAAATCAACGCGCAAGACGCCGCGAATGTCATTTCCAACTATCGCCGCAACAATGGATTATCGGCGGTGACGCTGGATCCGGCGCTCACCCGCGCCGCCCAACGGCAAGCCGAAGCCATGGCGCGCGCCAACGACGTGCGCGCCTCTCTCGCCAATGGCAATGGCTTGGCCGTTCGTCTCGCCGGCGAAGGAATGAGCGATATTTACGCCGTTGAAAATGTCTCCGCAGGATACCGCACCTTCGCGGAAGCATTCTCAGGGTGGCGCGAATCTTCAAAACACAACACCGTCATGCTTGACCCAAAGGCAACGCGCATGGGCATCGCCACCACCTATGCTCCCGGCTCGAAATACAAGGTTTTCTGGAGCTTGGTGATGGCCGCGCCGCAATAGAACGGCGTTCCGCGTCTCGCAATCAGGAGATTTGGCGATGCTTTCCGCCGCCAAGACTTATCAGGAATTACAGAGGAATTTCCGCTGGAACATCCCTCAAATCTATAATATTGCGACCGACGCCTGCGATCGGTGGGCGGCGCGTGAACCGCGCCGCGTCGCCTTGATTGACCTAAAAGACGATGGGCCGCGCCGCGATACGAGTTACGGCCAGCTATCGCAAAACTCTCGCCGACTGGCCAATGGGCTAAAAGCCCATGGCGTCGAACGCGGCGACCGCGTGGCGCTGTTGTTGCCGCAATCCGTTGAAACCGCCCTTGGGCATCTGGCCATATACAGGCTGGGAAGCGTCGCCGTTCCTCTCGCTGCTTTATTCGGCGTCGAGGCGTTAAAATACCGCCTTGCAAACAGCGGCGCCAAGGCCGTGCTCACAAATGAAGCTGGATTGGCCAAGCTCATAGCGATTCGCGGCGAGCTTCCCGACCTGAGATTGATCCTCTCGGTCGATGGCCCCGACACAGGCGTTCTAGACTTTCATCAGCTGATAGACAAAAGTTCGGATCACTTCGAAACGGCGCGCACCCGCCCTGACGATCCGGCGATGATGATTTACACCTCCGGCACCACTGGAGCGCCCAAAGGCGCGCTCCATGGCCATAGGGTTTTACCCGGCCATATGCCAGGCATCCAGATGACGCATGAGTTCTTGCCTCAGCCAGGCGATCTGTTCTGGACGCCTGCGGATTGGGCATGGGCGGGAGGGTTGCTCAACGCGCTTCTGCCCTGCTTACGCAGCGGAGTTCCAGTGGTCGCACACCGATTTGAAAAGTTCGATCCGGAAAAAGCTTTCTCCCTCATGTCGAATCTGGGAGTGCGTAACGCTTTCATTCCCCCTACGGCGCTCAAAATTCTGCGTACGGTCCCCGCGCCGTCAAGGCGGTTCGCCTTATCTTTACGCAGTATCGGCTCCGCCGGAGAGGCGCTCGGGAAGGAAACATACGAATGGGCGCGGGAGAGTTTGGACATTACGGTCAATGAATTTTACGGCCAAACTGAAGCCAACGCGGTTCTTGCATCCTGCGCCCAAATAGGCGTCTCCAAATCGGGCTCGATCGGGCGCGCCGTCCCCGGCCATGAAATGGCCATCGTCGACGAGGAAGGAACGCCATTGCCGGCGGGCGCACAGGGGCAAATTGCGATCAAGCGCGTTTCTCCCGTACTATTTCTAGAATATTGGCGCCAACCGGATGCGACGAAAGGCAAATTCATCGGCGAATGGATGGTCACCGGCGATCAAGGCGTTATGGATGAGGAAGGCTACTTCAGGTTCATCGGACGAAATGATGATGTGATCACCTCCGCCGGTTACCGCATTGGCCCCGCCGAAATTGAAGACTGCCTGATTTCCCATCCCGCCATCGCTTTGGCGGCCGCGATTGGAAAGCCTGATCCGATTCGAACGGAAATCGTAAAATCATACGTAGTGCTCAAGGATGGTTACGCCGCGAGCGACACGCTGACGGACGAGATCCGCGATTGGGTCAGAAACCGATTGTCGGCCCATGAGTATCCCAGAGAAATAGAATTCGTCGACAATTTGCCCATGACGACCACGGGAAAGGTCATTCGACGACGTTTACGCGAGCAGACGCAAAATGAAGTGAAAATAACAGACGAATAATCGCGCTCGCCGCTGCATGAAATTACTTACGGGGTGTGGGCGAACCGCCGCCATAGGCGCTTGGCGTAAGCGCGGGAGAAGTCGCGCGTCTCAAGCCACGCCCATATCAATTTCAATCGCAAACAAGCAAAGCGACCCTGACTGGCGATCACGGTGGCGAAAGGCGCGCGCCCGCGCCAAAGGGGGGTGATCATCGGATGACCGGGCGCGGCGAGCGAATCGGCGCCCCGCTCTCCCCCCTCAAGAAGATTTTGCTCCATGGCGTAACGCGTCACCTGAGCGCCGGGAGAATAACGCGAAAAATTTTCGTCAAAAGTAACCTTCCAAGCGAACGCCATGCCGCTGCGGCGCAACAACACAAGCGACGCCAAAACCTTTCCAGAACAAAGCAGCTCATCAATCCTGATTCGACCCTGCCCCGCGCTGCGCGCGATAAAGGCTCGTGCAAAATCGGCGGTTCGCGCATCAGACAACAGCGCAGTTCCCTTACGGCCCTTCCAGCCCGCCGCTTCAAGGAGCAAAAACCGTTCGAAAGCGGCGATCACCTCTTGCCGCTCTTGGCGAGAGATAAGCTCCACCGGACCGCAATCACCTAAACGACGCAATTGACGGCGAAGTTCCTTGCCGCGCTTTCCGCTAACCGCTTGCCGCGCCCCCCGCCGCCCAGCCTCATGTCCGGCGCGAACGCCTTGTTGCGCCAACCCCACCTGCCAAGAGCGCATCCTCCCCATGCGGCTGATCGCCTCGAACGCCGCCCCATCCCGGCGTACATAAGGCAAAACCACAAGCTTCACGCCCAAGGTCTCCATCACGCCTGCGAAAAAAAGCTCTATATCCTGCGACGTAGCGGCGGCGCTCATCAGCGGCGCGCCAAGGGGACCATATTCGGTGACGTAAGAGCGCGCCGCCGTCACGCCATAACCTCGCGGACGCTGGAAAAAGGGACAAAGGAGACGAAAAGAGCCGCTTTCACGCTCCCTCACGACGCAAATTCGGATCGCATCATTCGGCGCGCAGCCTTGAAAGGGCTCAAGGAAATCCAGCTCGAAAAAAGGGTTCGGATCCACCGCGCTATCGCCAAGCGCGCGCCAACGCGCGTCAACCTCCAAAGCTTCCCTCAAGCTATAGTTCACAAACTCCGTCTCTGTCATGATCTTCAGCTCTGCAGCTGAGTTGAGCGGGAAAATACGAACGCATGTAGACCAAGGTATTTGCGCGCGGCGAAAAACAAGGCCGTCGCCTCAAGCACAATTCCTATTGTGGTGGCGAGCGCGGCTCCCAAAACCCCTATGCTGGGTATTAGCAAGACATTCAAGGCAATATTCACCGCAAAAGAACCAGCGTAAATGACGGCGCAGCTCCTTTGTTGATCCGCCATAGTCAACAGCGCGTCTACGGGGCCGATCGCAGCCCTCGCCAAAACGCCGATCAGAAGAATCGCCAACACGGGATACGCCGCGGTGAAAGCCGAGCCAAACATGGATAAAAGCAATGGCCCCACGACCAATAATCCGCAAGCCACCAAAAGCGTCGGCCAAAAAGTCCAACTAACCGCCTGTTTGACGAAAATCGCAAGCGCTTCGCGATCACCATCTTGATACAATCGAGAAAACCGGTGCGCCGAAGCGGAACGCACGGCGAAATACACAAAATGCGCCAAAGCCAGCGTTTTCGACGCGGCGAAGTAAATGGCGACTTCATCCGGAGGACGCCAGAAGCTGACCATGATCACATCGGCGCTAGTGATCAGCTGGAAGAACCCTTCAACCAGAAGAATCGGCAATGAGACGCCCGCCCATACGCCAACCTCCCATTTCGCCGCGCCTTTGGGGATCGTCCTTGAAAGAAAATGACGCAGCCGCAGCATTTGCGCCAATGCGACGGCCCAAGTAGCGAAAATAGCAGCGTAGCAAGCCGTGGCCGCCGTAGCGGGCGCTCCACAAGCGACAGCGACGACAAGCGCGAATAAGATCGCCAAAGGCCGCCAGATAAAAGTGGGAAGAATCGCCATCAAGGTTTGATTATAAGCGCGGGCAATCCCATCCTGAATGCTCCCCACAGTAAAAAGGGGAAGGCAAAACGCTCCCAAATACAAGGGCAGCACGTAATAAGACGTGATGAACGGCTCCAGCAAAAACAAGCCAAGCGCCCCAACCACAGCAAAGAGAGTGGCGCCGGCGAAGGCGACCCACCGACTGCCCACAAGCAACCCGCGCAGGCGCTCATCATCTCCTCTAACTTGATACTCCGGGATGAGCCGGGTAACCGAAGAAGAAAAGCCTAGGGGTAGAAAAATCCCAAGAATGACGACGAGGGTCCAAACGACGACGAATACGCCATATTCAAACTCGCCGAGAACCCGGGCGAGAATCACTTGCGAGACATAGGCGAGCGCCGCCCCCAAGACACGAAGGCAAAACACCGCAAGCGCCATATACTGGGCCGCGGCGAAATCGCCTTCCCCCACGAAACGGTCCAAATAAGTCAGGGGCGGCTGTGTTCGCGCGCGCGCCCAGCGCGACGAAATCCATTCACTCCATAAATTTGGCAAAAGACCCAACTGCTACGTTCCCTGATTACGCATCCAGAAGCAGGCTAGCAGTCAGGACTTAATTTTTCATAGCCAAGCTGCCTCAAGACCAATCGACCTTCTATCAATAGTCTCCAAGCTTGATTTCGGGAGCATAGTCTACGCCATCCACTTCCTTGGTCACCGCTTGACCGCAAATGGTGAGGCCTTTCACTGCGTCAAAAGACAGCTGCGGACTACCAGAAAGGCTCCACCCTTTATTCAAGGCTTGCGTCACTCTGTGACAAAACTGGCTATCATCCGGACCGGTGATAAATCGATAAAGTTTCATGTCGTTTCCTCTTGTTTAGAATTCGTGACACGCCATTACAGTAAAACTATCGCTTACAAAAACGCCTAGCGTGCGGCCATCGCCTCAGCGATGGACAACACCCGTCGCCCCATTTCGGCATGAAGACGCTCCACCATTCTCCCCTCGATTCGCACCACGCCTTTTTCCGCGTTTTCCGGTAAATCAAACGCCTCGCATGCAAGGCGCGCGAAGCGAACCTCCTCAGCGGAAGGTGAAAACGCCTCATTGCAAATTTCCACCTGCTTTGGATGAATAAGCGTCTTGCCGTCAAATCCCATGGAGGCCGCTTGACGACATTCCTCGCCAAACCCCTCCAAATCCTGAAAGTCATTATAGACCCCGTCAATGACGTCCAGCCCATAGGCGCGGGCGGCGGCGACGCATGTCATCAACCAAGGCGTCATGGGCGCGCGCCCGGGCGAAAGCCGCGCGCCGGTTTCTTTGGCGAGATCATTCGTTCCCATAACAAGACAAGACAATTGCGGACAGGACAACAACGAACCTGAAGTTCGCGATGCGGCGATTTCCTGAGCGTTCAGCATCGCAAGCGGCGTTTCCATCATGGCCCAAAGCCGCACAAAATGGTCACTGTCTTCACTGCGCGCGTCTTTCTCCAAAGCTCCCTCAAGCGCGCGCGCCGCCGCCACCAAATCCTGCGCCGAAGACACTTTCGGCAAAAGCGCGGCGTCCGGCCGGGACGCGGCGACCATTTTCAAATCCTCCGCCCCCCATTCGCTGTCCAGACTGTTGACGCGCACCACAACTTCCCTAGAACCGTAACCGCCTCCCGCCACCGCCGCAGCCACCAAATCACGCGCGCGACTTTTGGCGTCCGGAGCAACGGCGTCCTCCAAATCGAAAATCAAAACGTCCACATCCAACGAACGGGCCTTTTCCAACGCCCGCTCGTTCGAACCGGGCATGTAAAGCGCGCTGCGCCTTGGCCGAAATTGACGTGGCTCATTCATGATCGTCTCCCAATACGCACTGTCAAATCTTGCACGCTGAAACCAAACCATAAAAAGTCTTGCGCTTCAGGCGCATTATCTTTGGTCTCGACCATAACACATCACGCGCCGCCACCAATGCCCACGATTAATCAACGCCAAAGCCGCAAAACGGAACCACATGAACGCAGTTTGATCTTATGCGTAGAAGCGCTTGATTACGATCTGCGTTCGCGTAATTGTAGGAAATGGCGACGGCAAAATTCACATATTACGAACGAGCGCCAGCGGAGACTTCATGAGCGATTTGAACATTACCACACTTGGCCCAGACGACGCCCTTGATCTGGCTCCTCTCATCGCAGAATACGCCCAGGCGCTGAAGCGCGGCGCGCCAAGACGGCCTGACCAATTTTACGCCGAACGCATTCTAGGCGATAAAACCGCCGAAGTTCTGGGCGCCGCCTTGAACGGCGAACTTGTAGGCTTCGCCATATTCTTTGATTTGCCAGACATCATCTCAGGTCTGAGAATAGGACAGCTCGACCAGATTTACGTTCGCCCCGCCGCGCGTAATCAGGGCGTCGCCCGCAAAATGATCTCCGCCTTGGCGAAAGAAGGCGGCAAACGCGCCTGGATGGAGCTACATTGGATCGTTCCCACAAAGAACGCTCCGGCCATGGCGCTCTATGATAAAATAGCCAAACCAGCCGACCGCAAGGAATATATTATTCCTATTGAAAAAAATCATGACCTTTGATCAAAGCGCCGAGGCGGCTAAAGAAACCACAACTAAAAGACCGGGCGAATAACGCTCCGGTCTTTCGTTCAGAGCCGCGTATGGGTGCAAATAACTTGGCTCAGGCGCGGCGGCCTTCTCAACGCCAAGCTTAAAATAACGGCGCAAAGTCGGCGACCGGAATCATTCCAACGCGCGCGCGTCCTCGCTCCAATTTGAGCGACACCGCGACTGCGGAACCACCATCGTCCGCGGAGGTTGGCGTTCCAAATCCTTGCACAGCTCCCTGAAGGGTTGCGGGGATATTTGACCCTGCAGGAAACAAAGGCGTCAAAAGCTCACGTATTCGCTCCGCACCAACAATCTCCACAGGCAAATCTCCCGACAGACGTCCCAGATCATCAAGGCGCAATTTTCCTGACGCGCTCAATTTCGTCGAGCCGGATTTTATCGTCAGCGAATGAACTTCAATATCGCCTGTTTGAGAAAAATACTGCGCCAGAGGCGCTTGCGCGCGCCCACTCAACAATGGCTGCGCATTGGCCAGACCAAGACGAAGCTCCAGATCCACAGCCGGCGAGGGCTCGGCGGACCCCGTCGTGTTTTGTAATTCTTTAAAACGCAGAGCCAATTCAAGCCCCGTCTCGCTCCCCGGCTCCTTGCGCATATGAACCGCCATCCGCTCCGCGCTAAAAACCCCCGAATTGGCTCCAAGCGCTTTTTCGGACACATCGCTCATCTCCAAGGGGCTTTCCGCCCCCATAGCCGGAAGCGCCGCGAAGTTCAGCGTCAAGTCCTCCGTCAACGCGTCAAACGCCTCCAATCCATTGACGCTGAGACGCAAGCTGGCGCGCGCCGTCAGCCAGTCCGCCTTGATATCAGGAACTGAGGAAACCGCTGGCGCCGTAGAGGGAGCCGTCAAATCACGCAGCAAAACGATAGAGGAAGGCGCATCCGCCTCAAAGATGAGATGCTGAGGATTATACGCCATAGCCACCGCGCGAAACGCGGGAACCTCGACAGAGCCCCGCCCCTGTAATTTCACATCAAGCGGCGTGCAAGATAGCTCAAAGCGAAAAGGGAAGCCGCCAAGACGTTGTGAAGCGCACTCCAGATCCACCCCCGCCGCGCGCGCCTGCGCAACATTGTCAGCCACCAACCCAGCGACCATTTGACGCCCGGTGATCCAATAGACGCTCCATAAGCCCACGCCAACAAGCAAAACGGCGGTGAGATAGACATATTTGCGAGATGACGAACGTCGCCCCGCCTTTTTTCTTGTCATTCCAGAACCCATTTCTTCAACCCGCCCTTGCAACTTGATCTGCGTAATTTGAACAATTGACCAAACATAACAAAACGGCCATAGCAAGCCTCTCCCGCCGCAAAGCTTCGCCGGGTATGAATCGCGCTACAGCGCGACAATCGAACTGGAGCGAGGCCAAAACAGACAACCGAAGATCCGCCGACGTTTGAACATTTTTATAAACCCTGATAAGCAGCCTCTTGCCGTGGCTTGCGCTATACCGCCATCAATCGTTTTCAAATGCGTCACGTTGCCGTTTTTTCGAATGAAAGGCTGGTTATCGCGTTTCCAAGAACGACGCCATGGAAATTTTTTCAATGAATTTAAAGGCTAAAATGAGTGATCTTTGGGTTTTCGGATATGGCTCGCTGATTTGGCGTCCGGGGTTCGCGTTTGAGGAGTCATCGCCTGCGCTGCTGCGCGGCGCCCACCGCTCCCTATGCGTTTATTCTTGGGTTCACCGGGGAACGCAGCGCCAGCCTGGCTTAGTGCTTGGGTTAGACCGCGGCGGAGCTTGCAAAGGCGTCGCCTTTCGAGTCGCGGCGCACAATCGCGAGGAAGTCATCCGCTACTTGCGCGAGCGCGAACAAGCCACCATGGTTTATATCGAAGCCCAAAGACCGGTGGTTTTGGACGACGAAAACAAGACCCGGGTAAACGCCTTGACCTACATCATCGACAGGCGCCATCAGCAATACGCTGG
Source organism: Stappiaceae bacterium (assembly GCA_048265185.1). GTDB lineage: Bacteria > Pseudomonadota > Alphaproteobacteria > Rhizobiales > Stappiaceae > JBLXBZ01. The sequence continues at coordinate 354,283 of JBLXBZ010000003.1, read as the reverse complement.
CGTTCTGCCTTTAGCGCGTCAATTGGAAATCGTGCGCGCCGCCGCAGGTCAATCCGGGCCGAACCCGGAATATGTCCTGAACACGGCGGAGCATCTTGAAATGCTCAACATCAAAGATAAGTCGCTTGGCTGGCTCGCCGCCCAACTCGCCCCTCACAAGAACGCCAGTTAAACGCGCATGCCCCGTGCGCGCAAACCGATTATCGATAGGAGCGCGCGGGACTGCGTGGTTGAGCGCGCGCACGCGCAACCCGCGCCAAGATCAAAAACACGTCTGAAATTCGCGCATTCGCAAGCATCGGCGTTTTACGCGACGCCAAAACGGCGCTCGCCAAATGCTCCATCGCCTTTTCCAGATCCTCAAACCGCCACAAGCCAAGCTGGCGCGTGACCTTTTCCCGACGTTTGAAGAAAATCGGCGGCGACGCGCGCTCCACAGTCTGGGCCGCCGGCGTCCCCTTGTCCATCAGCCCCCTCGCCCGATAAAGAAACTGAAAATGGCGCAGCGCCTGATTGGCGATCACATCCGCCGGCAAGCCTCCCGCCTCCAGACGCTCCAACCCGTGATCGACGACGCCAATATCCCCAAGCGCCACCGCGTCCACCAGCTCGTCTGCGGCGAAAGCCGAAGCGTCGCCAATAATCAATTCAACGTCAGCGCTTTCAATGCGCTCCTTGCCGTGAGCATAAAGACACAACTTTTGCAACTCTCCACGGCTGGCGAGACGGTTGGCGCCCAAAAGCCCATGCAAGCTCTGACGAGCTTCACGGCTAATTGACAGCCTCGCCGCCCGGGTTTCCTCGTCAATCAGACGGTCGACGTCGCGAGCAGCGTCAGCGTAACAGGGAATGGCGAGCGCACGCCTGTCGCTCTCAAAACGCTTGCGTAGAGCCACCCCTTTCTTCAAATCCCCCGCCTCAATCACCACAAAAGCGATTTCACCGGTCTCCTTCAACAAGGGGTCAATGGCGGCGACGATATTTTTAGAGCCGCCGTCCTTGACCCAAATCACACGGCGACCGCCAAAGAGGGGGATGGTCAGAGCCTCGTCCATGAGCCGTGTCGGATCAGCTGCAACGTCGGCGGCGTCGAGTTTAATTAAGGAGAAAGGGTCGTTATTTTCCCCGGCCACATGGGAGACAAGCGCGCTTGCGCGCTCGGAAACCAACCCCGCATCGGGTCCATAAATCAAAACAAGAGAAACCGACGTCGCAGGCTTCGCAATAAAGCCGTCAATTTCTCCAGCTTTCAAGGCGACCATCAGCTTTCACCTGTTTCCTTGCAAGGCGACGGCCCGACCAAAGCCGCAGTCTCTCTCTTTCCATAGCGCTATCAAGAGCGCGTCACTGGGTTTGGGTTGCGAAATAACCTGCAAGGCGGGTTTGAATATCGCTCGCCAACACTTTCGCCGCCCGATTTTCAGCGTCACGCTCAGCGCGCAAGTTGGCGAAGCGCTGACTGGAGAAGTCATAAGACGCCGTTGCGAACGCCTTTCCCGTCGTCAAAGTTTTATCCGTAGCGATTTCGCTCAAAACGAAGGTCGCGTTCAGGGTCACCGTATAGGCGGAGGGAACGTCGGCGAGCTTCTCAACGCCCACTTCATTTTGAACCTTGTCGATCAACACTTTTAAGCTGTAGAGAGCCGGCGGAGCCTCCCCGCCTCGCTGGAAGCCAAAAATAAGCTCATTGCGCAGCTCCTGCCCCACACGTGACAAACCGTCACTGTCAATCGAGGAAATTTCGATTGCGGAGAGCTGCGCCTGAGCCGGGGCGCCGCCGGCGCCAATTGTTCCGGAAAGCGGGCGAACCTGACAACCAGTAACCAGAAGAACGCTCGCCGCCAGCCCTAACGCCAAACATATTCGCCTCGTCACGCGATTCGATTCACTTTTTGCGGCCCGCAAGCCCGATAGGTCAAACGACGACATTCACGATCCTTTTCGGAACCACAATGATTTTCTTTGGCGACTTGCCCTCTAAGCTACGAATGACAGCCTCATTCGACAAGGTGGCGGCTTCAATTTCTTCGCGCGTGGCGTCAGCCGCGACAGTGACGTCCCCCCGCTTCTTTCCATTGATCTGCACCGGCAAGGTAATAGTATCCTCCACCAGAAGCGCCTCTTCGACCTGCGGCCAATCGGCGAGCGCCAACATGGCGTCATGACCAAGAACGCTCCAGCACTCCTCCGCCAGATGCGGCGTCATAGGCGACATCATCCGCACCAGATACTCAGCTCCCTCACGCAATGCAAACTCCATATCGGCAGTTCGATCCGCTGCGCTAACCACCTTGCTCAGAGCGTTCACCAGCTCATATAACCGCGCCACGGCGCGGTTAAACGACAAAGCCTCGATATCGGCGGACACGGCCGCGAGAATTTTATGCGTCGTGCGCCGTAGCTCATTGGCTAGGTCGCCAAAATGTTCCGGCTTCACCTCAACAGAGGTCTTGAGCGCCGCCACTTCTCCGATCAACCGCCAGACACGCTGCATGAAACGCCACGCGCCTTGAACACCGTCTTCCGTCCACTCCACATCCCGCTCCGGCGGACTGTCTGACAAGACGAACCAACGCGCGGTGTCGGCGCCATAGGTGTCGATAATGTCAGTGGGGTCAACGGTGTTCTTCTTCGACTTCGACATTTTTTCGATCGGACCGATGCTGACTGGCTCATCGTTTTCCAGAAGACTCGCCTTGCGTTCGCCGCCGCTCTCCACGATCCGGATTTCCGCAGGCGAAACCCATGCGCCCGACGTATCCTTATAGGTCTCATGGGTCACCATGCCTTGGGTAAACAGACCCCGGAACGGCTCTTTGAGATCAAGGTGCTTCGTGACTTGCATGGCGCGGGTGAAAAACCGCGAATAAAGGAGATGCAAAATCGCATGCTCGACGCCACCGATATATTGATCAACGGGAAGCCATTCAGTCGCCGCTTTCGGGTCGGTGGGACGTTCATTCGTTGGATCGGTGAAACGGGCGAAATACCAAGACGAATCGACGAATGTATCCATTGTGTCCGTCTCGCGGCGCGCCGCTTTCCCGCATTTGGGGCAATCCACATGGCGCCATGTAGGGTGCCGGTCCAAAGGATTGCCGGGCTTGTCGAAATTGATGTCGTCCGGCAATTTCACCGGCAGATCCTGGTCAGGCACCGGCACGGCGCCGCAATCATCGCAATGGATAATCGGAATCGGGCATCCCCAATAGCGCTGACGGGAAATACCCCAGTCGCGCAAGCGGTAATTGACCTGCCGGGCGCCTTGAGGCTTGCCGGCGATCTCATTCGCCTCAAGCTTGTCCGCCACGGCCGCCTTTGCGTCAAAAATAGACATGCCATCGAGAAAGCCGGAGTTGAAAATCAAACCTTCCCCGGTGAAGGCCTCGTCGTCGACGGTGAATGTCGCCGCATCCGCGTCCTTGGGCAAAACCACAGGCCGCACGGGCAATCCATATTTGCGGGCGAAGTCCAGATCGCGCTGGTCGTGCGCCGGGCAGCCGAAAATTGCGCCCGTTCCGTAGTCCATCAGGATGAAATTCGCCACATAGACCGGCAACTCAATTGACGAATCCAGCGGATGCTTCACCTTGAGCCCTGTGTCAAAGCCCTTTTTCTCAGCCGTTTCAACCGCCTCGGCGGAAGTGCCTAGTTTGCGGCATTCCTCCACGAACGCCGCAAGCTCCGGATTATCTCTGGCCAGAGATACGGAAATGGGATGATCCGGCGACAACCCCATGAAAGAAGCGCCAAACAATGTGTCTGGACGCGTCGTGAAAATTTCCAAGGCGACGTCGCCAGTCGGCGCCTGATCAACGAACTCAAACTGAACGCGTAAGCCCTCGGAGCGTCCGATCCAGTTTTTCTGCATCAAGCGTACTTTATCAGGCCAACGATCAAGGGTCTCAATAGCTTCCAGAAGGTCTTCGGCGTAATCGGTGATCCGGAAGAACCATTGGGTCAATTCCCGCTGCTCCACCAAAGCGCCGGAGCGCCAACCGCGCCCGTCGATCACCTGTTCGTTGGCGAGAACGGTCATATCGACAGGGTCCCAATTGACCTTAGAGTTCTTGCGATACACCAACCCGCTTTCCAGAAAGTCGAGAAACAAGCGCTGTTGCTGCGTATAATAGCTTACGTCACACGTGGCGAACTCACGGCTCCAGTCCAGCGATAATCCCATGATTTTAAGCTGGGCGCGCATGGCGGCGATATTCTCATACGTCCAATCCTTGGGATGAACGTTATTTTGCATCGCCGCATTTTCCGCCGGCATGCCGAAGGCGTCCCACCCCATGGGATGGAGCACGTTGAATCCACGCGCGCGCTTATAACGCGCGACCACATCGCCCATGGTGTAATTGCGCACATGGCCCATGTGAATGCGCCCCGACGGATAAGGGAACATTTCCAGCACATAATATTTCGGGCGCGGATCATCATTTTTCGTGATGAAAACATTCGCCGCATCCCAGTTTTTCTGCCAGCGCGCTTCTGCGTCGCGGGCGTTATATCGCTCCGTCGTCATGATGTGCTTACTTCACTTTTTACATGCGTTATCGAGGCGGAAGACGCCCGGGTCATCAAGCCAGCAAAACCGGTCTCCAGTTCATGCTGGCGCTCCTAGAAGCATAACTACGTTCATATTCCGCCGCGGTCCAGAGGCATGGCTTGCATTTTTCCCCATCAGTCGGCATCAAAAACGCCTTATGATCAAATTCAGATAATATCCGCAATCGTAAAGGGGGCGTAATGACCGCCAATTCCGAAAGTTCCGCAGCGCTACGGCTTGAAGAAGTAAACGCCAACATTCGCGAGGCCGAAGCTTTTGCGAATCGCCCGGAAAACAGCGTCAAACTCATTGCGGTGACGAAAACATTCGACGCAAACGCCATCACTCCCTTGCTAAACGCAGGACAACGCATCTTCGGCGAAAACCGCGTTCAAGAAGCCAAGCAAAAATGGCCCGACCTCAAGAGCGTGTTTAATGACGTCGAACTCCACCTCATCGGCCCCTTGCAATCCAACAAAACCGCAGAAGCCGTGGCCCTGTTCGACGCAATCCACACAGTCGACCGGGAAAAAATCGCACGCGCGATCAAACAAGAAATTGACAAACAAAACCGCAAGCTCAAGCTTTTCATACAAGTCAATACGGGGGAAGAACCGCAAAAGGCGGGCATAGCCCCTCAAGACGCCGACGATTTTATAGCCTTCTGTCGCAATGAGGTCGACCTGCCCATCGAAGGGCTGATGTGCATCCCCCCCGCAGACGAAGCGCCGGGCCCTCATTTTGCGCTTCTGGAGAAAATCGCAACACGAAATGGAATTGCAGAACTGTCCATGGGCATGTCGGGAGATTATAAAATTGCGACGCAACAAGGCGCAACTTTTGTCCGTGTAGGATCTGCTTTGTTCGGATCCAGGTCATATGCTCAACTTGAATCTCAGTGACATGAGTTAATGATCAAGACAACTCATGTCGGCGCGCTAGCTTTGGCGCGCCTAGTAAAGATTGAAGATGAAGACCACCAACGCCTGTTCCATATTTAGAGCTCATAAAAAGGGATTGCTTGACTCTTAACGAGCGTTCGCTTAGTAATTTCGCCGTTCTATGACAGGATTGACTGTTTCAGCTGACCAGGCCCCGAAAAGGTGTAAAGAGAGCCTGGAAGTTAACATCCGACAGCGCGTTGCGCCCTCGGGTGCTAAATTGCTTTGCGCGACACCTTCGCGCAAACGCCAACAGCTGGGAGACAAACGCTTTGACGCGGTCCCCTGATAATCACAGAACGCAAGCTGCGGAGAAGACGATTAGACGTCTAATTCGCACATGTTTGTGAGTTTGGCCCGATATTGAATCTGGGCCAGTGTAGAGCGAAGGAACGTCATGTTCGAGAGCCTGTCAGATCGCCTTTCCGGAATTTTGGATAAGCTTACCCGCCGGGGCGCGCTATCCGAAGCCGACGTGAGCGACGCATTGCGTGAAGTGCGGCGGGCCTTGATCGAGGCCGACGTCGCCTTGCCGGTGGTGCGTTCCTTCATTGATAAAGTGAAGCACCGCGCCGTCGGGCATGAAGTTCTGAAGTCCGTCACCCCAGGCCAGCAAGTCGTCAAGATCGTCCATGACCAGATGGTCGAGATGCTCGGCGCAGAGGCGCAGCCTATCGACCTGAACGCCGCCGCGCCGGTTTGCATTCTCATGGTCGGCCTGCAGGGCGCTGGTAAAACGACGTCCACCGCGAAAATCGCCCGCCGCCTCGCAACCCGCGACAAGCGTAAAGTCTTGATGGTGTCCCTCGACACCCGCCGACCTGCGGCGCAAGAACAGCTGAAGGTTCTGGGCGAGCAAAACGAAATCGACACCCTGCCGATCATCGCCGGTCAAACGCCTGTCCAAATCACCAATCGGGCCATGACCGCCGCCAAGCTCAGCGGTTATGACGTGGTGATCCTCGATACGGCGGGCCGCACCCATATTGACGACGCCCTGATGGCGGAAGTCGCGGAAATCAGAAAAATTTCCAACCCGCACGAAGTGCTGCTGGTCGCCGACGCGCTGACCGGTCAAGACGCGGTGAATTTGGCCACGGCCTTCGACGAGCAAGTAGGCATCACCGGTCTTGTCCTCACCCGGATGGACGGCGACGGACGCGGCGGCGCGGCCATGTCCATGCGCGCCGTCACGGGCAAGCCGGTCAAATTGGTGGGCGTTGGCGAAAAAGCGGACGCTCTGGAAGATTTCCACCCCGCCCGGGTGGCCGACCGCATTCTGGGCATGGGCGACATCGTCTCGCTGGTGGAAAAAGCCGCTCAGGACATCGACGCCGACAAAGCCGCTAAAATGGCGGCGAAAATGCAAAAAGGGTCTTTCGACCTAGAGGATCTGGCGGAACAGCTGAAGCAAATGGAAAAGCTTGGCGGCATGTCCGGCGTCATGGGGATGATGCCGGGAATGGGCAAAGTGAAAAAACAAATGGCGAGCGCCAATCTCGACGACAAAGTCGTCAAGCGTCAAGTGGCGATCATTCAATCCATGACGCCAACCGAGCGCCGTAAGCCCGACCTTCTCAAAGCCAGCCGCAAAAAGCGCATCGCCGCCGGTTCAGGCGTTGACGTCGCCGCCGTCAACAAGCTTTTGAAAATGCACCGCCAGATGGCGGACATGATGAAACAAATGGGCAAAGGCAAAGGTCTGTTTGGGAAAATGATGGGCGGCATGGGAATGCCCGGCGGCGGCATGCCCCCCGGCCTTGCCGGCATGGACCCGAAAGAGTTGGAGAAAATGGCCAAATCCGGCCAGCTCCCCGGAGGCCTTGGCGGAGACGCCCCCCTCGGCGGCGCGCCCGGTCTTCCCGGAGGCCTTGGCGGATTGGGCGGCGTCCTCGGAGGCCTTGGCGGCCCAAAACTTCCCGGCCTCGGCGGAATGCCCGGCATGGGACGCGGCGCGAGAAGGGGAAAGAAAAAATGACAAGCGAAGCGGAAAACCTTCTTGGCGAGCAAAGCCCTGCGATCAAAGAGCTTTTACGCTTGCGTGGTTCAATCGACAACATCGACGCGGCGCTTGTCCATATGCTGGCGGAGCGCTTCAAATGCACCCAGAAAGTTGGCGAGCTGAAAGCCGCACATGATTTACCGCCGGCTGATCCGGCGCGTGAAGAACGACAGATAGCGCGTCTACGCAGTCTTGCGCAGAACGCTAACCTCGACCCAGATTTCGCCGAGAAGTTCCTCAACTTCATCGTCAAAGAAGTCATAAGACATCACGAAGACATTCGCCGCTAAACGGCCGAATACAAACAGGAGAAGAAAACATGGCCTTGAAAATCCGTCTCGCCCGCGGCGGCGCAAAAAAGCGTCCTTTTTACCGCATCGTCATTGCTGACGTGCGTGCGCCTCGCGATGGGCGCTTCATCGAAAAAGTCGGAAGCTACGACCCGTCATTGTCGAAAGACAATGAAAACCGCGTCAAGCTCGACGTCGAGCGCATCAAGCATTGGCTCGACAACGGCGCACAGCCAACAGATCGCGTTCTGCGTTTCCTCGACGCCGCCGGCCTGATGAAGCGCGCGCCGCGCAACAACCCGAAAAAAGCCGAGCTTGGCACAAAGGCGAAAGAGCGTCTCGCCGCCAAGAAACAGGCTGAAGAAGAAGCCGCAGCGGCCGCCGCCGAAGCAGCAGCCGCGCCTGCGGAAGAAGCCGCAGCCGAATAAGCTTTTCGTGAACGCCGCCATCTCTGGCGGCGTTCACAAAGCTTCGCTTAAAAGCGAAACGACGGCCCTTAAACACATGGCCCGCCGCTCGCCATTCGCCATAGACCGCGCCATAAACGTTTTGGCGCCCACAGACGCGCCCTTCCATGAACGGATCTCGGTATCATGACCAACGACGCCGATAACCTCATTCTCCTCGCCCAAATAGGCGCAGCGCATGGCGTCAAGGGCGAAGTCAGGGTGAAACCCTTTGGCGATGATCCATTATCCTTCACCGACTATGGAAATTTGCAAACCAAAGACGGGACTCGCCGTTTCAAGGTGGCGGCCGCCCGCGTCCACAAAGGCGTCGTCGTCACCAAGTTCAAAGGCGTGAACGATCGCAACGCGGCGGAGGCCCTGAACGGGCTGAAACTCTACGTTCCTCGCGACCAATTTCCAGACCCTGACGAAGATGAGTTTTACCACGCCGACCTAATCGGCATGGACGTCGTCTCTAAGAATGGAGAGCCGTTGGGCAAAATTGTCTCATTGCAAAATTTCGGCGCTGGAGATCTTCTGGAAATCGCGCCGGAAACCAGCGCGAGCTTCTTTCTACCCTTCACGCTGGAGTGCGTTCCGGAAGTCCTCATCGCGGAGCGCAAAATCATCGCGGTCCCTCCCGCTGAAACGGTCGTGAAAGAAGAAACAGACGGCGGCGAACAGCAGTGACTTTTAAAGCAAGCGTTTTGACGCTTTACCCAGACATGTTCCCCGGCCCGCTTGGGCATAGCCTTTCCGGCAAGGCTTTAATGGAAGGCGCATGGGAGCTGGAGACCCGCCAAATCCGCGACCACGCCCATGATCGCCATCGCTCGGTGGACGATACTCCCGCCGGCGGCGGCGCCGGAATGGTGCTGCGCGCAGATATTCTCGCCAGCGCCATCGACGACGCCAGCGATCACGGCCGCGATCCACGCCCACGCTACCTCCTCAGCCCGCGCGGAGCCCCCCTCACCCAGCCCATGGCGCGCGAATTGAGCCAGGGTCCCGGCGCAATCCTCGTATGCGGCCGTTTCGAAGGCGTCGACCAACGGGTGATCGATAGCCGCCAGTTAAAAGAAGTCTCCATCGGCGACTATATTCTTTCCGGGGGCGAGCTTGGCGCCATGGTGCTTTTGGACGCCGTGGTCCGACTATTACCCGGCGTCATGGGCAACGCCGCCTCCGGCGACAATGAAAGCTTTGAGACCGGCCTTCTCGAACACCCTCACTACACAAGACCCAAAGTCTTCGAAGACATCTCCATCCCCGATGTTTTGACCAGCGGAGACCACGGAAAGGTGGCGCTTTGGCGTCAGCGGCAGGCCGAAATCCTGACGCAAGAACGCCGACCCGATTTATGGGAGGCTTATTGCGACGACAATGACGGCGCAGATGTAAAAAACACATGACAACGGTGACTTTTTCAGCTATCTCACCCGCAAACGGGTTCCATGCGGGCCGCGTGGGTTTTTTTGCAGCCCCAAGCTAGCGCATAGTCCCATAAGGCTCCGAACAAAGTTTCTGAGCCAAAAGTTTCGGCAATGGCCAAATTTTCGGTGAATTCGTCCCGACGACTTGATCGTTCGTGGACGCTCTGACCGTGTGAAAACAAGAGAAGGTAAAGCGCCATGAACATTATCGAACAGCTCAATGCTGAAGAAATGGAAAAAATCACCGCCCAGCGTAAGCTGCCGGAATTTTCGCCAGGGGACACCGTCCGTGTCAACGTGAAGGTCACGGAAGGCACGCGCACGCGTACTCAGGCCTATGAAGGCGTATGCATCGCCCGCTCCGGCGGCGGCATCAACGAAAGCTTCACCGTTCGCAAGATTTCCTACGGCGAAGGCGTTGAGCGTGTTTTCCCGGTTTTCTCGCCGATGGTGGAAGGCGTTGAAGTTGTACGCCGCGGTAAGGTTCGCCGCGCGAAACTTTACTACCTGCGCGATCGTCGTGGTAAATCGGCTCGTATCGTTGAAGCGACAAACGTTCGCGCGCGCCGTTTGAACGACGAAGTTCGCTCCGACATCGCCGCAGCAAAAGCACAAGCTGAAGCAGCGAAACAGGTGGAGAAAGACGCAGCGGCGGCTGAGCCCGCAGCCGAATAATATTGGCCGGTGATCGGCCTCCAGACGAATTTGAAGCGGCCCTACGGGGCCGTTTTGCGTCGCAGACGCTTGCTCCCGTCCATTAAGCGCCAAGCTGCAGCGCAAAATGATAACGACAGACGCCCGTTCATGCGAAATTAGGCGGCCGTACCGCCCGGCGCCTGCAGTCTTTGGCGCTTACAACGCTTGAGTTCTTGCAAGACGACGATATTTACGGCATTTAAATGCAGGTTAACCGGATAAGCAGGCGTCCCCACCGTTGAAATGATGACTATGGCGACACAACAGATCGATGCGGCCTATGCATCCAGAAACGTGCTTTACAAGGGCACGATGGATTTCGCCGCCATCCATGATCATCGCCGTCTTCCCGGCCGCTTTCACGCCCGCCTAACAGCCGCATTCGGATTGCTATTGGCTTCCTAGCGCTTTTTCAGGTTCCAGACTGCATCCATAAATTTGACAGGCGCGGCCCGCCACAGCCGATATTCCCTCTCGAGGAGACCCACATGAGCCAGGCGAAAACTCTCTATGACAAGATTTGGGACGACCATCTGGTCGCCTCGCAAGACGACGGCACTTGCCTTTTATATATCGACAGGCACTTGGTGCATGAAGTGACCAGCCCCCAGGCCTTTGAAGGCTTGCGCATGACTGGCAGAACGGTGCGCCAGCCAAGCAAAACCCTCGCCGTGGTCGATCATAACGTGCCGACCACGGACCGTTCGCACGGCATTGATGACCCGGAGAGCGCGCTGCAAGTCAACACGCTGGCTAATAACGCCGCTGAATTCAACGTCGAGTATTACAATGAAACCGACCCGCGGCAGGGCGTCGTGCATATCGTAGGGCCGGAACAGGGCTTCACCTTGCCGGGCATGACCATCGTCTGCGGCGACAGCCACACCTCCACCCATGGCGCTTTCGGCTCTCTTGCTCATGGCATCGGAACGTCTGAAGTGGAGCATGTGCTCGCCACCCAGACCTTGATCCAGAAAAAAGCCAAAAACATGCGCGTCACCGTCGACGGCGTCCTTCCCGAAGGTGTTACCGCGAAAGACATCGTGCTCGCCATCATCGGCGAAATCGGAACGGCGGGCGGCACCGGCCATGTGATCGAATACGCCGGCGAAGCTATTCGCGCTCTTTCCATGGAAGGGCGGATGACCGTGTGCAATATGTCCATCGAGGCAGGCGCGCGCGCCGGGTTGATCGCCCCCGACGACGTCACCTACGAATATCTGAAAGGCCGCCCGAAGGCCCCAAAAGGAGCCGCGTGGGAGCAGGCGGAGGCCTATTGGCGCACGCTCTTCACCGACGAAAGCGCTGTTTTCGATAAGGAAGTTCGCTTGGACGCCGCGAACCTTCCCCCAATCGTCACTTGGGGCTCCTCGCCTGAAGACGTGGTCTCCGTCACCGGCGTCGTTCCAAACCCGGACGACATCGCCGACGCCAACCGACGCGCGTCCAAACATCGGGCGCTGGAGTATATGGGCCTCAAGGCGGGTGAGAAAATCACCGACATCACAATCGACCGAGTTTTCATCGGCTCTTGCACCAACGGGCGAATCGAAGATCTGCGTCAGGCCGCTGCGGCGATCAAGGGCGGCAAAGTCGCCGCCAACGTCAGCGCCATGGTGGTTCCCGGCTCCGGTCTGGTGAAAGAACAGGCCGAAGCGGAAGGTTTGGATAAAATCTTCATCGACGCAGGTTTTGAATGGCGCGAACCGGGATGCTCCATGTGCCTGGCCATGAACGCGGACAAGCTGAAGCCGGGCGAGCGCTGCGCTTCAACGTCGAACCGTAACTTTGAAGGCCGTCAGGGGTTCAAGGGCCGCACGCATCTCGTTTCCCCATCCATGGCGGCGGCCGCGGCCATCGCCGGTCGTTTTGTCGACATCCGCGACTGGGCGCGCGACTAAGCGCGCTTTTGCGGTTGCGGCGTTCAGACCGCGCTCAAATTAAATTCTTCGCCAAACAATTATGGCGCGCTCCCATGAGCGCGCCATAATTTTAAATAATAGAGAAAACGGCGTCGCTGAGATCCGTTTATTCTTCAGCGGGACCAGCCATGCCCAACGCATGCACGTAAAGATCAAGAATCGCGTCTTCTTCTTCACGTTCATGCGGTTTCTTTTTGCGCAAAGAAATCACTTTCCGTAAAATTTTTATATCGAAGCCATTGCCTTTCGCTTCCGCGTACACATCCTTGATGTCGTCAGCAATGACTTTTTTTTCTTCTTCCAAACGCTCAATTCGTTCGACAAAGGCCCGCAGCTGATCCGCCGCAACTCCATCAGGTCCAGACATTATTGCATATTCTCCAGTTAACGTTCGTAACGCCACTCATCTGATCATCGGCCCGCCCGCGCCAACGAATTGGAAAGGGCGGAGCCAACACGCATGGTTGGACGCGCTTGACCCCACGCAAAACATGGGAGGCGGGTAAAACATGCGGATTTTGGAGCCATACTCCGCATCAAACTTAAATCCATCATCCCAAGGGGCGTTGGCGTGCCATGAGACAAGACAAAGGTCAAGAGACCTGCGCGACTCTTGCCCCTTCAGCTTTAATATTACGTTTCATTACCTTCAAACGCCGCCTTTTGCGCCGCGCTCGCCTCAGTCTGATATAAATTTTTCCACTCTTCGTAAGGCATTCCATAAATAATTTCGCGAGCGTCTTCTTTTGACAGGGCGAGCCCTTTTTCCTGCGCGGCCTCGCCGTACCATCTGGACAGACAATTACGGCAAAAGCCGGCCAAATTCATCATATCGATATTCTGCACGTCGCTGCGCTCGCGTAAATGCGCCACCAGCCGGCGAAACGCCGCCGCCTCCAGCTCAAGCTTCACTTTCGGGTCCAGATCGCTCACGGCATCCTCCTTCTCGCATGCTCAAACATCGTCGGCCAAACCAACTTCGCTTCACCGCTTTCGCAGCTTCACCCGACTAGCCTCCCCCGTCATAAGACGCCACGCCAGAGACAACAACGGAAAATGAACAGCAAGGCGGTGGAATTAGCTATAGTTGATCGAAACCAACGAATCATTCCATCCGCTAACTCAAACGAAACGCTTATGAAAGACGCCCCTCCCAATCGCCGCGCGCAAATTACGGAAACACGCTCCATCACCGCCTTTATAGCGCTGCTTGGCGGCGCGCTGGCGCTTGGGATTTCTCCTATTTTCGTGCGCCATGCGGAGGTTGGCCCATTCACCAGCGCATTTTGGCGTGTGGCTCTTGCTTTGCCCGCCCTTGGCCTTTGGGCGGCGATTGAAACAAAACAAGCGCAGGCCCCAGCGGCCAAATGGGACAAAGCGACCATCTGCGCAGGTTTGTTGTTTGCTGGAGACTTATTCTTCTGGCATTTAGCCATCATGAAAACCTCCGTCGCCAACGCAACTTTCCTCGCGACCATGGCGCCGGTTTGGGTGCTTTTGCTGTCAGGCCTCGTGCTCGCAGAGCCGGTGACGAAACAAATGTTCCTCGGTCTTTTAATGTGCATTATCGGCGCCAGCGGCTTGATTGGCTCCAGTTTGACAATCGCGAACGAACGGCTAGCCGGCGATCTTTATGGGGTTTTAACAAGCGTCTTTTTTGGCGGCTATTTTCTCGCCATGCGCTTCGCCCGCAAGGCCAGCGTAGGAACGGGCCTGCTCATGCTGCGCACCACTATGGTCACCGCCGTGACCCTGTTCTTCGCAGCGTTCTTTTTTGAAACCAATTTTTTGCCAACCACATGGCATGGATATGCGGCGCTCTTCGTGATCGCCATATTCTGCCACGCTGGGGGGCAGGGATTACTCGCCTTTTCCCTTGGCCATTTGCCGGCGGGTTTTTCATCATTAGTGATTTATCTTGAAGCTGTGGCGGCGGCGTTTTTTGCATGGATTCTGCTCGGCGAAGCCCTGACGCCGCTGCAAAGCTTCGGCGGCGTAATTATTTTACTCGGAATCTGGACCGCCCGGCCGAAAAAAACCTAGACTGACTGAACATTAAAACACCAAACTAATGGACGACATACAGCGACAGGAACAACACGTGGCGAACGCCTATCAACAACGCGCATTGCTTGAGCAACTATTCACGTCGGCGATAGCCGTCGCCCGTGCGGAGAATTGCGTCCCCAATCACTTGCCCCTGCCAACGCATCCGCAAAGCCGAATAATTTTGCTCGCCGCAGGAAAGGCCGCCGCCGCCATGACGGTCGCCGCCGAGCGACGCTATCTGGATGACTTGAAAGTCCCCCACGACAGGCTCACAGGTCTTTGCGTCACCCGCCATGGCTACGCCAAAGTCACGCGGCTAATCGACGTGATCGAGGCGGGACATCCCGTGCCGGACGCCGCTGGCGTCGCCGCGACGGAGCAGGCGCTCACATTAGCACGCGCCGCGACGCCGGAAGACCACGTAGTCGTACTCCTTTCCGGAGGCGGGTCCGCCAATTGGATCGCGCCAGCTGGTCAGATTACTTTGGATGAAAAGCAAGCGCTGACCCGCGCGCTGCTTCGCTCAGGGGCAACCATCAGCGAAATCAACACCGTGCGCAAACACCTCTCGCGCATCAAGGGCGGACGGCTGGCGCTTGAAGTGCCGCAAAACGTGGCGCTGACAACCCTCGCCATCTCAGACGTGCCCCATGACGATCCCGCCAGCATCGCTTCCGGCCCCACGGTCGCAGATCCAAGCCGCCTTGAAGACGCGCTTGAAATTTGCCGCCGACACTCGATCAAAATGGCGCCGGCAATCGCAAAGGCGTTGCATGATCAGGGAAACGAGACGCCCAAGGGCGACAATCCACTGATCGCACGCGGCGTGTTCAAAATTATCGCAAAGCCCGCGCTTTCTCTGGAAGCGGCGATGAAAATCGCCACAAACGCCGGCTATGAAGTAATCCAGTTGGGAGACAGCTTGGAGGGAGAGGCCCGAGAGGTGGCCCAGAACCACGCCCGGCGAGCGATAGCGCTGGCGGCGCAGGGAAAACGCGCAGTCCTCCTGTCAGGAGGCGAGCTGACCGTCACCATTCGCGGCGACGGGCGCGGGGGACCGAATCAGGAATACGCCCTCGCCCTCGCACTTGCACTCGATGGGCATCCAGCGATTTCCGCAATCGCCGGCGACACTGACGGCACCGACGGCGGCGACGGCTTCGCAGACGATCCGGCAGGCGCCTTGATTGATCCTGAAACTTTATCGCGCGCGTCGGTCGCCGGCCTTGACGCCGCCTTATTTTTAGAGAGAAACGACAGCTCCGGCTTCTTCAACGCCTTAGGCGATCTTGTGAAGACAGGCCCCACATATACAAATGTAAACGACTTCAGAGCCATCATCGTTGACAATCAAACTTGCAGCCAGCATTAACACGCTTATAGAAGGCTGCGGACTGAGACAAAGCATGATCAGCAATTACGACCTGAGCGCCAGGCGGGCAGCAGTGGCAACACGTCTCTTCCAACATGTGAAACAACGCGCCTCCACTTGCGCTATCGCCTCTCTTTTTTTATTTTTCACCTTGATTTCATTAACTGTTTCATCATCAGAAGCAAAAGCGGACCTGCGACTATGCAACAAAACAGAGGGTAAAGTCGGCGTCGCGATCGGCTATCACCTCGAAACGGAGTGGCTAACCGAAGGGTGGTGGAACCTCCCGCCCAACACTTGCGAGACCCTCATTGGCGGACAATTGACGTCACGTTACTATTACATTTACGCTTTTGACTACGGAGGAGTTGACGGACGGGTTGGCGAATGGGGCGGACCAGCGTATATGTGCACCCGTCAAAAAGAATTCACAATTAAAGGCATTGAAGACTGCGTCGCTCGCGGATATGAGCGGACAGGTTTTTTTGAAGTCGACACAGGTGAACAAGCCAGCTGGACAATCCAGCTGACGGAACCAATGCAAGAAGGGACAGGCGCGCGATGAAACGGAATAGACGGGTCAAAATCTTAGCAACTCTCGGCCCGTCCTCTTCGGACACGGAGACCATAGAAAAGCTCTTCCGCGCCGGAGCCGACGTATTTCGAATCAATATGAGCCACACAAATCATTCGCTGCTGAACACATTGGTCAGCCGAATTCGAAGCGTGGAGGAAAAACTCAAGCGACCTATCGCGATTCTGGCGGATCTACAGGGGCCAAAACTGCGCGTCGGCGCCTTTGAAAATGACGAAGCGGTTCTCCTTGAGAATGGCGCAAGCTTCCGTCTCGACAGCGACACCGCTCCCGGCGACATTAACCGGGTGCATCTACCGCATCCAGAGATTCTGCAAGCTCTTCAGGTTGGCCATCGCCTTCTGCTTGATGACGGCAAGATCCGGCTCACGGTGACGAAATGCGCGCAGGACTTCGCGGAGACCAAAGTCGAGGTCGGCGGCAAACTCTCCAATCGCAAAGGCGTCAGCGTTCCGGATTCTGAAATTCCCGTAGGCGCGTTGACGGATAAAGATCGCCGCGATCTGGACGCCGCGCTGGAGGCCAATGTCGACTGGATCGCGCTCTCCTTTGTCCAACGTCCGGATGATTTGGCTGAAGTGCGCAAAATTACCAGAGGCCGCGCAGGCGTGCTCGCGAAGATCGAAAAACCACAAGCCATTGAGCGTTTGTCCGAGATCATCGAACTGTCCGACGCCATCATGGTGGCGAGGGGCGACCTTGGCGTTGAAATGCCTATCGAGATGGTGCCGGGCCTGCAAAAGCAGATGACCCGCGCCGCACGCCGCGCTGGCAAACCCGTCGTAGTCGCCACGCAAATGCTGGAATCTATGATCACCTCGCCCGTTCCAACGCGCGCGGAAGTTTCCGACGTGGCCACTGCGGTTTATGAAGGCGCGGACGCCGTCATGCTTTCAGCCGAATCCGCCGCGGGAGATTTCCCCGTCGAAGCCGTTGAAACGATGGACCGGATTGCAAGCCAGGTGGAACGCGATCCAACCTATCGCAACATCGTCCACGCCCAGCGCACGGAGCCGGAGGCCACCGGCGCCGACGCCATTTCCGCCGCCGCGCGGCAAATTGCCGAAACGCTGAACCTCGCCGCCGTGGTTTGCTACACCTCATCCGGCGCCACAGGCATGAGAGCGGCGCGCGAACGCCCGTCCGTTCCCGTCATCGCTCTCTCCCCAGTCGTCGCCACCGCGCGGCGGCTTTCGCTGACTTGGGGACTGCATTGCGTCGTAAGCAAAGACGCCGCCCACGAAGACGACATGGTTGACCGCGCCTGCCAAATCTCCTTCTCCGAGGAGTTCGCCAAGCCGGGACAGCGCATCATCGTCACCGCCGGCGTCCCATTTGGCACCCCCGGCTCAACGAATATGCTGCGGATCGCTTTCGTCGGCAGCGATGGCCTCAGCGGCCTATGACGCTGCCGCGCCTATGGTCTAACGGTTTAAAACTATAGATTTGGATGATCTTAAAGCGCCCGCTAGAGCTTTCTCTGGCGGGCGCTTTCGTCGCAGCATTCTCTCACGCCTTCTGGAGGCGTTAAGGAGGACCTTCGCGCCGTGGAGATGTTATACGCCCTTAATTCAAAGCCAAAGCATAAGCGGCGCATATGAGGCTATGAGCTTAATTAAATAGCGTCGCCTTTATTTTTTTCTTCCAGCGCCTCCACCGCTTTTCGAGCGCCGTCTTGCAAAGGGTATATTTTTAATATTTCCCTAAACACCGTCAATGCTTGCGCGTCGCGATCAAGACGGCGCAAAATTCCAGCAAGACCGGACAACGCCCCCCAATGACGCGGCTCCAGCGCGAGAACGCGCTCAATATCCGCCAAAGCCCGCCCATAGTCCTCGCGCAAATAAAACACCGCCGCCCGCCGGTTCCAGCCCTCGGCGAAATCAGGCTTCATCGTCAGCACAGGCTCAAGCAAGTCCAGCGCCAAAGGAAAATTTCCGGCCATCACCGCTTGATTGGCGCGCGCCATCAGCAGGTCAACGGTGGGGCTTCCAGAAGCAATCCAGAGCTTTTGTATGCTGCGCGCCGCCGCAGCCGCCGCAGCCGGCTCTTTGGCCCGCGCAAGCGCGTCATATAGCTTGTCAAGCTCGCTGAGCTTATCAACGGAAGGAACAGCAGGTAGAGGCTGGGTCAGCTCATTCGCGTCAGAAAAAGGGGGCGCGTCAGAAAACGAGGGCGCGTCAGAAAAAGGCGTGACCAGATCGTCCAGAAACGGCGGCAAAGTCTGCGCCGAGACGGAAAAACTTAAACCTAAAATAACATATATAAACAAAAGAAACCGCATCCAGAAAGTATAGCTTACTGGATGCGGCGGTCAATCTATTCAGCAAAGCCACTGACGAAGCAGTGATCAGCCCTGGCGCGCTTTGAAGCGCGGAGCTTTTTTGTTGATGATATAGACACGTCCCTTGCGGCGAACCATGCGGTTGTCGCGGTGGCGGCCCATAAGCGCCTTAAGCGAGTTCTTGATCTTCATCGGTTCATCTCCGGCGGGACTGTAAATATCCCAACTGTCTGACAAAAAAAACGAGCGTCGAAACGCCGTCGGCTTCGAAGTTTTTCAGATGCGCAACACGCGACTTCACGGTGCGGCCTTATCTGATGAACCTCGATGTCCGGCAAACTGAATTTCAGCCACCAAACAAAAATGGTGGGCGTGACAGGGATTGAACCTGTGACCCCTACGATGTCAACGTAGTGCTCTCCCGCTGAGCTACACGCCCGAAACTGGTTCGGTCACGGCGCTTTCGCACCGCAGTGGCAGGGGATATAACGGGCTTATGGGATCTATGCAAGCCCTTGGCGGAAACTATTTTATAGAAACCGTAAATTCGCCGCCTAACCTGTGAGGAACGTGGATAACTCCCCCTCACCTTCGCCAATAAAAACGTCAAGCCACAAGAATGCGCTCCACTTCCTGAACCAGATCACGCAAGTGGAACGGTTTCGACAACACTTTTGCGTCTTTGGGCGCATTCGAATCAGGATTTAGCGCGACGGCGGCGAAACCTGTGATGAACATAACCTTTAAATCCGGGTCAAGCTGCGTCGCCCGACGGGCGAGTTCAATTCCATCCATCTCCGGCATGACGATATCCGTCAAAAGCAATGTAAAGGGCTCCTCGCGTAGTCGTTCATAGGCGCTGCGGCCATTGTCGAACGACACAACGTCATAGCCGGCGTTCTCCAAAGCTTTAGCCAGAAAGCGGCGCATATCATTGTCGTCTTCCGCCAGAAGAATTCGTGACATAGGTTCCAAGGGTATCCATCCTTCGGGACGGTTAGTTCCGTTCCCACTTTGGCACATCTGATTTTAGTTAGTTATAAGCCAGCTTCAGAGCAAATATCCAGTGCAAGCCTGCACTGGGCCCTTGCAATTCAGCAATGATTTTCATCACCATTGTGGACATATGAGAATAAACACGGGAAATTGTTTCAAACACCCACGTTATCCACGAGAAAGATAACACCCAAGGCTGGCGAAGCGAATGGTTGATCAATGAAAATCATCTCAGATTTTGGCGCATTCGCCGCCCATGAGATTTTGGCGCCGGCGGAGCAGCGCGTTCCTTTCATTTTCAACTCGCCCCATTCCGGGCGCTGCTATCCGCAGAGCTTTTTAGAGGAATCGCGGCTGAACCACGTCACGATCAGGCGATCAGAGGACGCATTCGTCGACGACCTGTTCATGATCGTCGCCGCTCAAGGCGCGCCTTTGCTTCGCGCTCACTTTCCGCGCGCCTATCTCGACGTAAACCGCGAGCCCTATGAGCTTGACCCCAAAATGTACCAAGAGCGCCTGCCCAGCTACGCCAATATTCGCTCAATTCGAGTCGCAGGCGGACTTGGGACAATTGCGCGGGTGGTGGGCGAAGCCCAAGAAATCTACCGCCGCCGTCTGAGCGTTCAAGACGCGATAGAGCGAATAGAAACCCTCTACAAACCCTATCACAAGACCCTACGCCGCCTGCTGGCCAAGACCCATGTCGACTTCGGCTACGCTGTGTTGATCGACTGCCACTCCATGCCCTCAAGCGTGCAAATCGGCAATGGGAGAACGCTCCCGGACTTCATCCTAGGAGACCGCTTCGGCGCAAGCTGCCATAGCGAACTAATTGACGTCGCCAGCGACATATTGACCGGCCTCGGATATCACGTCAGCCGCAATAAGCCTTACGCCGGCGGCTTCATCACCGAACATTATGGCCGTCCAGCAAAAGGACTGCACGCCCTTCAGATTGAGATCAACCGCAGCCTCTATATGGATGAAACAAAAGCTTGCATCCACTCCGGCTTTACTGAACTGGCCCAAAATATGGAAAAATTCACCCAACAGCTTATCTCAATGCCTGATCGGTGCTTCAACCATGAAGCTTTCGCCGCCGAATAATTCACCGAGAACGGCGGGTCCATAGAAGCGGCATTTTCAAACTGCGCAAAAAAAGGGCCGCGCTCAAAAGAGGCGGCCTAAGTCTGGGAGGAAACGCCCATAAGGGCGACGCGACAAGACTAGTCTTCTCGCGATGCAATATAATTTACATTGCATCGCACAAAAGTCAACCCGAAATTTAAACCGAAGCACTCACGCGCCCTCTCTCCATCCCTCTCTCAGAAAGACGCTGATATCAATTTTTTACAGATTCTCCTCAAAGGGCCGTCTATCCACCCGGACGGCGTAGCGTTTCCTCGCCAAACAAGCTAAAACCACCCGGCGTTCATACGACCCCTCAAGTTGAAGCAGGCGGATATGCAGGTAAACACCGAACTCGTAACATTTCTTGACGTCCTGGCTGACGCAGCGGAAACCGCGATACTTCCCCACTTCAGGCTTCCACTGTCGGTCGACAATAAACTTTCCCAAGGGTTTGACCCCGTCACCATCGCCGATCAGGCAGGCGAAATCGAAATGCGCCGCCTTATCAAATCCCATTACCCAGATCATGGAATTTTAGGCGAAGAATATGGATCCGAGCGCCTTGACGCCGAGCATGTCTGGGTTTTGGATCCCATAGACGGCACCCGCGCATTTATCTCCGGCCTGCCCACATGGGGAACCTTGATCGGCTTAAAAAGAGATCAGAAGCCGTCGCTGGGCATGATGGCTCAACCTTATCTTGGCGAACGCTTCATAGGAGATGGGAAAACCGCATGGACGGCGCATAAGGCGGATGGCCGCGCGCGCAAACAGCTCACCACCAGACCCTGCGCCTCCCTGTCCGACGCAGTGATGTTCACCACCACCCCATCTCTTTTCACGGATGAGGAACGCCCGCATTACGATAAGATTGAAGCGGCGACACGCCTTCCTCGCTATGGAACGGACTGCTACGGCTACTGCATGGTGGCGGCGGGACATGCCGATCTTGTCGTAGAAGCCTCGCTTCAACCCTATGACATTCTCGCCTTGATACCGATCATCGAAGGCGCGGGCGGCGTCGTCACCACATGGACCGGCGGTTCAGCCGCAGCCGGCGGACGAATCATCGCTAGCGGGGATCCCAAGCTACATGATCAGGCGCTGAAAGAATTAAGCCGCGCCGCCTAAAACGGCGACTGCCCGATTACGCCGGCTCCAATATGGTTTCACCGGGAACAAAGGCGCTGAAGGCCGCCAACGCCTGCTCCCGAAAGCGCTCGTCCTCCATCAACAACTCATGGCGGGCGCCGGCGATCTCCAGAAAATTCGCAGAGCGCGTCAACAGACAAAACGCCTCCGCCCGTCTCGTTGACACGACTTTATCGGCGCCGGAGGCGACCACCAGCACAGGCAGCTTTAGCGCCGGCCCAAACCCAGGCGCGAAAAAGCTCTTCATGACGCGGCACGCGGCGTCGATCCAGCCAATTGTCGGCGCGCCCACGCAAAGATATGGCGCGGCGCTCACAACAGCGTTCATTCTGTCAAAACGGTGGGGGGCGCTTGTTAAAGGATTGCCTGCGAAGGACGGCTGAAGCTCTCCTCTGCCGAACGGAATAAGCGCTTTACCAAAGCCCAGCCCCGTTAATGCGCCAGCGATTGGAGCGACCATGCCTGAAGGCATCCCTTTCGTATCAGCAAGAGCGATCATAGGCGACAGGAGGACAGCGCGATCAAATCGCGTGCGAAGGCGCTCATGCCCAAAAAGCAGAACGGCGCCGCCCATGGAGTGAGCGAGAGCAAAATGCGGCCCTGCGAAATTCGCAAGACTCACCTGCGTCAAAATGGCGTCAAGATCCCATAAGTATTCTGCGAAATCATCCACATGACCCCGCAAGGGGGCACGCAAAAGCCGCTGAGACCCTCCTTGCCCACGCCAGTCGAAAGTTACGACGTTAAACCCCATATTTCGCAAATCAGAAATGGTCTCGAAATATTTCTCGATAAACTCAGAGCGCCCTTGCAAAAGCGTTACCGTGCCCTGAAGCGGCGCCGTCGCGCTCCAGCTGGCGTAACGTAACTTGACGCCGTCCAGCGCATATATAAATCCCGACGTCGCGTTTGCCGGAATCGGGTTGTCTGCAATATCGACAAGGGTCATAAAAATATCCATCATAAGGAAATTAAGTAAAATGAATCTTGATCGATAACGTCGCATCGACGTCTTATAATATTGAAATGATCAGAATCTCGCAACCATCGCGCGCGCGGCTTAACGGGCGACGCCCCGCGAAACACCCGGTCGCCGCCAACCGTCTAACAACCATCCACCTAGCGCCAGATCAATTCAAGGCGGCGCTGACCACGCGAACGCTCAGGCCGCCGCACAATGTTCCTCTCCACGATTTTTCCCGAAAAGGCGCTAACCACCAAACGCTCCCGATAGCCGCTTCGACCACGAGCCCTCACCACATAAACCGAGCCGCGCCGGGCAAGCGAATTAAATCCACGATATCCTCGCCGCGCCAATCGTTTGACGATCTGGCGCGGAGCGAGCGGACGCCAGTTTTTCGCGCGAGACGCCCCACGACGCCAATTCCTTGCGTCGATATTCTGCGCCATCGGGGTCACGCTCCCCGCCCCGTCCCCAGCCCAAACTGTTCTCACCGGCGTCTCTTCAGCGTTTGCATTAACTGGCGCGCTCAGCGCCATCATGACCGCCATCCCTAGACCCAAAAACCGTTTCATTCGCATTCGTCGTCTCCTTGCTTCGCGCCGCAAGACATCCGCGGCTCATGAAGCTGGAAAGTGACCGATTGCGCTTGAACGACAATGGAACCGTTCGTTCATCTCCCATTCAGATTTTCAAGTAAAAATCGGCAGTCTGCTAAAAAAGCCTTGAAAGAAAAAACTACATAACCATTTAAGTATAGCGGTCGCCGATACAGGGGCCGCAAAGCTGTCGTCAAGCGCTTGCCCGCTTCAGGGAAGCAGCCGCGACGACTTTACAATCACGTTGCTCAAATGAGGACATGAAACATGCGTATTTCCGACTATGCTCCGTTGTACCGCTCCACAGTTGGTTTTGATCGACTTTTTTCAATGATCGATAACCTCAATGGAGAAGCGTCAAGCTACCCGCCGTACAATATAGAGCGCACCGGCGAAAGCTCTTACCGCATCACCATGGCGGTGGCGGGCTTCACCGACGACGAATTGTCTCTGGAAGCCAAAGAAGGCGTGCTGCACGTCAAAGGCGAGAAAAAACCCGACGACGAAGAACGCGAAGTTCTCTACCGCGGCATCGCCTCGCGCACGTTCGAGCGCCGTTTCCAGCTTGCCGACTTTGTCGAAGTGACCGGCGCCAGCCTAAAGAACGGACTGCTTCACATTGACCTCGCGCGGGAGATCCCCGACGCCATGAAGCCGAAGAAAATCCCGATCACCTCGGGCGAGACAAAGCGTATCGAAAGCAAGGTAAACTAAATAACGTTATGAAAACCGCATTTAGTTAGCCCTCAACGCGCCGGCTCCGGGAAACTTCGGGAGCCGGCGCTCCTTGGCGTTCAGAACTGCGCGACAATCGATAGAAACGCGTCGACCTCAGCCGTCGTCGTGCGGAAATTGGTGACCAAACGCACAAGCTCCTCGTCTTTTGTAGGGCCGCGCTCCAATTCCAAAGACGTGTCTGGCCATTCATAAAACCGCGCGCCGCGGGCACGCGCCGCCTCCGCCGCGCGCCGCGGCAAGATCGCAAAGACTTCATTGGTTTGCGCGGGCCAGGCCAACCGGCACGTGGCGATCTGATCCAGCCCTTGCGCCAGACGAGCGGCCGCAGCATTGGCGGCGCGCGCCAGGTCAAGCCAATGATCGTCTTGAAAATACCCTTCGAATTGGGCCGCGACGAAGCGCGCTTTCGACATCACGTGCCCCGCCCTCATTCGCGCATAGGGCAGGTCAGGCCATTCCTCAGGGGCGAAAACCACAATAGCCTCCGCGTTCCAGCATCCGTTCTTGGTGGCGCCGAACGAGAGAATGTCGATTCCAGCCTTCCAGGTCATCTCAGCGGGAGAGCAGCCCAGCTCAACCAACGCATTGGCGAAACGGGCGCCGTCCATATGACAGCGCATGCCCCGGGATTTAGCGGTCGAGGTCAACTCTTGCAGCTCTGACAACGAATAGACCGTTCCGCTCTCACTTGCTTGCGTCAAGCTCAAAACTGTAGGACGACCAAACCGGCTGCCTTCCGGAACGCGCTCCAGCGCCCGGCGCAAATCATCCGCACTTACTTTTCCTTGTGAAGAAGGCAAAGGCGTAATCTTCATGCCGCCGGTGTAAAACTCGGCCGCTCCCCATTCATCCGCGTGAATATGAGCTTCGTCACTGGCGAAAATCAATCCCGCCGGCCGTGCGCACCCCGCCATGGAAATAGCGTTGGCGGCCGTGCCGGTCGCCACCGGAAACACCTGCAACTGGTCAGATTCAAAAATTTCGCAAAAACGCCGAGAGACGTCAGCGGTGAGCGGATCAGCGCCATAGGCAGGCTCTGATCCGTGGTTATGACTGGAAAGCGCCGCCATCACAGCGTCCGACGCTCCCGCCCAATTATCGCTCGCAAATATCATTGGATGATTTAGCCGCTTTCTCGCCCTGTAGACAAGAGACGAAAAAGCGCCTCCTCAATAAGAAGAACGTCCGCGCCACCAACGCCCCAAAACATAATCAAGCGACACAACGCCCGGACCACGTAAAACAAGCACCCACAGGATGAAAATCCACATCAAGCGCTGATCCGCAATCATCGAGCTAGGATTTCCGTCAAACATCGCGCCAATGGTCTGCGCGCCAGCGCCATGCCCGGTGACGTCCACAACGCTCATGACGACGATGAACCCGATAAAAGCCACCGCCGCGCCGCGTGTGAAAAGCCCCACCACGATAAGGATCGGCAGTATGAACTCGGCCAACGTTCCAAGAACCACCATCAAGCCATAAGGAAAAAAAGCAATTTCGCTGGTGTTATAGCTCACTTGCTCCATGAGAGTGGGCAGAATTTGCGCATATGCGCCAGCGCTTGGCTCAATAAAGCCCAGAACGCCCGGCCCCAGTTTCGTCAACGCCGAATTCCAGAAATACATGAACAACACGCTTGCGAACACGAAACGTGCGGACAACCCCAGCGCCCAACCAGACGTGAGTCGCTGCACGAGCCCAAAAACAGCCCCATACAGGCGCGTCAAAATTGATATTAACGAGAACATTCCGCTTCCCCTAACTACCCTCATACGGCATATATTTTCAGCCGCCGCACATGCGTTTAAACTCTAGACCGTTAAACTTTGAAATCTGCAAACGCTTCCATTTCAAACAACTCCGCAAGACTTGCCCCAAGATCAAAACCCTGCGCCTTCCCTGCGGCTTGCTCGGCCGCCGCGCCAAATTTTGATCCTTGCGCAAAAGCGCAAAACAACGCCGCCGCGCCGGGGGCGATCTCTCGCAATTTCACCTCTGCGCCGGGGCGCGTGACAAGAACATGGCGCTCAGCGCCGCAATCAGACGCGGCGACGACGCTTTCCCTCTTCGCCCGATTATCCAAAAACAGCCGTAAGATGGGATACGGCGAGCTCATCACATAAGCAGATGGATGGGGGGAAATCCGTAAATCAGCCAGCGCGTCCGCAGCCACCGTCCCCAAGGCCTCAGCATTAAGAGGTCGCGCGTCCTGTGCGTGATAGGCTTTCAGCCATATCCACTCAAGCCGCGCTACGTCCTCCAAATAGGGATATGCCGCCAGAGGGGGGAAACGCCCCAAAAATGAGGGAAACTGCGCGCCATACTCCAAAAGAACGGGGGATTTTGGTGGATGAAGACGAATAAATTCCGGCGCCAAAGCGTCAAAATACTCCTCGCCCAGCAATGACAAAATTGCTGGAAACGTATCTTTTATCGCCTCGCGCAAGCTAACGATCACATTATTACGATAGACTGCGAACCGCCGCTCGACAGCCCCGCCGCGAGGATTGACGACATCGTCCGGCGCGCACGCCTGTGAAGAGAGCAACCCACAGGAAAAGGCGGCGCAGCCTTTATCTTCGGCGGCGTTTTCAGCCTTCACCTGAAATCCGGGCTTCACTTCAACCGGCATGAGCCGCCACCGCGCCTTTGTCAAAAGCCGGGTTCAACGCCTGAAGCCCCGCCTCGGCGCGCATCACCTGCGCGTAAAGCTCCTCCCATGGAGGAACGTCATTATCCCATTCTATCAAAACCGGCAAAGCGCCGGCGCGCGCCAGCGAGCGATCAAACAATCGCCAGACCTCGTCATCAACGGAGCGATCATGAGCGTCGATCAACAGTTTGTGTCCGGCTTCATCCACATCAGGAGCATGACCGCCCAGATGGATCTCGCCCACGGCCTCCATGGGAAATTCGTCAATGTAGTCCTGCGCCGACGTTCCATGATTCTCAGCGCTAACATAAACATTATTAACGTCAAGAAGCAGCCCGCACCCCGTCCGCTCCACGATTTCACGAAGAAAATCGATCTCGCTCATTTCGCTTGAGGCGAAAGCCACATAGGTGGAAGGGTTCTCCAGCAACATCCGCCGGCCAAGAACCGACTGGGTCTCGTCGATATGATCGCATACCCGGCTCAAGGTGGAACGGGTGTAAGCCACTGGCAAAAGGTCATTATAATAAGCGCCGTCATGGCTGGACCAGGCAAGATGTTCTGAAAACAACCCCGGCTGATAACGTTCAATCAAACGCCTGAGACGCGCGAGATGCTCTCGATCAAGTGAGGTTTCGCCGCCGATGGACAAGCCCACCCCATGAAGCGAGAGAGGATAGCGTTCACGAATAGCGCTTAGATAAGCGTGCGGGGGCCCGCCGGCGCCCATATAATTTTCCGCGTGAACCTCGAAAAAACCGATATCCGGCGCGCCGTCCAAAATATTGCGATAATGCTCGGGTTTGAGGCCTGCGCCCGCGCGCGCAGGGACAATATTCATATGATTTCCCAGGTTCATGTGATTTCCCAAGCAATCATGCTCACGCGCGCTCATCAACAATCCTCCGCCATAACCCGACCTTCGCCGCACTCAACGGCGTGCAGTCTATTCAAGCGCTATCGTTAGCAAAGGCGACGTCAACGCGCCTCCGCGATCCGCCGCCAGGCCAGCGTAAACGCCACCCGGCGACGTCCTCATTGACAACGCCCAAAATCGGCGCCTTGCGCCACTTAGCCTGCTTTCGGCAAATCGCGGTCGAGCGGCGTAAGCGAGCCTGTGCGATCGCCCGGAACTTTCATGTCGGCGCAAGTGCCTTTGGGAACCAGAGTCCAAGCGTTGCCCTGATAATCAACCGTCGAGCTGCCAGCGCATGTGGTGCCTGCGCCAGCCTTACAGTCGTTTTTGCCAGCCAGAGAAACACCATAGCATTTTTCTTTGGCGCCGTCGGCCAAAGCATCCGAATTAGCGCCCAAGCCGCCAACAACAGCCGCTACGGCGCCGGCCAAAACAGTCGCAGAAAATTTAACATTGCTCATCGTCATTCTCCTCGGTTGGCTTTTAATAGTAACTCTCAGCCTAAAAGCTGAAGCGCGTCCGCAAGCTTAATCACGCAACGGCGCCCAAGCCGCCCAGACTTACAGTCAAGCTATGACATCCAGTTAACGCAACGTCGCCATTTTGCATTCAATCGTAGTTCAAAAGAAAATCAAACACATGTTATCGTTATGTGAGCTGAGCATAAAATCCCAGACTATGCGCAGCGAATGACCACGCCTGACAAAAGAGCCAGAAGCGACGCGTAATAGCCTCTCCCCTTTAAAAGACATTTTATTACGGGGAATCGCATTAAAAGTTCTTTTCTAACAAAAATAATACACACAACGAAATTATCATATTAAAAACGGTTATAATCTCACTTGCCCTTCAGTTTGAAATCTGGCATGTTTCCCCCGACTGATAGGACAGTGACTCTGTCCTATTAAGGTATAAATCGATTTAACGCACAGCCTGTGCGTCAGACAAGAAACCGGCGTTTTCCCATATGACGCTAGGAGAATTTCTCCTTCAGCGCCAACGTCCGGGGACCAATGTCGGGGCGTTTGGATGAAACTTTCTTCCAAGCGCACGCCCGAAAGCGACAGACGCGCATCGAGTTTCCGCCAAGCGACTCGCTTTGGCTGAAAACGATGTGAAAGACGCGCACCGCCGTGGAAACAACCACGGCCTGAACGGGGGGCTCCCAGGGAAAAGAGCCGCCCACATACGACAAACCGGGGCCACAAGCCGAGGTCGTCGAACGAGCCGCGATCCTGCAAGGAACGCGGCCCGAACGAAAGGCGCGGCTCCAACCCCGGAGGCAGAGTTCAAAGCTGGGCTCAAAAGAAGAGGGCGCATATGAGCAGGATCAATACGACGACAGGTGACGACAATATGGAGGCGAGCGTAATGGCCCCCGCCACAAAAACTCCCACCATCGCCGAGGCGACCCGTGCTGCGGCCAAATCCGGGCTATATAACCCGTCGAAAGAGCATGACGCCTGCGGCGTCGGCTTTATTGCTCAAATGCAAGGAAAGAAATCCCACAAGATTATTTCCGACGGACTGCAGATTCTGGAAAACCTTACCCACCGCGGCGCGGTTGGCGCGGACCCTCTCATGGGCGACGGCGCAGGGCTTCTCGTACAGGTTCCCCACGACTTTCTACAGCAAGAATGCGCTGATCTGGGATTTAAACTGCCCGCGCCCGGCGATTACGGCGTCGGCTTCATCTTCATGCCTCAGGATAAAGACCTGAGGAAAAAATGCGTCGAGATCATTGAGCGCGTTGTCGCCGCCGAAGGAAAAAAACTGCTGGGCTGGCGTGACGTTCCGGTCGACAATTCCTCTTTGTCCAAGGCCCCTGACATCGCCTCGACGGAGCCGGTGTCGCAGCAAATCTTCATCGGACGCGCACCGGCGGAAGATCCTGCGGGCTTTGAACGCCGTCTCTACGTACTGCGTAAAATCATCTCCAATACGATTCGCGCGGAAACCGACGCCACCACCCGCGGCTTCTATATCGTCTCCTTATCGAGCCAGACGATTGTCTATAAAGGCATGTTCCTCGCCTATCAGCTAGGCGCATACTATAACGACCTGAAGGACGAGCGTTTCACTTCGGCGCTGGCGCTGGTTCACCAGCGGTTCTCCACCAACACATTCCCCTCTTGGGAATTATCCCACCCCTACCGCATGGTCGCCCATAACGGCGAAATCAACACGCTGCGCGGCAACGTCAACTGGATGGCGGCGCGTCAGGCCTCCGTGTCTTCGCCCCTGTTCGGCGAAGACATCACCAAGCTTTGGCCGATTTCCTATGAAGGACAATCGGACACCGCCTGCTTTGACAACGCCCTTGAATTCCTTGTCATGGGTGGTTACTCCCTCGCCCACGCCGCCATGATGCTGATCCCGGAAGCCTGGGCCGGCAATCCGCTGATGGATGACAACCGGCGCACCTTCTACGAATATCACGCGGCGCTGATGGAGCCGTGGGACGGCCCCGCCGCCGTCGCCTTCACCGATGGCCGGCAGATCGGCGCGACGCTCGACCGTAACGGCCTACGCCCCGCCCGCTACATCGTCACCGACGACGATTATGTGATCATGTCCTCCGAAGTGGGCGTCCTGCCCGTGGACGAAGAGCGGATCGTGCAGAAATGGCGCCTTCAGCCCGGCAAGATGTTGCTAATTGATCTGGAGAAAGGCGGAATCATCTCCGACGACGAGATCAAACGCCAACTCTCCACGGCCAACCCCTATAAAGACTGGCTGCACCGCTCGCAGATCGTGCTTGAAGACATGCCGAGCGTGCGCGAGCGAGCCCCCGTCGCCGGCGAAAGCCTTTTGGACCGCCAGCAAGCGTTCGGATACACGCAGGAAGACATCAAGTTCCTGATGCAGCCAATGGCGACCGTGGGACAGGAAGCCACTGGCTCAATGGGCACCGACACGCCTGCTTCCGTCCTATCGGACAAGTCAAAGCTGCTTTATACGTATTTCAAACAAAATTTCGCGCAGGTCACCAATCCGCCCATCGACCCGATTCGTGAAGAATTGGTCATGAGCCTCGTCTCCTTCATTGGTCCGCGCCCGAATCTGTTCGACCTGAAAGGACTTTCCACCCACAAGCGGCTGGAAGTTCGTCAACCGATCCTCACCAATGAGGATCTGGAGAAAATCCGAGCGATCGGCGACATCGCCGACAATCAATTCTCCGCCAAAACCCTCGACATCACCTATTCCGCCGTCAAGGGCGCGCAAGGGATGGAAGGCGCTGTTGAAGAGCTGTGCGAGCGGGCCGAACGCGCGGTCAGCGAAGGCTACAACATCATCATCCTCTCGGATCGTTTGATCTCGCGCTCACGCATCGCCGTTCCCGCGCTTCTGGCCACCGCCGCCGTCCATCGCCACCTGATCCGAAAAGGTCTGCGAACTTCGGTCGGTCTAGTGGTTGAAACCGGCGAAGCGCGCGAAGTGCACCATTTCTGCATGCTCGCCGGCTATGGCGCGGAGGCGATCAACCCGTATCTGGCGTTTGAAACCCTTCTATCCATGCACGCAGAGCTGGATTTCCCAGAAGAAGTCGGCGGTCATGAAGTCGTGCATCGCTACACCAAGTCCATCAACAAGGGCATGCTGAAGGTTATGTCCAAAATGGGCATTTCAACCTATCAATCCTATTGCGGCGCGCAGATTTTCGACGCTGTCGGCTTGTCTTCGGAATTCGTTGAACGCTATTTCTTCGGCACGGCCACCACAATCGAAGGCATCGGCCTCAAAGAAGTCGCCGAAGAAACCGTTCTGCGTCACCACGCCGCCTTTGACGACATTCCAGTCCTGCGCCGGTCGCTTGAGGTGGGGGGCGAATACGCCTATCGCATCCGCGGCGAAGATCATATGTGGACGCCGGACAACATCGCCACATTGCAACATGCGGTGCGCGGCAATCTTCCAGAAAAATACCTCGAATACGCCCGCATGGTGAATGAAGAGCAAGGCCGCTTCACCATTCGCGGCCAATTCCGGATCAAATCGGCGGAAGAAATCGGCAAGACGCCAGTGGCTCTGGAGCAGGTCGAGCCCGCCAGCGAAATCGTCAAACGTTTCGTCACCGGCGCCATGTCTTTCGGCTCGATCTCTCGCGAGGCGCATACCTCTCTCGCAATCGCCATGAACCGCATGGGCGGAAAGTCGAACACCGGCGAAGGCGGCGAAGAGGCCGAACGTTTCCGGCCGCTACCCGACGGCTCCATGAACCCTGAGCGCTCCGCCATCAAGCAAGTGGCCTCCGGCCGCTTTGGCGTGACCTCCGATTATCTGGTCAACGCGGATATGATCCAGATCAAGGTCGCCCAAGGGGCCAAACCCGGCGAAGGCGGACAATTGCCCGGCCATAAGGTCGACGCCGTCATAGCCAAGGTGCGCCATTCCACGCCCGGCGTGGGCTTGATTTCGCCGCCGCCGCATCACGACATTTACTCAATCGAAGATCTGGCGCAGCTGATTTACGATTTGAAAAACGTCAATCCCGCCGCCGACATTTCCGTCAAACTCGTCTCCGAAGTTGGCGTGGGCACGGTGGCCGCCGGCGTGGCGAAAGCGCGCGCCGACCACATCACCGTCTCCGGCTTTGACGGCGGAACGGGCGCATCGCCGCTGACCTCGATCAAACACGCCGGCAGCCCATGGGAAATGGGCCTGGCGGAAACCCAGCAAACGCTGGTGTTGAACGGCTTGCGCTCCCGCATCGCCCTTCAGGTCGACGGAGGATTGAAAACCGGCCGCGACGTCATCGTCGGCGCGCTGTTGGGCGCGGATGAATTTGGCTTCTCCACCGCTCCGCTGATTGCGGCGGGATGCCTGATGATGCGCAAATGCCATCTCAACACTTGCCCAGTAGGCATCGCCACGCAGGATCCTGTTCTGCGCAAACGCTTCAAGGGCACGCCGGAAGACGTGATCAATTATTTCTTCTTCGTCGCCGAGGAAGTTCGCTCAATCATGGCCTCGCTTGGCGTCACCAAGCTGGATGAATTGGTCGGCCATTCGGAATATCTGGACAAAAAAGACGCACTGGAGCATTGGAAGGCTCGCGGTCTCGATTTTTCCCGGATTTTCTACAAGCCGGACGCGCCGGAAGAGGCTACCCGGTGGACCCAGCGGCAGAAACACCCCATTGACGAAATTCTTGACCGCAAATTAATTGCGGCGGCAATGCCTGCGCTGGAATCGAAAACGCCGGTGGAGATCGAACAAACGATTTGCTCCGTCGATCGTTCCGTCGGCGCCATGCTGTCCGGCGAGATAGCCAAGCGCTACGGCCAGAAAGGCCTGCCCGCCGATACGATCAAGATCACCCTTCGCGGCACGGCGGGGCAAGCCTTCGGCGCATTTGTCGGGCGCGGCGTCTCCATTGATCTCATCGGCGACGGCAACGACTATGTAGGCAAAGGGCTGTCCGGCGGACGCTTGGTGGTTCGCCCGCCAGAGAATACCCGGATCACGCCGGAGCACTCCATCATCGTCGGCAATACGGTGCTTTACGGAGCCACGGAAGGCGAATGCTATTTCCGCGGCGTCGCGGGCGAGCGTTTCGCCGTGCGCAACTCCGGCGCCGTCGCCGTGGTTGAGGGCGTTGGCGATCATGGCTGCGAATATATGACGGGCGGCGTCGTAGTCGTCATCGGCGAGACAGGTCGAAACTTCGCGGCCGGCATGTCCGGAGGCGTCGCTTATGTACTGGATGAAGACGGAGCCTTCGGGTCTCGTTGCAACCTGGCCATGGTCGATCTGGAGCCCGTCTCAGAAGAAGACGACCTGCTTGAAAAGCTGCACCACCATGGCGGCGATATTGAACACAAGGGCCGCGTGGATCTGTCCGCCGACATGAGCCGGCATGACGATGAACGGTTGCGCCAACTTTTGACCAATCATGTAAGCCACACAGGCTCGACGCGGGCGCAAGACATTCTCGACCATTGGGACGTCTATCGTCCGAAATTCGTGAAAGTCATGCCTGTCGAATATCGACGCGCCTTGATGGAAATGGAAGAAAAGCGTCTCGGCGTAGCGGCCGCGGAATAAGGGGAGACTGAAATGGGAAAAGTTACCGGGTTCCTCGAAATCGACCGGCAGGAACAAAAATACCAGCCTGCGTCCGACCGCATACGGCACTTTCGCGAGTTCACATTGCCGCTGGAAGCTGGCGAAGTGCAGCGGCAGGCTGCGCGCTGCATGGATTGCGGCATCCCCTATTGCCACGGCGAAACAGGATGCCCCGTCAACAACCAGATCCCGGACTGGAACGACCTCGTCTATAACGACGATTGGGAATTGGCGGCGCGCAATCTGCATTCCACCAATAATTTTCCGGAATTCACGGGCCGCATCTGCCCGGCGCCTTGCGAGGAAGCCTGCACGCTCAACCTTGAAGACGCGCCGGTGAACATCAAATCCATCGAGCAGGCCATCGCTGACAAAGCATGGTCCGAGGGGTGGCTGGCGCCTGAGCCTTCCACCCATAAAACCGGGATGACCGTCGCCATCGTCGGCGCCGGCCCTGCGGGCATGGCCGCCGCCCAACAACTGGCGCGGGCCGGGCATACGGTGCATATCTATGAACGCGGCGCCAAGGCCGGCGGGCTATTGCGCTATGGCATTCCAGACTTCAAAATGGAAAAGCATTATATCGACAGGCGCGTTGAGCAAATGGAAGGGGAAGGCGTCGTCTTTCATTACAATGTCGACGTTGGCGTCACCGTCGCCTTGAGCGAATTAAAGGAGCGCCACGACGCGGTGCTGCTCACCGCAGGGGCCGAGCGCCCACGCGAGCCCGGCGTCCCCGGCATGGACCTTGAAGGCTGTAACTGGGCGATGCCGTTCCTCGTTCAACAAAACCGACGTATCGGCGGCGAAGACGTTTCCCATGAAACCCCGCTCTGGGCGGGCGGCAAACATGTTGTCGTCATCGGCGGCGGAGACACGGCGTCGGATTGTGTCGGCACGTCATTCCGGCAAGGCGCCTTGTCCGTCACCCAGCTCGATATCCGCCCAATTCCGCCTCTCATAGAGGACAAACTGAATATCTGGCCCTATTGGCCAACGAAATTCAGAACGTCGACCTCCCAAGCGGAAGGCGCGGAACGTGAGTTTTCCGCGGCGACCCTGGAAATCGTCGGCGAGGATGGACATGTCACCGGCGTCAAATGCGCCCGGGTGGACGAAAAGCGCGTGCCTATTCCCGGAACGGAGTTCATTCTGCGCGCTGATCTCGTGCTGGCGGCGATTGGCTTTTCCGGCCCCAACTTAACAAGCTTCATCAAGGAAGCCGGCGACAGTCTCGCTCTTGACGAGCGCACCAACGTCAAAGCCAACACGCGGGATTACAAGACCAGCATCGATAAAGTCTTCGCTGCGGGAGATCTGCGCAAAGGTCAGTCTCTTGTGGTTTGGGCCATCCGTGAAGGACGACAAGCCGCGCGGTCAATCGACGAATATCTGACCGGCTCCTCCAACTTGCCTCGCTAAAGAAAACTCGAAGACCATACAAACAAACTCCGCCGCCTCTCCAGCGCTCTCTTGGCGCCAAGACGCGGCGGAGATTTACGGCAGATGATCTTTTCTGATACATTTCCGGGAAAACAATGGCATGAGAGCCTCAAGGGTGAAGGCGGTAGTCGTCCACCCTTCCCGCCACCGGCAGCGGCGTTTCACCTTCCAAGATAATTCTATAGTTCAACGTATTCTCAGCCGGCTGCGCCCCTTGTCCCGCACCACCAATCAAATCCGTTTCAAGAGAAGACATACGCCCGGTCAAAACAATGAAATTCGGGTCGCCTTTCCCCTCTTCATAAACAAAAGCGCCTAGCGCGCCCAAAGTTCGCGTAATCTCTTGCTTAACGAAGAAAGCTATTTTGCGGAATCCCGCCCATGTAAAACCAAGGCCATCGCGGGCTCGCAAACGCTTGGTCTTACCATCCACGTCAGGACCACTTACGGCGAACTCTCCCTCCTCATTCAGAAATACTTCCCACAAGTCGATGAACGCGCCATGGTTTTCGTCAACCACGCTTTTCATCAAATCATTGACATAACTAAAGTCCGCACGTTCACCCGGATCTCGCGCCGGCGCCAACCCCACCCAAATCAAAGGTTTTTTCTGACTGCGAACCGCTTTCACCAAGCGAGATAACTGCTTCTTGTAAGAAAGTTCCCACTCAGGACTGCGAAATGCGTCTTTCACCATAGCAGGGTTCGCCATGTCATGAGTTCCAAGAGAGACAACGACAAGAGTAACGAGCTCCGCCTGCAATCGATGTTCAACCTCTTGGGCAAAGTCATATTCGTCGCTTTTCACCAGCCCCTGCTTGCGCTCAACCAACGACGTAATTTTTACCGATGACGTTTTCGCATAGGCAACCTCTAACCCCTCGGCGAGGCCTTCCGCCATTTCGTCGCCCACCACAAGAATAACGCGAGCGTCAGCGTCTTTCGGCTCTTCGGTTATTTTAGGCTTGGCGGGGTCGCGCGAAACCCGAAGTTTCGGAAGTTTCGGAAGTTTCGGCTTGGCGGGCGTAGGTTTTTTCGCGACCTTAACAGGGCGACGCTCCTTGACGTCGTCGCCAAACAAACCAAACAATGAGTTCAACGGATTAAATCCACCGCCTCCAGAATTCTTTTGCACGCTTGGCGGAGGAATGGGGCGATTTTGGGCATTCCCCGGAGCGGCGTGGAAAACGAGCATGGCGACAAGCATAGCCGCCACGCGCCGGAGCCAAAGACTTCCCACCACACCTTTGGAAAAAACCTTCATTCAGCACCCCTGAATATTGGTTCCCCATTGTGAATTATAGCGAGCATACGCGGCAAGGAAAAATGTTTCTCGCCGCACGCATTTTTTCGATTAACTTACAAAACAAAGAAAAGTTTGAGAGTTATTTCGAGTACTCTCCCTTCTCCATTTCACAAGTATTCACCGACGACGCATCGCCCAACATTTTATTTTGACCTGATCACGCTTCCAGCCAATCTTCAACGAACGACACCGGTTCATTTGCGTCAAAAGCTCTTTAGCGCCCCGATTTCAATCGCGCCAACAAAGCGGTCGACGGGAAACCATCGGGAATAAGCCCGACTGATTTTTGATAGGCGCGAATCCCTTTTTGCGTCGCGGGGCCCGCCTTGCCGTCAGCTTCACCGACATTATATCCTAGACGGTTCAAGCGGTTCTGCATGTCAACCGTTTGAGCGCGCGTCAACGGCCGCTCCGACGTCGGCCAGGATTTGACAAAAGGCCCACCGCCCAAAATCCGGTCGCCCAAATGACCAACCGCAAGCGCGTAAGACGTGGCGTTATTATATCGCTTGATCACAAAGAAATTCTTGAGCATCAAAAAAGCAGGCCCGTTAGCTCCGGCAGGCAAAATCAAAACTGCCCGGTCATCCGGCCGCGGAAAGTTCCGTCCGCCTGTGCGTCCAACGCCAATGCGACTCCAGTCGGCCAGGGTCTTGGTGGTGTCGCCATCCGCAAGCGAATAATTAAATCCACGCGGCAAGCTGACTTCATAGCCCCATGTTTTCCCGAACTGCCAACCATGGCGCTTCAGGTAATTCGCAGTAGAGGCCAAGGCGTCCGGCACGTTCGTCCAGATATCATTACGCCCGTCTCTGTCATAATCGGCGGAGTAACGTTTCCAACTCGAAGGCATGAACTGCGTGTGCCCCATGGCTCCCGCCCAGGAGCCTTCCATCCGCTCAGGCCTCACATGACCACCCTGGATAATCAGCAAGGCCGTGACCAGCTCATCACGCCAGAATTCCTTGCGCCGGGGCGCGGCATAAGCGAGCGTGGCGAGAGCACGCACGACATAATGTTTGCCCATATAGCCGCCGTAATTGGTCTCCATGCCCCAGATAGCCAATACGATTTCTTTATCGACTTCATACCGACTCTCTATTTGAGCAAGTTCGCGCGCATATTTGCGAAGCATCTCCCGCCCTGTGGAGATCCTGTCCTTTGAAACCGCCGTCGCCAGATACTCCCAGATCGGTTTGACGAACTCGGACTGTTTGTTCATCAGCCGGATCGTGTCCGGATCTGGCGTCACACCGCGAAAGGCCGCGTCATACGTCGCCCGTGACACGCCGGCGGAACGGGCGGTGGGCCAGAAATTTTTCACCCAGGCGTTAAAATTGGCGTCAGCTTTCGCCGTATCAATCATGGTCGCCGCCGCCGCCATAAAAAACAGCGTCAGGACGAGGGCTCGAACAACTTCGCGAACACCACGAGGCGCCGCGCTTCTCACCCAATATAACGGGTCATTTTGGGCAATCTGCATTCTGAACTCCTGCAATCCTAAAATTTGACAACGTCAAGGGCGGCGCCCTCGTGCTCATTGATAATCCGGCGCTCTCCAACCTGTTTGGCCAGACGCGCTTCAGCGCTTCAATGTCTGAACCGCAAACCAGCCTCGATCATATTGCTCTGGTAGTCCCGGCCAGCAGCCGTGCTATTGAAATCCGTAAAGGTGTAGCGCGTTTGCAAGGCGACATTATTAGAGAAGGCCCAAGTCAACCCAGCGCTGGCGCGCAATTGCCGCTCATCAAGATCGACGCCGTCATATTCACGCAGCGAATAACCAACGCCCGCGTCGGCCACCAAAGCCTCCGAAAACGCATGCGCCGCGCGAATGTCGCCTGAATAGATAACCGATCCGGAAGCGTCGGAAATCGTCGTGCTTTCAAAACGGGTCGTGGCGGAAGCGGTTAACGTGGTCAAGCGTGTGGGCGACCAGATGAGAGAACCGTCAACGGTCAAGCCGGACAAGTCTTCAAGTCGACTGTCGTCCAACATTTCCGTGCGCCACCCAACCCCGAGCTCCCCGGCGAGCTTCCCGCCGTTATCCACGCGAAATCCCCCCATGAACGCATAGCCGGTGGCGTTGCGATTCTCACATTGCGTAAGATCCTGACACTCTTGATTATATGCCCGGCGCAAAATCGTCCCCTCAACAAAGGGAGCGAGCAGCGAACCCGTATTTCCGTCCAGACGCAAACTCGCCGAAAGAACCGTATTGTCCCGCTCGGCGGAAAGGGAGGAAGAGCTCCCCCCACTATAAGCTTCATGATCAACATCCAGAGCGGCGCTGACGCCGATGATTCCAATGCTGCGCCGGAAACCTAGCGTCGCGCCAAGCTCATGCACTTCTTCATCGCCTCCAGCCCCTTCGACGCTGTTCTCATCCTCAAGCGATAGATTATAACGCGCGCCAAGCTCAATTTGCGTTTCATTGGCCACGTCCAGAAGCAAGCGGGTGTTGGCCTCCAAAAAAGGCTCATTGTCGTCGCTGGTGGAAGGATAGCCGATATAACTGCCGCGCAGATTGAAATCGAGACTATGACGCGACCAATCTGACTGCCCTCTCAAAGAAGGAGCGACACGGTAAAGCCAGCCGGAATCCCCGCCTGCGGCGCTGGCCACGTTATCCGTCCAACCGCCGCCAATATAAATTTCAGGGTAAAGAAGAAACGCGCCCACGGTGATCCCGCGCGCCTGATCGCGCGACGTGTCGCCATTGAAAATATCGCCGATGCCCGCGTCCGCGCCGCCTCTCACGCGCACGACGCGCGTCTGCGCCGCCACCCGCGCCGCGAAAGGAGGCGCAGGTTGGCGCCGCCCAAGAGCGCCTAAAGGAGTAAACTCCGCATCCAGGCGCGCAAGTCCGTCAACCGACGCTGGAGGGGACGCATCCGCGTCATCTTCAATAAACCCGCGCAATTGCGCCTCTTGCGCAAAGCTGACCACAGGCGCGGTCAAACTGCACAAAAAAAGCATCGCCGGAACAAAAGACAACCTGAACATGATTCCGCCAGTGACAAAAATTCCGGACAACCCGAAACTGGCGCAATCATGATCCGTTAAGGTTAACGTACCCTTTCAGACTTTGAATTATTGAAGCATTGGGGATTATTGAAGCATCGGCTCGGTGAGAAGCGGCGACAAAGGCCGCGATGGGTCAAACGCTGCGGCGGCCTGCGGCGCATTCGCACCGGAGTTTTGTTCTGACAGGATGCTTGCACCCGACAAACTTCGGTCACCTCGCATAAGTTTCAAATCAACGGCTTCCACTTCATCCAACGCCTTAACGGCAACCTTGATTTTCTCAACGTAGACTTCAGGACCCGTAATAAAAATCGCCTTAACCGCACGACCGGCTGAGAATGAAAATTTCCGCTGCCAAAAACCGATCGACTTCAAATCGCGCACAACCTCGGCGCCCGTTCTGTTGGTCAATGTAATCGTCTCCGACACCAAATTACGCCGCGTCAGAACATGCAGCATAGCGCCATCAAAGTACCAAACGAAATCATAACGCAAGGCAAGATAGTCCAAAAACTCCGCGCGCCCCAGATCCTGCGGCAGCGACACAACTTCGCCCCTCACGTTTGGATCAACGGATATCCCGACATTCGTATTGCGTGCAAAGATTTGCAGAACGTCCCTGAGATTACGCTCCCGACCAATATAAGAATAAGTCTCACGCGCCTTCGGAAAGGTTTGCGCAAACGCGCCATCTGGAGAACCGGTTAAGATGACGACCAACAGCGAGAACGCCAGTATAATTCTCATTTCTTGAAGCCTCATTCGCCATTCAGTACCGGAATCCCGCCTGGCCAACCAAGCGACGGTCTTTTCTTGCCGGAGCTGGTAAAACGCGGCCGCCTCGACCGCCCAATATCAGGTACTCAATATTTGTGCGTGGTCCGATTTGCGTCAAAATCCGCGTTTTCACGTCCGAATCCATCAAATAGGGCGTTGCGATAACCAATAACTCCGTTTGATTGGCGGAAGGCGTCTCCTTGTCGAACAATCGCCTGAGAAGAGGAATTCCCCGACCAACGGACAGTTGCTTCAACATGGCCCGCTCCTCTTTTTGGAAGAGGCCAGCAACTGCGAAACTCTGGCCACTGGCGAGATTGATCGTCGTATTGAACGAACGCGACCCCATGAAAGGAAAGTTATTGCCGTCAACGCTGCTGGATTTATCCATCAAATTGCTGATCGAAGACGAGATGCTAAGCAGAATTGAGTCCCGATTTATAATTTTTGGCGTGAACGCCAAGGTCACGCCATAGAACCTGAAATCAACGCCGTCAGACACGGCCCCGCCCGCGCTGACCGTCGACTTAGGAACGGGAAACTCGCCGCCAACCTTGAACTCCGCCTCCACTCCGTCCACCGTCGTCAGATTGGGTTCGCTTACGATAGTGATCAAACCGCGCGAAGCGAGAAGGTCAACCGTAGCGTTGAGATCCACCACCAGCGCCTCCTTTCGGCTGGAGTCAAACTGACCGCCAACAGTAAAACCATTTTCATTGGCGACGCCGACGCGCACCGGCCCCACACCGAAAAGCGCACGCCAATCAACCCCAACATCGTCGTCAATGTTACGATCAATTTCGAAAAGCCTGACATATAATCTAACGCGGCCAGAAGTTTGCACCTCCAACCGATTGATCACGTCGCCGCCGCCCGCGAATGGTCGCATCGTTTTTTCAATATCCTGCGAAAGACGCGGATCAGCGACCTTCCCGCGTATGAG
Organism: Stappiaceae bacterium; assembly: GCA_048265185.1. Classification (GTDB taxonomy): domain Bacteria; phylum Pseudomonadota; class Alphaproteobacteria; order Rhizobiales; family Stappiaceae; genus JBLXBZ01. The sequence continues at coordinate 312,978 of JBLXBZ010000003.1, read as the reverse complement.
CAAACTGCCTTCCGAGGAAAGAACTTCGATTTTCTGCCGAGGAAACCTCTCCGTCAGCGCACGCCTTGCCGACGTTAGATCATGCTGAACAACAACTGTTTTCTGCATGATTATTTCACCACCCGGTCCGGTGGCCGTCAAACTGGTGCTTCCAACCTTACGGCCATAAAGAAAAAATTGACCAGGTTTTGGCGTTTGAATATCAGCTACTTCCTTGTCAGCAACAAACACCGCCGCCGTATTTTCAGGAACGATAACAACTCGCCCCTTACCAACGTCTAACAAGAAATCTTCAGCCAAAGATGGAAAAGCAAAATAAATAAAAAAAACAAAAGAAAGGCATATTAGAAATCTATTTATTAAAACATGTCGCAATACAATCAACCTCGCCCCCACTTACTTATAAATTTAATATTATTAATAACCTCACTTTTATTTAAATCCAAACTCCAAACTCTTGACGCCTCGCGTCTATCGCCGCTCATAGCTAAAAGTAACGCAAGATTATGTCGGGTGGCCACATCCTGACCGTCCAAGCGCGCAAGCTCGCGCATCACGGTGATTGATTTTGAAAACTGCCCCGAGAACGCCAGTGACAGAGCTAGATTCGACGCAGCCTCGCGATTTCCCGGATTCTGCTCCAGAACAAGTTCATATTGTCGTTGGGCAAGGGCGTGATGACCGAACAGGTCGAGGCAAACGGCGTAAATGTTACGAATTTTTTCGTTGCCCGGCTCCAGCTCCAATGCCTTGACCAGCAAGGGCTTCGCCTTATCCGGGCGATTGCGACGAAGATGCACGCGCGCTATTCCGCTCGTCGCTTCGCCGGATTCCACCTGACGATTGGCTTTAGTAAACCAAACAAGCGCTTTATCATACACGCCCCGGTCCAGATAAATATTCCCCAGGGCAATCATTGAACGCACGCCCTCAGGATTGTCAGAAACAATATTTAAAAGAATTCGCTCAGCCGCCGCCGGATTACCGCTAGCCAGAAATTGCTGAGCCATTTCCGATTGCATGCTAATAGAGTTCACCCGCTCGACGCTCGCGCAAGCCCCCAACACCGCCAAACCTGCGAATAACGCAAGCATTGCGACTTGACGAATGACCTCATATGTCGTGAACACCGCCATCATGCAGCCGCTTCTTCTTCTTCAAAGTCCACATGAATAAAAGCCACCGGATAGATGATAATATTCGGCGGCACCTCTTGGTAGGAAACCACTGGCACCTTCAGACCGCGCTCACTCAGGAACCTATGGACGTATCGACGAACATCGGCGTGAGTGATCAAAACAGGCTTCGCATGAACGTTTTCGGAGGCGTTAAATACATCGGCCACATTGGCGAGGATCGCCTCGGCCAGGTCAGGGTTCAAAATGAGAAAGGATTCATGTTGCGTCGAACGTAAAGAATCCCGCATCTTATTCTCAAGGCTTGGGGCGACTATGGCCACGGGCAGAAAACCATCATCCGTTATATGGCGAATTATCGAAGGCCCGATGGCGGTGCGGATCTTCTCCACCACCACTAATGGATTTGGCTCCTTTGGCGCCCATTCAAGAATTGTTTCAAATATCTGAACAACAGAACTCAAAGGAACATTTTCTTCAATCACCCTTTTTAATATTACTGAAATTTGGCTTAAAGAAATATTGTTATTCAAATCCGATATTAAAGTAGGGTTATACTTCTCAACATTAGCAATAAGAGATGACGCCTCCTTAACTCCCACGAACAACCCTAGATTATCAACAATAGAACTCCTGACGAAACGCAACATAATAGATATTGAATCTTCGAAATTAAATCCTAATTCTTCCAAGCGATCTCGATAACGCTCGTGAACAAAGGCTCCATCCTGATCGGGATAAGCGGTGATGCAATCCACCCCCACGGCGACCAAGTAAGACATATGAGCACGAACAAAGAGTTGCTCACTTCGAAATATTTCTTCTGCAACAAATTGATTATGAATGACGACTTGAAACTTATCGTCATTTCGATCTGTCATTTCATAACGCCAATATCCTTGCGGCAGCCCATAACAAGCAAGAACTTCTTCTTTCAATTTTTCAAATTCATTACCGAAATACTCAAAGTCGCAGTAAATTATGTCTCGAGGCAGAATTAACGTTAACGACGGAGGAGCATTAGTACGCCGTTCAATTTCATTGCAAAGCGCATTGTGACGATCGAGAAAAGCCGCCCAGTCCATAGCGCTAGCGCCTTCGCTGACACGCGCACGCCAGCGACGCAACATGACGCCAGCGACCATCGCCCCGCCGATAAACCCGAAGATCAGAAACGGAAATCCAGGCACGAAGCCGAAGAAAACAATGATTACGCCGCCGATCACCAGCGTCCGATCATTTCCCGATAATTGACGCGTAATGTCCGAACCAAGATCCCGCTCCACATCGCTCGTCACCCGAGTGACGATCGTGCCAGAAGCGATCGCAATCATCAGCGCCGGGATTTGCGAAACAAGGCCATCGCCGACGGTCATAAGAGAATAGACATTGATCGCATCGGCGAAGGACATGCCTCGCTGTCCCATGCCAATAATAATGCCGCCAATCAAGTTTATCGCCGCAATGACCAGTCCCGCTACAGCATCGCCTTTGACGAACTTCATAGCGCCGTCCATCGCACCGAATAATTTCGTCTCTTGCTCAAGCGCCTTACGGCGCACGCCGGCGTCGATTTGGTCAATCATGCCCGCACGCAATTCAGCGTCGACGCTCATCTGCTTTCCCGGAAGACCATCCAGGGTGAATCTGGCGCTCACTTCCGCAACCCTATCCGCGCCTTTGGTGATCACCAAAAACTGAACAACCGTAATGATGAGAAAGATCACCAGACCAACGACAAGATTGCCTCCGATAACAATCTCGCCGAACGTTCTGATCACACTACCCGCATCTCCCTGAATAAGAATCAACCGCGTGGTAGAGATTGAAATAGCCAATCTGAACAGGGTCGAAATCAAGAGAACCGCGGGGAATGTCGAGAACTGCAGGGGCGTGTGCAAATGTATCGACACAAGCATTATTATAATTGCGACGCTCATGTTCAATGTGATCATGATGTCCATAAGGAACGTTGGCAGCGGCATCACCATCATTCCAACGACCAGAACAATCAGCGCAACCAGCACTAAATCATTCTGACGCGTCAGCGCATTTGAAATGCGTCTCAATTCACCCTGCAGCCACACATAAATATTCCTAAAGTATGTTATGCATTATTATTTATTATTTATTATTAAGATAATAAATCACGTTATCACAATCAAAATTCCCAACAATTGCATCAATTCTTAACTTTAAATACCTAGTATTATTTGTATCAAAATCAATTTTACTTAATATATCTTCAACCTCATCCACAAAACCGCTCAACAGCGCTGAATACGCATAAATTTCACAAGCGTTAATGTTATCCGGAGAAATAATACACGCAGCTTTTGAATACACCCTAGCTTTATCCAAAAGGTTCAATTTGATATTAATAACGGCCAAATAAAGAAGAGAATTCACCATAATAAATATCAAATCCACTCCCAGAAAAACAAGTCATACAGAAATAAGCCCACTTTTAGTTTTCAATAAATAATTCATAACTTCTACTTCGTCTTCAATATACTCAATACAAATATCAATATCCTTATTGCACATATTCTGATTAGATAAAAATAGTTTTATCTCATTCAATGATTCTATTAACTCATGAACACTAGAAAACATGTTTATTTTCTTATCAAAACCACTAAAGTCGAATCCCATAACCGGCTCAATATTTCTGAGGTATTGCGGAAGCTCACTCCCTTCCGCACGTCGCTCACCGGCGTCAAACGCAACCATCTCGCTAGTGGCTCCACCTGCCCCCTCCCCCACCACGACGCCCGCCGCCTTCCCCCTCGCCAAATCGCTCTCACTCACAACGCCCTCCTCACATAGCAATCATAGGAGCTGGCTTTTCATCGCAAACAGGCCCGGCGACCGAACGCACTGGAGCCCAGCGGTCAAACCCACGGCAATGCCCCACCAGCGGCGTAATCTTACAATGGCTCACATGCCCTTTTGGCGTGACAAATCCCAACGGAATTTCGATAACCGGATTTACGATTGGCAAGAAACGCAACCCCTGATCAGCGGCATTAGCCGGGACGCAACATGGCGGCATGATCGCCGCACAATGGCCCGCCTTCACCATTTCCGACACCATATAAGGTGAATCTGTCTCCACAGCAGCGCTCAAAGAGATACCAGCCTCATCAACCCGACTCTTCACCTGCTCATGAGTGGCCCGGTTAATTTTACTCAAAATCATGACCTTACAATCAATTTGCGACCATTCGACGTGAGCCCCGGTCGACACGACTGGATGAGCTTCAGGATTAAACAACAACCCCATTGTCACGACAGCCGCCTGAACATAATCCATCGTCGGATCGTCAACAAATCCGTCAACAAATCCAATATCCGCCTGCCTAGCCCTAATGGATGAAATAACTTCATTTCGGCAAAATTCAGATATTTCTAATTTGTAAGTTGAAAATATCTTTAGAAGCTCATCTGTATAGTCATGGCTAAAATAATTCGAAAGATTTTGCTGGATTGATACTTTAGTTATTTTCTTTTTTACATTTCTAAAATTCAAATCCTGCACAGCAAAATCATAACTCATCACAAGACGCCGAAAAGCTTCAGAAACCTTCTCGCCTTCTTCCGTCAATTGAGTCTGCCGGACATTACCAACTTTTTTAAATAGAGGAGCACCGACAATATCCTCGATCTGATTGATCGTGATGGTCGTAGCAGGCTGAGAGACATTATTTTTCCGCGCAGCTTTAGTGAAACTGTTTTCTTCAATAACGGAAAGAAAAATCCGCATTTTCTTTATTCCGATGTCCATAATACCTCATCCCACAATGTAAAACACAACTATGCTATAAATTTATAAAAAATTAATATAATTTATATATATAATATAACTTATATACTTTATTCAGCGAATAATCACTAGGAAATTCAAGTTATCTTCTGGAAAATTTACGTCATTAATATTATCTAATTTCATATTATTTTGTACAAACAATTCTGCACAGAACGTTGCGATTTCATCAGCGCCACGAAAATCGACTTCGGGTCGTTTAAAAAATCAACCCGAGGAATGCAAACAATATTGGCGAGAATAATAAGGAAAACCAGAAGACCTGCAGGCCACGCTCCTCAAACGACAGCGCCGCGCCTCATCTGCGCCCGCCACGTTTGATGACGCAACAACATCTCTTGACCAGAACGATCCAAACGCCACGCCACCTGCTGGAAGACCGCCCTGATTTTATCTTCATCGCGTGAAGCCATCTCCCGCACTTGATCGTGCGGCTTTTGCAAACGCTTTGGCGCTGTTGATGGACGCGTGGAAGCCGCCACAAGCGAGGACTTGTCAGGAGCCGTCAAACTCACGCTCTCAGCGGACTTAACAGCGGTCCAACCGACAGAAGCCTTCTGAACAGAAGGCTCGCGGTCAATCCCCTCGCCTTTGTCCGCCGCCTGCTTGCGACGACGCAGAATATCCAGATGCGCCGCAACACCGCTCAAAGGCCGCGCACCAACCGCGCGCGTTTCCTCACCACTCACCACCGCGCGTGGGGCTACAGTCAAGGATTTAGCGCCCGCTGCGAAATGATGCACCGCCGGCAAATCGGCAGTCACTCCACCATGAGCCTGCAACGACTGAGAAGACGACATCTTTCGCTGCGCATCAAATCTCGCAGGCCCAGATTCCATCGAAGCTTTCTCCTCACGCGCCGCCACACCCCTCGTTTCATCACCGCCCAAACGAGACTCTGGCAAGCGCCCCGAAGCCGCCCATCGCAAGACTTCCTCCGCGTCGCCGTCGTGAGCCTCCGACAATGCTTGCTGAAACAGGGAAGTCCGCCCTTTCAAGCCAGCATCGCTCCACTGAGCGCCGAGCGCCTGCTCCTTAGCCACTTCTGATGAGTTAACCAGAGTTTTCGCCGCAAGCTCTCTATCGCGCAACTCTACACCGGCAACATCCCCTTTAACCCTGGAACGTTCGACTCCACCCGTCACCGTCCTCAATGCACCATCAACGACCTTCGACATTCACTTCACCAAAGTTATTCGTTCACCGAAATTAATACTACTCTCACCAACCAAAATACATAACAAATAATAAATACATATAGCATCATAAAAACAATAAAATTTATATCATTTATTTTTACAATATTACTATATATTATTATTCATATAAAAAATAACAGACGCAAAACTTAAGAAAAACAACAAATATTAAAATAACAACCGCTTAATTTTGCGTAACTATACATAAACATACCTACAAACCACAAGGTCTGATTGATATGCCCATACTCGCAACGCTCGCTCCGCAGCTTATTGGTTCGCTCGCGCAAACATCTAGCTCGCTAGTTGGGAATTTTGTCGGTTCATCCCTAGGAGCTCTCACCAGCCTCCCCGGAATACAAAACAGCCCGCTCATGAGTATATTTGACGCCTTTCAAGGGAGCGAGTCTTCGCAATTCGCGTCAAAAATTCCCAACCTTGGAAAAATCTTTTTTTAATTATACGTTTAGGAGAATATTATGTTTAACGGATTTTTAGGCGGCATCGGAAGTTTATTCGGAATCGGCGGCCAGCAATCCCCTCTATCCTCGGCAATAAACGCGCTGACTGGAAACAATGGGGCCAATGAACTAATTTCAGCTCAAGAGAAAGCTGAAAAACGACAGACAAAACGAGCGCTTCAGCAAATAGAACTCAATGATCGCCAAAATGATATCACCAATCAAATTTCCATGATTTCCGCCAAGGTCAAGGCAAGTTTCGCTCGATCAGAAGCCACTACAAATGTGTCTACAAGCGCTCTTTCTTCAATGCAAAACACGTTAAAGAACGTCGTTCAGCAACTGTAATATAAATTTACAATTTTAGTCTCGGTATTTTCTGAGACTAAATTTTTATTATAAATGGTTTTTATATGTCATCTAATAGCAGCGACCCATTATTCGCAGAAAAAAACATGACTTTGGAAGAAATACTCATAACAACGAGTTGTGGCGGCTATGATAGCGTTCATCAGTACCTGGCTTTACGCCGAATAGAAATGACGGATCATGTCCAGTCTCTGGACACCAAAGACCCCGAGTATGCGAACGTCCAGCAAGCTATCGACATTTTCACTTTGGCAATTGAGCTGCTGCCAGTCATGGCTAAAGCCGCGCAGAACAGCAGTCAAAGTCATTCATCGGATTTCTCCGATCTATAGGCGCTTTACATAAACTTCATCAGCCTACAAACGGCACGTTAATATTGACCAATCAACATATCTTTCTGAGGGTGACCAGATGACCCGTGACACATCAGAGTTCATCCTCACTTTCCGGCGCGACAACAACGAAATCAACGTGACCCGATACGCTTGCGGCAACTATGCTATCGGAGCCTCCATTGATTGTGACATTGTTTTACTTGGCGAAGGCATTCAGGAAAAACACGCTCAGCTCACCCTCACGCCGCAAGGTCCCTCGCTTACATCGACCGTCACTTCAAATTCCCTGGAGCTCAAATCAGCGAGCGAGCAGGATTCCACCCAGAAAAATCCAATATACCACATAGGCCCCTACGAGTTGGAAATTGCGCCAGCTGAAACGCCTTTACGCGCGCCAGCGCTTCAAACCATCCCACAGCAGGAAGAGACGCAAGAAGGCGGACATAATACTCCCGTCACAGGAGAACTCCCAGCGCCGCCCCCATCTCACTCCCCACCGCAAGCTAGCAATCAGAAAGCAGGCGGCAGGCGTCTCAAGACCATGGCCGCAGCTATCGCGTTTCTGGGCGGAGCCAGCGGTTTAGCCATTCAAATCAACGCCAACACCTCGAATATCGTAAGCCCCATAGAAACGACCAACACAGAAAATCCCGCCCTCTCGCCGGAAAATAGAAAAAGTGAGAATGACCCATATCAGGCGTCATCCGATCTACCAGCACAAAAACCAAACGCAAGCGACGAAAAATCAAATATAAAAGAAAGTATAATTAAAATACTTCATGAATTTGATGTGCCGCCCGCCGAATTAATCAAAACAAAAAATAAAAACTACTTTGAAATAACAGCATTCGTTAAAAACAAACACGAAGAAAACAAATTACAAAGAAAACTTGCAAATTATTCTAATATAATAAAACTAAAAACATACAGTAACGACAAAATACTAGAAAACGCAAAAATAACACTAGGTAACAAATATAAAAATATATTAAAATCAGAAACAAAGAATGGAAATTTAGAAATATACACCAATAATATAAATAAAAAATATGAAGAATTAATCAAATTAAAATTAAAATTAAACCTACCTATGTTAAGATCAATAAAAATACATAAAGATCCGTACAATGAAAACAAAATAGATAATTTTACTCATAATGTAACCGGGGTATGGCTTGGCCCTATTCCGTACGTTGTATTAAACGGATCTCAAATTGCCTATATTAATGACACGCTTCCAAATGGCTCAAAAGTAGTTTCGATAGAAAAAGATAAATTTTCAGTTCTTTCAAATAACAAGTTACACGAACTATCAATACAGGTGGAGTAATGGAATTTATCAATAAGGATGACGCATTTCTTCTTGGTAATATTGGTATGTTCAGCATATCGGCCGGATTGGGAGAGTATGGCCTTCCCTTGCTAAAATTTATCCAAAAATATCGCCCTGAAAATGCCGGCTCCTACATTGGGGAGGCTTTATTTCACATGAACTCAGGTAATATTGAAGAAGCAATAAACGTACTTGAGAATTCACCCGCCTTTATTGCTGAAAAAAATTCAGACGAGGCATTAGCGTTTCATTTATTTATTACATATTACTCCGGAGATATCGAAAAAACTAGAGAATTAGGAACCGCTTACTTGGAAGAAAAGTTGGTAACGGACAAAAATTGCATTGAATCAATTAAAGAAATAATGAAATTAATATAATTAGGGGTAAATATGGATCCGATAAGCTCTATTTCAACAATAAATACAGAAAACAAAATAACAAATATTATGAAAGCCACTGTTGACGGCGCAATGGCTATGGAAAACAAATGGAATCAATCCGCCCAGAACTTCAGCACAAACCCCATCGACAAAATAAAAAACGATCAAAATAAACTCTTGAACGAAATTTCAAGCTTAACAACTAACAAAAATACAAAATTACTTATAGAGACAATACTTTCAGAAAGAAACAAAACATTAAATCTAACAAAAACAATAATAAAAAATAAGCAAGAGAAAGCCGCCATTGAAATGCGTATAAACGTACTTTCCAAAGCCATATCAAATGTCACAAAAGGGTTTCAACAATTAATATCATCAAATTAATACTAGGATTAACACGAACGAGAGGCGTCTTTGTTCAACAGATCGACAAAAATATTAATTTATATACTAATTTCTTTAATTTTATCCGGCTGCAAATCAGAACTTTATCACGATTTACCGGAAGGAGAAGCGAATGAAATGGTCGCGCTCCTGCTGCAAGCAGGAATATCCGTCGAAAAGGAGCGATCAAAAGATGGCCAAATCACAATATTGATTGATGGTGATCGCTTTTCAGACGCAGTGGAACTCATGAAATCGAACGGATATCCGAAGGCCACATACTCGGACTTGGGGTCCGTGTTCAAGCAGGATGGCCTCATTTCTTCGCCGACCGAAGAATGGGCGCGATTTCTCTACGCGCGTAGTCAGGAGCTATCACAAACTATCTCGGAGCTGGAAGGCGTTTTATCCGCCAGAGTTCACATCGCAGGATCGAAGCAGGATAATTTACTAGGAAAGTCGCTTCCGCCCAGCGCTTCGGTGTCGGTGCGCTACTTCTCCGACGCGCCCATTGACGCGCTTATACCGGAAATCAAACAACTAGTGGCCTTTGGCGTCGAAAACCTCTCATTTGATCAGGTTTCCGTCATCCTCACGCCAATTGAACCCTCTGCGACCAATCAAAAAGACCCCTTTGTCGACGTCGGCGGGATCATTACGCATCACGCAAGCGTTTGGCGCCTGCATCTTCTGATCTACACATGTTTGGCGCTGGCGCTTCTTTTACCTCTGAGCACTGGCTTGGCGTATTATCTCGCTCGACGGAAACCCCGGTCATGAATTGCGCCCACGGCCAATTTTGGCGAGACCTCCCCGCAGACTTCAGACCTCAGTTCGCCAGATTCTGGTTACAGCCCCATACCTATATCGATTTGAGCCGCGCGGCTTCTTTCTTGAAACTCAACGATTTGAAGGCGACAGGCAAAGCGCTGCAATGCGCAAGCCTGCGCGCGAAGCTCGACGCCGCTCTCTTTGAAGCCTACGACTTGGTTCCTGCGCCGCCGCTCAGCCATGACGTTGACGCGCTCGCCATCTCCTGCCTTGAGCTCTCAAGATTCAAACGCCTATGCAATTACGCCCACGCCTATATGCAACGTCGAAAAATTGCGGCGATGGTGGATGGCCGAAAAATGCGCGAAATTATTTCCAGGTTGGGTGAAAAAGCATTTCTTAACGTCCATCAAATGGGAATGGCGGAAGCCTTATCTGTGGACGAAGCGTCGCCCCATAGCTCTCCCGCATCTTGCCCCGATCTCGACTGGCGTGATTTCGCCGCAGCCTGGCTTTCCTGCCAGTCACGGCAAATTCAACTTCGGATCTCGCTGCGCTTTTCCCCCGACGACGTTCCTTGCATTGCCCGCCACGCGCCCAGGTCCCTGGCTAACGCTCTTGTCATTTGCGCGCGAATGGACAACGAACTCAATTGGGAACCCCACCATGAAAACCATAATTCGTGAAGACTTACCACCGTTGCCCAGCGACACGGTGATCCCAGCGGAGGTTTTCCGGCAATGGCTAAAAGCGGAGTCCGTGCTGGCGACATGTCAAGCTCGCAGCGACACCCTACATCAGGAAATGGACGCCGCGGCGGAAGACGCGCGTAACGCGGGATATAGTGACGGATATTCGCAAGGGCTGGCCGACGGCGGCGCCGAATTGCTGCAGGTTATCGCCCGGTTCCAGCAGGGCGAAAATCAGCGTTGGCGGGAATTAACGGACGTCGTTGAACTTTGCCTGCGCCGTATTTTAGGCCACCTACCCAAACAAGACGTCGTAAGAGACATTTTGAATCAAGCCAAATCACAACTCGCCGAAGAAGTTCAAGTCACTTTGCATATTTCGCCCGGAGCGGCGGCGGACATGCAAGTTTTTTTGAGTAGCCTCCCCAAGTCCGGCGACGCTCCAGAGTTCATCTTGCGCCCCGACCCAAGCCTCACCGACGACCAAATCCTTCTGGTCACCCCGACCCGCATACTTGACGCTTCTCTGTCCATGCAGGTCAACACGCTTTGCGCCGCGCTGAAAACCGGCGCGCGGGCGGGACAAAGTCCACATAGCGGTGGCTCGCCGCAAAACACCGCTGCATCAGCGTCCGCCTCAGTCTACGCCCCCGCCACGCCCCAAACGCAGGAGGGCGGAGAAAATTGACAGACCAAAACTCCTCTCGCCCCTTCCAAGCAGCATCCACCCCCGCCTCTTCTTTCACCGTAGAAATGCGCGAGATCATTCACGCCACCACGCCCATAGTCGTCAACGGCCGCGTGATGTTAGCCGCCGGAACCGTGATCAAAGCCAGCGGAGATTTTCATATTGGCGAAATTTGCCACATCAGCCGCTCGGGCGCAGCGCCTCTCAGAGCCGAGGTCATCGGCTTCGAAGCGGATCAAGCGATCCTAACCCCCTATGGAGCGCTAACCGGCGTCTCCAATAAATCCGTAGTTATCCCAAGCGGCGCCGGACATGACGTACCCGTTGGCCCCGCGCTTCTTGGACGCGTCGTGGACGCGCTTGGCCAACCGATGGACCATCGCGGCGCTATCGCTTATGATCGGTTCTACCCAGCGGAAAATGCGCCGCCAGACCCCATGCGCCGCCCCGTTATCTCAACGCCTTTGCCGCTCAAGGTTCGTGCGCTTGACGGTTTTCTGACCTGCGGCGAAGGGCAAAGAATGGGAATTTTCGCGGCCGCGGGCGGCGGAAAATCAACGCTCTTGTCCATGTTGGTGCGCAACGCACAAGCCGATGTGACAATCGTCGCCCTGATCGGCGAACGTGGGCGCGAAGTGCGCGAGTTCATTGAACACCAACTTGGCGAAGAAGGGCTGGCGCGCTCCGTAGTGGTGGTGGCCACCTCCGACCGCCCCGCCGTCGAACAGGTGAAAGCGGCCTATACGGCCACCGCCATCGCGGAATATTTTCGCGACATGGGCGCCAGGGTTTTGTTGTTGATGGACAGCGTGACGCGGTTCGCCCGCGCCCAACGGCAAATCGGACTGGCAGCGGGCGAGCCCCCGACCCGGCGCGGCTTCCCACCTTCAGTATTTGAAAAGCTCCCCTCCCTGCTTGAACGCTCAGGGCGCACGGACTCCGGATCGATCACCGCCCTTTACACGGTGCTGGTGGAAGGCGACGACATGAACGAACCGGTGGCCGATGAAGTACGCTCGCTTCTCGATGGCCATATCCTTCTGTCCAGAAAACTGGCGGCGAAAGGCCATTATCCTGCAGTCGACGTTTTGGGAAGCGTGTCGCGCGTCATGACGTCGCTGGCTAGCAAAGCTCATCTGGAGGCCAGCGCAAAATTACGCGAGCTGCTCGCCAAATACGACGAAATAGAACTACTGATCAATATTGGCGAATACCAACGCGGACAAGACCCTTTGGGGGACGAAGCAATCGCTAAACGCGACCTCATAAACGCCTTTTTACGACAGAGCGTAAATGAAGCCGTTTCCTATCAGGACGCTTGCGAGAGATTGCAGGAGCTGGCGCGTTGAAAACCTCGCTACAACAGATTTTATTCCTGCGCCAACAAAAGCTGAAACAGGCTCAAATGCACGCGCGCATATGCGAACAAACTGCGGCGAACGCTCAGGAAGCCGCCGAGAAAGCAATGCGGGAAGCGAATGATTTCGACGAGCGTCATCGTGACATAGAACGCAGATGGCTTGAGGAAATGGTCGGCCGCGAAATCGGAAAAACGACGAGCGACGACATCAAGTGGCGCCTCAAGACAATCAAGGAAAAGCAAGCGACGCTTTGGGAGGCTCGCAATCAGGCCCAAGCTCATTTAGAAAAGACCCGCGACGCTCTCGCTCACGCCCAAAAGCGCGTCGCCGCGGCGCTCCAGCGTTTGCAAGGCGTGCAACATGCCTGCGATTTGGAAAAAACCACCTTACAGCAACTCCACATCGCCCAAGAAGACGCCCAGATCAGCGAAATCATCGAATCCGGCGCTCATGGATTCCGCCGATGACCCAAACGCCTCTCACCCTGCCGAAAATATCGCCCGCCGCGCTTGCGTATATTCAAACGACGGGCCGGCGCATTGCGCCCCGTTCTTTTTTCTTGATGGAGCGCGCGGCCACGCTTTTTTTCGCCTCCCCGCCTGCAAGCGCCCCAACGTCGGTAAAAGTACTTTGCCGCATTGGAGCCTCGCCGATCATCGTCGAAATCGAAGCCGACTTATTTTTACAGCTGCGGGAGTTCGCCCTCCCGGGGTGGAAAAACCTAGAAGAAGGGAGCGGCGTTTGGTTAGGACCACTCGCCGTCTCAATTTTACTCGACGAGCTGGCGAATGTCATAGGCGCTCAACTGGAGTTCAACTCATTCGTGACGGAGACGCAAGAAGCTGGCGACACTTCAGCGCCTGCTTCAGAAAATGCGAACAACAAGCCCCCAAACGCAAACGCCTTTCCACCGCTCGAAGCGCGGATTCACGTGGAGACAATGGCGACCTATTTAATTCGCTTGCGACCACAAGATAAAACGAGCGCCACACAGTTAGCCCATCTTTTAGCGAATTTTCCCGTCGAACGAACGACGCCGCGCCGCCTCCCCGTGATCTGCCGCACTCATCTGGGCGCCAGCGAATTATCTTTTGGCGAGCTGAAAAGCGTTACAGCTCAAAGCTTCATTCAGATCAAAGAAGGCCCGATTTTTCGTGGGCTCATAAATTTACTCATTGCTGAGACGCCCTGCTTTGAGGGCCATTTTATCGAAAACGGCATTGAAATCACAAAGAAATTAAGCGGAGAACCCATGTTTGATCAATTCTCGAAATTTCCACCTTCCAGTTTCGACGCTCCCACGACCAGCATAGCTCCCGCGAAACCCGGGACAGACACCCTTCCCCCCTCCTCCCCAGCCGCTGCAGACGAGCGCGAAGACAACGCCGCCATTGCGAAAATTCCCATTCAACTAACCTTCGACATTGGCGATTTGAACGTTCCGCTGGAGGATTTCGCCAGTCTGAAAGAAGGCTATGTGTTCAAGCTGGACCGCGGGCTGGAAGCGCCGGTCACCATTCGCGCCAATGGATGCAAAGTCGGCACAGGCGATCTTTTCAACGTAAATGGCGCCATTGGAGTGCGCATCGCCAGCTGGACAAAGATGGATTGACGCGCCATGTCTCAGACTGTGCCAAGCTTGCTGCCGACGATATTCGGTCTCACAGCCTTGTCAATGCTGCCTTTTCTCGCAGTAATGACGACGGCTTTCACCAAAATTTCTATCGTGTTGCTGCTCCTTCGCAATGCGCTCGGCGTTCAACAGGCGCCATCCACCCTCGTCCTCAACTCAATCGCCCTGACTTTAACGATCTTCATCAGCATGCCGCTGGCGTATCAAATCGCCATCGACCTAAATATCGCCCAAGCCCGATTTGAAACTTGGCCGGACATCCAAAAATCATACGAAATAATCTCCAAGCACCTTATCGGCTATCTCACCAAATTCAGCTTTGAGCGTGAACGCCTGTTCTTCATGCAGGCCGCCCGGGAATTATGGCCACCCGAACTCCATCAGTTCATCAGCCCTACAAATCTACTGATATTGATCCCTTCCCATGTCGTATCGGAAATAACTCGAGCGTTCGAAATTGGATTTCTTTTATTCTTACCATTCATCGTTATAGACATGGTAGTTTCTAATATATTACTCGCAATGGGAGCCATGATGGTTCCACCAATGCTCTTATCACTGCCAGCAAAGCTTCTTCTATTTATCGCAGCCGATGGATGGACCAGACTTTTACACGGATTAATCATAAGTTATATTTAAGGACACCAATATGCCGCAACAAGACACCATCTTTATGGCGAAGACGTCAATCCTGCTCATCTTGCAACTGTCTTTCCCCGCGATAGCCGTCGCAACCGCTGTCGGCCTATTGATCGCAATCATTCAGGCAGTCGTTCAGGTGCAAGAGCAAACACTTTCCTTCGCCGTCAAACTAACAGCCGTCATCATCACCTTTTTCGCAACCAGCTCCTGGACAGGGGCTCTGCTTCTAGGATTTCAAAATCAGGTTTTTGACAATTTCGGCGCCCTGACAAGATGATACCGGCGGTCCTGCACAGCGACCTTCCCAGCGGTCTTTTTGGCGAAAATGGGCAATTGCTCGCCGCCGCCGTCACGCTGAGCTTTCTCAGGCTCACCGCGTTCATGGTCATGTCGCCGATCATTAACCGCAAGACAATTCCGCTCACCGTGCGAAGCGGCCTTCAGTTCTGCATCGCCATGCTGCTCGCGCCAAAAGTCTATAACGACCTCGCGGGCGCACCGACGGAACACCCCGCAATGATCGTCATTGCGATGAAAGAGGTTTTCATCGGACTGCTGCTGGGCGTATTAGCGTGGTTTCCTGTACACGCCTTGGGAATCGCCGGAACTTTCATTGACACACAGCGCGGCGCCACCATGTCGGAAGACTTCAACCCGCTTTTTGACGCGGCGGCGACGCCAACCAGCAATTTTCTCACCCAGGTTTTCACAGGCTTCTTCTTCGCCTCCGGTGGGTTTCTCGTCATACTTGGTCTGCTTTTCACCAGTATTGAGATCTGGCCAATAACCGCGCCCCTGCCCCGCATGGAGAGCGCTGCCTCTTACGTGTATATCGAAATGGCCGGGCGTATTCTCTTTCTCGCCGCCGCGTTCAGCGCGCCAATATCAGGCTTCCTCCTCCTAACGGACATCGCCATCGTCTTTGTGGCTAAACAAGCGCAACAACTCAATCCATTGACCTTTGGCATGCCAATCAAGACCGCCGTCTTTCTGATTATGGTTTTCCTGTACATGGATTATATTTTGCCCCAGGTAATGGAGCTTTTTTCAACGTCCATCGAAACATTGAAAGTCGTATTTTCCAAAGAAATGTCCGCCCCATGAGCAGTCAGGAAAAAACAGAACAGGCGACAGAGAAAAAACTGCGGGACTCAAAGAAAAAAGGCGACATACCGCAGCAGAAAAATTTTTCGGCTGGAATGCTGATTATCGCCACCCTCGTTTTGATATTTGCCTTCTGGCCTCGCCTGAGCTCCAGCATGACTGATTTATTGATTTTGATGACGTCAGCGCCAAATCGCCCGTTTCATTTGATCCTATATGAAGCCAGCGGCCTGATACTGGAGATTTCCCTCTACCAGTTACTGCCGTTCATCGCCATTCTGGCGCTCGTAACAATTGCGCTCACATTAGTGACGGCGAAATTGACCTTTTCATTCGAAAAAATAAAACCGAATTTTGGAAATCTTCACCCATCAAAGTATTTCAAAAGAGTTTTTTCATTAGATAATTTATACTCTACAGCACACATAATTACAACAACAACATTTGTATTCATAATATTGTTTTACGTTATATATTACAACATAGAAAACGCCATTAACTCATCTGCATGCGGCGCAAATTGCATGCAAAGTTTTATTTATATAATTCTAATAATATTTTTAATACTTGTAGGAACGCTCACATTCATTCTTTCCGTTCTGGACTATCGCCTGCAGATCATTTTCTTTCTCAAAAAACAGAAAATGACAAAAGATGAAATAAAGCGCGAACACAAGGAAAGCCAAGGCAACCCAGAAGTCAAAAGCTCCCAGCGCAACATCGCTCATGAAATCGTCTCCGGCCCCTCACTTCAGGACGTATTTTTCGCCATCGCAGGCAACAAATATCTCGTCGCCTTTCAATATGATAAAATCAATGCGCCCATTCCCATCGTGGTCGCCAAGGCGCATGGCGATCAGGTCGCCCAACTAAAAAAGAAAATTTCCGCGGCAGGAAAAAAAATCGCCATCCGGCCCACATTATCAGAGACGCTTTATATGAATTATACAAACGGACAAGCTCTGCGGCAGGAGCATTTCGAGCCAATCATTGAAATTCTTTTTTCAGAAAATACAGACGCATAACTGAGATCAAATTTACCCGCCTCCATATCCGCCATCAGTCCCATTTTTGAACACTTCGCATCAAAAACTCATTTTTTCGTCCCATTCCGAGGCGCCCGCCACGCCCTTGATTTCTGCCGTATTCACCCTCTTAGCTCTCAAATTACGCGTGGCGCACGCCTCGCAAAATCCACAAACCAAATAGAGTCACCTTGCCCCGACCAATAACCTATGATATCGTAGTAAAAATATAAGTTGTTTTGTAATATTTTATATATAAACTTTAATTAAAATCCCATTTAAACGCATAACATCTTCCAATATATATATTCGCCAAATAACCACAAAAGTAGTTTGTAAGATTTTCTTTCTCGGAGTATGATGCACCTTCAACAAAATAGGTAAACATCATGGGCTCACTCGATTTTGTTGTCGGCATGCACGCTATTAACAATAACTGGAACACGAGCGCCGCACCTGCTCATTCCGGTGTTTCCGATCAGCGTATGTTCGAAATTGCGACAGCTGGCGGCGCTGAAATTCTTCGCATACCGTTAAATCTCGCCACAGTTGGTCCCGAAGGACCTCGGCCCGGCGCGGTCGATTACATCGGCTCGCTAATGAAAATGGGCGACACTCTCGACCTCAAGCTAATTTTCGAACCAGGCCAAACCCCGCCAGACCTCTTGCCTGCCTCGGGCGCCACCACCGACGCCCCGCAAGAAGACTGGCAGCTGGTGGAAATGGGCGAACGTTTTGGCGCGCTGGTTCAAGCCGTGCATGAAGAATATGGCGCTTATGCGCATGTGGTCGCCGGATGGGAAGTTTCCAACGAGCCCAATCTCTCATTCATGAATGACGGCGTGTATTACGCTGGAAAAGACCCTAACGCGCCGCGGTTCTGGTCAGTAGGTCTCGACAACGCCCGCGACTACGGCGTCTTTCTCAACGCAGCGCAACAGGCCGTAGATCGAGCTGAAGTGGCCACAGGGCAATCGATTCAAGTCATCGCCGCCGGCGTCGCGCATAATGACCCCGCCTATTTTGAGCGCGTTTTGCAAACACTGGCCTCACTTGGCGGCAATGTGGACGCTTTCGCCGTCCACCCCTACACGACTTATGACTACTCCTACCAGACGCCCCATTCAGGAAGACCTACGGATTGGATCCCCGAGCCAGACACAATGGCGAACCAATGGGATTTCAACTTCAGCTTCCAAGGCGCTCTTTATGGCTCTCAGAATCTTTTGAACCAATATGGCTACTCTCAAGCCGATATGTGGATCACCGAATTCGGCGTTCCCTCTTATCTGGGATATCGGGGAGCCGGATCCGCCGGCCTTATCGATCAAGCGGTGTTTTACGCCGAAGCGCTTGGCGTAATGGAGGCTTGGGGCAACTCCAACCTTCAGGGAGCCACCGCCCACGCAGTGCTCGACAATGCGTTCGTCGAACAAAACGAGTTTTATAACGCCTGGGATAATGTTTCCGGCAATAACGGCACAACGGCTATCGCTGAAGGTTCTTTCGGTCTGTTTGAGCGGCTTTCAACAGGAGCCATTTCTGAAAAGCCGGCCGCCGCGACCTTGCGCGCTATCGGCGACGGCGAAAATTACGCCTCCAGCAACTTGCCCATACTCAATTACACCGCATCCAACACACTTGACCTTTCCGCATATGGACCAGGAAACTCCGGTCAGATAACCGGCTACGTAGCGCTCACTCATGAGGGCGACGACATGCTTACCGGATCCGCCTATGGCGACAGTCTGTTCGCCGGAGCGGGAAGCGATATCGTCTATGGCGGCGACGGCGACGACAGAATTTACGGCGGCGACGGCGACGACACGCTACATGGGGGCGCGGGCGACGACGATATTTATGGAGGAAATGGAAACGACCGCATCAACGGCGGAACAGGACAAAGCCGAATTGACGGCGGCACCGGCGTTGACACTTTGGTCCTTGACGGCCCGGAGAGCCTCTACAGCTGGTCTGGCGACGGAGAAAAGCTGGAGATCAGCGGCGGCGGCGAGCAAATCCTCGCGCTCAACATAGAGCGACTTTATTTCACGCAATCGCAAACCGAATACGAACTGGCGAACAGCAACCCCGCCCATGGCAATGGATTAAACAACGGCGACGTATCCATCCCCCCCGCCACTTCTCCAGAAACTCCCCCCGTTACGTCGCCTTCCCCCGTAACGCCTTCCGAGCCCGTAACCGAGCCGATCATTCAAGGCGGCTATGTAGACGACATCATGCAAGGGACCGAACAGGGCGACACGATTTATAGCTATGAAGGGGATGACATCATTTTGTCCTTCGACGGCGACGACACCATTTACGCAGCTGAAGGCGACGATCTGATTCTTCCAGGCTATGGCTCTTGCCGTATTTATGGCGGGCAAGGCGTTGATACGGTGCTCATCGTCGGCTCCAGAGATGAACACAGCATCAATTTGAACGGCTTGACGGTGGAAGTCGGCGGCCCCGGCGCCTTCCATCTCATCGACGAAGTGGAGCTGATCGTATTCCACAACTTGGAGACGGCTGAACAAGTCACGGTTCACACGTCCTCGTTGAGCGGTTTGGATAATGACACATGGATGTAATAATAAGCTAATCCCGCGACGTGACAAAAGGTCTCGTCGCGGCATCAAAGACAAAACCCGAGTCGGACCTTAAAAATAGAGTCACCCACGCAAAAGAGCTCGAAAGAGCCGAGCAAAATCTTCAGAAGACACTGGACGTGGGAGACTTGTGAACTATCTTGCCCCAGACTAGGCGCCATCGCGCCGGTTCAAAATCACGTCAGGCGGCCCAAATGACCAATGCATCCCCCCCAACGTCACACTCTTCCGTGAAACCAGCGGCTCATCCTTCTGTCAATCACGGCAAAGTCGGCGTTTTGCTGGTCAATCTGGGAACGCCCGATGGAACCGATTACTGGTCCATGCGGCGATATCTGAAGCAATTTCTATCAGATCGACGGGTCATCGAAACCCCTCGGATTCTTTGGTATCCGATTCTCAATGGAATCGTTCTAACGACCAGACCGGGAAAGTCCGGCAAGGCTTACGAGGAAATCTGGAACAAGGAGAAAGACGAATCTCCCTTGCGCACCATCACTCGCTCACAAACGGAAAAGCTGCACTCGGCTTTCAATACGGCGGGAGCAAAGGTTCAGGTTGATTGGGCGATGCGATATGGCGATCCATCGATAGCAGAGCGACTAACCCGCATGAAAGAACAGGGTTGCGAGCGCATTCTCCTGTTCCCCCTCTATCCGCAATATTCGGCTAGCACCACCGCCACAGTCAACGACGTGGCCTTTCAAACGCTCATGAAAATGCGCTGGCAACCGGCCTTGCGCACCGTGCCGCCCTATCACGACGATCCGATTTATATCAACGCCCTCGCCCAATCCATAGAAAACCATCTCGCAAACCTTGATTTCGAACCCGAAGTGGTTTTGGCCTCCTTTCACGGAATTCCGCAATCTTATTTCAAAAAGGGCGATCCATATTATTGCCACTGCGCGAAAACCGCGCGGCTGCTGCGCGAGAGACTCGGGTGGTCTGAAGATAAACTGAGGCTCACGTTCCAATCACGCTTCGGACCAGAGGAATGGCTTCAGCCCTACACGGATAAAACCGTGGAGGCTTTAGCGAAAGACGGCGTGAAGCGCATAGCGATTCTCAACCCGGGCTTTGTCGCCGACTGCCTTGAAACGCTCGAGGAAATCGCAGGAGAAGTAAAGGACATATTCCTTGAACACGGCGGCTCAGAATTTTCTCACATTCCATGCCTGAATGACAGCGACCTAGGCGTCGAAGTGCTTGAAAGCGTAGCTCGGCGTGAATTGGGAGGCTGGTCGGCGTAATCCGCGCCCCATGAGATATATTAACAAATCACCGCCTAATTTGCGCCACAACTCTCTGGCGATTTGAGTGAAACATGCGATAATTACATCCATCATCCTCTATCGCCGGGAATAAATTCATGCCGCCTGCAATCCAGGGCTTTGACATCGCTCTAATCGTTCTACTCCTGCTCGTTATTTTGACATTCTTCGCAGGTGTGAAAACAATACCTCAAGGATATAATTACACAATCGAACGTTTTGGCCGCTATCGCAAAACACTCACGCCCGGCCTAAATTTCGTTCTTCCCTTCATCGATAAAATTGGTCACAAGCTGAACGTCATGGAGCAAGTCCTCGACGTTCCCTCGCAGGAGGTGATCACCCGCGACAACGCCACGGTCACCGTCGACGGCGTCACCTATTATCAAATTCTCAACGCCGCCCGCGCCGCCTATGAAGTCATGGGTTTGAAAAACGCCATCCTCAACCTAACGATGACAAACATTCGCTCCGTTATGGGTTCGATGGATCTGGATCAGCTGCTTTCCAATCGCGACGAAATAAATGAAAAGCTGCTCCGCGTCGTCGACGCCGCCGTAGAGCCTTGGGGCATCAAAATCACCCGCATCGAAATCAAGGACATCAACCCTCCTCTGGACCTCGTTGACGCCATGGGGCGACAAATGAAGGCGGAGCGCGAAAAACGCGCGGCGATTCTTGAGGCTGAAGGCAAGCGGCAATCTCAAATACTCAAGGCCGAGGGTGAAAAACAAGGCCTTATTCTCGCTGCGGAAGGTCGCCGGGAAGCCGCATTCCGCGACGCGGAAGCACGGGAGCGAGAAGCGGAAGCGGAAGCAAAAGCCACGCAAATGGTCAGCGCGGCTATTGAGCAAGGCGACGTGCAGGCCATCAACTACTTCGTCGCCAACAAATATGTGGAGGCCTTTGGGAAATTCGCCAATTCGCCAAATCAAAAGATAATGCTGATGCCAATGGAGGCTACTTCAATGCTGGGCTCTCTCGCCGGCATCACCGAAATCGCCAAGGAAGCTTTCAGCGGCGACGGTGAAAAAACCTCCAAGCGCGTAAAATCTTCCCGCATCCCCAACACGAGCGCCCAAAATGAAACCGGAGGCGCCGAGTGAGCCTGATCGAACGCATCGTTCATGAGCTTGGCCCATGGTCCTGGTGGATTTTAGGTCTATTTCTCCTAGGACTTGAAATCTTGGCGCCCGGCTCCTTCTTCCTTTGGTTCGCCATCGCCGCAGTGCTCGTTGGGACGATAGCGCTGGTGGCGGACCTCAGTTGGCAGGTGAATCTTGTTCTGTTTGTCGTGTTGTCCGCCGTAAGCCTTTTCTCAGGTCGCTATGTCCTGCGCAAAAACAACCGCGAGGGCGATGACCCCTTGCTGAACCGCGGCGGCACACGCTACGTGGGGCGTGAGTTCATTCTATCGGAGCCGATCAGCCAAGGCGCAGGGCGGTTGAAAGTTGGCGATACGATCTGGCGGGTTCGCGGTCCAGACCTGCCTGCAGGTTCGAAAGTACGCGTCACAAGCGTTGAAAACGCTTCGCTAATCATTGAAGCGGTAGAAATTTAACCCCTTGAAAAGCCTCCCCCGCCCCGCCCCTCATGGGAATGGAGCGGCGGGAGAGACGAACGCGCTCATCAACCCGCCATCGCCCTCACCATAAGCCCTATGGATTATACCCCACCGGCAATGGCGGCTTTTCCGCCATCAGCAAAATTCCAATCCGGCGGTTCGCCGCCAAAAACGGATCATTTGGAAACAAAGGTTCGCTGTCAGCTTTTCCAACAACACCGTAAAAGCGATCTTCCGGCACGCCATATTCCACCAAAATTTGCCGTGCGGCATTCGCCCGATCCGCGGAAAGCTCCCAACCTGTGTAATTCGGATCGAGCGCGCCGCCGCCGCTGGTGGTATGCCCCGTGACCTCAATTCGATTAGGCATTTGCGCCAGCACCGGCGCCATTTTCACCAACAGGCTACGCGTGGTCTCATAAGGAAATTTCGATCCCTCAGGGAACATTGAACGCCCATCCTGATCGACAAGCAGAATATTAAGCCCCTCGTCCGTCTCCTCAAGAATCACATTTGAGGAAACTTCGGTGATTTCAGGTAATTCCTGCATGGCTTGGCGCAAGGAAGCGGCTGCGGTGGCGAATTGACGAGGCTGCTCAATATCCGTCTCATGAACTGAATGAGTATTCGCCTCCGCGCCCTGCTGTTTTCGCTGTTCATGACGCTGCGCCGCAAAGTTCGAATCCAGTTCCTGACTGGACTGACTGACTTTCTTCATATACTCGCGAACAGGAATACCCTCGATCTCGATAACGCCATTGCGCCGCGACGTCTCCTTGACGCCAAAGGCTTCGCGCATTGAACCGGCGACCACCTGAAGCTTTTGCTTATCTTGAATAGAAAAGGAAATAATAAGGACGAAAAAGCACACAAGAAGCGACATAAGATCCGCAAATGTGACCAACCAGTCTGGCGCGCCTCCCCCGCCTTGCTGTTTTTTACGAGCCATCCGCCGCCTCTAATCGCATCATCTGTTTCGGTTCTGTCCGCCTTTGGGGCGCTCTCGCCTATGCCGCTTCAGCCATGGCGGCTCTGGATTTTTCCGGCATATAGGCGATAAGCATCTCGCGAATAATCGCCGGACTCTTATTCTCACGAATTTGCAGAACGCCATCGATAACGAGAGTCTGATTGACCTCTTCAACTTCGAATTTGGAATCCAGTTTATCAACGATGGGCAAACAAATGACGTTGGAGATAAGAGCCCCATAAAGCGTCGTCAGCAGCGCAATCGCCATTGACGGTCCAATGGTTGACGGGTCGTCCATCGTCGCCAGCATCTGCACGAGACCGACAAGCGTTCCAATCATGCCAAAGGCCGGCGCGGAATCGCCCAGGGCCTTGAACACCTTCCGGCCGACCTGCAAGCGCTCCAGATAAAGATCCCGCTCACGCTCCATGGTTTCCTTGATGAAATCCAATTCATAACCGTCGGCGATATATTGCACGCCTTTCGCCAGATTCACGTCAGAGACCGCAATATTCTCAAGCCCCAACGGACCGGATTTGCGCACCACATCAGCTAGATTGCTGATTTCTTCGATCAAATCGCGCGGGTCCGCTTTCTTGTGGGTGAACGCCACCTTACCGCCAACGCTGAAAGCGCTGCCAATCCCAGACAAAGGAAAACGCACCAAAGTCGCCGCAAGCCCTCCGCCGATCACGATCAGCATTGAAGGAACATCGATAAACTGAGTGATGTTGCCGCCGAGAAAAATAGCGATCACCACAACGGCGAAAGCCACGACGATGCCAATTATTGTTGCAAAATCCATCGACACACCACGATTTCCAGCAGACCATTTCCGCTAATTCTCATGGGGCACTTTAAAACAGCTATGGCTAAATTTTCCCTAACGGAGACCGGGAAAAGAACAAAATTTCTTAACTCCCATTAAGGTAAACAAAGCCCTAACACGAGCGTCAATAATTAAAACGGGCGCCGACTTGCCGGCGCCCACATGCCTTTAAAGACAGGAAATACTTGAAAGCGCGCTTTCCTTACGCCGCGCCGATGCGCAAAAGATCATGCAGGTGAATAATTCCCACAGGGCGTCCATCCGAGACCACGAATACGGATGTGATCGAAGCCGTGTTGACGAACTCCAAAGTGGAGGCCACCAGCAAATCCGGAGAAATCGTTTTCGGGTCGCGGGTCATGACGTCGCCCGCTTTCTTGTCCAGAAAGTCCGAAGACAAATGACGACGCAAATCACCATCGGTGATAACCCCCACAAGGCGGCCGAGTTCATCCACCACCCCAAGAACCCCGAAGCCTTTTTGGGTCATGAGCAAAATCGCTTCGCGCATCAACATATTCGCATCGGCCAAAGGCATGGACGCGCCCGAATGCATGATGTCGCGGGCGTGACGCAAGCTGGCGCCAAGACGTCCTCCAGGATGAAAAATCTTAAAATCCTGAGCTGTGAAACCACGCACCTCAAGCAAAGCGATGGCCAATGCGTCCCCCGTCGCCATCTGCAATATGGTCGAAGTGGTCGGCGCCAACCCATGCGGACAGGCCTCGGTGACCTTCGGCATGGCCAGAATAATGTCGGCAGCCTTGCCAAGCGCGCTATCTTTGCGCGAGGTGATGGCGATCAACGGCACCTTGAAACGCCGCGTATAGGCGATGGTGCTCGCCAGCTCCTGTGTTTCACCTGACCAAGAAATCGCCACAACGGCGTCCTGATCGGTGATCATGCCCAGATCGCCATGGCTGGCTTCACTGGCGTGCACGAAAGAAGCAGGGGTGCCTGTGGAAGCCAGAGTCGCCGCCATTTTCGCGCCAATATGGCCGCTTTTTCCAATGCCGGTGATAATCAATCGGCCGGAAATCGAGCAAATCAAACGCGCCGCCTCGTCAAATGGGGCGCCCAGTTCACTGGCGAGGGCGTTACGCAGCGCTTCCAGACCGTCAATTTCCGTCTGAACCGTTCGTAGCGCCGAAGCGACCCAGGTCCGCTCTGAATTGGATTTAAGAGACGCAGAGCGTGCTGAGGGATGTTCCATGGTACCACCGTTCGCCGAATTTCAAGCCGTGCAGATTTGCAAGTTGTGTATGTCGCTAAGCTCGCCAGCGCAAGGCCGCCACGACACCCGCTAAAAGCAACAGCATATGACTTTTTTACGGCGAGATGCGCCTTTATACTCAAAAAACGGAAGCGCAACGCTCGTGCGAAAGCCGCGCCTTCAGTTTCAATCGTAATTACGCTCGTCACTCACCACTTTTCCGTCTTTCGGCAACGACCCGCGCGCAGCGCGCGCCACCGCGCCCTTCAACTTGGTGAGCTCTCGCAAGCTTTCGCCAAGGACCATTTCAAAATCAGGCGTCATCATCTCACTCTCGTAATGAAGCGTCATGAAATCTTGCTCATTGCGGCGTTCAATCACAAGCCGGGCGTTGAGAACCTGCGGGTGACGCGCGCGCAATTCCGCAATCTGCTTGGGGTCGACGAACATTCCCTTCACTTTCGTGCGTTGGTCCGCCCGCCCCATCCAGCCCTTAATGCGGATGTTGGTGCGCCCGCAGCGCGACGCGCCCTCGGCCACGGCCGATAAATCGCCTGTGCCAAAGCGAATCATCGGATAGCCGGCGCTGAAATTGGTGACCACCAACTCCCCGATTTCTCCGTCAGGAACCGGATCATCGGTTCCCGGCCGGACGATTTCGACAATCAAGCCTTCGCTAACGATCAATCCCTCATCCACCATGGTTTCATAGGCGATCACGCCTAGTTCCGCCGTGGCGTAGCATTGACGCATATGAACGCCGCGCTCCAGGTACTCCTGACGCAGCGAGGGAAACAGCGCGCCGCCAGACACCAGCCCTCTGGTGATGGAGGAAACGTCGCATTTCATCTCCAGCGCCTTATCGAGCAGAACTTTCAGATAATCCGGCGTTCCCGTATAGGCCGTGGGCTTCAAGCTGGATATCGCTTGCAGCTGCATTTCCGTGTTGCCGACGCCGGCGGGAAACACCGCGCAGCCCAACGCCCGCGCGCCGTGGTCCAGAATGAACCCTCCGGGCGTCATATGATAGGCGAAAGCATTATGCACCACGTCACCGGGGCGCAATCCGGCCGCGAAAAGCGCGCGGGCCCCGCTCCAAGGGTCCGCTCCTTCGCCATGAGGCTCAAAAACCGGCCCCGGCGACATATAAACGCGCTCAAAACCGGCGGGGCCGCTCACCGCGAACTCCCCAAAAGGCGGACGCTCTTTTTGCGCCGCCATAAGCTCCGCCTTCCGCAACACCGGCAAGCGGGCCAAATCCGCCCGGGACGTGACGGCGGATAGGTCATAACCCGCAAGGTGACGGGCCCAACCCGGCGCATTTGCCACCGCATTGGCGAGAACTTCAGGCAAACGCGCAAACAGCTCCGCTTCCCGCTCCGCCGGCGCGCGCGTCTCAAGACTGTCAAAATGCTCGCCGATCATGCTCTCCCTCGCCCCGCAGAGCGCTCCCTCTCAAATTTGACAAAGGCGACCAGCGCCCTGCTTATAAAGGCTTGACTTCACACGGCCAAACTAACCCCAACTCATGCGAGCCAGCGCTTACGCCGTTTGTAATGCTTGACATTACGAAATGATTTGCGCCCCTCGCCGCCAACGCCCAGGTAAAATTCCTTGACGTCTTCGTTTTCCCGCAGCGCCTTGGCGGCGCCGTCGAGCACGATGCGTCCCGCCTCGACGATATAGCCGTAAGTCGCATAGCGAAGCGCCACATTCGTGTTTTGCTCAGCCAACAGGAAAGACACGCCTTCCTTCTGGTTCAACTCCCTGACGATCTCGAAAATTTCTTCAACCAATTGCGGCGCAAGCCCCATAGACGGCTCGTCGAGCAAAATCATCTTCGGGTTGCTCATAAGCGCCCGGCCAATGGCGCACATTTGCTGCTCCCCACCAGAGGTGTAGCCCGCCTGACTGAAGCGGCGCTCCAGCAACCGCGGGAAATAAGCATAAACCTTCTCCAGGTCGGCTTTCACCGCGCTCGCCCCGTCACGACGCGTAAAAGCGCCCGTCAGGAGGTTTTCCTCAATAGTCAAATGACCAAAACAATGCCGCCCCTCCATCACCTGAATGCACCCCCGGCGCACCAGCTCATTGGGAGACAGCGCCTCCACCTGTTCCCCTTCAAAGACGATGGAACCTTTGGTCACCTCGCCCCGCTCTGCCCTCAAAAGGTTAGAGACGGCTTTCAAGGTGGTGGTCTTCCCGGCGCCGTTCGCGCCAAGAAGGGCGACAACGCCGCCTTTCGGCACGGTGAGCGAGACGCCTTTCAACACAAGGATCACGTGGTTATAGATCACCTCAATATTGTTAACCGCCAATATAGGGGGGCCTTGCGTCTCGCTCATTTTCATATTCCTCACTCAACCAAAGGCGTTGAAATCACTCGCACGAACGTGGAGTAATATTATTTTCCTTGGCGTATGCGGCTGAATCTTCCGCGACCAAAGGATCGACGACGGAAGTGTCCGGCTGAATGCCCGAGGCCACCACTTTCCAATTCTTGGAAGCTGCGTCCCATTGCTGGATCAAGACAGTGCCGGGGTCGGAATGATCCGCGCAGGTGATCTTCACCGGATAAGTGAAGGCCGGAAGTCCAAGCTCCGCCAAACGCTCTTCAGGAACGTCCAGCGCCTCAAAACCTTCGCGCAGATCCTTGCCGATTATCTCATTCGAGCCTTTGATCTCCATGGCCTTGCGAATGGCTTCAACAGTCCAGACTGCGGCGACGAGGCCGCGATTATAAAGAACCTCGCCCACGCGCTCGGCGTCGCCCGCGCCTTTGCCCGCGCCGTAAACCGTCTCCAGAATTTCTTTATGGAGAGGGAAGTCCGCCCCTGGCGCATGGAAAGTGGCGGAAAGATAACCGTTGGCGCCTTCGCCAGCCGGCAACACGTCATGTTCAGAACCGGCCCACCAATTGCCGATGAAATGATCCATAGGGAAACGGATCGACGCCGCCTCCTTTATCGCCACCTGATTCATAACGCCCCAGCCCCACATGAACACCCAATCGGGTTGCATGCGCCGGATTTGAAGCCAGGTGGATTTTTGCTCCTGACCGGGGTGATCAACAGGCAGCAGCTCCAACTTGAAGCCATATTTTTTCGACAACTCCTGCAGGGTTCTGATCGGCTCCTTGCCATAGGCGGAGTTGTGATAGACAAGGGCGATGGTCTCGCCTTTCAATTTGTCCATGCCCCCGTCCATGGCCCCGGCGTAGCTGACCATGCCAGAAGCCGCGTCCCAATAGGTCCCGGGAAAGTTGAAGACCCATGGAAAAACTTTTCCGTTGGCGGCGCTGGTGCGGCCATAGCCCATGGTGAACAACGGGATTTCATCCACGGCCGTTTTGGGGATCAACTGATAGGTGATGCCCGTTGAAAGGGGCTGATAGACGAGCGCCTTGGATTCTCCCACATCCTTGGTGCTCTCATAACATTCAACGCCCTGCTGAGTGTTATAAGCCGTCTCACAATCGACGAAATTGATCCGCGCGCCATTAATACCCCCATCGCGCTCATTCAAAAGCGTGAAATAATCGGCGTATCCATTGGCGAAGGGAATGCCGCCTGGAGCATAAGGCCCCGTGCGATAATCCAGCGAAGGTATCGTCAGTTCATATGCGCTTGCAGATGACATCGACAATGGCAGCGCCACCGTCAACGCCGCAAGCCCCGTTTTTAAGATTCTGAAAGTCATTATCCAGTTCCTCCCTAGAAAATGCGACCTTACTCTTAGTTATGTTATTGATATTATTTCCATTAATAGGGGAATGGCCATAGGCGCAATTTTTCCTTCGCCAGCCGCCAAAGCCGCGCCAACCCATGGGGCTCGACGATCAAAAAGAAGATGATCAGAACGCCCATAAGCAATATTTCCACGTGTTTGGCGGTCGTGGGCAGAAAATTCATGCCGTCAACCATCAAGTTTTTCAGAAAAATCGGTAAAAGCACCAGAAACCCGGCCCCCAGAAAAGAGCCAAGAACCGAGCCCAGCCCCCCAAGGATCACCATGAAAAGCACAAGAAACGAAACGTTGATCCCAAAAGATTCAGTCACTTCCACAGCTCCCAGATAGACTGTGAAAAGCAAAGATCCGGCCATGCCGATGTAAAAACTTGAAACCGCGAAAGCGGATAATTTGGTCTTGAGCGGCTGTACTCCGATGAGCTCCGCCGCGATATCCATATCGCGAATGGCCATCCAGCTGCGGCCGATGCGTCCACGCGCCAGATTCTTGGCGATAAGGGCGAAAACGGCGAGAAACGACAGGCAAAACAAATATTTAACCCAAGGCGCCGCCGATGGGCCCGTGATCAAAAAACCTAGAACACTGCGCTCCGGCGCCGTGATCTGGCCCGACATCGAATAATTGTAGAACCAGCCGAACTTATTAAACAGCCACACCAGAAAAAACTGAGCCGCCAAAGTCGCGACCGCCAAATAAAAGCCCTTAATGCGCAGGCTTGGAAGGCCGAAAAGCAAACCAACCAACGCCGTGACGCCGCCGGACAAAAGGACAACAATCGCAATGTTCAACTCTGGAAAAGACGTCATCAATTTATAGGAGGCGAAAGCTCCAACCGCCATGAAGCCGCCAGTGCCGAGCGAAATCTGCCCGCAATAGCCAACGAGAATATTCAAGCCCAGCGCCGCAAGTCCATAGATCAGCAGCGGCAGAAGCACCGCATTGGTCCAATAATCGTTAACGAAGAACGGCGCCACCAGAAAAGCGACGGCGATAAAGGCCCAGACCACCCAGCGGTCTTGGGCGATGGGAAAAATAGCCTGATCAGCTTTATAGGTGGTCTTAAACTGACCAGCTTCACGGTAAAACATATTTGCAGCCTTCCTTAAAACCTCAGCCGATCAAACCCGTTCAATAATACGTTCGCCAAACAGACCTTGGGGGCGCACCAACAAGAACGCGAGGGCGAGCATATAAGCGAACCAATTCTCAATGGCGCCGCCGACCAACGGCCCAATGTAAATTTCCGCCACCTTCTCGCCGACTCCGATGATCAATCCGCCGACGATGGCGCCCGGAATGGAGGTGAAGCCTCCCAGAATGAGCACCGGAAGCGCCTTCAGCGCGATCAGGGACAAGGAGAACTGCACCCCGGATTTGGAGCCCCACATCACCCCGGCGACAAAGGCGACCACGCCGGCCACGGACCAGACGATCACCCAGATCGTTTGCAGGGAAATGCCCACGGAAAGCGCCGCCTGATGGTCGTCGGCCACGGCCCGCAGGGCCCGGCCAATGCGGGTTTTTTGGAAAAACACCGCCAGCACCGCCACCAGAGCCGCGGCGATCAAAGCGGCGAAAATCTCAAGTTTCTCGATGTAGATATTATAATTGTCGAGCATGAAGTCCGACGCTCCTTGGGGCAGACCGATATCGATCACCTTAACGTCGGAACCCCAGATGATGTCGCCAAGGCCCTCCAGCACATAGGCCAGTCCAATCGTCACCATGAACAGGATTATCGGTTCCTGATTGACCAGATGACGCAGCACAAGGCGCTCGATCAACCACGCGAGAAGAACCATCACGCCAATCGTCAAAACCGCGGCGACGGGCCATGGCATCCCGGTTTTCTCGATCAAGCCGGCGAAGGTCAAAGCCGCGAACAGGCACATGGCGCCTTGCGCGAAATTGAACACTCCGGACGCCTTGAAGATCAACACGAACCCCAACGCCACCAAAGCGTACATGACGCCGGCCATCAGCCCCGAAAGCACTGTTTCAATAAAGAATTCAAACGCCATTTTACGCGCCTCGCCTCCAAGCCTGTTTCACCCGTGGGCGACGCCAAGATAAGCGTCGATCACATCCTGGTTCGCCTGCACCTCTTCGGGCGGGCCGTCGGCGATTTTGCGGCCGTAATCCAGAACCACCACCCGGTCGGACAGATCCATCACCACGCCCATGTCATGCTCGATCAAGGCGATGGTGGTGCCAAATTGCTGGTTCACGTCGAGGATAAAGCGACTCATGTCCTCTTTCTCCTCCAGATTCATCCCCGCCATAGGCTCGTCCAACAGCAACAACTCCGGCTCCATCGCCAAGGCGCGAGCCAATTCCACCCGCTTTTGCAATCCATAGGAAAGACGCCCCACCGGCGTTTTGCGGATCGCCTGTATTTCAAGAAAATCAATGATTTCCTCAACCTTGCGACGATGCTCGATTTCTTCCCGCACGGCCGGCCCCCAATAAAGGCATTGCCAGAGAAAGCCCCGTTTCATTTTCAACCCGCGCCCGGTCATGATGTTGTCCAGCGCGGACATGCCCTTGAACAAGGCGACGTTCTGAAACGTTCTGGCGATGCCCTGGCTCGCCGCCTCATAGGGCTTCATTTTCCGGCGAACCTCTCCTCGCCACGTGATCGTGCCTTGCTGAGGGTGATAAAAGCCGTTGATCACATTCAGCATCGAAGTCTTGCCCGCGCCGTTGGGGCCAATGATGGCGCGGATTTCTCCCTTACGAACGTCGAAAGAAATATTGGTGACCGCCTTCACCCCACCAAAGGACAGAGAGACATTATCCAAGCGCAACAAAACCTCAGGAGCGTCATCGCCGCCGCCTTGCGGGTGTTGTGAATCTGCAATCCTCGTCATTGGGCCGCCTCCTGATTTCCAGCGCCCGGGGCCGACTGCAACGCCACGTCCCGAATTTCAACCGTCGCTTCAATCGCTCCCTTACGGCCATCCTCGAAAACAACCTCGGTGTTGATATATTTGCTTTTCGAGCCATCATAGAGAGCTTCAATCAGGTCGCTGTAGCGGTCGGCTATAAAGGAGCGACGCACCTTCTGCGTACGGGTCAATTCGCCGTCATCCGCGTCAAGCTCCTTGTGAAGAATAAGAAAGCGCTTGATTTGCGCCCCCGCCATCAAAGGCTCGGCGGCGAGATCCCTGTTCACCTGCTCCACATGTTCCTGAAGCGTATTATAAACGTCGGGATGTCCGGCGAGCTCCTGATAAGAGGCGTAGTTGATATTATT
Organism: Stappiaceae bacterium; assembly: GCA_048265185.1. Taxonomy (GTDB): domain Bacteria; phylum Pseudomonadota; class Alphaproteobacteria; order Rhizobiales; family Stappiaceae; genus JBLXBZ01. Next base: position 280,168 of record JBLXBZ010000003.1, on the reverse strand, counting down.
GCGCTCCGCCCAGGACCCCACCGCCGTCAGATCGATATTCAGGAAAACCGCGGTAAAATCGCGCCCGTCGCCAAAGGCCACGGCCTCCTTGATGTTGGGAAAGAACTTCAGTTTATTTTCGATGTATTTCGGAGCGAACAAAACGCCGTTGGTGAGTCTTCCCACATCCTTGGCGCGATCGATAATCTTCAAATGACCCGCGTCGTCAATAATCCCCGCATCGCCCGTAAGAACCCAACCGTCGCTCGTTTTGGTGGAGGCGGTGGCTTCCTCATTCTTGAAATAACCGACGAAAACGCCTGGAGAGCGGTAATGCACCTCGCCATTTTCAGCGATTCTCAGCTCAACTTGCGGCGCGGGGGTTCCAACGGTCTGCGCGTCGATCTGGCCGTCCGGCTGCATGGTGATATAAACGCTGGCTTCCGTCTGTCCGTAAAGTTGCTTCAAATTAAGGCCAAGAGAGCGATAAAATCTGAAAATTTCAGGACCAATGGCCTCGCCGGCGGTATAACCGACTTTAAGCCGGGTGAGCCCCATCTGGTTTTTAAGGGGACCATAGACGAAAAATTCGCCAAGCCGATAAAGAAGGCGCTCCTTGAAAGAGACGGTCTCCCCGTTCAACACCGGCTCGCCCGTGCGACGGGCCACTTTCATGAAATAATCGAACATCCATTTCTTCAAACGCCCGGCGTCTTCCATGCGCACGAGAATATGCGTCAAAAGCCCCTCGAAAACCCGCGGCGGCGCGAAGAAATAAGTTGGCGCGATCTCCCGGCGATCCGCCTGCACCGTGTCCATGTTTTCAGGACAATTGACGCAATAGCCCGCCGTATAAGACTGGGCGAGAGAGAAAACATGATCCCCAACCCAGGCCATGGGCAAATAAGCGATCACCTCTTCCGTCTCGTTCAACTTGTCGAACTGATTGGCGTTGCGCGCTGAAATCACCAAATTGTCAAAAGACAGCATCACCCCTTTCGGGCGCCCCGTGGTTCCGGAGGTGTACAGCATCACCGCCAGATCGGAGCCTTTGGCGCGGGCTATCCCCGCCTCCCACTCCCGCTGCGCCGCGTCGGAGGCGGCGAGTCTCGCCCGGCCCTTCTCCTGCAACGCCTCAAAGGCGTGAAGACGCGTGTGATCATAATCGCGCAAGCCCTTCGGATCGTCGTAGATCACATGCTCCAAACGCGGCAGTTGCTGCGAGATCGACAGCACCTTGTCGACCTGCTCCTGGTCCTCCACCACCGCGAAACGGGCCTCCGCGTGCTCAAGCACATAGACCATTTCTTCCGCGACTGCGTCTGAATAAAGTGGGATCGGAACGCCTCCCAGCGCCTGCACCGCCACCATGGACCAATAAAGCCGCGGGCGATTGGCGCCGATCACGGCGACTTTGTCTCCTGGCGCAAATCCCAATTGTTTCAGGCCAAGCGAAAAGCTCCGGATTTCATCCAGCGCCTGCGACCAGCTCCAAGCCTGCCAAATCCCAAGATCCTTCTCACGCATGGCGGGTCTTTCTGCGAAGACCCGCGCATTGCGAAGCAGGATTTTGGGAAAGGTGTCCTCACCGGCTCCGCCGGCGACGATCGACCCTTCCATAGCGTTCCATCCCTCTGACCGCTCCGGTTTTCCGGAGTCGTTATCGAGTCACAAGGAAACTACCGAGCTCTTCCACAAGCAAGCTATTTCTAGCTTAGAGTGTAAGAAGGCCTTCGCTCCATTGCGCCATCAGAGGTTAAATTGAATGCGTTTCCCGAATATAAGCCAATTGTGTCGAATTATTTCAAACGCCCTCACAAACTCTGCTTTGCCTTTCCCAAATCCACGCCCTAAAGTAGAGGCATGTCTCGGGAGGATATTTACGGCGCGCGGCTCGACATGCTTCAAGCGGCGCTGGATCACATAAATCAAGGGTTTTCGGTTTTCGACGCGGACCTCAAGCTGGTGGCCACGAACCGGCGTCTTTTCGAGATGCTGGACCTGCCGCTTCGACTGTCGAAACGGGGAACGCATTTATCCCAATTTCTGCGCGTAAACGCCGAGCGAGGAGAGTATGGCGACGGCGACATTGACGATCTGGTCGCCAAGCGCATTGAACGCGCCCATCGCTTCGAACCCCACACTTTTGAACGCGTGCGACCTAACGGTCAGGTGATTCTCGTCACCGGGACACCCATTCCGGAAGGCGGCTTCGTCACAACCTATACGGATGTGACCCGCGAACGACTGCAACAAAAGCGGCTCGAAAAAACGGTGGCGGAGCGCACCCGCGCGCTTCGGCAAAGCGAAGACTGGTTGCGCCTCGTCACCGACAACGTGCCGGCCCTCATCGCCTATATGGGACCGGGGCCGATCTATCGCTTCGCCAATCGCGCCTATGCCCAATGGTTCGATCAAACTCCCGCGTCAATCGTCGGCCTATCTCCCGCCGACGTGATCGGCGAAGATCTTTTCAACGAGATCAAACCGCATATAGAACGCGCGTTTCAAGGCGCCGCCGTTTCCTATGACTATGAGCGCACCAAAGCGGATGGGCGCGTCAAACACATGACGTCGACCTTGATACCGGACAGAACTCAAGACGGACGCACGCTCGGATGCTTTGTTCTGTCTCTTGACGTCAGCGAACGCAAGCGCAGTCAATCGGCGCTGGCTCAGGCCCAGCGCATGGAGGCGGTCGGCCAGTTGTCCGGCGGCCTCGCCCATGATTTCAATAACCTGCTGACCATCATCATCGGCAACACTCTTTCCTTGCGCCGGCAATGGGAGCGACTTAACGAAAACGAAGTTGCGTCCATGCCCGATCTCGCGGCCAATCTGGAGCCGATCCTGCATGCGGCGCGGCGCGGAGAAGAGTTGACCCAGCGCCTGCTGGCCTTCGCCAAAGGCGGCGCGGGCGAACCGCAGGCTGAGGCGCTGGAGCCAATCCTTGAAAACGTCACTCGCCTTCTGTCCAGCTCCTTGCCCAAATGCATAACCGTTTCGCTTGTTATCCATGAACGTGGCCTTTGTGTTAAAGTCGACCCGGCTGAGCTGGAGAACGCCATCGTTAATCTGGCCTTCAACGCCCGAGACGCCATGAGCGAAGGCGGTGAACTGACCATCGAATTGCGCCGTTTCAATCTGGCCAAGCATTACGCGCAAACATCGGGATTAGCGGCCGGCGCCTATGCCGAAATCACCGTGACGGACACCGGCGCGGGCATGAGCGCGGAGACCAAACGCCAAGCTTTCGATCCATTTTTCACCACCAAACCATTTGGACGGGGAAGCGGTCTCGGGCTGTCCATGGTCTATGGCTTCACAAGGCGGGCGGGCGGGGCCGCGGAAATCGACCAAACACGCGATCATGGCGCGCGCATCCGGATGTTTCTGCCGGCGGTGAAAGGTGAAGGCGGCCAATTCGTCCGCGCCCCCCTTCAAAGCGGCGACTTGAAACCAGAATTACACAAAGGCTCCGGTGAGATAATTCTGGTGATCGACGACGAACCCGACGTGGCCGCGGTGGTTCGCGACCAATTGAGGCAATTGAACTATAGCGTTCTCATTTCGACCAATGCGGAAGACGCTCTGAAGCTGGCCCATAACGTTTTCGACATCAAAGCCGTCTTGAGCGACGTCGTCATGCCGGGGCAACAAAACGGCGCGGATTTAGCGAAAGCCATTCGCAACGCGCGGCCGCAATTGCCGGTCATTCTCATGAGCGGTTATCAGAACCAGCTGGCGAGCGCCGCCGAATTCGGTCAGGACCCTCAAGTTTTGAGAAAACCCTTCACCATCGAAACGTTGGCCGCCACCATGAGCGAGGTTCTTAACCCATGACGTTCCGACCTCAAATGAACGATAAAAACATGATTTGCGGTAATGAAGCGCTGATTTTCATTGTCGACGACGAACAGGACATTCGAGCAATTCTTAGCGACACATTGCGCGAATACCGCTTCAACGCCGTCGGTCTCGCTTCGGCCAGCGCCTGTCTGGAAGCCCTTGAACGCCAGTCGCCTGCGGTGATTCTTCTGGATCTGGGCTTGCCGGACATGGACGGCATGGACCTGATCAACCGCATACGCCAGCGTATGGCGGCGCCAATCATCGTTCTATCGGCCCGCGCTCACGCGTCTGATCGCATTATGGGACTGGAAATTGGCGCGGATGACTATGTGGTCAAACCCTTTGATCCGCGCGAGGTGGTGGCGCGCGTTCGCTCGCTTCTGCGGCGCTCCGACTTGCAAGACAGTCCGAAAAACGCGCCGCAAGTCGCGCAATTCGCCGGATGGACTTTTTCTCCCGGCTCCTATCGCCTGCTCTCGCCCACGGGGGAGGAGACATTCTTGTCAACCGGAGAGGCAAGTCTTCTTGAGGCGCTGCTGCGCGCCCCCCAAAGGGTTTTGAGCCGCGATTATCTAATGGAGCACGCTTGCCGCGACGACACGCTAGATCGCGCCATCGACGTTCGCATTTCCCGGATCCGCAAGAGATTGTCCGGGGAGGACGGCCAGCCGATCATTCGCACGGTCTATGGATCAGGCTATATGCTGAGCGCGCCAGTGCGCTGGAGCGCGCTCCAGCCGTAGTTTCACCGGCGCCCCCCCAATTAAAATACGTTCGGGTAAATGTAACGAATAATGATATTTTGCACCAGAAACACCCCAAGCAACAGCACAATCGGGGAGAGGTCCAATCCACCCATATTCGGCAGAACACGGCGAATCGGTCGCAGCAAAGGCTCCGTCAGAGCGTAAAACGCCTGAGAGATCATCGCCACGAACTGATTGCTCGCATTGACGATATTGAAGGCGAAAAGCCAGGAAAGAATCGCGCTTCCGATAATGACCCAAGTATAAAGGTTCAGAACAAGAAGCAGAACATCGAGAATCGCGCGCATATAATGGTCTCTCACGGTCAGTCATGAAAAGCTCATCATTGATTTAGCGATCCCAGACGGCGGCTGCAAGCCATAGGCGAAAGTTCCGTGAAGAAATCGTCAATGATTCCCAATCTTCGCAAAATCGCAAAGCGAAGGCGGTGTAAAAATACAACATCTGAGAGAAAACATCGATCTGTTAGGGTTCGGGATAGATAAGCCCCCTATAAGCTAGGGATAAAGTCTATAGAGTGAATTTCAATTCGCAGCTTTGGGTAGAGAGTTCATGTTCAGTTCAAAATCCCGTCTTCTAGCGTCCGCTCTTGGTTTCAGCCTCGTCCTATGTCCTCTTTCCATGGCGAACGCGCAAGAATCCTATGGCGCGCCGGAAGATCGCCCCCTGCCCAAGAAGCAATATGTTCTCGATCTTGGCGTCGGCGTTTTAGCGCAGCCTAAATATGAGGGCGCGTCCTCCTATCTCGCCACCCCCTTCCCATTGATCGCCGTTGGACGATTTTACGTGCCGGGCGTTGGACAATTTGGCGACGAAGTCACCAAGAAAGGTTTCTTCTTCTACCCCTCCTTCGACTTCAAGGGAGAGCGCGACCCCTTTGACGACAAGGATCTGAACGGAACCAAGAAAGTCAATTGGGCGCTGGAGCTTGGCCTTGGCGGCGGCTATCGGTATGACTGGTTCCGGGGGTTCGTCGAATTACGTCAGGGCATCAATGGCCACCACGGTCAGGTTGGTCAAATCGGCTTTGACGTCATCACCAGCCCCATGGATCGGGTAGAACTCAACATCGGCCCCCGGCTTGGCTTCGCCTCTTCCGACTATATGGAAACCTATTTTGGCGTGAGCGCCGCGGAAGCGGCGGCTTCCGGCGGCTCCTTGAAGGAACATAAGGCGGGCGCCGGGTTCAAAAGCGTCGGGCTGACGACGCGCATCAGCTACGACTGGACCGATAAAACGACGCTGCACCTACAGGGCGGCTGGGATCGCTTGATCGGCGACGCCGGCAACAGCCCAATCGTCAAAAAGGGCAATGTCGATCAATTCTCGGTTGGATTGGGCGTCACTTACCAATTCTCTTTCGACGTCTTTGAGTGACCCCGCGCGGCGCGCGTCAAACGCGAACCGCCACCCCGAAGTTCAAACCATCTGCAACCGGCGCCAAACGAGCGCCGGTTTTTTCATCAAGTTGCAGGCGTAAAACTTCTCACTCAAGATCCGGTGGCCGGCGCGCTCAACTTCAAAATTCGCAGCTCCTCATCGGTCCGCCAGATGATTCCAGATAAAATTCTCTAACGGCAAGGTTTTAGGGTGATTCCCGCCGGAAGTTTCGTTTGCGCGTCCCCGCAAGCGAACTCAACCCGCTCCTGCTCTAATCCACGCGCGCCCGTGAGATCTGCGCCGGATAAATTCGTATGACGCAACAAAGCGCCGTATAAACTCGCATTTGTCAGATTCGCGCCAGACAAATTCGCGCTCGAAAGCCGAACGCCGGAAAGATCCGCTCCAGAAAAATCTGCGCCTGCGGCCTGTATTCTGTTGAGGTTGCTATAAGGCATCCGCGCGCCGGAAAGATTGGCGCCGCGCAAATTGACCCGCTCCAAATTGACTCCATCCATTTTGGCGTTAAGAAAAACAGCGCCAATGGCGACGGAGCGAACAAAAAGCGTCAAACGCAGATCCGCATCCGTAAAATCCGCTCCGCTCAGGTCAACGCTCATAAAATCGGCATTGCGAACGTCAGATTCGACAAATTTGGCGCCGACGAGCTTTGACTTCTCCAAATCAACGCCGCGCATCTTTGATCCGCTGAAGTCCCCACCCGAAAAATCAGCCCTCTCGCCCTCCATGCGCCGTAAATCAGCATCGGAAAAATCGCCATTGATCAACACCGCCTGCTTGAGATCCGCCTCTCTTAAAACGGCGCCAGCGAGATTGGCGTTCTCAACCCGCACGTTGCGCATTTCAGCAAGCTTGAAATCACAGCCCGGGCAAGCTCCGCTAGCGATCAGCGTTTTCAGATTTTGCTGCGACGCAGCATCAGACAATGCGACCTGCGCCCCTCCCAGCACAAAAGCGACGGCGCAAAGCGCACGAACGCCTCCCGCCACAAACTTCCCAAATAAACCAGTTTTACGGATCATGTCGTCAGCTCAACAGTTTTGTTTCACAAGAGAAGAGAAAGGCGAAGGCGCGCTTCATTCATTTCATGCTTCATAGCAGGCGAACATGAAATTTTCCAAGAAGGCGCGGCCAAAATAGGGCGGAGGCCAAAACCCGGCAAACCAAAAATTCAGGCGAGGCCGCTAACCTTGTTTGCATATTTAGCAATGAAGGGGCTTCGCATTGGCGCAACGCTCCGCTATATTCGCGAAAGGTCCGGCGAGACGGAGAGAAATGGCGGGGTCGCATTTGCCATCTCTCCCCATCCGCCAGCGCTGACGACGCACTACCAAACAGTCAGCACGCCAAACATGGGGCATATTTCTTGCCAAATGGTTGGCGTGCGCTTTTTTTCTAAAATTTTATCGATTTTCCACATGTAATCTGCCATCCGCCCCGCTCAGCTTCAAACGCGTGCGAGCGCATAAAGCTGCTGGAGGAAAATCGGTCGTTCAGGAAAATTCTCCGCGCAAATCCACCGTGGAACGCACGCCCACATACTCATAATTCTCCGCAGCCCATTTTTCCGCCGTAGCCCGGCCGATATCACGCAAATGCAACAGAAAGTCCCATTCAGCGTTCATCTTTGACGACGCGTGCAAAGGCTTCAAATCATCTCCCGATATCCGGTGAATATTGCTTTTACGGTATTCATCGCTCGTAAGTTTTCCTTCATCGATCAAGCGACCAACAAAATTAATCGCCCGCAACTCCCGCAACAGCGATGAATTAAAGGTGATTTCATTCAAGCGGTTGACGATGTCAGACGCCGTTTTCGGCGTTTCACGGCGCTCAATCGGGTTAATTTGAATCAGCAGCGTGTCGCGCGTTTCGGTATCGTATAACAAGGGAAACAGGGGGGGATTTCCCATGAAGCCGCCGTCCCAGTAAGCTTCGCCGTCAATCTCCACCGCGTGAAACATTTGCGGCAAACAAGCGGAGGCCATCACCGCGTCCAAAGTCAGTTCTTCACCTGAGAACACACGAATTTTGCCTGAATAAACATTGGTCGCCGCAAGAAAAACCCGAATTCCGTCGCAAGAACGAACCCTGTCAAAATCCACAACCTTCTCGACGATGTCACGCAAGGGGTTGATGTTGAGCGGATTCAGCTCATAGGGCGAGGCGTAACGCGAGGCGAAATCAAGCGCGAGATAACCAGGAGAAGTGTCGAGGCTCCACTGTCCCAGAGCGATATCAAGCGGTGAACGCTTAACAGGGCTGAACCATGCGCCGCGGCTAACGGCTTTCCAAAAACCGTGCAGAGCTTCCCGCGCCCCGTCAGGGCCGTCTTTCTCAAAGCCGTCGGCGAGAACAACAGCGTTCATCGCCCCTGCGGACGTGCCCGAGACGCCGTCGATTTCGAGGTGTTCATGCTCAAGCAACCAGTCAAGAACACCCCATGTGAACGCCCCATGGGCGCCGCCGCCCTGAAGCGCAAGATTTATGCGTTTCGCTTTTTGCTTAGCCGCCATAGGACTTATCTCCCAATCATACCAAAGGAAATATCGCGGATGAAGCCATCCGCGATATGGAAACGCTCATTCTCGACAACCTTTGAGACGTCCCGTTATTGAGCGACCCAGCCGCCATCCATCTGCATGGTCGTGCCAGTGATGGACGCCGCTCCCTCGGAGCAAAGATAAACGGCAAGACTTGCGACCTGTTCGACCGTAACGAATTCCTTTGTGGGCTGCGCCGCAAGAAGCACGTCCTTTTTCACCTGCTCTTCGCTCAGGCCACGCGCTTTCATGGTGTCTGGAATTTGCTTTTCCACCAAAGGCGTCCAGACATAACCAGGACAGATCGCATTCACCGTGACGCCATGCTCAGCAACTTCCAGAGCCACGGTTTTCGTCAGGCCGGCAATCCCATGTTTAGCGGTGACATAAGCCGATTTAAACGGCGACGCCACCAAAGCATGAGCCGAAGCGGTGTTGATGATCCGGCCCCATCCGCGTTTTTTCATCCCCGGAACGGCGTGACGAATAGTGTGAAATGCGGACGACAGGTTAATGGCCAGAATCGCATCCCATTTTTCCGGCGGAAAATCTTCGATAGGCGAGACATATTGAATGCCGGCGTTGTTGATCAGAACGTCAACGGAGCCAAACTCTTTTTCCGCGTCAACGATCATGGCGCCAATTTCATCCGGCTTGGTCATATCGGCGGGTGAGTAAACGCATTTCACGCCAAATTCGCTCTCGATCCCTGACCGCTCTTTCTCAATTGCGCCAACCTCGCCAAAACCGTTAATCACGACGTTCGCGCCTTGTTTCGCAAGGGCGCGGGCGTAGCCAAGCCCGATGCCGGAGGTGGAGCCGGTGACAACTGCAGTTTTATTGGAAAGCATGGTCCATTCCCTTTCGTCGTTAACCTATCAAACTCTCTGGCGTCCCCTTGCGCGATTCGTCGAAGACAGGAACAAATTGCTGCGCAGAACCAATGGCGCCCAAGCGCCAAGCGTTTGACACCGTCACATCAAAGCCTTGCCAAAAGATGACAACACCTCAATAAAACTTCATTATCACATCATATAGAAACGCTTTTTCAACCGCGACTTTGGCAAAGGCCTTCCCTTCATCGCCCATTCAGAGACTCAAGATACGTTCCCCCTTGCGCGGCGGCTTGTGCGACACTACTCAATCAAATAAAGGTCGATGCAACGACAGTGTCGCGCGAACACAAAGTGAAAATTGGATCACCCTATGCATGACGCCAGTAATCCAAGCGGTTTGACGCCGCGCCGGCAATCCGTGCCGGTGAAAGTGGGAAATGTCACGGTGGGCGGCGGCGCGCCCGTTGTGGTGCAATCCATGACCAACACCGACACGGCGGATATCGACGCCACCGTGGCCCAAGTCTCCCAATTAGCGCGAGCTGGTTCTGAAATCGTCAGAATCACCGTCGACCGAGATGAAGCCGCCGCCGCCGTGCCCCGCATTCACGAACGGTTGGAAAGAATCGGCGTGCATGTTCCGCTGGTGGGAGATTTTCACTATATCGGACATAAATTGCTGGCCGACCACCCGGCATGCGCGCAAGCGTTGGCGAAATACCGGATCAATCCGGGGAACGTAGGCTTCAAAGCCAAACGCGACACGCAATATTCCCAGATCATCGAAACAGCGCTGAAATATGACAAGCCGGTCCGCATCGGCGTCAACTGGGGCTCTCTTGATCAAGAGTTGCTCACTCATTTGATGGATGAAAACGCCGCAAGCTCGGCCCCGCGCCCCGCAGCCTTCGTCATGCATGAAGCCATCATTCAATCTGGCCTCTTGTCAGCGCAACGCGCGGAAAGCATCGGCATGGGCCGAGACAAGATCATTCTATCGGCCAAGGTCAGCCAGGTTCAGGATCTCATCGCAGTTTACGCGGACCTCGCCCGGCGCTGCGACTACGCCCTGCATTTGGGGCTGACCGAGGCCGGCATGGGCACCAAGGGCGTCGTCGCCTCCGCCGCCTCCATGGGGATTTTGCTTCAGCAGGGCATAGGCGACACGATTCGCGTCTCGCTCACGCCTGAACCCGGCGGAGACCGCAGCCGTGAAGTGCAAGTCGCACAAGAACTGTTGCAAGTGATGGGGTTTCGCGCTTTTGTTCCCGTGGTGGCGGCTTGCCCTGGTTGCGGACGAACCACCTCCACCGTTTTTCAGGAGCTCGCCGAAGATATCCAAGCGAATTTGCGCGAATCCATGCCACAATGGCGTGAGCGTTATCCCGGCGTCGAGGCTCTGAACGTCGCCGTGATGGGCTGCATCGTCAATGGCCCGGGAGAATCCAAATTTGCCGATATTGGCATATCTTTACCCGGAACAGGCGAAACCCCAGCCGCACCGGTGTTTATCGACGGAAAAAAAGTTAAAACTTTACGCGGAGCAAAAATAGCTGAGGACTTTAAACAAATGGTCGCCGACTATATTGAACAGCGATTCGGCGGTCAGACGATAAGCTGACGCATGAGCATCGCCCTTCCCCTCCTGCCGACCCTTTGAGGAACGCAATGATCTCACCTCGCTCTTCACAGCCAAACGGCGCAGAAAAGCAGCGCCCGGACATTCTGGTGATCACCTCTCAGGTGGTGCGCGGCTCCATTGGCGGGCGCGGCGCGGTGTTCGCGCTCGAGCGTCTTGGCTATACGGTGTGGTTCGTTCCAACGATCCTCCTGCCCTGGCAACCAGAATTGGGCAAAGGCACGCGTATCGTCGCCTCAGACGAGGGGTTCTCGCAAATACTCAACGATCTGGCGGCCTCTGACGGGTTGAAGAACGTTGGCGCAGTGATTTCGGGGTATCTGGGCGCTCCCACGCAAGCGGCCGCAATAGCCGAGCTGGTGGCGGCGACACGCAAAGCCAATCCCAATGTCCTTTATGTCTGCGATCCCGTGATCGGCGACATGGGGGGGCTTTATGTGCCGGAAGAAACGGCGGCCGCTATTCGCGACACCCTAATTCCCCTTGCCGATATATCAACGCCAAACGCCTTTGAACTTTCATGGCTCACCGGACTTCAAGCGGACGCGGAAACGCAAACCATAGCCAGCGCGCGCGCGCTTGGTCCTGACCGGGTCTTGGTGACGTCGGCGCCGGCGTTGCGCCGAAACTCGGTCTCCAACCTGCTCGTGACGCCTTCAGACGTCATAGCAGCCGAACATGGACTTGTCCCTAACGCGCCGCATGGAACCGGCGACCTGATCTCCGCCCTATTCATAGCGCGGCTTTTAGAAGGACACGGGGAAGAAGGCTCCTTGAAACGCGCCGCCGCCTCAACTTTCGAGCTCGTCGCGCGCAGCGTTAAGCAAGGGGCCGAACAATTACTGGTGGTCAGTGAGCAAGCGTCCATTCTCGGACCAATGGCGCTGGTCTCAAGCCGACGCGTTCTGGACAAGCCCCGCCGCGCTTGAAGCCCGCTATTGCGGCTTCGAAGGCGGCGTCACCTCATCGTTTCCAGATTCAGGCGCGGGTCCGTCCGCAAATGGGTTCAGACGGGAGAAAAAGCCGCCGCTATCATTCGCGCCCTCCGCAGAATAAGCCGAAGCCACCGGAGCGTCGCTATTTTTATCGCCGCCGCCGAATAATGAACCGAAAAACCCTTCACCGTCTTTCTGCTTCACTGCGGCGCTTCGCGCGGGATTTCTCACAGGAAGACCATTGGCTGCGGAGCCAGAGGCCAGAGCAGTCGCTCCGCTGGCGGCGACGTCCCCACTACCAGCCGCATCGCCGGTCACCGCCGTCTGAACGCCAGCCTTCGGCTCGTCGGCTTTTCCTCCGCCCAAAAATTCGGCGATTTGAGATTCCGTTTCTTTCCAGCGCTTCTTACGTTCTTCGCTACGCTTCATGCTGGCGACGATCTGCGCATATTCTTCATTGTCTTTGGCTTGTTTCGCCAACACCGCAGTTTGAACGGCGGGAGGGACGGAATAGGCCGGACAGCGCGCCACCGCGTTAAAGGGCGCTCCTTCGATCACCGGCGTCGCGTCAAAGACATATTTCTTTTCACAAACATCAACCACCGGCGGTCTTTTGGTGACCTCAAAATGATCATATCCGGTCTTCAGCATCCGCCAGTATTCAATATGGGGACTATCGTGATGCTTGGCCATATTCTCCGCCGTCATGCGAAAGGGAAACGCCTGAACCTGAAACGAACGCTGTCCACCTTTAAAGGATTCGCGCGCCAAAGCGTAAATGTCCTGAACCTGAGCGTCCGTCATGGCGTAACAGCCCCGCGACGAGCAAGCGCCATGAACCATCAAATGTGAGCCCGTACGTCCATGGGCACGATCATAGCGATTGGGAAACCCAATATTAAACGCCAAGTGATAGTTTGAGTTCGGATTCATCAAGGCCGGAGTGATTTCATAAAATCCTTCTGGCGCCTGTCGGTCCCCTTCCTTGAATTTAGGACCAAGATCGCCGGACCATTTGCAGATCTCAAATGTTTCCAGCAACGCAAATTTCCCCGAGCGGGTTTGTTTCCAAACCTCAAGCTCCGAGCTTTCTTTGAAAATGCGCAACATGATGGGGGAGCTGGATTTCATGCCCAGCTTGTTCATTTGACGCCTGACTTCTGTGCTGACAGGCCTTTGGGCCTTTGGGCCATAGCCGAGCTCGTCGGCCGCCTGACACCCCGCCATAAGCAGGGACAAAGCCCCAACCATGAGAAGTTTACTCACAAACGGAGCGCGGGCGCGAAGACTTCTAACAAGTTTCATTTCGCGAACGCTCCTCCATCCTTTGACGATTCCCCGCAGCGCATGACCCCATACTCCGGAATCCCGTCCTTGAATACACGGCGGCTGACGCTCGCATTACGCACGCCATCGCCGCCCAAGGTTGGAGCCGCCATAAAATCACCCCTGTTTCACACGCCGCTTAAATCGCAACCGTATTCGCTCATACCTGTTCGCAACGTTAGACAAATATGGTTGATCAACCGTTACCAACGTCGACATACTCCCGGCGATCCGCGGCGCATTAGCCGCTCACGCCAGATCGGCTTCATATGGCGAATAAATCAGGCAATTTAATAGCAAGGTAAAAAACAGCGCGTTTCTTACAGAGAGCGGCCAATTTCAAGAAATTTTTCCCGACGTTGGCGTATCAACTCATCACCTGACATGGGCGTAAACGTCGCCAAAGCTTTCTCAAGAACATTACCGGCGCGCTCAATCACAATTTCGCGCGCCCGGTGAGCGCCACCGAGAGGCTCTTCGATGATTTCATCAATAACGCCGAGTTTTATCAAGTCTTGCGCCGTGATCTTCATATTCGTGGCGGCGTCTTGAGCTTTAGCGCTATCACGCCACAAAATAGACGCTCCCGCCTCTGGCGAAATCACGCTGTATATCGAATGCTCAAGCATGGCGACATAATTAGCCGTCGCGATAGCAATCGCGCCGCCAGACCCGCCCTCCCCGATCACAAGAGCGACATTGGGAACCTTGAGGCCCAAGGACATATCTGTAGAACGGGCGATGGCCTCCGCCTGCCCGCGCTCTTCCGCGCCGATTCCCGGATAAGCTCCCGCCGTATCCACCAGAGACACGACCGGCAAGGAAAACCGCTCCGCCATCTCCATGATTCGCACCGCTTTGCGATAGCCTTCAGGGCGGGCCATACCGAAATTACGCTTCAAGCGCGACTGGGTGTCCGCGCCCTTTTCCTGGGCCAGAACGGCCACGGGCTCACCGCGAAACCTCCCCAAACCCGCGATAACCGCCGCATCCTCGCCAAAACTCCGATCCCCCGCCAGTGACGTGAAATCTTCAATCAAACCCTGAATATAGTCCAGAGCGTGAGGACGGTCCGGATGGCGCGCGACCTGCGTTTTCTGCCAGGGAGCAAGTTTGGCGTATATGTCGCGAAGAACCTGCTCCGCCTTGGCTTGCAGACGATGAATTTCATCATCCACATCAACCACGTCCCCCGAACCTGCGAGCGACTTGAGTTCCTGAATCTTGCCTTCAAGGGCGGCCACAGGTTTTTCGAATTCGAGATAGCTATGCATGAATTGGATCACTCATCAGTTCCGCCGTTTCGGCGCCGAGCAGGCTAAAGCCGTTGCTTTTGGGGCGCGACACTGGCGACACGGGCTTATTCTGTCAAGCATATAGGACCTGAAACCACGATTTCACCGGGAAATTCGATCACTTAACCGCCGCTTGGTCCGTCTGGTCGTCGCTCAGGTTCAGCCGGCTGGCCTCCACCACAAGGCGACCGTTCTTCGTGCTCATGGCTATTTTATAGGGAACCATCACAGAGCTATTCCCCACAGGAGCAAGCCATGCCTCTATATCCCGGTTGTCGCGCAGATATTTCACCGATTCTTTTGACGGGCGATGCCCCGCCACCGGCACCCAGCGCGCGGAACAAACCACCACAGGCCCGTCATATCCGCGCCCGGAGACCTGACGCAGCTCCTTGAATTTCAATTTTACGTCAAAGCGCGTCCAACCATCGAAAATAGGAATCTTTCGATCACACGCTTTCGCCGTCAACCTGTCGCTCGCCCGCTTCACCGGCATGAGAATCGCGCTAAGCGGATCGACAATATTGCGGCGATGCTTGCCAGTTATGACAATTCGCTCTTTATTCGGCTTGAACTTGGGCGTGACCTCCATGGAGCGCACATTCCCGCCATTTTGGGCCAAATCCACGTAGAAGTCCCGATTAGCCGCTCTTGACGCCATGGTGTAACGCGCCGGATAAACTTTCGAACCCTTCACCCAGCCGGACGCTTCCGCGCCCCCTTTCCCCGTTGAGAAAAGCGAACCGACGCCCGCAGGCTCCATTCCCATTTTGGCGGAATAAGCGTTGCCTTGCACCACCAGAGAAAGCGTTCCCCGCCCCACCTTGAACCCAGAAACGGAAACATCGTAAACTCCGCCCAAGCGGGAAGTTTCGGCTTTTGCCGCAAGAGGCGCCGTTGTCATCGTCAACGCCAGAGCCGCCATGAACAATTTCGGCGACAGACGCGCTCCAGCTAAATTGAAACCCGAAAAAAAAGAGACTTGGCTGCAAAACACGAATGCGCCCCTCACAACAGCGCCAGTCATGACTGACGGCGATATGTTTGAATTCGCTTCTGACGACAGTGAATTTTCATAAGAGAATAACATGTCTAACGAAGTTTGATGACCTGAATTTCGATTGATTCTGCACCTTTATGGTTAACATAATGCAAACTTTAATCTTTTCGGATAATAACGCCTTCAGTTTGAAGACGCGAGCGAAACTCCCCCCTCACAAAGGGTCGTTTCATGCGAAGACGGCTTGACGAAACCGGTTTAGCTCTTTATAGCAGGCCAACTTTCCGATCATCGCCGGGATCGCGTTTGCGGGACTTTGCCGCTCGCACCGATCCGGTATTGAAATTTACAGGGCCCAGACGGGCCGCAAAACACGAAGAAGGTGACCCATGGCCCGCCGCTGCGAACTCACCGGCAAGGACGTCATGTCCGGTAACAATGTAAGCCACGCGAACAATAGATCGCGTCGCCGTTTCCTGCCGAATTTATGTAATGTTTCTCTTATGTCCGATACGCTTGGCGAAACATACAAGCTCCGGATCACGGCTTACGCTCTGCGTTCGGTTGAACACCGTGGCGGGCTTGACGGATTTCTCGCCAAAGCCGCCGACAGCGAATTGTCAGCCAAAGCGCGTTTGATCAAAACCGAAGTCAAACGCCGTCAGGCAGCCGCCGCAAGTTAATTTCCATTCACGGCGCCGTTACATTCCTTTAGAATGAACGGCGCTGTTGGAATTTTGAAATTACACCTTCAAAGCACAAAACTGAGCTTTGCACGGTTTGACGACAAGCTAGAGTTCATCAGGCGCGGCGTAAGTCTAAAGTCTGCGTGAGATGGAAAATAATTTGGGCGCCTCGGCGCCCTTTTTGCTTTAATGTAGCCATCGTTTAGTGTCACCCTTCAACGATTATAGCTATAAGCCGCCCCAAAACTGGATCACAACAATGACGCGCCCCCCTCTTTCTCCCGCCTTGACCACGGTTAGCGCCATGGTCGCAATGACTATTGTCGTGGTGGCGTCAAACATTCTGGTTCAATATCCGGTCGACCTGAGAATAGGCGCGCTCAATCTCGCGGACCTGTTGACTTGGGGCGCCTTCACCTATCCCGCCGCCTTTCTAGTCAACGATCTCACCAACCGCCGTTTTGGTCCCAAGGCCGCGCGCAACGTGGTGTTCATCGGCTTCGTCGTCGCCGTCGCGCTATCCATCTGGTTGGCGACCCCGCGAATCGCTATAGCGTCGGGAACCGCATTCTTACTGGCGCAGCTGCTCGATATCGCCGTCTTCAACCGTTTACGCCGCCAAAGCTGGTGGAAAGCGCCGGTGATCTCATCCCTATGCGGATCCATCCTCGACACATGTATTTTCTTTGCTCTGGCCTTTTCGTCGGTTTTCAGCGCGATCCTTGGGTATAACGACGCTTTCGCCGTCGAATTCGCTCCGATTTTGGGAGTTTTGCCTTTGGAGGCTCCCCGCTGGGCGTCTTGGGCGATAGGTGATTTTTCCGTCAAACTGCTCGTCGCCGCGGCTTTGCTGGCGCCCTACAGACTTCTATTGAACGTTATTGGCGCGCCCACCGCGCCAGAAAGAACCATCTAAGGATATATAAGCGCGGCGTTATCGAACGCGCGGATTCGCTTCATCAGGAGCGCGAACCTCGATGGCGAGCGCATGCACTTTCTCCGCAAGCTCCTGTTTGAGCGCCTCATTGATCGCCCGGTGACGCGCAAGACGGTTCATGCCCGCAAAAGCGGCGGAGACAATTCTCACCCGAAAATGCGTCTCCCCGCCTTCAGCCCAGCCTGCATGACCATGATGGCTTTCTGATTCGTCGATGACTTCCAGTGAAATCGGCGAGAACGCAGCCCGTAATTTCTGCTCAATCATACCTTGATAGCTCATTCTTCCTTTTCAACTTTCAAAAGACATCCGTCAAGGGCTTGCGGAGTCGCCTTATAGAGGCCTATCTATTCGGGTTGATTTGCCGTGTCATCGAAGCCATGCTTGATGATGGATGTCGCCCTCAAACAATTGACGCCATGAAACTCAACTCACAAATATTCGACAGCATCCGTGTAAAATCCAAAAAAAAACGGGTTGAAAAGGATGTAAAAATTGGCTGCCAATGGGAAGGTTGCGACCGACCGGGGACCCACCGTGCGCCGAAAGGCCGGGATCATGAAGGCGAATACCTTCATTTTTGCGTGGACCATGTGCGCGAGTACAATAAGTCCTACAATTATTTTTCCGGCATGAACGACGACGCCGTGCGCAGCTACCAAAAAGATTCCATGGTTGGCCATCGCCCGACCTGGAAAATGGGCGTGAACTCCAAAGGCGCCGCGGCAGGGGAAGCGGCCAGCGGCGCAAGCGCCGCAAAAGAAAGCCCACAACAGCCCAGCGGCGCACGCCGCCCAAAGCTCAAAGCTTTAGAGGCGCGCGCGTTCGACACCCTTGGATTGGAACCGACGAAGCGGGGAGCCGACGTGAAATCTCGCTATAAGGAACTCGTCAAACGCCACCACCCAGACGCCAACGGCGGCGATCGCTCCTCCGAGGAGCGTTTGCGCCAAATAATACAAGCTTACAATCTGCTCAAGAAAGCCGGATTCTGCTAAAAAGCGACCCGACCTACCTGTACTCCCAGGCGCGACAGATCCAAATTACCGCATATACGCGACCCCTCGCGAATGTGTTCCTAGCAAATGATCCCAAATCCCGGCGAAGCGCAGGGGCAGCGGAGGACTGATGACTGAAATGACGACGGCTGAAAATCTTCCTGACACAATGGTTTCCGTGCGCGATGTCTTCGGCATCGAAAGCGATTTGCAAGTTCCAGCGTTCAAAGAGCGCAGCGAACATGTGCCGGATCTTGACCCGGACTATCTTTTCGACCGGCCAACCACTTTGGCGATTCTCGCCGGATTCGCGCGCAATCGCCGCGTAATGGTCACCGGCTATCATGGCACCGGAAAATCGACCCACATCGAGCAAGTCGCCGCCCGGCTCAACTGGCCTTGCGTGCGGATCAATCTCGACAGTCACATCTCGCGTATCGATCTCATAGGCAAAGACGCCATCGTCATGCGCGATGGTCAGCAAGTCACCGAATTCAAAGACGGCATTCTGCCTTGGGCGCTGCAAAACAACATCGCGCTTGTTTTCGACGAATATGACGCTGGCCGCGCCGACGTCATGTTCGTGATTCAGCGCGTTCTCGAGGTCGCTGGCAAACTGACGCTGCTTGACCAGAGCCGCGTTATCCGCCCTCACCCCGCCTTCCGCATGTTCGCCACCGCCAATACGGTTGGCCTTGGCGACACCTCGGGCCTTTATCATGGCACCCAGCAAATCAACCAAGGCCAAATGGACCGTTGGTCGATCGTCACCACGCTAAATTATCTGCCGCACGACAATGAGGTTGAGATTATTCTCGCCAAGGCCCAGAGCTATCGTAACGCCGAGGGCCGGGCGACAGTCGCCAAAATGGTTCGCGTAGCGGATATGACCCGCAACGCCTTCATAAACGGCGACCTATCCACCGTCATGAGCCCGCGCACCGTCATCACATGGGCGGAAAACGCGGAAATATTCGGCGACGTCGGATTCGCTTTCCGTTTGACCTTCCTCAACAAATGCGACGAATTCGAACGCCCCGTCGTCGCCGAGTTCTATCAGCGATGCTTCGGCGAAGAATTGCCAGAATCCGCGGTGAATGTCGTCATGAGCTGAGGCGAGCGGGCGAGCGCCCCATGCGCTCGCCCTTCGATTGAATTGCGCGGGCTTTGAGCCTTGCGCGCTTAATTTGAAAACAGATGGCGACGGCGATGAGTTCTTCGGATAAATACAAAGCCTCCAACGATCTCTTGAAACAGGCGGTCAGCTCGACCATGCGCGCCATTTCGGGTCAAACGGAACTCGAAGTGGTGTTTTCGGCTGACCGCGCGTCGCTTTCAGGGACCACCGCGCGCTTGCCCGAACCCTCGCGGCGAATCAGCGCCGCCGACATCGCCGTCACTCGGGGGCAAGGCGACGCCATCGCGTTAAAACTGGCGTGCCATAACGCCAAAACGCATCGCAAGCATCTGCCGCAGGGGGAAACGGCGCGGGCGATTTTCGACGCCGTGGAACAGGCGCGCTGCGAAGCCGTGGGCGCGAACCGCATGGCGGGAGTCGCCGAAAATCTCACCGCCATGCTTGATGATCGCTACGCGCGCGCTGGCGGAGCCACCGTCAGCGACCGCGCCGACGCCCCCCTCGAAGACGCCGTCGCATTGATGGTCCGGGAGCGGCTAACCGGCCTTGAGCCGCCCGCAAACGCCACCCGCATCGTCGACCTATGGCGCGACTGGATCGAAGAAAAAGCAGGCGGCGAGCTTGATCGCCTCGTGACCCGGGTAGAGGACCAGCCAGCCTTCGCCTCCGCCTTGCGCAACGTTTTATCCTCTCTCGACATGCAGGACGAGCTCGGAGACGAAGCTCAGGAAGACGATAGCGACGAGGACGAAAGCAATCAGGATGAGTCCGATCGCTCCGACACCTCCGGCGAGGCGGAGGAAGACGCGGGCGAAGAACAAGGCGCGCCTCAGGAGCAAGAACTTTCCGGCGAAGAACAAGAGACGGGAGAGAATGAGGCCGCCGACAGCGACATGAGCGAAATGTCCGAAGAGGACATGGCGGGCGAATCCGAAGACGCGGGCGAGGGCGAGCGGCGCGAGCTGCCCTTCTCCAACATGCCGCCGGCGCCCGACTATAAGGTCTTCAACAGGAAGTTCGACGAAATCACTTTCGCCGAAGAATTATGCGACCAAGCGGAGCTTGACCGGCTGCGTGGTTTTCTCGACAAACAACTAACCAATCTTCATGGCGCAGTGGCCCGGCTCGCCAACAGGCTACAACGCAAATTGCAAGCGCAGCAGAATAGGACCTGGAGCTTCGACCTTGAAGAGGGCATGCTTGACACAGCGCGTCTGACCCGCGTCGTCACTGACCCGATGCAGCCGCTAGCCTTCAAGCAGGAGAGCGACACCAACTTCCGCGATACGGTGGTCACCCTGCTGCTTGACAACTCCGGCTCTATGCGCGGGCGCCCGATCACCGTCGCCGCCGCATGCGCCGACATTCTCGCGCGCACTCTGGAACGCTGCGGCGTCAAGGTGGAAATCCTCGGGTTCACCACAAAGGCGTGGAAAGGCGGCCAGTCGCGCGAAGCTTGGCTTGAAGCGGGCAAACCCGCCCAGCCGGGCAGATTGAACGACCTGCGCCACCTTGTCTATAAGGCGGCGGACGCCCCCTGGCGGCGCGCCCGGCGCAACCTTGGCCTGATGATGCGCGAAGGGCTCCTGAAGGAAAACATTGACGGCGAAGCGCTTGACTGGGCGCATAAGCGTTTATTGGCGCGACCGGAACAGCGCAAGATCCTAATGATGATTTCCGACGGCGCCCCCGTTGACGACTGCACCTTGTCAGTGAACCCTGGAAATTATCTGGAAAAGCACCTACGCTGGGTCATCGATGAAATTGAAAACCGCTCGCCAGTGGAAATGCTCGCCATCGGCATCGGTCATGACGTAACGCGCTACTATCGGCGCGCCGTGACGATCGTCGACGCCGAGGAATTGGCTGGGGCCATGACTGACCAACTCGCGGACCTCTTCGACGACGAGACGACGAATGTCGCCGCAAGCGCGCGAAATCAGCGCCGAAAGCGGCACGCCCGAAAGTCGGGGTAAGCGGCGTGGGACGCCCCCTTCCAATTAGGCGACTGGCGCGCATGATCTTGTGCGCCGTCGCTATTGTCGCCGCCACGGGTGCGGTTACGCAGGCCCGCGCCCAGCCTGTCGTACAGAGCGAGCCGCTGCGCGTCGATTCTCGCCCGATCCAACATTTCAGAATCAATGACGCCGCTTTGAAGCGTTTTGGAAATTTGGAATTTTTGGGCGGATTGGAGCTTTTATCACGCAATCGGCATTTTGGCGGCCTCTCCAGCCTGATCGTCGGTGACGACGGCGCTGAAGTAATCGCCGTCTCCGACAATGGCTTATGGCTTTCCGCCACGCTTATGCAGTCCCCCGAAGGGGCGCCGTTGAAACTCACCCACGCACATATAGCTCCGATGATTGGAGAAAACGGCGATCCGTTGATCAGCAAGGGGCAATCCGACGCGGAAGCCTTGACGCTGGCCACAATCAAAGGCGTAAAAACTCTACTGGTGGCCTTTGAGGGCTGGGCGCGTGTTCTCTCCTTTCCTTATCCGCTTGATCCCACTGTGCGCGCAAAACGCTTCCCCATGCCCAAAGCCGTGAAAAACCTGCGCCACAACAAAGGCATGGAAGCTATGGCGGCGGCGCCAGAGGGTTCGCCTCTTGGAGAGGCCATCGTCGTCATCGCCGAGCGCGGAAAAACCCATGAACATGATTTGCCCGCCTTTATTGTCGGCGGGCCACGGGCGGGAACCTTCACCGTCAAGCGTAACGGCGACTATGACGCCACCGACGCGGCCTTCCTGCCCGGCGGGGACTTGCTGCTGCTAGAGCGCCGTTTCAATCTCAGAGACGGAATAGGGATGCGGATAAGGCGCCTTCCCGGCGAGAACATCGCTCCAAACGTCGTGCTTGACGGCGAAGTGTTGATGGAAGCGGATTACGGCGATCAAATTGACAATATGGAAGGCATAGCGGCCCATGAAGACCCCACGGGCGCGACTATTGTGACGCTATTGTCCGACGACAACCGCTCGCTGCTGCAACGCACGCTTCTTCTGCGCTTCAAACTTCTGGACTGACGCAGACAATCAATGCGTACGCCCGTTCTAACGTCCTAATGCGCCGGCACCGTCGGCGTCGCGGGCAGTGAAGGCGCTATCTGGCGCTTCATCAGCGCCAACGGCATGATCCGCAAACGCGTGATACGGTTTTTCACCCGTTGCAGCACGGTGAAGCGAAAACCGTGGAAGGTGAAAACCTGCCGCTCTTCTGGAATCATACGCGCTTCATGAATCACCAGTCCGGCGATGGTGGTCGCCTCCTCGTCCGGCAAATCCCAATCCGTCGCCCGGTTGAGGTCGCGAATGGTCACCGAGCCGTCAACGATAACAGATCCATCCGCCTGGGGGCGCAAACCCGGAAGCTCGATATCATGCTCGTCGGCGATCTCGCCGACGATTTCCTCAAGAATGTCCTCAAGCGTCACCAAACCCATCACCTCGCCATACTCATCGACAACCAGAGCGAAATGGGTTTTACGTTTCAAAAAGACATTCAGCTGATCTTGCAGCGTCGTGGTGTCGGGCACGAACCAAGGCTCCGAGACGATCTCGCCAATATCAAGCTCCTCCATCTTACCGCCGTTCTTTGCCAAAGCGCGCAAAAGATCCTTGGCGTGAAGCACGCCAATAAAATTATCCTGCGCGCCGCGCCATAACGGCAAGCGCGTGTATGGGCTGTTGAGCGCGTCCTCAATTAGCTTGGCGGGCGGATCATCCGCGTTCAAGGCCAGCATATTGGTTCGATGAACCATGACGTCGGAAACATCAAGCTCCACCAGATCAAGCAGGCCGCCGATCCGGTCCCGCTCAGCTTTCACAAGCCCGCCTTCCTTATGTTGCAGATCCACCGTTCCACGCAGTTCTTCATGGGCGGACAAAACGGCGCTGTCGTCATCCACGTCAATCCCGAACAGACGCAAGACCACACGAACGATAAAGCTCACGGCCGACACGATCGGCCCTAGAAACCGAACAAGAGGTCGTACGGCCCGGGAAACGGATAAGGCGAATTGATCAGGGCTTGAAATCGCCCATGTCTTGGGAAGGACTTCAGCGAAAATCAGAACGAGAGCCGTCATAGCCAATGTGGCGTAAACCACCCCGGCGTCGCCAAACAGGCGCAGTAAAACGCTTGTGGCGAGAGACGAGGCGAGAATGTTGACCAAATTGTTGCCAAGCAACAAAGACCCCAACAGCCGCTCCCGCTCCGCGATTAATTGCGACACCACCCCGGCGCGTTTGTCGCCGGATTTCTCAAGTTGGTGCATGCGCGCGCGCGAGGCCGCCGTCAGCGCCGTCTCCGAACCGGAGAAAAAACCCGACAGCGCCAACAAAGCCACGATCGCGCCTAGCGATAACCACAGATCAAGGTCACTCATATCTCAAGCTCGCGCTCCATAAACGCTAGAACCTTCGCCGGATCGACGCCTTTTTCAACAAAGGCCCGCCCAAGGCCTCGGGTCAGGATGAAGGTCAGCTCGCCTTGATCTACCTTCTTGTCCTGAGCCATAATATCTATCAAACTTTGCGCCGGCGGCAACTGCCCTGGAATATCGGACAAGGCCGTTGGAAGTCCCACCTGCTGTAAATGCCGCCGCAAGCGCGCCCCATCCTCTTGCGAACACAAGCCAAGCTCGGCGGAAAAATCATGGGCCAGACGCATTCCGATGGCCACGCCCTCCCCATGCACCAAGCGCGCGCTGTCATACTCCACCGCCGATTCCAGCGCATGACCGAACGTATGGCCAAGATTCAACAAAGCACGTTTCCCGGCCTCATGCTCATCCGCCGCCACAATCGCCGCCTTCGCCCGGCAGGCAACCGCCACCGCCTCCTCGCGCGCGCTCGTTCCCTTGAAAACGCCGTCATGATTACGCTCAAGCCATTCAAAAAACGCCAAATCGTCGATCAGGCCATATTTCACCATCTCCGCATAGCCGGCGCGGAATTCACGCTCCGACAATGTATCGAGCAAAGCCGTATCGGCTAAAACAAGGCGCGGCTGGTGAAAGGCGCCAATCAAATTCTTTCCATGGCGGCTGTTCACGCCGGTTTTTCCACCTACGGAACTGTCGACCTGCGCCAGCAACGTCGTTGGGATTTGAACGAAGGGCATTCCCCGGCGAACGCTCGCCGCGACAAAACCCGCCAGATCTCCCACCACGCCGCCGCCAAAGGCGACCACGGCGTCGCCGCGCTCCAGTTTCAAGGCGAGGATCTCGTCGCATAGGCGCTCAAATTGCTCAAAACGTTTCGAACTCTCTCCGGGGGGGACGCTAAGCACGCGCCAAGACAGACCCGCCGCTTCAAATCCATCCATAAGAGCCGGCAAATGCCGCTGGCCCACCGTTTCATCGGTAATAATCGCCAGTTTCGAGCCAGGTAAAACCTCGGCGATTCGCGCGCCGGCCGTCCCCACCAACTCCCGACCTATGACTATTTCATAGGACCGCGCGCCAAGTTCAACCGAAACGCTCACAGGCTCCGCGTCCTCATTCAGCATCGCCATTCTCACATCCTTCCCGCTCAGCTATTCACACGCGTCATCACGGACGCTCATCCCTGACGGCGTCAAACGCCGAAGGCAGCTCAAAATACCGTTCCAAGGCCTCAATTACCTCCAAAACCACCTGATCGTGGGGAACGTCGCGCGAGAGAACGCGAAGCTGCGCTTGCCGGTAAATCGGATAACGCTCCTGCATCAGCTTGCGCATGACGCCTTCAGGGTCGGGATTTTGCAACAAAGGGCGGGTGGAACGCTTACGCACCCGGGCCATCACCACGTCAAACTCCGCGTCAAGCCACAACGACACGCCAGCCTTGGCGATCGCCTCCCGCGTCGTCTCGTTCATGAACGCTCCGCCGCCTGTCGCAAGAATTTGCGGCCCTTTTTGCAGCAAACGCGCAATCACGCGTCGTTCGCCCGCGCGAAAATACTCCTCGCCATGCACCGCGAAAATCTCGGAGATGGTCATATTCGCCGCCTCTTCGATCGCGGCGTCCGCATCCACGAAATGGAGCCCCATTGTTTGCGCCAAACGACGCCCAACGCTGGACTTGCCACAGCCCATTATGCCCACGAGCACGATCGAGGCTTGCCCCAGACGCTTCCGGAGCCGTTCAATCCGGCCGCTGGAAAGGCTGGCTATTGACGTTAATGCTGTCAATCCCTGTCCTTCCGGTGATGTTCAGGCGCAGGTCGCGACCTTTCGGTCATCGCCGCCTCGATTTTATCTCGCGATGAGGTATCATGTCGAACGCCATTTCCGCAAGTGAGCCCGCAGCATGTCCACCATTGTCACATCGCTCCTGAAAAGACCCTTGCCCCCATCGTCATCACTCAATAAAAATATTCCTCATTAATTTTTACTCGCGGCCTTAATAGAAGGGCCGCCCTTTTTTCGGACGCTTCCATGCCCACTCTTACACGATTTTTCGTCACCATGTTTCTTATAGCGGGCTCCATTTTTTGTTTAACATGGGCGCTGGCCAATTTTGCCGAGCCAACTCAGCGCGAAATCACATTGCGAATTGAAAAAGACGGCTTCGGGCGATGAAATCACCGTTAGAAACGCCCCGTTTTTCTTATTGCGCGAGCCGTTCATGAAGAAGCAACTCCACTATCTGGAGAGTTTTCTGGAGATGATTGCAGTGGAGCGCGGCGCGGCGGCGAACACGCTGGAGAGCTATCAACGCGATCTGGCCGATTTCAGTGAATTCCTTTCAGGCAAGAACCAGACTTTCACCACGGTTCAACCCGACGTTATTTCCGCCTATCTGCAAGATCTCGCCATACGCGGCTTCGCGGAAAGCTCCCAATCCCGGCGCCTGTCATGCTTACGCCAATTTTACAAGTTTCTTTACGGCGAAGGAGTGGTGGAAGCTGACCCGACCCGGCGCGCCAAATCTCCCAAAAAACATACGCGGCTTCCCGGCGTTCTTTCAAAAGAAGAAGTCGAACGCTTGATTGAAACCGCGCGCGAGGCCACTTTACGCCCTCGCGAAAGCCGCGCCGCGAGCCTGCGCGCCGCACGGCTATACACGCTTCTTGAAGTGCTTTACGCCGCAGGTTTCCGAGTTTCGGAACTGATCTCTCTCCCCGTCAGCGCGGCGACGCGGAGCAGCCGCCTCCTCGTCATTCAAGGAAAGGGCGGAAAAGAACGCCTCGCGCCCCTCTCCACTCAGGCTCAAAAGGCCATGAGCGACTATCTGGCGCTGCGCAAGGCGGAACGCCATTTCGCGGAAAGCCCTTGGCTATTCGCCTCTCGTGGAGCCAGCGGTCACTATACGCGGCAAGCCTTCGCCCGAGACCTGAAGGCTCTAGCCATAACCTGCAAAATCGATCCCCAAAACGTCAGTCCGCATGTGCTGCGCCATGCTTTCGCCAGCCACCTGCTGGAAAATGGCGCGGATCTGCGCGTCGTCCAACAATTGCTCGGTCATGCGGATATATCCACCACGCAGATCTACACCCATGTGCTGGACGAACGCCTGCGCCAGTTGGTGGAGGAACATCACCCGCTGGCGCTCCCCCACGCTCCCAACCGCAGTTAGAACGCAGAACGCGCCCCCTCGCCGATCACTTCAGCGCCAAAACCCAAAAATCAAAGTCCAAAACAACATTGCGATCATATCGCCCCTCACCGTCCTTCAACGGAAATTCGCGGCAAGGCGAATCTTTAGCGGCGACCATCCGCAACCGCAACGCGCCCACGTCGTTTCGTCCTTCAAGTTCCGCCATTTCAAGAACCTGCGACCAAGCGAACACCGTATCTCCGGCGAACAGCGGCGCCACATGCCGACCGCCGTTAATCGCCGCAATGTGAAACGCGTTACCCAACCCATTGAACGACAAAGCCCGCGCCATGGACAGCACATGGCCGCCATAGATCAAGCGGCGGCCAAAACGTCCTTTGGATTCGCTAAACTGATTGACGTGAACCCGCGCCGTGTTTTGATAAAGGCGCGTCGCCAGCTGGTGCTCGGCTTCTTCAACGGTGACCCCATCAATATGGTCAATGCGTTCGCCCACCGAATAATCCCGCCATCGAAATGGCGAGCCGGAAAGATCCACGTCCCATTCTTGCGCGTTCAGCATCGGACAAGCGTCACCAAGCGAGTGAGCGGAAACCACCTCCGGCAACACAGGCACGACAGGCGTCGGAGCGGGCGCGCTTCTATCGCGCTTTCGCACCATCACCCAGCGCACATAGTCAAGAACCTCCACCCCGTCCTGATTATATCCGGTGGAGCGCACGTAAACCACGCCGGTCTCTCCACTTGAGTTTTCTTTTAAGCCGATAATTTTTGATACGGCGGTGAGCGTGTCACCCGGATAAACAGGCGCCAGAAAACGTCCGCCCGCATATCCAAGGTTCGCGACGGCGTTGACGGAGACATCCGGGGTCGTTTTGCCAAAGACGATATGAAAAACAAGAAGATCGTCTACCGGAGCTTGCGGGTAATTCACCGACCTGGCGAAACTGTCTGACGACTGGACAGCAAAACGGGAACCGTATAGCGCCGTGTAAAGAGCGACGTCGCCGCTGGTCACCGTGCGCGGCGTTCCATGGCGCATAATCTGGCCGACCGAAAAATCTTCAAAAAAATTCCCATACGCCGCCTTGCCCATGCGCTTGTCTCTCCCTCACGTTTCTTCTCATCAAATAATGCGAATGCCCGACTGTAACGCAAGCGTCGACATTCCCGTAATTTTTTACAAAACCGACAGGACAGCGAATGACGAATTCATTCCCCCTACCCAAATCATAAATTTCATGTAGAAAGGCGCTGTTCAGACCATCAGCCAAGGAGCTCTCATGTCTGATTTTCCATCTGAATTAATTCAAGGATATGAACGTTACCGGGAAAAAGGTTTTATTCGCTACCGCGAAGATTTTGAAAAGCTCGCGCTTTATGGCCAAAAGCCGGAGACCATGGTGATTTCCTGCTGCGACAGCCGCGTGTCCCCGGAAGGCATATTCGGCGCAGGACCAGGCGAATTATTCGTCGTGCGCAACGTCGCCAATCTGGTCCCCCCGCATGAGCCGGACGGCTATTATCACTCCACCAGCGCCGCGCTGGAATTCGCCGTTCAGGCTCTTAAAGTAAAACACATCGTGGTCATGGGGCACGGGAAGTGCGGCGGCGTGACCGCTTTTCTCAATCAAAACGCCAAGCCGCTCTCGCCCGGAGATTTCATCGGCAAATGGATGACTTTGTTGGAGCCGGCGTCTAATACGCTGGCTTGCCTTGAAATCGGCGATGAAGAAGATGAACAGCTGGCGCTGGAATATGCAGGCATCCGGCAGTCTTTGGAAAACCTACGTTCTTTTCCATGCGTCAGCATTTTGGAAAAAAAGGGGCGATTATCGCTACATGGCGCATGGTTCGACATAGGCATGGGCGAATTACGCGTCATGAACCCCAAAACACATGAATTTCACCTTATCGACGCGCCGCAGGACCTGCAGGCGCAGTCGTAAAGACGCGGCGCCTGAAAAACGGATGGGCGCCAGCATAAAGCCGCGCCCATCAAGATTCCATATGAGAAGGCCACAAGAGCCCGTCGCTCAGAACAATTAAGCGGCGGTCTCGTTTTTGGGAGTGACCAGCTTACGGTTGACCAAAACTTCGGCGATTTGCACCGTGTTCAGCGCCGCGCCTTTGCGTAGATTGTCAGACACAACCCAAATGTTCAGACCGTTCTCAACCGTTGCGTCTTCGCGAATACGAGAGATGAAGGTCGCGTCTTCACCCGCGCTTTCATAAGGGCTCATATAACCGCCGTCCTCCATCTTGTCGATCACCAGACACCCGGGCGCGCTTCGCAGGATTGAGCGGGCTTCCTCGGCGGAAAGCGGGTTTTCAAACTCGATATTCACCGCTTCCGAATGCCCGATAAACACCGGAACCCGCACCGCCGTACAGGTCACCTTGATAGCCGGGTCCAGCATTTTCTTGGTTTCAGCAAGGACTTTCCATTCTTCCTTGGTGTATCCGTCTTCCATGAAGTCGTCGATATGCGGGATGACGTTGAAAGCGATGCGCTTGGTGAATTTCTTTGGTTCGATCGGATCATTGACGAAAACCGCCCGCGTCTGATTGAACAGCTCGTCCATGGCTTCCTTGCCGCCGCCGGAAACCGATTGATAGGTTGAGACCACGATCCGCTTGATCTTGGCTGCGTCGTGCAAGGGCTTCAGCGCCACCACAAGCTGGGCCGTCGAACAATTGGGATTAGCGATGATGTTCTTCTTGCGAAACCCCGTGATGGCGTCCGCGTTCACTTCCGGCACGATCAAGGGCACGTCGGAATCATAACGCCATGCGGAAGAGTTATCGATCACGACACAGCCCTGAGCCGCGATTTTCGGCGCCCATTCCTTGGACAGGGTTCCCCCCGCCGACATCAAACAAATATCGGTGTCGGAAAAGTCGTAATGGTCCAGCGTTTGCGCCTTCAGGGTCTTATCGCCGAAGGAAATTTCCTTGCCTTGGGACTTGCGCGACGCCAACGCCACGACTTCGTCTGCGGGGAACCCCCGTTCCGCCAAAATTTCCAGAAGTTCGTGCCCCACGTTACCCGTAGCGCCAACGATTGCGACTTTATAACCCATTTTATCTATCCTCTCGCTCTCCCCACCGGCCGAGCAAGCCGCGCTAGGCGGCGAGCGGCGTTTCGGTCCCCCCATATCCCGGGGGGAGGTCGGGATGTGGAGGCGCCGTCAAACGGTGGTTTTTGTCGTCGTGGTTTTTGTGCCGGCGGCGGTGGGCCGTCCAGCGCGGGAACGCGTCGCGATCGCCGTGAGAGCCACGGCTTTTGAAGGGATCGCTATGGGAGCATGTCGCCCGACCATTTCAGGTTCTTCCGCAAAAGTTATTTTCAACGAAGTCATGGCGTCAGAATGATGAAAAGTCAACCTTTTGGATCGAAGCGCGTAAAGTCGCCACATCCAGAATCAACGATTTCCGCTTTTCAACTCCTTGCCAGACGCCGCCGCCGGCGTTATGGAGCGCAAAGTCGAGCTACAAGGCCTAGCGATGCAAATTGACGATCTGACTTCAACGCTTCAAGCAATGGACGCTGCGGCTTTTCTGCGCCACGATCCACGATTTGCCCGAATCGCCGACTTCATCCATCTGTTCTCCGCCGTCATATTGTTGGGCGCAGGGCTACCCCTAAGCTTGCGAATGATGGGCTTCTGGAAGTCGGCGCCTCTGGCCATGCTGGCGCGAATCATCGGGCCGATCACATTCATCGCCTTCGTTTTGACCGCCGTCACCGGCGCCTTGCTGTTCTGCATCCACGCCAAAGCCTATGCGGCGGCGCCCTTGATGCAATGGAAACTCGGGATCATAGCGCTGGCGGTCGTCAATGCCTTAGCCTTACGGATCGTGCCGGCGTGGCGGCTGTTGGCGCAAGTCGACTCGCGCGGGACCATCAATCGTTTTCGCTGGGCGGGATTTTTATCCATCACGCTTTGGAGCGTCGCGCTTTATCTTGGATGGGCGATCAACCGGCTCTAAACGCTTGCGCGTTTTCATTTTATTGCGCTTTGCGGTAGATCGCCGTATTGCTCACCGGCCCCTCTCCCGGAACCGCCACGGTCTGTTCGATCTCCAGAGTCTGGCCGTCATCGGACAAAACGCGTTTGGCGCTCATGAGAACGGCGCCGTCGCGCTTGGCCTGCGAGACCAAGGTGCGCGCGTCTTCAAAAAACAAGGCCATGGAGTCCACCAGGCCGCTTTCCTTCATCCGCGTTTCCGGCCCGCCCGGAACGCCGGACATCTGAGCGTTTAAAACCTCTCCAGACGCATCCACCAAAGACATATGAATATGAACGAGACCAAATTCTTCTTCGATCCGGCAACTGCCGCTGCGCGGAAGGTCGCTTTGATCAAACTCGCAAGCGTCCACGTCCATAAGCCACAGGCCAAGGAAGGGCGTAATTTCATCAGATAAGTTGTCGAACGTATTATCAGACATGTCGAAGTGAGCCGTCGCTTGAGGATCGTTCAAAATATCACATGCGAAAGGCGGGCTCGCCTGCGCCAACCCGCCTTCAGTCTATTGCAAATACGACCGCTTAACCAGCCAAGTCGGCCAGCTCAGCGAGAATCGCGTCGCCCATCTCAGACGTGCTGACGATTTTCTTCGCGCCATCAGAGATATCTCCGGTGCGAACGCCTTTCTCCAGCGTGTTGGCGATCGCTTTCTCCAGCATATCAGCTTCGCTGATCATCTCGAAGGAGTAGCGCAGCGCCATGGCGAAAGACGCAATCATGGCGATGGGATTGGCTTTTCCTTGACCTGCGATGTCCGGGGCAGAGCCATGCACCGGCTCATAGAGAGCCTTGCGCTTTCCGGTGGCAGCGTCAGGCGCGCCGAGGGAGGCGGAAGGCAACATGCCCAGCGAACCGGTCAGCATGGCGGCCACGTCGGACAACATGTCGCCAAACAGGTTATCGGTGACGATAACGTCAAACTGCTTGGGCCAACGCACCAATTGCATGCCGCCGGCGTCGGCCAGCATATGCTCCAGCTCAACTTCCGGATATTTCGCTTTATGAGTCGCAGTCACAACTTCATTCCACAACACGCCAGATTTCATGACGTTGCGCTTTTCCATGGACGTCACCTTATTGCGGCGCGTCTTGGCCAGATCAAAAGCGACGGAAGCGATCCGGTCAATTTCGTAGGTTTCATAAACCTGCGTGTCGACCGCGCGTTTCTGGCCGTCGCCAAGATCCGTGATCTCTTTCGGCTCGCCAAAATAAACGCCGCCGGTAAGCTCGCGCAAAATCAGGATATCAAGCCCCTCAATCACCTCACGCTTGAGAGAGGAAGAGTTCGCCAAAGCTGGATAGCAAATGGCGGGACGCAAATTGGCGAAGAGTTTCAAGTCTTTGCGCAAACGCAAAAGCCCAGCTTCCGGGCGCACGTCATAAGGAACGCCATCCCATTTCGGACCGCCGACCGCGCCGAAGATCACCGCGTCCGAAGCCAAAGCCTTTTCCATGGCCGCGTCCGATATCGCCTGGCCATGCGCGTCATAGGCGCAGCCGCCCACAAGATCTTCATCGCATTCAAATTTGGCAGAACCATTGTCATTGAACCAGGAGATGACTTTCTTCACCTCCACCATGATTTCCGGGCCAATGCCATCGCCAGCGAGAAGGAGAAGTTTATTGTTCGCCATCGTTCATTCTTCCAATTTTGACGGGAAAGTTTCAGGACATGACAGTTGTGCTAACGCTTGAAAAGCGAATTGGCAAGATCGTAGCGCGGGAAAGAAAGCCCACGCCACACGAAAAGGGCGGTTCCTACAAACCGCCTTCTCCAAGGCTTCAAACATGCGAGCACGCGTGTTTTCACCGCGCGACCGCTCAGGATTTTCCAAAAATCCTCAACCGTTCATAGGGTCAGCCGTTAGCGATATATTGACCGCCGTTAATGGTCAGCACCGAGCCGGTCATGAAAGCTGCCTCTTCCGAGGCCAAGTAAGCGCAGAGAGAGGCGATCTCATCCGCCTTGCCAAGACGTCCCACCGGAATGGCGCCAATGATGCCTTCCAACACTTTTTCCGGAACGGAGGCCACCATATCCGTATCGATATACCCGGGGCAAATGGCGTTGACGGTCACGCCTTTGCGCGCGTTCTCCATAGCCAAGGCCTTGGTGAAACCTATGACGCCCGCCTTGGCGGCGGAGTAATTCGCCTGGCCAATCTGGCCTTTCTGACCATTAATGGAGGAAATATTGATGATCCGGCCATAGCCGCGCGCGCGCATTCCCTCAATCAAGGGCCGCGTCATTGTGAACATGGAATCAAGATTGGTTTTCAAAACCGCGGACCATTGTTCGAAGTCCATCTTATGGAACCACCCGTCACGCGTAATCCCCGCGTTGTTCACCAGAACCCCAACAGGCCCCAATTCTTCTTCAACCGCCTTGACGCCTTCAAGGCAGGCTTGAGGATCAGACACGTCCCACTTGTAAACGTGAATGCCTGTTTCCGCCTTGAACGCCTCGGCTTTTTCCGTGTTGCCTGCGTAAGTCGCGGCCACAGTATACCCAGCGGTCTGAAGCTTTCTTGAAATCGCGGCTCCAATGCCGCGTGTGCCGCCTGTGACAATTGCAACGCTATTCATGGTTGTTCCCCCTAACCAAATCGAGCTTGATGATCAAATCGCATGCGGCGCGCGCCAATTCGCTATCTGAATTTTCGCGCCGACAGAACGGCGTATTTCATTTGTTTTTTCTGAATTACGACAACCGCCCACGTTTGTTCGCGATATTCCGTTGCGCCAAATGCGCCATCGCCTGCAGACGACGGCGCATTTCCTTCACCTCTATTAACGCTCGACGCAAAGGGCGACGCCCATGCCCCCGCCGATGCAAAGGGTCGCAAGGCCTTTCTTGACGTCGCGTTTCTGCATTTCATGCAGCAACGTCACCAACACCCGGGCGCCAGAGGCGCCAATGGGGTGACCAATAGCAATAGCGCCGCCATTGACATTGACGATATCCCGGCTCCATCCCATGTCCTTATTGACCGCGCAGGCCTGAGCCGCAAAAGCCTCATTGGCCTCCACCAGATCAAGATCCGACACCGACCAGCCAGCTTTTTCCAACGCTTTCCGAGACGCGGGAATCGGCCCCGAACCCATGACCGCAGGATCAACCCCGGCCGTCGCCCAGGAAGCGATGCGCGCCAATGGCGTCAAGCCCCGTTTCTCGGCTTCCGCAGCGCTCATAACCACCAGCGCCGCAGCGCCGTCATTAAGGCCGGAGGCGTTCGCCGCCGTAACGGAACCGTCCTTGGTGAAGGCCGGACGAAGCTTCTGAACGCTCTCCAGCGTGGCGCCGTGACGGATATACTCGTCATCTTCGATAATTTTTTCGCCTTTACGTTCCTTGACGGTCACAGGCGTGATCTCGTCCTTGAAACGCCCGGCTTTTTGCGCCGCTTCAGCCTTGTTTTGAGAGGCGACGGCGAACTCATCCTGCTCTAGACGGGAAATTTCCCACTTCTCAGCGACGTTCTCAGCCGTCTGACCCATATGGTAGCCGTTAAAGGCGTCCCAAAGGCCATCCTTGATCATAGTGTCGATCATCTTGAAGTCGCCCATTTTGTAGCCCGAGCGCATATGAGCGCAATGGGGCGCGAGCGACATATTCTCCTGACCGCCGGCGATCATGATCGAAGCGTCACCACAAGCGATCTGCTGAGCGGCCATAGCCACCGTGCGCAAACCAGATCCACAAACCTGATTGACCACAAAAGCCGTGGAATGTTCAGGAAGGCCTGCGAGAATCGCCGCCTGGCGCGCCGGGTTCTGACCCGCTCCGGCGGTGAGAACCTGACCGAAAATCACCTCGTCCACATCCGCCGCGTCCACCTTCGCCTGCGAAAGCGCGCCTTTAATCGCGGCGGCGCCAAGCTCATGGGCGGGAACATTAGCAAATGCTCCATTGAACGACCCCACTGGCGTCCGGGTCGCGCTGACAATCACAACATCACTGGATTTGTCCATAATCTACTCTGGCCTCCGCGTTTCAGTCTTGCGTGGGCGGCGTAAACGCGCTCACGACGACCTCTCTAAAACTCCAGCACGCAACCCTAAACACGCCAAGCGACAGATCAATGATACTTCCGCCGCAAGCCCATTCAGAAGCGCCCCTTCTTTGATCAAATGATCCTAGTTTCTCGCAGACTAGAACCGCTTGCCGGAAAGCTGTCAACAGGCTCCACCTGTAAATGGAGGCGCGCGAAGAAATTCAAACAGAATTAATTATTTCACGTTGATTTAAATTATTTGAAAAAAGACATGGTGCGCTTCGCCTTCTTTGGCTTATCGTACCTTTGGAGGAAATAGCGGAGCGCCTTTTTGGCGAGCCGCACGTCTCAGCGTAGCCAACACGTGCAAACCCGGGAAGCCAAATGGCAAAAAGCGTCGATCCGACTGTCATAAAAAAATACGCCAACCGCCGACTCTATAATACTGGCACCAGCACTTATGTGACCCTTGAAGACCTCGCCGTCATGGTGAAGAACGAGGATGATTTTGTCGTCTATGACGCAAAATCAGGCGAAGAGATCACACGCTCCGTCTTGACCCAGATCATTTTTGAACAGGAAAGCAAGGGGCAAAATCTTTTGCCCATTCCCTTCCTGCGGCAGTTGATCCGTTTCTATGGGGACAGCATGCAAAATCTTGTTCCCAGCTATCTGGAATTCTCTATGTCCTCGCTCACGCGCGAACAAGACAAATTGCGCGAGCAAATGACGCAGTCCATGGGCCCCAGCCCCTTCAACGTCATCGAAGACCACGTCAAACGCAACGCCGAAATGTTCGACAAGGCGATGAAAATGTTCCTCCCCTTCGGCGTTAATAAAGACGAAGCGGAAGCGGCGAAAGACCCCCGCGAGGTAAAAAACGAGCACGAGGCGGAAAGCTCCAGAAATAACGCCGATCTCGACGACATGAAAAAACAACTGGCCGACATGCAGAAAATGATCGACGCGCTGGCGAAGGATAAATCCGAGAACTAACCTTCATTTTTCAAAAGTCGGCGGAGCGGCGCGCCGACGCAGCGCGCCGCAACCGTTCAGTTATCCGCAGTCCGGCGTCAGTTCGACGGCTTCAACACCAGCCACGGCGCATATTTCATCATTATCGGATGTGTCGCCAGTGACGCCAACCGCGCCAAGAATTTCGCCATTAACCCCATCTCTGACGAGAACGCCGCCAGCCACGGGAACAATCGATCCGCCAGCCAGACCGTTCAGCGCCTGAATAAAATGAGGTCTGTTTTGCGCGTCATTATCAAGCCAGCGGCTTCCAGCGCCAACGGCGAGCGCGCCAAAGGCCTTGCCGTGAGCGATCTGAGGCCGCATGATGGAAGCCCCATCCTGACGCGCAAGCGCTACAAGATGCCCGCCGGAATCCAAAACCGCGATGGTCAAAGGCTTCAAATCTATTTCCGACGCTTTGGCCAAGGCCGCCGCAATGATTTTCTCCGCTTGGGATAAAGTGAAGCGTCCCATGGTTGATAACCTTTCTGTTTGATTTAATTTATACTCACCTCACGTCCTATCAGGCATTGGCCGGCGTAGACAGTCGGCGCAAAATATAAACAGTCGTTCCATTGAGGCGAAACCAGACGCGCATGCGCCCGCTCTGAAACGGCAAAAAACGGGAGTATTACCAATAATGCGCGACTTTCAAGCTCCGGGACGTTCCGCCGTCTACGCCAATAACGTGATGGCAGCCACATCCCATCCACTGGCCACGCAAGCCGCCCTTGAAATTCTTCACGCGGGCGGCAACGCCGCCGACGCCGCCGTGGCCGCCGTAGCCGTGCAATGCGTGGTCGAACCGCATATGACCGGAATCGGCGGCGACTGTTTCGCAATCGTCGCTAAGCCGGATGGCTCGTTGTCAGGTTTGAACGGCTCGGGGCGCGCGCCCAAAGCGGCCAGTTCGGCGAAATTGCGCGACCTTGGCTTGAGTTCAATTGAAGCCACCTCGCCGCATGCGGTCACAGTGCCGGGAGCGGTAAGGGGGTGGGAGAAACTTCTGGCGAATTTTGGCAAAAAAAATCTCGCGCAAGTCCTTGGCCGCGCCATCGATTACGCGGAAAACGGCTTCCCGGTGGCGCCGCGCCTTGGCCGCGATTGGGTTAAAGCCGAAGCTAAACTCTCACTGGATTCAGCCGCTTCCGCCAATTATCTCTTCGCGGGAAAAGCGCCCTTGGTCGGCCAAAAAGTTCGACTTCCCGCTTTAGCTGAAACTTTGCGCGCAATCGCCGACGGCGGCGCCGACGCATTTTACACTGGCGCGATCGCCCGTGATATCGTCGACACCCTCGCGGCGCGAGGCGGAGTGATGAGCGAGGAAGATTTGGCCGAATGCGACGCCGTCGACGTGGCGCCCATCACCTCAAATTATCGCGGCGTGACCTTGGCCGAGCTGCCGCCAAATGGACAAGGGTTCATCGCCTTGATCATGCTGGGCCTTTTGCAACGCTTCGACGTTGACAAACTGGACCCGCTCGGCGCCGAGCGTTTCAACCTGCAACTGGAGGCGGGACGGCTGGCCTATTCGGTTCGCGACCAATTCCTCGCAGATCCCGATCACATGCTCCATGACGCCAAAACGCTTCTTCAAAGCGATTATCTGGACCGGCTCGCGGCGAAAATGTCGCCAAACTCACGCATCCCCGGCATTCCACCGGCGACCCTGGCGCCAAACTCGGATACGGTTTATCTAACGGTCACCGATAAGGACGGAATGGCCGTCTCCTTAATTAACTCCCTGTTCAAAGACTTCGGCTCAGGGATCTGCGCGCCAAAGTCCGGCGTCATGCTGCAAAATCGCGGCTCCTGTTTCCGCGTGGAGCCCGGTCACGTGAACACCATCGAAGGCGGCAAGCGCCCCTTGCACACCATCATTCCCGCCATGGCGCTGAAAGACGGCAAGCCATGGCTCAGCTTTGGGGTCATGGGAGGCGCTTATCAACCATGTGGGCATACGCATGTGCTGTCCAACATCACCGACTACGGCATGGACGTGCAGGAAGCTATCGACGCGCCGCGCATGTTCTTTGACGAAAAAACCCATCAGCTCCACGCCGAAACCCATGTCCCACAAGAAACTGTGAACGCATTGCGCGCCATCGGCCATGACGTCGTCCGGGTTGACGACCCCATTGGCGGGGCGCAGGCGATCATGATCGACCGGAAAAACGGCTGCCTCATAGGTGGTTCGGATCCACGCAAAGACGGCATGGCCGCAGGCGTTTAACGACCGTAAAAGTCAATATCGCCTGTAAATAAACGCCGGAGCCCGCCTCAAACCCGCAGCTCCGGCGGCCATCGTTATAATTTAATGACGCCGTCAACGCCGGGGCAATGCGCGAGCGCCTCCCGGGCCGTGCGCCCATGACCAATAGGCGCGTCAGGCCACACATCCACCAAAGGAACCAGCACAAAGGCGCGCTCCTCCATTCGTGGATGCGGAAGGGTCAATTCATGCTCCGAAACCTCTTCGCCGCCGAAAATCAAGACATCAATATCGATCAACCGCGGCCCCCAGCGAACGTCGCGCACGCGCCCAAGGCGGCGCTCAATCGCGAGGCAAAGCTCCAGCAGCGCACGCGCCTCCAACCGGGTTTCGATTATGATCACCGCGTTGCGATAATCGTCTTGCGGAACCGGCCCCCATGGCGGCGTGCGATAATGTGGCGATTCGCTCAGAAGACGCACGTCTTGCGCAGCCGTCAGCTCTTTTATCGCCGCCTGCAAATTGGCTTCCGGATCGCCAAGGTTTGAGCCAAGACCAAGCGCCGCCCGCATCCATTCTCCGGCGGCGCTCATTGCGCCGCTCCCGCGCCGGCGGCGCTTACGGGCGAAACATTGATCGCCTGGGTCACCCGCGCCGCGTCCAGATGCGGACGCACGTCATGGGCGCGAATAACGCGCGCCCCCGCACGCATGGCCGCGCAATGCAGCGCCAGAGACCCATAAAGACGGTCGCCGGGCTCAACCCCCAAGACAGACGCGATCATACGCTTTCGCGAAGCCCCCACCAACAAAGGACAACCGTGTTTGCGCAACTCGTTCAACCGATTGACGACAAGAAAATTTTGATCGATCGTTTTGCCAAAACCAATGCCCGGATCCAAAATCCAGCGCTCTTGAGGAATGCCGGCGCGCGCCGCCAACTCAAGGCTGCGCTCGAAAAACCTGTCGATGTCAGCCATGACGTCAATGGACGGATCCGCGCTTTCCCGATTGTGCATCATGACAACCGCCGCGCCGCGTTCCGCCACGACATCCGCCATGGCCGGATCTTTCTGCAAGCCCCAAACGTCATTCACGATCACAGCGCCCAATGCGCAGGCCCGCGCGGCGATATCCGCCTTGTAAGTGTCGATGGACACCGGAACGCCAAGATTAACAATCCCGGGCAATACGTCGCGTAACCGGCTCCACTCTTCTTGAGAGTCCACGGGAGAGGCTCCCGGACGCGTGCTTTCCGCACCGCAATCAAGGATATCAGCGCCTTCATCAACCAAACGACGCGCATGCGCCAACGCCGCCTCAGGCGCGTCATATCGCCCGCCATCGGAAAAAGAATCCGGCGTTACGTTCAAGATCCCCATGACCAGCGGCCTGTGATCGCAAGACCTGATTCGGTCGATTAGGTCATTCACTCGCTGCATATTTTTGGACATTAAATTCTCACGCAAAAACGAATATGGCCCGTGATGCGCCGTCGAAGGACATGCGTCAACATATCAAACGTAATATTGCAAAATTGCGCCGTCAGTCCCCAGCTTCATCAACGGCGCCGCGTGTTTGCAACCGAGGAATAAAATACAGCG
Organism: Stappiaceae bacterium; assembly: GCA_048265185.1. GTDB lineage: Bacteria > Pseudomonadota > Alphaproteobacteria > Rhizobiales > Stappiaceae > JBLXBZ01. Next base: position 240,431 of record JBLXBZ010000003.1, on the reverse strand, counting down.
CCAACGCCGTAAGCCCCATACCCGGAATAATAAGCCCCAACCCCGTCACCGGGTCCCCAACCAGCACCGCGAAGAAGCTTCCCAGAAACCCGCCGCCCATTTGCAGGAAGCCCATAAGCGCCGAAGCCGCGCCAGCGAATTGGGGAAACGGATGCAGGGCCTGCGTGGTCATTGAAGGCATGATTATGGCGATGCCGAATGCGAACACCGAGATGGGGGCCATGACTTGCAGCAAGGACAAACTATCGTCCGTGTGGGTGATGACGGCGATGGCGACAATCGCAACGCCTATAAGCGCCATTCCGGCGGGAACGATATGCTCTGCGGAATAACGCGTCAAAAGCTTGCGCGTGACGACGGAGCCCAGAAAAAACGCGCCCGACTGCAACACCATGGAGTAACCATATTGGGTTGGCGTCAAGCCTACATGTTCGATCAGGACGAAAGGAAGGATCGTCGCCAGCGTGTAAATACATCCCAAAGTCGTCCCCAGGATCAAACACGGACGCATGAAATCCGAGGAACGCAACAAAGTCATATAAGAGTTAACCAGCCGGCTGGGAGAAATATGCCCGCGATCGCGATCAAGGTTGGTCTCGCGCATCGCAAAGACGGTCAAGGCGACGACCGCCAGCCCATAGATAACCATGATGGCGAATATGGCCCGCCACCCTAACGTCTCCAGCGTCAAGCCGCCAATGGTCGGCGCCAACGCCGGTCCCGCCGCCAACATGATGCCCATCAAATTCATGATTCGCGCCGACGTCTGACCGATGAACTGATCGCGTACGATGGCCCGCGCCACGGCCACGCCGACGCTGGCGCCGACGCCTTGCAACACGCGCGCCGCCAACATCTCCTCAACGGTGGAGCCGAAAAAAGCGAGAAGACTTCCCAAAAGATAAAGCACGGCGAAGGCGATCGTGACCGGCCGCCGGCCTAATGCGTCAGATAACGGCCCGCAAAACAATTGCGCCACGGTGAAACCGGCGAAATAAACCGTGAGCGTCAATTTGATCGTGGAAATATCCGCGCCAAAAACTTCAACCAACTCTGGCATGGCCGGCGTGTAAAGCGCCATTGAGACCGGGCCGAGGGCGATGAATATCGCGCCAATGACCGCGGTCCTCTGCTCGCTCATGATCGGGCGGGACATCAATTTTTCTCCTGAAGTTTCACTGAAGGCGCTTGGCCGCCTGCCCCGGCGGCGTCATCGCCGCCTCCTTGCGCGGCGCGCGCCTCGCACAAATGATCGCGCATACGAATCAAGGTTCGCCGAAAAGCCTCAATCTCCTCGTCGCTCATCCCCTGCATCGCTTTCTCGCGAACCCCGGCTCCGATCTCCCGGATTTTCTCCACCCGCGCCTCCGCCAGCTCCGTCGTGGTGATAACCTTGCATCGCCGATCAGTGGGATCAGGATTACGCGTGATCAAACCCAGACCTTCCAGCGTGTCGAGATAGCCAACCAACGTCATTGGCTCCACGGCCATGCGCTCAGCCAAATGGTTTTGCCTCACGCCGTTGAAGGCGCAGGCGAAGGCGAGCGCACGCGCCGCCCCCGCCGTCAGCCCCAGGTCGCTCTGGCTAAGCGCCGCCTCAAATTGTCTTCGATAAAGACGATAGGTGTCGGACAACAGAAATCCGATTGTTTCACTGCGGGAGGACATAGCTTGATCCAAATTAATAAGTTAAACTTACTATAAGATAAGCGAATTAAAATTCAACCGCGCCGACTTTCTTTCCGCGAACGCGATTTGCTGCAAAAAATGGCCCGATCGACAATAAAATCGCGCAATTTTCGCAGCGCAGCGAATCAAAGGTTCAATTTGTCATAAAAATAGGATAAGGGGACGCATCTCGAACACGGACATGCCTTGGATGGGTCGCTGCGCTGGCCGCCGCCTCGCGTGCCCAACCCTTAATTCCAGGCCACGGAGCCCGCATGAAACTCCGCAATATTGCGATAATTGCCCACGTCGACCACGGCAAAACCACCCTGATCGACGTTCTCTTGAAACAATCCGGCGCTTTCCGCGACAATCAGCGGACCGAAGAGCGCATGATGGATTCAAACGACATCGAGCGCGAACGCGGCATCACTATTTTGGCGAAAGTGACTTCGCTTGAATGGAAAGACACGCGAATTAACATCGTCGACACGCCAGGCCACGCCGATTTCGGCGGCGAGGTTGAACGTATCCTGCAAATGGTCGACGGCGTGATTTTGCTGGTGGACGCGGCCGAAGGGCCAATGCCGCAAACCAAGTTCGTTCTTGGCAAGGCTCTCAAACTTGGCCTGAAGCCAATTGTCGCCATCAATAAGATCGACAAGCCGGAACAGCGCGCCGACGAAGTTCTGGACGAGATTTTTGACCTCTTCGCGTCACTGGACGCAAATGAAGACCAGCTCGACTTCCCGGTTCTTTACGGCTCAGCCAAACAAGAATGGATGGCGCTTGAGCCGGAAGGGCCAAAAGAAAATATGGACCCGCTTTTCGACATGGTTCTAGAGCGCGTCGAAGCGCCCGTATCAGAACCTGGTCCGTTCAAAATGCTGGCGACCACCATTCAGTCAGACCCCTTCCTTGGCCGTATCCTCACAGGTCGCATCACCTCGGGCGTGGCTTTGCCGAACATGCCGATCAAAGCGCTGGCGCGCGATGGGTCTCTGGTTGAAACCGGACGCGTTTCCAAAATTCTCGCTTTCCGCGGACTGGAGCGTCAAGGCATTGAGCAGGGCGACGCGGGAGACATTGTCACCATCGCCGGTTTGACCAAAGCCACCGTGGCCGACACCATCTGCTCGCCAGAAGTGAACGAGCCGATTCAGGCTCAGCCCATTGACCCGCCAACCCTGTCGATGACGTTCCGCGTCAACAACAGCCCTCTGGCCGGCAACGAAGGCTCAAAAGTTCAGTCGCGCGTCATTCGCGAGCGTTTGGCCAAAGAAGCGGAAGGCAACGTCGCTCTCAAGATTGAAGACACCGACGAGCCGGACGCCTTTATCGTGGCCGGCCGCGGCGAGCTTCTGCTGGCGATTCTCATTGAGAACATGCGCCGTGAGGGCTTCGAGCTGGGCGTCGGCCGTCCTCGGGTTGTTTTCCAGAAAGACGAAAACGGCAATGCGCTTGAGCCCATCGAAGAGGTCATCATCGACGTTGACGATGAGTTCTCCGGCGCGGTCGTGCAAAAGCTGCAAGAGCGCAAAGCGGACCTTCTGGAAATGCGCCCGTCGGGCGGCGGACGCACGCGCCTGGTGTTTTTAGCGCCAACGCGCGGGCTCATCGGTTATCAGGCCGAATTGATGTCCGACACCCGTGGTTCGGCGATCTTCAACCGCCTGTTCCATGGTTACGCGCCCCACAAGGGGGTCATTCAGGGACGTCACACCGGCGTTTTGCTGTCGAACGGCGACGGCGAGGCGGTTGCTTACGCCCTGTTCAACCTGGAAGATCGCGGCCCGATGATGATCGAACCCGGCACCAAGGTCTATCAAGGCATGATCGTGGGTGAACACACTCGCGGCAATGACCTTGAAGTCAACGTGCTCAAGGGCAAGCAGCTGACCAACATGCGCGCCTCGGGCAAGGATGAGTCGGTTAAGCTGACAACGCCGATCAAGCTCAGCCTCGAAGCGGCTCTGTCCTACATCGCCGATGACGAATTGGTGGAGGTGACGCCGAAGTCCATCCGCTTGCGCAAATTTTTGCTTGATCCAAACGACCGCAAACGCGCAGACCGCGCCGCCGCAAAATCAAGCTAAATTGACGCCTCATAGATAAAAACATACGCCGCCCGGAGACATTCGGGCGGTTTTTCTTCGCAAACGGCGTTTGCCCTGCCTACATAATGCCTGAACACCCCCGCGAAGACTGGAGAGGGCAATGAACGGCGCATTTGACGATCTGGGATGTGACCCGGAATTTCTGGGATCAGAAGACCAGCAACGGGAAAACGTGCGGAAGAAGCTATTTAGCGTCGCCCGCAAGGCCGCGCGACGCATTCCGTTCATGGAAGATGTGATCGCCAGCTATTATTGCGCCCTCGACCCGGCCACGCCCTCAAAAGTGCGCCTGTCTATTTTTGCGGCGCTGGCTTACTTCGTGCTTCCGCTGGACGCGGTTCCCGACTTTATCCTCGGCGTGGGGTTTGGCGACGACGCCGCTGTGCTCATGGGAATGGTCACAATGGTTCGCGCCCATATGCGCGAAGAACACATTCAAGCGGCGCGCGACTCGCTGAAAGAATAAGGATAAAACCGGCGCCGCATTTGCGCCGGAGACCAGCAAATCAGAATAAATTGCGGCGTTGAAAAACTAGCTTGGCGACTTTTGCGAAGCGGCCAAATTCACCCGCCAACATCCGGATAAACGCCCGGCCATGAGCCAATAAACGAAGCCGCCCAAAAATCCAGCGGAAGCGGCGACGCTGGTTCCCGGGCGCAGCCCATCGCCAGCGGCCGCGCTAACCCCGTCAACCGACAGCTGAGCGCCAAGGGTCCAGATCACCATGGCGATCACGCCGCCGACGGCCACATGAAACACAACGCCCCGCCAGCGGAAAGCCTCCGCCAGTCCAATAGCGCAAAGCGCTGGAATAAACGCCAGCCCTCCCAAAACGCTGGCCGAAACGATTCCGGAACCCACCATGCCGGCAAAAGCCGCCGGGTCGGATTCAGGGTGAGCCGCTTGAAAAAACCCCCACGCCAAAAAGAAGCCGGCCGCGATCACGGCGAAAATAAAACCGAAACTGACCCGCACCAACTGAAAAAAAAGTTTGCCGCCATCAATCATATCAATTCATCCAGCGTTCGTGCTCGCGGAAATATCCGCTCGCTTTGGCGCAGACATGGCTTCACGGTCTTTCTTGCGCATCCGCTCGGATTCGGATTTCAACTGACCGCAGGCGGCGAAAATATCGCGCCCGCGCGGCGTTCTAATTGGCGAGGCGTACCCCGCGCGGTTAACGATATCGGCGAACTCCTCAATCCGCTCCCAGTCTGAACACTCGTATTGCGAGCCAGGCCACGGATTGAATGGAATAAGGTTGATCTTGGCGGGAATGCCCTTCAAAAGCCTCACAAGCGCCCGCGCGTCGGCGTCGCTGTCATTCACGCCTTTGAGCATCACATATTCAAAAGTAATGCGCTTGGCGTTCGACAGCCCCGGATACGCCCGGCAAGCCTCCAGCAATTTCTCAAGATTCCATTTTTTATTGATCGGCACCAAAACATCGCGTAGCTCGTCGCGCACCGCATGCAGGGAAATCGCCAACATGCAGCCGATTTCATCGCCGGTACGGGCGATTTCCGGAACCACACCGGACGTGGACAAAGTAATGCGGCGTTTGGACAAGGACAGCCCGTCGCCGTCGGAGGCGATCAGCAACGCCTTCTTGACGTTCTCAAAATTATACAGCGGCTCGCCCATGCCCATCATCACGATATTAGTGACAAGGCGCCCTTCCGAGGGCACATAAGCGCCTTCAGGCGTGGTCGCGGCCGGAAAATCGCCAAGACGGTCCCGGGCGATAAGAATTTGAGATAAAATTTCTTCCGGCGTAAGATTACGCACCAACTTCTGCGTTCCGGTATGGCAGAAGGTGCAGGTCAAAGTGCATCCCACCTGAGACGACACGCATAACGTCCCCCGTCCTTCTTCGGGAATATACACCGTTTCAATCTCGACAGGCTTTCCCGCTCCGCGCGCCGGAAACCGAAAGAGCCACTTGCGCGTCCCGTCAACGGAGATCATTTCCGAAACAATCTCCGGACGGGATATGTCAAAATGCTCGGCCATCAACGCCCGCAAGTCTTTCGACATATTGGTCATATGAGCGAAGTCGGACACGCCGCGCACATAGAGCCAATTCCACAATTGGGTGACGCGCATGCGAATTTGTCGATCGGCGACGCCAATACGGCGTAAAGCCTCGCCCAATTCTTCACGGTCCATGCCAACCAAATTGGGCTTTTCGGCTTCCTGAGAAGAAAGAGTTGAAACGCCAGGAGTGGAGACGACGACTGCGGAAGCGTTATCTGCAGAAGCGCCATTTCCAGGCGTGCTGCGTGCAAGGTCGAGCGTAACGGCCATAAATCATGTGTCCGATTGTTTCACGCCATGATCAAACCCGCGCCCAAATCAGATGGCTCATTTCCTGACCGCATAAGGCGGGTCAGGGAATGGACCAGCTGAGTCGTTACGCGACCCAGCGGCGGTGCCCCGGGCAAGGAAGATAACACAGCAACAAAATGAAGGCGGCGGCTCACGCCACCACCCTTCCCGTCATTCAGTATAACGCATCAGCGCCGCATATGTGAGTCCTTTAACGCTCTCCAGGAAAAATCCTCTAAAAAGAGGACGGCGCCCAAGCGTCGGGGTCTCATAAAACGCGCGACTTCAACTTATTTACAAGCGCTATTAGCCGCATTGATCGCAGCCGTCACACCTGACAACGAATAATTATATTGGGTGTTGGTTCCCTTGCTGGAGACGCCGCTGACGGTCATCTTGCTTCCCGCTTTCATGGAGCCAACCAATTGCCGCTCTTCCGCCGCGTTGGCCATCCATGCGCCATCGCCTTTAGTGAACAGCGTAAACTTCTTGCCGTCGACATCGATCGTCACCGACGAGTTATCCTTGAAGGGATAACCGACGATAATGCTCGGCTCCTCCGACACGCCCTCGCTCGGACGGTTTGACACGAAAAAGAAAACATCTCCGTGGTTCCGGTCCGTTGGAAGCATTTGTTTCGGCTTTGACAAGGCGTAACACACCTTGTCCTTGCTTCCAGCATATGAATAAGCCGCCCAATCATTGAATTCCTTCAACAGGGAGGCTGTTTGGGCACTTGCGGCGGCGCCCGAGAAAGCGAGTGCCATGACCGCGGTTACCAGCGTTCTTGCTTGCATCATCTTCAAACCGCTTCTCTTTGCGCTACAATTTAGCTTGATATCTAACATCTCTATAAACTGAGTTTTAAGGTTACCTTAAACCAGGTTACGAAAGAGTTGAAATTCGCGCTCAATCTCGTTTCATTTGGGAAAATGTGAAAAACCATTTCACGCCGAAGGCAGTGGACTGATCAATGAATCAGGCAAATCTGTGACGCAGATCATTTTTCACATGCGTCTCCAACCCCTTCGCAGGCCCAAATTAGGCCTCGCGGTCACGCAGTAACCGCTCGCCTGTACGCGACAAAGGCGCGCCGAAAGCATGTTTCTCCCGTCCTTGCGTCGGAGCGCCGGAGCGAACTGGCCGCGGAGAATATTTCCCCAGCGCCCGGTGTCGATCATACATGACAATTGCTCCAGCCGTCGCCACATTGATGCAAAATTTCGTTGGGATCTTAATGATATGATCGCAGCGCCCCTGCATGGTCTTTGACAGGGAGCCACGCTCGGGGCCCAGAATATAAGCCGCGCGCAAAGGATGGCCAAAACTAGGCAAGTCAATGGCGTCGTCGCTGAGCTCGACCCCCACCAATTGACACCCTTGAGGCAAATCCATGGCCTCGACATTGTCCCAGTGGAACAAGGGCAAATGATCAGGACTTTTCGACGTGTCCGATTTCGGCGCGCTGCGAATGCGTTTGTCCGCATCCACCGTGAAAAAAAAGCTGGCGTCGAAAGCGTGAGCCGAGCGCATGAGGTTGCCAAGGTTCATCGGCTTCGAAATTCCCTCGGCCCCAACCGCAAAAAATCCGCGCATGTCGTTCGCCGCCTCCCATCTGTTTTTAAAACACGCGTGGGTTTACACTAATTTTTACAAGAAGGAACCTGCTTGCCATGCCCGCCCTCTTCTGGCTCCTATTATCCAGCCACTTCAAAGCGCGTGAGCACAGGCGCATGGTCCGATGGCTTCTCCCAGCCTCTCGCATCACGAATCACCTGCATGGAAACGGCGGTCGCCGCCAACTCCCCACTCGCCCAGACATGATCAAGACGGCGCCCCTTGTCCGCGGCCGCCCAATCTCGCGCGCGGTAGCTCCACCAAGTATAAAGCTTTTCGTCCATTGGAACAAAGCGGCGCATCACGTCTTCAAAGCACCCCGCCAGCCGAACCTCTTCAAGCCGCGCGCATTCAAGAGGCGTATGGCTGACCACTTTCAAGAGCTTCTTATGCGACCACACGTCCTCCATGTAAGGCGCGATATTCAAATCGCCGACAACGATAGAGGGAGCCTTCGCGCCATCTCGCAGCATTGCCTCCATTTCATCAAGAAACGCCAGCTTATGAGCAAATTTCTCATTCACCTCCGGATCAGGCTCATCCCCGCCAGCAGGCACATAAAAATTGTGAATACGAATGGTCTGACCGCCAAAACTGAGATCGGCGGCGAGGTGGCGAGAATCTCCTTTACCGCAAAAAGCCCGCTTCTCATGGCCAATGATAGGCAGGCGCGAAACAGTCGCCACTCCGTGATATCCCTTTTGCCCGTTAACGACGATGTGCTCGTATCCAAGCTTACGCAACGCCGCCAGCGGAAAATTCGCATCCGGACATTTGGTCTCCTGCAAACACAAAACATCCGGCCCGTAATCTAGAAGAAATTTTTCGACCTGGGGCAATCGAAGGCGAACCGAGTTTATGTTCCAGGTGGCGAGCGTCAAACGATCAGTCATATGAATACTCATGCAGGAGGAATGTGCCGGAGGGGAAATATTTACACAGAAACAAATTTCAGCGTCATTCATTTCCTGACATGACAGCGCGAGAACATCAATGCAACCCGTTTACGTATTCATCGCGAAACGGCTCTTATCGGAGTTTCCCGGATCCCCGGCCTCGTCATTGGCGCGAAGTCTTCTTCCCTCGTAAAATGAACATTATTTCAAACTTTCGCAATCGTAACCTCTTGGTTAATTCTTCCAGCTAAAACTCCCTCAGGCCGGGGGGCCGTGGCCCAAAGTCAGTTGAAATGGGGGAAATATGTTTTTGCGTATGATTGCATTGGCGGTCACATTACTGATCACGGGCTGCACAGCGTTTGATTTTCCAGACCCAACGCCAGAAGACTTCTCCGTTCACGGCATTGACCTCTCACGCTATCAAGGAGATGTCGATTGGGGCGCGGCCCGGCAAGGCGGGGTCGCTTTCGCCTATATTAAAGCCACAGAAGGCGGGGACTACCTCGACCCGATGTTCCTCGAAAACTGGTATGGCGCCAAAGAAGCCGGAGTTCCACGGGGAGCTTATCATTTCTACTATTTCTGCCGCCCGGTCGAAGAGCAAATCGACTGGTTCATCGCTAATGTGCCGGTGGACCCCACCGCGCTGCCTCCGGTTCTGGACATGGAGTGGAACGCCTATTCCAAAACCTGCCAGAAGCGACCTCCCAGAGCCAAGGTTCTCAAAGACATGAACCGTTTCCTCGACGCGGTGGAAAAACACTACGGCAAGAAGCCCGTCATCTACTCTTCCGTCGACTTCCACCGTGACCGCTTGGTCGGCGCGCTGAAAGACGCCGATTTCTGGCTGCGCTCCGTGGCGAGCCATCCAGACCATAAATACACGAAACGAGAAGATTGGGTGTTCTGGCAATACACCGCCACCGGCCGCGTTCCCGGCGTCAAAGGCAATGTCGATCGCAACGTCTTCTTCGGCACAAAGTCTCAATGGCGCAAATGGCTCAGAGGCGAATTGGATTAGCCAACAGAGACGCTTCACGACAAAACCCGCGCCGCGAATTCAATCGCGGCGCGGGTTTTTCAAATTTCTGCGGAGCATCGCCTCAGCCGTAGATCACCGTCGGCAACCATGTGGCCAACGCCGGGAAATACCAGAGCATCACAAGGGCCAGAATCTGGATCAGAACGAAGGGAATGATGCCGATATAAATATCGGACGTCTTGACGCTGGGAGGCGCGACGCCGCGCAAGTAAAACAGCGCGAAGCCAAACGGCGGCGTCAGAAACGACGTTTGCAAATTAACCGCCATCATCACCCCAAGCCAGGCGGGGCTCATAGGCTCGCCATTGGGCATCGGCAATTGCAGCAGAACCGGGGCCACCAGAGGAACCACCACAAAGACGATTTCAAGGAAGTCCAGGAAAAAGCCAAGAACGAACATCACCAGCATCACCGCGATCACGGCGCCAAGCGCGCCGCCTGGAAGATCCGTCAAAGCCTCCTTGACCAGCTCTTCGCCGCCCAAATCCCGGAAAATCAACGAGAAGAACGTAGCGCCGATCAGAATTACAAACACCATGCAAGTGATTTGCGTGGTGGACTGCATCACATGGACAAGAACTTTGCCCTTGAACACCCGCAACAATGACACGCCAATTCCATAAACCACCGTCAGACATAGAACCGCGGCGAGAATAATGCCGGCCATATCAACGGAGGAAATCTCGTTCCGCGCGGTTCTCAGGTCCATATTGGCGGTAAGCGCTAAGACGCCAACCAAAGCCAACGTCGCCGCATAGACAGGCCAGGGCTTTTTTTCCTCCATTCGATAGCCGGCGAGAAGAATAGAGCCGACGGCGCCCACGGAAGCCGCCTCCGTCGGAGTTGCGATTCCCATTAGGATCGAACCTAATACCGCCACGATCAGAGCAATAGGCGGAATAAGCGCGTGAAAAACCTGCCCTAAAGTCGCACCCTCCCCCGCAGGCACCTCCATGGGCGGCGCTTTATGAGGCTGTGTGAAGGCGACAACCAACTGATAGGCGATATACATGCCCACAAGCGCGAGACCTGGAAGCAGCGCGCCGGCGAAAAGGTCACCGACGGAAAAGGGGTCTGGAGACCAGTTCCCCATGTCGCGCTGAGCGGTCTGATAGGCGTTGGACAATTGATCGGCGAGAAAAACCAGCACGATCGACGGGGGAATGATCTGGCCCAGAGTGCCGGCGGCGGCGATGGAGCCGCAGGCGAGACGCGGACTATAGCCATTGCGCAGCATAGTTGGCAATGACAACAGACCCATGGTCACGACCGTGGCGCCGACAATGCCGGTAGAAGCCGCCAAAAGCGCGCCGACGATGGTCACTGACAGCCCAAGACCGCCCGGCATCCGGCCAAACAGTTTGCCCATGGTCTCAAGCAGCTCTTCCGCCACTTTGGAGCGCTCAAGCATCACGCCCATGAAGATGAATAATGGAACGGCGATCAACGTCTCATTGGTCATCGTTCCGAATATGCGGCTTGGGATAGCCCCAAGGGAAATGGACGCCCCGGCGAAATGTCCCAAAAGCGCAAAAACCAACGCGACCCCGGCCAGGGTGAAAGCCACTGGAAATCCCGCCATAAGGCAGATGCAAGCTGCGACGAACATCAGCACGTCGAGCATATGGATAATATTTTCCACGCCCGGTTACTCCTGATTCTGGGTGTGCTGGAAACTGGCGAGCGCCTCGCCATCGCCGCGCCGCGCCATCAGGGCCCGGAAGATAATCGCGACCCCTTGAAGCGCAACCAAAACGGCGAAAATCAAAATGGAGGTTTTCAACAAATACCGCCCTTGAATGCCCGAAGTTTCAGACGAGCCTTCCAGAATAGACCACGACGCGCCGACATAATTCCAGGACACATAGAAAATCACGGCGCACATGGGCAGCAAAAAGAAAAGAGAGCCACACAAGTCGATAAGCGCCTTGGCGCGGGCCGGCGCGTCCCGATAGAAAATATCCACGCGCACGTGACCATCCACGCTCAATGTATAGGCCGCCGCCAGCATGAATAAAAAGCCATGCATGTAGGTGATGGATTCCTGCATCCAGATCGAGCCAATCCCAAAAACATATCGCATCAGCACGACGACGAATTGGGTCAGAACGATACCGAGCGTCAACCAGGCGCAGGTCTTTCCGACAATAGTGTTCAATGAAGTAATATATTTCACGAGGGCGCGCATCATCGCTCATCCAGACTCGCCTACAGTCCGGCCTCTTGCGGGCCGATACCGTGGCGTCTCCCCAAAAAGAAGGCGGCTCCCATGGCTAAGCCAAGGGAGCCGATCAAGCTCGGTTATGTATTGATGTTTCGATCACGGGCTTCAAGGTACGCGCTTTCAGCGATCTTGCCCCAGCCGCCAACTTCCTGACGCGCGTTGGTGTAGCCAGCGTAGATCTTCTTGGAAAGCTCGTCGATCTGACCCGCTTCCCTGACGACGTCTTCAGACACGCCGGCAATGGCGTCAAAAACATCGTTCGGGAATTTCTTCAGCTGCACATTATGCTTTTCAATAAGCGTTTTCAGCGCGGCGCCATTGTTCCAGTTGAACTCGGAATACATGTAATTGTTTTCCGCAAGGCAGCAGTTCTTGACGAGATTTTGGTCACCTTCAGAGAAGGAGTTCCACACGTCAAGATTGATGCCGCAAGAAAGCCCTGAGCCCGGCTCATGGAAGCCCGGGTAGTAGTAGAATTTCGCGACCTTATAGAAACCAAAGGCCAGATCATTCCACGGACCGACCCATTCGGTCGCGTCAATCGCGCCGGACTGGAGGGCCGGGAAAATTTCGCCGCCCGGCAAGCCGACAGCCGTCGCGCCCAAGCGGCGAAGAACCTCGCCGCCGAGACCCGGCATACGCATCTTCAAACCTTTGAGGTCTTCCAGTGAGTTGATTTCCTTATTGAACCAACCACCCATCTGAACGCCGGTGTTGCCGGCCATCCATGGCTTGATATTGAATTTCGCCGACAGTTCGTCCCATAGAGCCTGACCGCCGCCAACATTGATCCAAGCGTCAAGTTCGCTTGCGACCAGCCCCATAGGAACCGCCGCAAAGAAGTTGAACGCCTGATGTTTGCCCTGCCAGTAATATTCGGCGGCGTGATACATATCGGCGGCGCCGCTGGAGACCGCGTCAAATGATTCAAACGCTGGAACCAATTCGCCGGCGGCGAACAGTTTCACGGTCAGGCGGCCATCCGTGGCCGCCGTGATGCGATCTGCGACGCGCTGCGCTCCGGTTCCAAGGCCTGGAAAATTCTTCGGCCAAGTAGTGACCATTTTCAATTCGCGCTTACCTTGCGCGATCGCGGGCGCCGCGACAGCGGACGCGGCGGCGGCGGCTCCGGCGCCAATGCCGGCATTTTTCAAAAATGAACGACGATCCATGTATTTCTCCTCCCAACACAACTTGCTATTACAAGCGATGCGCACAGTTGCATCTTATGCTTTTCGTGTCTAGGTGATGCACGCTTCATCACGCTAGTCGTTTTTATGCGCATTCGGTCAGTATTAATACTGAAAAGGATGACGGCAATTAAACAGTTTTTTCTTCTCTCATGGCGGGGCCGGCAATGAACTTCAGAGCCAAACTGTTTTTGATCACCGTCATGCCGCTCATAGCCATCGCGCTCATTATCGGCGGGGTGATTTCCTTTCAGGCATCTCGCCTCATAGAGGCTGAAATTCACGCCATCGAGCAGCGATTGCTCGAGACAAAACGCCAAGAATTATCCAATTACACAGAACTCGCGCTGACCTCAATCAAGCGCATATATGAGGAGGAGCCGGGCGGGCGGGCTAGCGCGCAAGCGGAGGTCAAACGCATCCTCAATGACATGACCTTCGGAGAAGACGGCTATTTTTTCGTCTATGATGAAAAAGGGAAAAATCTCGTCCACCCCAAACAAGCTTATCTCGTTGATCAAGACCTATGGGACATGCAGGATCCGGCGGGGAATTATATAATCCGCAATCTCATTTCCCAGGCGCAGGCAGGCGGAGGATTTCATCACTACATCTGGAACAAGCCCAGCACCCGACAAGTGACGAAGAAGCTCGGTTACGCCGTCATGCTGGACAAATGGGGCTGGATGCTGGGAAGCGGGCTTTATACAGATGACATTGATCAGGAAATAAACGCCATCAAAAAGGATATTTCATCCAACGTTCGCCAGACGTCGCTGGTGATCTTCCTAATCACATTGGTCGCAGTGCAAGTCGTGGCCGGCATCGTCGGCGTCTTTCGATTCTCGCAGCAAAAATTCGCGGATCAGAAATTGAAAAAGCTGACCAAGCGCATTGTCGATATTCAAGAAGAAGAGCGTAAACGCGTCTCGCGCGAGCTACATGACAGTATTTCGCAATTGCTCGTCTCGGTACGCTACGGTCTTGACCTCATTCAGGTAAAGACGGCGCAAACGCCGTCAACCCAGCAAAGCCTCGCCAAATGTCTGTCGATTCTTGATGACGCCATCTCCGAAGTACGGCGCATTTCAAAGGATTTGCGTCCGAGTTTATTGGACGACATGGGGCTTGCCGCAGCGCTAAAAAGCTTGGGATCAGACTTCTCCGGTCAAACCGGCATAAGCGTGGACCTTAAGGCGGAGCGCTTTTACGCCCGCCTTCCTGACGCGGTCAAAACCGCTCTATTCAGGGTGGTGCAAGAAGCGCTGACTAATGTGGCCAAACACGCCAATGCAAACCATGTCACTATCCGCCTGACATCTTCAGAAAACGAACTCAAGCTTCATATAAAAGACGATGGCGCCGGGCTACCTCACCCGTTGCCGCGAACCAAAGGTCTCGGGATTCAAAACATGCAAGAGCGGGTTGACGCCCATGGCGGCGTATTTTCGATTGGACCCAGCCGCGACGGCGGAACCGAAATTGAAGTCAAAATGCCAATCCAACGCGCTCAGGGAGCCGCTGTCTGATGAAAAATCGCCATGATAGATTCGCCGCACGGCCAGTTCGACTGATTTTAGCGGATGATCACGCTCTGGTGCGCGACGGCATTCGCGCGCGGCTTGAATCCGTTGACACGGTAGAGGTGGTGGGCGAAGCGGAGAATGGAGCGGAAGCCTTGGAGCTGGTGGAGCGGCACAAGCCCGACATGGCGATGATTGATTTTTCAATGCCGGTGTTGAATGGGTTGGAGACTGCGGAAAAAATTCGCACTCGCCACCCGGAGACGCAGGTTCTCATTCTCTCGATTTACGACAACCCCGAATATGTGCGCGGCGTGCTGAAAGTCGGAGCAAACGGCTATATTCTCAAAGATATTTCCGCCCATGAAATGGTCAACGCCATAACCAGCGTCGCGGGCGGCGGCTATTATCTATCCTCTAAAATCGCCCCGTCCCTGATTTCCGGCGACGACGGCCGATCGATTCCCGATCCTTTCGGTTTGACGGATAGGGAGCGAGAAATTCTCACCGCCATCGCCCGTGGCATGGCTAATAAAGAAATCGCCTGCGCGCTTGGCATCAGCGTTCGAACCGTAGAAAGCCACCGGCTCAACATTCGCGACAAGGTCGGGGGGGGCAACGCCGCCCACCTCTATCGTATCGCCCAAGACCTTCAGCTTATCTAATCAAACTATCAAGCGTTGACTTCATCGCCCGATCGCCGAAAAATTACCTTCGTATGAATCACATTCTCAGGACAAGCGCCGGATGACCAAACCTATCGTTCTCGTTTCAGCCGACGTCAAGCCCATCGATGGCCACGAATGGCATGCGGCGGCGCAGAGCTATCTAAAAGCGGCGCTTGCGGGCGCCGGCGCCATTCCCCTGATTCTCCCCTCGCTGGGAGACGAGCTGGATTTAGACGCCGTTCTCGACCGGGTGGACGGCGTGCTTTTGACGGGATCGCGCTCTAACGTGAACCCTGAACTTTACGGGCAGGAAGCAAGCGAGGCTGACGGCCCTTACGATCCGCAACGAGACGCCACCACCTTACCGCTCATTCGCAAAACATTGGAGCGGGGCTTGCCGCTCTTCGCCATTTGCCGCGGGCATCAGGAGCTGAATGTCGCGTTGGGGGGAACGCTGGCCACCGAAATTCAAAATATTGAAGGACGCGACGATCATCGGGCGCCGGAGAGCGAAGATCAGGACAAACGCTATGGCTTGGCCCATTTGATCAATGTTCAGCCAGATTGCTTTTTGGATCAAATTCTGAAGGAGCGCGCAGACTCCGCCGCGCCGATGGTCAATTCCCTGCACCGGCAAGCCATCGACGTTTTAGCTCCTACGCTAAACATCGAGGCCGCTTCCCAAGACGGCGTTATTGAAGCCACGAGCGTTCGGGGCGCGAAAACCTTCGCCCTATCCACCCAGTGGCACCCAGAATATTGGGTCAATAGCGATGAAACTTCTCAAAAACTATTCGCCGCCTTTGGCAAAGCCATGCGCGAAAAAATGAGCGAACGGCTCCCTGCGACCCCGCCCTCAGCGCAATAACGCCGACCAACGCCATCACGCGCTCCCGGATAAGGACAAAACACCCATGGAACATGATGATGACGATCACGCGCATGAACATTCGCATTTATCCGAGGTGGAGCTGCGGGTGCGGGCGCTGGAGTCCGTTCTCACCGAAAAAAAATACGTCGATCCAGCGGCTCTCGACCTTTTGATCGAAACCTATGAAACGAAAATAGGCCCGCGCAACGGCGCGCAAGTGGTCGCCAAAGCATGGACCGACGAAGCCTATCGGAAGTGGCTTTTGGAGGACGCCACCGCGGCGATCCATTCGCTGGGCTTTATTGGCCGGCAGGGCGAACATATGGTCGCCGTCGAAAATACGCCCCAGCAACATAACATGGTCGTTTGCACCCTGTGCTCTTGCTATCCATGGCCGGTTCTGGGTTTGCCGCCTGTGTGGTATAAATCCGCGCCTTACCGGGCGAAAGCCGTTCGCGACCCGCGCGGCGTTCTTGCCGATTTTAACGTAAACCTGCCGGCCGAGACTGAAATTCGCGTCTGGGACTCCACCGCCGAAGTGCGTTATCTGATCATTCCCCAACGTCCGGACGGCACGGAAGGCTGGAGCGAGGACGCCCTCGCCGAGCTCGTCACACGCGACAGCATGATCGGCGTCGGCCTCGCCCGCTCTCCCGCCAGCCATGGAGCATCCAACCCATGAACGGCGCGCAAGACCTAGGCGGCATGATGGGCTTTGGCCCCGTCGTCGCAGAAGAAGACGAACCCTTGTTCCATTACGAATGGGAAAGGCGCGCTTTCGCCCTCACCCTCGCGCTCGGATTTACCGGCGAGTGGAACATTGACGCCTCCCGCCACGCGCGCGAGAGCATTCCCCCGGCGGATTATCTCGCCAAGAGCTATTACGAAATCTGGTTGGCCGGAATTGAAAAGCTGCTGCTGGAGCGCGATCTTATTCGCCCCGAGGAAATCACCCTCGCCCGCTCCGCTCATAAGAGCCGCCCCGTCAAACGGGTCCTAGCGGCCGTGGACGTCGAAGCTTCGCTCAAACGCGGCGGGCCGGCGGATCGGCCCGTTTCAACGAGCCCGGCCTTCAAGGTTGGAGATCGCGTGCGCGCCCTAAACATGCATCCAGAAGGACATACGCGCATCCCGCGTTACGTGCGCGGCTGCGAAGGGGTGATCAGGGCCGTTCACGGCGCTCATGTTTTTCCTGACAATAACGCTCATGGCAAAGGCGAGACGCCCAAGTGGCTCTATAATGTGTCTTTCAGAGGAACCGACGTTTGGGGCGTCGATAGCGACCCTGCGTTGAATTTGAGCGTCGATCTTTGGGAGCCTTATCTTGAGCGCTTGTGAGCCGCGGCAAAACGCAGCTTTTAACGAGGTGTTGAACCCGTTGGAAACTCTCGAGAACGGAGAGATCCGTCCAAAAGAGGACCCGGTTTTCGGCGAACCATGGCAAGCGCGGGCTTTCGCCATGACGGTTCAATTACACGCAAACGGGCTGTTCAGCTGGCGGGAATGGGCGGACACGTTAAGTGAAACGATTCGCAGCGCGCAACTTGAAGGAGATCCAGACCTTGGCGACAATTATTATCACCATTGGCTCAAAGCGCTAGAGCGCATCGTCACCGCAAAAAACATCGCCAGCGGCGAAAAACTCGTGGCCCGCAAAGACGAATGGGAACGGGCCGCCCATGCAACCCCGCATGGCGAGCCGATCGAACTTCTTGGCGAACCACAAAAGGAAGCCGGCGCTTGAGGAACTTAGGCGCTGGGCGAGCAGTCCTCCCCCCGGCTTTACGCGCCGCCCCAACCGATGCTGGCCACCAGCATCACCGCCCCCAGAAAGAACACCACGAAGGCGCCCATAACTTCAATGACACGATGAATCTTGTCGTTTACCCCGCCTTCGCCAAAAAAACGCAGAGCCGCGCCTTTGGCGCCCACCGCAAGGCTCGCCAGAACCGAAACCGTCAAACCGGTCCCCAGAGCCATGGCCAGAGTCGATAAAATCCCCGCCCAGACCAGTCCTTGCGACAGGGCGAACACCAGAACGATAAGCGCGCCAGTGCAGGGACGCAAACCCACCGCCAGAATAACCGACCAGGCTTTATTGAGCGACATCTCCCCCTGAAGCTGCGCCGGATCAGGCGCATGAACATGACCGCAGGACGCGCAAACCTCGGCGGAAGAACTGTTTTCCGCGTGATCATGATGATGCACGTGGTGGTGATCATGGTGGTGGTGGTCGTCGTCATGCGCGTGGGTATGAGCGCCGCCGCGCGTGACAAGCCCCCGCACCAACTTTACCCAAATCAACCACAGCCCCAAAGACATCACCGCAAAATAAGAGCCCAGCTCGAACCAACGCGTCGTTTGGGTAATGGCGATTGACGTCATGTTGAGCGCCATCGCGGCCACGCCGATCAAAATGATCGCGGTGAGCGCTTGCGCCAGCGCCGCCGCGAAAGACAGAATAATCCCGCGCCGCACAGTCTGTTCATTGGCCAGAACGAAACTGGAGATCACCGCCTTGCCGTGACCGGGGCCCGCCGCGTGGAAAACGCCATAGGCGAAAGAAAGACCAACAAGCAGCCAACCGGCTTCCTTATTGGTTTTCAGCGCTTTGACTGCTTCCGTAAGGCTTTTGTAAAAAGCGCTTTGCTGGGCGGCGATCCACTTGAAAAATCCAGCCAGAGGGCCCGTGGTCGACGGCGTTTGCTCCGCCAGTCCAACGCCGAAAGGCGAAGACGCCATCACCGCGTTTGACAAGATCAACATGGCGATCAAGATGACGCCGCCAGCGACAAAAAACCGGCGCATGCGCCTCTCGTTTAATTGCATTTTATAATCGCCGTGTTGGATAGGGTTTCGGTAACCGCGCTAAATTCTTCGGGAAGATCGCGCTGGCTGGCGGGAATTTGATTCAAGGCGGCCGCCACTTGCGGATCCAGCGCCTTGGGCGGCTCGTATTTCAAAGAACAGGATTGCGGCGCGTCTATCATCACGAAAGGTTGCTCCCGGGTCATCTCAAAAGCCACGAAGTAAGTGGGATCATAAATGTCGAGAGCGAGCGTTGAAGCGTCAGTAATCACGGGCTCCTGCAATGGCAAAGTGAAAAACAACGTCAGTTTTCCATCATAAAAATCCAGCCAATATTCAGTTGGGTGCTGGAAAGTCGCTTCTTCACCGCCCGTCTCCAGATAGGTGAAATAGTCAAACTCTTTCAAGGAATCGACGTTTACTTGCGCCAGTGGTTGCAGCTCTTCGCGCGTGAGAGCGCCGTCGCCATCCTCATCAAGTCCCTGGATGGCGAAGGCCGTGAAAGCTTCGTCAAAGCGCCAGATATTGCGAACGGAGACGGCGCGCTTATCCGCGTCGAACACGAGCTCGGCCCGCGCTTCGACAAAAACGTGCGGATGAGCCAGCGCCGCGCCAGGCGCCAAAAGCGCCCCCACCCCCAACACCGCCTTGAAAAAATAACCCGTCAACTTCTTACGCATCTATTCGTCTTCGCCTCCCTCCAAAACACCACGCCACGAAAGCAACCACAAAGGTTGAGCGTGATTCGCGGTTCCGGGCAACGTAGAACGCACAGCGTAAATTCTGGTCAAGTTTTCTCACCTCTCCCCGAATGTTATTCTATTACATCAATGATGTCTGCCCGCAGTTCGCGGCAATTGCAAGGCAATTGGTGAAATTAGAAGCCCCACGGTTTTTTCTCCCGTTTACCCACAAGCCTCTCCTCCATTCCAACGCCTTTAAAGCTAATAATATTTTCCTTTTAAATAAAAATATCGAAAATAAATTACATGAAAGAGTAAAAATTGAGATAGTTGCGAACTGATTTTATCCATACCGGAACATATACTGCAAAAGAACGCCCATCATACCTTTGAGGCGCTGCATTACCTGTCGTGGAGAGTTTTATGAGTGCATCGCCCTTTGAAACACACCGCCCATCAGAGCAATCCCTGTTCGAACATCCAGAATTCAAAGGCCATGAGCAAGTGGTCTTCGGACGCGACCTGCACAGCGGCCTCAAGACCATCATCGCCGTTCACAGCACCCGGCTGGGGCCGGCGCTCGGAGGCTGCCGCATGTGGGCCTACGCCACCAGCGGCGACGCCTTGACGGACGCCCTGCGGCTATCACGCGGCATGAGCTATAAAAACGCCCTCGCCCAGCTTCCTCTGGGCGGCGGCAAAGCGGTGATCATCGGCGACGCCCGGCAAGACAAATCTCCCGAATTGCTGCAAGCGTTCGGGCGGCAGGTGGACTATCTTGGCGGGCGCTACATCACCGCCGAAGACGTTGGCGTCAGCGCCGACGATATGGAGCTCATCGCCGCGCAAACCCCGCACGTCCGCGGAACGACGGCCTCCGGGCTTGGAGATCCATCGCCCTATACCGCTCTTGGGGTTTTCATCGGCGTTCAAGCGGCTTGCGCCCATCAATTCGGAAGCCGCGACCTTACGGGGAAAACCGTTTGCGTTCAGGGGTTGGGCCATGTGGGCATGAGCGTCGCACGCCAATTACATGAGGCGGGAGCGAAATTGATCGTCGCCGACATCCACCGCCCATCGGTTGAGGCCGCCATATCCGAATTTAGCGCCAGCGCCCTGGAGCCGGAAGCCGCCCATGCGGCGAAAGTGGATATTTTCGCCCCTTGCGCGCTCGGCGCGGGGCTGAACGATAAAACAATCCCGGAAATCGAGGCCAAAGTCATCGCCGGCGCCGCCAATAATCAGCTCGAGAGCGATCGGCACGGCGCCATGTTGGCCGCACGTGGGATTCTCTACGCTCCTGACTACGCGATCAACGCCGGGGGCGTCATTTCAATCGCCCTCGCGACCCCCGGCGGCGGTGACGGTTTGGTTAAACAGCATATTGAAGAAATTTTTGACACGCTGACGCAAATTTTCAAACGCGCGAAAGCGGATAATGCTCCAACCAACGCCGTCGCCGATCAAATCGCGCGAGAAAGACTATCCACCGGCGGGCCTGCGTAAGCGCGGCTTCGCAGGCGAACTCATCAAGCGAATGGAAGGTGCGGCTTCAACAAATCTCGCCCTTGCGGCGCAGCTCGGCAAACCAACCAACCAGAAAATCCACGAAAACGCGAACCTTTCCCGGCAAATGATCCCGGTGAGGATAAACCACATAAACCCCCTGTCCGCTGGAATGAAATTCATCCAGAACCTTGATAAGGCGGCCTTCTGCGATGTCCCCGTGCACAAATAACTCCGGCGTGCGCAAAAAGCCCAAGTCGCAAAGAACAGCTTCACGAGCGGCTTGAGCGCTATTGACCAAAACTCTTCCTTTCACGGGCACGCTGACTTTCGCGCCGTCGACGGAAAACCCCCAATTTGACCGAAATCTGTAGTTGGTGTCGACGATGCATGGAAGTTTCGCTAGGCTTTGCGGATGTTCGGGGCGCCCGTATTGCGCAACCAACGCAGGCGTCGCGCAAACCACCGTCTTGAACGGCGTCAATTTGCGGGCGATCAGAGCGGAATCAGGCAGCTCGCTGACCCGCAACGCCACGTCGAACCCCTCCTCGACGAGATCGACAAAGCGGTCCTCCAGTCTCAGATCAATCGAGATATCCGGCTCTCGCCGCAAAAACTCCATCACCGCCTGATTAAACAGCCCGTCGCCCATGGAGCGCGGCGCGCTCACGCGAAGCAAGCCTCGCGCCTGCGCATGGGCGTTTTGAATCGTATCGGCAAGCTCATCGACACGTTGAAGAATGCCGACGGCCTCTTCATAAAAATGACGTCCGGTTTCGGTGGTGGAAATCTGGCGGGTGGTGCGATTCAAAAGCCGCGCCCCAAGCTCCGCCTCCAACTCGCCCACATATTTGGAGACCAGCGCTTTGGAGCGCCCCATTTCCCGCGCCGCGGCGGAAAAACCGCCCTGATCAACGACCTGAACAAAGCAGCGCATTCTCGTCAACGTGTCCATTTCAACGCGCTCCTTGCAGCAGGATTCTCACGCCCGCTTTTTGCCGGCCACACGCCGGCCAAGGCCCCGAAGGCCGCCAGCGCCAAACACGCCCAATAAACCGCCAAGCCCCGCCGCCAGCGCCCCTTCGCTGGTGACCGGAACCGCAGGCTCGAAGGTTTCATATGTAGCCTTCGCCAGTTGCGGATCGAAATCGGCCGCCAGAACAGCCAGACGCGCGAAAGACCCTGCATCCTCGAAAGCCCGCCTTTGGCGGGTTAGACGCTCCAATCGCTCGATGGCCGTCTCCATGCGCAGCCCCTGACGCCGGGCCATGACCTCATCCGCGTTTTCAAGCCGGGAAATCGCCTCTTCCGGGCTCAAACCATATTGGGCGGCGTCCGAGCGGAACCCCTCCACCACCTCACTCAAGGCGTCGATCGCCCCACCAAGGCGCTGACGGTACTGCTGGGAAAACTCCGGCAATTGCGAGCTTACCGTTGCTGATATGAGCCCGCTCGCCAGAACCAACGTTCGTCCGAACATATCCGCCCCGCTCCTTTACCTCGCTCCGACGTCGACGCCATACCTCAAGCGGACACCGTCACAATGCCCGCTTCGCCATTTTCACAGCCAAAAGCCAGTCGCAACCCGCTCGCGTCCCAGCATAAAGCCGAGACAGGCGCCTCTCCCGGCCGGCGCAGAAGAACTTCAGCGCCATCGCTCATGCGCGCGGCCATGATCATGCCATCGCGGTAGCCAATGGCCACCATATCCTCTGCCGGATGGCAAGCGACCTGACACACCATGGCGTCTTCACGCACGCCAAGCTGCAAAGGTTGCTGACCCATGGGGCCGGTTTTTCCAAAAAAAGGCCAAAGGATCGCCGCGCTCGCGCCGGAAGTCGCCAGATAGCGCCCTTTCGCGGACCAACTCACTGATTTGACCTTCCCCGGATATCCTGTCATGCGCATGTCCTGACTGTCAGCCAAACGCCAGCCATGCAAAGCGTTCTCCGGCATGCTTGTGACCACATATTTTCCATCTGGAGAAAAAATCACCTCGCTATGTGCGCCCTTCCACGACAAGGAGGATGGCGCCGTCGCCGTATTGATCCAGTAAAGATCGACGCCGTCATAACGAGCGCAAGCCAAGCGCAGACCTTTCGGCGCGAAAGCCAAGCCGCCAATCGCCCGCGCATGGGCGAATTCTTTCTCCGTCCCGTCTTTGAGGCGCACCCACGCGGTGCGGCCAGAGGCGAAAGCAACGGCGCCTTGAGGCCCCGACGCGAGAATGTCGATCCATTTACGCGGACGAGAGGCGAGCTCTCGCGTCTGGCCATCCGCCGTCGTCTGAACCACCCGCCCATCATCGCCGCCGGAAATCAGACTCTGGCCATCCTGAGCCATAACCGCCGCCAACAAACCGCCTTCATGGGCCCGGGTCACATGAGAGGAAGCGCCGCAAAACCGCACGTTCCCATCCCCAAGAGCGAAAGCCGCCGTATCTCCAAGAAACACACAGGCGACGACAAAATGTTCAAACGAAAAAGGAGCAAGAGTGGACATCGACGGTTTCCTCAAGCCTTGCAGGCGTCAAAGCCGGTTTTCAAAGCTTCCTCATCAAGATCGCGGCCAATGAAGACCAACCGGCTAACGCGCGCTTCATCCGCGCCCCAATCCCGTTGGTGATCGCCTTCAACGATCATATGCACCCCTTGCACCACATAGCGCTGCGGATCGTCCTTGAAGGCGATAATGCCTTTCAAGCGCAAAATATTCGCCCCTTGCACCTGCGTGACATTGCCAATCCACTGAAAAAACAGCTGTGGGTTCATCTCCTCCGCCGTCAGAGATATGCTTCGCATGGAATGGAGCGCGTCCTGACCATGACCGTTATGATCATCGTGATGATGGTCGTGCTCATGGTGGTGGTGATCATGATCGCAATCTGGGCCGCAATCATGAGCGTGTTCGCTCTCTTCCAGAAAATGCGGATCGAGGGACAGCACCCGCTCCAGATCAAAAGCGCCCCGATTCAACACGTGTTCAATATCAACTGCGCAGCGCTCGCTTCTATGCAAGACCGCATAGGGGTTGATGGCCTGAATGCGTTTTTCGACGGCCTTCAGCTCATCCGCCGTCACCAAATCAACCTTGTTCAGCAAAATCACGTCGGCGAAGGCGATCTGGTCCTGCGCTTCCGTGGTGTCAGCCAGACGCTGCAATACATGACGGCAGTCGACAACCGCGACAACCGCGTCCAGCGCCGCCTTGGCGCGCACATCCTCGTCCATAAAGAACGTTTGCGCCACCGGCGCCGGGTCGGCAACCCCCGTGGTTTCCACCACAATGGCGTCGAAACTGCCGCGCCGTTTCATCAGGTTCTCAACGGTACGGATCAAATCGCCGCGCACCGTGCAACAGATGCACCCATTATTCATTTCGAAAATTTCCTCGTCCGATTCGACGAGAAGATCGTTATCTATGCCCACTTCTCCAAATTCATTGACGATCACGGCGTAACGAACCCCGTGACTTTCAGTCAAAATTCGATTGAGAAGCGTGGTTTTACCGGCGCCGAGATAGCCGGTGAGAACGGTGACGGGGATTTTCATTTCAGCGGTCGCAGTCATCAGGTTCTCCAGGAGATCCGCGCCCGCGCGATTATCGCGGGCCATTGTTGATCCGCGCAATACCATGTTTATCGCGGACAGACAAAACGCATCTGCATTCCACCCGCCCGCGATCCATTCAAATATCAGCGATTACAGGGTGGAATCACGTCATCAGGAATTGGGCAACGGTAAGGTTTGCCGTCGCGCACCTCTTTCAGCTCGGCTTTAGCCTTCTCTAGGAGAGCTGTGTCTTCAAGCGTGTCAATCGCCGTGGCGGCGAGAAGTTTCGCCGCATGCGCCATACCCTTGTGAGCGAGGGGCGACTTGCCTTGCGCAACGATCTGCCAAGTGTGGAGCGGCGAACCGATGGCGTGGGAGCAAATCCAACTTTGCGCCACGGGGACCACCTGCGAGACGTCGCCCACGTCCGTGGAGCCATGCATGATCTCTTCTTCCTCCGGACGGGGAAGAACTCCCAGATGCAACGGCGCAGCGTTATCCTTGCGTGAGGCGGAATAGCGCTGATAGGCGAAGGAGATATCCCCCGGCGTCAGTGTGGACTGAATTTTAGCGGCGAAGGCCAGATCCTCCTCATCAAAATCCGGCGCGCCAAGCGCCATGAGGTTCTTCTCCATCGCCTCTTCTAGAGCCGCGTTCGGCAAGGTGCTCGAACACGCCCGGTCGATC
Source organism: Stappiaceae bacterium (assembly GCA_048265185.1). Lineage (GTDB taxonomy): Bacteria > Pseudomonadota > Alphaproteobacteria > Rhizobiales > Stappiaceae > JBLXBZ01. Next base: position 215,048 of record JBLXBZ010000003.1, on the reverse strand, counting down.
TCCATCTCAAAGGTGGTGTCCGTCATCAAGGCCGCCCCTTCGGCCACCCGCTTGACCCGCTCAAACAGCTCCGCCAGCTCCTCCATGTCAGGCGAGCGCACAAGCCAGAGAACTTCCGCCTCGGGCTGAACCACATTCGGAGAAATTCCGCCAGTGTTGATGATGGCGTGATGGACCCGGGCGTCGGAAGACATATGCTCGCGCATATATTGCACGCCGACGCTCATTAGCTCCACCGCGTCCAACGCGCTTCGCCCCAGATGCGGCGAGGAGGCGGCGTGCGAGGCCTTGCCCTTAAAGCGGAAGAAAGCCTGAATATTCGCAAGCGAACGCGAGCGCATCACCCGGTTGAAGCTGCCCGGATGCCAGCAAAAGGCAGCGTCGACGTCATCAAAAGCGCCGGCGCGCACCATATAGGTTTTGCCCGAACCGCCTTCTTCCGCCGGGCAGCCATAGTAACGAATCGTGCCGGGAAGATTGTTTTTCTCCAGATAGTCCTTCACCGAGGCGGCGGCGAGAAGCGCGGCGGAACCGAGAAGATTATGACCGCACCCATGACCATTGCCGCCCTTCTCAACAGGCTTTTGCTCGGCGACGCCCGCTTCTTGGCTCAGCCCCGCAAGCGCGTCGAACTCACCCATGATCGCAATGACAGGGCCGCCCGACCCGGCTTCGCCGATGAAAGCGGTTGGAATGTCGGCCACGTCGCGCGTAATCCGAAAGCCCAAGGATTCAAGCATCGCCAGATGCTCTTTCGCCGCATTTTTTTCCGTGAAGCGAATTTCCGGCACGTCCCAGATGCGGTCCGCCAGATCAAAAAACGCGTCCTGACGCGCTTCCACCAAATCCGTCAATTCTTTCAAATTACGCATGTCAACTCCCAAGGCGTTTCACGTGAACAATGCAATCTCCCAAGATTTGTAGCCCGGTCCGCAGATATATAAAAATAACATGCGGTTATAAAGACCTCCGATTTCACGCCCCCCTTGGGCGCGCTGGCTCGGCATGATAGATAAAGCCCTTAACCTCATAGAAGAAACGTGAATCAGGACATTTTCATGCTCAAGACAATCGCCGGCTTCGACCGGATCGGAGAAGAAAACGCTTTTGCCGTTCTGGCCCGCGCGCAGGCGTTGTCAGCTCAAGGCAAGGACATCATCAATCTGGGCATAGGGCAGCCGGACTTCAAAACGCCGGAACACATTGTCGAAGCCGCCGTCAAAGCCCTGCGCGACGGCCACCATGGCTACACCGAAGCCACCGGAATCACCCCCCTGCGCGAAGCCGTCGCCGATGACGTGATGAAACGCACAGGAGCCTCCGTTTCTCCCGCCAATGTGGCGATCGTTCCCGGGGGAAAGGTGACCATGTTCTCCGCAATCCTGATGTTCGGCGAAGCGGGATCGGAAATTCTCTATCCGGACCCCGGATTTCCCATTTACCGCTCCATGATCGAATTCACCGGGGCCACGCCCATCCCCGTGCCGATCCGCGAAGAAAACGAGTTCGCTTTTTCCGCCGAGGAGACCCTGTCGCTGATCACGCCCAAAACCAAGCTTTTGATCCTGAACTCCCCGGCCAATCCCACCGGCGGCGTCACCCCGCGCTCGGAGATCGAAAAGCTGGTGAAAGGCCTCGAAGCGCACCCTCATGTGGCGATCATGTCCGACGAGATTTATGGACAAATGACCTATGACGGGGAGCGACATGTCTCCTTGATGGAATTTGAGAGCTTGCGCGATCGCCTCATTCTTCTGGATGGCTGGTCAAAAACCTACGCCATGACGGGATGGCGTATGGGGTATTCTATTTGGCCAGACGCATTGATCGACAAGATGCGCAAACTCGCCGTCAACGCTTGGTCCTGCGTTAACGCGCCAGCGCAATTCGCCGGCCTCGCCGCGCTCACCGGGCCGCAGGACGCCGTTCACGCCATGGTCGAAGAGTTCGACAACAGGCGCCGGGTGGTTGTGGAAGGGCTCAATAACCTGCCCGGCGTCAGCGCCAGAACGCCAAAGGGCGCCTTTTACGCTTTCCCAAATATCTCCGCCACAGGATGGAAAGCCAAGCCGTTGGCGAGCGCTCTGCTAGAGCGCGCCGGCGTCGCGGTGATCGGCGGACCGGATTTTGGTATTTTGGGAGAGGGCTTCATCCGCCTGTCCTACGCCAATTCGACCAAGAACATCAAACGAGCCCTTGAGCGCATGGCCACATTTCTCGAAGAAAATAAGCCGGAATAATTCCAGAATAATTCTCCCGCTCTTCCAGGGTTTCAGGACGCCAATCACTACACGGAGCGCCGGCCTATCGGCCGGCGCTCCGAAACGGCGAAGAAACGCCTTATACTAACCGTCCAATAATTAGCCCTCCGGCGTTTAACCCACCGGAGTTTCAGAAACAGGCGTCAAAACCCTGCCAGTTTCAAACCAGCCGCTCAGATTATCCACCACGAGCCGGCCCATGCCGTCGCGGGTATGCTGAGAAGCGGACCCCACATGAGGCAGAACCACCACATTTGGCAGGTCGAGCAATTCCTGCGGCACATGCGGCTCATTTTCAAACACGTCAAGGCCCGCCGCCTCAATCGTCCCTTGAGCGAGCGCTTGAATCAGAGCCTTTTCATCCACCACGGACCCCCGGCCCACATTAATCAAAACGCCTTTCGGGCCAAGGGCGTCAAACACCCGCTCGCCAACCAGATGGAACGTGCTCTCGCCGCCCGGCGCCACCACCATCAAGGTGTCCACCGCCTCCGCCATGCCGGCCAATGTCGGATGGTAAGTATAATCCACGCCCGCTTGCTGATTACGGCCATGATAATGCACCTGCATGTCGAAAGCTTCCGCCCGGCGGGCGATGGCGCGACCAATGCGCCCAAGACCCAAAATCCCGAGACTGCGCTCGCGCAACGTGGATTTCGTCAGGGGAAACGGTCCTTTGCCCGCCCAATTTCCATCCCGCACCCAGCGCTCCGCCTTGGACAGTTCGCGCACCGTCATCAGCAACAGACCAAGGGCCGTGTCCGCCACTTCCTCAGTCAAGACGTCAGGGGTGTTGGTCACGACAACGCCCTTCCTCCCGCAATAAGACGCGTCAACGGTGTCATACCCCACGCCAAAGTTGGCGATGATCTCAAGCTTGGGAAACCGGTCGATGAATTTTTCATCAACGGCGTAATGCGCGCCGGTGGCGATGGCGCGCACATGCGGCGCGACCTCTTGCAAAAACGCCTCCGCATCCTCCGCCTCCCAAAGCCGGCGCACGGTGAACCGCTTGTCTAGCTCCTCCATGATCAAGGGCATCATTGGACGCGGCATCAACACTTCAACTTCTTTCATCAAGATTCCCCAAGTTATGAATTAATACGGCGAAGCCGCCCAAATCGCGGCTTAACTCTCCAGACGCGCTCAAACCTTTGGTCCAATGCGCACGCCGGGCGGCGGCGAACTTTCCCGCACGCGCAATTCCGGAGCCAGCAACACCGCCTCATGGCCAACTTTCTCACCCGAGATTTGCCGCAAAATCATTCGCGCCGCGCTCGAGCCAATATGATCGGCGGCGTTCCAGATGGAGGTCAAGGCCGGCGTCCGGCTCTCCGCCCCGTCGGTGTCGTCATATCCTGTAATCGCCATTCCCGGCCCCGGCTCCACGCCAGCCCGGCGCAAAGCCGATAGAATTCCCAACGCAACCATATCGTTGAACCCCATAACCGCCGTCGGTCTGGGAGACGCCGCCAACAATCTGGGAACGATGGCGCGGCCATCCGCCTGGGTCATCAGCTCAGGGACGTCCATCTGGCGCTCGGGATCGATTCCCGCCTCTTCAAGAGCCAAACGCCACCCTTTGTTACGATCGCGACCCGTTGAGCTTTGTCTGCGGCCTCCGATCATGGCGATCGTTTCATGGCCTTGCTCAATCAAATGGCGGGTGGCCAAATATCCACCCTTCACATCGTCGCTGCGCACCATTGGCGCGCGAACCCCGTCCACCTCCCGGCAGATAAGCGTGACGGGGATTCCCTGATCCACGATCCGGTTGATCTCTTCGGCGGTGGTGTCAATGGAGGCGCAGAGCACCAGTCCATCGACCCGTTGCTGCATCAAAGTATCTATGAAAGAGCGTTGACGCTCAACATTATCGCGGTGATTGCAGATGAACACTGTCTTGTGCTCCCGCCCCAACGCCGCTTCAAGCGCGCTGAAAATTTCCGCAAAATAGGGATTAAGAATATCATGCACCGCGACGCCGATCATATCGGAACGCGCGGTGCGCAGCGCCGCGGCTGAACGATTGTAAATATAGCCGACGGCGCGGGCGTGCCCCTTCACGCGCATACGCGTCGCTTCCGCCACAAGGGGCGAATCGCGCAAGGCCAGAGACACTGTCGCCGTAGAAACCCGCAGCTCCCGCGCAATCGCTCCCAGCGTGATGGAGCGCGCCGGACGCCCGCTCTCCCCCGCGTTCTCTTGCGCGCCCTCATCCTTTGGTTCAGGTGGTCCCGTCACAGGCCGCACGCCTTTCCTCAAAACTCAAACTTCCAGCCGCCAATCATGCGACGACCGCCCTCCAACGCTTAGTCTTCGGGTTAAAAGTGTCAGTTTCAAGCCTTTATTCGTCGTTCGCGATATAAAATATAAAGCCCTGAGCTAATAATCACAGAAGCTCCGACAATCGTCCATATATCGGGAGTGTCGCCAAAAACGATCGCGCCAAGCGACACCATCCAGACAATTTGGGTATACATGAAAGGCGCCAGCACCGGCGCTGGCGACAGTTCATGCGCTTTGATCAGGAACCAATGGCCAATGCACCCGTAAAAACCGGTGGAGAGCAAAAGGGCCCAAATTCCCCAACCGCTTGGCTGGACCCATTCAGCCAGCGCCACCGGACTCATGGCGAGGGTCGCCACAGCACCTGAAATCAACAACATTCCAGCCGGAGATTCGCTTCCCGCCATCATTCGAGTCGTCAAAGCGTATAAAGCATAGCAAAGCATGCTCAGCACCGAAAGAATCGCCGCCCAATGCATAGCCCCCAAACCGGGTCTAGTGACGATCAAAACGCCGATAAAACCGACGATAATCGCCGCCCAACGCCTTATTCCCGCCCATTCGCCCAGTAATGGTCCGGCCAGCGCCGTGACGACGAATGGAGCTGCGAACATGATGGAGACCGTCTCCGCCAATTGCAAATAACGAACGGCGAAAAAATTGAAAGTCGTCGAGCCAAGAAGAAAAAGCGCGCGGCAAATCTGCAACCAAGGACGCCGCGTCTTTAGCCGTGAAGGGTATCGCCAAACCTGAAAGAAAATCAGCGCCAAAACAACATGGCTGGCGAAACGAAACCAGACAACCTGCACCGACGGCAATGTTTGAACAAGATATTTTGCGGTGGCGTCCAACCCGGAAAAGCAGAAAAACGCCATTGATATTAATAATATAGAAGTTAATCGTTCTCGGCTGGCCAAAGCCGAGGCCACGGATCTCTCCGTACCCAAATCAGACATTCTCCCCCCTTTACAGGCAAAGCAAACACGCGCCCGCCAGTTACAAGCCTATCCGCTTAAATACGGTTGACCTAGCGGGGAAACGCATGGCTAACGCACCCCGATCCCCGTTGAACGCATAGCGTTTCAAGGAACAGCTTTTGTCGGCCCATATGTCACTTCGCTGTCATCCACGCAATCTATGGGCTTGTGCAAAGAAAAACCGCCGAAACAATCCCTCATTGTTGGCCCTTGTTTGCGAGATCCAAGCTCAAATCAGGAGAACCGCATGTCTTTCAAATCCGTGATTTCCGGCGTCAGCGCCGCATTTATTTCCGCCGCCCTGATGGCCCCTTTAACCCTGTCCGGCGCGCAAGCGGCTGACAAACTGGTGATCTACACCAGCCAGCCAAACCAAGACGCCCAGCAGACCGTGGACGCGTTCAAAAAAGCTCATCCTGACGTTGAAATCGATTGGGTTCGAGACGGCACCACGAAAATCATGGCGAAGCTACGCGCGGAAATGGCCGCCGGCGATCCCAAGCCAGATGTGCTTCTCATCGCCGACACCGTGACGATGGAAGGTTTGAAGCGCGAAGGCAAGCTCATGCCGGTGACGGAAATCGACACCTCAGCCTATGATCCAGCCTTGCATGACAAAGATAAAAATTACTTTTCCACCAAGCTCATTACAACCGGCATTGTCTACAACGCCAACTCGCCGGTGAAACCCAGCTCATGGAAAGACCTGACCAAACCGGAACTCAAGGGACTTGTGGCCATGCCTAGCCCCTTGACCTCCGGCGCCGCCACCATTCACATGGCCACCTTGACCGATAACCCTGATCTTGGCTGGAAGCTCTATGAAGAACTCGCCGCCAATGACGTGAAACCGCAAGGCGGCAACGGCGGCGTTCTGAAAGCCGTGGCCGGGGGCGAAAAAATGGCCGGCGTCGTCGTCGACTTTCTTCCCATCCGCGAAAAAGCCAAAGGCGCCCCGGTTGAATTCGTCTTCCCCGCCGAGGGCGTGTCTGCGGTAACCGAACCTGTGGCCGTGTTGTCCAGCGCGAAAAACCCTGAAGCCGCCAAAGCTTTCGTGGCGTTTCTTTTGTCTGACGAAGGCCAGCGTCTCGCCGCCCGGCAAGGTTATCTTCCCGCTCAAGCCGACATCGCGCCGCCCGCCGGCTTCCCTGCGCGCGAAACGATCAAGCTAATGAAATTCAATGCTGGCGCGACCCTTGAAAACGACAAGGACAACAAGCAGAAATTCATCGAAATCTTCGGCGAATAACTTGTCGCAAGAGATTGGCGAGGCGCCAAGCGCCGCTTAACGCCGCAACCGGGCGCCGCAACAGACGAAAGGTCTGTGCGGCGTCCCTATTTCAAGGCCACGGCATGTCATTGCGCTTCACCCTGTCCGAACGGCTTTGCCTAGCGCTGCTCACGATCTTCGTGTTGATCATCGCCGCCTGGCCTCTGGCCCGACTCGCCTTTGAAGCCTTGTTTCCCGGCGGAAATTTTTCCCTCGGCCCGCTTTTAGACGTGCTCGGCTCAAATTCGACGTGGCGGGCGACCCGCAATTCACTGGTCACCAGTTTCGCAGGAATGATCGGCGCGGTGCTGATCGGCGCTTTATTCGCCTTCCTTGTGGCGCTCACGGACATTCGAGCGAAAATGCCGCTCGTATTCTGTTTTATGCTGCCAATGATGATCCCGCCGCAAGTCACCGCCCTTTCATGGATCCAGATATTTGGTCCATCCTCGACGCTGCTTCTCAGTCTGGGGCTCGCGCCAGCGCCGGGAAGCCAAAACCCCATCTATTCACCCGGCGGAATCATCCTGTTGCTGTCCGTTCAACACGCGCCGCTGGCGTTCTTGATCCTGCGGGCGGGGTTGCGGCAAATTCCAAGAGAGCTGGTGGAAGCCGCCCGGCTATCTGGCGCCAATGGCCTCACGCTTACGCGAACCATCATCGCGCCGCTGCTGCTTCCCTCGCTCTGCGCCGCCGCAGGGTTAAGTTTTGTCTCCGCCCTTGGCAATTTCGGCATTCCGGCGATGCTGGGCATTCCCGCCAGCTATTACGTGCTGCCAACCTTGATTTATCGGCGGCTGACGTCCTTTGGGCCAGACATTATCTCCGACGCCGCCATCCTTGCGGTGATCGTGGGCATGATCGGGTTGATCGCCGTTTTCGCGCAAAACCGGATCGGGGCGAGCATGCACACCAAGCTCACTTCAAAACCGGGCGCACCGCTGCGAACGCCGCTCGGCCCTTGGAGGCTTCTGATCGAAACCGGCCTCTGGGCAATCATCGCTCTGATCCTCATTCTCCCGCTGAGCGCGCTCGCCGTAACCTCGCTTATCCCCACCTATGGGATGGCGTTGACGCCTGCAAGCCTCACATGGAGCAACTATGGCGAAGTTCTCCTGCGCCAAACCGCCACCCTTTCCGCGCTTGAGAACTCCTTGTTTCTGGCCAGCGTCAGCGCCCTCGTTCTGTGCTTCCTCGCCATTCCGCTTGGTTATTTCGTCGTATGGCGCAAAAGCCGATCGGCCCGCCGCCTCGCCACTCTGGCTGAAGCGCCCTACGCTTTGCCCGGCGTCGTGCTCTCAATCGCCATAATCCTAACATACCTAAAGCCGCTGCCGCTCATCGGGGTTTCGCTTTACGGCACCCTTGGAATTATCTTCATCGCTTATTTGGCGCGTTTTCTCGCCTTGGCGCTCAAACCAGTGCTTGCAGGCTTTGAACAACTCGACCCTAAAATGGACGAAGCCGCGCGCATCGCCGGCGCCAGCTTTATAGCGCGGTTACGCTTTATCGCCGCGCCGCTGCTGGGGCCGGTCGCCATGACCGGGGGGATATTGGTGTTTATGACCGCGGTGAACGAGCTGACCGTTTCAGCGCTTCTCTGGTCTTCGGGCAATGAAACGCTTGGCGTTTTGATCTATAATCTTGAAGACAGCGGCTCGGCGGTGCTCGCCAGCGCCCTGGCGATGGTTACCGTGGCAATGGTGCTGGGGTTAATGTGCGTCGCCCAAGCGTTTTCACAATTCCTTCCCGCCGGCGTTCTTCCCTGGGACGACAAGCACTCAAAAGCTCCAGCCAAGACGCGCCTCCCGCCGGCGCCCAATAGCTCCCAAAGCATAAACTAGCCATCCATAGCCCAGACCTTCGACAAGGAGAATGGCGCCGCCTCCCCCTTTTCCACACGAATTGGACTGAAGGCCCGCAGCGCCGCCACCGCGCCTTCATGCTCCACCTCCAACTCAACCCGATAGCCGCCCCCAAGATAGACGCAAGAGGCGACCCGCGCTCGAAACCTTCCCTCGCCCAGAGTAATTTGCTCCGGCCGAACGACAAGGAACATCCGCTCTCCCGGCTTAACGGGCTTCGCGCTCTCCACCCGCAAAGGCATATTAGCGAAGCTCACCTGAAGCGGCTCCGCATTCGTCACCTGCGCCTGAATAATCCGGCCAGAACCGATGAAACCCGCCACCGCCGCATTGAGCGGGCGATCATAAAGAACTTGAGGCGAAGCTACTTGTTGCAGCTTTCCACCAAACAAAACCGCGATCCGGTCGGCGATGGACATGGCCTCCGCCTGATCATGGGTGATGTAAAGAATCGAAGCCGCCGTCGCCTGATGAAACCGGCGAAACTCCGCCAGCATCTCCTCGCGCAAATGCATATCAAGATTGGCGAGCGGCTCATCCATGCAAATCATGCCGGGGGCCTGCGTCAGACAGCGGGCCAACGCCACCCGCTGCTGCTGACCGCCTGACAACTCGTGTGGATAACGTTCCGCCAAATGCTCAAGGCGCACCGCGCTCAACGCCTCTCCCACGCGGCGCGCGCGATCACGACGATCAACCTTCGCCACTTTCAGCGGAAACGCGGCATTGTCCGCAACACTCATATGCGGCCAAAGAGCGTAAGATTGAAACACCATGCCAACGTTACGACGCTCCGGACGCACATGGCGCTCAGCGCTCGACATCAATTCTCCATCGAAACGGATCTCGCCGCCGTTAACGCCTTCAAGTCCGGCAAGCGCCCTGAGCAACGTGGTTTTACCGCAACCAGAAGGGCCGACGACGCATAAGAACTCTCCGTCGCGAATATCAAGATCCAGCCCATTCAACGCGACAAATGGCCCGAAGCGCTTGGTCAAGCCACGTATTTCAACATTCGCCATCCGCACCTCCGGAACCGATCATCCATGGCGGTCATTCCGTTTGAAAATCCTATCGAAGCGCCGTGAAGCAACGTGATTTCACGCCAATGCGACGTGTTCCCGCCCCTTTTCATCACCCGCTACGCCATCCTCTTTGGCGGCAGTTTTTTCTGAAGTCGGCGCAACCCCGCTCGTGGTCTCAGCTTTCACCTCAACCACCTCAACTTCATCAATATCCAAATCGTCATCAACAGAAACGGCGAGATTTTTTTCAATAACGCGCAATAATTTACGAAGTCGCTTACGATCTTTGTCATCCAGACCAGAAAGCGCTTCTCTTTCAAGACGCTTCCACGCTTTATCAATAAATGCGACTTTCTCGCGCCCTTTTTCCGTAAGGTAAACACAGGCCAAACGTCCGTCTTCATCAGACAATTGTCGGCGCACAAGCTCCTGAGCGGACAAACGCGTGACCATCTTCGTGACCGTTGGTGGCTGAACCCCAAGAGCAAGCGCTAATTGGCTCATGGTCCGGCCATCTCCATCAGCCAACACTTTCAACACTGCTTCCTGACCAGGGTGCAATCCAATACGTGACAGATGCGTTCCTGAACGCGACCGCTGAGCCTTGGCGGCTTGCGACAGTCGGAAAGTAATGCTTTTTTTGAAATTAAAGGACATTGCTTGCTCCTGACATCCAGCTATGGACAGGATTAAGCGCTTATCAGCGGTCCTTATCCGTCAAATGACAGTCGGACGAATTTTCATCAAGAGCCGAATTTTAAAGCCGTTTTCGCCGAAAAATATATCGCTTTAAAGCGCCAACGGCGAATTCTCCAGCCCAGACAGACCAAGAACTCCCCCTCGGCAGCTATCAAAAAATCGTCAGGTGAAGAAAATAGCGGCGATCAAGCCTTCCCGGAGATCAACGGAAGTTCGTCGTGCGCGCCCGTTACGCCTCCGGCGCCAGCCTTATTAGCGGAGGCCTGCGACGCGTCTTTCAACCGATCCGCCTCATGATGCCAACGATCCGCTTCACGGCGCTTCACCCGCGCTTCCCGACGCCATTTCCCCTGCTTCGCCCAAGCGGCTATTCCGCCGAGCAAAACGCCCAGAGCGATCGCCGCGAATAAAAACCAGAAAAGCGGCGCCGTAACCGAATATGCGGGAGAGTTGGGCGAAAATGGATCCAGAGACAAAGTCACCATATGTCTGTTGGCGACAGCCAGCACAATCAACAACACGGCGATTGGTATCAGCACGAGGCTTCTAACGATCCGAAACAACTTGAACTCCCACAGATAAACCCATGCTTGCAAAACTCACCGTTCGCTAGAAAGCAACGACGACAAGAAAGACATTAACGCAAATGACTGATACATCGCCTTCAGCAAGCCCCGCGCGCGGCTTCCAAAGATAAAGGCTACCTAATAACAATCAATCCTCATCGCCATAGTCAACGCCGCCATTGAGGCGCTCTCGCATTTCTTTTCCAGTTTTGAAGAATGGGACGTGCTTCTCGCTCACCTCGACCTTTTGACCCGTACGAGGGTTTCGCCCGATTCTAGCCGGACGATTTTTCACCGAAAACGCGCCGAAACCACGCAACTCGACCCGGTCGCCATTCATCATGGCGTTGGTGATCTCGTCAAGGATGGAATTAACGATATTCTCCACGTCCCTTTGGTAAAGGTGAGGGTTCTGCTCAGCAATTCGTTGCACCAGCTCAGATTTTATCATTCACCGCCCCTGTCTCACTCACCACTATTGTCTCACTCACCACCATCTGTCTTGTACACGCCGCCAGTCGCATCAGGAGCCTGCCAAACTGACACTAACCCGTCAAGCGAAACACCGCCGCCAGCGCCATTTCCCGAAGAAGCCGTCTGCGACGTCAGTTGATCGCTCACGCCTTTTGCAAACCCCTGAGCCAATCCCGCGCCAATGATTGCAGTCATTTGCGAGAGGAACGAAAACGCGCCGTCTTCCTTCTCCACCCGCCAGGACACTATTGGAAGATCATGCCCTACCTTGCGTTCAACTTCCAGCCATTTCAAAGCCGTCGCTTCTCCGCCGATGGCGTCGGCCAAACCAAGCTCCATAGCGCGCTTGCCTGAATAAATGCCGCCATTGGCCAGTTCACGCACCTTGTCTTCCGGCATTTTACGCCGCTCGGAGACCAATCCGACAAACCAATTGTAGGAATCGTCAACCACGCCCTGCAAATTATTCTTAGTTTCTTGCGGAGCCGGCGAATAAAAATTCGGCTCCGCTTTCAAAGGTCCGCTTTTCACCGTTTCAAACTCAACGCCCAATGTATCCAGCAGCCCTTTGAAATTGCCAAACTGAATGTAAACGCCAATTGAGCCGGTCAGTGAATTGAAGCGCGTGACGATATGGTCCGCCGCAATCGCCGTCATGTAGCCCGCAGAAGCGCCCAAAGTTCCGATGGTCGCGACGGTCGGTTTTTTCTGCGCCAACTCTCGCAGCGCCTCATAAAGAGCTTCGCCGCCCGTGGTGGAGCCCCCCGGCGAATTGATGGCGACAATCACGCCTTTGACATTGTCGGATTCGCCGATTTCCCGAATCAATTTCAGCCTGTCCCTGTCATCGACAATCACGCCGTTGATATCGAGGCGCGCCACATGGGCGCTGCGCTTCGAAGGACCGGATACGCCCGACAATAAAAAAAAGCCCGCTCCCACGGCGAGAATTGCGATGAGAAACGCCACGACGCGCCAGAAAGACAATTTTCGCCGTAAGCGACGGCGGTCGACGATATGATCTGCGTCCAGTGACATCAATTGCAAGCCTCTTCAGGTATTATCTTAATTTTTCAAACGCATGAGCACAGAACAATTTTAGAAAAAAGTCCGTCACGGACGAAATTCATCCAGCTCAGGCAGAGCTTACCAGCAGAAGCCGGGGAAACAAACAAACTTTGAAATTACATGAAAAGCCGGGAACCATATGGCGCCCGGCTCTCAAAACTATTCAAAAAACGCCAAACATCACGCTCATGAACTCTTTCAGTGCAGCGCCACAGTTTGCAAGTCATTACGCACGGCGTCGGCGATAACCGATGCGCGATCATCGGAAAGCATGATCGGCGCGCCATCCGCCCCAACCAAAACCCAAAGCCGAATGCCAGCCTCCAACTTCGGCGCGTTTGGAAACAATGTATTCACCTCTTCAGAGGCCATAGGCTTGACGTAAGCCACATGCCCAGTCCCAAGCTCTTGAAAGGTATCGGCCGTCATGACTTGCGGTTTGTCAGAATAAGCCATTTTTAAATCTCCTATCATTTTAAACCGTCACGCTCCCACCACATGCTCTCCACCGGAAAAACGCCAGGAAAGGGTAAAAGCGATCATCGGCCAGATGAAAATGGAACCTGAATCGCATTCCAATCAATAATTCAATCATAGGTTGATATTTCAATCTTGCGAACGGCGCGTTCAGGCGCTGGACGAAACAAGTCGATCGACAAAAGCCCGTCTTTCAGCTCCGCGCCAAGGATTTCAATTCCCTCGGCGAGAACAAAAGCGCGCTGAAACTGCCGCGCGGCGATGCCGCGATGTAAGTATTGCCGCTCTTTGTCGTCAATTTGACGCCCCCTTATCACCAGCTGGCTCTCTTCAACAGAGACGTCAAGCTGGTCACGGGTGAAACCGGCCACCGCAAGGGTGATGCGGATCACGTCGCCATGATGCTCCGTACGCGGTAAACGCTCGATATTATAGGGCGGATACCCATCATTCGCAGCTTTGCTGACTCGATCCAGAACGCGTTCAAGATCATCAAAACCAAGCAGAAACGGCGAGGAAAACGCCGACATTCGTGTCATCGTCAAAGCCCTTTTCCAAAAGCGACCTTGCATGCCAAAGCTTCGCCCGGCACAAACGACCCCGAACCCATTTAGGCGCCCGGGGGTGGGTGACATCACCCTGTTGCAACGAATATGGCGTTTCCGCTCCATCGTTTCAAGCGATGTCGCCTAACAATGATTTGACATTAAATAAATTTATACTGGGTGAATATCTGGCGCGTCCGCACCGCGCCAATTTCCTCGCCGGGCGCGGACCCTATCCTACGTTCTTTTACGTGGTCACTCTTTTGACGGCGCCTTCAGCCGGCGCCCGGACTCCACATCAAAATAATGAAGCTTGCGCGCCGGCGCCGTCAGGGTCAATTTGGCGCCAACGTCAAACCGCGCCGCCCGATCAATACGCGCCACCACCGGGATATTCGTCTCGCCGATGACGCCGTGAACGAAGCTTTCCGCGCCAACCGGCTCCACAACCCCCACAATCATGTCAATTGTCATGGCTTGCGGATTCGGCTCATTCCCCGCCCCGCCATCAACCACCACGAGATCTTCCGGACGCACGCCGATCTGCACGGCCTCGGCCCCCTGCAAGCGGGGAGCCGATAGCCCTTCGCCATCGGCTAGGGTGAAGCGGTTTTGCGACTGAACAGCGGGGAAAATATTCATCGCTGGGGAGCCAATGAAACTCGCTACAAAAGTGGAGGCCGGCTGATCATATATATCAATCGGCGCCCCGATCTGCTCGATACGCCCCTTGTTCAACACGACAAGCCTGTCAGCCAGAGTCATGGCCTCCAGCTGATCATGGGTCACGTAAACGCTTGTCGTTCCCAATTTCTTTTGCAGCCGTTTGATTTCAATACGCATCTGCACCCGCAGTTTAGCGTCGAGATTGGACAAAGGCTCGTCAAAGAGAAAGGCGGCGGGGTCGCGAACGATAGCCCGACCCATGGCCACGCGCTGACGTTGCCCGCCGGAAAGCGCGCGGGGTTTGCGATCGAGAAAATCTTCAATCTCCAGAATCGCCGCCGCCTCGCGCACGCGCCGTTCAATTTCCGCCTTAGCGACCTTACGGTTGCGCAGCCCATAAGCAAGATTATTAAAGACGGTCATATGAGGGTAAAGGGCGTAATTCTGAAAGACCATGGCAATGTCGCGGTCAGCTGGATCCAGTTTATTCACCAAGCGCCCGCCAATATGAACCTCGCCATCGGTGATGTCCTCAAGCCCTGCGATCATGCGCAAAAGCGTGGACTTGCCACAGCCGCTCGGCCCCACAAGCACGATGAACTCGCCGTCTTCAATGTCAATTGAAACGCCTTTGACGGCTTCAACTTCGCCAAAATAAACTTTGCGAACCTGATCAAGCGTAATTTTAGCCATGGGTCGAACTCACTTGTCGCTTTCTGTCAGGCCTTTGATGAACCAGCGTTGAAACACCACCACCACGATAACGGGGGGCAACATCGCCAGGATCGTCAGCGCGAACGCCTGATTGTAATCGGGGATTTGAGAACCAACCCAAACCAGAAGAATTTGCTTGATGCCGCGCACAAGCGTGAAATAGCTCTCATCCGTGGTCATCATCATTGGCCACAGATATTGATTCCAACCATAGACGAACATGATGATGAAAATCGCGGCGATCATGCTCTTGGAGATGGGAACCAGAATATCAATGAAAAACTTGAAGGGGCCAGCGCCGTCAATTCGCGCGGCCTCCAGAAGCTCATCGGGCACCGACTTGAAAAACTGACGGAAATAGAAGGTTCCCGTGGCTGACGCCAGCAGTGGAACAATAAGTCCCGTATAGCTGTTCAAAAGCCCCAACTTCTGCACGACTTCATAAGAAGGGACGATGCGCACCTCCAGCGGCAGCAAAAGCGTCGTGAAGATCACCCAGAAGAAAAACGTTCCCATACGAAAGCGGAAATAGACGATCGCATAAGCGGCCATCATCGACAAAATCACTTTACCGATCGCAAAGCCAAGACCGAGGATCATGGAGTTCATCATCATCCGAGCGCCGGTGATTTGCCCGGTGAAGCCGCCTTGTTGCGTTAAAACGGTCTCATAGGTTTGGAGGAAATCGCCGCCCCATGTGGCCATCAAGCCATTGCGATGGATCTCCACCGCATCATGCGTGGAAGTGAGAAAGGCGATAACCACCGGACCGATCATCACCACGGAGCCGAGGATCAGAACAAGGTGGTCGACCAGTTTGATTCGCTGCATGACACGCTCCTCAGCTATAATGAACGCGCCGCTCGATAAAGCGGAACTGGAAGATCGTGAGAATGAAGACGACGAGCATCAAGATCACCGACTGGGCGGATGAACCGCCGATGTCATTGCCGCGGAAGCCGTCCATATAAACCTTGTAGACTAGGGTTATCGGGCTGTTGGCCGGCTTGTCCTTCACCACCACGTCAATAATGCCGAAGGTGTCAAACAGCGCGTAAGTCATATTGATGATCAGAAGAAAAAACGCCGTGGGCGCCAGCAAGGGCAGAATAATGGTCCAGAACCGGCGCAGACCCGAGCGGCAGTCGATCATCGCCGCTTCGCGCAAGGGTTTGGGGATCGCCTGAAGGCCTGACAGAAAAAAGATGAAATTATAAGGGATCTGTTTCCAGACCGAGATCACCACCATGGTGAAGCCGGTGTCGAAATAATTCAGCCCCAGCTTGAACTCCCAGCCAAAAAACGCCGCCACTTCGACAAAAGGACCAATATGCTGGTCGAACAGCATGACGCCGATCAGGCCAGCCACAGGAGGCGCCACCGCATAGACCCACATAAGCAACGTCTTATAGCTCGACGCGCCGTGCAACACCGCGTCCGCTTTCACCGCCAGCAGCAACGCCGCGGCTAGCGACAGGAATGTCACCAAAACCGTGAAGAGCATCGTGAACTGCGCGATACGCAGGTATTCGCTGGAGCTCAGGACTTCTCGATAATTATCAAGACCGACAAAACTCGATCCAAAGCCAAAAGGGTCTTCCAGATAAAAAGAAGATTCAACAGCCTGAACCGAAGGCCAATAGAAGAATATGACAATCACCGCGAGCTGCGGCATCAAAAACAGATACGGCAAACCGCGCGAGGAAAATTGGACGCGTTTCATTGGACCGCCTTCAAAGGAGCGCTTGCAAATCTACGTGGCTCGGCCAAAAGCGCGCGAGACGACAGATTCACGCAAAAGAAGGGACCAGGCCGCGCCTGGTCCCCCCATGACGGGAAGGAATTAACCAGCCGTCTTAGAAAAACGCTCGAGAAGCTTGTTGCTCTCTTCCTCGATGGTTTTGAACGCGTCTTCAACAGTGGTTTCACCGGAGAAGATCTTGCCGTATTCGCGCTCCATCACTTCACGGATTTGCGGGTAAAAGCCCATCCGGTAGCCCTTGGACCATTCGCCGCCCGGCAACATCAGCTGCTGGATGCCAACTTCGGCCTGAGGGAACTTTTCATAGTGGCCGTCTTTTTTCGCCAGCTCATAGGCCGCCTTGGTGATCGGCACATATCCCGTGGACTTGTGATAGAAATACTGGATCTCAGGCGATGTCAGGAACTGAAAGAACGAAGCTGTGCAGTTGTTTTCTTCTTCCGACTTACCGGAGAAAGCAAACAGGGCGGCGCCGCCGATGAATGTATTAGTTCCAGCGCCTTCAACAGCTTTCCAGTAAGGCAAGAAAGTCGCAGAAAATGGCATCTGAGCCGTCTTCAGCAAGCCGCCGAAGGAGCCTGAGGAGCCGATCCACAAAGCCACCTTGTTTTCTTCAAACGGCTTCTGGTTATCGGACCAGCCAGCGCCGTAATAACCGAACAGGCCGTTGTCGTGCCAGTCTTTCAGCTTCTCG
Organism: Stappiaceae bacterium; assembly: GCA_048265185.1. Classification (GTDB taxonomy): domain Bacteria; phylum Pseudomonadota; class Alphaproteobacteria; order Rhizobiales; family Stappiaceae; genus JBLXBZ01. The sequence goes on along the minus strand of JBLXBZ010000003.1, from coordinate 197,696 downwards.
AACATCATTTTCTGTTCGGGCGAATTCACAAGGATCTTCGTGCCCTTGACGCCGTCATAACCGTTGTTTTCCGTTGCGAACTGAAGATTATGGCGCGAATGGAAGTTCTCGGTGAACTCCCATGTGAGCTGCGTCTGAACGAGCGGCACGAAGCCGGCTTCTTTGAGCTTCGGCGCGATGGCTTCAAACTCTTCCCAGGTCTTGGGAGCTTCAACGCCCGCTTTTTTGAGGGCGTCGGTGTTAATGTACATGATCGGCGCGGAAGAGTTGAACGGCATGCCGATGAACTTGCCGTCGCTGTCTGCGTAGAAGTAGCGCACGCCTTCGATGAAAGCGTCGCGATCAAAATCATGACCTGCGTTTTTGATCAGGTCTTCTGCTGGGATAACCGCGCCCTTGGCGTTGATGATCGTGGCGGCGCCGGCGTCGAACACCTGAAGGATATTTGGCTGTTCGCCAGCGCGGAACGCCGCAATGCCCGATGTCAAGGCTTCCTCATAGGTGCCTTTGCTGACGGGCGTGAGAACGCACGCTTCCTGACTTTCGTTGAATTTGGTCGCGATCTCATTGATGACTTCGCCGTTACGCCCGCCCATGCCGTGCCACCAGCTGATGTCCGTGGCGGCGAGGGAAACGGTTGAAGTGGTGGCCATCGCCGCAGCGGCGACAAGTCCTGTAAGTGAGGTCCGGTATGACATGATTGATCTCCTGACTGATTGGCCGATCGCCCGCCAAAAAGGCGGTTGGTTTTCGCCCGTAAACCTAAGATTAAATTCGCAATCGATGCGCCTTGTGACCCCACTTTCATTGCAACCAGAAGACGGAAGGATGAAATTTTTATGACTTGAAAATTTCTTCAGAAGAATCAAATGACGCCCCCCGAAAACACGGAAGCCGGCCCGCTCGAAAAAATGCGTCAAGCGTCTTACAAACAACGGAGAAAGCGCAAAACAGGAGAGGAAAAAGCTGACCTCACCCCGGACACGGCAAGGCGACGCATAGGAATGGCGCAAAAAGCCGCAGCCATAGCATCACGAGGTCTCTAAATTTTAAAAGCTGAATTCCAAGCTATTATGAAAAATGGTGGAGCCAGACGGGATCGAACCGACGACCTCTTGCATGCCATGCAAGCGCTCTCCCAACTGAGCTATGGCCCCATATTTTTGGGTGAAACCACTCGTTTCAAATTCACCCATTAAATCCGCGACCTTGGATCTTCGCGGATAAATCGAGTGAGGCAAAGCGCATTCGCGAAGCAGATCCACACCCGATGAGCGCGGAACATACTTGCTCCGGCTTAATAGTCAAGCGTCAATCGACGGCGCGCGACCAGATTACCTCACCCTGTGGACAATATCGAAGACAGCGGAAACACGCTCCCTCCTGACCACATGCGCCGACGCAATCAGAAATCACGCCGGCGCAGTACACTCATCAAGAAAATTCAAAACGGCGGTTCATAGCGGAGCTGCTCCGCAAGTTAACGATCCGTGTCTTCTTCTTCCCGTTCCACGACAATGCCTGGAACCGCCGCGTCATCGTCTTCATCATCATCGATGAAAACATCATCGTCGCCAATATCCGCGTCAAGCTCGTCGTCATCGTCATCGACGTCGCTTCCGACAACCTTCACTTTGGCGTCCTTGACGTCGTCGTCGGCTTCTTCGAGCGTCACAAGCTCGGCGGCCACGTCATCGTCATCCAGATCGTCATCATCGACGTCTTCAGGCTTCGCAGCCTTCTCAGGAGACGCTTTGGCCGCCTTAATCGCCGCAGCGACCACAATAATTTCACCGCATTTCGGACATGAAATGGGTTTTCGGTTTAAATCGTAAAATTTTGCGCCACAACTGGAGCATAGCCGTTTGGCGCCAAGTTCGGGTTTTGCCACGGTCCTGACCCTTATCTGATTCGAGCGGGAGACCCCTTAAACGGCCCCTTGCATCCTTGTCAAAACATAATTGAAATTTCGTCCCTAGAAAGGCCCTCATGCTATAAAATCTATGTATAAAACCACATTACACGAAAAAAAGAAGCGTTCACAATAACCGATTTAAAGGTTCTGCGCAGCGCATAATATTTAAAACAAACGATTCGCCATCATAGGTGACGACCAGCTTTCTCCATGATAGGAGAAACGTCTTCTTGAATGAGACGCAACTCCCGGAACCGGTAATGCACGATTCATCTTCGCCTGCGCCTATCACCTCTCACGCCTCAACCGCCCTGCGCGGCGCCATCAGCGTGCCCGGCGACAAGTCAATTTCTCACCGCTCTCTCATGTTGGGGGCGCTGGCCATTGGACGCACCAGCGTACGCGGCTTACTCGAATCAGAAGACGTGATGCACACCGCCGCCGCCATGCGCGCCGTCGGCGCAAACATCACGCGCGCCGACGACGGAACGTGGAGCGTTGACGGGGTCGGGCTTGGCTCTCTGCTGGAGCCGGAAGGCGTCATCGACTTTGGCAACGCTGGAACTGGCGTCCGGCTCGCCATGGGCATCATGGGCACGCATCCGATCACCTGCACATTCGTCGGCGACGCATCGCTTTCACGGCGTCCCATGGGCCGGGTTCTCGAACCACTTCGTCAGATGGGCGCGCAAGTTCTGTGTCGCAGCGGCGACCGGCTTCCCGCCACCATTCGCGGCCCGGAAACCCCCGCTCCCCTCACCTACCGCGTGCCCGTGCCCTCGGCCCAGGTTAAATCCGCGGCTCTATTGGCGGGGCTGAACGCTCCCGGCGTCACCACCGTAATCGAACCTATTCCCACCCGCGACCATACGGAAAAAATGCTGGCCGGATTTGGCGCCGAACTCAAGATTGAAATTAACGACGCCGGCGAACGCGTTATACAGCTCACAGGTCAACCCGAGCTGAAAGCGCAGGACGTCACCGTTCCAGGCGACCCCTCTTCCGCCGCCTTTCCCCTTGTGGCCGCCTTGATCACGCCCGGCTCGGACGTCACCGTCAAGGACATGCTTTTGAATGAGCACCGCACAGGGTTGCTGACCACGCTTTTAGAAATGGGCGCCGATCTGGAGATAAGCAATAAACGCGAGAGCGGCGGCGAGACCATCGGCGACGTCAGAGCCCGCGCCTCGACCCTCAAGGGAATCACGGTTCCCGCCGAACGGGCGCCATCAATGATCGACGAATATCCGGTGCTGGCGATCGCTGCGGCCTTTGCGCAAGGAGAAACGGTCATGGCGGGGCTTGAAGAGCTGCGCGTGAAAGAATCGGACCGTTTGGCGGCCGTCGCCCGCGGTCTTGAGGCCAATAACGTGCCTTGCCGCGAAGAAGAGGCCACCCTCACCGTCATGGGCGGCGGCGATAATATTGGCGGAGGAACGGTCGCCACCCACCTTGATCACAGAATCGCCATGAGCTTCCTCATTCTGGGGCTGGTCGCCCATAAGCCAGTCACAGTTGACGACGGCGCCGTCATCGCCACAAGCTTCCCGGCTTTTCTTGGCTTGATGGAGAGCTTGGGCGCCAGATTTTCAAACGCCGGCGCAACAACCATTGAGGCGAGCCAAGCATGATCATCGCAATTGACGGACCTGCGGCCTCAGGCAAGGGAACTCTCGCGCGCCGTCTTGCGGCGCATTTCGGCTATCCCCATCTGGACACAGGGCTGACCTATCGCGCCGTAGCCGCCGCGCTTCTCGCCCGGGGGCTCCCGCTCGGGGACGAAGAAATCGCCATTTCCGTCGCGCAAAATCTTGACCTTGCGAAATTCGACCGCGAAGCGCTTTCCTCCCACGAAGTCGGAGAAGCGGCGTCGCGCGTCGCTGTTCTGCAGGGGCTGCGCGACAAACTGGTCGAGCTGCAACGCCGCTTCGCCACCCAGCAAGCCGGCGCGGTGCTTGACGGGCGCGACATCGGCACCGTCGTTTGCCCGGACGCCGAAGTTAAGCTTTTCGTCACCGCGGCGCCTGAAGTCAGAGCGCGCCGGCGAACCGACGAAATCCTAGGCAAAGGCAAAGAAGCCCATTTTAACGCCGTGCTTGAAGATCTGATCCGCCGAGACGAGCGCGACAGCTCGCGCGCGGTCGCTCCGCTTGAAGCAGCGCAGGATGCGCACTTGCTCGATACGTCAGAAATGGATATAGAAACAGCATTCTTGGCGGCTGTGGATATCGTTGACGGCCTGCGCGCTAAAAACAAGCGCGTGGATTGAGCAAGCAACCATCGTCCACCGGGAACGCACAACCTAAAATAGATCAATAGTTACAATAAACTGCGGCTATTTATCTGTGACCGAGAACGCTTACGCAAAATGCTTATCAGCGTTACACGCTGATTTTGCATGATGACGAACGCAAGCGTCAAACAAGCTGGAACGGGTCTTTAAAAAAGAAACCGCCAGTAAAACACCTTGGACTACGGGTTTTTTTTGCCTGTTTCGCCGGCCCGCCCTCCTTGAAGGGCGGTTGTCTTGACGTCAACGCACGCAAGACCAGGCAGCGAACAACCCGAACGCAACACAAACCCGCCGGCGGCAGCCAAATATGGCTCCAGGAGTTTAAATGGACAGCATGAACCCGTCCCGCGAGGACTTTGCCGCGCTTCTCGAAGAATCCTTCGAAACGCAAGAAATGTATGAAGGCTCCGTTATCAAAGGCACCGTGATCGCCTTTGAAAAGGATCTCGCGGTGATTGACGTCGGCCTCAAGGTTGAAGGCCGCATTCCGCTAAAAGAATTTGGCGTTAAAGGTCGTGATGGCGACCTGAACATCGGCGACGTCGTCGAAGTTTATCTTGAGCGCGTTGAAAACGCTCTCGGCGAAGCGGTATTGTCGCGTGACAAAGCGCGCCGCGAAGAAAGCTGGGTCCGTTTGGAAGTCGCTTTCGAAGCCGGCGAAAAAGTCAACGGCCAGATCTTCAACCAAGTCAAGGGCGGCTTCACGGTCGATCTCGACGGCGCAGTCGCCTTCTTGCCGCGCTCGCAAGTGGACATCCGCCCCGTGCGCGACGTCACCCCGTTGATGCACACGGCTCAGCCTTTCCAGATTTTGAAAATGGACAAGCGTCGCGGCAACATCGTCGTGTCTCGCCGGGTCGTTCTGGAAGAAACACGGGCGGAGCAGCGTTCAGAGCTGGTTCAGAGCCTCGAAGAAGGCCAGACCGTCGAAGGCGTGGTCAAGAACATCACTGACTATGGCGCGTTCGTCGACCTGGGCGGCATCGATGGTCTGTTGCACGTCACCGACATCGCATGGCGCCGCATCAACCACCCAAGCGAAGTGCTTTCGATTGGTCAGACCGTCAAGGTCCAGATCATTCGCGTCAATCAAGACACGCACCGCATCAGCCTTGGCATGAAGCAGCTTGAAGCCGATCCTTGGGATGGCATAGAAGTCAAATATCCTGTGGACGCCAAGTTCACTGGCCGCGTGACCAACATCACCGACTATGGCGCATTTGTTGAGCTGGAGCCGGGCATTGAAGGCCTGATCCACGTTTCAGAAATGTCCTGGACGAAGAAAAATGTCCATCCAGGAAAAATCGTCTCCACCTCTCAGGAAGTGGAAGTAATGATCCTGGAAGTCGACCCGGTCAAGCGCCGCATCTCTCTTGGTCTGAAGCAGACGCTGCAGAACCCATGGGATGCGTTCGCCGAGAAATTCCCAGCCGAAACCATTGTCGAAGGCGAAGTGAAGAACAAAACCGAATTCGGTCTCTTCATCGGCCTGGAAGGCGATGTGGACGGTATGGTTCACTTGTCCGATCTAGACTGGAACCGTCCGGGCGAACAGGTCATCGAAGAGTACAAAAAGGGCGACATGGTCAAGGCCGTCGTTCTGGATGTGGACGTTGAGAAAGAGCGCATCTCTCTCGGCATCAAGCAACTCGGCGGCGATCCGTTTGAAGCGGCTTCCGCCGGCGAAGTTCGCAAGGGCGCCATCGTCACTTGTGAAGTGGTTGAAGTTAAAGAAGGCGGCCTTGAGGCGAAAATCGTCGACACCGACCTTGCAACCTTCATCCGCCGTGCGGATCTGGCCCGCGAACGCGGCGATCAGCGTCCTGAGCGTTTCACCGTTGGTGAAAAGTTCGATGCGCGCATCACCCAGTTCGATAAGAAGACCCGCCGCGTTTCCGCTTCAATCAAGGCGCTTGAAATCGCCGAAGAAAAAGAAGCTGTCGCACAATACGGTTCTTCCGACAGCGGCGCGTCGCTCGGCGACATTCTCGCCGCAGCCATGAAGGCTCAGCAGGACGACGAATAAGTTTCAACTTCAGTTCGGCTCACGCCAAACTGAATGAAACCCCAAATAACGAGAGCCCGGCGCATGCGCCGGACTCTTTGCATTTCATATTCAAGCGGCGGCGCCAATTCCCCCCTGAACTAAGTCCATCGACTTCGGCGCGAAGTCCGTTGATTAATGCTCCAAGACCCAACCTTGGACCATCGGATCATGGAGTTCTCCGGCTGGCGTCACGGTTACGGGCTGGGGATTCCGCCAGAATCATGCAATGGATCAGCATGTTGTAGCAGATCACCGAATGAGGCCGATCCTCCATTTTTTCGCGGGCATCCGCAAAGGTCAGGCCCCAGTGAGCGTTCAGACATTCCACCCGGAACGTTCTGTTGAACGTCGATGAAGACATTGTCCATCGGCTTTCCGGGCCGTGAGACGTCGAGAGTGACGTCATTGGCATAGGCCACAGATAGAGATCACGCGAGATGAATCTCCCCCATAGCACGCCGAAAAGAAACGCTGCCGATAGGTTATAGCCGCCTGCGCAGCCTTTAAATTGCGCAGCGGGTGGCCATAACCGGGGCCTAGGCCTCAACAGTGGTTTTGCGTAAAACAGACCGCTGAAGAGACCGTCTATGACCGCCGCACCTTCTACCGCTTCGACCACCTCCTGGTCGTCACCGACATTTCCAAGCATCGGTACGAGGTGTTGATCGGTATTTCCGGCAAGAAACGCCACCATCGACTGACGATTACGAACACACTGAAAGATTTCCGACGCTTGGCCATCGCTCTCGCCAACTACGGCCTTTCGGTGCGGGTCGGGCTCGCAGCTTCCAGAGTCGGATTTCGAAGTACGGCGACGCTCATCTGCGCCGCGATAGATGAAGAAGATCGATTGCCGGATAAAGCCGTGAATGGCTATCGACAACGGTCAGGATGCGCTGCTTCTTACCGGCAGCCGACTGGTCGCGAACAAAATCCATCGCCCAGACATCGTTCAGCCTCACGGCGCAACAAGACATAGACGCGCCAGTAGCCGTAGAGCAACCGCGTTTGGCAGACCTCCCTGATCCGTTGCTCCAAACCAGCCGGCCCGGTGCGCCGGGATTCGTAGTGGTCGCCCGGGATGTCGAACTCCAGCGCCTTGCGGGCCCGTCTGAGCGATGGCCCCACCCAAATAGGCGGGGTTTTTCAACGCCTGAACACCCAAAAAACCGAGAGAGAGAAATGGGAAAGGATCAAGCCGCGTTTGAAGAAGCGAGCGGCTGAGTAAGCAGGGTGTATAACGCTTCGGCGTTGGTGGTGGCGCGTAGTTTCACAGCCATCTCAGTATCGCGCAACAAACGCGCGATCCTCGCCAAAGCCTTCAAATGATCAGCTCCCGCCCCTTCAGGAGCGAGAAGAACAAAAATCAAATCAACCGGCTGGTCGTCCAGCGCGTCAAATTCGATCGGCTTGTCCACGCGCGCGAAAACGCCAACGATTTTATCAAGCGACGCCAGCTTGCCGTGCGGAATCGCAATTCCGTGACCAACGCCCGTGGACCCCAAACGTTCACGCTGCAGCAGCGTGTCGAAAATATCGCGCTCCGGAAGGCCGGTAACAATCGCCGCCGTAGATGCAAGTTCCTGTATCGCCTGTTTTTTACTGTTCGCCCGTAAAGACGGCACCACAGATTGCGGCGACAAAAGATCACTAAGATCCATAATTGCCCTTTTCATGAGTCACGCCCGCAAGATCGCGGGCGCACTCAAATGTTATTGCGTCAATTTCACTTACTGGACGTTTGCGCGACCAGGGCCGGATCTATCCAGCCAACGTTTCCGTCTGAACGTCGATATACCACATTCAAGCCGCCATTGCCCGCATTACGAAACATCACCACCGGGGCCTCGGTCAAATCAAGCTCCATAACCGCCATGCCGACGGTCATCGTCTTAACCTTGGCCGCCGTTTCAGCGACAATCACCGGTTTGAAGTCTTCCGGAAGCTCTTCGTCCTCATCCGTAGACGCGAGAACATAAGAAGCCGCCTCCAGAAAGTCTTTGCCGTTTCCTTCGTGAACGTGATGATCCTTAAGCTTGCGCTTGTAGCGTCGAAGGCGCTTGTCAATGCGTTCCGCCGCAATGTCAAAGCTTTGACGTGGGTCTTGAGAATCAGCGGAAACCTTCAAGGAGGCGCCCGTGTTCAAATGCAAGGAACATTCCGTACGAAAGCCCGAACCCTCCCGACCAACTGTTACATGACCCGTGTAGCCACCATCATAATACTTTGTGACGGCCTCTTCAATACGGTTCTCAATATGGCTCCGCAGCGCGTCGCCAACATCAACGTTCTTTCCAGAAACCCGTAGTGTCATGGGATCCTCATTAGTTTGAGTGACCGTTCTTTCATTTTATAACCCACGTAGCAACGCCGAACAAATCAGCGACACAACACAAGGCTATCGCCAAGATGGCCCACATATCACCAGAACGCCAGCCCTGTCGCGTTTTTAACCCTCTTTTTCAAAATCGCATTCCATGCAACGGATTTAAGAATATGATTTCCTACAAACAAGAAGCAAACAGATCGTTCGTATAAGCGCCGCCATATGGCAAGTCAATCAACCCATTCGCCTGCTAATACGTCAACGAGCTCACAACGCTTAATCTTACAGCGAAACAATTAGAAAAAAATCGCCATAAACTTCATAACTATTAGATAAATATATAATATTTTAGGTATAATCCAACACGAGACCTGCGCGGAACTCACCCTTTCATCATGTTCCGCTGCGTCCGTTTTTCCCGTCGACGCTGAACCGAAGAGCCAATTTTCATCGCCTCGCGATATTTGGCGACCGTTCGCCGGGCGATATCCACACCGTCTTTCATCAAAAATTTCACGATCGCGTCATCGGAGAGCACGGCGTCAGGGTCTTCCGCATCGATCATGCGCCGTATTCGGTCGCGCACCGCTTCAGCGGAATGGGCGTCGCCATTAGCCGTAGAAGAAATGGAAGCGGAGAAAAAATATTTCAATTCAAAAACACCGCGTGACGTCGCCATAAATTTGTTCGATGTGACCCGGCTCACCGTTGATTCATGCATTCCAATGGCTTCCGCAACCGTTTTCAGGTTCAGCGGCCGCAGATGCTGCACTCCATGAAGTAAAAAACCGTCCTGTTGACGCACGATTTCCGTCGACACCTTCAAGATTGTTCGCGCTCGCTGGTCCAAACTTTTGACAAGCCAATTGGCCGTTTGCAGGCAATCGACCAAATAAGCTTTCTCCGTCTCATTTTTGATCGTTTTCGTCACCGTCGCATAATATAGCTGATTGACTAAAACCTTTGGCAAAGCCTCATTGTTCAACTCAATCGCCCAGCCCCCGCCTCTGGCGGGCGACACGACCACGTCAGGCGCCACCGGCTGCATCACCCCCCCGCCAAAAGCCGCGCAGGGTTTCGGATCAAGGCGCTTCACCTCGCAAATCATTTCCATCAGATCATCATCGTCCACGTCGCAAATACGTTTCAACGCGGCGTAATCATGACTGCCCAACAATTCGATGTTTTGAACAAACGCCTCCATTATCGGATCAAACCGGTTCTTCTCCTTCAACTGAAGCGCAAGACACTCGTGCAGAGACGTGGCGAAAACACCTGTAGGTTCAAAGGTTTGAAGCGTCCGTAACACATGCTCCACCCTCCCTCGATCCGCGTTCAAGCGAGAGGCGATTTCATCTATATCCACGCGCAGGTAACCAGCTTCGTCAAGACTGTCGATCATATATTGGCCAATGACCAACTCCACCGGATCACGCAAGGCCAACTGCATTTGATCGATCAAAAATTGCCTCATAGTCGTTTCAGAGGCGACGAAAGCTTCAAGGTTATACTCAGGCGAATAAGACGCCCCGCTCCCGCCAGAAGACCATAACTCATGAGCCTGTTCCGCTACAGGCGCAGGGGAGACGGAGGAGCTTTCGGGAAAGAGGTTTTCCACGTCCGTATCGAGCTTGGAAGCGATCTCCTGCGCACGCGGATCAAGAGCTTCTTCAAGCCAGTCCCCTTCACGCGCGTCGCCTTCCCGCTCGTTCAAAGGCTGTTCGGCGTCAAGCTCCAAAGCGCCGCCGTTCTCCTCCCCCACTTGCACGTCAGAGCGCTCAAGCAAAGGATTACTCTCCAGCTCATTCTCCACATAACTTGTCAAATCCAGATTCGACATCTGCAAAAGCTTGATCGCCTGCAATAGCTGCGGCGTCATAACCAGTGACTGGCTTTGCCTGAACTCAAGTCTTGGGGTGAGAGCCATTCGCGTTCTGTTTCCTCAACCTAAACAGATCCAGAACATTCATACGCAAACGAAACATCCAGTGAAGACGTTCGGCCTATATGGTCCGGTTCTTGCTTCTTTTAGGTTAAACTAGCACAGATTGCGATTCAAAGTGTAAACTGCTCGCCAAGATACAGACGGCGCACATCCGGGTTTGCGACAATATCATTGGGTTGCCCCTCGGTAAGCACCTCACCTGCGGCGATAATATATGCTCTATCAATCAAACCAAGGGTTTCACGCACATTATGATCCGTAATCAGCACGCCGATGCCGCGCTGAGTCAAGTGGCGCACCAATTGCTGGATATCACCAACAGCGATGGGGTCAATTCCCGCGAAAGGTTCATCCAGAAGCATGAAAGCGGGCCGGCTAGCCAGAGCCCGCGCAATTTCCACACGCCGTCTCTCACCACCGGACAGCGCGATAGCTGGAGATTTGCGCAAATGGGTGACGCCAAATTCGTCGAGCAATTCGTCAAGCTCAAGCGCACGCTTACGCCTGTCTGGCTCCACAACCTCTAAAACGGCGCGAATATTCTCCTCAACCGTCAGCCCCCGAAAAATAGAAGCCTCCTGCGGAAGATACCCAATTCCCAAACGAGCCCGGCGGTACATGGGCAGACGCGTGATATCAAAACCATCAAGCCTGATGGAGCCGTGATCAGGCTGTATCAACCCCGTAATCATATAGAAACATGTGGTTTTTCCGGCGCCATTTGGCCCCAACAAGCCAACGGCCTCGCCGCGTCCAACGGATAAGCCCACATGTTTGACAACCTGACGGCGACGATAGGACTTACCTATTCCCTCAACAATCAAGGCTCCATGCTCGCCGCGCAAAGACTCCATGGACGCATCATAAGCGCCGTTATCAAAGTCATCACCTTGATCGCGATAATCCTCAAATTGAGAAGGCGCTGAAGAAGACGACGAACGACGCTGACGAAAGAATGACTTCACGCGAAAACCTGACCGAATGACTGCAAGGGTACACCTGCGTTAAAAGAAAATAAATGACGCGGATGTGAACTACTGCGCCGCAGGAGCATTTTTCAAGCTCTTAGGCTGTATCAAAACCTTGACCCGCCCATTTGACGGAGCCTTCATGTCCGCCTCTCCAGTTTTCAAATCAACCGTCAAATAATCGCCAACCAACACATTTGGCCCTTGCGACAGAACCACCTCTTTGCCGGTCATCACCATGATTTGCTTCTTCATATCAAAGCTCGCCTTATCACCGGTGGCGGTTTGATCCTTTGAAGCGATATGCACGCCGCCTGTCGCCTCAATCATTGATATACTTTGCTGGACCCCGCCAGTCGCCGAACCATCATAATGCACAACCAGCTTCGCAGTCTTCAAACTCGCATCGCCTTGGGTCGCGACCACGTTGCCCGAAAAAATGGCGCTATTGGACTTGTCCTGAACTTTCAGGTCCGTGGCTTCAATATTGATCGGCTCGTCATTATTCGCGCCAAAACCTGCGAACGCGTCTGAAAATGTCTGACCTTGCGCCGTCCCCATCGCGCAAAAGCCCGCCATGAAACCCAGCGCGATCAAGGATTTTCGCGGGGAAGTCCACTTCCGCCAATTTCCTGTCGTCATTTATCGCTCTCCTTGTGCGCAGGCTCCAGCCTCATAGAAATTCCGTCGGAAAACACCAAAGTTCCCGACTTTTGATCAAATTGCATGTCGCCCGCGCGAATTCTTCCATGTTCAGACTGGATTGTCACAGGATCTTTAGTGATGATTTGACCCGTTTTAAGATCAATGTCCATCTGCTCGAAATGTCCGAGAAACCCTTGACTATATGAAACTTCAATGCCCCCCATCAGCTTCAAGGTTTCCGCGCCTGTATCAAATGTGCCTCGCGTCGAGGTGATTTGCGCCGACTGGCCTTGCCCTAGGGAAATCGCGGCGGTCAGCGTCTCCAGATCAATAATGCGTGGATCGGAAATGCGCTGTATCGCACGCGTGGCGGAGACTTTGTAGGATCGATCTCCGTCATTTCCAGACAATTCCGGACGGTCCATAACCAAGCCTTCGCTGGTCAGCGTCACCGGTCCAAAACCAAGAGAAGACAGATAGCTCGTCACCACAACGACCGCGACAATGGCGAAAACGATCATAACGCCAGCAATAGGAAGCGCATAACGCAAAAAACGCACGAGGAACGAATGGCGCCGCGCCGCGTTACGCGCCGTCTGTCGCTTTTTTTGCGCCTTCGCGCCCCATTCGCTCAGCCCATCATTCGACCCGGCGGCGTCTTGGGCGCTGGCGACGGTCGGATAAAGTCGTTGGTCCATTAATCCTTCGCAGACGCCCTAAGGCCTCATAATTAGGCGCCGAATTGAATCTCTTTCAACTCGACACCATGACGAATCTCACCCGCATCAAGCTCCTGTCGAGAACTTATTACGTATGTGCGAAAATATCCGTTTCTTCCCAACCTGCAAGATCCAGCTTTGCACGAAATGGTAAAAAACGGAAACATGCGTCGGCAAGCTCCGTACGATCCTCGCGAGCAAGGCGTTCAATGAGACGCTCTCGCAATTGATGCAGGTACAAAACATCTGAAGCCGCATAGGCCTGCTGGGCTTCGCTCAACTCTGGCGCGGCCCAATCCGAACTTTGCTGCTGTTTCGAAAGCTCGACCCCGGCCAGCTCACGGGTCAAATCCTTCAAACCATGGCGATCAGTATAAGTGCGCACCAGCTTTGAGGCGATTTTCGTGCACCAAACCGGCGTCGTCGTCACACCCAGATAATGATACAAAACCGCAACGTCAAAACGCGCATAATGAAAGATTTTAACTTTCTCAGGATCCGACAGCAATTTGACAAGATTTGGCGCCTCACGCTGTCCGCGCTCAATCTGCACCACATCGGCGCTGCCGTCACCGGGGGACAATTGAACCACGCACAAACGATCGCGATGAGGGTTCAATCCCAAAGTTTCCGTATCCACCGCAACGGCTTTCACTGAATCGTAAGCGCTCAAATCGGGCAGGTCGTTCTTGTGAAGCCGTATCGTCATGCAGCCATTTCCTCTTTGAAATTGAGCGGCCTCGCTCTTCTTCAGTTGATGCTCAGGTTTAACGCTCACCGAGGCGCCTCAATCAGGACGGCGCGCGAAATGGCGCCGCCTATCTGCGCAGTTGACTTTCCGGCGGCCGCGCCCCGCGAAACCGCCTCGCATTTCAGACGAACCGGATCGAGTTTCGACGCACCCCGAGCTATATATTCCTCATTTCGTATATTTCAAGCAAAGACAGGCGGCTCATGCGCCTTAGCCAAGGATGAGGGTATCACCAAGATTTGACTTAAATGCAAGAAAATTGACCAAATGGTCATGATGTATTGGGTTTTGACGGCATAATAGCCAACAGCCGTTCAAACTGCCGACGATCAGAAACAAGCACGGTGAGTTCATCTCTGCTCAACCAAGATATGGCTTCGTCGCACGTGTCGGCATCCCGCAATTTTTGATCCAACGTGAGAGCGGCCGCGTAAGGAGCGCCACGCGAGGTGGGGGGCAAAGCGCCAACGGCGTTAAAATGGCTCTCAATCAGCTCTTGCCGCTTCACAAATTCAAAAAGACAAAGAGATGCGGTCAAATTACGATAGACGGGCAAAAGCCGGCGAAACGCCTTCACCACATCAGGCGGGCTTTTCTCACAAGGCGTCAACAGCAGACCAAAAATCCGCAAGAGACGACCGATAACGGAGCTGCCGCTGAATTTCGACAATACGATAGCGCCTAATAAACCAGCAATGGCGGGGGAAAGCCACCAAAGGAGCGGCGGCGCCAGAAAATATGCTCCCACGGCAAGGGTCAAACCGAAAAGCACGTGCCATATATGCCGCTGCGTCGCCTCACGCCACGGCACCCCGCCCACGCCGCGCCGCTGAGCAGTCCAGCCGGAATCAGCGCCGCTTAGAATTTCATAAATTTGACGGCTCTGCATCACCATGGAAATGGGTGCGAAAAGCGCTGAAAGCGTCAGCTCAAGCATAAAACTAGCGGTCAATTTAACGGCCCCGCCAAAAGCCTTGCGCCGATCTTCGTCGCAAAGCGTTGTGACATAACCGATGATCTTGGGCAAAAGCAGCATAAACAGCGACAGAATGAACAGCCACCGCATGCGGGTGGAGTCAAAGCGCGGCCAATCGGGAAACAACTGAAAACGGTCGGTAAAATATTCTGGCCTGAATATGGCGGCCTGCATGGACAGCAACACGCCGACAATGATCAACAGCAGCCAAATAGGTGAAATAAGATACGAACCAACGCCAACGCCAAGATGGACCCGACTTGGCCAGGCAAGCCCCGCCGCGCCAATCACTTTCAAATGCTGAAGATTTCCTTGCGCCCAGCGCCGGTCGCGCGCCGCCATATCCAATAGCGACGGCGGGCTATCCTCCAGACTGCCGCCAAGGTCGGTATCCATGCGCACAGACCATCCAGCCCGACGCATAAGCGCCGCCTCAACGAAGTCATGGGACAATATCGCCCCCCCTAGAGGCGGGGCCCCCTTCAAATCCGGGAGACCGCAGGACGCGGCGAAAGCTTTCACGCGAATTATCGCATTATGCCCCCAATAATTGCCGTCTTCGCCTTGCCAGGCGGACACGCCTTTGGCGATGGTGGGCCCATAAAGCGCTCCAGCGAATTGTTGAAGACGCGCAAACAGACTATTGCCGCCCGCCAGCGTCGGCAATGTCTGCAAAATGCCAAGACGAGGATCAGCGTCCATACGCGCCGTCATTTCGCACAAGGTTTCCGGCACCAGAATACTGTCGGCGTCAAGGACCACCATATATTCATAACGCCCTCCCCAACGCTCGACGAAATCCTTTATATTCCCCGCTTTGCGCGCGGTGTTCTCCCAGCGCCGCCGATACCAGACCGGCAACGCGTCTCCCACCCGTTCGCGCAAAAAGTCATACGCAGCAGTCTCCTTGATCCAGACATCGGGATCGCGGGTGTCCGAAAGGATAAAAACCTCGAACCTGTCGGCTTTACCGCAAGCGATCAGTCCATCAGCCATTGCATTCAAGGCGGCGGTGGTCGCAGCTGGATCCTCATTGTAAACTGGCATCACCAGCGCCGTCTTGCCGGCGCCAGCGCTAAAATCAAACTCTCGCGCTTTCTCCAATTTCACCAAAGTCTCAGACTTCGATCGACGAGAAATCCATAATCCCGCCACTGCGGAGGACGCAGAAAATGCGATCCAGGCGAAGGTCACAACAAACAGACCAACAAGAGAGAATTGAAGTTCATTAATTTGACTGACCGTGACCACAAGGGTCATCTGATAAGCCCCAAGGGCAGTCAAAAACGCGGCCCCTCCAAAAGCTATAAACCTGGCAATGTGTGTCACGGACCGAGCGGGACGAGAACGGGCGCGCGGACTACGCCTCAAATCCTGCACAGGCATCTCCAGCGGCTGCAAGGGTGGCGCAGCTTTAGACGATGTTTCCAAAATCGTGCTATGTCGTGTCACTATCGTCGCGCCTCCGCAAGAGCCACCGCCGGCGACCAAGCCCCCCTCTCGCCCCCCACGCCTGACATCTGGTTCAATCCGCCGTCCATCTGTAAAGCCATGTCTCGCTCAAACTTTTCTTGTCGTCTCGCAGAAATACGCGCAGCTCCGCAATATCCGCCCCCTCGGGGGAAAACTGCAACGCCACCCGGGTATCAACGCTGTCGGGCAAGTTAAAAACTGAAATATTCGTTATTTTTCCAGAAGAAGCCGCCGCGTCCACCGCAAGTTCTCCTTCCGCGTGAATTGGCCCGGCGAAGTCGATCTTATAGATACGAGCCCCGTCATTAGGCGTTAATCCAGTGCGGGTCATTTTAACTCTGGCTTGCCCGTGATCAGAGGGCTCTCCCTGCCATATGATCCGATAGGAATACCAATACTCCTGATTTGGCTGAAGGGAATTTTTTGGCCGCCAGAACGCGACGATATTATCGTTAAACTCGTTGCTGACCGGAATCTCCACCAATTGCACGGCGCCTTCGCCCCAACTGCTTTCAGGCTCGATCCACACGGAAGGCCGCAAGTCGTAACGCGCCTCCCTATCTTGATAGTAAGCGAAACTTCGCTCGCGCTGTGTCAGGCCGAAGCCAATGGGGTTTTCATCCCCAAAAGCTGAAATCTGCAATGATTGAGGGTTAGCCAAGGGGCGCCACAAACGCTCTCCCTTTCCATTGATCATCTGTAGTCCCTGGCTATCGTGAACCGCATTGCGGAAATCGTCCACCTCGCCCCTGTCGGAGGGATTGAAGTAGAACATCGAGGTAAGCGGGGCTATCCCGACGTTGGTGATTTCCGTACGCGGAAAAAGCACATGCCGGACAGAAATCGTCGTCGCCAATCCCGGCGTCGCCACAATCCTATAAGCGCCGGTGACCGAAGGACTTTCCAACAAAGCGTAAATAGAAATGGAGGAGGACATCACATCAGGCTTCTCAATCCAGAAACGTGAGAAACGAGGAAACTCCTCACCACCCGCGTCGCCTGAGCCAATGGCGAGACCGCGCGCCGAAACGCCGTAGTTCTGACTGCGCGCGATCGCGCGAAAATAGCTTGCGCCCTGAAACACCAGAAATTCGTCCTGATAATCAAAGCGATTGAGCGGATAGCGCACCCGAAACCCGGAAAACGTCAAATCATCAGGATTATCGGGCGCGGACAAATGATCGGGATAATTGAACAAGGCCGGGTCAAAAGGAATCTCCAGCGCCATGCCCTTGTCCACCACAAAGATTTCCACCGGAGCCACATAGCGAAACCCAGGGTGAAGCAGATCCAACGTGAAATGACGACTTTCATCGCGCCAAACTTGAGCGTCAGAACGATAGCGAATTGAACGGTAGTCGTCATATCCAAGATTGGCCCAAGGCGCCTTCAAAGGTTGAGCGGCCGGCGCATATGCCTCATTGGCGAGGGCGCGCGCCTGCTCCACAACTCGCTCAAAACTGAAGGCTACGCCTTTACCCGCCTCACCGCCGCTTGCGCCATCGGCGCCAGGGCTTGCTGAGCTTTCCCCGTCTTGAGCGAAAGACGGCCGCCCTCCAGTAAACGCGGAGCCCGAAAGCCCCGCCAACGCCGCAAGAAAAAGTCGTCTGTTCATGGTTTATTTCAAACTCCAAAAGGCGTTCGCCTAAAATATGGCCATTTCATCGATCTATTTGCGCATGATGTGATCTTTATGCACTTGTCCAAGCCATGTTTCGCTTAACGGTTTTCCATCGCTGGACAAAAACGCTCGAACATCGATCACCTCTCCGTCAGCCACGTTTTCTCCACCCATCTCTAATTCAAATGTCAAACGCCATCGATCCGTTCCAACAACTGGCAAGACAAATGCATTTTTGACCTTGGAATTCCCATTAACCGTTACTTTCGGCGCAACGTCCGCGTCTGCGGCGAGGTTTTTGAGAACATCCCCCTTAAAGTCGATTACAATCTTGACGTCATCCATCTCGCGCATCTGACCTGGCGCCCCCCCGTGCCCCACGCGGGTGGAGAATGTGCGAGCAAGTTTGGGGCCAAAAGGCTCGCTCGCGCCCCAATGCAACCGATAATCAAAAGACAGCTCGCTTCCCGCGACCGGCAGGGTATGGGGCGACCAGTAAGCGACGATATTGTCGTAAATCTCGTCATCAGTTGGAATTTCAATCAACTGCACGACCCCCTCGCCCCAGTCGCTCATCGGCTCGACCCATACAGATGGACGCCTGTCGTAGAAAACGCCGTCATCCTGATAATTTTCAAAATTCCGATCACGTTGAATAAGACCGAACCCCTTGACGCCGTCATCCATAAAACTGGACGTCACCACTCGCCCCGGATTATTGAGTGGGCGCCAAATATGCTCGCCAGCTCCGGTCAAAATCGCCAATCCATCGGAATCATGCACTTCAGGACGCCAGTCAAACGCATCCAAATGGTTACTTTCCGAATACCAATACATGGACGTCAGCGGAGCGACGCCAAGACGCTCCACGGTTTTACGAAAATAAAGTTTGCTAGTGACTTCCATCACCTGTCCGCCATGCGAACCGAAGCCGGCGACGGCCCCCTCGTAGGTGACGCCATTGCGCACACGCATCCGATATGCCCCCGCCACGCTGGGACTGTCCAAAAGCGCATATATCGTCAGGTCATCTTCTGGTCCGCCGTCTTGCGCTAGGTAAAACTCCGTAAACCGGGGAAATTCTTCCGGAGAGGAAAGCCCCGTGTCAATCGCCAGACCACGCGCCGAGAGACCATATTGGATCTGAGAGCCGTCCGTTCGGAAATACGAGCCCCCAAGAAAAGAAATCCAATCGGTTTTCAAATCCGGACGCATAATCCTAAATCCGGCAAAACCCGCGCCGGGCTTCAACTTCCGAGCTGGACTGTCATCGGGAACGTCGAAAAAATTTTCATTGTAAAGCACCTCCCGGGCGCTCCCACCCTTAACCAGACTGACGCTCACCGGCTCTTTAAAATAACGGCCCAAATGAAAAAACTGCACTGGCGCATTCTCTAACGCGCGCACCGTCTTGGCGGGGTTAAAACGAATTTTCCAATGAGCGTCAAAATCAATACGCTCCAATTGTTCGGCTTGAGGTATTTTGGGCGCTTTAAAAGGAGCCGCCGCCAGATTTCGAGCTTTCTCCGTAAGAATGGCGAAAGAGAACGGTTGCGCAACCCCGAGCTTAATCCCATCGCTATTTTGCGCGCCTCCACTTACGCAGGAAAAGAAAACCAGCAAAAGAGCAGCCATAGACGCCGAAAAATTTTGTAAGGTCGCGAATGAGAAAACGCTGAACAAAGCACGCAAAACAACTCTCCCAATTTACTCTTTTTCATCATACTCATAACGGTACATAACGCCGCGACGACAGTTCTCTAATGAATTGCATAATTCAGCGCGCAATTCTGATCACTATTCTGTCACGTATCCCGTCACGTATCCCGGCGACGTCAGCCACTGTAACGCCAACGCTCCCGCCCCCCCAACCGGCGCTGCGGATTTTGCAAAGACAAACAATTTTCTAAGAGCAAAAAATGATGGCCGACACGAGGCAAAACGTTAACAGAATGCCTTGCCGACAAATTTCCCACCGAAATAATATCTCAATTTATCGCAGGTCAATCAGGGAGCGCGTCCTTGACGCAAAAACAACACGCCAGACATAGTCGCGCTTTAATCTGCGTCCTGATGCGTTTTTTGAGCGTTCAATCCGTATGACTTGAATTTCTCCCGCACTTTGCCAATTTCATCATCCGGCAAAATGAAGGGATTCAAGGCGAGCGAGAGATAATATTGCTTGGCCAGCGTCTCCAACTCCATGGCCAGCCACATAGCCTTTTCAAGGGTCGCGCCCGTCGCCAACATCCCATGATTGGCCATCAAACAGCAATTGCGGTCTTCCAACGCGTCAATCACGGCTTTCGACAGCTCCGCCGTGCCATAAGTGGCGTAATCCGCAACCCTGACGCTTGGCCCGCCCGCGGCGGCGATCATGTAATGAACCGCCGGAATTTCACGGCGCGCGATGGATAAAACCGTGCAATAAGTGGCGTGGGTGTGAACGATCGCCCCAACCTCTGGCCGCGCCAACAGGATATCCCGGTGAAACCGCCATTCCGACGAAGGCTTCAATGGACCTTCCCACGTTTTATCGGCGAGGGACATAGAACAAATACTGTCAGGGCGCAAATTCTCGTAAGGCGCGCCTGACGGCGTCACCAACATTCTGTCGCCGTTCCGCACGCTGATATTGCCGGACGTGCCCTGATTGAGGCCGCTGGCGTTCATGCTCAAACAGGCGTCAATCACAGATTGCCGCAAAGCGATCTCGTCGCTGTTCATTTTCACGACCCATTTCTTCACGGCGCACGCCAAAACTTCAATCCACGCCACAACATAGCGCTTCTCGCCAATTTTCCATAAGCTGAAACCATCGTCGCATCAACAACTGATGCGCCTTGACATTCAAAACCACCCGCACCCCGCCCAACGTCACTTGTTCGCCACGAGCGATTTTTATACTGTTTACGCATGCGCGCAGTTTCGCCATAACCATAAAGAAGGAACGCCTATGAAAATCAATGGCGACGACTATCGCTCAATCTGGGCGGGAGAGAATGACGCCTTCGCAGGCGTTATCGACCAAACGCTCTTGCCGCATAAATTCACGCCCATTGAGCTACGCAGTCTGCAAGACGCGGAAACCGCCATTCGTGACATGTGGGTGCGCGGAGCCCCATTGATCGGAGCGACCGCGGCTTATGGCGTCGCGCTGGAAATGCGCCGCGACCCTTCAGACGAAAGTTTGCAAAACGCCTACGACACGCTGCACGTCACACGTCCCACGGCCATCAACCTGAAATGGGCGCTGGACGCCATGCGGGCGCTACTCGCCCCGCTGCCGCCTCTGGAGCGCGCCGCGGCAGCTTGGGCGAAAGCCGCACGGATATGTGATCAGGACGTCGCCGCCAACAAGGCGCTCGGCGCCCATGGCTTAAAAATCATTGAAGCGATCGCCGCGCGCAAACCCGCCGGCGAACCGATAAATATTCTCACCCATTGCAACGCCGGCTGGCTAGCCACCGTGGACTGGGGAACAGCCACGTCCCCGATCTATCAGGCCCATAACAAGGGCCTCAATGTTCATGTCTGGGTCGACGAAACCAGACCGCGCAATCAAGGCGCCAGCCTGACCGCATGGGAGTTGGGACAACATGGCGTCCCGCACACGCTGATCGTGGACAACGCTGGCGGACACCTGATGCAGCATGGCATGGTGGATATATGCATCGTCGGCACGGACCGCACCACGGCGAACGGCGACGTTTGCAACAAGATCGGCACTTACCTGAAGGCGCTGGCCGCCCATGACAACCAAGTGCCCTTCTATGTGGCCTTGCCGTCATCGACAATCGACTGGAGCGTTAACGACGGATTAAACGAGATTCCCATTGAAGAGCGCGCCGGAGAGGAAGTCTCATGGATCAGCGGCGCAACCGAAACGGGCGAGACGACGAAAGTGCTGATTTGCCCAGCCACGACGCCGGTCTCCAATTTCGCCTTCGACGTCACCCCCGCCCGCTATGTAACGGGCCTGATCACCGAACGCGGCGTTTGCGAGGCCAGCAATCAAGGATTGAAGGCGCTGTTTCCAGAAGGGGGCGAAAAATAACGCCGAGCGCTCACCGCGCAGCGCTCCTTCAGCCAAAAATATAAAGGCCCACGAAGCCGGCAAGCCCAACGGCAATGCGCCACCAAGCGAACGGTGCGAAGCCATGGCGGCTGACGAAATCCAAAAGCCCTTTGACGACAATCACGCCCGCGATGAAAGCGGCGATGAAACCAACGGTTATGAGCGCAGCGTCATCAGCTGACAAAACATTGCGATTTTTGAATAAATCGTAAGCGAAAGCGCCCGCCATCGTCGGCATTGCGAGAAAGAACGAAAACTCGGCGGCCGAACGCTTGTCGGTTCCCATCAACAACGCGCCGACAATGGTGGCGCCGGAGCGGGAAACGCCGGGAATCATGGCCACCGTCTGACAAAAACCGATGGCCAAATACATCCAGAGCGGATAATGCGTCACGTCGGTGTATTTGGCCTGAAGCGGCAACCGGTCAATGATCAACAATATGACGCCGCCCAGAACAAGAGTCGTGCAAATCAGAAGCGGCGCCTCGAACAACACCTCCTTGATAAACCCATGGGCGAAAACGCCAATAACCGCCGCCGGCAAGAAAGCCAACAAAACGCCAAACACGAAGCGCCGCGCGGTGGGGTCGCTGGGCAAGGCTTTGGCTATAGCCATCAAACGCGAGAAATACACCGTCAGAATCGCCAAAATCGCCCCTAGCTGAATAAGCACCTCGAAAGTTTTACCCGTGCTCTCAAATCCCATGAAGTGACCAAGCAGCAAAAGATGTCCTGTTGACGAGACCGGAATAAACTCCGTAAGTCCTTCAACGAGACCAAGAATCAGCGCTTCGAATAAGGTGCCTGTTTCCATAAGCTGGGATCTCCAGGGGCATGCCGGGGGAAATTTAAACATTGGTTGTTGTGTGACGTTTGTTGCGGGCTTATACGGTGCGGCCTGTTCGCGCAATCCAAACGACGCATTTGAAGCGAAAATCTATGACTGAAAACTGAAGGTCCTTGAGATTTAGACGGTGGGACGTGGTATGAAAATTAGCGCCGTCGTCAACGGCAATTCGATTTCGTCATCGCCGTCTTCAAAGGAATTTACGCCGAATTACGAACATGATTATCAGCGAGAAGCCTTCAAACCGACCCTCGCCCGTCTCCAGAGCAGGATATAGTGCCGCGAATGCTCAACTTATATCATCATCCATTTTCGCCATCGTCCCGCTTTCTGCGCCTGGTTCTCGCCGAATATGGCGTCAGCGCGGAAATGCGCATTGAACGCCCCTGGGAGCGTCGCCGCGAATTTCTTATGCTCAACCCGGCGGGCGCCGTGCCCGTTCTCGTGGAAAATGACGGCCCTGCGATCTGCGGCGCTTTCGCCATCATGGAGTATCTCGACGAAACGAGAGGCTACGCCGTTGGCGACCGGCGGCTAATGCCTGATCATCCAGAGGTCCGCGCCGAGACCCGCCGCCTCGTGGACTGGGCTCTCAACAAGCTGGACCACGAAGTGGTGGGGCTGTTCGTGCGCGAACGCGTCTACAAGCAGGAAATGCCAAATTCCGCCGGCGGAGGCGCGCCTGATTCGTCCGCCCTGCGCGCGGCGCGCGCCAATATCCATCATCACATGCGATATTTCGGCTATCTCGTGGCGTCGCGAAACTGGATTGGCGGGGAGAAACTAAGTTTCGCCGATTTCGCCATCGCGGCGGAATTATCCTGCGCCGACTATCTGGGCGAAATACCCTGGTCCAACGAAGAGAACGTCAAAAGTTGGTATGCGCGGGTGAAGTCACGGCCAAGTTTCCGTCCTCTTCTGGCGGAAAAAATCCTTGGAATGCCGCCGGCCGCTTCTTACGCTGATCTAGACTTCTAGTTTGGCGTGAAACGTGAGCCTCCAGCGGTCGCAGGCTCACGAATGAAGCGCTCACCCCGGAACGAGCCACATGACAAAACCGACAAGCCGCGAGCGCCTCAAACAACGTCTGCGCGAAAAAGCGGAAGCGCTTGGGTTTGATTTGTGCCGCGTCACGCGGCAAGTGCGCGCGCAAACGCCGGCGGCTAATCTCTCCGCCTTCCTCAATCAGGGCTATCATGGCGACATGACATGGATGCGCGAAACCGAGTCGCGTCGCGGCGCCCCCAGCGCTTTATGGCCAGAAGTTCAAACCGCCGTCGTGCTGGCCATGAATTATGGGCCGGATGAAAACCCTCTCGTCAATCTTTCGCGACATGAACGCGCAAACATCTCCGTCTACGCTAGAAACCGCGATTATCACGACATTATCAAAGGACGCCTGAAAGAGCTGGCGCAATCTCTTCTGGCAAACGCCCGGCGCGCCGGGCTGGACGAGGAGGCCGTCAAGGTCTTTGTCGACACCGCCCCCATCATGGAAAAACCATTGGCTCAGGCCGCTGGACTTGGCTGGCAGGGGAAACACACGAATCTAGTGTCGCGGGAACTTGGCTCCTGGTTTTTTATCGGTGAAATTTTCACAACGCTCGAACTGCCCGAAGATCCGCCGGAGCGCGATCATTGCGGCTCCTGCCGAGCGTGTCTCGACGCCTGTCCAACCGGGGCGTTTCCCGCTCCCTATCAAATCGACGCGCGCCGCTGCATTTCCTATTTGACCATCGAAAACGCAGGACCAATTCCAGCCGAATTCCGCGCCGCCATGGGCAATCGCATTTATGGATGCGACGACTGTCTGGCCGCCTGTCCATGGAATAAGTTCGCTCAAAGCGCGCGCGAGAGCAAACTTCACGCACGCGACGATCTTAAATCTCCTCAACTAGCTGATCTGCTGCAATTGGACGACGCGAGCTTTCGAACATTATTCGCCGGCTCCCCGGTAAAACGCATTGGCCGCGACCGATTTTTGCGCAATGTTCTAATCGCCGCGGGAAATTCAGGACAGCGCAACCTTGCATCACATGTTATAGAACTAACGCGCGACCCGGGAGAGCTTGTGCGCGGCGCCGCAATCTGGGCGGCGAGGCGCCTGTTGTCAGCAAGCGCGTTCGCCGCGCTTCGGCGCGAAAAAATCGGCGGTGAAACAAGCCCCGACGTCATCAACGAATGGAACGACGTCGCGCAATGATCCGGCGGCGGCTCAAAGTCCCAAAGGAATGGTGAACATGAAGCCAGAAACAGTCGGCGAACTCAAAGCCTCTGGCCTTAGGCTTGGTTTCTACTGCAAGGATTGCGGGCGCATGCGCTACATCAAGACGACCTATCCTGACGGCGAGCTGTTGGACGACCTGGAGAAGTCCCTGCGATGCTTTCGATGCCGATCGCAAGACATTGATCTGCGGATTATCGAGCGAGACCGGGAAAGCGGCTTTTGGCCGGCGGAATCCGGTTGAGCGGGACGGCGCCGCTTTTCGCGCGTATTTACAGAACCCGCCCAACCATCTTTTCCCATTGTTGTAAACCACCCGAATGACTGGTCCTACGCCCCGCGCCGCCCATAATCGCATGACGCTGGCCTTCGCGATCATCGCGGTGGTGGCGACGCTCATATCGGCCAGCGTGACCACCGCCGTCAGTGAGAGACTGTTTCTGGCGGATGTGCAAACCCGCACAGAGGCGGCGCTGGCGGTGCAATCGGCCACTCTTGAACGATTGCTGGACAAGTTCCGGCTCCTGCCGCCGCTTCTGGCGCGCCAACCAGACGTGATTGACCTTATCGACGCGGAAGCCCAGTCTGAAGGCGTCGCCATCGCGGCCAGCATCGCCGCCATGTCGGGCGCGCGCGAAGTCGCCTTCCTGACCCCTTCCGGCGAATTACTCGCTTCAAGCCTTCAAGGCGCGCTCAAACAAAAACGGTCAAGCAATGGCCCCTCCTTTCCCCCTCTAGTCGGTAGATCCGAATTTCCAAAGGCTTTTGCGGAGGCCATGCAAGGACGACTAGGCCGGGAGTTGATCAACCGCGGCGGAAGTCAGGCTTCGGACTATGTTTTCGCCGCCGCCGTTCGAAAAGACGCTCATCTTGTGGGCGTCGTCGCCGTGCGGGTCTCGCTCGCCTCCGTGGAGCAAGCCTGGGCGCTTTCTAAAGACGCCATCGCCGCGATTAACGTCAATGATCAGGTGGTCGTGACCAACCGGGCGTCATGGCGCGGCGCGTATCTCTTTCCCCCTTCGTCGGCCGCCGCCTCGAGCTGGAACGCGGATTCGGACCGCCGCTCTTCGCGCGCCGCCGTGGTTGAAAAAACCAGCCAATTGGCGGGATATCGCCTCGCCCATATCAAACACCAAAAACGTTCCGGCGTTTATCTGGAGTTGTCGCAGAAATCGACAATTCTAGATTTGCGCATCGTCGTTTTCTCCGACGTGGCCAACGCCCGGGGACAGGCCGCCAAAGCGACGATCACCGCCGTTTTGATCTCGCTGCTCATCAGCGGCGTGATCTGGGCGGCGCTGGACCGGCGACGCGCGGTGCTGCTGAAAATGAAGGAGGATCGCCGGGCCGCGCTACGCTTGGAGCGGCGCGTGAAAGCCCGAACCCGCGACCTTTCAAACGCCAACGCCAAACTCGCAAAGGAAGTTCAGGACAGAGAGGCCGCAGAAGCGGAGTTACGCCGCACCCAGGCGGATCTGGTGCAGGCGGCGAAGCTCGCCACATTAGGGCAAATGTCGGCGGCGCTCAGCCATGAATTCAACCAGCCCCTCGCCGCCATTCGCTCCAACGCCGACAACGCGCAACTGCTTATGGAGCGCGGCGCGGCGCAAAAAGCGATGGAGAACATCGCCCACATCACAAGGTTGGTGGAGCGAATGGCGGAAATCTCCCGCGCTCTGAAAGGCTTCACCCGGCGGGCCGGCGCCGAGTTGAAACCTGTGCGTTTGCGGCAAGTGATCGATGAAGCCCTGATGCTGCTCTCCTCACGCGTCAAACAATCCGCCATCGACATTCACATTGAGACGGAGGACCACGACGTGGTGGTGATGGGCGGACACGTCCGTCTGGAGCAGGTGGCCGTCAATCTGATCTCAAACGCATTAGACGCGGTTGCTCACTCCCCCGCTCCGCAGGTCGTCATCCGTTTGCGCCGAGAACGCGGGAAAGGCGTTCTAGAGATTAGCGACAATGGTCCTGGCGTCTCCCCTAGCGTGCGCGGTCAAATGTATGACCCATTCTTCACCACAAAAGAGGTTGGCGAAGGTCTTGGGCTTGGGTTGTCGATCGCCTATAAGATCGTGCACGACTTCAACGGCTCTTTAGACGCGGAGCAATCCACCTCCGGCGGCGCGCTTTTCAAGGTCATATTGCCTCTGGCCAATTGCGCCGACCATGGACAAAGCCACAACAGACGCGAGAACAACAATGGATAGGCCGACTGTTTTATTGGTCGACGACGACGACGACCTGCGCGAAGCCCTCGCCCAAGGACTTGAGCTGGCGGGTTTCGACGTCATCAGCTTCGCCTCTCCATCGGGAATCGCCGGCCATTTGCGGCGTGACTTCTACGGCGTTTTGATCACCGACATCAAAATGCCGAAAATGGACGGTTTCGAATTGATGCGAACCACTTTCGAAGTGGACCCCGTTATTCCCGTGGTTTTGATCACCGGACATGGCGACGTGCCGTTGGCGGTGGAGGCCATGCGCGCCGGCGCCTATGATTTCATGGAGAAACCCTTTTCCATATCGCGGCTCGCCAGCGTGGTTGAGAGAAGCGTTGAGAAACGTCGCCTCGTTCTGGAAAACCGCGCGCTGCGCTCGCAACTCGGCGATCACAACGGCCTCGCCGGGCGTCTCGTTGGACGCTCGCCCATGATGGAGCGTCTGCGCGGAACCGTGACAACGCTCGCCGCCACCGACGCCGACGTTCTGCTGCGCGGCGAGACCGGCTCCGGCAAGGAAGTGGTGGCCCGAGCGCTCCATGAAGAGGGGCCAAGAAGCAAAGGGGCCTTTGTGGCGCTCAATTGCGGCGGCCTGCCGGCGGAAGTCATTGAATCCGAATTGTTTGGCCATGAGCAAGGCGCCTTCACCGGCGCCAGCCGCAAACGCATCGGCAAACTTGAATATGCGCAAGGCGGAACCGTTTTTCTCGACGAAATCGAATCCATGCCAATGGATCTTCAAGTGAAATTACTGCGCGTCATTGAGACGCGGAGCATCGAGCGGCTCGGCTCCAATAAAACCATTCCGCTGGATGTGCGCTTCATCGCCGCGACCAAGGAAGATCTGGAAGTCGCCGGCGCGGAAGGGCGCTTTCGCAAAGACTTATATTACCGCTTGAATGTAGTCACCATCACAATTCCATCGCTGAAAGAACGGCGCGACGACATTCCTCTGCTCTTTCACCACTTGGCCCGAGAAGCGCGGGCGCGGTATCGCCGCGAAATTCCCGATATTCCCCCGGATTTCATGGCGGATCTCATCACACGCGAATGGCCGGGAAATGTGCGGGAGCTGCGCAATCTGGCGGACCGTTTCGTCCTTGGGCTAGAGCCGGCGGGCCCCATGTCCTCCTCCGCCGAAAACGCCGATGAAGAAGACCGCGAGAGAACGCCTCTGGCCGAACAGGTCGCAAAGTTTGAGCGCGAAATAATCGCCAATGAATTAAAACGCCAAAACGGCAGCATAAAACGCACATATGAAGCGTTGCAGCTATCGCGAAAGGCGCTTTATGAAAAAATGCGCAAATATGATCTTGGCCGCGAGACACGCGCCGAACGTTAGCTTTGCGTCGAAATCAACACACAAATCTGCAACATGGGTTGCAATCGACACATTTTCCCGTGAGCATTTTTCAATTTACTTCTAACAGGCGCAAAATTTCGCGATCCGTGCAATTGGCATAAAAATTGATTACGTTTAAGGCTCCAAGCTTGGCTTACGAGCCGTTCAAAACCATTGGGAGGATTACCATGAGAAAAATCATGATGGCCGCAGCAACAGCTGCGACATTCGCCTTCGCATCACCTGCGCTGGCGGCTGACGAATGCGACTCCGGCGAAATCGTCATTAAGTTCAGCCACGTGGTCGCAGCGACCGGTCACCCAAAGGGCGACGCGGCGACTGCGCTCGCCGAGCGTGTCAACAAGGAGATGAACGGCACGGCCTGCATGGAGGTTTTCCCGAACTCCCAGCTGTTTGACGACGACAAGGTGATGGAAGCCCTGCTTCTTGGCGACGTGCAGCTGGCCGCGCCTTCGCTGTCCAAATTTGAAGCCTATACGTTGAAGTTCCGCCTGTTCGACCTTCCTTTCCTGTTCCAGGACATGGACGCCGTCTCCAGCTTTGAGAAAAGCGAAAGCGGCGTTTCTCTGCTGAACTCCATGACTGACGTTGGCTTTGTCGGCCTTGGCTACTGGAACTCCGGTCTGAAGCAATTCTCCGCCAACAAGCCGCTTATCCAGCCAACGGACGCAAAAGGCTTGAAGTTCCGCATCCAGACTTCCGACGTCGCCGAAGCGATGATCGAGGCGCTTGGCGCGAACGCTCAGAAATTGGCGTTCAAGGAAGTTTACGGCGCATTGCAAACCGGCGTCGTGGACGGCCAAGAAAACACATGGTCCAACATCTACACGCAGAAATTCTTCGAAGTTCAGGATGGCGTCACCCAGACCAACCACCAGCTGTTGGCCTATCTTCTCGTAACCTCGAAAGAATGGCTCGATAGCCTGGACCCCAAGGTTCGCGATCAGTTCTTGAAAATTCTCACCGAAGTCACCGACGAGGCCAATGCCGCCGTCTCCGCCACGGAAATGAAAAACCGCGGCCGGATCATCGACGCCGGCTCGAAGGTGCGTGAACTGACGCCAGAACAGCGTAAGGCTTGGGTCGACACGATGAAGCCCGTATGGGACAAATTCAAGGATGACATCGGTCAGGACCTGATCGATTCAGCTGTCGCCGCAAACAAGTAAGACGCGGATTCCCCCGCGCGTCGCCCAACGGCGCGCGGGATCGCCGTGTTTTGACGAAATCAATACCCACGACATTTTGACCACCCAATTTTCAACGAACCCGACCCGAATAAAGCGTTTTTGGGCCGAGTTCCGCGCAAGGGCGACACGCATCCGTCGATGATCGCCGCCGCCGCTCATTGCAGCCAATACTCCATCTCAGTCGATGGAGAGCCAGCCGATGAAATGGCGCAGTTGGTCGATGGAAGGATTTTAGGCATGCAAAAACTAGACAGTTGGGTCACACGCTTCGAGGAAGGCGTACTCGCTTTCCTGATGGCGGCGATGACCATCATTTCCTTTTCACAAGTCGTTGCGCGATATGGCTTCAACTCGGGCTGGACGGGGGCGCTGGAATTGACGCGCATTCTGTTCGCCTGGCTGATCCTGTTCGGCATGAGCTATGGCGTGAAGATCGGAGCTCACCTGGGCGTCGACGCGCTTATCCGCCTATTTCCAAAACCCTTGTTTCGCGCCGCCGCCATCTTCGGCGCGCTATGCTGTATTTTTTACGCGGTCATCCTGCTGTCCTCGGATTGGCTTTCCATTTTGGGCGTCGACTCTCGCGGCGGCGCCATCGACTACTGGCGGAAAATGTACAAGATCGGCATCGGTCTTGACGATCTGCGCTACCCGGAATTCATCCAAGAGGCTTTCGGAACCCAGGTCAGGGTTCAACGCTGGATCGCCTATCTCATTCTTCCCCTTGGCCTTGCGCTTTTCGCCTTTCGTTGCGTGCAAGCCCTTATCGCCATTCTACGCGGCGAGAAGGAAACGATGATCGCCGCCCATGAAGCGGAAGAGCTTGTCGCCGAAAACAAAGACGTGCTGAAGGACTGAGGAGAAAACCATGGAAGCCGCAGTCTTATTCATTCTTGTCTTGACCCTGTTGTTCCTTGGGGTTCCCATCGCCGTGTCGCTGGGCCTCTCCAGCGTTCTGGCGATCGCGCTTTTTTCAAGCGACTCCATGTCGTCCGTGGCGTTGCAATTGTTCACAGCGTCGCAAAATTACACGCTTTTGGCGATTCCCTTCTTCATTCTCGCCTCCAGCTTCATGTCCACAGGGGGCGTGGCCCAGCGCATCATCCGCTTCGCCGTCGCCTCCGTCGGCCATGTGCGCGGCGGACTGGCTATCGCCGCCGTTTTCGCCTGCATGCTCTTCGCCGCCTTGTCAGGCTCGTCTCCGGCCACAGTCGTCGCGATCGGCACCATCGCCATCGCCGGAATGCGTCAGGTCGGCTACACCAAGGAATTCGCGGCCGGGGTGATCGCCAACGCCGGAACCCTTGGCATTTTGATCCCACCCTCCATCGTCATGGTGGTTTACGCCGCCGCGACCGACGTCTCGGTAGGCCGAATGTTCCTCGCAGGCGTCATTCCAGGACTTGTGGCGGGCCTAATGCTGATGGGAGCAATCTACATCTACGCCCGCGTCAAAGGCATGCCGAAGCAACCTTTTGTCGGTTTCGGCGAAATTTTCCGCGCGGCCCGCGAAGCTCTCTGGGGCCTCTTGCTTATCGTCATCATCCTTGGGGGAATTTACGGCGGGGTCTTCACCCCAACCGAAGCGGCCGCCGTCGCGGCTGTCTACGCTTTCCTCATCGCGATTTTCGTCTATCGCGACATGGGCCCGCTGCAAGGAGTCGCGTGGCGTAATGAAGGGGAGAGCCTCGCCAGCGCCGCTGCGCGCAACATTGGGCTGATCATCTGGAAATTCGTGCCCAGCTGGTTTCATCCCGATACGAAAAAAGTTCTGGTGGGCAGCGCCAAGACAACCATCATGCTGATGTTCATTATCGTCAACGCGCTGCTTTTCGCTCATGTGTTGACGGCGGAGCGCATTCCTCAAGCGATCACCGACTGGATGATCGGAGCAGGCTTCAACTGGTGGACCTTCCTGATCGCCGTGAACGTTTTGCTGCTGCTCGGCGGCCAGTTCATGGAGCCTTCAGGCTTGCTGTTGATCGTCGCGCCGGTGGTGTTCCCGATAGGCATGGAGCTGGGCGTCGATCCGATCCATCTGGGGATCATCATGGTGGTGAATATGGAGATCGGCATGATCACCCCACCTATCGGGCTCAATCTCTTCGTCACCTCCGGCATCACCGGAATGAGCCTGTTGCAAGTGGTTCGCGCGGCGGCGCCGTTCGTGGCGATCCTCTTCGTCTTCCTCATCCTCGTGACCTATGTGCCGGCGATCTCCACTTGGCTGCCTTACACATTGATGGGACCGGAGCTGGTCATTCAAAGATAGACCGCCAAATTCGCATGACATTCAAAAAACTAACGCCTGCGGGATTTTCAAAACCCCGCAGGCGTTTTCATTTGGACTATTGTTGCGCTCATCAATATTGAAAAATATATTCAACGTATGAACGCGCCAATCTACCTTTCCGCACGAGAAGCGGCGGCGGAGCTCGCCGTCAGGCCGGCGACCCTTTACGCCTATGTCAGTCGAGGCCTCATCCGCTCCACGCCCGGCCCCGGCCGCCAACGGCGCTATCACGCTGAAGACGTGCGGGCGTTGCAGGACAAGCGCGGCTCCACTCCCCCCTCCCCGGACAAAGTCTTTAACGGCGATCCGATCCTTGAAACAAAGTTAACGCTGATTTCCGAGCAAGGGCCGGTTTACAGAGGGCATCAGGCGGTGAGTTTGGCGCGCTCCTCCAGCCTCGAAGCCGTGGCCACATTATTGTGGGACTGCGCGGACGACCCGTTTTCCGGCAGCGCTCCCGCCCCCATTCCCCTTGATCTCAGCGCCTTACGGCCCATCGAGCGGATCACGCTGGCCTTCGCCACATGGCCCACCCTCGATCGTTCCGCCTATACGCTGTCCCCTCGACTTCTGCGCGACAAGGGCGCTTCTTTACTACGTTTTGGCCTTGCGGCCCTATTGCGGCGCGACCCAAGCGCCACCCCCGCCCACCAGCAAGTGGCTGCTTCTTGGGGCGTCACAGATCCGGCGCATATAGGATTACTGCGCGCCGCCCTTGTGTTGTCTGCCGACCACGAGTTGAACACCTCCGCCTTCGCCGTGCGCTGCGCCGCGTCAACGCGGGCGCCTTTACACGCCGCGCTTCTGGCTGGCCTTGGCGCGTTTTCAGGCCCAAGACACGGAGCCGCACCAGACCGGGTGGAAGACTGGCTCGGAACAGTCAAAACGGACGAAGACATCGAGGCGATCATGCAGCAGCGCCTTCAACACGGAGAGACTCTGCCCGGATTTGGAAACTCCGTTTACCAAATCCCAGACCCGCGCGCCCTCTGCCTGTTGGAAATGATCAAACAGGCGAGGATTCCCCATCCCCTTGCGGCGAGACTGGATAAAATCGTAGCGGCGGCGGACGCCCTGTTTGGCAGAGCGCCCAACATCGACTTCTCCCTCGCCGCCATTCGCCACATTCTCGACCTGCCGCAAGGAGCGGCGACCCAGCTCTTCTGCGCCGGGCGTCTGGCGGGATGGATCGCCCATGCGCTGGAGCAATATGAGCGACCAGACCAAATCAGACCTCGCGCCACCTATATCGGCGAACGCCCTAAATAATAGAGCCTAGCTTCATCGCCACGTTCATGTCGCCGGCGACCTTCAATTTGCCCGACATGAATCCTTCCGTAGGCGACAAGTCTCCCGCCAGCAAAGCCTCAAGATCTTCGAGCCCAATGGAGATGACGCACTCCGCCGCGCCATCTTCATTGGCGACGGCCTCCCCCGACACAAGAATGACCCCATCGGCGCCGCAATCAAATTTCACTGTCTCGTCAATGCCGCCGCCCGACACTTTCTGACGCACTTGCGCCGTCACATCCGCAATACTCATCTAAAATCCTCCTTGACCGCCACATAGCGCGTTACTCTGTTGGAAACGCAGATCTACAGGCGCAGACAGATCACGCATGCGCCCAGCAAGAATCGTAACACGTCTGAGCGCCAGCGTATGCGCCTTCAGACGCCATGCGCAAGTGCGCGATAAATCTTGTCATTTCATGTAAAATTACCAGCTAACGGAAAATTGTCCGCCTCTATTCCATGATCAAGGCGGGGTACAAGGTCAGGGCAAAGCGGGAGCTAAAACGGCGCCGTATTGCTCCATTCATCCGTTCTTGTGATTCGCACCGGTGAAGCCCGTCGCGGCTTTTCCGCCACGCGCTTCAAGACACGCCGAAGCGGCGACAACAATTTACTCCAATCCGAAAAAGAAAATGATAGATCGCCCCTAATCAATATAAAAATTCGTGTAACAACAACCTCATGAAAGAAAATAATAATCTAATTAGCCAACCACTAAAAACCTCCTAACGGCATTTCTTAACTCAGACCCGAGGGGAAATCGGCCATATAAATTATTCAAGAAGCATATTCAGCTTCACAAGAGTGTCATTGTCGCCCTACAATATCGAAGCACTCATGAAGGGTGACCTCTTGCGCGGAATGCGATCAAACAGGCGCAAGTCAAGCAGCTATTCATCTCGCACGGCGCTCCGCGCGATAGCTGCCAGTCCAAAACGCCACAGATCGCTCCACCGTCCCTGATCGGACCTTCAAACCGACATGAGGAGCGTGAAATTGACAGTCGCACTAACGCCGGGCGCTCATCCGGCCCTCGTGCTCAACGCCGACTACCGACCGTTGAGCTACTACCCTTTATCTCTTTGGGCGTGGCAAGACGCAATCAAAGCCGTCTTCCTCGACAGGGTCAACATTGTCTCTGAATATGACGTTTCGGTTCGAAGTCCGAGTTTCGAGTTTCGAATACCAAGCGTCGTCTCCCTGAAAAGTTTCGTCAAACCGACCCGTCATCCCGCGTTCACCCGCTTTAACGTTTTCTTGCGTGATCGCTTTCAGTGTCAATATTGCGGGTCTCGCGAGGAATTGACGTTCGATCACCTAATCCCTCGCTCCAAAGGCGGGCAAACAACTTGGCAAAACGTCATCACCGCCTGCTCCCCTTGTAATTTACGTAAAGCGAATAAATCCTGCCAGGAACTGGAAATGTGGCCCATGCACATGCCGTTCCCACCAACCGTTCAGGATTTACATAACAATGGCCGCGCTTTCCCGCCTAATTATCTTCATGAAAGCTGGCTGGACTTTCTCTATTGGGACACCGAACTCGATCCGTGAGTTTCACCGCCGCCGCCCTCCCCACAAGAACGCGCTTCACGCTCGCGCCGCAAGCTGAAGCGAGCACAGGCGTCGCAATTAACTAAAATTAAATTTATTTTGTAAGTAACGCGCAATTCTGTTTATTTTTCGCGCTCTCTCCAGCACAGATGTGCCATTATCCAGAAAATCGCCATTAAAATTAAAAACAGGCTGGAGATGGTCATGCGGGATTCACGATTCTGCCTTGCGTTGCATAACATCAAAACGTTCCGCCAAGACCGCCGCGGCTCCATACTACCGCTTTTCGCTATTCTCGCCGTCGTCCTGATTATGGTGATTGGCGCCTCCCTCGATTACGGCCGCGCCATCACCATGCGCGCCTCAATCAACAGAGCTTTGGACACGGCCGTTCTCGTCGCCGCCAAAAAGCTCGCCGCCTCAATCACCACCGAAGCTGCGATCATCAAGCTCATTGAAGACAACTTTGACGCCAATATGAAGTCGAACGGCATTGAAGGCGTCAACATAAAGGTGGACGCCAACAGCCTTGATCTGGATTTGAAAAACGGGCGCATCGGCGTGGACGCCTCCGCCAGCATCCCCACCTATTTTCTGTCCGCCGGCGGGCTTGGTCCGGAAACCATCAACGTAGGCGTTTCCGTTGAATCCTCCTTCCCCACCTATGATGTGGAAGTGGCTCTTGTCGTGGACGTGACGGGGTCCATGAGACAACATGTAAGCAGCTTGAAAGAAGCAGCCGCCTCATTGATCAATATCCTAATTCCCGAGGGAACCAAAGAATCTGAAGCAAAGGTCGCGATCTCAATCGTTCCCTATAGCCAGGGGGTCAACGCGCAATCATACGCAAGAGAAGTCACCGACAACGCCTCCAGCCGATGCGTGACCGAACGCGAAGGGGCTCAGCAATACACCGACGCCGTCTATGACTATGACAAGGAAGATTCAGAGTTCTTTGGCGGCGGCAGCACCGGATGCAGCTCCAGATCAGAGTTGAAGCCGCTCAGTAAATCACGGGACTCTCTCCTTGCGGCCACCGAGAAATTCACCGCTTCCGGCGGCACTGCCGGACAAACGGGTATCGCCTGGGGCTGGTACACGATTTCGCCGCGCTGGACCTCAGTTTTCACTTCCGGCGAAAAAGCGGGAAGTTACACGGACGACAAACTCTTGAAATTCGCCATCATCATGACGGATGGCGACTTCAATCAATACTACGAAAAAAGCAAAAACTGGCGCGGTCAGGAAGTATGGAGCCAGCGCAGCGGATATGGCTATAACGGCCAGCCGTCCAAGCGCGCACGCGCGCTATGCGACGCCATGAAAGAAAAAGACATCGAAATCTATTCGATTTACTTCGGCAGCAATAACAGCTCCACCGGAGCCAAAGTAATGAAAGACTGCGCCTCGACCAGCGACACCTATTTCAACGCTTCAAGCGGAAGCGCGCTCATCGCCGCTTTCCAACATATCGCCAATGAAATCCAGACGATTTTCTTGTCAGACTAACGCCTGCGCTATTTTTGCGGCCAAGAATCTCATAACGCGCGCGGATAGACGAGTCTCATAAACAGCGACCCCACCGCATATGGGAATCAGATAGCCTAAGAAAAACAGCATAAAATACCACTAGCAGTTGAAAGAAAGCAACCTGTTCAATACGTCGGCGCGCCTATATAGAGGAAACCACAATCAAACGAGCCGTCTATAAGAAAGCAAATTTTATGAAAACCCCTCCTCTTTCTTTTATCGATCCTACTCTATCAAGAAACAACTCTAGCAAACTGGAGCCGTTTTTCTGTAGCGGGCAACCTGCGCCGCCTTGCAATATTTTCGTTAATGCGCTCCCTGAAACAACCTCCGGCGCATCCGAACAAATGCCCTTAAACTATTTAAATGAAACGCCGACTCAAATATATAACCCGAATTCTCAGAATGTTATGACGCATTATGCGCAAACGCCGCCTTACACGTCAGAAACACAGCAGCACATGGCTCCATCTATGGCGCAGTCGTCATTCGAAGCCCCTGAGCACTTTCCATCGACATCATACCCCCCCCAAAATCAACACATACAGATCGCGCCTGAAATCAACATCTTCAGAAAGAAGTTCCTCCCCAAAGTAAATTACCCACCAATCAAAAAAGAAAATAAAAACCACTTCCCATCAATGAGTAAAACAGTAGAAATAATAAATATACTAAATAATTCACCTGAAAGGTCAAACAAATCAATAGCGATGATGTGCCAAACGTCCACCAAGTAAGTTGATAAAATACGTCAAGAACTTTACGATGGCTTCCCTCCATTTAGATATGGCTTATTATCCGAAAGAAGAAGAAAAATACATACTATCTTTTCCTTGATTAAGGACCCGGAGAGAACTGACGAACAAATATCAAGAAAAACTCGCATGCCTGCATCAGAAATAAGCATAATACGCCAACAAATTGTAAGCTTAACTTCAAATAAAGACACTATTGAACCCCTCTTACAGGAGGGAAACTCATCTAATAATAACTATGATGAAGTGGTGTTTCATGGAAAAACTTCGAGCACTTTATCTGATTTTTCAAGCTATACATCAAATCCTTCGACTTCATCGTACGCCCCCTAGAAATGTCCCCCCGAAAAAGCTGGGGGGCCAGCCTTGATAAGCGGATCTCATTCGCCGGCTCGCCATTGCCCACGAATGAAATCCACGTGAAAACCATCCCTTAATATCCAGCTGTGAGCGCTCCCTGAACTCGCGGATCGCTCGCCCCGCTCAACAATCCACTTTCACCATCGATCACAATGGACTGGGTTGATCCCATAACGTTTTTGCGCGCAACCTTATGCCCCATCCTCTCAAGAAGCTGAACCGTATCCGGGGAGACGCCCTCTTCGATACGGATTTCCTCAGGGAGCCACTGGTGGTGCACACGCGGGGCGTTGCTCGCTTCCGCGATATTCATGCCGTGATCGATCACATTCAGTATAACTTGCAGCACTGTGGTGATAATCCGGCTCCCGCCAGGCGATCCCGTCACCAGCGTCAATTCGCCGTCCTTAAACACCATGGTGGGGCTCATTGACGACAGGGGGCGCTTTCTCGGCGCGACCGCGTTCGCCTTGCCGCCAATCAGGCCGTAGGCGTTTGGAACGCCCGCTTTGGCGGAAAAGTCATCCAGCTCATTGTTCAGCAGAACCCCCGTTCCGGGCGCGACCATTCCCACGCCATAAGAAAAATTCAGCGTATATGTATTGGAGACCGCATTGCCCTGAGAGTCCACAACGGAGAAATGCGTGGTTTCATCGCTCTCGTAAGGCAGTGGATTTCCTGGAGAAAGTTGGGCTGAATCGGCTGGAACCTGGGCGGAAAATCCACGCATTCTCTCAGCTGCGTAGTCTTTTCGCGTCAGGCCCTTAACCGGCACGTCGACAAAATCCGGGTCGCCAAGATATTTGGAGCGATCTGCATAAGCGCGCTTCATCGCCTCCGCCATAAGATGAATCGTCGCCGCTGAATTCGCTCCCATCGCCTTGAGATCAAAAGGCTCCAGCATGTTCAGAATTTCAATGATATGGACGCCCCCAGATGAGGGAGGCGGCATGGAGACCACCTCATAGCCGCGATAAGAACCGGAAATCGGCGCTCGCCACTTTACTGCATAGTCGGCCAAGTCAGCCGGCGTCATCGCGCCGCCGCTCGCCTTCACCTTAGCTGAAATGGCCGTCGCCACCGAGCCTTCGTAGAAGGCCGCCGGACCATTTTGCGCAATAGCCTCTAGGGTCGCCGCCAAGTCCTCCTGAACCAGCAGTTCTCCCGGCTCATAAAAACCGCCATCTGACTTGTAAAAAATAGAGGCCGCGTCTTCATCCGCAAGCAATCGTTTGGATGAGCTTTTCAGGGAGCCAGACAGATCTTCCGATACTGGGAAGCCATCACGCGCAAGCGAAATGGCCGGCGCCACCACCTCACCCCAACTCAGCTCACCTGAACCGTAGCGCATGAAAGCGCCATGAAGCCCGGCCACCGTTCCCGGAACGCCAACGGCGAGACCCGAGTATCTCGACTTTTTCGAATCGGCCACGCCCTCCTCGTTCAAAAACATATCCGCGTAAGCAGCCTCCGGCGCGCGCTCCCGGTAATCCAGCGCCTCCGTCTTCTTGGACGAAGCCTCGTGAATGATCATGAAGCCGCCGCCGCCAAGGTTGCCCGCCCGGGGCAAGGTCACCGCCAGAGCGAAGCCCACAGCCACCGCCGCATCCACGGCGTTACCACCTTTCTTGAGAATATCGACGCCAACCTCACTGGCCAAACGCTCCTGACTGGCGACCATACCGCTGCGCGCGATGACTGGATGAAATCTATCTTCGCCTGAAAGAATTGGCGCGGTTTGCGCGAACGCAGTCGCCCCGGATAAAATCGTAAGGCTCGCGCCCAGGCAAATCTTGAAAAAACAACGGCGATCAAACATGCGCATTTCCTCCCAATCATTTCAGACGACAATTGCAAACGCGTCATTCCAACAAACCGCCCCTTCCCAACAATGTCCAGCCGCAATGGCGGGCGCAAGACGCTGGAGCGCCATATGCGCAAAACGAGAGGATTTTTAAACCAGACCGCCGCCCCGCGCATCAACGCTCGCAGTTCGTAAAAGCGCCCCTTGCCACAAACCAAGCCATGCGGGTACACATGCGAAAAGCGTAAGGGGGCTGACAATTTGAAAGGAAAACCATGCGCTTGAACGAGATGGCCTGCCCTTGCGGATCAAACCGGGGCTTCACACAATGCTGCGAGGCTTTCATCCAGGGAAACGCGGCGCCAGAACGCGCCGAACAATTGATGAGATCGCGTTTCACGGCCTACGCCATCGGGGAAATCGACTATCTTCGCGACAGTCTTTTACCGCGCGAACAAAAGACTTTCGACTATGCCGCCGTAGCCGCTTGGGCGGCCGCCAATCACTGGACGCGGTTGGAAATTCATCACTGCGACAAGGGGGAAGCCGGGGACCTGCGCGGCTACGTGCTCTTCACCGCCCACTATCTTTCCATGGGCCAGTTGCACGCTCACCGAGAGCTCTCCCTTTTCCGTAAAAAATCCGGTCGGTGGTATTATGTAAAAGCGCTGGAAGAGCGGCCATGACCCCCGCCGCCTCTTCGGCGGCGAAGGTCGATACAATGATATGTCAGGAAGGTTTGCGTTTACCTTTTGAGGTCGATCCTCGGTTTGGACCGGCGTCTACGGAACCGGCGTCTTTGGATCTTGAACCCTTGTAGCCGCCTTCGCCGCCGCCTTCACGTTTGAAAGGTTTTTTGCCAGCAAACCGCGCTGTTTTTCCACCTGACGGACCAGAAGAAGCGCCGCGGCTTCTTTCGCCGGGATCGCCGCCGGAACGGCCGTATCCCTTACGCCCCGCGCCGCGACGTCCGCCCGCATCGTCATTGGGATCGCCGTCAAAGCGGGTGATCGTCACCGATTTCTCACCCGTGCCATTGGTCTCAATCGTCTCAATAAAGCGTTTGGCGTGCTGCGGCGCTATCTCAAAGCGGGTTTCATTTTCGACAATACGAATAGAACCAACGTCACGCTTGGTCACATGACCGGCGCGGCAGATCATCGGCAAAAGCCAACGCGGCTCAGCGCGATGCTTGCGCCCGAGCGAAACTTTAAACCAGACCCCGCCTTCAAAATCCCGACGCTCCTTACGCGGACCATCCGCGGAATAAGAAGAAGAGGATTGCAACTGCGAAGGCGAAACTTCAATCAACTCCTCCGGAACCGGATGACGCGCCTGCTGGTCACGCAAATAGGCTGCGGCGATCTGCTCCGCGCTGAACTTCTCCAGAAGTTCACGCGCCGACTCCAGCTCGCCTTCATCGGGCGCGCGCGTCAACATTGGATCAGCCAGCAGCCGCTCGCGGTCGCGAGCGACGATTTCGGTGGTCGTGGGCGGCGCCGCCCATTCAGCGGAAAGGCCTGCGGAACCTATCAGACGCTCGGCCGCGCGCCGACGCGTGTACGGGACAACCAAAGCGCTAACGCCTTTTCGGCCCGCACGTCCGGTCCTGCCGCTTCGGTGCAACATCGTCGCCTTGCCGGTGGGCAAATCCGCATGAATAACCAAATCCAGATTGGGAAGATCAATACCGCGGGCGGCCACGTCGGTGGCGACGCAAACACGGGCGCGACCATCGCGCATAGCCTGCAATGCATGGCTGCGCTCGTTTTGGCTCAATTCACCCGACAGAGCCACGACAGAAAAGCCGCGATTGGCGAGACGGCTTGTGAGACGTTTGACCATCTCTCGCGTCCCGCAGAAAACAATACTGTTCTGCGCTTCATAATAACGCAAAACATTAATGATCACATTTTCACGGTCCGCCGGCGCCGTCGCATAGGCGCGATATTCAATATCCCCGTGAGGCTCACGGTCCTCCACCGTCGAAATGCGCAACGCGTCTCGTTGGTATCGTTTCGCCAGCATGGCGATCGGACGGGGAACCGTCGCGGAAAACATCAGCGTGCGGCGGGTTTCCGGCGCCGCGTCCAAAATGAACTCCAGATCTTCTCTAAAGCCGAGATCCAGCATTTCATCGGCTTCGTCCAAAATGACCACGCGCAAAGAAGAAAGATCAAGCGAGCCGCGCTCGATATGATCGCGCAAACGCCCCGGCGTTCCCACCACGATATGAGCGCCGCCAGACAAGGCGCGCCGCTCGACGCGCATCTCCATGCCGCCCACGCAGGATACAGTTTTGGCCCCCGTCTCTTCATAGAGCCACTCAAGCTCCCGCTTCACCTGAAGCGCAAGCTCCCGGGTGGGCGCGATCACAAGAGCAAGAGGCGCTTCGGCGCGAGGAAAGCGCTCAGCGCCCTCCAACAGGGTTGACGCCATGGCCAGCCCGAAAGCGACGGTTTTGCCGGAACCCGTTTGCGCCGACACCAACAAATCAATGTCAGCCGCTTCAGGCTCAAGAACCGAAGATTGCACGGGCGTTAATTTTTCATAGCCGCGTTTGGTGAGCGCGGCGGAGAGAGCCGGTACGGCCCCGTCAAATAAGGTCATTAGTGATCTTTCAGGGAAAACAAGTTTTCACGACAAATATCAGTATAATATCGTCATGCGCCAATTTACCCGATCAAAGCCACCATCCAGGCCCATTTACCGGGTGCGTAAGGGGTTCTTTTAAGCCCCATGGCCCTCAGCGTCAACTTGATCACGCAAACCAATCCCGTCATTTATCGCATAGCTCTAATGCGCCAAAAACACAAAGCCGGCAGAGAGCCGTTTCAAAGAGCCGAAATGG
Organism: Stappiaceae bacterium; assembly: GCA_048265185.1. Lineage (GTDB taxonomy): Bacteria > Pseudomonadota > Alphaproteobacteria > Rhizobiales > Stappiaceae > JBLXBZ01. The sequence goes on along the minus strand of JBLXBZ010000003.1, from coordinate 155,650 downwards.
GCCGCGAAAAAGCGCTCCTTTCGATCAGAAAGCCACTATCGGCGGCTCTTAAACCGTTCGAACGCCCCGGATCAAGGCTCTCCCCTCCCCGTTTCCTCAAGCTGAATTCTCTCTTCAAGATAGCGCGCTATATTGACCGCCACCGCATGCAAGCGCTTCAACTCCGCCTCACGGCGCGTGTAGGCGAGAATTTCCGACGTGGCGCTGCTGCGCGCGCCATCGCCAAAACGACCGGCGTTGCGAACGATAAACCGATAAACGCCCCCATCAGGGGAACGAGGAGTATGAAGAATTTCTCCCACATGCTGCTCGGCGAAGCGCAGAGAAGCGTCCAGCGTCGGCTTTGCAAATCGCGTCGCTTTCATCTCACGCCCCTTAATAAATCAAGATTACTCGCATAACTTAAAATATTCACCAAGCACAACTTTGTAGAGAAGTCGACAATCAACCTATACTTAGAGCAACCAAGGCCCTAATCCACAAGCGATTCGAACTTTTACGTAAATTTTAATCAATTGTTTATAAATCGCAATAGCTTCCAGAAAGTTCAATAAAATAAGGCGCATAATAAACCCAGATCACGAGCAAGATGTCATATTTGCGAAACTGTGGTCGTGCTTTATTATACACATATATGATTACGCGCCGGCCAAAGCTCACACCGACGCTTTTAGCCCATCTACTGCACGGCTCGCACTCCATCTAGATCTGGTCTCGCTTATGAAACGCCTTATCGACCTTTCCGAAGCTGAAATTCTTGCTCTCGCAATCTCTAGCGAAGAGGAAGATTCTCGCATTTACCTCGAATTTTCCAATCGCCTGCACGCCGAATACCCTGCGTCGGCCCAAATATTTGAGAAAATGGCGCATGAAGAGCAAAAACATCGCCATATGCTGCTTGAGCTGTATGAACGAAAATTCGGCGACCATCTTCCTTATATCACCCGTCAGGACGTTAAAGGCTTTCTCAAGCGACGCCCCATCTGGCTGATGGACGGCTTGCGGATCGACGCCATCCGCCGCCAAGCCTCCGTAATGGAGTATGAGGCGGCGAGCTTCTACGCTAAGGCGGCGGAACAGGCGCGCGACGTGGATGTGCGCAAATTGCTGGCGGATCTCGCTGAGAGCGAAAAAAAGCACGAGGCCACCGCGGAAGCGCTTGAGAACGCCGTGGAGGCGTCCCCCGCCGCCGATGAAGAACGCTCAACCGCCAAACGCGTGTTTGTGCTGCAAGTGGTGCAACCGGGACTGGCGGGGCTGATCGACGGCTCCGTCTCCACCCTCGCGCCAATTTTCGCCGCCGCCTTCGCCACCGGGCGTTCGTGGGACGCATTCGTGGTCGGTCTGGCCGCCTCCATCGGCGCCGGGATCTCAATGGGACTGACGGAGGCGCTTTCGGACGACGGCGCCATCACCGGACGCGGCTCCCCCACTCTGCGCGGGATCGTCTGCGGCCTCATGACCGCTCTCGGCGGTCTCGGACACACGCTGCCCTATCTGATCACCGACTTCTGGACGGCGACCATCGTGGCGGCGGTCGTGGTGGCGATCGAGCTGCTCGCCATCGCCTGGATTCGCTGGCGCTACATGGAGACGGCGTTTCACTCCGCCGTCATACAAGTGGTTCTCGGCGGCCTTCTCGTTCTCGGCGCGGGGATATTCATCGGATCCGTCTGAGTGGTGAAAGCAAACCCCGTATTGACGAATAAAAAATTCAACGTTGCTGTTTCTTAAAAAAAACCAATGAAGTATAGTTTTCTGAACCGCTAGATTTAAACGCAGATAAGCGCAAACGGAGTATATTGATGGACAGTCTGGCTATAGATCTGGCGAGGTTCCAGTTTGCCTTCACCGTATCCTTTCACATCATATTTCCCTCCTTCACCATCGGTTTGGCGAGCTATCTGTTCGTCCTGGAGGGGCTCTGGCTCAAGACCGCCAAAGACGTCTATCTGCGCGCTTATAAGTATTGGATAAAAATTTTCGCCATCACCTTCGGAATGGGCGTCGTATCCGGGGTCGTGATGACCTATCAGTTCGGCACGAACTGGGCGGTGTTCTCCGACAAGGTGGGCCCTGTCATAGGGCCGCTGATCGGCTATGAAATCATGACGGCCTTCTTCCTCGAAGCCGGCTTTCTTGGCGTCATGTTGTTCGGCATGAACAGGGTTGGCCGGAAACTGCACTTCCTGGCCACGGGAACCGTGGCGCTGGGAACCGCCATGTCAGGTTTCTGGATTCTTTCCGCCAACAGCTGGATGCAGACCCCCGCCGGGTTCTCGATCAGCGACGCCGGGCAATTCGTCCCCGAAAACTGGCTTGAAATCATCTTCAATCCTTCCTTCCCCTATCGTTTCGTTCATATGATGCTCGCCGCTTATCTGACGACCTCTTTCGTCGTCGGCGCGGTGGGAGCGTGGCATTTGCTCAAGGACAAAACCAACCCTATCGCCCGCGTCATGTTTTCCATGGCCATGTGGATGGCGGCGATCATCGCTCCCATTCAAATGCTCGCCGGAGATCAGCATGGGCTGAACACGCTGGCGCATCAGCCGGCGAAAATCGCGGCCATTGAGGGACACTTCGAGCCCGAACGCGAAGCGCCGCTGCTCTTATTCGGCATTCCCGACATGGAGAAGGCGGAGACGCTCTATAAAATCGAACTCCCTTATCTGGGCAGCTTGATTTTAACCCACTCTCTGGACGGCGTCGTTCCGGGACTGAACGAGTTCCCCCGGGAGGACTGGCCCAACGCCACCATCATTTTCTTCACTTTCCGGATCATGGTGGGGATGGGTCTTTTGATGTTCACCGTAGGATTATGGAGCCTGGCCATGCGCTGGCGCGGATCGCTTTACGACTCGCGCCTGTTGCATAAAGCCGTCGTCGCCATGGGCCCCTCCGGCTTCATCGCCGTTCTCGCAGGCTGGATAACCACTGAAGTTGGACGTCAGCCCTATACGGTCTACGGGCTGCTGCGAACGGAGCATTCGGCCTCGCCCATTGACGCCTCCGCCGTCGGCACGTCGCTGCTGGTCTTTATCGTCGTCTATTTCATCGTTTTCGGCATCGGCATCCTTTACATCCTCAAAGCCATGGCTCAAACCCCGGACGGCGCGCCGGAAATCGAAACCGGGCAGCCCACGCGCGCGGCCGGGATCACGCCGGCCCCCGCCATTTCACCGTCTCGCACCATTAATCCCACGGAGTAAGCGTCATGGAAATCGACTATGCTCTTATCTGGGCGCTGCTAATCGCCGTCGCCATTTTCGCCTATGTGGTTCTTGACGGATTTGATCTGGGCATCGGAATCCTGTTTCCAACCGCGCGCACGGAAACCGAGCGCACCTTGATGATGAACTCCATCGCTCCCGTTTGGGACGGTAACGAGACTTGGCTTATTTTAGGCGGCGGCGGCTTGCTCGCCGTCTTTCCGCTGGCCTACGCCACGCTCATGCCTGCGCTCTACGCCCCAATTATCGCCATGCTCATGGGGTTGATTTTTCGCGGCGTCGTCTTCGAATTCCGCTTCAAAGCGGAAGAGCGCAACCGACGCGTCTGGGACATCTGCTTCTTTCTTGGGTCCGCCGTGGCCACATTTTCCCAAGGGGTCGCTCTGGGCGCCGTCGTTCAGGGCATCGCGGTGGAAAACCGCGGCTACGCCGGCGGCTGGTTCGACTGGTTGTCGCCATTCACGGTCCTGACGGGCTTCTCTCTTTTGGTGGGCTACGCTCTTCTGGGCGCCACCTGGCTCATCTGGAAAACCGAAGGTCCCATGCAAGAATTTTTCCGGGAAAAAGCCCGCCGCCTGGGCGTCGCCATGCTGTGCGTCATCGGAGCAGTGAGCCTTTGGACGCCGTTTTTGCACCCCTCCATGGCGGAGCGTTGGTTTAGCTTTCCAGAAGCTTTATTCGCCGTTCCCGTGCCGCTTCTCGTGCTTCTGTTGGCGTTCGGGCTGTTCACCAGCCTCAAAGGCGCCCGAGACGGCGCGCCGTTCCTTTACACCCTTGGGCTGTTTCTGCTGTCCTACATCGGGCTTGGAGTCAGCTTGTTTCCCTATATCGTGCCACATCAATATACGATCTGGGAAGCGGCCGCCCCCGAAGCCAGCCTGAAATTCCTTCTGGTCGGCGCCGTCGTTCTCTTGCCGATGATCGCCGCCTACACGGGCTACGCCTATTGGATATTCCGTGGCAAGGTGCGCCCCGGGGAGAGCTATCATTAATGAGCGACCAAGCTCCCGAGCCCGGCTCGACAAAATCCCGCCTGCTATGGTTCGCTGGACTATGGCTTGCGGGGTTATTGACCATCTCCGCAATTTCCTACCTGATCCGGCTCGCGATTCTTTAGAAATCGCCAACCCATAACAACGGGTGGGCGCAGGATATCTTTTAGAAGAACCATAGAGCGGGCGAGCACTTAAAACCGGTCGCCCGGTCCAAAGGTCATGTCGCGCCGCGCGCCGGACAGGGAAATGCTGAAGCCGGCGACGACGTCGATCAGCGATATGGCCATCAACATGAAAAACACCGAATGCGCCGCCTCGCGCACAGATAGAAACTCAACCAGATAAACAATGAAAACAAGCGTTGAAAGGATATGATCCGTCAAGGCGACGACCCCTATTCGAGTCGCTTTCAAGATTTCGACGAATAACAGCACTAAACCGGCAAGCACCATCAAATCGCCAAGGATGAGCGTGAAACGCGCTCCGGAAACCAGCTCCACAGTAAAGACGGTGGCCACCCATGGGTCGCCGGGAACGGTTCCCAGAACGCCAAACGCCATGATGTTGAAAATCAACAACGGCGCAAGCGTGAGCGGAATTGAAGTAATCAATGGCATAATGAAAATCGTCTCAACCTTTGGTCAACGCTCACGGCATTTCCCCACCACGACAGCTTCAGCCGTACGCAATCGACGGCGATCATACATTAACTGCAAACGCCGACAAAGCCCAATCTGACGCTCACCCCAATCGTAACTGCCCAAATAGTCACGACAAAAAGGCCGACCAAAACAAGGCCGACCTTTTCAGATTTTCGTAATTCACGTTCTCAAGCATATTTTCCTTGCGAGATGAAATCATATCGCGAAAAAATGCTTCGGAAACTCAGGCGTCAGCTTTAGGCTGAAGAATCTGACGACCCCGATACATGCCGGTTTTCAGATCAACGTGATGCGGACGGCGCAATTCGCCCGAATCCTTGTCTTCAACATATGTCGGCTGCTTCAGAGCGTCCGCAGAACGGCGAAAACCGCGCTTCATGCGCGAGGTTTTTCTCTTTGGAACGGCCATTTTAGTTTTCTCCGTCGTCCATAATCCGCCGACCCCAGACCGGTTTGCCCGGGGCGTGGTGTCACACGGTGTGTAAGAATTGCGGCTGTATACAGGTAATATCGGCTTTTTGCCAGCCCAATTTGGAAAATATTTCACATAAGCCTATCTTGACGCAAGCACGCACTGCGCATGCGGATCAATCTCCGCCGCCCGGTTGCGGTTAATTCGAGACAAATACTGGTGTTTACGTCCCGGCTTTGCGGGGTTGCGAACAAGGGGATTCGGCAAAGCAGTCGCCAGCCGCGCGGCCTCCACCGACCCCAGCTCCTTTGCGGTCTTGCCAAACCAGGCCTGGGCGGCCGCCTCGATTCCAAAAATTCCCTCGCCCCATTCGGCGATGTTCAAATAGATCTCAAGAATTCGGCGCTTGGTCAAAACCGCGTCAAGCATAAGCGCCAAAGGTATCTCCAGCCCTTTGCGCACATAACTGCGACTGGGCCACAGGAAAAGGTTTTTCGCCACCTGCATGGTCAAGGTCGACGCGCCGCGCGCTTCCTCGCCATCGCTCAACGCCTCAACCTGATCGCGCAAGGCGAACCAGTCGACACCGTTGTGATCGCAAAACTTCCCATCCTCCGAGGCGATAACAGAACGCATGACATTGGGAGAAATCTGATCAAAGGCCACCCACTGACGGTCCACCCAAAGGCCGGACGCATAACGTGCGAGCATCAAAGTGCTCACAGCCGGAACCACCGAATAAACAATCGTGAGAAACAGAGGCAGCAACAATGCGGCGAGCGCAATGCGCCCCCCCCATCGACGCGCAAAACGCGCGAGTTGAGGCTTCATCCGCTTTGCTCCCCACATGAAGCCTCAGCTGACCCCGCCGCCGGCGCTCCCCCCATGTGCAGGCGTAAATAACGCGCCAAAGCCCGCCCATCTCCTTGATGACAAGAGCGGCGGCGCCATACAAGCCCAAGCTCCCGCACAGCCTTGTCGCTGGCGAAGGGCGCCAACTTCAAATCCGCCCCGCGAATAATCCCCGCATCGGCGGCGATTTGCGGGATCAATGACACCCCAAGATTATTGCCAACCATAGAGATGAGCGTCGTCATGGATGACGCTTGAATTTCTTCTTCTTCCTTTGGCGCGCCGCCAAGCGCGCCCAGAACATGCTCGCGTAAACAATGACCGTCCTCAAGCAAAAGAAGCTGCTCCCCGCGCAGATCTTCAGGCAGAATGCGCGCGCGGCGCGCCAACGGATGGCTCTCCGGCATCACCACCAGCAAGCGGTCTTGCGCGATGATTTCAGCTTCAACTCCTTCAGCCTGATAGGGAAAAGCCATCAAAACCAGATCCAGACGGCCTTCTTTCAGGTCATCCAGCAAGTTTCGCGTCAGTTCCTCCCGCAAATACAAACGCAAATCCGGATGAAGCTTTCGCAACTTCGGCAAAACCTGCGGCAACAGGAAGGGCGCGATTGAGGGAATGACCCCAAGACGAATCTTTCCAGACAAGGGGGGGCGGTCCTGCTGAGCGAAACTCGACAGCTCCGCCGTGTCGCCAAGGATCACGTGAACCTGTGACAAAACCGCGCGTCCAGCGGCGCTCAACGCCGGCCGGCGTCCTGAACGGTCGATCAACTCCGCGCCCAATATTTCCTCAAATTGACGAATGGCGGCGGATAGGGTCGACTGCGTCACATGACAGGCGGAAGCCGCTTTGGAAAAGGATTTTTGTTCGGCGACCGCAGAGAAATACTGCATTTGTCGAATTGTCGGCAACACCAATTTCGCCTCCCGCCCACACCAGCCTCGCCTTGCGTTCCCTTTCTTATAAGTTGTGGGTCAAATCGTGCAAAGGCCATATTTCTCCGAACTATCGTTTTTTTCGATTCAACGCTTCGTTTTTATCGCTTTGACCGAAGCTCATAAATTTTGCATAAATCCCCCCGTTGCGATGCACAATCGCTCGCGAAATCACACCGTCTGCGCGCACAAGCGCGCTCGGCCGCAAAGGAGAGATCGATGCTTGGTATTGGTGAAAAACTTCCCGAGTTTGAAGTCGTCGGCGTCAAGCCCGGCTTTAACAACCATGAAGAAGCCGGTGAGAGCGCCTTTGAGGCGATCACGGAGAAAAGCTTTGAGGGCAAGTGGAAGGTGATCTTCTTCTACCCGAAAGATTTCACATTCGTCTGCCCGACGGAAATCGCGGAATTCGCGCGTCTAGCCTCTGAATTCGAAGACCGGGACGCTGTCGTTCTCGGCGGCTCCACCGACAATGAATTCTGCAAGCTGGCTTGGCGGCGCGCGCATCCGGATCTGGACAAATTGCCGATTTGGTCCTTCGCAGACACCAATGGCTCGCTGGTTGACGGTCTTGGCGTACGCTCGCCGGACGGGGTCGCTTATCGTTACACATTCATCGTCGACGATGAAAACACGATCCAGCATATCTATGCGACCAACCTCAACGTCGGCCGCAACCCGAAAGACACTTTGCGCGTTCTGGACGCTCTGCAGACAGACGAGCTGTGCCCGTGCAACCGCGAGGTCGGCGGCGACACTCTCGCAGCCTAATCGGCCGCAACAGCTCAATTCATCAGGCCGGAGCATGCTCCGGCCTTTTTTATAAGCTTCAAACCCGGAGAATTCTCATGTCAATTGACGCGTTAAAATCCGCCATCGGCGACTTCGCCAAAGACGTGCGCCTCAACCTTGGCTCCATGTCCAGCGACGAGAGCCTGACGGATCAGCAAAAATACGGCCTTTTCGTCGCGTGCGGCATCGCATCCCGCAATAAAACCGTTGCCAGCGCCTTAATCGCGGAAGCCGGCGATAAACTCAGCCCTGAAGCCATGACCGCCGCCAAGGCGGCCGCCTCGATCATGGCGATGAATAATATCTATTACCGTTTCACGCATCTGGTCTCCAATGAGCAGTATCGCACCCTTCCCGCGAAATTGCGGATGAACGTCATCGGCAAGCCGGGCGTCGATAAAGTCGACTTCGAACTCTGGTCTCTGGCGGTTTCGGCCATGAACGGTTGCGGCATGTGCATGGATTCCCATGAAGCCATCTTGAAAAAGGCCGGCGTCACCGCCGAGCAAGTTCAAACCGCCGTGCGCTTCGCCGCCATCATTCAATCCGCCGCCGTGGCCGTGGAGGCGGGCGAGCTGGAGTAAGCTCCCACAGCTCTTGACGCGCGCATGAATTCGCGCCACTGACATGACACGTCAAATGACGCGGGGAATATCCCCGCGTCATTCTTCCATGCAAACGCGGCGAGCGCTGACATGACGCGATTATCCAACGACACCTCCCTTCTGACAGACGCGCTATCTGGCGGCGCCGAGCGGGTCGAAGCCGATCTGGAAAAATTGCTGAAGGACCAGGCTCTCGAAGGCGAAATCTTGCGCCCGCAGCAGCTTATGCAAGCCATGCGACACGGCGCCCTTGGCGGCGGCAAGCGACTGCGTCCCGTGTTGCTGTTGGAGACCGCGCGGCTCTTCGGGCGCAGCGACAATGGCGTCTTGCGCGCGGCCAGCGCTCTGGAGTGCATTCACTGCTATTCGCTGATCCATGACGATCTGCCGGCCATGGACGACGACGACCTGCGCCGTGGGCGGCCAACCGTTCACAAAGCCTATAATGAGGCCAGCGCTATTCTCGCAGGGGACGCCCTTCTGACTCTGGCCTTCGACGCCGTCACCGCCAATGACGTTCACGAGGACCCCGCCATACGACTGAGCGTGACGCGCGAGCTCGCCCGGGCGGCGGGCGCCGGGGGCATGGCGGGCGGGCAAATGCTCGACTTGCAATCAGAGCATCACCAGCGCGGCGAGCAAGAAATTCGCACGCTTCAAGCCATGAAAACAGGGGCGCTGATCCGCTTCGCCTGCCGCGCCGGCGCTATTCTGGCCAATGCGTCGGAGGCGGACGTCACGCGCCTGACCCGCTTCGGGGAGGTGATCGGTCTTGGGTTCCAACTCGCCGACGACCTGCTCGACCACGAAGGCGACACGCAAACGCTTGGAAAAGCCGCAGGCAAGGACGCCGCCGCGGGAAAAGCCACTCTGGTGGCGCTGAACGGCGCCGACTGGACCCGTCAGGAGCTTAAAACACTTACCCAGGAAGCCGATCAACTTTTGGCGAGCTATGGCGCGCGCGCCGACAGACTAGTGGCCATCGCTCATTTTATCTCGACCCGATCCGCCTAGAAAAGTCAGACGTCCGTTCCACGTGAATCATCCGCCGAGCCTCTAGCGCCGAGGCAATTACACACATGAGATTTTTAGAACATTAAAAGAACATTGTGGACATGGGCAGCTCATGGCGCCATGATGTAGACCTAAGTCAACACCAGCGGACATGTAGCCAATGGCTAGTTTTTACGAATTTTTCGCCGGAGGGGGCATGGCGCGCGCAGGCCTTGGCCCGGACTGGACGTGTCTGTTCGCCAATGACTTCGACCCCAAGAAAGGACTCGCCTATCAAGCCAACTGGGGAACGAGAGGCGAGTTGAAAATTGGCGACGTAAGAGACGTGTTGACATCGGAGCTTCCCGGAGAGGCGGATCTCATGTGGGCTTCATTCCCGTGTCAGGATCTTTCGCTGGCGGGAGGCGGCGCGGGCCTGAAAGGCCGACGTTCGGGCACCTTCTATCCTTTTTGGGATGTGGTGCGAAACCTTGCGGCGGAAGGGCGCGCGCCGAAAATCATCGCCTTGGAAAATGTTCTGGGAACCCTCACCTCTCATGGCGGCGAAGATTTCAGCGCCATTTGCCAAACTTTCGCCGACGCAGGATATCGCTATGGCGTTCTTGTCATAAACGCCGCGCTTTTCGTGCCGCAATCGCGACCGCGCCTTTTTATCGTCGGCGTGCGTGACGACATCAAAGTCGGTAAAGACTTACTGACCCCCGAGCCGCTCGATCCTTTCCACTCGAAAAGCTTGCGCAAAGCGGTTGCGGGCATATCTGAGAAGGCGAAGGAAAACCTTCTTTGGTGGAACGTGCCAACCCCGGCGCATCGCAACACCACATTCGCAGATATCATCGAAGAACGGCCGGCAAGCGTGAGCTGGCATACTCCTGCGCAAACCCAACAGCTTCTCGATATGATGTCCGCAACGAATCTGGCCAAAGTGGACGCCGCCAAAAGGTCCGAGCGGCGTATGGTGGGTGGGGTCTACAAACGAACCCGCCTAGATGAAAACGGCGAGAAAGTGCAAAGAGCGGAAGTACGCTTTGACGACATCGCCGGATGTCTGCGCACGCCCGCAGGCGGCTCAAGCCGTCAGACAATCATCGTGGTGGATGGCGCCAACATTCGCTCTCGCCTGATTTCCTCACGCGAGACGGCTCGGCTCATGGGTTTGGGCGACGATTACAAATTGCCAAAAAATTACACCGAAGCCTATCATCTGACCGGCGACGGCGTCGCGGTTCCCGTGGTGCGCCATTTGGCTCACCATATATTCGATCCCCTGCTTGGACGCGCCATGCGAAAAAACCAACAAGCGGCATGAGCACGCGTCAGCGTCAAACCCTCGCCACTCTAGACGCCCGCCATATCGGACGCTCAAAAGGCTCATTGTCTCTCGTCCTGATTTTGACGCGAAACGCGAAATCAAAACCGTTCCCATTGAAGCAGACGGATTTCATCACCGCGAAGGGAGGACAAGTGGCCGGGCTGGGAGGTCCTGCGGTCAAGAAAATTCTGAGCGAACACGGGGTGGAGCGTATTCTATCCAATGAGGGCGGGCGTACGAGCCGCGGCAATATGGAGCGCATGATCGCTTATATTGACGTGTTGAACGAATTACATGCAGATGGCGAGCTTGATCTGGAGGACGCGGAAACCTTCTGGGTTGAACGCATCCTCGCCTATTTCGACGCGCAGCCCTTCATTTTCAAACTTGATCCGTCCCACTCCTTGCGCGCCTGCGTGCGCGGTCTTTTCGCCCAGGCCGTTGAGCGCCAGCGGGAAGCCAAAGGAACCATGTACGCCGGCGCCGTCATGCAACACCTCATCGGCGCGCAACTGGAGCGCATCGCCAATGGCGAAATAGAGCATCACGGATTTTCCGTCGCCGACGCCCCCTCCAGCCGCGCGGGGGACTTCCTGATTGGCGATGCGGCGATCCATGTCACCACCGCGCCGGGAGAAGCGTTGATCCGCAAATGCCAGACGAATCTGGGCGCGGGACTGAGACCACTGATCATCACCACCCAAGATGGCCTCGGCGGCGCCAAAGCCCTCGCCAAACAGGCCGAAGTGAATGAGCGCATCGACGTCATCGAAGTGGAGCAATTTTTCGCCGCCAACATCCATGAATGGAGCGGCTTTGAACGGAGCGCTCGCGCCAGCGTCGTCGCGGACGTGATTGAGCGCTATAATCGTATTGTCAGCGAGGTCGAATCCGACCCCAGCCTCAGAATAGAGTTTGACCGATAATGGTGGACGCGCTTCGATCAAAAACCATGCGAGCGGTCAAATCCAAGAACACCAAACCCGAGTTGATCGTCAGGCGCCTGATTCACGCCATGGGCTACAGATACCGCCTGCATCGCAAGGATTTGCCGGGAACGCCCGATCTTGTCTTTCCCGCACGGCGAAAAGTCATTTTTGTGCATGGATGCTTCTGGCATGGCCATGACTGCCGGCGCGGCGCACGAGCGCCCAAAACAAACGCGGATTATTGGCGCGAGAAGATCGTGAGGAACCAAAATCGGGACGCAGCGGCGCGCCAGGCGCTGTTAGACGCCGGTTGGGCGGCGCATGTCATATGGGAATGCGAACTGAAGGATCCCCATGCGAGCGCCCGATCTATCAAGACATTTCTCGAGTCAGCGTGAGATCGCGAGATAAAAACACAAACCTTCACCCCACGAACCAAAACGGGCGGCGCGCTTGGTGAGCGCCCCGCCCGCGCCTTCATTTTCAGCCCAGACGATTACGCTTGGCCAGCGTGCGTAAGCGAAGCGCGTTCAGCTTGATGAAGCCGGCGGCGTCCTTCTGATCGTAAGCGCCCTGATCGTCTTCAAATGTGACCAATTCTTCAGAATAAAGCGAATAGGGAGACTTGCGGCCCACAACGATCACATTACCCTTATAGAGCTTCAAGGTTACGGAACCTGTCACATGCTCCTGGCTCTTATCGATGAGGGCCTGCAACATTTCACGTTCAGGCGAGAACCAGAAGCCGTTATAGATCAGCTCCGCATAACGCGGCATCAGCTCATCTTTCAAATGGCCGGCGCCGCGATCCAGCGTGATGGATTCCATCGCCCGGTGCGCGGCGAGAAGGATCGTTCCGCCCGGCGTTTCGTAGACGCCACGCGATTTCATCCCTACAAAACGATTTTCCACCAGATCAAGGCGGCCAACGCCATTGTCGCGGCCATAATCGTTCAACTTGGCGAAAAGCGTCGCCGGCGACATTTTCTCGCCATTCAGCGAGCAGGCGTCGCCTTTTTCAAAGCCGATCTCGATTTCCGTTACTTTATCCGGCGCGTCCACCGGATCAACGGTGCGCTGATAGACGTAATGAGGCGCTTCTTCCGCCGGATCTTCCAGCACCTTGCCCTCTGACGAGGAGTGCAGCATGTTGGCGTCAACCGAGAACGGCGCTTCGCCGCGTTTGTCCTTGGAGACCGGAATCTGATGCTTTTCGGCAAATTCAATCAGATCGGTGCGCGATTTGAAGGTCCAGTCACGCCACGGCGCGATAACCTTGATGTCCGGGTTCAACGCATAGGCCGACAGCTCAAAGCGAACCTGATCATTACCCTTGCCGGTGGCGCCATGGGCGATAGCGTCAGCCCCTGTCTCTTCCGCGATTTCAATCAAACGCTTGGAAATCAACGGCCGGGCGATGGACGTTCCCAGCAGGTAAACCCCTTCATAAACGGCGTTGGCGCGAAACATGGGAAAGACGAAGTCGCGAATGAACTCCTCGCGCAGATCGTCGATATAGATCTCCTTTATCCCCATCATTTCAGCTTTTTTGCGCGCTGGCTCCAGCTCTTCTCCCTGACCAAGGTCAGCGGTGAAGGTCACCACTTCGCAGCCAAGCTCCGTCTGCAGCCATTTCAGGATGATGGACGTGTCGAGGCCGCCAGAATAGGCCAGCACGACCTTCTTGATATCACCAGATGCCATTTAGAGGTTTTCCGATCGATGTTCTTGTTGTTCAGTTTGGATTTTATTGTTCAGTTTGGGTTTTACGGGGCTTTAAGGCGTGAAGGCCCGACCCTGCATATAAAATTTAGGCGCAGTTTACGGCTTGTGGCGACGCACCGCAAGCACGTCAGCCGTTTTGACGAAGAGGCCAAACGAGATTTCAACGCGCATTTACATTGGACGGGGAACAGGACGCCAGCCTGCAGGCGCCATCTCGAATCCTGCGAACTCGAAACCGGGCGCCACCGTGCATCCCACCAATGTCCAAGCGCCTAGCGTCTCCGCCGTCTGCCACGCGCCGCGCGGGACCACGCCTTGCGGGCGCTGTCCTGTCATGACGTTGGGGCCAAGATGCAGCGCGCGCATGTCATGACCGTTTTCAGACACCGTCAACGCCAGCGGCCCGCCCGCATACCAGTGCCAGACCTCCACCGCGTCAACCCTATGCCAAGCGGAAACCTCGCCCGCCGGCAGCAAATAATAGATCGCCGTCGAACGTGACCTTCCAGATGGGTCGCAGGCTTCATCACGGAATGTCTCGACGAAATACCCCCCTTCGGGATGCGGCTGCATTTTCAGCTCATTAATAATGACCTGCATGTCTTGCGGGTTATATTGAGGCGTATTCATCTCCGGCTCCTCCTCAGAAATTATCTTTACGCCGGCGCAATTCGCCAAAAACATCCGCGGCCGCGGCCCCTTCCATATTCAACGCCTTTTGAACCCCAAGATCCCGCGCCCGAAGGAAGGGATTGGTGGCCAACTCCTCTTCCATGGTCGTTGGCAATGTCGCCTGCCCGGCGGCGACTTTTTGCTCTATCACCGCCAGTCGCTCCTTGAGCAAAGGATTCGCCGGATCAACCGTCACGGCGAAACGGGCGTTGGCGAGGGTATATTCATGTCCGCAATAAATCGCCGTCTCAGACGGCAGGCTCCGCGCGAGCTTATCCAAGGACGACCACATCATCTCCATGTCGCCTTCAAACACCCGGCCGCAGCCCAGCGCGAATAATGTGTCTCCCGTATGAGCGAATTTACCCGCCGGAATCCACCAAGAAATCTGATCCAACGTGTGCCCCGGCGTCGCCAAAGCGCGAATCTCAAGATCTCCCGCCATCACCCGGTCGCCATCTTCAACGAAAGCGTCCACATCGGAGATCTTCCCACGGGACAAGCCCGGCCCCGTCACATGCGCGCCGGTGGCCTCTTTCAAGGCGCTCAATCCTTGAACGTGGTCCCAATGATGATGTGTGATCAGAATATCGCTCAACCGCCACCCGGTCTGGCTCAAGACCTCGAGATAGGGGGCTGCGTCAGGAACGTCGAAAGCGATGGTGCGCCCCGTTTCCGGATCATGGACAAGAACGCCGAAGTTGCTGTCAAGGCAAGGAAATTGGCGAATTTCGAGGTTGCGTAGCTCTGCGCGCATGGGTCTCACTTTCAGTCAATCGCTGTTGTGAACATCCTGTGATGCCTTTCCTCCACCTTGGCCCAGAGACGCATATGGCGCAACCATGGATGCGTCCAGCGCGCAATCACGATTGCAAACCGCAAACAAACGAACCATTATCGCCTCGCCGTAGGGTCAAAAGACAACTAGGCTCAAAATGGATCGCCAAAGAGTGCGACACTCAGGACCGTTATTTCATGTATCTTGACGTCGCCGACCTTAAAACATTTTACGAATTGCCCGCCGGGCGAATGCTGCGCGTTCTGATCGGCGCCCGCATCCGCACCCTATGGCCGACGCTTAAAGGGCAATCGCTGCTGGGCGTCGGCTATCCCGGCCCTTTCATGCGCCCCTATCTGAATGAGGCGGAGCGTTGCGTCGCCGCCATGCCTGCGGCCCAAGGGGTTATGGCCTGGCCGCCAGAGCGACGAAACGCCAGCGTCCTGACCCATGACCACCAATTGCCTTTTAGCGATTATTGCTTTGATCGGGCGATTCTGGTTCATGGACTGGATATGGCGGGCGATCCAGCCGCGCTGCTGCGCGAAGTCTGGCGCGTGCTGGCGCCGGGAGGGAGAATGATCGCCATAGCGCCAAACCGGCGCGGGCTTTGGGCGCGATCGGAAATATCTCCCTTTGGCTATGGGCGCCCCTATTCGCGCGGACAGCTGGAAGCCTTGATGAGAACCTGCGATTTTCAAATTCGCGGCCGCGACGAAGCGCTTTTTCTTCCTCCAACGCGTTCGAAACTCGTAATACGCTCGGCGCGTAGTTTCGAAGCCGTCGGGCGCAAGTTCTGCCCCGCCTTCGCTGGCCTATTGTTGCTTGAAGCGGAAAAGGTCCTCTATCAAGGCGTTCCCATTGCAAAAAAACGAAGCTTCAGAGTATTACGGCCGGTCTTCCTTCCCGAAGGCGCATCGGCGGGAATGCGCCATTAGCGGCTCAGCAAGAAAACAGCCTGTTCGCCAAAAAGATTCCATGTCCACCAAGGGCCGCGAACCCCAACTGGCTCGCCGTTGCGGTCCAAAGGCACCGCTTTCTCCACTTTAGCGGAGACATCCTCACACATGCGCGTGAAATCTTGAATCGTGCAAAAGTGAATATTCGGCGTGTCGTACCATGAATAAGGCAGATAATCCGTCACAGGCATCCGGCCAAGGAACATAAGTTGCAAACGGTTCCGCCAGAAACCAAAGTTCGGAAACGACACCACGGCTTTGTCGCCAATGCGCAGCAATTGCTCCAGAACGGTTTTCGGCGAGCGCATGGCCTGAAGGGTCTGGCTCAAAATGACATAGTCAAAAGCGTCGTCAGGGTAATCGGATAAATCGCTGTCGGCGTCCCCTTGAACCACCGACAGACCACGCGCGACGCATGCGTTCACCCCCGCTTGCGACAGTTCAACGCCCCGCCCGTCCACCTGCCGGTCACGAATGAGCAAATCCAACAACGCCCCGTCGGCGCAGCCCACGTCCAACACCCGACTACCCGGCTCAATCCAATCCCGAACAATCAAATGATCGCCGCGATCGGCGCCATTGGCGCGCCCGTCTCGCTTCAAGCTCATAAGCCGCTCCCTCCCGGCGCCGGAATTCCCCGCGCATTGGCGGCCCCCGTCAAAAAGCCATGCACGGTGCGGAACATTTCCGGTTCATCCAGCAAGAACGCGTCATGCCCACGCTCACTCTCCACCTCGACGAAAGACACATTCGCCGCCGCCGCGTTCAACGCTTTGACGATAGCCTTGCTTTCCGACGTTGGAAACAACCAGTCGGAGGTGAAAGACATGACGCAAAAGCGAACCGGAGAATGCAAAAACGCATTAGCGAGCACGCCGCCGTGATCCGCCGCTATGTCAAAATAATCCATGGCCCGCGTCACATAGAGATAGGAATTGGCGTCGAAACGATCAACGAAAGTCATGCCTTGATGGCGCAGGTAGCTTTCAATCTGAAAATCCGCGTCGAAGCCGAAAGTAATAGCCTCCCGATCCTGCAGGTTCCGCCCGAATTTGGTGTGCAACGCCCGATCCGACATGTAGGTGACGTGCGCGGCCATTCGCGCCACGGCCAAACCTTTTGAGGGACGCGAACCATATTCTGCGTAGCGACCGCCACGCCAGTTGGGATCGGCCATCACCGCCTGGCGCCCCACTTCATGAAAGGCGATATTTTGCGAGGAATGACGCGCGGCGGAGGCGATGGGAATAGCGGCGAAAACCCGCTCGGGAAAACGCGTCGCCCAGTCCAGAACCTGCATGCCGCCCATGGAGCCGCCGATGACGGCGAAAAGCGTCTCGACGCCCAAATAATCGAGAAGACGCTGTTGCGACTGGACCATGTCGCCGATGGTCACCACCGGCAGGTCCAAACCCCACGCAGCTCCAGTCGCCGGGTTGGTGGAGGCGGGACCCGTGGTCCCTAAACAGCCGCCCAGAACATTGGCGCAAATAACGAAATATTTATCGGTGTCCACCGGGCACCCCGGCCCCACGAGCATGGACCACCAGCCCGGTTTGCCAGAAATTGGATTTTTCGAGGCCACATATTGGTCCCCCGTCAGCGCATGACAAATGAGAATCGCATTGCTGCGGTCTTCATTCAACTGGCCGTAAGTCTCATAAGCGATTTGCCAGGGAGCAAGCTCGACGCCTGAGGCGAGTTTCAACGGAGAATCAGCGCCAAAACGCGCGATTTTACTTGAGGGATGATCTGCCTCGTCCGGCGTTGCAGCTTCTTTGCGTTTCATCTTATTTCTCGGTCCTCGCCGTCAAAATCCCGCTCTTCATTTATGAAACGCCACCAAAGGATATATTGGCGACAAAGAAGCGCAAGGAAGAAAAGAGGTAGGCGCCGTCCAGCTTATCGTCAATGATTTCTTTTGCTTTCCGCCCCCATTTTACCTATGACTGACCGTCATTTGCCCGTTCAGGAATTCTCTTTCAAGGACGAAACTCATGCTGACTGATTTGCCTTCGAAGCGTAATTGCGCCGTCGATAGCGACCCGGAACGCCGAATTGAGGCGATTGACAGGGAAATCCAGCAGCTGATCAACGACAGAGCCGCTGCATTGAATGAGCGCGAAGGAGCGCTTATGCCTCGTCTCAATTCACCGGAGCGAGAAGCTGAGTGGATGCGCCGCCTGGTTGAGCGCCATAACGGCGAAACCTCACTGATCCAGCTGGAGCATATCTGGCGTGAGCTCACCATGAACGCCGTATCTCCCACAGGGCGCGTGCGCATTTTCATGGAAGAGCGCCCGGAAGATCTTATCGAACTTTATGACCTGGCCCGGTTTTATTTCGGCTTCTCCGCGCCATTGGAGATTTCAGGCGACCCTTCCGACGTCATTCGCGAGG
Organism: Stappiaceae bacterium; assembly: GCA_048265185.1. GTDB lineage: Bacteria > Pseudomonadota > Alphaproteobacteria > Rhizobiales > Stappiaceae > JBLXBZ01. Next base: position 137,372 of record JBLXBZ010000003.1, on the reverse strand, counting down.
TGGCTCTGAGCGGAAATAATTTACAAACTCTGAGTTTCGGCCTTATCGCCATCGAGGAGCGGGCGGACCTGCCGTGGTGGCGCAGCTTGGCGAGCGACGAGGCGCTTGGACCCAAAATCACCGCAAGATTACCCTTTTTCGTTTGTGAAGACCGGCCTGCGGACTTGCCGGCCTTCGTCATTTCCAGCGCGGTTGATCCAACTGAGATCCTCGCCATGGACATGGCCGTTTATGACGCGCGTTGGCGCGGAGCGGCGCCAGGCAAACTCATGAACAGCGGCGTCGAAGTAATGGCCTTTCACCGCACCACTGAAGGCGTAGACGCGATGATCGCCGTTCGCGCGGATATGCCCGCCGCCGAGATTTCAACGCTATGCGAGGAGGCTGGCGCTCCGCCCCAAACCTTGCGACGAATCGGAGGCTTCGCCGCCCCCATTGATCTTGACGACATGTCGAACGCCGATTTCGGCGCCGATAGCTGATCCTGAAAAACCCGGAAACAAATGAAAATGACAACAACAGCATCCGACCAACCAGTCCCGAACGGCGCCGACGTCTCCTCTTCCTCTCGCCCACAGCCCCGCCCCGGCATTCTCCAGATTGCGCCCTATGTCCCCGGCCGCTCAAAAGCCACCGGCGGCGACAAGTTTCATAAGCTGTCGTCCAATGAAAGCCCCCTCGGCTCCAGCCCAAAAGCCTTAGAAGCCTTTCGCGCCGTCGGCCCGCTGGAGTTTTACCCGGACGGGTCGGCAAGCGCTCTGCGCGAAGCCATCGCCCGGGTCTATGGCCTCAACATGGATCGTATGATTTGCGGCAATGGCTCCGACGAAATTCTGGAGCTCGTCGCCCGGGCCTATATCGGCCCCGGCGACGAAGGGCTTTTCACCGAGCATGGCTTCCTTGTTTATAAAATCGCCATCCTCGCAGCCGGCGGAACGCCCGTCATCGCTCCGGAGCGCGACTGCGTCACGGATGTGGACGCCCTGCTGGAGCGTGTCACGGAGCGAACCAAAGTCGTTTTTCTCGCCAATCCAAACAATCCCACCGGCACTTATCTGCCGTTTGACGAGATCAAACGTCTACACGCAGGACTGCCCCCACACACGCTCCTAGTGCTGGACGCGGCCTATGCCGAATATGTGCGCCGCAACGACTATGAGGCCGGGGTGGAGCTCGCGGCCACTGCGGACAACGTTTTGATGACGCGCACTTTTTCCAAGATTTACGGCCTTGCGGCGCTGCGCCTTGGCTGGGCTTACGGCCCCGCCCATGTCATCGACGCGCTGAACCGGATTCGCGGCCCGTTCAACATCAACGCGGCGGCGCTGGCGGCGGGGATCGCTGCGGTTGAGGACCGCGCCTTCATCGAAGACGCGGTGGAGCACAATGAAAAATGGCTGCCTTGGGTCACCAAAGAGCTGGAAGCGCTTGGCCTGAAGGTCACGCCAAGCGTCGGCAATTTCATCTTAATCCACTTCCCCGACACACTAGGGAAAACGGCGGCGGAAGCCGATGACTATCTTTGCGATCAGGGATGCGTGCTGCGCCGGGTCGACGGCTATGGCTTCAAGAACGCCTTGCGCATGTCCATTGGAACGGAAGAGGCGAATCGGGACGTCATCACCGCGTTGAAAGGTTTTCTTGGATAAATTCAGCTCCGAAATTCAAACCCTCCTTCGCCGGTTACGCTGGCGAGGGAGAAATCAAATCGCTTAGAATTCAATCTAGTGGTCACATTGCCGATCATGACTTATGAGACCGACAAGTTTAATGAAGTTCAAGCGTGCGTAAACCCGTAACTCGGGACAAGCCATTTCGCTATATTGGAATAACAATGTCAGATACGCTCTTTAACCGCATGACGCTCATTGGCGTGGGCCTTATAGGTTCGTCACTCGCCCGTGTCGTGCGCCGGGAAAATCTCGCCGAGGAGATCATCGTCTCCACCCGCTCAGAAAAAACCCTCACGCGGGCGGAAGAGCTGGGCTTGGCGGATGATTACTTTCTCGACCCCGCAGAAGCGGTTGAAGGCGCAGACCTCGTCATTCTCTGCGCGCCTGTGGGCGCCTACGGCGTAATCGCCCAGCAGATCTCCAACTCTCTCGCCCCCGGCGCCATCCTCACCGACGTAGGCTCCGTAAAGGAAGGGGTTATTGAACTGGTCGCGCCCCATACGCCGGACAATGTTCATTTCATTCCCGGCCACCCAATCGCGGGCACCGAACACTCCGGGCCAGACGCCGGCTTCGCGGAGTTATTCAGCAAGCGGTGGTGCATCCTCACCCCGGCGCAAGGCGTGGATGAAGGCGCGATCGCCCGACTCTCCGCCTTTTGGGAAGGCTGCGGTTCAAAAGTCGACAGGATGGAGCCTCAGCACCATGATCTGGTGCTGGCGATCACATCGCATTTGCCGCAACTGATTTCCTATAACATTGTCGGCACCGCCGATGATCTGGCCACCGTGACTCAATCCGAAGTCATCAAATATTCCGCCGGCGGTTTTCGCGATTTTACACGCCTCGCCGCATCTGATCCAACCATGTGGCGGGACATTTGCCTTCACAACAAGGACGCCATCCTGGAGATGCTGTCACGTTTTTCAGAAGACCTCTCCGCCCTGCAACGCGCGATTCGCTGGGGGGACGGCGATGCGTTGTTCGACCTGTTCACACGAACCCGCTCCATCCGCCGCTCCATCATCGACGCTGGACAAGACACGTCCGCGCCCAATTTCGGACGAGACGATCTAACGGAGAACGAACAATAAAGCCATTGCGCACATAAAATTTAAAGCGAGATCGTAACGCTCACCCCGTTCAGCTCTCGCTCCAGATCCTCCTCCATTAATTGATAGCGCGCAACGCCCTCCGCCAAGTCCACCCTGCGACGCCGCCGCGTTTGAGGGGCGCCCTCCTTGGTCGCTATAAGGTGCGCCAAGAACACGGAGTTAGGACGGTAAAGGCTCGCGGAACCGGTCCAGCTTTTTGACGGAGAGCCGCCGTCAAGAACCGCAATCTCACGACAGTAGGATGGATGAACCACGTCTGCGTCGCCGCCTTCACCCTCTCGCTCAGCGGACGACACCCTCACCGACTCTTCTCCTTGAAGCAAAAAAGCTCTGGCGCGCGATCGCTTATCAACATTTATGCGCCGTATCGGATCAATTCTCATCCGAGGCTCCTATGTTCGCCCCATTGTGGGACAGGCTTGCACTATGTACAATCGTCGAGGCAATCGGCGTGCCAATGGTAATGATTTGTTAACCTTTTGGATAGGTGATGTTATCTCAACCGGCGCTGCCGAACCTCGCTCCCGACGGTCCTCTCATTTGGCGCGGCGAGGGTTTTTAACAAGTCATGATTCATGGGATTCAGAAATGAACGCGTCTGGCGATAATGTTGCTTGGGAATGCTCCTCGCCCAAAGACTCTCTTGAAGTCTCAGTAAAAAACATCGCCGCCAGCCAGATTCTCACCACCGTGAAAACCGCCCTTTACGAGTGGGACCTTGAAACAGATAAAATACGTTGGAGCGCAAACGTCGAGCATATCCTGCCTTTTCAAAACAGCGCCCTCCCCACGTCCGGCCAAAGCTATGAAGCGCTTTGCCAAGCGGGGTCCCATGCGACCCGGCGCGAAGCCATTTTAAAACAAGAATCCGGGAAAAACGGCGACGAAAATATCTTTCACACAATCTATCAGCTGTTCCTTGATCAACATAACCCTTCAAACGCTCTCATACTGGAAGACGTGGGCTGCTGGTGGCCCGATAAAGAAGGCCGCCCGATCCGGGCTTGCGGAACCGTGCGAGTCGTCACCGCATCTGAAGCCCAGGCAGCCAGACGAAACGATGGAGACGCGGGCCAGAACAACCGCCGCGAATTCATGCAGTCCTTGGAAAACGCCGTAGCGGCGTCTCTAGAGACAGATGAAAACCAAGGCGCTTTTTTCATTGCGTCCATCGATGGACTGGGGCTTGTAAACGAAGTTTATGGGCTGCCTATCGCCGACAAATTGATTGCAAAAATCGCTGAACGTTTGCGCGTTGCAGCAGGCGCCGACAACACATTTGGCAAATTATCGGCGAATAAATTCGGATTGATCGCGCGCAACTGCGTTGAAAGTGAAATCGAGCAGACGGCTCATCGGTTTATTTCTTCCGTTTTTGACCAGCCTGTGAACATTGAGGGACATTTGATCGCGCCCTCCATTTCCATCGGCGCCGTAAGCATTCCCAAACACGCGAAAACAGCGGAGTTCGCTTTTTCTCGGGCGAGGGAAGCCTTGAAACAAATTCGCGGCAAAGGGTATGGTCGATACGCCGCCTGGCATCCGGAAAACGATGAATTTATCGCTCGCCGCAAGACGGTGAAAATGGCTAACGAGGCCTTCCAGGCGCTTTCACAAGACCGCATAGAGCAAGTTTATCAACCGGTGGTTCGTTCCGAAGACGGCGAACCGGTTTTTTTTGAAGCGCTCATGCGGCTGCGGCGTATCAATGGCGATCTATTGTCCGCAAGCAAGATTATACCCGCAGCCAAAACTTTAGGCCTGTTGGCGTTACTCGATCAAAAAGCAATAAGCCAAGCGCTAACCAAATTGCGTCAGCATTCTTCTATTTTCATCGCCGTAAATCTCTCTCCCTCAGTGCTTTTGAACCGTAGTTGGACCACTACGCTTTTGAACACGTTGGAAGAGGCGGGAGAACCGGCGACGCGGCTGATCGTAGAGATCACCGAAAACACGATCATCGAAGATTCGTCCGCGCTGCAGGCCATCCTGACGGAGCTGCGCATTCTAGGAGTTAAAGTCGCTCTTGACGACTTTGGCGCCGGATACACTTCGTTTTCGACACTGCGCGGTCTTAAACTCGATTACTTGAAAATAGACGGCCAATTCGTTCAGCGCGCCGGCTCAAGCGAAGTGGATTACATCTTCCTCAAGTCGCTGGTGGACATCGCCAACGCGCGTAAGATCAAAACCATCGCAGAGTGGGTGGAAGATGAGCCCACCGCCGCCTTGATGCGAACATTGGGCATCCACGCGATGCAAGGCTATTATTTCGCAAAACCTTCCGCCGACTGCCTCAATGGCTTATGAGCCATCCCATTGAGGCGAATTGAGATCGCGTTATCTCTCCGCACGAAGTTCAACACGCATCAAAATCGCCAATCCCAAAATGAAAAACCCAAGAATAACCGCCATCCCCGTCGCCTGACTGGCGGTCACCGCCGTGACCAGCGCAACCATAAACGGTGCAAAGAAGCTGGTAATTTTACCAGATAACGCGAAAAGCCCAAAATATTGCGTAATTTCATGAAGAGGCGCCAAACGGACCAACAGCGTACGGGAAGCCGATTGCAAAGGCCCGCTCACCGCGCCGATGCAACCGCCCAGCGCCAGAAATATCTGTTCCGGCGGCGTCGAGAACATTGCGCCGCCAGAAGTTGCTGGAGGTGTTGAAATCACGAAAAAAATTGTGTTCCGATCCACTGAAACAAGACCAAACCCGCAGATAATCAGAACACATAGGGCGCCGCCAATCACCGCGCGCGGCCCATATAGGTCATCCAACCGCCCGCCAATCACCGCGCCAAAAGCTCCGGTGATGGTCAATAAAATTCCGAAAACGCCTATCTGAATGGGCCCCCAGCCAAGCTGGCCGGCGGCGTATATCCCGCCAAATGCAAAAAGAGCGGCAAGGCCATCCTTATAGATCATATTAGCCAGCAAAAACATAGCTATGGAGCGACGCGCGCGCAATTGCGCCACAGTCGCCAATAAGGATCCAAGTCCACTGCGAATGGCCGAAGCCAATGGCGCCTTGCGGCGCTGATCCGGCGTCCACAAAAACAACGGCAACACAAAAATAAGATACCAAACAGCCGCGAAGGGACCCGCGATCCGGTCCCCTTCGCGTAATGCCGGATCAAGACCAAACAAGGGCTCCATCCCCAAAAGGGTCAGATCCGTTTGCGGGTTGGCCGCCAAAAGCCCCAGAACGATCACCAGAGAGACGAGACCGCCCACATAACCCAAGGCCCAGCCATAGCCCGACAAACGCCCCAGCTTTTCAGGCCGAACCAAACCGGGCATCATTGCGTTATTGAAAACGCCTGCGAACTCGATCCCAACGGTGGCGACGACAAAAGCGCCCAAAACCAGCGGAATAACGGCGCTTTCTCCCGGAGCCGCCAACCATAACGCCATCGACCCAACTGCAAATGGCGCGGAAAACGCGGCGATCCAATATTTTCGCCCACCGGCGGCGTCCGCGACCGAACCTAACACCGGCGCGAGAACCGCAATAATCAACCCAGCCGCCGCCGTCGCATATCCCCAAAGGGATTGTCCCTCAGCAGGCGTCGCTGCGACGGCGGAAGCGAAATAAGGCGCGAAGACGAACGTCAGAACCAACGTAAAAAACGGCTGCCCTGCCCAATCAAACATAACCCAGCCGAATAGCGCGCGCCGATTTGCGCGCGCTTTCGGTTCGACCTGGGCCGTCACTTGGTCAATTCAGCCATCAAGCTGGCCGCGACGGAGAATTTCGACACCGTCAAATCGCCCTCGACAATTTCAACGGCGCTTTTGGCGGTTTGAGAAATTCTCGCCCCATTCACCTCGAGCCAATTGGCGACTCCATCCTGGCGCAACGCCTGCACCGCGATTTTCCGATGCGCGGCCGCCAACATCGCCCGCGCGCGATCAAGCGCTAGACCATCGTAATAATCGTCGATTTTTAACGCACGCGCCTTTTCGTCCATGGCCCCAAGACGGAAATGATCCGCCACGTCGAAATAGGCTTTCGCCGCATCCGCATAGTCGGTGTCTGTCTCCTCCGCCACCAGAACGATATCCGGCACCGACGTTTCATACGTCAGCCGGACGATACGCCGCGCCAAAGGCTCGGGAACCCCGGCCCCCGTCCAGCGATCCGCCTCTTCGTCCAAATGCGCGCAAATAACGTCGGGAAGCAAATGCTCCAACTTCGGCGCAAGCGCGTCAATCCCCGCTTTAAACCTGCAAACAGTCGCTTCAATGCCGTCATCAAAGGTGACGTTGCGCAAGAACCAAACAGTTTGATCAAGCACCAGATTTTGAACTCTTGTGTAGAGCTCAAGCTGCAAAGCTCCGGGAACGGCGTTGTCCAAAGCGTCAATCTCGCCGTTGAGCTCCGTTAATCCATAAGCGTCGCGCACTGCGGCAAAGCTTTGAGCGATGGCCGCCGGGCTTTCGCCCGTCTGATCGGAAATCCGCGTCAAATAAGTGGGGCCGCCGCGGTTGATCATCGAATTCGCCAAAACAGTGGCGATAATCTCGCGGCGCAGACGATGACCGGCAATCTCCTCTCCATAGGCCTCGCGCATTTGCGAAGGAAAATAGCGGAACAATTCTCTCGCCAGATATTGATCGTCCGGCACATGGCTTTTCAGCAGCTCATCATAGAGCGTGATTTTCGCATAAGAGAGCAGCACCGCAATTTCCGGACGCGTGAGCGGAAGCCCCGCCTTCGCCAATGCGGCCATGGCCGCATTGTCAGGCAGCTCCTCCACAGCGCGGTCCAAAAGACCGGCCTGCTCCAACTGCCGCATCATGCGACTTTGATAACCAAAGTCCTCCATGGCGCGCAATTGGGTGAGGCTGATGGCCAGCGTCTGCAGATAGTTATTACGCAGAACCAGTTCTGCTACTTCATCGGTCATTTCAGCGAGCAAATCATTGCGCTCAGCAACGTCAAATCGCCCGCTGCGCAAAGCCGCCCCCAAAGCGATCTTGATGTTGACCTCAATATCGGACGAATTCACGCCTGCGGAGTTATCAATCGCGTCCGAGTTGCAGCGACCGCCATGACGTTGGAATTCAATCCGAGCCTTTTGAGTCATGCCCAAATTGGCGCCTTCGCCAATGACTTTCGCGCCCACGTCCCCCGCAGTAATGCGGATCGGGTCGTTCGCCCGATCGCCCGCTTGCACGTCAGTTTCAGTTGAGGCGCGAATATAAGTGCCGATGCCGCCGAACCACAGAAGGTCGACCTTCATCCGCAAAATGGCTTTGATCACCTCATGCGGCATGGCGCTTGGCTTCATCAGACCCAGCATGTCCTGCATTTGCGAAGACAGGGGAATAGACTTCGCCGAACGGGAGAAAACGCCGCCGCCTTGCGATATCACGCTGCGATCAAAATCGGCCCAAGACGAACGTCCCATGTCGAACAAGCGCTTGCGTTCCGCCCATGTGGCTTTTTCATTCGGCGTGGGGTCAAAGAAAATATCGCGATGATCAAACGCCGCCACTAGACGAATTTCCTTGGAAAGCAGCATGCCGTTGCCAAAGACGTCGCCCGACATATCGCCAACGCCGGCCACCGTGAAGGGTTGTGTCTGAACGTCATGATCCATTTCGCGGAAATGGCGTTTGACCGCCTCCCAGCCGCCGCGAGCGGTGATGCCCATTTTCTTATGGTCATACCCCGCCGAACCGCCCGAGGCGAAAGCGTCCCCGAGCCAGAAATTGCGACTCTCGGAAATCCTATTGGCGGTGTCGGAGAATGTCGCCGTGCCCTTATCGGCGGCCACCACCAGATACGGGTCGTCGCCGTCATGGCGAACCACTTGCGCCGGCGGCAGGATTTCATCGCCTTCAAGATTATCGGTAACGTCCAGAAGCGACGATATGAATATCTTGTAGGCCTCCGTTCCTTCAGCAAATATTTCCTCGCGCGTTCCCCCGGCAGGAAGCTGTTTGGGCACAAAACCTCCCTTGGCTCCAACTGGAACGATCACCGCGTTCTTCACATGCTGGGCCTTAACCAACCCCAGAACCTCGGTACGGAAATCTTGTTGTCGATCCGACCAGCGCAAGCCGCCGCGCGCCACGCCTCCAAAGCGCAAATGCACGCCTTCAACCCTCGGGCTATAGACGAATATTTCGCGATATGGTCGGGGGAGCGGCAACTCCTCCACGAGATGCGGATCAATTTTAAAGGCGAAAGTCGATTTCGGCTGCCCGTTAGAGGCCAGCTGGAAGAAATTAGTGCGCAGCATGGCGACGATGATATTTTGGAACCGGCGCAAAATACGATCATCATCAAGGCTGCTCACTTCATCAAATAGAGCGCTTAACTGTTCTTCAATCTGCGCAATCCGCACAGCGGATTCCGGCGTGTCCCGCATTGGATCAAAGCGATAATGAAATAGATCCACAAGCTTGCGCGTGATGTCGGGATAACGATTGAGCGTCCCCCACATGTAATCTTCGGAAAAAGGTATTCGCGCCTGACGCAAATAGCGCGACAATGCGCGCAGCACGGCGATATCCCGCCACGCCAACTTCGCTTTCAGCACAAGCGCGTTATAACCGTCGGATTCACACCGCCCGTTCCAAACCGCCATAAACAAAGCTTCAAGGCGATCCCGAAGGTCGTCATTGCGCGCTATAGCCTCGCCATCGGCTCGCTCAAGGGTCATCTCATGCAAATAGGCCATTGGACGGTCAGAAGGCGTAATCCGGAAGGTGCGCTCATTAATCACCTTGAAACCCATATTTTCCAGCATCGGCACACGCGCCGAAAGAGGAATTGGCGTTTCATAGTGGTAAACTTTGAAAGAAATCCGGTGATCAGCGTCACCTTTGCGCAAATAAAACGAAATCGCCGTATGATAAGTTTGCGTCAATCGTTCAACGCTGCGGATGTCCTCAACTGCAGCGGATACGTCAAACACCGAACTGTAACCGCCTTGGAAGGCTTCGCCGTAGCGGTTGAAGTAAGTCAAGGCGCGGTTAGCTCCAAACGTCGCCCGCAAAGCCTCACGTAAGCTATCGCTCCATGTGCGCACAATATCGGCGACGCATTGCTCCAGCGCTTCCTGAGCCGGATCCGGCGTCTCGCCGGCGCTGCGACCGACAATGAAATGCACCCGCGCCAAAGACCCCTCCGGATAGGTCACATACCAAGCGGAGAGATGTCCATCATAGACCTTCGCCAGATATTCACCTATTTGCAGACGCACTGCGGTGGTAAACCGATCACGCGGGACGAAACACAAAATGGAGACAAAACGATCGAACCGATCACGGCGCGCTAGAACGCGGATGCGCGGGCGTTCATCCAATTGCAAAATGGATGTGGCGAAATCAAATAATGTTTCGAAATCAATTTGAAACAGCTCGTCGCGCGGATAACTTTCCAAAACGTTCATCAGCGCCCGACCCGAATGACTTTCCGAATCATAGCCTGCGCGCGCAATCACATTCGCCGCCTTACGGCGCAAATAAGGAATTGTCGCCGTCGACAACGTATAAGCAGTCGAAGCGAAAAGCCCAACGACACGCAGCTCGCCGATCAGGTTTCCATTTTCGTCAAACAACTTAACGCCGATGTAATCCATATAGACCCGGCGGTGAACCCGACTCTTTACATTCGCTTTTGCGATGATCAACGGTTCAGGCCGATTTAAAAACTCGCGAATCTCCGGCGTCATCACCACAAATTCCGCGCCCCGACGCAAAACCCGGGTCTCGGGATCCGCCAGCAACCCAAGACCTGGTCCCTCTTGAAGAGCAAACTCCTCATGGCCCGCATCGCCGTCAAAGAAATATTCCCGCATACCAAGCAGGGTAAAGTTATCGGCGGCGATCCACTCCAAAAATTGCACCGCCTCCTGCAATTCGGAAGGGTCTGAAGGAGGTGGATCGTTCTTGTAAGTCTCTATGGCAGCATCCAGCCGCGCTTTCATTGGCTCCCAATCAGCCACGGCGATGCGAATGTCGCGCAACACCAGATCAAGACGCGCCTCGAGATCGCTCCGCTCCTCTGAGGAATCCATCCGATTCACGTGAATATGAATCAAGCTTTCACGGCGCGTCGCCTCGCCGTCGGTGGACTTGCCAACGCCCAAATAAGACGTCAATTTTCCTGCGTCATCACGCCCCACCGCAACAATCGGATGCAAGAAGAGGCGCACCTCCAAGCCGGTTTCCTGCAACTCGCTCATAACCGAATCAACAAGGAACGGCATATTGTCGTTTATGACCTCAACCACCGTCACGTCTTCGGCGCGCACGCCCTCCACCGTGAAGCTCGGGTTATAAACTTGAATCCTATGGCTCCCGACAGGGTGAGCCGCCATATTCGCCCATGAAGCACGGGCGAAAGCAATGAGTTCAGAAGCCGAATAAGCGACAAGATCCTCGCTTGCGCCCTGCGAAAACAAATCGCGGGCGAAAGCAGCTAGATCAGGCTCCTCGCTGTGAAGATCATTAAATACCGCATCGATCAGTTGGCGTTTGGCACCGTCCCGGGCTTCCGGCATATCTTGCTCCAAATAATGTGGCGTAAACAGGTTAGACGTCCAGGCGCATCACCCCGTCCCACCGTCATATTCCTATCCTCCCGCCGCCGTCGCGGCTGCGGCTGAGTCTTCATGCTAAACATATGGTAGAGAAGGACAATGACGGAATGATCAAGGGGACAAAAATGAACGCTAAAATAAATATTATTGCACTAGACATTCCAACAGACGGGCCAAATTCGGATGAAATTAAGGCGTATTTCGCAAAATGCGAAGAAAAGCTGAGAATGGTCCCTAATGTTTTACGCGCCTACGCCTTCGACGAGAAAAAGTTCAAGGCCTTCACCACCATGTATAATGAGCTGATGCTCGCCGACAGCGGCCTGTCCAAACTGGAGCGGGAAATGATCGCCGTCGTCGTTTCAGCCGTAAACCGATGCTATTATTGCTTGAGCGCTCATGGAGCGGCCGTGCGCCAGCTCGCATCAGATCCGGAACTTGGCGAAATTTTGATAATGAACTATCGAGCGGCGGATCTGTCACCCCGCCAGAGGTCCATGCTGGATTTCTCAGTCAAGCTTACCGAAAGCCCGCATTTGATCGCAGACGAGGACCGAGACCTCTTGCGAAACGCAGGCTTTAGCGAGCGAGATATCTGGGATATTTCCGCTACGGCCGCCTTTTTCAACATGACCAACCGAATGGCGAGCGCCACGGACATGCGACCAAACCCCGAATATCGCGCCATGGGACGGGGAGAAGACTGACGCCGACAATGCGTCAGTCATTATCACTTACTGATAATTTTGCTCTCATGACAAAGCCGTGAAATTTGTGTAGAACGAGCACTCAAATTCAACGTAACTGTTTAAACAGGAGAAAAACGATGGTCGCGCGCGTGTTCATCGATGGCGAAGCCGGAACGACGGGTCTGCAAATCCGTGAGCGTTTGGCGGCGCGACGCGACATTGAACTCTTGTCGATCGCACCGGAGCGGCGCAAGGACAAAGCCGCCCGCGCCCAGATTCTCAACAGCGCCGACGTGGCGATTCTGTGCCTTCCCGACGACGCCGCGCGTGAAAGCGTCTCCTTGATCGAAAACCCAGAAACCCGGGTGATCGACGCGTCGTCCGCGCACAGAGTGGCGGAGGGGTGGGTCTATGGTTTCGCGGAAATGACCCCGGATCAGGACAAAGTCATCGCCGCGGCGAAACGGGTCAGCAACCCCGGCTGCTACCCGCAAGGGGTGATCGCCTGCGTGCGGCCATTGGTGGAAGCCGGCCTGCTTCGCGCTGATTTTCCGCTCACTGTCAACGCCATTTCCGGTTATTCCGGCGGCGGACGCGCTTTGATGGAAACCTATGAAGCGGAAAAGGCCGACAATGCGCCTTATATGCCTTACGCGCTTGGGCTGAAACACAAACATCTACCGGAAATGCAAGCCTATTCCAACCTCGCCCGCACGCCCCTATTCCAGCCGGCGGTGGGAGATTACGCTCAAGGTATGGTCACCTGCGTGCCGTTGCAACTGGGCGGCGAAGCAAACGCCCCCACCGGCGCGCAAATTCATGCGGCCCTGCGCGAGCGTTACGCCGGCCTGAAAGCAAGCTTTATCGACGTGGCTCCCTTGAATCAGGGCGAGAAAATCCCTGATCTCGATCCAGAAACATTTAACGGCACCAACCGCATGCGTTTACACGTATTCGCCAATGACGCGGCGGCGCAGGCGGTGCTGATAGCGGTTTATGACAATCTTGGCAAAGGCGCTTCCGGCGCCGCCGTGCAAAACCTTAATCTGATGCTGGGCATTGACGCTTCAGCAAGCCTCACGGCGGCGTAACCTGCGCCACCTTCCGCATCTGACGACCAGTCGCATGTTCTTAGCTCTTAAGTTCCTGCGTTTTCGCAATCAAGGAGATGACCTTGGAAAAATTTGACACGCTCACCGGCGTCGCCGCGCCCATGCCCATCATCAATATCGACACCGATATGATCATTCCGAAGCAATTCTTGAAAACCATTAAGCGCACAGGTCTGGGCGGCGCGCTTTTTCATGAAATGCGCACCAATGACGATGGAACGGAAAACCCGGAATTCATTCTCAATCAACCCGCCTATCGCAACGCTTCGATTCTCATCGCCGGCGATAACTTTGGCTGCGGCTCATCTCGCGAGCACGCGCCATGGGCATTGCTGGACTTCGGCGTTCGCTGCGTAATCTCCACCAGTTTCGCCGATATTTTCTATAATAATTGCTTCAAAAACGGCATTCTGCCGATCGTCGTGTCGGAAGAAGAACTGGAAAAGCTGATGGACGACGCCGCACGCGGCGCCAACGCCACCTTGACCATCGACCTTGAGACCCAGACAATTCAAGGTCCGGATGGCGGCTCGATCCGTTTCGACATTGATCCTTTCCGCAAACATTGCCTGATGAACGGATTGGACGACATCGGCTTGACCATGGAAAAAGCCGCCAGCATTAACACGTTTGAGGCCTCCACGGCCCAATCTCGCCCTTGGGCTTAAGGCAAGAGGCTTAGGCTCGGCTCATAAGGCTAAGGGTCAAGAGGCGCAGGCTTGCGCCAAACGCCATTTCAACAGCCCATAACATCGGCGCGTCATATGCGCCGATGTTTTCTAAAGAGGCGCGACTAGACGCTCATCGCCCAGTCTCCCGCGTCTCAATTGAAGCGCATAACGCTTCAAGGCGTGTCTTTAACTGACTGATCTGCGTCAAATTTCCCCCGCAAGCCTCCATGACCGCATCCGGGATCGCGCGCGCGCGCGTCTTCAACGCCTTTCCTTCAGCCGTCAAAGAAATCAAGACCCGTCGTTCATCCGCCACGTCACGCTTGCGTTCAATATATCCGCCCTTCTCCAAACGCTTCAAAAGCGGCGTCAAAGTTCCAGAGTCCAGCCCCAGACGTCGCCCTAAATCCTTCACGGACAGAACGTCGCTCTCCCAAAGCGCCATCATCACCAAATACTGCGGATAAGTCAGACTCAACGGCTCAAGGAGCGGTTTGTAAAGCCGGTTAAACACATGATGTGCGGAGTAGATTGAAAAACATAATTGCTCCGTCAGGCGCAATTTCTCCATATCCAAGAGAGCCCTATCAACCTCCCCCGATTTTGCAGTCATATCCAAGACCTTCATATCATCAAAAATAATGGCTTATCTTTTATATAAGAAATCAGTCGCCACTAAACAAATTTTACGAAATTAAATTGTGCGCTATTGAATTTTGCGGGCCATCTCCTATTCTATAAGGACCAACGTCATTCACATTGATTGGAGGCAATCATGAAAATTGTTTACGAAACGCAAGCGACAGCCACAGGCGGCCGCGTCGGCGCGGCCAAGACCAATGACGGCAGGTTATCCGTCAATTTATCCACGCCAACCGAAATGGGCGGCGACGGCGGAGCGGGAACGAACCCGGAGCAGCTTTTCGCGGCGGGTTATTCCGCCTGTTTTCTGGGAGCGATGAAAGCCGTTTCAGGAAAACTGAAAATCACCGTTCCAGAAGACGCCAGCGTCACCGGCCATGTTGGCTTTGGTCCAAACGACAAGGGCGCAGGCTACGCCATCGACGTGACGCTGGAAATCAATCTTCCAGGCCTTGGCGACGATCAAGCGCAAACTCTGGTGAACGCCGCCCATGAGGTCTGCCCCTATTCAAACGCCACGCGCGGCAATGTCGACGTGAAATTGAAACTGACCTGAAACCTGCTCCGAGTTAAATGCGCAAGCGGCTTATAATCCCCGCTTCGCCCTCTCGGCCCAAAGTGGAGCTCCGTGCCCCAGAGGTCACGGAGCGCTTTCAAAAAGTCAGTCGCGACCTTGCCTAGAGCTACGAATTTCCTGAACGTCTGAGGAGATTTGCTCAAGAACATTCGCCACGCGCCCCAGCGCCGAAGTCGTCGTTTGAAACCGGCTGGCGTGAGTTTGGAACAAGCGCACGGCGATTTCCGGAAACTCTTGCAACATACGCTTAAACAACGCCCGGCGAACGCGAATGATATCCGTTTGCCCCACCGCCACAGCCCGGGCGGGGCGGCGCGCCTCCACAAGCAACGCCGTTTCTCCGATCAATGATCCCGGGCCATAGCTGCCCGCGCTTTTAGGAGGCTCTCCGAATGACATCTCCACCGCGCCGCTGGCGACGATAAAGCCTCCGTCAGCACGCTCGCCCTCGACAAAAAGAACCTCGCCGTCGCGATAACTTATGCTTTCGGCGGAAAACGCAAGCAAACGCAGTTGATCGTCCGAAAAATCGGCGAGCAATGCGACCCGGCGCAGCAATTCCATGTCACGTGAAAGGCTCATGAGACTAGCTGTAATCCGATTGACCGATAGGTGACAAGCGTCAAGAAGCCACGCATCGCCAAATTAATTACACCCCCTTGCGAACATCCGCCAATATGAAAATCTCAAGGCATCAGCTTATAGCCGCTCGCCTCCGTCACCAGAAGCTCGGCGTTGGAGGGATCACGCTCTATTTTTTGGCGCAAACGATAGATATGGGTCTCCAGCGTGTGAGTCGTCACGCCGGAATTATAGCCCCAAACCTCATGCAACAAAACATCCCGCGTCACCGGTTTTTGCTCGGCCCGGTAAAGAAACTTCAAGATCGAGGTTTCCTTCTCCGTTAAACGCACCTTGCCGCCGTTCTCGTCCGTCATCAATTTTTGCGCGGGACGGAACAGATACGGGCCAATGTTGAACACGGCGTCCTCGCTCTGCTCATGCTGGCGCATATGCGCGCGAATGCGCGCCAGAAGAACGGAGAACTTGAAGGGTTTGACCACATAGTCATTCGCTCCAGCCTCAAGCCCCAGAATCGTGTCCGAATCCGTGTCATGGCCGGTCAGCATAATGATCGGCGCCTTGAACCCGTTCTTGCGCAGCAGTTTGACCGCCTCTCGGCCATCAATATCCGGCAGGCCCACGTCCATCAGCAGAAAGTCCACATGTTCGTCTTTGGCGAGGGCAAGACCTGCGGCGGCGTTTTCCGCCTGAAGCGTCTGGAACTCGTCATAAAGCGAAAGCTGCTCCACAAGCGCCTCACGCAAATCATTGTCGTCATCCACGATCAGAATCGTCCGGGCGCCCATCAGCTCACTCCTTCAAACGGCGAAAACATCATCCCTCACATCACATAGAGCTCAAAATACGATTTCGCGACCAAATAAATTCTGAAAAACGGAGATTAATGGTCAATTTTAACTCACATAGACTTTATCATGAATTGAAGCCAGCCCCGAACCGCGGGTTCTAAGCCCCATATGAACGGATCCCTCCTGATGTCCCAAAACGCGAAATCTACGGCGCAAATTCTTCAGGTTCGTCAGAGTCCACACCAAAGCGGGATGGCGCATACGCGGGGCGTGCTCACCCTTGGAGAGATCGCCGCGACTTGCGCGCTTGGGCGCAGCGGCGTGACAAAGGCGAAACGCGAGGGCGACGGGGCCACGCCCCTTGGCCAATTCAAACTGCTACAGGTCTATTATCGCCCGGACAGGATTTCTCCCCCCGCGACCTCTCTTCCCCTCACGGCGCTGCGCGAGGACATGGGCTGGTGCGACGATCCCCACCATGGCGCCTATAATCAGCGGGTCACTCTGCCGTTCCCCGCCAGTCATGAAAAATTATGGCGCGACGACGCACTTTACGACGTCATCGTGGTGCTGGACTATAATTTGTCGCCGGCCATAAGCGGTGAAGGCAGCGCTATTTTCTTTCATTGCGCCCGGCCAGATTACACCCCGACGGAAGGCTGCGTCGCCGTCAACCGGGACGACATGCTGAATATTCTCTCCCATTGCGAAACGCAGACCGTCATGAACATCGCCGCCGCGCAATAGTCGCCCATATAAAATACGCTGGAAAAATCCGGCGTTTTCCCCCATATAGTCGGCAACGACAGCGGCGTGCGCAGCGCATGCGCTGAAAACTTATAATTTCCGCCGATCCATTACAGCGCCGTCTAGGCCCGCGTATCCTTCGGCGCAACACCTGAAAAGTTGTTCATCCACCATGAAGAACAGGCAAATTCCATTCTTGAAAATGAACGGGCTGGGCAATGATTTCGTTGTGTGGGACGCGCGAACAACGCCTATTCACCTAACGCCGGAGCAAATACGCGGCATCGGCGCGCGTGAAAGCGGCATCGGCTTCGATCAGATGATCACCGTAGAGACGTCCCCGGCCGGCGCCGACGCCTTCATGCGCATCCATAACCGCGACGGCTCTCAGGTAGACGCCTGCGGCAACGCCACCCGCTGCGTTGGTCGGCTGTTGATGGAAGAGAAAAGAAGTCGGTCCGCTTCAATTGAAACCAACGCCGGACTACTCTTGGCCTTCGCCGCCACAGACCTTTCCTGCGCTCCTATCACCACGGTGAGCGTCGATATGGGCGCGCCGCGTTTCGACTGGAATGAAATTCCGCTGGCCGAGCCCTTTCATGACACTCGCGCCATCGAGCTACAAATCGGACCGATCGACGCGCCAATCCTCCATACGCCCGCCGTCGTCAACGTCGGCAATCCTCACGCCATTTTCTGGGTCGAGGATCTGAACGCCTATGATCTGGCGCAAATTGGGCCTATGCTTGAATCACACCCGATGTTCCCTGAAAAAGCCAATATTTCTCTCGCTCAAGTGGCGTCGAAAAGCGAAATTCACGTAAAAGTATGGGAGCGCGGCGTCGGCTTGACCGACGCCTGCGGAACGGCGGCTTGCGCGGTGGGCGTGGCCGCCGCCCGGGACGGGCGCAGCGACCGTCTCGTCACCGTTCATCTTCCCGGAGGCCCGCTCTCCATTGATTGGCGTGAGAGCGACGATCACATTCTGATGACCGGCGCGACGGAAGTGGAGTTTGAAGGCGTGCTCAATCCTGACGATCTCAGCTTCAGGAAAACCGGACCGGGCGACGCAGCCCATCAGGAGCGGGAAGCATGAGCGTCGACGTCGTCACATTCGGATGCCGCCTCAACACTTACGAATCAGAGGTGATGAAGCGTGAAGCCGAAGCCGCGGGGCTAAAAAACGCCGTGATGATCAATACATGCGCCGTCACCAATGAAGCGGTGCGACAAGCGCGGCAAGCGGTGCGCAAAGCCAAACGCGACAATCCGGACGCACGGATCATCGTCACGGGCTGCGCCGCCCAGACGGAAGCGCAAACTTTCGCGGATATGAGCGAGGTTGATCTTGTTCTAGGCAACAGCGAAAAGCTGGAGCGGGTTTCCTATGGCCGGGTCGCGCAATTCGGCATTCCTGAAAGCGAACGCGTTCGCGTCAATGACATCATGAGCGTCAAGGAAACCGCGAGTCATCTGATCGACGGGCTGGAAGGACGCGCGCGGGCTTTCGTCCAGATACAAAACGGTTGCGATCACCGCTGCACCTTCTGCATCATTCCTTACGGGCGGGGAAATTCCCGCTCCGTGCCCATGGGCATGGTGGTGGATCAAATCCGGCAATTGGTGGAGAACGGCTATCGGGAAATCGTTCTCACCGGCGTCGACATCACCAGCTATGGCGCCGATTTGCCTGGAACGCCGTCTCTTGGTCAGCTCACCGGCAAAATCCTGAAGCTGATCCCCGATCTTGACCGGCTGCGCCTCTCCTCCATCGATTCAATCGAAGCGGATCCGGCTCTCATGCGCGCCATCGCCGAAGAAGAGCGGTTGATGCCGCATTTACATCTGTCGCTTCAGTCAGGCGACGATATGATCCTGAAACGGATGAAGCGACGGCATCTTCGCGCAGACACCATTGAATTTTGCCAGGAGGTGCGGCGCCTGCGCCCGGACGTGGTTTTTGGCGCCGACATCATCGCCGGCTTCCCCACTGAAACGGACGAAATGTTTGAAAATTCGCGCGCAATCATCGACGATTGCGGGCTGACATATCTGCATGTGTTTCCCTTTTCGCCACGCCCCGGCACCCCGGCCGCGCGTATGCCGCAAGTAGATCGCGCCCTCGTCAAGGAGCGCGCCGCCCGGCTGCGCGCCAAAGGCGCAAGCGCCCTCTCCGCCCATCTTGAAGCGGAAATCGGTCAGACGCGTCAGGTGCTGGTTGAACAGGAGGGCCTCGGGCGAACAGAACATTTCACCCAGGTGGAGTTCACTGGCGGCGAAGCCGGAGAAATCGTCACCATGCGCGTAAATGGACGCTCTGAGCGACATCTTCTAGCGCAACCCAACGCCAAAAGACCTGATATGATCAATCGAATCTATGCGTGACATCAACCTTCCGGCCCTCACCCGGCAAACGTTTTGTAAGGCAGTTTACTCCATATGACTGACAAGAAACGCGGATTTCTCGGACGCCTTTTCAAAGGCAAGGGCGAGGCGGCTCAAAAGGCGCCCGTCCTCCATGAAGAAGACGCCCCTTTGGCGCATAACGAGCTGGTTGAGCTCACGACGCCGGCGACGCCCTCTGAAACCGCGCCCGGCGACACGCCTGTTAGCGAGCCAGTCAACAAGGACACGCCAGAGAACATTCCAGAGAGCGTTCCAGAGGCGGATCAGCCGTCTTCCACAGCGGTTCAATTAGAAGAGTTCCCCGCCCCGGTAACTACGCATGAAGCCGTAGACGTCCATGCGCCAGAACCTTCCGCCGACCCTCTAGATCAGGAACCCGAAGCCGCGCTCCCGTCCAAAGACGTGCAGCAACTGCAGGAAAAATCCCGCAACAGCTGGTTATCCCGTTTGAAACAGGGGCTGTCACGCTCCTCTAACGCGCTCACTGGCGGCATTTCGGCGATTTTGACCAAGCGCAAACTCGACGCCGACACGTTGGAGGATCTTGAGGACATTCTGATTCAGGCGGATTTGGGCGTCGACACCGCCATGACCATCACCGAGCGTTTGTCGGATGGACGCTTCGACAAGGAAATCAGCGAGAATGACGTTCGCGCGATTTTGGCCGAGGAAGTCGAAAAAGCGCTAGCGCCGGCGGCGCGGCCACTGGAAATAGACGGCTCTCAAAAACCGCATGTCATCTTGATGGTTGGCGTCAATGGCACGGGGAAAACCACGACCATCGGCAAATTATCCGCGCGTCTGGCGTCAGAAGGCAAAAAGGTGATGCTGGCGGCCGGCGACACCTTTCGGGCGGCGGCGGTTGAGCAACTGAAAATCTGGGGCGAGCGCACCGGCGCTGAAGTCGTCTCTCGCGAGGAAGGCGCCGACGCGGCGGGGCTGGCCTTTGACGCCATGACCCAGGCCCGCGACAAGCAAGTCGACGTTTTGCTGATCGACACCGCCGGACGCCTTCAAAACCGAACGGAGCTTATGGACGAGCTGGAGAAAATCATCCGCGTCATCAAGAAACAAGCGCCTGAGGCTCCCCATAGCGTGCTTTTGACCCTCGACGCCACCACGGGCCAGAACGCCATGAGCCAAGTGGAGATTTTCGGCAAAGTGGCGGGCGTGACCGGTCTGGTGATGACCAAGCTTGACGGCACCGCACGCGGCGGCATTCTCGTGGCCATCGCCGCCAAATACGCTCTGCCCGTTCATTTCATCGGCGTTGGCGAGGGCATGGACAATCTGGAGCCCTTCGCCGCCAAGGATTTCGCCGCCGCCATCGCCGGCTTTGAAACGAGCTAAAAGCCTCTCTCTCACAAGGCGCGATCGCACCAACGCCCGCATTACTCCGACCCCGCCGCGACCTCAGGCGGACGGCGCGCTTCTCCAAACCAGTTTGTCAGCGGCGTTTTTCGACAGGTTTCAAAATGAACGCGACAAACTCTCCGCCATCAAAACCCTATGAGCCGCTGGCGCTTCTCGTGGCCGTTGGCTTTCTTCTGGCGGTGATCATCAATCTCTCGAAAGCCGGGATTGAATTGCACGTGGGAGCTTTGGAGCTGGCGTTCTGGATGAACGCCGGCGCTGGCGTTTTGCTGCTGGCCTTCGCCTTCATGATGAAGCAACCGCCAAAACTGACCGGAAGGTCACTGGCGCTGATCGCGATTCTCGGGATCATCAGCTTCGCCTATCCAAACGCCATGAGCTTCGCCGTCGCCGAGCACATCGGCCCCGCCTATGGCTCTCTCGTTTATGCGCTTTCGCCGTTGTTCACTTTCACCATGGCGCTCGTCATTGGGCTGGAGACCCCGCGCGCGCTGCGCATGATCGGACTGACCCTTGGGTTGATCGGAACGGCGACCGCCGTGCTTGGCCGCCTCGGCGCCTCAACGGAAGGGGAGCTTTTCTGGATCATATTGGCGCTCACAATCCCGGCGGCGGCGGCGATCGGCAATATTTTACGCACTGTTTTCTGGCCCATAGGCATGAGCGGCCTTTCGCTTGCGCCGATGATGTTGCTCGCCGCCGCCCTCTCGCTTGCGCCGCAATTCTTCTTCGAGCCCAGCGTCATCCTTCACAGCGGCGCCGCCAACCCTGAAGTGCTTCTGGTAAGCGGCGCCATGGCTCTTTGTTCGGCCATTTTCTTCGCAATGTTCTTTCGTCTGCAATATCTGGCGGGGCCTGTCTATCTCAGCCAACTGGGCTATGTCGGAACCTGCTTTGGCATGGCCATCGCCGCCATTGTTTTTGGCGATATCGTAAGTCCGATGATGATCGGCGGCGTTTGTCTGGTGATTGTCGGCGTTATACTGGTGGGGCGGGCGAAATAACCCGAACGGAGGCGGCGTCATTGCGCTAACGCGGCGAAGCTGCTACGCGCTAACGCACTCACAAGATATCAAGGCGGGCGAGGCCCATGAAATTTGAAGACCAACCCAATAGCAAAAATCGCAAAGAGCTAGGCCCCTTGCTCAAATTGGCGCTGGAGCTGGGCCCCCTCGGCGCCTTCTTCTTCGCCAACGCTCGCGGTGACATGCTGGTCGAAAAATTCCCGGCGCTGGCGGGACTTGGCGGCCCGATCTTCATCGCCACCGCCGTCTTCATGGTGGCGATCACCCTCTCCCTCACCGTCTCATACGTTTTAACGCGCAAACTGCCGATCATGCCGGTTATCTCAGGCGTCGTCGTTCTCGTATTTGGCGCTCTAACACTTTGGCTTCAAGACGATCACTTCATCAAGTTGAAGCCAACGATCGTCAATTGTCTGTTCGGCTCCATTTTGCTTGGCGGCCTTTTGTTTGGAAAATCCTTGTTAGGCTATGTGTTTGACAGCGTTTTCAAGCTGGACGACGAGGGATGGCGAAAACTTACATTCCGGTGGGGTTTGTTTTTCTTCTTTCTCGCCGCCGTCAATGAAATTGTCTGGCGTAATTTTTCGACCGATTTCTGGGTGTCTTTCAAAGTCTTCGGCGCCATGCCAATCACTTTAATCTTCACCATATCGCAAATGCGCCTCATTCAAGCCCACAGCCTTTCCGCTCCCGGCGCCGAGAAGGCGTCCTCTGAGCCGGCCGACAGCAAGAGCGGCGCGCGCCCCGGCGACTGAAACGTCCCCGGCCCGGACGAACGCTTTCAGAACAACTGCAAGTTCGCGACAATGCGCAGGGGCGCCTCTCGACAAATTTCAAAAACGTCGTACCCGCCTCATCAGCGCGCCATATGGCGCGCTGAGGCCATACAAGACGGCGAACGCGCGCGCTTGCGTCATAATTCATGAAATTAAATAATCGAAAGAAAAATTTACGTATCTATACTTACAGTATATTCCCTCAGTGCGACAAATTCGACGATCGCCAAAATCTTCCTTGAACTTAAATACCATCGGCCACAGAATACAATCTCTGAAAATTAGCCATATATTTCACAAAAAGTCGTGACGGAGAGACGTTACGGCTGAAGTTTGGTTTTCTGGAACGCCAAATCCTTTCTGAAACGCCAAATGCTGACGGAGACATGAATGATCGCGCAACTTACCTCCCCCGAACGTCGGCTGGGTCTGGTTCTTCTTGCTCTCGTCGCATTGCTCGGCGCCTTGTTGGGCATAGTCGGACGCCATGACGTTCTCGCCTATCATGGCTTGTTGATCATCATCTACGCCCTTGTCATCGGCTTTTTCCTCGCCTCTAAAATGGACGCGCCGGAACCCTCCGACGCTCGTTTTTCGGACTATTACGACGACCCGACTCGCGTGGGCATCGTTTTGACCATGGCCTGGGCCGTCTTTGGGCTGTTCATCGGCGTGTGGGTGGCGGCGCTTCTGGCCTGGCCGGAGCTGACGTTCGACGCCGCATGGTCCAGTTTCGGCCGTTTGCGCCCGGCGCACACCACCGGCGTTATCTTCGGCTTTGGCGGCAACGCCCTGATCGCCACCTCCTTCCATGTGTTGCAACGAACCTCACGCGCTCGCCTCGCCGATCAGGTCAGCCCATGGTTCGTCCTGCTTGGCTTCAATCTGTTCTGCCTGCTGGCGGTCACCGGCTACTTCATGGGCGTCACTCAGTCGAAGGAATACGCCGAAGCCGAATGGTACGCCGATATTTGGCTGGTGATCGTCTGGGTCGCCTATTTCCTTCTTTACATCAGGACCCTCGCGCGTCGCAAAGAACCTCATATCTATGTGGCCAACTGGTATTATCTGGCCTTTATTCTGGTGGTCGCGATCCTGCATATCGTCAACAATTTGGCCGTTCCCGTCTCTTTTGGCCATGCAAAGGCCTATTCCGCCTTCTCCGGCGTTCAGGACGCCATGACCCAGTGGTGGTACGGCCATAACGCGGTGGCGTTCTTCCTCACCGCCGGCTTCCTTGGGATGATGTATTATTATCTGCCAATTCGCGCCGGACGCCCAATTTTCTCCTACCGCTTGTCCATCGTCAGCTTCTGGGGGATCACCTTCCTCTATATGTGGGCTGGCTCGCACCATTTGCATTACACGGCGCTGCCCCATTGGGTGCAAACGCTGGGCATGACGTTTTCGGTCATTCTACTGGTGCCTTCATGGGCGTCGGCGGGCAACGCGTTGCTGACACTGAACGGGGCCTGGCACAAGGTGCGCGACGACGCGACCCTGCGATTCATGATGGTCGCCGCCGTGTTCTACGGAATCTCGACGTTCGAAGGATCTTTCCTTGCAATTCGTCCGGTGAACTCACTCTCCCACTACACCGATTGGACCATCGGGCACGTTCACGCCGGCGCCCTCGGCTGGGTCGCCATGATCACCTTCGGCGCCATTTACACTCTGACGCCGCAAATGTGGAAACGGGAGCGTATGTATTCGCCAAAGCTGGTAGAAGTCCACTTCTGGCTCGCTCTGATAGGAACAATGATCTACGTATTCGCCATGTGGAACTCGGGAATTATTCAAGGACTAATGTGGAGAACCTATAATGAAAGCGGAACTCTAACATACTCTTTCCTTGATTCTGTTATCGCAATGCACCCTTATTACATCGCCAGAACTATAGGAGGCCTGTTCTTCTTTGCTGGAGCGATTGTCGGTTGCTACAACATCTACATGACGGCCCGCAAAGAAACATCAACGGCGCAGAAAGATCCAAACATGGATCTGATGTCGACGGACAAGCCGCTGGCGCCGGGAGAATAATATGCCTGAGATTCACAGAAAACTTGAACGCTCCGCCATTGGTTTCGTTCTGGCGATCATCGTCGTCTCCAGCATTGGAGGACTGGTGGAAATCGCGCCGTTGTTCACCATCGACGAAACCGTCGAAGACGTTCCGGACATGCGGGTGTACACGCCGCTGGAGCTGGCCGGCCGCAACATCTATATCCGCGAAGGCTGCTACGCCTGCCATTCGCAAATGATCCGCACCCTGCGCGACGAAGTCGAGCGCTACGGGCCTTATTCTCTGGCGGCTGAATCTCAATATGACCACCCCATGCTTTGGGGATCCAAGCGCACAGGCCCAGACCTCGCCCGAGTTGGCGGCAAATATTCAGACGAATGGCATGTGTCACACATGACGAACCCGCGTGATCTGGTTCCGCAATCGGTCATGCCCGCTTACGCGTGGCTCGGGCGTAACGCTTTGCGCACCGATGATCTGAGCGAACACCTTGCGGCCATGCGCACTGTCGGCGTTCCTTATACAGACGCCATGATCGAGAACGCCGCTTCCGACGCGGCCGGACAAGCCTTGCCGGACACGGAGCTGGCGGAGGGCGTGGCGGAGCGCTACGGCGAAGCGACCAATATTCGCGTCTTCGACGGAACGCGCGGAAAGCTGACGGAAATGGACGCGATGGTCGCTTATTTACAGGTGCTAGGACGTTTGACCGACGCCGCCTATGAGCAAGTCATCGTGGTGGAGGATCAACAGTGAATATCACTCATGAGACCCTTGTAGGCTTCGCTAAAAGCTGGGGCCTGTTCTATTTCATCGCAATGTCCATCTGCGTTCTGATTTACGCTTATTGGCCTGCGAACCGTAAACGCTTTAATCAAGCCAAGACCAGCATTCTGGACAAGGACGACACGCCATGGCGGTAAAAGAGAAAGATCCCGTCACAGGGCGCGAAACAACCGGCCATGAATGGAACGGCATCAAGGAGCTTGATACGCCCATTCCGCGGATCGTTATTTTCTTTCTGGTGGCCACCACGCTATTTTCCATCGTCTATTGGATCCTGATGCCTGCGTGGCCTCTTGGCGTCACCTACACGCGCGGTCTTCTGGGGATAGATCAACGCGACACGGTCGCTCAATCCCTTGGCAAGAGCGCCAGCGAGCGCGCAAACTGGGCCAATCAGATTCTGACGCTTGATTTTTCCGATATCGAGAAGCAGCCGGAACTCATGCAGATCGTCGATGAGTCCGGGCGCACGTTATTCGGCGATAATTGCGCCGTCTGCCACGGCCTCGAAGGCAAGGGCAATCCCGGATATCCAAATTTGACCGCCGGCGCATGGCTTTGGGGCGGCGATCCGGAAACGATCGAACAAACCCTGCTCGTGGGCATCAACTCAGATCATCCGGACACTCGCTTTGGGCAAATGCCGGCCTTCGGCAAGGATGGCATTATTCCCCGCGACGACATTCGCGCCGTGGTTTCCTACCTGCGCTCCAACGCGCAGGGCGTTGGACCATTATCCGAACTTGACGCGGAGAACGTGGACAGAGGCGCGGAAGTGTTCGCTGAAAACTGCGCCGCATGCCACGGCGAAAACGGCGCGGGGGACCCAACCGTCGGCGCGCCCAATCTCATGGACGCCAACTGGATCGTCGGCAGTGATCGGCAAGCGTTGATCCGTACGATTTCACAAGGAAGGCAAGGACACATGCCGCATTGGAGCGAACGGCTCTCGCCGATGGAGCGCAAAATTCTGGCGCTTTACGTTTCAAAATTGGGCGAACAGAGCGCGGTGGCGAACAAAGGTCGCGAATGAGACCCGATGACGCGCCATTGACTGGAGCCAACCCCGCGCCTCATGAATTAAAAAGGCGCTCAAGAAGGCGGATCATCATCGGCGCGGCGGTGGCGGCGGCGGTGACGTTTTTTCTCGGCGCCAACGCCCATTTTCTATACGTCGCGATCAATTCGCAAAGTGAATGCGTCGATCATTCTAAAAGCCTCGACGAAGCCGCTTCAAAGGGACAATTGCGAGCCGCCAAATCTTCCTGCTAAAAACCTACACGGAAGCTAGAGCGTCGCGACTAGGGAGAAGAGATAATGAACACGGCAGGAACAAGACCAGACGACAATCCAGCGTCTCGTTCAAACGGTTCGGAACCCCCCTTCAGCGAAAATCGAGGCTTACCCGCAAAAGCCGCTTTTTGTTGGCTAGCGAAAGGTTTTGACGACCTGAAAACCCAACCGGCTCTAAGCCTTTTCTATGGCGGAGGCGTTTTCGCCGCGTCCATCGCCATCATGTGGACGATGTTTCAATTCGGCATGGGAAATATTCTCTTTCCCGCTCTCGCAGGCTTCATGATCCTTGGCCCCGTGATCGCCGTCGGTCTTTACGAAAAAAGCCGCTGTCTGGAAGCGAATGAACCTATCACTTTGAAAAATATGATTTTCGTTCGCTCGCGCTCTGGCGGGCAAATTCTCTTCATCGGCGTCATTTTATCACTGCTGATGGTTTTATGGATGCGGGCGGCGGTGATCATCTACGCGCTGTTCTTTGGCTTGCACGCCTTTCCAGGTCTGGCCGATATCGCCGCCATGCTGTTCACCACCACAACCGGCTTGACCATGATCATTGTCGGAACCTTGATCGGCGGTTTATTCGCCGCTTTTTCCTTCGCCATCAGCGCGTTTTCAATTCCCATGCTGTTGAATGAGAAGACCGACGCCTTCACCGCCATGGGAACAAGCATGTCGCTTGTCTGGAACAATCTGCCGGTGATGCTGTGTTGGGGCGCGATCGTCTGCGCTTTGTTCCTCGTCTCTCTGATCACCGGGCTGGTGGGGCTAATCGTTATTTTCCCGCTTTTGGCCCACGCCACCTGGCACGCCTATCGCGCCATTCAGCGACCCGAATAAAAGCTGCGCGCCCATGAGGCGCCTCATCGTTTTAAACTGAAGAGCCGGGGCGAGCGGCCACGGCTTCTTCGCAGAGGTCTTTCAGAGCGCTGGTCAGTTCTCGCTCGTTCAGCGGCTTGGCAATGGTTCGCACGCGCCCGAATTTCTCCGAAAGATCATCTTGGCGATAACCGGAGCAAAGGCAGAAGGGAATTCGCGCCGCGCTTAGCGCCTGCGCCACCGCAGCGCTAATTTCGCCGCGTAAATTCGCATCCAGAAGAGCGACATCCGGGCGCTCCCTCTCTAACAGCTTCAAGGCGCCGTCTACAGTCGCCGCCGGCCCCAAAACCTCATAGCCAAGATCCAGAACGACATTTTCGATTTGGTCGGCGATAATAAATTCGTCTTCGACAATCAACACTTGCACGCCTTGCCCCTTCATGATGCGCCGCCGCTCAAGCCGCGGAATGTTTCGTCTCGCCAAAGGCTGAATGAATCGCGCGTAAAGGCACGCTTATCCGGCAAATCACGCCATAAGGCGCATAAGTCAAAGCCGCTTCTCCGTCCAAATCATAGGCGATGCTGCGCTCGATCAGCAATGTGCCGAACCCCTTGCTTTCAGGCTCCACGACTTCAGGCCCGTTAAACTCCTTCCAGAGAAAAACGAGACGTTTTTCATCGCTCTCGGCCAAAGTCTCGATCGACCAGACAATGCTGACGCGTCCTTTTGGAACGGACAGAGCTCCATATTTCGCAGCGTTAGTCGCAAGTTCATGCAAAACAAGCGCGAAAGACAACGAGGCCTTCGGACTTATGCGAATTGTTGGCCCCCGTAAGGATATCGCCCCTTCCGTATCGAATGTTTCAACCTCATGCGCCGCCAAAACGCCAAGATTGGCGCCGACCCAGCGCTCTCCCGCAAGCAACTCATGGGCCCGAGACATGGTGTTGACGCGGCCAAGAAGCGCCGCCTCAAAAGCTTTCACCGAATTTTGCGCCCGGCTGGTTCTGCGAATAATCGCCTGAATAACCTGCAGGGTGTTTTTCATTCGGTGGTCCAGCTCACGCATCAACAGCCGTTGGGTTTGCTCCGCCTCATAGCGGGCGCTCACGTCAACGGCGGAAAGAACGATATTCTCCACCCGCCCCTTGCTATCAACGATCGGCCGAATCCAAACGTCAAACACATGTTCTTCATCCGTAATCACCGCCGAACAATCAAAACGAAGCTCTCCTCCTCTGGCGGCGTCAGCCAGCCCCGCGCGTAATCGCAAGGCGGATTCCGCCGTTGGGCGCCATCCTCGCTGCTCCAAAACCGATTGCCCAATCAATTTGGAAAGCTCGTCGCCGGTCATATCAAGCGCGGACCTATTAGCCATCAGAACCTCCCCATGAACGTCAATCATCCAGACAATGGGGCCAAGACTGTTCAGCATGTCGATGGAATACTGACGGCTTCGGGTTATCTCCTCCGCCCGGACCGCGGCGGTCGCATAGCCAAGCGCCGCAAAGGTTCCCGCGATCCCGGCCGTACTCACCAAAATCAGCGTCCATAGCACTGCGGATTGATCCGGGTCGGTGACGTTATGAACCGACAGCGACCACATTTTACCGCCAAACATGAAGGATTTTTCATTGGCTTCATCCGCCACATCAGCTTGATGTGGATCATCGAGGTCAATCCTGATGGAGCCTATGTCGCTGGAGGCCGCAGCAATTCTCGACAAGTTGTCCAGAGTGATGGATCCAAACGCCACCCCGACCTGAGCTCCATCCGGTTTCATCACCGGAAAATAGAGAAGCACGGCGCGTTGTTCTGAGCTGATCAGCTCCGTGGGATCGGAGACGATCACCTTGCGCCTTTCAATGGCGCGGCGAATTGCGGTTGATCGCAGCGGATCGGAAGCCGCGTCAAAGCCGATGGGCGCCTTTCCTTTTCCAAACAGATGCAGTCGCTCAATGACAAAGTAAGCGTTTCTGCGCGGCGCCGGAACCGGCGCCCCATCAGGCCCCTCCTCCCAAATGCGGGGGATATTCAAAAAACTTTCACCGGCTATGGCCTCATAAACGTCGCGTTCATTTTCAGGAACGATACGCACAAAACCAAAGGCGTTCAGCCCGTTCTCCACCAGCAGGTTTTTTACAAACCGATCAAAAGCCGGCCCGTCCACCCGGTCGGAATAATTATAAAGTCCCTGAAGGGCCCTGATCGCCAGCGACGCCCGGTCCAGCACCAATTTGACCGACGCATAAGCCCGATCGGTTTCATATTGGCTGCGCCGCTCGCGAGATGTCTGAAAGGCGTCCCAGACCAGCCAGTTCGCCGCAATGGTCACCACCATTCCAAAGGTAAGTATGAAAAGAAGAGTTCTCTTGGGCATCGCGCGTCCACATCTAAGATCGACTGACAACGTCCGTGATTGGAATTGGTTCCCTTAGGAGAGGCTTTATTTTCAAACCTATAGACCGCGCGGATGGAGCAAGCCTGAACAAAACAAACCCCGCCGAGGTCGGCGGGGTTTGCGTAATCGCGAAATTAAAACTGGAACGGCGCTTAAAGTCGCTGGGATCCCTGACCAAACTCAGGATAGGCCTCAACGCCGACTTCCACCTTATCAAGACCAAGAGCTTCGTCTTCGGCGCTAACACGAATGCCCATGGTGGATTTCAACGCAATCCAGACGATGGAGCTGGCGATCAGAGTGAAGGCGCCAATGGCGACCACGCCAATGGCCTGCACAGAGTAAGTTGCGTCCGAGTTGCTAAGCGGAACAATCAAGGTGCCCCAGACACCGGCGATCAAGTGCACAGGTATCGCGCCGACAACGTCGTCGATCTTCAGCTTGTCAAGCATTGGAACCGCGAAGACCACGATCACGCCGCCAACGCCGCCGATCATGACCGACTGCAGAACGGTTGGAGCAAGCGGTTCGGCCGTAATGGAAACCAGGCCGGCGAGCGCGCCGTTCATGGCCATGGTCACATCGACCTTCTTGTACATGATCTGCGTCAGAACAACCGCGACGACAACGCCGGCGGCGGCGGCCATATTGGTGTTGGCGAAGATGCGGGAGACGTCGGTCACGTCGCTGATGGTGCCCATGGCCAATTGCGAGGCGCCGTTGAAGCCGAACCAACCGAGCCACAGAATGAATGTGCCCAGCGTCGCCAATGGCATTGAAGATCCAGGAAACGGCGTTACCTGACCGTTAGGACCATATTTGCCATTACGCGCGCCCAAAATGATCGCCCCGGACAGAGCGGCCCAGCCGCCGACCGAGTGAACCAGCGTCGAACCAGCGAAATCGGAGAAGCCCATGCCGTCGAGCCAGCCAGTGCCCCATTCCCACGAACCGGTGATCGGATAAATCACGCCGGTCAGAATAACGGTGAAGATCAGGAAAGGCCAAAGCTTGATGCGCTCCGCCAGAGTTCCGGAGACGATCGACGCCGTGGTGGCGCAGAACACCATCTGGAAGAACCAATCCGAAGCGGTGGAATAGCCCGTATCAAGAGCGTCGCCGCCAACGGGCTCGAAAGAATATGGCCCGAAGGTTCCCATGAAGCCGCCGTCAACGCCGGTGTACATGAGGTTATAACCGGTGATCCAAAACATCAGTCCGGCGATGGAGTAAAGCGAGAGGTTCTTCAGGCATTGCATGGATACGTTTTTGGAGCGGACCAGACCCGCTTCCAGCATGGCGAAACCCGCCGCCATCCACATGACCAGAAAACCGCCGATGAGGAACAAAAGCGTATTCAGAATATAGGCGACTTCCGGGGACACCCCTGAAGGAGCCACGGGGGCCGCCGCGTCTTGGGCGACGGCTGGAAGGGCCGTCAGCGCAGCCGCGCCAACTGCAAGCCCGGAAGTGGTAAGGCGTTTTATCATAAAATTATCTCCCTGGACGAGCGTTCTCAAAGCGCTTCAACATCGGTTTCGCCAGTGCGGATGCGCATGACCTGATCGATTGAAAAGACAAAAATCTTGCCGTCGCCGATCTGGCCGGTTTTTGCGGCGGCCGCGATGATATCAACCACCTGCTCCGCGATTTCCGATTGCACGGCGACTTCGATCTTGAGTTTGGGCAAGAAGCTCACGGCGTATTCCGTGCCGCGATAAATTTCCGTATGGCCTTTTTGGCGGCCATAACCTTTGACTTCCGTGACCGTCAGGCCCTGAACGCCAATATTTGTGAGCGCGTCGCGCACCTCATCAAGTTTGAACGGCTTGATGACCGCCATCACTATTTTCATGCTCTTCCCCATTTTATGTTCCTAAACCCCGCCTTGGCGTTCAGCTTCTCTTCGCAAGCCCAAACCAAGTGTTGATTGCGCATGGGTGGTTCGCACACTCCCTTTCAAGGAATGTGCCAACTGGATTTTGGGGTCATAAAAAAGAGGGGAAAGCGTGATATCAAATAGTTAAATTCGTTATATTACAATAACTTAATTACATTAATAAGCATGAGGACTCAAAGGCTGCCCGCAATCAAGGCGTCTCAATTGCATCGCTTAATATTTAGGCGCCATCTAAAATTAAACCCGATTAAAAATTAGGCGCCACCTTTGAAAGGCAGCGCCTTCAAATCCACCGACGTCACGCGGAAAAGCCGCCATCGGCTAAAAACGCCGCCTCCGCAGGACTGGTTTCCCGTCCCAAAAAAGCATTGCGATGGGGAAAGCGGCCAAAACGACGAATAACGTCGAGATGAATCAAGGCGTACAGATAGGAGCTTTGCTCCCCCAAGGCCCGAAACAGATCGACGGAACGCTCCTGAGCCGACATGTCTTCCGCGTGCTCAAACGGCAAATAGAAAAACGGACGCGCCATCTTGGGAAAGGCCTTGTCGAAGGAATGGGCCAGAGCGTGCTCGGCTACGCTCACCGCCCTCGCATCGCCAGCGAAAGCCTGAGGCGTCGCGCGAAAAATATTGCGGGGAAATTGATCCAGCAACAACAAGAGCGCCAACGCCGAATGCGGAGCGTTCTCCCAATCACTGAACCCACCCGCAATCGCCTTCTCGACGGCCGCGCCAAAGCGATCATTAATCTGCTTGTCGAAAGCGTCGTCTTGCGCGAACCAGCGCTTGGGCCCGGCGTCCCACCAAAAATCCAAAACCTCAAAAGGGGATATTTCGCTCATGCTTCAATTCCTCGCCGACATCGCCGCCCATCCGGCGAAAATAGTGGATCAAACACGCTCTTGTTTCTATAAGCGCTCAAGCTGGGCACCCTATCATGGCGGAGATCACTATGTGTGACAGGATACTTCATCTCGATTTACGCGGCCTGAAGTGCCCGCTCCCGGTGATGAAAATCCGCAAAGCCTTGGCCCGAATGTCGCCGGGCGAACAGCTGACCGCCGACGCCACCGACCCGGTCTCCGTATTGGACATCCCACATTTTTGTCATGAGGAAGGCCATAAGCTTTTGGAACAAGAGACGCTCGACCTGCCCACGGCAGACAGCCCGATCCTGCGTTTCGTAATCCGCAAAGCTTAAACGTTCGCGGTCACCTCCATCAAAAGAGCGCGTTCATCTTTTTGGCCAGCCTCACATCCAGCTCCGTCACCCCGCCCGCGTCATGGGTGGCAAGCGTCACTTTGACCGTTCCATAAATGTTGGACCATTCCGGATGATGGTTCATTTTCTCCGCCATAAGCGCGCAGCGGGTCATGAAGCCAAACGCCTCGACAAAATTTTTGAATACAAACGTTTTCTCAATCGCTTCCCGCCCTTTAAGCGCCGACCAACCTTCAAGAGCGCCAAGAGCCGTCTCCACTTCCCGCTTGGTCATTTTCTCAGGCGCTTCGATTTTCCCAGACATCCCAACCTCCTTTTCCATGATTTTTCACACATTCCTTCGCAGTCACCTCAACGGCCGGCTACGAAAATCTCGCCAATTCATCTTCGCCAAAACAACTCTCAAAATCTGTAAAAAAGATATTTGACATTTTTGGTAGGATGAATAATTATATTTTCATCCTACCAATGAAGCATGGTTAAGTCCTGCTTTCCCGGTGAGCATTATGGCTTGGAGGAGCCTGTCATCGGGAAATGGATCAAACACCGGGAGGAACGTTAAATTCGTGGGAGGCGACGGCAAAACCTGGAAATCCGGCGCGGCGCAAGCGGCGGAAGCGATTGGAACCGCCATTGTGCGCGGCGACTTCGCTGAATCGTCCCGACTGCCGTTGGAAGCCGTTCTTGCCGAGAACCTCAATGTCTCACGCAACACATTGCGCGAAGCTATCAAGCTTCTCGCCGCGAAGTCCCTTGTAGAAGTGGCTCCTCGGCGCGGGACCATCGTGTTGTCGCGCGAGCATTGGAACGTGCTTGACGAAGACGTTTTGAAGTGGTGCGGCCCCATTTTGCAAGCCGATCCGGATTTCATGGACGAGCTGATCCGCATCCGGCGCCTTGTGGAGCCCGCCGCCGCCTATGACGCCGCCAAAATCGCCACGCCTAACCAAATTAGTCAAATAAGAAACGCTTACCGGGAAATGGCGACAATCGTCGATCAAGACCTTCCTAAACAAAAGGTGGAGGCGGACATCGCTTTTCACCTCGCCGTTTCGGAAGCTGCCAATAATCGCTTCATCCTCTCCATCACTCGTTCGATCATTCACGCGGTGCGAGCGAATTTTCACGCCCTCAACAAGAACCCCAAACATCTCAAGGGAAACTTGGAAAATCACCGTCTGGTCTCTGAGGCCATCGCGCAAAAAGACCCCGAGGCGGCGAAAACGTCCATGGAGCGCTTGATCGAGCGAAACCGCAACGACACCAAAAATTTGATCGGAATCAAGTGACGCGCCCCATCGCGACAGAAACAGTTTTAATACAGTGGAGGAATACATGAAAAAAATTAAATCTCTGATGCTTGCGACAATCGCGCTGGCGGCCGGCGCCGTCACGGCTGGTTCGCTTCCCGCATTCGCCGAATATCCCGAGCGCCCGGTCACCTTGATCGTGCCCTGGTCCGCAGGCGGGGGCACAGACGCCGTTGGACGCATGCTCGCCGCCGGCCTGCAAAATGAGCTGGGCCAACCCGTCAATGTAGTGAACCGCACCGGCGCAGGCGGCATCGTCGGCCATAACGCCATGATCGAAGCCGATCCGGATGGCTACACCATCGGACTGGCCACGGCCGAATTGACCACCTACGCGCCCATCGGCACATCAAAAATCTCAAACGCCGACGTGACCCCCATCGGGCTGGTGAATTTCGACGCCTCCGCCTTCAACATCTCGGCGGACAGCGAATGGAAAACCGTCGATCAAGCGTTGAAAGCCATCGCCGCGGAACCAGGAAAATACAAAGCCTCGGGCTTCCCCGTCGGCGCAGCCTTTCACCTCGCCTTCGCTGGCTTCCTCAATGACAATGGCGTCGACCCCACCGCCGTGGTCGTCGTGCCAAGCCAAGGCGCAGCGCCCGGTTTTCAAGAACTGGTGGCTGGCGGCGTCGCCATCGTCCCCTCGTCCCTGCCTGAAGCCGCACCCATGCGCGACGCCGGCCGGGTGACCACCCTCGCCGTGCTCGCCGACGAGCGTCTCGCCGCCTATCCCGACGTGCCAACAGCCGAAGAAGCCACCGGCGTAAAGTCCGTGGGCGGAACATGGCGCGGCGTCGTTGGCCCCAAAGGTCTTGACGCAGAAGCAACCGCCACCCTCGAAGCGGCGCTCGCCAAGGTTTATGAAAGCGCAGAATTCCAGGACTTCATGACCAAGCGTGGTTTTGGCGTAAGATGGCTGCCCGCCGATGAATTCGGCCAATTCATGGACAACGCGGCGAAAAGCAACGTTGAAGTCATCTCCAAACTTGGCCTGGCCAAGTAAGCGATCAAAACGCCATTGAAACGGGGAATCCCGATGAAATTAAGTGACACGCTCCTTGGTCTGGTTTTTATCGCGCTATCGATAACAATCTTGATTATTGCGTCGGGGTTTCCCACCCTTAACAATCAAGCGATCGGCGCGGGAACTTTTCCCAGCATAATCGCTTTCATAATGCTCGCCTGCGGCGTCATTCTAACGCTTTCCGGCCTGCGGGGCTTTCAATTCAAATCCGCCATTGAAGTGGCGCCCTGGCTTCGCTCGCCCGCCGCCTTGGCGCGCGCCGCCTGCGTTCCCGGCTTCGCCATCGCCTATATTTTCCTTAGCAAGCCTATTGGCTTTCCGCTGGTGGCGTCGGTTCTCCTCGCCGCGTTTTTGACGCTCACCACGGGCCGCGCGTTATTTTCCATAGCAATCGCCCTGCTGACCACCGCCGCGATCTGGATTTTATTTGCCCAAGTATTGCGCGTGCCCCTGCCCCTCGGCCTCCTGACAAGCGTGGTATACTGATGGACGCTCTTCTCGCCTCCTTGCCGCTGGTTTTCACGCTGGACGTAATTTTGATTGTGTTCGCGTCGGCAGTCTACGGCCTTCTCATCGGCGCCGTGCCCGGCCTCACCGCAACGATGGGCACCGCGCTGCTCGTGCCCGTCACATTTTTCCTTGATCCCATCCCCGCAATCGGCGCCATTGTCTCGGCCACGACCATGGCGATTTTCGCCGGCGACATTCCCGGCGCCCTCCTGCGCATTCCCGGCACCCCCGCCTCCGCCGCCTATACGGATGAGGCCTATAAAATGCGGGAAAAGGGCCAGGTAGAGCTCGCCCTCGGCGTCAACGTGGTCTGCTCGGCCATTGGCGGTCTGGTTGGCGTGGCGATCCTGATCATCGCCGCTCCGCAAATCGCGGAATTCTCTCTCGGCTTCTCCAGCTATGAATATTTCTGGCTGGCGCTTTTAGGCCTGTCATGCGCCATTCTTGTGTCAAACGGCTCAGCGGTCAAAAGCGTCCTCGCCCTTTGCATCGGACTGATGTTGTCGACGATCGGCATCGACGTGGTCATGGGCGTGCATCGCTTCACCTTTGGCGACACCGAACTCATCGGCGGCGTGTCGATCATTCCGGTGTTGATCGGCGTGTTCGCCATCGCGGAAATCCTGCGCAAAGTCGCCGCGCCGGAAACCTTGCCGCCAGTGCCGCCGATCCGTCCCACCGCCATGATTTCCGGCGTCTCCAAAACCATCTGGACCTACAAAGGGGGGGTCGCGCGCTCATCCGTTTTGGGAAGCGTCATCGGAGCTCTGCCGGGCGCCGGCGCGGATATCGCCGCCTGGATCGCCTACGCCGTCTCCCGCAAATCATCACGCACCCCAGAAAAATTCGGCACCGGCCATCCGGAAGGCATCGTCAGCGCCTCAAGCGCCAATAACGCCGCCCTCTCCGGCGCCTATGTTCCAAGCCTCGTCTTCGGCATTCCCGGCGACACAATCACCGCCATTTTGATCGGCGTCTTGCTGATGAAAGGCATTACCCCCGGCCCCATGGTCTTCATCATGGACGCGGCTTTGGTCAACGCGATATTCATCATTTTCATTCTCGCCAACGTCATCATGGTTCCTCTTGGGTTTCTCGCGGTAATAGGGTCGCGGCGGCTGCTAGGCATTCCGCAAACCATCCTGTTTCCCATCATTTTGCTGTTTTGCGTCATCGGCGCCTACGCCACCAACAACACCTTGTTCGACGTATGGGTGATGCTGATCATCGGGTTGATCGCCTTTCTTCTGGAAGAAAACGGCTTCCCCACCGCCCCCCTCATTCTGGCGCTGATCCTCGGGCCATTGATCGAAGAGAACTTCATGCAGTCGATCATTAAATCCGACGGCGATTTTGGCGCTTTCTTTGCACGGCCAATTGGGGGAACCCTTGGCGTATTAACCCTGTCGGTATGGAGCTTGATCATCGGCTTGGCGCTGTGGAAACTTTACAAAGGCCGAGCGCTCCCAACCTCCAAAACCGCTTAACCCCTCAAAGCATGAAAACCTCCATCAATGGGTTCTCATGCTTCACTACACCAATAGGTCGCGTTTTCAGGCAGAGCACAAATTGCTCTCCTTTTGAAAGGCGCCATCGGAGCTGAATAAATGAGCAGAACAATCGTTGTCGTTGGCGGAACCAGCGGCATTGGTAGAGCCATCGCGGAAGGCTTTCAAACGCAAGACGACGCCCGCGTCATAGTCACCGGTCATGCGCCGGTTGAGAATGTGAAGGAATTCGGCGCAATCGAAACCTGCGTGCTTGACGTGCGCGACGCAAAAGCGGTGATCGCCTTCTTCTCCCAGTTCTCCTCCATTGACGTTCTGGTCAATTGCGCCGGGATCATCAAACGCGGCGGAGCGGAATTCACCCATGAGGGTTTCGCCGAGGTTCTGGACATTAACCTCACCGGAACCCTGCGCTGCTGCGAGGCGGCGTGGCCGGCGCTGCGCCAGGCCCGCGGCTGCGTCATCAACACAGCCTCCATGCTGACGTTTTTCGGCAGCGGGGCCGCCCCGGCCTATGCGGCCTCCAAGGGGGGGATAGGACAGCTCACCCGCTCGCTCGCCATAGCCTGGGCGGCGGAAGGCGTTCGCGTCAACGCTCTGGCGCCGGGTTGGATTGAAACCAATCTCACCGCCCCTCTCACCGGCGACGACGCGCGCAGCTCGGCCATTTTATCCCGCACCCCCATGAACCGCTGGGGACGGCCGGAAGACCTCGCCGGGCCGGCGCTTTTTCTCGCGTCAAACGCCGCCAGCTTCATCACCGGCGCGATCTTGCCCGTTGACGGCGGATATTCCGCCGCCTGAACGTCGCCAACACTCAAGAACAAACCAACGCCTCACTGTTTACGCCCAAGGAGATCCCCTGTGACCAAACCCTATGCGAATGACGCAGAGCTTTTCACCCTGATGAAAAGCAAGTTGTTCACCGCCGTCATCGGCGACGTCTTGGACCAAATGGGCCTGCGCCGCCAATTTCTGCCCGCCGGAATCAGCCCCCTCCAAGCTCCCCTGAAAATGGCGGGTCGGGCCATGCCCGTGCTGGAAGCCGATATCTTCGACCTCGACGTTCCGCAAGCCCGGGGACCACTCGCGCAAAAGCCATTCGGCCTGATGCTCGAAGCGCTTGACGATCTGAAACAAGATGAAATCTACATGGCCACAGGCGCCTCCCTGCGTTATGCGCTCTGGGGCGAATTAATGGCCACCCGCGCCACGCACCTCAAAGCCGCGGGCGCCGTTCTTGACGGTTATGTGCGCGACGCAAACGGTATTGAAGCGCTTAATTTCCCGACTTTCTGCCGGGGCGTCTACGCGCAGGATCAAGGACCGCGCGGCAAAGTCATCGATTTCAGAACGACCATTGAGATCGGCGGCGTTCAGATCAAGCCCGGAACCCTGATTTTTGGCGACCGGGAGGGCGTATTGATCATTCCTCAAGACGCTGAAGAAGAAACCATTCGCCGCGCGTTGGAGAAAGTATCCATCGAAGGCGAAGTGGAAAAAGCCATCAAAGGCGGCATGAGCGCCGTTCAAGCCCTTGAAACCTACGGCGTCATGTAAACGCGAATACGCCTTCACACATAGAGGATGGTTCAAATGAGCGATCAAACTGATCAAACTCGAATGCCTTACCAATTGCCAATGCCGCCCGACGCGGGAACGGACATCGTCGTGCCGCATGCGATTCCTGAAGATGACCGGGTTTGGGTGCCCCAAGCGGAAAACGTCTGGTTTCGCCCTTTGTGTCTCAACACCTCTCAAGGTTACTGGGTCAACCTGCTGAAGGTGCGCAAGGCCGGCGTGCTGTCGCGGCACAGACACCCAGCCCCCGTTCATGGCTATGTGATCAAGGGACGCTGGCGTTATCTGGAGCACGATTGGGAGGCGGTGGAAGGCGGCTACGTCTATGAGCCACCCGGCGAGACCCATACTTTGGTGGTTCCCGACGACGTTGAGGAAATGATCACGCTGTTTCAGGTGAACGGCGTCATGTATTACGTCGACCCTTGGGGAAAACATCTGGGATATGAAGACGTATTCGTGAAAATAGACATGTGCCGCAAGCATTATGAGGCCGTCGGCCTTGGCGCCGATTACGTCAATCAGTTCATTCGCTAAACGTCGGTTTCGAGCGCCCGCCTGATCTCTCTTTGAAAGCAGGCGGGCGTTTCGCTCATTTATTTCCATTTGTCAGGGAGGAAACGCACGCTTCTTTCGGCAAATGTCACGGGAGGATGAAAATGAATTTTTTACGCAAGAAAGTTGAGGCTGGACAAACCGTCTGCGGCTTATGGATCTGCGCCGGTTGGGGGGAAAGCGGCGAAATCGCCGCGGGGCTGGGCCTTGATTACGTGATCTTCGATTTCGAACACGGATCAGGCAGCATCAAGGACGCGATCAACACCATGCGGGCGTTGAAGGGAAGCGAGACGGAATGCGTCATCCGAATCCCCTCAAGCCATCCAAGCCACATCAAGCAAGCGCTTGACGTGGGGGCGCGCTCGTTGATGATTCCCATGGTGGAGACAGGCGAAGAAGCGCAAGCCATCGTCGATTATTCCGTTTATCCGCCGAACGGAAAGCGCGGTCACGCGACCGGATCAATCCGGGCCTCTTGCTATGGGATCAACGAGGACTATCAGAAGCAGATAGACGACGATCTGTTTCTGATCCCGCAAATCGAGACCAGAACCGGCGTGAAAAACGCCGCCGCGATCGCCGCTATTGAGGGCGTGAGCATGATTTTCATCGGCCCCTCCGATCTCTCCGGCGCCTATGGCGAGGTGGGAGACTTCCAAAATAGCGAATATCTTCAAGCGGTGGCGCAGGTTGAAGCTGCGGCGAAAAAAGCGGGAAAGCCGCTTGGCACCATCGCCTCAGCGCCGCGTCCCCCCGCCCAATTACGCGCGGAAGGATATTCTTTGCTCGCCGGCGCCTCCGATCTGATTTTGCTGCGCATGGCGATGAAACAAGCGATGGAGGACATGCGCGCTTAAAAGTCGCGTTCTTCATCGCTCCCGGCGCTCCTTCAAAACGGTGCCGGGAAGACGCCCACAAGCTCACACGGCGTTAAAAGCGATCAAAGAACCACGATCCCGGAATGTTTCGCCTTATGCTCCGGCTCCACATGAATCGTTGATTTGACGCTCGGCAAACGTTCCTCGATCAGCTCTTCTATACGATCGCAAATGTCATGGGCGTCGCGCACCGTCATGTCGCCAGGCACGACCAAGTGAAAGTCAACGAAAATGACGTTCCCCGCCGCCCGCGTTCGCAAGTCATGCGCTTCCAGCGCGCCCTCGCCCGCTTCGGAAATCAGGTCGCGCAATTTATCCTGAACGTCAAAAGGCGCCGCTTCGTCCATCAGCCCGCCAATGGATTGTTTCACCAACAACCAGCCGGACCACAAAATGTTAATGGCGACAAGGCCGGCGAGCACGGAGTCAAGCGTCTCCCATCCGGTGGTCAGCACCAAGCCAACCCCCAGCAAAACCCCCAGCGAAGAGACGACGTCCGTCACCAGATGGCGCCCATCCGCCTCCAACGCCACCGAACGCTGACGCCGGCCTTCGCGCAGCAGCACATAAGCCCAAATCCCATTAATCACGCTCGCCGCGCCATTAGCCAGAAGCCCCGCCGCGGAATAAGTGATCTCCTGCGGCGCTTGATAATTCATCCACGCTTCGCGCACGATGGAAAGCGCCGCCAGAACGATCAAAACGCCGACCAGAACGGCGGCGAAATACTCCGCCTTATGATGCCCATAGGGATGATTGCTGTCCGCAGGCTTAGCCGCATACCAAACCGCCAGAAGCGCCGCCAGAGCAGAGGCCACATTGACTACGGATTCAAGAGCGTCAGAGTAAAGCGCAACAGACCCGGTCAGATAATAAGCAAACGCCTTTAAAGCCAGAACCAGAAGGCCAACGCCAACACTGCCTATGGCGATGCGCAACGGCATTGTCATTGACGGCACATCCTCTTCGCGGACTTTCGCAGCCCAGCGCTAAGCCAAACTTCAAAATACAAAATATAAAGCGCGCATGAATCGCACGTTGCTTGCCTACCAGCTTTTTACGCCAATGCAAATCCGTTTAGAAAAAATCAGCTCCAAGGATGACGCCGGGTCCGTCATTATTGTCGACCTGAATCAGAACCACGCAATTGGACGCCCCTGTTTTAGCCTGTTCTGCTTTTGGAAGACGAAAATGCGCCTTCCCTCCCTCCCACATGCCAATCGCCTGAATATGGCGCACAACATTGCGATAGGTAATTTCACGTCCCGTGTTTTCCCCCCGGCTCACGTCAACCGTAACCTTGGGATCGATAAACAAAACATATACGGTAGCCATTTTCTCGCCAGCGGGCAGCGCTCCGTCCACGTCAATTTCAAAAAGATCGTCAGCGCCGCGGATATCCACATTCGCTGAAAATTCATGCGGCTCCTCCAGCAACGCGGCAAGCGCCCGCTCATCGCTGCCTACAAGATGCCTCTCGCCATTCACCACCATTTGCGGCGTATAGACTTGACGGTCGCCGCGCTCTTTAGCGTAAGAGCGCTGACGCATGCTGTTTTGAGGGCTGGCCAATGTGTCGCGCCAACCCAGATAATCCCAATAGTCCACCGCGAAGGTCAACGCCACGAGCCCGGGCTTGTCCGCCAGTTTTTCCAAAAGCGCGTCAGCCGGCGGGCAGGAAGAACATCCTTGACTTGTGAAAAGCTCCACCACCGCCGCAGGCTTGGCCGCCAAGAGCGGCGAGGCGCAAAAAAGACCAGCGGCCAGAACGGCGCGCGCCAGCAGGTGAAAAAAAGGCATGGTCATCTCCAGACATTCCAGACGCATCGAGCAAATCGACCGCCACAGAATAAGCGCGACGCGGCGCAACTGCGAGTCACGAGACGGTGAGAATAGAACAGGAAACGAAACCTTCATTATTCTTGAGTGGGCCGCCCAAGAATTTTTTCCAGCTTCGGTAAAAAGATATTCGCATAGGTTTCCGGCGACAACGGCCCAATGAACTTATACCGGATAATCCCTTCCGCATCGACAATGAAGGTCTCCGGAACGCCGTAAACGCCCCAGTCGATAGCCGCCCGCCCAGCGCTATCCGCTCCTATGCGCGCGTAAGGATTGCCGAGCGTCCCCAAAAACCGGCGCGCGTTCTCTGGCTTATCCTTATAATTTATCCCAAAAAGTTGAATGCGCCTGTTTTGCGCCAATCGCTCAAGCAAGGGGTGTTCCTGGCGACAGGGAACGCACCATGAGGCGAAAACATTGACGACGCTGACCCGGCCTTTCAGATCATCGGTCGTCAGGCCGGGGACATCCAGCCCTTCAACCGGCTCCAGCGAAAACTGCGGCGCCGGCTTATTGAGCAAAGCCGACGGAACTTCAGACGCATCGTCTCCGCTCAAAAGCTGCGCAAGAAAAAGCGTCGCCAAAAGCGCAAACACCACCAGCGGCATCAGCGCCAGGATCGGAATTTTTTTGCGCTTAGACGCATTCGTCAGCGGGTCCGGCGCCATGTGACACACTTTCTTTTTTTCACAACAAACTCACGAAGCGGCCGTCTTGTCATCCGCGGCGGAACGGCGGGTGACGCCCTGAGCCTCCAAAGCGCGCAGCATTTTTTTCTGACGCGCGAAATCAAGCCTTATCCAAAGGATGAGCCCAGCAACCACAAAAGCGGTCAGACCATAAGAGCTCAAAATAAACCCGGCGTGACGCCCCAGATCCAACAACGTCATCAGTCTTCCGCCTTGAGAGATTGAACGGCGGCCGTGGCCGGACGCGCGGCCAGCCTCATATGCATGACGCGAATGCGGCGGCGAAGGATTTCATTACGCATCGCCATGAAATGCAACACGACGAACAATAGCGTGAAGGCCAAAGCCATCACCAAAAGCGGAACGAGGATCGTGGGATGAATAGTTGGACCGCCTGCGCGCAAAACGCTGGCGGGCTGATGCAGCGTGTTCCACCAATCCACCGAAAACTTGATGATCGGCAAATTGAGCGCGCCCACAAGAATGAGGATAGCCGCCGCCTTCCCCGCCCGAATCGGGTCTTCAAGAGTGCGCCACAAGGCGATCAAGCCCAGGTACATAATGAACAGCACCAGAACCGACGTCAGCCGCGCGTCCCAGACCCAATAGGTTCCCCACATGGGCTTTCCCCATAATGACCCGGTCACCAAGGCGAGAAACGTAAAGGACGCGCCGATCGGCGCCGCCGCCTTAGCCGCCACGTCGGCGAGCGGATGCTTCCAGACAAGCGTTCCAAGAGCCGACAGCGCCATGCTGGCGTAGCAAAACATCGCCAGCCAAGCGGCGGGAACATGAATAAACATGATCTTCACCGTCGCCCCTTG
This sequence comes from Stappiaceae bacterium, assembly GCA_048265185.1. Lineage (GTDB taxonomy): Bacteria > Pseudomonadota > Alphaproteobacteria > Rhizobiales > Stappiaceae > JBLXBZ01. Next base: position 93,454 of record JBLXBZ010000003.1, on the reverse strand, counting down.
CTGATAATCGTCTGGAGCGACGAAAAAGGTCAGATAAAGCCCCACGCCGAACGTCAGAACGCAAAGCGCCGACACCCAAGGCAGCATACGCGCGCCAAGGGAGAGAAACCGGGTGGGATTGGCAAGATCGATCAAGGCCATTGCATCGTTCTAATGTTGTATTGCGCGCAGTTCAATGCGCGGATCCGCGCATCCTCGAAACTATTGTCGTCGCAAATAACGACAAAGACGACTTGAAACCCATCTCGGCGTTTTACGCAAGGCGCCCGCTCACGCGCGCCGTCAGTCGCCAGAGAAACGCAAGGCCGCCGCCGCCGCCGCGGGGCCGATCACCATGGCGATCAAACTCAACCCGCATAGCACCAAAAACGGCGTCGTAAAGCCGGCGAAAGGCGTGACCACAGCCGCCGCCGCGCTAACGCCGAAAATCAAGACGGGAATGGCCAAGGGAATCACCAGCACCGCAAGCAACAATCCCCCTCGCTGCAGCGAAACCGTCAGCGCCGCGCCAACCGCGCCAATGAACGTCAACGCGGGCGTGCCCACAAACAAGGTCAAAGCAACCGCCCCGATCGTTACTGGCTCCAAATTAAGGAATATGGACAACGCCGGCGCCGCCAACACCAGAGGCAATCCCGCCCCCATCCAATGGGCCAGGCATTTCACCAGAACCATCAGCTCCAACGCTCGCCCCGACATCAACAAAAGATCAAGCGAGCCGTCCTCCCGCTCCGCCTGAAACAAGCGGTCAAGCCCGAGCAAGGTCGCCAACAACGCGCCAATCCACAAAACAGCCGGACCTATCAACGCCAAAAGCCCCAGATCCGGTCCCACCGCGAAAGGTATAACCGAGACCACCGCCAAAAAAAACAAAACGCCCACCAGCGCCCCGCCGCCAACACGAATTGACAACCGCAGCTCCCGCAGCAACAGCGCGCCCATCCAGCCGCTCATGCGCCAACCTCCAGTTTCAACGTCTGCTGACGCGACAATGAAAGCGGTTGGTGCGTCGCCGCGACAATCATGCCGCCGCCGTCCAGATGCTCCTCCATCACTTGCAGCAGCAAACTCTCTCCAGCCGCGTCCAGAGCCGAAGTCGGCTCGTCCAGAAGCCATATAGGACGCGAAACCACAAGCAGACGCGCCAGCGCCAATCGGCGGCGCTGTCCCGCCGACAGCCGGGCGGCCGGCAATTCGGCCGCGTGATCCAATTGCAACCGCGCAAGCGCTTCGTCCACGCCTGGCCTGAAGCCCGATCTTTGCGCATGAAAGCTGACGTCCCACGCAAGCAGCCGGGTCCAGAACTCCAGATTTTCACGCACGCTCAAAGCAGGTTTCAAAGCATCTAAATGACCGAAATAATGCGCTTGCTCGCCAACGGCGCGCTCCTTATCGCCGCCACTGAGCGAAACCTCGCCGCAAGAAGGCGCGACCAAACCGGCGATCAGGCGCAACAAGCTGGATTTGCCCACGCCATTGGGCCCGCTGACAATCAACGCCCGCCCCGACGATAGCTTAAAGCTGACATGAGAAAACACCTGTCGGCCCGCGCGATCACAGCTCAAATTTTTAGCAATGAGATCCATCGTTCGCCGTCCGCACACGCTGCCGGCGAGCGACCTTTTCGATCCGCGACGCCGTTGATCATTGGGGTTTGCACCACATATCCGCAGAGTTCAAGTCAGACAGAGGCATATCCCGCTCGCGCAAACCAAAGCTCGCCGCAAATCAGTCGATAAAGAATGTCGCTGAACGCTGGCGCAGCTTGAGAAAATTCGCTATAGCAGCCTCAACTCCCGCGCCGGGAAATCAGCATCGCAGTTTTTACGCTATGATGCTTGGGGCTGAACGGCGTCACAACCATGTAAACATACATGACCATGTAAATATACAAGCGCGCCGAAATGTTTCGCGACATCAGGCCCGCATCGTACCAATGGCGAGCGCCGGCGCGACCGGCGCCGTCGCCAGCGACACAAAGGGGATCGCCAGCCGTGACAAAATCACTCGATAGCTTCAAAGCGAAAAAAACGCTCCAAGTCGGCGACAAGACCTACACGTATTTCTCCATTCCAGAAGCGGAGAAAAATGGTCTCGCCGGGGTTTCCAAATTGCCTTACTCGCTCAAGGTGGTTCTGGAAAACCTGCTGCGTTTCGAAGATAATCGCACAGTGACGGCGGCTGACGTCAAAGCGGTGGCCGAATGGTTGGTCAACAAGAAGTCAAACCATGAAATCTCCTATCGCCCAGCGCGCGTATTGATGCAGGACTTCACCGGCGTTCCCGCCGTCGTAGATCTGGCGGCCATGCGCGACGCGGCGACGAAGCTCGGCGGCGATCCGCAAAAAATCAATCCGCAAGTTCCCGTGGATCTGGTCATCGACCACTCGGTCATGGTCGATTATTTCGGCACCGCCACATCTTTCCAGCAAAACGTCGTGCGCGAGTATGAGCGCAACGTCGAGCGCTATGAATTCCTGCGTTGGGGACAATCGGCCTTCGACAATTTCCGCGCCGTTCCCCCCGGAACCGGCATTTGCCACCAGGTCAACCTGGAATATCTGGCGAAAACGGTCTGGACCAAGGAAGAAGACGGCGAAACCGTCGCCTATCCCGACACGCTTGTGGGAACTGATTCGCACACCACCATGGTCAATGGTCTCGCGGTTCTGGGCTGGGGCGTTGGCGGCATCGAAGCTGAAGCCGCCATGCTGGGTCAGCCGATCTCCATGCTGATTCCGGAAGTCGTCGGCTTCAAGCTCACCGGCAAGCTGAATGAGGGCATCACCGCCACCGACCTCGTACTCACCGTGGTTGAAATGCTGCGCGCCAAAGGCGTCGTCGGTAAATTCGTTGAATTCTATGGTCCCGGCCTTGACCATCTGTCGCTGGAAGACGCTGCGACGATCGCCAATATGGCGCCTGAATATGGCGCAACTTGCGGCTTCTTCCCCGTTGACGGCGAAACCCTTGAATATCTTGAGGCAACAGGACGGGACGCGGAGCAGGTCGCTCTCGTGGAAGCTTACGCCAAGGCGCAGGGCATGTTCCGCGACAGTTCCCATGAGCCTGAGTTCACCGACACGCTTGAGCTGAACCTGTCCGCCGTGGTGCCCAGCATCGCCGGGCCGAAACGCCCTCAGGATCGGGTCGCGCTCAATGAAGGCGCCATCAAGTTCAAAGACGCGTTGGAGGAAATCAAGGGCGGACGCAAGAACCCCAGCACTTTGCCTAAAAGCGTCGGAGAATCCCGTTTCATCGACGAAGGCGCCACCGGCGTTGAGCCAAACGGCCAATCCATTCGTTATGACGTCGCGGGCGCCGACCATGGCCTAGCCGACGGCGACGTGGTTATCGCCGCGATCACATCATGCACCAACACCTCCAACCCTTCGGTGCTTATCGCCGCAGGTCTGGTGGCGCGCAACGCCTTGGCGAAAGGGCTCTCAGTCAAGCCATGGGTCAAAACCTCGCTTGCGCCCGGCTCTCAGGTGGTCACCGACTATCTGGAAAAAGCAGGTCTGCAAAAAGACCTAGACGCTCTTGGCTTCAACCTCACCGGCTATGGTTGCACCACCTGCATCGGCAACTCCGGACCGCTTCCGGAAGCCATTTCAGAAGCCATCAACAAGAATGACCTGGTGGCCTGTTCGGTTCTCTCCGGCAACCGTAACTTCGAAGGCCGAGTGAATCCAGACGTTCGCGCCAACTATCTGGCGTCGCCGCCCTTGGTGGTCGCTTATGCGCTGGCCGGCTCTTTGCATGTGAATGTGGCGGAAGATCCCCTTGGAACCGATCCGGACGGCAACCCGGTTTACCTGAAAGACATCTGGCCAACCACGCAGGAAGTGGCCAATCTTATCCGCACCTCCGTCACCAATGAAATGTTCCGTGAACGTTATGGAGACGTTTTCAAGGGCGATGAGCATTGGCAGGCGATCAAGGTCGAAGGCGGCCAGACCTACAGCTGGCCGGCATCTTCGACCTATGTTCAGAACCCTCCCTATTTCGAGGGCATGACCATGGAGCCGAAGCCGCTGGAAGATATCGAGAAGGCCGCCGTCATGGGGCTGTTCCTTGATTCCATCACCACGGATCACATCTCTCCGGCCGGCAACATCAAGGCTGACAGCCCGGCGGGCGAATATCTCGCCCAGCATCAGGTTCCCGTACGCGAGTTCAACTCCTATGGCGCCCGGCGCGGCAACCATCAGGTGATGATGCGCGGAACTTTCGCCAATATCCGCATCAAGAACCAGATGGTTCCCGGCGTCGAAGGCGGCGTCACCATGCAGAACGGCGAACAGAAGTGGATTTACGACGCCTGCATGGACTATGCGGAAGCCGGAACGCCGCTTGTGGTCTTCGCCGGTAAGGAATACGGCACGGGCTCATCGCGCGACTGGGCGGCCAAGGGCACAAAGCTTTTGGGCGTACGCGCCGTGATCGCGCAGAGCTTTGAACGTATTCACCGCTCCAACCTGGTTGGCATGGGCGTTCTGCCCTTCACCTTCCTGGAGGGCGAAAGCTGGCAATCCCACGGCATCAAGGGAACGGAAAAAGTCTCCTTCGCCGGGGTAGCCGACCTGCAGCCGCGACAGACCGTCGACATGCTCGTGGAATTCGAAGATGGCACGACAAAAACCATTCCGGTTCTTTGCCGGATCGACACTCTGGACGAGTTGGAATATGTACGCGCCGGCGGAATCTTGCACTATGTGCTGCGGAACCTGGTGAAAAACTAATTCTTCAACGCTTGCAGGCGCCGTTAAAACGGCGTCTGTAAACCCAGACGCGAAAAACCGCCATACGCGGAATTTCCAAAAAAGCCCGCTGGAACAAGTTCCAGCGGGCTTTTTTAACATATGGCTTCAATCTGATGGGAGGCCTCCCGGCAGATCTTTTAAATCCGCCGTTCAACCATCATTTTCTTGATTTCAGCAATCGCTTTAGCCGGGTTCAAGCCCTTTGGACAAACCTGAGCGCAATTCATGATCGTGTGGCAGCGATAAAGGCGGAAAGGATCTTCCAAATCGTCCAAACGCTCGCCCGTGGCCTCGTCGCGGCTGTCAATCAGCCAACGGTAGGCCTGCAGCAACACAGCCGGCCCCAGGTAACGATCGCCATTCCACCAGTAGCTTGGACAGGAGGTGGAGCAACAAGCGCATAAAATGCACTCATAAAGCCCATCAAGCTTGGCCCGGTCGTCATGCGACTGAAGCCATTCTTTTTCAGGCGCTGGCGACGTGGTCTTCAACCACGGCTCGATAGAACGGTGCTGCGCGTAAAAACGGGTCAGGTCCGGCACAAGATCCTTCACCACCGGCATATGCGGCAGTGGATAAATCTTCACCGTTTCATCCTTGACTTCATCCATGCCGCGCGTACAGGCCAAGGTGTTGACGCCGTCAATATTCATCGCGCAGGAACCGCAAATACCCTCGCGGCACGAGCGGCGGAACGTCAAAGTCGGGTCGACCTTATTCTTGATGTAAATCAACGCATCTAGAACCATAGGTCCGCAGTCGTCCATATCCACATGATATGTGTCGACGCGAGGATTGCGTCCATCATCAGGATTCCAGCGATAGATTTTAAACGCCCGGGTGTTTTTGGCCCCCTCGGGCATCTCCCAGATTTTTCCCTCGGTGACTTGGGAATTCTTGGGAAGCGTCAGCTGAACCATTTTCAATTCGCTCCGCGTTGGGCCCTGTTTTGCATTTTCGCGTCAGGGCCGTTGGCGCCGTCTTAAAGCTCTGGAGTTTCATCCAGAACGACGACCACATTGTCATCGGTTTCCGCGACCACCCGGTAGCCTGATCTGGCGAATTCAGCCAGACAGTCTTCTTCCCAATGGTCACGGCAGTTCGTTTCCAACATTATAACGCGCGGCCAATTCGCCCGCGCGTTCGCGCGTAGAAACGGCATGAGGACTCGGTCCTCAAATCCTTCCACGTCAATTTTCAGCACGTCAATTCGCGGCAACTTGCACTCAAGAATAACCTCGTTCAAAGGGCGCACAGTCACTTTTTGACTGCGCCAATCCCCCGCCCATTCACCTTTTGTCAGGGCTGGAACAAGCGTCGCGAACCCGCAATTGGACGGAACCGCCCATAGATCCAACGTACCAGTTTCGGCCCCGACAGCAGTTTGGGCGATTTTCACGCTCCCACCTTCTGCCATGATATTTTGAGAGACGTTATAGGCCAGTTTCGAAGCCGTGAACGGACTGGCCTCAATCGCCAAGACTGAAGCCCCCCGCGCCGCCGCGAAAAGCGCGTAAGCGCCAATATTCGCGCCCACGTCGACAAACACCGCTCCTTGAGAAAAATAAGGAGCGAGCAACGCGTGTTCTTTCTGCTCGGGCAAACGGCCGCGCGCTAGAATTTTCCGATCATCATAGTTTTCAGACGGGTAAATCCTGAAATGAAGACCATCCACATCCGCGTCAAAGGGACCTGGAAAAAACCGAGCCACGGCTTTGCGAACACGTTTGCGCAAGGACCGAGACAAGCTATGACGATCCGCCAAACGCCAAGCGAAACGACTGAACACCCCGGCGCGATATGCGCCAAAGGGTGTCTGCGTGTCGATCACAATTCGCTCCGCCGCCGCGCTTGTCATTTGATCCTTCCAGTTCCAGCCCTCAAGACGACTCGAATGAAGCAAGCTTCACCCAAATCGCCCAATAATGAGGCCCGCCTCAATAAACCCGAGCTTTTGGCGCAATCTTTTTCATGTCGATTCCACCCTCGTCGAAGGATGTCAAAGGCTCCAACACAACAGGACGATAATCCAGCGTGACATCGCCTTTTTCACTGACCCACGACAGGGTGTGCTTGCGCCAGTTCTCGTCATCACGGCCGCTAAGCGGACCGTCCTTGAAATCTTCACGCGCATGGGCGCCGCGGCTTTCCTTACGGGCCTCCGCGCCGTAAACCGTGGTGATCGCATTGGCCATGAGGTTTTCCAGCTCCAGCGTCTCCACCAGATCCGAATTCCACACCAGCGAGCGATCCGACACTTTGACGTCGTCCATCTCGCCCCAGATTTCAGAAATACGCTTGCAACCCTGCTCCAGACTTTCCTGGGTGCGGAAAACCGCGGCGTCTTCCTGCATGGCCCGCTGCATCTTCTCACGCAGAACGGCGGTTGGCGTGGAGCCATTAGCGTTACGAAGACGATCAAAGCGGCTCATGATCTTGTCACAGCAGGCCTCATTCAACGTCGGCGCCGGCGCGTCGCGGTCAATGACCTCGCCCGCGCGAATCGCCGCCGCCCGTCCAAAGACCACCAGATCGATCAAAGAGTTTGATCCCAGACGGTTGGCGCCATGAACGGAGGCGCAACCCGCCTCGCCAACGGCCATCAGACCCGGCTGAACCGCATTTGGACCACCGAAGGCCGGGTTGAGAACCTCACCCCAGTAATTGGTGGGAATGCCGCCCATATTGTAATGAACCGTTGGCAGAACCGGGATCGGTTCCTTGGTCAAATCAACGCCGGCGAAAATTTTCGCCGATTCGGAAATGCCCGGAAGGCGCTCGGCGAGAAGATCCGGATCAAGATGATCCAAATGCAGGAAAATGTGGTCCTTATCCTTGCCAACGCCCCGGCCTTCGCGAATCTCCATGGTCATGCAACGCGACACCACGTCGCGCGAGGCCAGATCCTTGGCGGAAGGCGCATAACGCTCCATGAAGCGCTCACCTTCCGAGTTGACGAGATAACCGCCTTCGCCGCGCGCGCCTTCGGTGATCAAACAGCCGGAGCCATAGATCCCCGTGGGATGAAATTGCACGAACTCCATGTCCTGCAGGGGAAGGCCAGCGCGAATCGCCATGCCGCCGCCATCGCCAGTGCATGTATGAGCCGATGTGGCGGAGAAGAATGCGCGGCCATAGCCGCCCGTGGCCATCACCACCATTTTCGCAGAAAAACGATGGATCGTTCCATCGTCAAGATTCCATGCAATCACGCCCTGACAGACGCCATCTTCCGACATGATCAGGTCAAGAGCGAAATATTCGATAAAAAACTCGGCGTTATGACGCAAGGACTGGCCATAAAGCGTGTGCAAGATCGCATGCCCCGTACGGTCGGCCGCCGCGCATGTGCGCTGCACTGGGGGGCCTTCGCCGTAATTCTGCATATGCCCGCCAAAGGGCCGCTGATAAATCTTGCCGTCTTCCGTGCGCGAGAACGGAACGCCGTAATGCTCCAACTCGTAAACCGCCTTTGGCGCCTCGCGAGCCAGATACTCCATCGCATCCGTGTCGCCGAGCCAGTCCGACCCCTTGACCGTGTCATACATATGCCACTGCCAGCAATCCGGCGTCATATTGGTGAGCGAAGCGGCGATGCCGCCCTGAGCCGCCACCGTATGAGAGCGCGTTGGAAACACCTTACTAATGCAGGCCGTGCGAAGGCCCTGCTCCGCCATGCCAAGCGTCGCCCGAAGTCCCGCTCCACCCGCGCCGACCACGATCACATCGTAACTATGGTCCACAAAGGCGTAGGCTTTGCCGTTTGATTTCGCATCCGCCATGTGTTCAGCCTCCGAAACCGATTGTGATCACCGCGAAGACCGACGCAAGGCCGACGAACGCGCAAAAGAAAATATTGGCCATCAACGCCAAAAGCCGTGCGAACTCTCCATGGACGTAGTCTTCAATAATGACCTGCATCCCGAGCTTCATGTGATAAATTCCCGACAAGAGAACCAGCAACATCAAAGTCGCAATAATCGGATTCGACAAAGTCTCAACGAATTCGGCGTGGCTAGATCCCTGAAGAGAAATCACCAGAATCACAAAAAAAGAAATCAGGAACACATTCGCCACGGCGGTGACTCGCTGGCGAAAGAAATGCTCCGTTCCGTCCTTGGCCGAACCAAGACCACGAACCTTATTCAACGGCGTGCGCATATCGCTCATTTGCGTCTCCCCCTATCGAACCACATAACCGATGATCCAAAGCAGGATCGTCAGCGCGACAGAACCGATAATCGCCGCTCGGCTCATAAATTCGCGGGCTTCAGGTCCAAAACCGGAGCCAAGGTCCCAGATGAAGTGACGGAGTCCGCCAAGCATGTGATGCACCAACGCCCAAGTGAACCAGAAAAGGATCAATTGTCCGATCCAAGAGCCGAAAACCGCGTTGACAAATTCGAAATATTCCGGCCCCGCCGCAGCGGCGATCAACCACCAAGCCACCAGAATAACGCCAAAATAAAGCGCCCCGCCAGTGATGCGGTGTAAAATCGACATATACATGGTCAGGCTAAAACGCCAGACCTGCAGGTGTGGCGATAGAGGCCGACTGGCCCTCATCTTGGCGTCCGACATGAGACATCTCCCTCGCTACCCTTGATATATGACACTTACGTAAACGTAAGCATATCAAGGTCTTCGTAATAAGGTTCTAACGCCTGAAAATCGACACGTCAAAATATCCAGCGCCTCATGGCCGGAAAAACTGCGATCAAAGCATTAGGATTGCGCCAAAACACACGAAAAAGCGAAACAAGTGCGCCCAACCCGCCAAAAGAAATGGCGTAAAGCCGCACGCAGAAAATTTCTTCGCGACCGCAGCTTCGTCAAATCTCAGATCAATCCGGAATCAACCTTACGCAGGACGATGCGCGTCATATTGCCCGTGTTCGCGGTAGCGCTCCAGATATGTAGGCAAAATCGCCGCCATGGAACGCGGCGCGGCGCCCATGCCGATGAGATCGCGTCCTTCGGCTTTCGCTTCGGCGCTGACCACGTTATCAGTCTTCAACAGCTCCACCTGATCGGCGGTCAAAAGCGGCTTTGGCAAAAGCTGCAAGACCTTGCCCATGGCCGACGCGGCCATAAAAGGAACGGGAAGAAGCAGGCGCTTGCGCCGAATGACTTCAAGCATCAATTCAAGACACTGCCGGAACGTCTTCTCTTCAGGCCCGCCCAGCTCATAGATGGCGCTTTGCTTCAAATCGCCGTCAACGGCTTGCGCCACGGCAATGGCCACATCGCCAACGAAAACTGGCTGGAAAAGCGTTTTTCCGCCGCCTATGAGCGGAAGGACAGGCGACAGGCGGGCCATAGCGGCGAAGCGATTGAAAAAATCGTCTTCCGGCCCAAAAACAATTGATGGACGCAAAACGACAGCGTCGCGCGCCGCGTCAAAAACCGCCTTTTCACCCATAGCCTTGGAACGGGCATAAGACGACTTTGAATTCAAATCAGCCCCGATAGCCGAAACATGAACGACTCGAACGGCCGCCGCGGCCTCTGCAATAGTTCCGGCGCCATAAGCCTGCACCGCGTCAAATGTCTGCGCACCGGCTTCATTCAAAACGCCGACGAGATTAACCACCGCGTCGGCGCCTTCGACCGCTCGCTCAACAGACCATTTGTAACGCAAATTCGCCTGAACAGGCATTATTTGGCCAACCGCCCCGAGAGGCTTTACGTGCTCGGCGAGATCCGGCCGACGAACCGCGACGCGAATGCGATAGCCGCGCCGCGCAAGCGCTTGCACCACATGCCGACCCAAAAACCCCGATCCACCGAAAACAGTGACCAATTTACCATTCAGCGCCGTTGTCATGTCTGTCGCCTTTCCCATGCCCATCACTGCCGTCGTTACGGTCTTTAAAACGCGCGTCACGCCGCGTCCACCACCAAAATAGCCACAGTTTTAAAAACGCGTAATCTCACCGGGAAATTCATCCCTCACGCCTCATTCTCATAACGCTTCGGCGACGATCTGTGAAGACTGATGTAGAAAGAACAAATGTTCGCCATCCCCCATTGACAAGCGCCTTAGGGAGACTTAGAAGCGCTTCTCAAGCCCAGATGGCGGAATTGGTAGACGCGCCAGCTTCAGGTGCTGGTACTCGCAAGGGTGTGGAGGTTCGAGTCCTCTTCTGGGCACCAAACGCCAGTTTCGGACGGACTGCCAAAGTCCGAAACACTCAAAAAAAACTCCGGTTCGCCAGAGTTTTTTTTGTGTCTGGCGTCCGGTGCCGTCCAACGGGGGGTATTGGTATCCGGTACATTTGTTGGTATATTTGTTGGCATCCACCCAGAACGGGCCACAATTGTTGGTATCTGAAACCGCGATTGTTGGTATGAGGTGCCAAAAATGCCTTTGACTGACCGGCAAATCCGCAGTTTCAAGACGCCTGAAAAACCCAAAAAAGTGAGCGATGGGGCGGGTTTACACCTGTTGTTGACTCCAAACGGTTCCCGGCTCTGGCGGTTCTCTTACAGGTTTGCAGGTAGTCAAAAGACGCTGGCATTGGGTGCCTATCCTCATGTGACTTTGGCAGTTGCCCGTCAAAAACGCGATTTGGCGAAAGGCCAGCTCGTTGTTGGTATCGATCCGTCTCAGCAACAGAAGGTCGAAAAAGCCGAAGCCAAGGTTGCTCACGGCAACACCTTCGGCGCGATTGCCGACGAGCTTCTGAAAAAGGAAACCCGAGAAGGCAAGGCAAAGAGGACGCTCGACAAGAAACAGTGGGTGCTCAGTCTTGCACGCCCGGCGCTTGAACGCCGTCCGATCAAGGATATCAGTGCGTCCGAAATTCTCGCCGTGTTGCGCAAGGTGGAGGGGCAAGGCAATTACGAAACCGCGCGACGGCTTCGGGCCACAGTCGGACAGGTGTTCCGGTTTGCCATTGCCACGGCCCGCGCGGAGAACGATCCGACATTCGGTCTCAAAGGAGCGCTCACGGCGCCCAAGGTGGTCCACAGGGCCGCGATCACCGACTGGCAGCGCTTGGCAGGGCTCATTCGCTGCATCTGGGAATACGAAGGCTCTTACGAGACCCGCGCCGCGCTCAAGCTGATGGCGCTACTCTATCCGCGTCCCGGAGAACTAAGACTGGCCGAATGGGCTGAATTCGATCTGGCAAAGGCCACCAGGACAATCCCCGCGTCACGAACCAAAATGCGCCGGGAGCACAAGAAGCCCCTTCCAGGTGCCGCAGCCGAAATTCTTCAAGATCTGCACAAGTTGACTGGACACCGGCCGATTGCCTTCCCGTCCGTTTCATCTCCAAAGCGTCCGATCAGCGAAAACACCTTGAACGCAGCCTTGCGCCGGATGGGCTTCACCAAGGAGGAAATGACCTCACACGGCTTCCGGGCAACCGCCTCGACGCTTCTCAACGAAAGCGGCCAGTGGAATCCGGATGCTATTGAGGCTGAGCTGGGTCACGTTGGCGCTGACGAAGTGCGTCGAGCCTATCATCGTGCTGCCTATTGGGATGAACGAGTAAAGATGGCAGAGTGGTGGGCAGGGGAAATCTACGAATTGGCAAATTGAAAGTGGAACATTTTGGAGCAGCTTCAAGAGTATTTGCGCGACAGTAGTTTTATGCCCCTATCGCACGCTGTGCGGTATCTCGCCACTAAAACCCCTTGGTTAAATTGGGAAGAAGCGAGGTCTGCGGAGGACTTTCCTGACCTTTCGAGATTTGAGCAGGCGAAGAAAAGGCTAATTCTTCTTGGCAGGCGAGGTGAAATCCGCGCCCGTGGTTTTTTAGATTTTAGGAAGAAGAATACGGAATTTCATGGGTGGGAAGTTGGAAAAAATGCCGAGAACGATTTCGATTGGAGAACCTATATTGAAGAGAAAATTGCCGAACTGCCGGAATTAGACGAGACCATAGTAGAAGCCGAACAAAGTCTGATGGACCCAATCCCATGCCGACTATGGGCATATAAATTCTTTGATTTCGAGCGGTCTGGAATTTATGCACACACGACGGATGTGAGGCCGTCGGAAGACGGCCGTAGAAATGAGATTTATTTCTATCACGAATTGAATTTCAGCTTTGTAGGCATTCACGCCGAAACGTTTCTTAATGCTATCGCCAAGCAGGAAACTCCAAAGGTCGAGCCAGTTAGAAACCTGGAACCTCGTGAGCGCCAAAGTCTTATGAGGCTTGTCGCCGCAATGGCGGTTCGAGGTTATTCATTTGACCCTAATTCGGACAGAAACAAAGCCGTTACAGATATTTGTAGTGATTTGGATTTTCTGGGAATTCCACTCGACCGAACGACTGTCCTGAAGTGGCTGCGCGAAGCCACGAAGGAAATTCCAGACGGCTAGAGTCATAGTTAATCCTTTTAGGATTATGTCAATTCCGCCTCCGAGTCTGTCGGCCCTTCTAGAACCGCTTCATCTTCAAACGAATGAGGTGAAGCAATGTCCGACATTACAGAACTTCCCCAGACCGGCTTTCTCCGGCTGAAATCCATTATCGCCCCCACTGGGCCTATTCCCGTCAGCAAATCCACCTGGTGGGCAGGGGTTAAAGACGGGCGCTTCCCTAAGCCTGTGAAGCTCGGTGAGCGCATCACCGTTTGGCGCGTGGAAGATATACGCGCGCTCTTGGAAAACGGAGTAGCCTAGCGTGGTGGGCAAGCGTTCGAACGGGCGCCGGATCAAGAGCCATCGAAGCTACGACATTGCCGAAGCTGCTCGCGCGCTCGGCGTTGCTAAAGGAACAGTTCGGCGCTGGTTGAAGGACGGCCTTCCCTGTCTCAACGAACAGAGACCCGTCTTGATTCTTGGACAGGACCTGAAGGCCTTTCTCGATGGACGGCGCAAGCCGAAACAGACATGCCGGATCGATGAATGCTTCTGCTTGTCCTGCAAGGCGCCACGGCGTCCGGCCTTCGACGAAGTCGAATTCCATCCCCTCACGGCCACAGGCGGCAATCTGAGGGCCTTGTGCGAGCATTGCGCCACAGTGATGCACAAGCGGGTGTCAATGGACGGATTGAACGCTCTGAAGGCGATTCTGACGGTGACGGATGTGCAGGCAGAAACACGCCTAACTGATGGCAATTCCCCCTGTACGAATGATCACTTGCGAAAGGAGCTTCAAACTCATGCGTAAGCACCACCCGAAAAACGAACGCATCAAGCGCCATTACCTGGCCTATCTGGAAGAGGCGAAGCGTATGTCCGACAAGACCACGGACCAGGTTGCGGCAGCCATAGCGCTCTTTGAACGGTCAACCGGATACAAGGATTTTGCAGCCTTCCACATCGAACAGGCGCGCAAGTTCAAGCGCGACATGTCGGATCATATCAATCCTGAAACCGGCAAGCCACTGGCAATAGCCACAATGCGCTCTCGGCTTAATCATGTGAAAGCGTTCTTTCACTGGTTGGCGGGGCAACCGGGCTACAAATCCAGGATCAGCTATTCGGATTCTGACTATTTCAACATGTCAGCCAATGACACACGGATCGCGACAGCCAAGCGCGAGAAGCCCGTGCCCAGCGCCGGGCAAATCCGGCATGTTTTGGGTTCGATGAAGGCCGAGACCGATATCGAAAAGCGAAACCGTGCGCTGATTGCGTTTACGTTCCTGACCGGCGTGCGTGACGATGCGCTGGCTTCACTCAAGCTCAAGCACGTCAACCTGCAAAGTCGGACGGTGTTTCAGGATGCGCGCGAGGTGCGCACCAAAAACCGCAAGACCATAATCACTTGTTTTTTCCCGGCAGGTGAAGGCGTTGAGCAGATTGTGCGCGACTGGATTGGCTTTCTGACAATCGAACGCCTCTATGGCCGAGATGCCCCCCTTTTCCCGTCAACTAAGGTTGGCGTTGCAGATCAAGGCGGCTTTGCCGCGCTGGGCCTGACGTGTGACCATTGGTCGAACGCCGGAGCCATCCGCAAAATATTCAAAGGGGCGTTCGAAGGTGCTGGGCTTCCCTATTTCAATCCGCACAGTTTCCGTAACACGCTCGTAGGTATCGGACAGCAGATGTGCCGGACACCGGAAGAGTTCAAGGCATGGAGTCAAAACCTCGGCCATGATCACGTCATGACGACCTTCACCAGCTACGGCGCTGTTTCAAGCCATAGGTAGGCGGAGATATTGGGGGAGATGTTTGCCAATAATTCTGTTTTGCAGCAGCCGAAGAAGTCGTCTTTGGATGAAGCAATAGAGATTTTAATGCAAGCGAAGGGGTGAGTGAGTGGTCAGAGTTTAAAAGCAAACGGCGGGCCGCAGCCCGCCGCGCTTCTCATAAGAGAATTTTGTGCACTCTAAGGTGCTTGTTAACGGGCGGCCCACGTTCTCCAAGCGGCTAAGCTTCTAGGGTACCCATTGACAATATTACATAAACAACTTTGCATGGCAATATTGAAGGGTGTGCCGTCTGGGTTGGGCGCTGTGGAGGACCTTGTGAGTACTGTTTCAAATATTCATTCATATCGTCTTGGTCTCGATCTTGGCACCAATTCAATTGGCTGGTGCGCGGTCAAGCTCGATGGTTCAGGAAAGCCGTCAGGTGTCCTGGACGCCGGTGTCCGCATTTTGACCCCTAACGAAGAAGCCGGTCGGGACCCCCAATCGAAAAATTCTCTGGCCGCCAAACGGCGTGCCGCCCGGGCAATGCGTCGCAGGCGGGATCGTTTTTTGCGCCGGCAGAAAGTCTTGATGAAAGCGCTCGTCGGTGCCGGGTTGATGTCTGGTAAGGAGGCCGAGCGGAAAAAGCTTGAAAAGCTTGATCCGTATTTTCTTCGCGCGGAAGCTCTCGATACGCCCCTGTCCCTTTTTGAAATCGGCCGGGCGGTTTTTCATCTGAACCAGCGGCGCGGCTTTCTGTCCAACCGGATAACAGATGCGGAAGACAGTGAAGGCAGCGCCATGAAACAGGGCATGGCGAAACTAGCCGATGCCTTGAACAAAGCGGCTGCACGAACGCTTGGGGAGTTTCTGGCCCGCGTGCACAGGCGGGACAAATACGGCAACCGCATCGACAATGGCGGTCGCAAGATCGGCAAGACGAATGGCGTTCGCGCGAAAAATCCGAATGCGGACGGCGTCCGGTTTCGGCCCACCGTCGAAGGGACCAAAGTACTATACGATTTCTATCCGACGCGCGAGATGATCGAACATGAGCTGGAATCGATCTGGGAATCGCAGGCGACCTATCATCCTGAGCTGACGGAAGACCTTCTCGCCAGATTGAAGCGCATCATCATTGCCCAGCGCCCGTTGAAGAAGCCGCCAGTCGGGCGGTGCACATTTCGCCCTGAGGAAGAACGCGCGCCGCGCGCGTTGCCAATCTTTCAGCGTTTCCGGATCTTGAGTGAAATCGCAGCCCTGGAAATTGAGCGGCCGGGCCGCCCGTCACGCAAGCTGACGCTCGCAGAGCGGGATGGGGTTGCTAGCCTTTTGATGACTCAGGCGTCGACTGTGAAATTCGAGAAACTGCACAAGGCTTTGAAATTGCCAGACGATGCGACGTTCAACTTGGAGCGTGGCGGTCGAAAGGGCCTCGATCCGGACAAGACCGGCGCCATTCTCGCCAAGAAGACGATTTTCGCCAAGTCCTGGCGCGGATTGTCGTTGGCGCGCCAGATCGAGATTGTCGAGAAGCTTCTGACGACAGAAGACGAGGACAAACTTATATCCTGGCTGATGGAAGAATGCGGTCTCGACGAGCAAGCGGCCACAGCCGCCAGTGCCGTCCGTTTGCCTCAGGGGCATGGGCATATCGGCCGATCCATGCTGACCGACCTAGTCGATGTCATGGAGGCGGAAAGTCATGAGGTGTCAGATCCGGAAACGGGCGAGATTTATCCGGCTCCCTTAACCTATGATCAGGCGGTTGCGAGCCTTGATCTTCATCACTCGAAACTAGACGTGGCGCGGGAGGCGAAGCTTCCCTATTACGGCACGGCCATGGCACGGCATGTCATCTCTAATCCCAATGCGCCAGAGGGTAGTCAGGAGCTCATCGGAAGGGTGCCCAATCCGACAGTGCATATCGCGCTCAATCAAATGCGGGCAATCGTCAATGCGCTGATCGATACTTATGGCCCGCCGGCAGATATTCGCATCGAGTTGGCAAGGGAGCTGAAACAAAATCGCAAACAGAAGGATGACGCGACGCGCCGGAATCGGGAAAATGAGGCCGCAAACGAACGCCGCCGCGAAGAACTGAAGAAAATCAATTTGGTCGACACGCACGGCAACCGGTTGTTGCTGCGTCTTTATGAGGAGCTGCCTGCGGATGAGCGGGTTTGCGTCTATTCTGGCGCACCGATTTCCCGGGAGATGCTATTCTCCGGTGCGGTTGATATCGACCACATCCTTCCGCGTTCCAAAACGCTCGATGACGGGTTTGCCAACAAGGTTTTGTGCACGCGCGACATGAACCGGCTGAAGGGCAATCGCCCACCGGCGGATGTCTGGTCCGGTGAGGAACTTCAGCAGATCGTCGAGCGCGCTCAGCGTCTCTTCCGCTACAAAGCCTGGCGGTTCCAGCCGGGCGCCATGGAAAAGTTCGAATCTCAGGCGGATTTCATTGCCCGCCACCTGACCGACAGCCAGCATATGGCGCGTCTTGCCAAGGAATACTTGGGCCATCTTTACGGCGATGACCGCAACCGGCGTGTCTATGCCTCTCCCGGCCGGTTGACTGCAATGCTGCGCGGCATGTGGGGCTTAAACGATCTGATGGGCGACCATAACCGGGTGACGGAGGACGGTGTGCCACTCAAGAGCCGCGATGATCACCGGCATCATGCGGTCGACGCGTTTGTGATCGCCTGCACGGACCGGGGGCTGTTGCAGCGGGTGGCGACCGCAGCCGGTCGCGCTGAAACCCATGAACTGGAGAGATGGGCGATCAAGGGCGAATTCCCGGAGCCTTTTGAAGGATACCGTGAGGCATTGCGCACTCGTCTGGAAACAATCGTGATCTCGCACAAGCGTGACCATGGCATATCGCCCGGCGGCTCAAAAAGCGTGCACGCAACCTCCGGGCAATTGCATGAGGAAACGGCCTATGGTCGCGTGGACGAGAAGATCGGCGACAAGAGCTTCAATCTGGTGACAAGGAAGCCAATCGCGTCCCTTTCGGAGAAAGAAGTTGGTCAAGTCCGCGACAACCGCTTGCGTGAAGCCTTGGAGAAAATTGCTTTTGAGGCGAAACGCGACGGGGGCAAACTTTCCGATGCTCTCAAGGCTTACGGCGAGGCGAATGGTATTGCGCGGGTTCGCATACTCAAGACCGAGAAATATACGGCTACGATCCGCCATGGAAACGGGAAATATGAAAAAACCTATCTTCCTGGTTCCAACCATCGCATCGAAATTTATGCGGGTGCCGATGGCAAATGGAAGGGGGAGGGCGTTTCCGTTTTCTACGCTAATCGGAAGGGTTTTTCACCTAATTGGCGACAGACGGAACCAAACGCGCGCCTGATCATGCGGCTGCACAAGGGGGACATGTTCGAGGCGGATTTCGGTGACGGGCGAAAATACTACGTGGTGCGAACACTGTCGCCCGCCAACAGTCGTATCGAGTTTGTGCCGCACCTATATTCTGGAAAAGCCGACGTTAGCGCTTACATCCGAGCTGCCTACTCAAAGCTACAGCAAGCTGGCGCCAGACTGGTTCAGGTCGATCCTATTGGCCGGATTCTGCCTGTTGACGGAGAGCGGTCGTGATCGGCCGGGTGATCGAGATCGCCGAGGACGGGCGGCATTTGGCACGCCATCGTGGCTTTCTGACGGTGAGCGCGGGGGGCTCCGAATTTGGGCGCGTCCCGTTGGACGATATCGCGGCGGTTGTGGCTTCCGCCCATGGCATTACGTATTCCAACAATCTCCTGGTGGCATTGGCGGAACGCGGCGTGCCTTTGGTCGTGTGCGGGTCCAACCATTTGCCTGCCGCGTTTCTCTGGACGGCTGATGGTCATCATGAGCAGGCCGGACGCATATCCGACCAGGCAGCGGCGTCCCTCCCCTTGAAAAAGCGCCTGTGGTCCCAACTGGTGGTGGCCAAAATCGAAAGTCAAAAGTCGACGTTGGAAGCTGTTGGTGCCATCCATGAAGGCTTTTCGCTGTTGGCGCGCAAGGTGCGGTCCGGCGATCCGGACAATGTCGAGGCTCAGGCCGCTCGGCGTTACTGGCCGTTGTTGTTCGGCAAGGACTTTCGGCGTGACCGGTCAACCGCCGGGATCAACGCGAT
This sequence comes from Stappiaceae bacterium, assembly GCA_048265185.1. Taxonomy (GTDB): domain Bacteria; phylum Pseudomonadota; class Alphaproteobacteria; order Rhizobiales; family Stappiaceae; genus JBLXBZ01. The sequence continues at coordinate 74,452 of JBLXBZ010000003.1, read as the reverse complement.
GCTCAATTATTCCTATACGGTTCTGCGCGCCGGAACGGCGCGGGCGATCATGGCGGCGGGGCTGCATCCGAGCCTCGGATTGGCGCACCGGCAAAGAGGGAACGCATTCGCCCTCGCCGACGATTTCATGGAGCCTTTTCGGCCGCTCGCGGATCTGCTTGTGCATGAGCTGATCACGGAAGGCCTCCTGGAACTCGACAGTGGAACGAAACCGCGTCTGGCACGCATTCTGGTCATCGACATGAGTACGACGGAAGGCGTGAGCCCGGTCGGGATGTGTCTTGAGAGGTTGGCTTTCTCGGCCGCACGCTGTTTTGCCGGACAAGCCAGGGAGCTGGAGCTGCCCCGGCGGGCGCTGCCGCTGGAGGCATGACGTGGCGTCGAACCTTCCTTCGTTGAGCGGATATAGAATGATGTGGCTTTATGTTATGTTCGACCTGCCCGTCGGTACGAAGCCCGAGCGAAAGGCGGCTTCGAAATTTCGCCTGTTCCTTCTCGATCAGGGCTTTGAGATGGCGCAGTTTTCAGTTTACCTCCGGTTTGCCGAGAGCAAGGAAGCCGCCGAGACTTACATTGGAAAAATCCGCCAGGCCCTACCGGGCAAGGGCAAGGTCCATATTGTTACAATCACTGACCGGCAGTACGGAAACGCCAGAATCTTCACGGGACAAAAACATGAACGCAGATCAGGAAACCCGGATCAGCTCGTACTGTTTTGATCTTATGATTTCCTTTTTATTCGTTTTCCAGAAAAAAAAGCCCCGAAATATCCGGGGCTTATTTGAGGATCAAGCTTAGCCGCTTGGAGAACGTGGGCCAACCGCAACCTATGACAACCCTCTCCAAGACGCGGAAGGAGCTTAGCCGCTTGGAGAACGTGGGCCAACCGCAACTGAAATAATGATGTCTGCACGACCGCCTGTAGCTTAGCCGCTTGGAGAACGTGGGCCAACCGCAACCAAGACCGCGCCTTTGAGAATGGCGTGAGAAGCTTAGCCGCTTGGAGAACGTGGGCCAACCGCAACTAATCGTCATTTTTCACACTCCTTTCATAAAGCTTAGCCGCTTGGAGAACGTTGGTCAGTAAAAATTGTTGGTCTTTTTGTTGGTATACCGAAAACAAAATAAAAAAATATTGAATTAAAACAAATATTTACGTTTAAAATCACACGCCTCTTCTGGCACCAGTTCTCATTTACTTATCTTGAAATATTAACGTCTTGTATAGACGGGGTGGGATTCCCCCCCCGCTGTACAACTCGAATTCTTTCCCCTTGTCTATTAATAGATACGGTTGACCTAACGGCCAATCCCATACGGAGCGCCCGCTCATATAGGTTGAGGCGCTCTTCAATCGTCGAAACGCCAAAGAAGCTTGTTTGACTGCGATCATTCATTCCGCGCCCCTATAATGGACTGTTCAAAAGAAGCGCGCTTTTAAACCAAGCCGCGCATTGGTCTGGCGGCATTGGTCTTGCGAAGAGGTAGCCTTGAGCGATGGGGCAACCGTGCCGGAGCAGAAAGGCTCTTTGTTCCTGCGTCTCCACTCCTTCGGCCACCACTTCATGCCCCACTGTCGCCGCCATCGCCAATAAGCCAATCAGCAATGTCTCCCCCCGCTTTCCTGCGCCAATCAGCTCAACAAGCGAACGGTCGAATTTCAACGTGTCAAAATCGAAGCGAGCGAATTGAGCCACGCTGGCGTACCCCACGCCAAAATCATCAATCGCCACTCTGATCCCCGCCGCTCTGAGGATCGCTATGCGTGTTCCGGCGGCTTCGGCATTGGCGGTTGCCGCAGTCTCCGTCAACTCGATTTCAATAAGATTCGGAGGCAATTTCGCCCTTGATATTCGGTCGATGGCGTCATGAGAAAATCCCGCTCTGGCAAACTGAAGAGCCGACACATTAATACTCACGGGAATTTCAAATCCAAGATCATACCAATATTTGCATTGGTCGATCGCCATTTGCAAAATAGCCTCGCCAATAGTTTCCATCATGCCGCTTTGTTCAGCCGCCTCAATGAACACCTGCGAATTGACGAAATCGCCTTGCAGATCTCGCGCGCGAACCAATGCCTCAACGCCAACGAATTCACCTGACGCCAGAACGACTTTAGGTTGGTAAAACAACTCCAGATCACCGCGTGAAATCACGCTTGGTAAAAGCGCCCGCATATTCAGACTTTCCCGCGTTTTCCGGCGGTGCTGCGGTTGAAAGAAAGCATATTGGCCAGAACCACGCTCCCTGGCGACGCGAGCGGCGAGACGCGCGCTCGACAACAAGCTGCTGGCGAGAACTCCCACCAATCCCAATCGGGTGATTCCAATGCAGACTTCAAGATTCAACAGCCTATCCCCTGCAATAGGCATTGGGACGGAAAAAGCGGCGATAATCCTGCGCGCCATTCTTTGCAAATGCTGCAGGTCATCATTATCCAGAGTGGCGATAACGAACTCGCCGCGAAGGCCGCCAGTCATAAATAAAGACGCCGACGAACTGACGTCTCTCGTTGCGCCCATAGTTGGAAGTTCATTAGTGATCGCTCCTAAAATTCGCTGAGAGCAATCGAACATAAGCTCGTCTTCGAAATCGCCGTCAAACGCGTCAAGAGCCAGACGCGCCTTGGATATATCCACGACCAAGAGCCCAAGACGTTGGCCAGGCTCGCCTCCCACGCCAACCGACGTACGGATAAACTCCTCCACGACCTGCCGAGTTGGGTCGCATGGCGGGAGGGAAACCGTCATTTTTCAGCGCCTTGGTTGACGCTTTTCCCACACGCCGCTCCATTGGCGCACACTTCGATGTTTCCCCACGCACTCCGTCGTTCGCTAAAATCTCGCCGCCTTTGAACGGCGTCCCTGACGGCGGCTACATCGTCTGCCCGCGCCGCGGAGCGATGATCGCCCCCGCCGTCATGGTGGTGACTATAGTGGTCGCCTGTCCAGTCTCCGGCCTCAAAAGCATTGTCGAGTATGCTTGTTCCCGCGGTTGAATCGCCGGAATTATCCTGATGATTTTCCGTCATGACCAGACCTTCCGCCCCATCTCCAAGGGTCATTTCGATTTGTTGCCAGTTACCGACGGCGGTCGTAGAATTGTTAATGATCACGGTTCCACCGAGCGCCCCGGCTATGGCGGCGGCGCCATTCGCTCCACGGTCGCTCCTCCGGTTGTCCCGGGCATATTGATAAGCAAACGCTTTTTCCCTGTTTCGTTCGCGAAAATCCCAAGGATGAGGACCGCGCAACGACTCACGCCCCCCCGCGAACGCGTCGACGCTCAACGCGCCAAGCGCAAAAACGGTCGTGGCCGAAAGCCAGAGAACCATTTTGGATTTATATTGAACTGTCTTTGTCATCGTTTCACCCTCAATTCGTTCTCCGGAAAAGGCTGCATTTGATCAAAGGAGAGACGGGGCTTTGGGGGCTATCGAGTCAGCCCCGCCTCTCAACCGGCCCGGAAAGGTCCAGACCGGCGTTCCATCAGGGAAGAGGAACAGAAAGCGGATCCACCGCGACCGCCTCCGCTTGCTGAACATTGACGCTGAAATTGTTGCCCACGGCTGTGGCCGCCGAAATGACTGACTGGTTCTCGCCGCCGCTTAGCAATGACAATCCAGTAATGCTAATTGCTTCGCCAGACGAAGTTGCGGAGACGTCAGCCATCGCCGATTGCACATTATTGCCAATGGCGATGGCGTCATCGCTGGTCGCGTACTCAAGACCAACCGTCAGGTTGTTGGCGACCGCCATGGCCGAGGTGTCCACCATGGCGTTGGTGATGTTCGTGATAGACGAGTCCGCAGTCACGGAACCAGCCGTATCGGGATCTAGTCCGGCGAAAATCTGATTGGAGTCATAGTTGATCTGCACAGAGGAATTAATGCTGGCGCTGTTGCCCATCGACTGCGCATCGCTCTCAACCATGGTCGTTTCAGACGGAACTAATGGATCGAGCACGGCAAGGTCCGGCAGCGAACCAAATTCATCAATCGTGCTGCCCGAAGAAATGGAGCCGCGCATTTCCTGCTCGTTTTCCGCCTGATTCAGACCTGTCGGGGCCAGTTCGGTAATGGCGACCGCCGACGTGTCAACCGTGGTGACGACATCCGCATTCCATACCCAATTGACTTCGTCGAAGGCATGGGCGGTTGCGCCCATGGTTGTCATGATGGCGATTGCAGCGCAGCCGGCGGCCAGTGTTTTGTAGAGATCACGCGTCATTTTTTTTCTCCTTGGATTGAGCTGTTTTGTGAGTGTCCATTCCCGGTTCACAGTGCTTGTCTTCGACTGCTGGGAACCCGAGTCCTTCAGTGAGGATCTGGTAAGTAGCCAGTTCCACCACCGATCTAACGCCAAGCTGCAGAGGCTCGTTTTTGACTGCGCCGGCGTCGAATTCGATAAGTTGATCGCCAAAGAAGCGGTAGATACCTGTCTCGACTTCATAGCCGACGACCTGCTTCTGGAGGCTGGTGACATAAAGCGTGCGGAAGCTTCGGACATCAACGAGGCGAAGATCGAGCCCGACATTAATGACGGCTCTCCTGACGCCGGCTCCCGAGCCGGCCACGAAAAGACGCGCGCCGCCGCTTGATATGTTGTAATTGAGCTCGGTCAGAGCGCCCAAAACAACAAAATTAGCCGGAACGACATTCATCCGCCTTATCCCAGACGAGATGGCCTTAGACTGAACCAGCTGCTGTTCGGCAAGCGGCACGCGAATGTCGAGGCGTTCGGTCAAAGTGACCTGACGGGTCTTGAAGAAGGCGCTGATCACCATCTCCGAAACGCCTTGCGTCAATTCAGAGCTGTCTTGATACTTGGCGTAATCCTTCTGGCCGGTCTTGTCGCTGATGTGACCGACCGTCAGCGACGGCTTCTTCTTCGTCTTGGTGGAGGCCATGCGGCTCAGACAGGCTGAATAGGGTGTGTTGTTGGTGTGGACCGGAGCTCCGTGCAGCGGCGTCACATGGGACGCAGCCGAGTAAGCGGTCTGGCATCCGGCCAGAGCTGGAGCCAAGGCTGCGACCATCATCAACGGCTTGGCGAGATGACGCAGCTTGTCGGCGCGGCCTGCTCCCTTGGGGGCACGGGCTTCATCGGCCAAATAGACGCTCGAATGAGACTTTAACATTTTTAATCCCCATCGTTCCCGAAGCCGACTGGGAGCCGCTCCGTAATCTCGATGAAGTTGTTAAAGCATTATCAACGAATAAATGGCAGCGAGCAAAAGTCTAATTTTAGCGTAATAAGTATATATAAAAATATTTAGGATAAATATTTGAGCAAAAGTAGATAAAAACCCTATTCTTTTGGATAGAATCCCTCATTATTTGACATGACGAAACGACTACAACTAATAAATACGATGTAAATTATCCGTTGAGGAGCGATAAGTCTCGCGCCAGCATCGCCGCATGGGTTCTGTTCTTCGCACTCAACTTCCGGGACAAGGTCTTCACATGCAGCTTTATGGTGACCTCCTGAAGATCTAGCCGGTTTCCGATCTCCTTATTGGACAATCCTTCGCAAAGACCTCCCAAAACGTCGAGCTCGCGCCTAGTCAGTCCCAAAGCCTTCGCCGTTTCCGGCATATCCTCGGACGCGGTCATAAAATTAGCCGGCAGAAACGTCTCGCCAGCGAGCATAAAACGAACGGCATTGACGAGAGAACGCGCTTTCATGGTTTTGGGAACAAAACCCTTGGCGCCGGCGTCAAGCGCCTTCTGCGCAATGACCTTATTCGCCACCCCGGACAGAAGCGCCACGGGCGTTCCGGGGGCGGCGCGCAAAACGGCGGCGAGGCCGGCGAGTTCATTCATTCCCGGCATCTGGTAGTCAAGCAGAATCAAATTGAATGGATCCGCCTCCGCCAGAGCCTTGAGAGCGTCATCAATGCTTGAAGCATGCGCGATAACATATTGCGCCTCGCGCTCGAGCACTTCTCCCACCATTTCCCGAACAAGATCATGATCATCGGCAATCAATATACGCATGTCACTTTTCCCCCGCTTGATACTATAGGTATAGCGCATGGTTGTTAACATACGAACAGCACCTATACGAAAGGATAGCAACTACTCCAATACGCCCGTGCAATGTTCTTTAAAACAATTATGTTGTTAGCTCAAAGTTCGAAAGAAAAACGTATATTATCCGAAAAACGGAGTTTAAGCCGTGAAGAAACTGATGCCCTTTGTGACAGGCGCAGCGTTGATGGCGTTGACCATATACGCCAACGCGGCTCCGCTCACACTGGCCGCGCCAAGCGGCGAACCGGTTTTAACAGTCAGCGGCGACATTCAAAGCACGAACGCCAACAGCTCAGCCGTATTCAACATGGCGATGCTGAAGGCGCTTCCCATCACCACTTTCTCCACCAATACAATCTGGACCAAGGGCGTCCGGCAGTTCACTGGCGTGCAACTCAGTGACCTGATCGAGGCCGTCGGAGGAAAAGGATCAACGCTCAAGGCGACCGCAATCAATAATTACGCGGTGGACATTCCCATGACGGACGCCATCAACGGCGGCGCAATTATCGCATACGAAATTGACGGCAAGGAAATGTCCGTTCGGCAAAAAGGACCGCTGTGGATCGTTTATCCTTACGATCTGGATAACAAATACAAGTCGGAGACAATTTATTCCCGCAGCATCTGGCAATTGAACGCAATTGAGGTGCTGGAGTAAATGCCATTTTCGCATGAATCTGAAGCCATCGCTGAAGACCGCATTTCGCGATGGGTCAACAGGATTGGCTTTAGGTCTTTGATTTTCAGCGCCGTTCTTGTCCTACTGCTGCTGTCATATTTTGCGTTCCAAGTCCGCAACGAACTCAAAACGCTAGAAAGCTCTCCCCGTGACAATCTTCACTGGACGCTGTCGCAGCTTGAAGTAGATCTGTTGGTCTTTCTTGTTCAGGGCAATGAAACCACCAAACTCGGCGCGGCGGCTCTGCCAAGCCTGCGTCTCAAATTCGACACTTTTTATAGCCGCGTCGACGCATTGGAGAAGGGCGATTTTTTTCGCTTGCTATCCCAAAACAGCAATATCCGCAATCACGTCGCCACGATCATGACAACGCTCAATGAAACCATTCCCATCATTGACGGAAGTGATCAGGAAATGCTCGCCAGTCTTCCAAAAATTCTGGAGACATTTCATGGCGTACAACCATTAGTGCGTGAAATTTCCTTGGACGGCGTCAATCTTTTTGCTCAGCAATCCGACGCCAACAGAAAAGCGTTCTCCCTACTGATTTTTCAAACCGCAATCGGCGGCGTGCTTCTCATAGCAGCTCTCGCGGTTTCGCTTTACCTGCTGTTCTGGCAGTTTAAAATATCGATCCAGAAATCCGACGAGATTATTCGCGCCAATAACCGCCTCAAACACACCATTGACGCCTCTCTTGACCCCATCATAGTCACCAACGACGCCTTACGCATCGTTGAATATAATCCGGCCGCCGTGCGCGTATTTGGGCTAACCCGCGAACAAGCGATCGGCAGCAATTTCATGAATTTTTTAACGGCCGAAGATCTCTCTGAAATGGCGCAGGAGCCAATTGTCGACATCATGCTGGCCGAGGATGCGAACGACGCGGCCCGTTTCGAAGCAAAAGCGCTGCGAAGCGACGGAACCCAGTTCCCAATCGAGCTTTCGGTGGGGACAGCCTCCGGGAGCGCCGGGCGCATTCACATCGCCTATATTCGTGACATTTCACAACGCATACAGGCCGAGAACGCAATTGTCGCCGCTCGCGACGGCGCGCTCGCCGCCGACAAAGCCAAATCCGATTTTCTCACCGTCATGAGCCATGAAATGCGCACGCCGCTCAACGGCGTCATGGGGGTAATGCAGATTCTTCAGGACACCGAGCTTTCAGACGACCAGAGACATTTAGTCACCTTGGCGGAAAACTCAGGCGAAATCCTGCTGCGGCACGTCAACGACGTGCTCGACATCGCCCGAATTGAAGCCGGAACTCTGCTTTTTTCCGAAGAGTTGATCGATTTACCAGCGTTGATTCAGGAAGTTGTCGATCTCAACGCCCCGGAAGCCGCCCGAAAAGGCACAATCATTGAAACCCGACTCGATCTCGATGGCCCCAAAAAGCTTGCGGGCGATCCGGTGCGGATCAAACAGATATTGCTCAACCTAGTGGGCAACGCCGTCAAATTCTGCGAGGCGGGCCGGATCGAGGTCGCCGCCATGGAGCTTGAGCAATCAGCGACCCAATCTCGAATTCAGCTGTGCGTCAGCGATAATGGTATTGGAATCAGCCCCAAAGATCAGTCGCGAATTTTCGATGACTTCGTCACTCTCGATCCTTCGTTCAGACGACCGGTCATGGGCGCCGGCTTGGGATTGGGAATCACGCGTCGCCTGACTGAGGCGATGGACGGCGACATAAAGATGAGCAGCGCTCCCAATCATGGAAGCCGGTTCACGGTAGAGCTGCCCCTGCGCATTATAACAACGCCCGTGAATGGCGCGGCGATTGTAGCAGCCAAGCAAGCCTCCCCGCCCATGAGCGTGCGAGCGCTTCATGTTCTAGTCATCGAGGATAATGAAACAAACCGGCTGATTGTCAGCCGCATGCTGCAAGCGCAAGGCTGCAAGGTGAGCGAAGCCGCCAATGGCGAAGACGGCGTCACTATGGCGGCAAGAGAACGCTTTGATCTCATCCTTATGGACGTCAGCATGCCAGGTATGGACGGGACCGAAGCCTGCGCGGCGATCCGTAACTCACCTGGAAAATCGCGCGCGACGCCTATTGTCGGCCTCACCGCCCACACGGGATTTATGGACAAGAAAGTTCATACAGCCGCCGGTTTTGATGATTGTCTGGTCAAGCCGCTGCGCCGACCTCACCTCGTCAAAATCCTGCAATTGTTCGCAATGTTTCAAAGTCCGCAGGCAATCGCGCGCTCTGGCGAAACCGAACCATCCAGCAGAATGGAAGAAGATCTCGTCGATACGGAAATCTTCAGTGAACTCGTCGAAATCCTCCCATCGAAGACATTACATGAAAGAATTGACGCCTTCGCAGGTGAATTGAAAACAGGCATGGCGGACTTTGCCGCAAATGTCACCGCAGGTGAAAGACGCGCCGCCGCAAAGATTGCCCATCGCCTGCTTGGAACAGCTTCCTTTCTCGGCGCTTTTCCTCTCGAGCGTTTGCTTCGCGAGATCGAAACGGCGACGGAGACCGAAAGTCCTGACGCCCTACTCGCCCGATGCGCAGCGATCGAACAGACTTCACCGCCGACAGTGTCTTCGCTGAAGCGGTTGATTACTCCAGCGTAATAGACCGTCTCTGCGTTCAAACCACCAGCGCCTCATAAATGAATTACATTGCGACGGATTGGACGCGTTCTAGGCGGCCGCATGCGCTTCACGAAATGAGACAAGGCGCTTTGACTGCTCGTCCCATAGAACCAATTTGACGCATTGGAAACTTTCGAGAATGGTGATTCGTCCAATATCGCCAAGCTCAGGATGGTCCTTCAGCACCTCCGGCAAGCGATAAAAAGGCACCTTACTCGATAAATGATGCACATGATGGATGCCTATGTTTCCCGTGAACCAGCGCAAGACGCCCGGAAGAACATAGTGTGAGCTGCCATGCAGCGCCGCATTTTGAAAATTCCATTCGTCGCTTTCCGACCAATGAGTTTCCTCGAATTGATGCTGAACATAAAACAACCAGACGCCCGCCGTGGCGGCCATCAGGATTATCGGCAATTGCACCAGTAGAAACGCTTTGAGGCCGATGAGCCAGATAAGCCCCGCCGCAAGCAGAACAATGCTCAGATTGGTGACGATCGTCGACGTCCACGGCTGCAGGCCAGCGCGCATCAAACCAAACGGCAATCTATATTGGCAAACAAACAGCCAAGCGGGACCAACTCCAAACATCATCAACGGATGACGATAAAGCCGGTAACGCAAACGCCCACGCCATGACAGGCTATGATATTCGCGAACCGTAAGAGTGTCCACATCGCCGATGCCGCGCTTGTCCAGATTGCCGGTTGTGGCGTGATGCACCGCATGGGTCCGCCTCCAGTAATCATAAGGCGTGAAAGTCACAATACCGATTATCCGGCCGGTCCAGTCATTCAGACCGCGCTGCGTAAAAAGAGAGCCATGTCCGCAATCATGCTGAAGCATGAATAAACGAACAAGAAATCCCGCCGCCGGGATTGTCAACGCCAATCCCCACCAATAGCCATTGACCACAGCCACGGCGCAAAGCGCCCACAGCAGGGCAAAAGGCAAGGCTGTGACGAATATCTCAAAAATACTACGAAACATATCAGGTTGGCGATATTGCGCCAAAACCTTGGTCCACGCGCGAGCGTCCGTTTTGGCGGCAGAGTCAGCGCCATCAATTGTCGTCATAAAATCTCCAAGCTGCCGCGTCGGATCAATCTCTCTCGCCCGGCATGAAACCTCGCAGCCCTGTGAAATATCTTGTGAAACGCGCGGAAGCAAGGTCAGGACCCTCGCCAATGAAGCAGATCATTTGCATTCTTTGGCGAAAACATTCAACCATCAAAAAATTAACATTTAAAATCAATATGATAAAAATTATCCGCCGAAATTTAATGATTAAATTTTCTCTATCAAATATCTATAAAACTTCTTTTTCCCGCAGCGCTTCAGGGCGCCCTCTCCCTAATCACGCAAAATTAAATCCAAAAGCCGCTCATACACGCCAACAACCAGATCCGCCTCATTTGCGCCAAGACCATGAAAATACGACAACCCGGGGCACGCGTTGATTTCAATTATGGAATATTTCCCGGCGACCGGCGTATCTGTTTGAGCAAGATCTTCGCACATCAAATCAAGCCCGGCGAAGCGTAAGCCAAGAGCGCGAACGGCGCGCCGCGCAAGATCATGATAATATGGAGACACTTTCGCGCTCACGTCCAAAGCGGTTCCGCCGGTGGAAAGATTAGCATTGGCAAGCAAGGCCACCCGCTCGCCTGTTCGCGGCACCGTCGCTAAATCATAGCCGGTCGCCGCCAAATACTCCGTAACTCTCGGATCTTCCGGCGTTATACGCGCGCCCTTGCCCTGCACCGAGAAAGCGAGAAGTTTTTGCGCGAGCAGATCCCCAATAGACGAACGCCCATCGCCAAGCAAACTCAAGGGCTGGCGTTCAAACACCGCCAGAACTTCACCGTCTAAAACGATAAACCGGTAATCGGCGCCGCGCACGGCGCGTTGGACCAAAACGCGCTCATGATGAGGAAACAGGGCCGCCAGAGCTTTGAGCAGCTCTCCTGGCGTCCCCACCCGTCGCACCCCCTCGCCTTCAGAGCCCTCGTTGGGTTTTACGAAAACAGGATAACCAACACGCCCGGCGAATTCCAATCCCGCCGTCTCATCGCCAAGACGTTCCGCCAGAGCCGCGTTCTTAAGTTTCAGCGCGCTTCGCCGGCGCGGCGAATGAAGCACGACGCCTTCTGGAACCTTAAGCCCGTCGGCGGACAAAAAACGCGCGGCGTAATCCTTGTCTTTTGCAAGAGCCGCCGCGCCGGCGCCATTAACGTCAAAAGCCGCGCCCTTAAAAAAGTGACGAGAGCCATTGGAGCGCTCGATATATCCGGCGTAGCCAAATTCAGGCTCGACCCAAAGTTTTGCGCCGCGCGCCGCGCATAGGCGACTCAGGATATCGACCCATATCGGCGGTGACGCCGCCCGAGCGAGCGAGCTCTTTTCACAAGAGACGCTTTCAACCTCAATTGACACAATCACCCGCCTGTTAAGCTCAAAGCGCAGCCGTAAATCTCACAGATGCGAATTTATTTACCCTGCCCCTGACGGGTATTGGCAAGATAGTCGATTATGAAAAGCTTTGGATTGGTCGGACCGTTGACAGTGGTGTTGTAAATGGCCACGGAAGTGTCGAAACCTTGAGCGTCAGTAACGGTCCATTGTTTGAGCTCAAACGTCTCGGCGTCAAAGATAAGCGTCAGTTTACCCGAACCAAAGGTCGTGTTGTCCGTGATGACGACCGTCACTAGATCCGGCTCAACAGTGACGTCGCTCACATTGGCGTCTGCGGTGAGGTCGATCTTCTCAGCCAACAAAAACCGCAACGGCGTCTCGCTTAACGGCCAGATATCCTGTGTCGCCAGTTTCCGATCTTTAACGGAGACGGACTCGCCGTCGGAGATAATGTCCACTTTCGCCGGCGGATTATAATAAAATCGAATTTTGCCCGGACGCGCTAAATAGAATTTTCCTTCCGCCCGCTCGCCATCCGGCCCGAACTGAATAAAATCGCCATGCATGGTTTTCACCGAATTGAAGTAGCGATTCACTTCGGCCAGGGTTTGTTGCTGTTCTGATGACAAATTCGCCGCCTGAGCCGTTGCGGCGACAAATGCTCCTCCCAGAAAAACAGCGCAGATCATCATCGCGGCGCCAGAGGAAATCATCAGAACTTTGCGAAAGAAAAACATCCATTCACTCCAAGCCGCCTGGACTTTTAACCACATAAAATCTTCCAACTACTCAGAATTTTCAAAAATTCACGACCGTTAAACAGCGACGGCCGTCTGAAACGACAATCACCGTCCCACCCTTTTATAGAGACCACATATGGCCAAGGAATGGCGAAAATCCTAGAAAATCAATAGTCTTCCTCAACGCCATTTTGAACAAGAATCTCTCGTTTGCCGGCATGGTTGGCCGCGCTCACGACTCCCTCCTCCTCCATTCGCTCAATAATGGAGGCGGCGCGATTATAGCCAATTGACAATCTACGTTGAATATAAGACGTCGAAGCCTTTTTGTCCCGAAGAACAATGGCCACGGCCTTGTCGTAGAGATCGTTGCTCTCATCACCGCCCGCGGGAGAGTCATAGGGACTTTCGGCTTCTTCATCCTCTTCAGTCACCGCTTCAAGATATTGCGGCGTTCCTTGCGTTTTCAAATGAGCGACAATCTCCTCGACCTCGTCATCAGAGACGAATGGGCCGTGAACACGCTGAATTCTACCGCCCCCAGCCATGTAGAGCATATCCCCCATGCCAAGAAGCTGCTCCGCCCCCTGCTCGCCCAAAATGGTGCGGCTATCGATTTTCGACGTCACCTGAAAAGAGATGCGGGTGGGGAAGTTGGCTTTGATCGTGCCGGTGATCACATCGACGGAAGGGCGCTGGGTCGCCATGACGATGTGAATGCCCGCCGCGCGCGCCATTTGCGCAAGACGCTGAATCGTTCCCTCGATATCCTTGCCCGCAACCATCATCAAATCGGCCATTTCATCGACAATCACGACAATGAAGGGCAATGTCTCCAGCGCCAGATCTTCTTCTTCAAAGATGGGCTGCCCGGTTTCCCGATCAAAGCCGGTTTGCACGGTGCGGGTGAATTTCTCGCCTTTCTCCAAAGCCTGCTTCACACGGGTGTTGAAACCATCAATGTTTCGAACGCCCATTTTCGACATTTTCTTGTAGCGCTCCTCCATCTCCCGCACCGTCCACTTAAGCGCGACCACAGCCTTTTTGGGGTCCGTGACCACCGGCGTCAGAAGATGCGGAATGCCGTCATAAATCGAAAGCTCCAGCATTTTGGGATCAATCATGATCAAACGGCACTCTTCCGGGGGCAACCGGTAGAGCAACGACAAAATCATAGTGTTGATGGAGACCGATTTCCCCGACCCCGTCGTCCCAGCGACAAGCAAATGGGGCATGCGGGCGAGATCGGCGATCACAGGTTCGCCGTTAATGGTCTTGCCCAGCGCCAAGGGCAATTTAGCTTTTGAGCGTTCAAAATCCGACGCCGCCAGAAGTTCGCGCAGATAGACCGTGTCACGCGTCTGGTTGGGCAGTTCGATACCAATGGCGTTCTTGCCCGGAATCACGGCCACGCGCGCGGAAATCGCGCTCATGGAGCGGGCGATGTCATCGGCCAGGCCAATCACCCGGCTCGACTTGATGCCCGGCGCCGGCTCCAGTTCATAAAGCGTCACCACCGGCCCCGGACGCACTTCGATGATCTCGCCGCGCACGCCGAAATCTTCCAAAACACCTTCCAGAATGCGCGCGTTCTGCTCAAGGGCGTCTGCGCTGACGCTAGAACGCCGGCCGTTGTTTTTCGGCTCGCTCAACAACATGAGAGGGGGGAATTCATACCTCTCTTCCGCGCCCAGCAATGACGGTTGCGCCTCCGTGACCGCACGCTTGCCTGGCTTCAATTTGGTGACGGCTGGAATGACGCGTCCAACCGGGGCTGGGGCCGGAGCCGGGGTCGGGGTCGGGGCCGGCGCTGGCGGCTGCGAACGCTCCTGGCGCCCATTCTGCGGCGGCGCTTCAAAAACGGTTTCTTGTGTGTTTTGAGCGTCATTCTCCCGAAAATTTCGTTCCGCAGGGGACGGCCGTTGCGCAGAGGCGACGCTAATCAACTGACGCGGACCGCCAAGGGAGGCGGAGACCTGCGTTCCCCTGACAACTCCGCCAAACGGGTCAACTCCGCTAAGCGGTTCAGCCGATCCCCCGTCTTCATGCGCCGCTTCATGAGCAAAACTCCGATGATCATCGTAATCATCATAATCATCACGGCTATCGAATTGATCTGCGTAGGCAGCGTCGTCATAAGGCTCTTGCCTCGCCCAGCGCTCATCCTCTCCAACATCATATTGAGCAGCGTCATATTGCGCAGGTTCGACGGGATCCTGGGCATGGGCTGGATAAAACTCCTCCAGACCATCTTCCTCCGCGGGCATCAAACGTTCAGCGATTGATCGCCTCCATGACACACGCCGCGCGGAGCCTGTGGCCGCCCGCGGCGCCTCATGCTCATAGTCAGAATCAAAACCTGCGTAATTTACATCATCATCTTGCGCCAAAGACTGTTCATCGGCGTAACCGGTTGAAAACTCATTGGCGAAAGCTTCTTCATCCGCCTCATCATACCAAAAGTCCGGATCGTCGACTTCATTCGTCCTTTTCGCCCGCCAGCGACGATAGAACGCCCGCGCCATCAGCGACCAATGAGTCGCGGCGCCGTAAGCGGTGGAGAAGAAACCGGGACGCTCTTCATCCTCGACGTCATCCTCCTCTTCTTCAAAGTCGGAATCGGTCTGACCGCGATATATTCCAAATGTTTGCTGTTCGCTCTCAAACACCTCGACAGGATCGCGGCTAATCCATCCCGCAGCTCTGACGAGAAGATAAAGCGCTGGCAGACCAAGCCCGAAAACGCCAATGATCGTGGCCATTCCGCTGGTTAAATTCCCGGTGAACATGGCCGGAATCTTATGAACGAAATCTCCTATGAACCCGCCAAGACCCGTTGGTAGAGGCCAGGTTTCCGGCAGAGGCAAAGCGGCGAGCGCGCCAGCCGCCAGAATGGTGCCAAGCCCCCATGACACGATACGCTTGCGAGCGATACGCAAGGTTTTTCCCGCCAAGAGCCGCCATCCCCACAAGACCACCGGCACAAGAAAAACAGCTGCGGACAATCCAATGGACTGCATCACGATATCTGAGAAAACGGCCCCAAACCAACCAAGCGCATTGCGAACGGGTTCGGTGGTGGCGTGATTGAAACTTGGGTCATCCACCGACCACGTGGCCAGCGACGCGGCGAGAGCGGCGGCGAGCGCGATCACGCTCAGCCCGGCGGCGCCGGCGAGATTGCGCTTCAAAAACCTCTTGATAGGATTTTGCGTATCCTCAAGCCCACTCGGCATTTGTCCACGCCCAGTTCTGACAACGCTAGCCCGCCTCATACTGTAGCTCCCAAAAATGCGGCGACCCGCGTCAGCGCCGTCTCCACCAGACGTAAATCATCCACCAACGCAATGCGAATATAGGGCGCGCCAGGATTCATTCCTGCGCTATCGGCGGCGAGAAATTCTCCCGGCAAAACCATAACGCCAGTTTGAGCGAATAATCGCCGCGCGAGCTCTACGCCCCCTCCTTGAGAGCCAACGTCAAGCCAAAGGAAAAAACCTCCCTGTGGAACCACTTTTCCAAAAACTGGCGACAACAGCCGCTCGGCGAGAGCGAATTTTTCATTATAAAGTCGGCGATTTTTCTCAACATGCGCTTCATCGGAATAAACCCGCGCCGCCACCGCTTGAAGGGGAAGCGGCACTTGCGGCGCCGCAAGGCCGCGAAACTTGACCCATTTGCCAAGAAACGACGGATCACCAGCGGCGAAGCCACAACGAAGCCCCGCAAGATTCGAGCGCTTCGACAAAGAGTTTAACGAAATCACTCGGTCAAAACCCGCGCCCATCTCATGGGCCACCTCAAGAACGCCAGGCGGCGGCGTATCCCGATAAATCTCAGAATAGCATTCATCAGCGAACAGCATGAAATTGTGCTCACGCGCAAGACTGATGGCTTTACGCCAATATTCCTTGGAGGCCACCGTCCCTTCCGGGTTGGTGGGCGAGGCGCAATAAAAAGCCACCGTTCGCCGCAAAAGCTCCGGGCTCAAATTATCAAGATCCGGCAAAAACCCGGTTTCGCTTCCCGCGTTGAGCAAATAAGCGTCCGCTCCAGCGATATAAGCGCCAGCCGCATAGGTTTGATAAAATGGATTCGGCAAGAGAACCGCCGGGCGGTCATTTTTCTTGTCCAGATAATCGCGTGCGGCGACGCCGGCGAAAGACAATCCCTCCCGGGAGCCATTCAACGGCAAAACCCCACTCTTGCGGTCAATGGCGCCGGCCAAGCCATAGCGACGATCAAGCCAATCCGCTACCGCTACGCGAAATGATTCAGCGCCGTTTATTGGTGGATAACGGCGAAAATCCAGTAAATTTTTCTGAAGAACCTCACCAACGAAATCAGGAATTTCATGGCGCGGCTCGCCAATCGTCATGATGATCGGCTCATAGGCCGGCGTAACGCCCTCCAAAAGCGCGCGCAGGCGCTCAAATGGATTTGCGGACGGCAAAGCGCCCAACGGCGCCGGATGGCTCATAATTGACTGCATGCCAGTACAAATGCTTTCAACAGAGGATGTTGAGAACACCGTAGCCTTGCTTGGTTAAGCGGCCATTAACCAAGCGCCTTCGCGAACGAAACTCAGCGATCAAAAATACAAGAAGCGATAATACGTTCCGATAAAAGCCTGAATCGCCGTTTAAAAATCACTGGCGATGCCTTTAATCTCCCAATCCGAATATCGCGCCGGATCCAAACCACCGCGGCCATTGATTTCACGCGGAAGAGGTTTTGCTCCGCTGGCTTGTTTCAAGCGCCGCGCCTCAGCTTCAAGAAGCGCCCGCTGAGCCGCAGCCGGCAAGTCTTCAAATTTACGCCGAGAAGCCGGCGCTTCGCTCTCTTCGTCAGAAATTTTGATTATATCCGACATCCAACACCATTTAACCTTTTTCAAGTTTAGACGTCATAAGCGACATCGCATCTCTTGCGAATATCTCCAAGAACGCCAACATATAGCTATGATGCGGCGGAGACATCCAACCATTTTTCAACTGCGCGCATTCGCACGTTCCGCAAGTTAAATGAACAAGGCAGAGAAACAAAAATGAACTACTTCCGCACCGCGCTTCTTCTTGCCGCGATGACGGCTCTCTTCATGGGCCTTGGCTATATGCTGGCCGGCGAAGCTGGCATGGTGATCGCCTTGGTCATCGCCGGCGCCATGAATATATTCAGCTACTGGAATTCGGACAAGATGGTCTTGTCCATGCATCACGCCGTTGAAGCCAATGAGCGGGAAGCCCCCGAACTTTTTCACATGATTCGCGACCTGGCGCGCAACGCCGATCTGCCCATGCCAAAGGTCTATATCATCAATAATCCTCAGCCCAACGCTTTCGCCACGGGCCGCAATCCACAAAACGCCGCCGTGGCCGCCACCACAGGCTTGCTGGAGCGCCTAAGCGCGGAAGAAGTCGCCGGGGTCATGGCGCATGAGCTGGCCCATGTGAAGAATCATGACACATTGATCATGACCATCACCGCCACCATCGCCGGCGCCATATCCATGCTGGCGAATTTCGCCCTGTTTTTCGGCGGCAATCGCGACAATAACCACAACCCCTTCGGCTTTATCGGCGTCATCGTCGCCATGATCGTCGCCCCTCTCGCCGCAGCTCTGGTGCAAATGGCGATTTCGCGCACCCGCGAATACGCCGCCGACCGCATGGGAGCGCAAATTTGCGGCAATCCGATCTGGCTGGCGAGCGCCCTTGGTAAAATCGCGGGCGGCGGCGCGCAGGTTCCAAATGAAGATGCGGAGCGCAATCCCGCAACCGCCCATATGTTCATCATCAATCCTCTTTCCGGCGCCCATATGGACAACCTGTTCTCCACGCACCCAAACACCAACAACCGCATCAAGGCCTTACATCAGCTGGCGGCGGAAATGGGCTCGGCTCCCACAAGGCGGCGCTCCCACGCCCCCGCCGGACAGAGCCCAACCGCCGGACAGGGACCATGGGGAAAAAGAGATTCAAGCGCGCGCAAAGGGCCGTGGGGATAAACGCCCACGCTAGACAGGGCGCATAAAAGTTAACTCTAACGCCCCCTCGCGCGCAAATGGAGCGGGACGCGCAGGCGCTGTTTTTCGCCAAGCTACCTCCAATCCTTTTTGAACCATCGCTAAGCGATGGTTCAACAGCCTTCCCTCATCGGCGTGAAAAGTCTACACTAACCGCTACGGGCAAACGCCGCCGTTCATTTGAACTTTAAAGACGGCGTCAGAATTACGCCCCTCCTCAAAGACAGAGATATCACTTGAAACCCAACACGCCGCGAAATCGCAGCTCCCATACATCCTCGTCACAACCTGCAAAAGCCAAATCGGCTTCCGGTTTCAATAGCCAGTCAATTCCAGGATTCGCCGCACGCAAAGTCGCCGTCGACATTCTGGGAAAAGTGATCCGGGACAAACACGCTCTCGATCACGAACTGGACGCGGTCAGCGGCAACGCCGGGTTAAAGGCAATGACCGCGCAAGACCGGAACCTGACGCGTGCGATCCTTGGCGCAGCCCTGCGGCGGCGCAACCAGATTTCTTTTGCCCTAGAGCAATTGCTCGAGCGCCCAATTCCGGAAAAATCCGGTCGCGCCATGGATATTCTCCATGTGGCCAGCGTTCAAATCTTGTTTATGGACGTTCCCGATCACGCGGCTGTTTCGCTGGCGGTTTCAATTGCCGACCATGACCGGCGCGCGCGTCCCTATAAAGGGCTTATCAACGGCGTTTTACGGCGTATAACCCGTGAGAGAGAACAAATTCTCCAGCAAATTCCGCAAGCTACCTGCGCCCCATGGCTTTATGAACGCTGGCGAGACGCCTATGGCGAATCTTTGGCGGCGGATATCGCCTCTATGCTGATTCATGAGCCAAACTTGGATTTTACGGTTAAATCCGACCCAGAGGGTTGGGCGAAGCGGCTTGGAGGCGAAGTTGTCGGCGCCGGCAGCATACGCCTGACCGACCCCAGCGGACGAATCGAAGAGATCGATGGATATAACGAAGGCGCATGGTGGGTGCAGGACGCCGCCGCAGCGCTTCCCGCACGCCTTCTTGGAGATATATCCAACAAAAAGGTTGCGGACCTTTGCGCGGCGCCAGGGGGGAAAACCTTGCAATTGGCCGCAATGGGCGGCGACGTCACGGCGGTTGACATTTCGCCCAGCCGCCTGAAACGCGTAAAGCAGAATCTCGAACGCCTCCAACTTTCCGCGAAATTAGTGGCGGCGGATTTGCGAAAATGGACCCCTGAAGAAACATTTGACGCAATCCTTCTCGACGCGCCCTGTTCGGCGACCGGCACCGCCCGCCGTCATCCCGACGTAAGCTGGACAAAATGGGCGGGCGATATTGAGAAACTCACCGAGATTCAAGCGGAATTACTTGACACAGCCGCCCAATGGCTGAAACCGGGCGCAATGATGGTCTATTGCACATGCTCGCTGGAGCCTGACGAAGGCGAGGCTCAAATCGAGGCCTTTCTCGCGCGCGCGCCCGGATTTCGCCGTGTTCCAATCACGTCAGATGAAGTCGCAGGTTTAAATGAAATAATCACCCCGCTTGGAGATATGCGCACGCTTCCGTGCCATTTAGCCCACGCCTCCCCAAAAAAAGGTGGACTGGACGGCTTTTTCGCCTCTCGCTTACTGCGCGATTAACCCGGCGGTAACCGTTTTTCTTCGCAATAGAGTAACGAAGAAGTAACGTTAATATTGATTTCGGGTTTCAGTCGACAACAAGTCGATCAACTGAAACATTCGCGTATTAGAGAATAAGGTGGGTCACAGGACGTGGCGTTAGAAGCGATGTCCGAACACACGCGCATTATACGCCTTATAGCGTTCGCGGCGTGGCAATCGACACTGCGATGGGTGCACGGCGGGCCTTTGCTTCGCTGGCAACCCATAGCGGGGGTTCCCTCGCGCCTGCTCATCGCCCCTCAGGACCTGAGAACCTCCGATCCGATAAACGCCAACGACATTTACGCCGGGCGCTTTCTTTTCGCCAATCATCTCGTCGAAACTCAAGGACAAATTGTCTTTGCAATAGAAGCCCCCTCCGATGAATGGGCCCACGCCCTACATGGCTTCGGATGGCTGCGTCATCTGCGCGCGGCGAACACCAACATGGCTAGACAAAACGCGCGAGCGCTGGTTGACGACTGGATCCGCCTTTGCGGTCACTATCATCCCATAGCCTGGCGGGAGCAGGTCGTGGCGCGCCGGGTTTTATCCTGGCTCTCCCAGTCCCCTCTCCTGCTTGAAGGCTGCGAGCGAGACTTTTATCGGCGCTTCATGCGTTCGCTGGCGCGACAAGTTCGCTTTCTACGCCAAACCATCAATGAAACGCCCGACGGCGTGCCTCGTATCCTGTCCGCGATCGCGGTGGCCGCCGCGACTGTCTCCATGGCTGGTCAAAGCCGGTTCATTCGCCAAAGCATGCGCCGACTTGATCATGAACTGGCGCGGCAAATTCTGGCGGATGGGGGACATATTTCCAGAAATCCCGCAGCCATATTAGAAATTCTGGTTGACCTTCTGCCCGTGCGACAAGCCTTGGCGATGCAAGGAATTCCTTCGTCGGATATTGTCATGCAAGCCATTGATCGCATGATGCCAATGGTGCGATTTTTCCGTCATGGCGACGGCGCTTTCGCCCATTTCAACGGCATGGGAACCACTTCCGCCGATCTGGTCGCCACCATTCTGGCCTATGACGACGCCCGCGGCAATCCGCCCACGAACGCCCCCCACTCCGGCTATCAACGGCTGACAGGGGGCGAGACGGTGGTGATCTTCGACACTGGGAAACCTCCGCCGATCTGGCACAGCAAAAACGCTCACGCCGGTTGCCTCTCTTTTGAAATGTCGTCACGGCGTAACCGCATCATCGTCAATTGTGGGGTTTCCGGACAGGAAGCCAACGGGTGGCGAACCGTCGCGCGCTCCACCGCGGCCCATTCAACAGCATGCATCGAAGACACCTCTTCAGCACGTTTTATTTCCGACCGCCGATTTGGACGCTGGATCGGAACGCCAATTCTTTCCGGGCCGACGCAAGTGCCCGTCTCTCGCGAGGAAGGCCCGGAAGGCATGCGGACGCTCGCCAGCCATAACGGCTATCAAGACGCTTTTCGCGTTCTGCATGAACGCGATCTCACCCTCTCTGCGGACGGCTCCGTGCTGGATGGACGCGATCGATTCACAGGGGGCGGAAAAACTGGCGGCAAAGACCGATACGTCATACGCTTTCATCTTCATCCGCAAATCAAAGCCAGCCTTATTCGCGGGGGAAGCGGCGTTCTTCTGGTGTGCCCAGAAGGCGAGGCATGGGAGTTCGTGGCGACGGGCGTCGCGGTTGATCTCGAAGAATCTATTTACTTATCAGACGTCTATGGCCACAGGCGCACGTCCCAAATCACTCTTCACAGCCGTTTGAGAACAACTCCGGAAGTTTCCTGGCAATTGCGGCGAACCGCTTCGCCAAAAACAAGCCGTCACCGCGTCTCCAGCGCAAATCCGGAACTGGCCCTCTGATCCTCCAAATCTCGCTAATAAGCAGATTGGCGCCGCGATTTTCCTTCATCCCCCCTCTCCAATTCGATTTCCTGTAGCAAACGCTTCCTGTCTCGCAGCATTCATGCTAGGGCCACTGGCATCATTTTCTGAAAATATGAGGCTCCGCCCATGGCCGTGACGTCCAAACACGTTCCCGTTCCCGAATTCACTGAAATCCGGCGAGCGCTTCTTTCCGTTTCCGATAAAACCGGATTGATCGATTTCGCCAAAGCCCTCGCGGACAAAGGCGTTGAGCTGGTCTCCACTGGCGGCACCCATAAAGCGTTGAGCGAGGCCGGCCTTAAAGTCCTCGATATTTCCGAAGTGACGCAATTTCCCGAAATCATGGACGGGCGGGTCAAAACACTGCACCCAATGGTGCATGGCGGCCTTCTGGCTATCCGCGACGACGAAGATCACGTAAAGGCCATGTCCGTTCACGGAATCACCGGCATCGATCTTCTCTGCGTCAATCTCTACCCTTTTGAAGAGACGGTCGCCAAAGGCGCCGATTACGCAACTGGCGTTGAAAATATAGACATCGGTGGTCCGGCCATGACGCGCGCGGCTGCGAAAAACCATGCCTATGTGACCATTGTCAGCGACCCGGCGGACTATGAAGACGTCATTTCAGTGCTAGAAAATAATAACGGGCGGGTTCCGCTCACCGCGCGTAAGAAACTGGCGCAAAAAGCCTTTGCGCGCACCGCCGCCTATGACGCAGCCGTATCCAACTGGATGGCTGCGCAAATCGGTAATGATACGCCGGACTACCGCGCCTTTGGCGGAAAACTGGCGGAAATCATGCGCTATGGGGAAAACCCGCATCAAACCGCCGGATTTTACACCACAGGCGACAAACGTCCGGGCGTCGCCAGCGCGCGTCAACTTCAAGGAAAGACCCTCTCCTATAACAACATCAACGACACGGACGCCGCTTTCGAACTTGTAGGAGAGTTTGATCCAGCCCGCACTTCAGCCGTGGCGATCATAAAACACGCCAATCCGTGCGGCGTCGCCGAGGCAGGATCTTTGAAGGAGGCTTACTTGAAAGCCCTTCAATGCGACCCCGTATCGGCCTTTGGCGGCATTGTCGCGCTAAACAACACTCTGGACGCCGAAGCGGCGAAAGAAATCGTCAAAATCTTCACCGAAGTTATCATCGCGCCCGACGTGACCCCCGAAGCGGCGGAAATCATTTCCAAAAAGAAAAACCTGCGTCTTTTGGTGACCGGCGGCTTGCCTGATCCGCGCAGCCTTGGTTTGAGCGTTAAGACAGTTGCCGGCGGCTTGCTGGTTCAAACTCGCGACAATGGCGTCATTGACGATCTTGACCTGAAGGTCGTCACCAAACGCGCCCCAAGCGCTGAAGAACTGGAAGATTTAAAGTTCGCGTTCCGAGTGGCGAAACACGTCAAGTCCAACGCGATTGTCTATGCGAAAGACGGCGCAACGGTGGGGGTCGGCGCCGGGCAAATGAGCCGGGTTGATTCAGCGAGAATCGCCGCCCGCAAAGCGGAGGACGCGGCGAGCGCAGCCAAATTGACCGTTCCCCTCACCAAGGGATGCGTGGTGGCTTCTGACGCGTTTTTCCCCTTCGCCGACGGACTTCTCTCCGCCGCCAAAGCCGGCGCCACCGCCGTCATCCAACCGGGCGGATCTATGCGCGATGACGAAGTCATCGCCGCGGCGGATGAAGCCGGCCTGGCGATGGTTTTAACCGGAATGCGGCATTTCCGTCACTAACGACCGACAACCAATTGAAACCGACGCTATACATCTAGCTTTTCGAAGCGCAAACGTCCTCGCAAATTTTTGCGAGGACGTGGATCTCTTGAATGTTCTCCCAGAAAATTTTACCGTCACTCACCAAGGCGTTGCGCCATCCGGCGCCACAAAGCGACCACTGACCTCAGCACCTAGGGCATATTCGGCTGGCAACCGCGCCCTCTTCCAACGCCAATTCCCCGTAGCCCCTAAGATCCGTCTTGACGAAGCGAGAGCGTCCCGAACTGGCGTCCCATGACGCACGTCAGATCAACCTACTGCCGATGATCGTGATTTACGACGCTGTTCGCAACGCTTTTGAGCGCAAATTTGGCCGGGAAGAAATCTCGGATCTGAAGTCAAAACTCAAAGCCATCTGCCGGGCTTATCTGACAGCATAGGAAAATGAGCGCGCGACAACGGCAGGTCGGCTTTGGTCTCGTAGACGATCTTACTCAAGGAGAGTTTGCGCATGCAACGATACGCCTCCCCCCCTTTAATAAGGGCTAGAGCCATGCTTTAGAGGGGGCGATACAATAAATTTGAATCAACTCTGAACGCCAAGCAACTTGCAAATCTGATCGAGCTGCTCCACAGAAGCGTAACGGATCTTCAACTCCCCCGCTCCTTTATCCGGCTTATGGGCAATCGCGACTTTTAAACCCAGTCCATCAGCTAAACGCTTTTCCAACGCCTTCGTGTCCGCGTCTTTTTCCCGCTTCGGTTCTTTGGAACTTTTCGCCTTGTTCAAACTATCCGGATCTTGCGCTAATTTCTCCGCATCGCGAACGTTCAAGCCTTTTTCCACGATCAACTCAGCAAGCGCGGCCGGATCCTCAGCCGTAATCAACGCGCGCGCATGCCCTGCGGTCAGCAGCCCCTCCGCCAGATAATCCTTGACGGAATTCGGCAGTTTCAAAAGGCGCAAGGTATTCGCTACATGGGAGCGGCTCTTGCCTATGACTTTTGCCAGTTCATTCTGTGAATACGCAAACTCAGCCACCAGCTGATCATAGCCAAGCGCTTCTTCCACCGGATTTAGATCTGCGCGCTGAACATTCTCAATGATCGCGAGCTCCAGCGCCTCCTGATCCGTAACGTCCCGAATTACAACCGGAACGTCGTGCAAACCAGCTTTTTGCGCCGCGCGCCAACGTCTCTCGCCGGCGATTATTTCATACATATCCGGGCGCGTGGTAATTGGCCGTACAAGAATGGGCTGTACAATGCCTTTGGCGCGAACGGATTCAGTTAAATCCGACAAATCCGATTCAATGAAACTTTTACGCGGATTGCGCGGATTAGCGGTCAAAAACTCAATAGGAACTTTTCGTGTGTCACGTGGAGGACGCGGATCGGCAGGAGGCTCCCCCCCGACTTCGCCGATCAATGCAGCCAGTCCTCTGCCAAGGCGCTTGTTTTTCGCACCGTCTTCTTTCGCCATCTCGCAAACCACCTATGTAAAAAGCGCGGGATATAATAAATCATGGTCCCGCATCAAAAACTCAAATTCGAACGCTTCCAGCACCGCTCATAAAATGAGCGCCTCTGCGAATAGCACTCAAGCCGCGACGACGCGCAAGTCTCGTTCACGTTGAATGATTTCGGAAGCGAGTCGAAGGTAAGCCTGACTTCCTGAGCATTTCAAATCGTATAAAAGAGCCGGTTTTCCATAAGAAGGAGCTTCAGAAATCCGAACATTCCGCGGAATGACCGTTTCATAAACAGCATCGCCCATGGTTTCTCGCACGTCAGCGACAACCTGACTGGAAAGGTTATTGCGGCTATCATACATGGTCAGAACAATGCCATGAATCGTCAGCTGCGAATTAAGCGCGGTTTTCACCTGCTCCACAGTGCTAAGAAGCTGACTTAAACCTTCAAGCGCAAAAAATTCACATTGCAGTGGCACCAATATGGAATGGCTGGCGGACAATGCGTTGATGGTCAACAAATTCAAAGATGGCGGGCAATCGATCAACACATATGTGAACTCGGCCTGCTCTCCCCTGGCGCAATCGCGAACAAGTTCAGCGACGGCGTTTCGGAGCCGAAAGGCACGATCCGAACTCGAGGCGATTTCAAGCTCCAACCCCAAAAGATCCATGGTTGAAGGAGCGACCCAAAGACGCGGAACCGCCGTGTCCTGTATAGATTCGCTTAAACTGCAATCCCCCGACAAAACATCATATGTAGACGTATCGCGGTTCTGGCGATCAATTCCAAGTCCAGTGGAGGCGTTTCCCTGCGGATCGAGATCGATCACAAGAACGCGTTCTCCGGTGGCGGCCAAAGCCGTTCCCAAATTAATCGCCGTCGTTGTCTTGCCAACCCCGCCCTTTTGGTTCGCCAGAGCCAAAACACGGGGAGATTCAGGAAGCATGCTCATCCAGACCTAGCCTTTCGCAGAAACAGGACGCGCCGTCAGCTTGGAGATAACAAGCAACCGACTGTCAGGATCGATGAGGCTCTTTCTTTCTAGCAGATCCATCGACCAAATGTGAGAAGCTTCGTTTATCTCTTCGCGGAAATTTTTTCCTTTGTGGAAAATAGCCGTGGCGCCATTCTGAATGAAAGGCGCGGCGAAACCGCAAAGCATTGTAAGATTTGCCAAAGCCCTCGCGGACACGCCATCAATCGGCTCGCTCCAGTCTTTGACGATCTCTTCAATACGCCCGGGATAAACTGTGGCGGAACATCCGGTTTCGCGAATCACCGTACGCAAAAACGCGACTTTACGCTGATTGCTTTCAATCAAATGGACGTGACGGGCAACGCCATCCTCCGCGCTCGCTTGTTTTTGCAAAATCGCGGTGACCAAACCCGGAAAGCCGGCGCCGCTGCCAAAATCCACCCAATTGCGCGCTTCAGGCAATAGGGTCCACACTTGAGCGCTATCGGCTACATGCCGGCGCCAGAGATGCGGCAATGTGGATGGCGCGACAAGATTTTGCGCCTTTTGCCAGCGCTCAACCAGATCCACATAGATTGACAAACAATCCTTTGTTTCACGTGAAACGGTTCTCAAAATATCCGCCAACGCTTCCGGACCATTCAAAGGGTCTTTGTCCCCCGACGTCTCGCCCAAAGGAAGACGGGACGACTTTGGCTCCAGCCTCTTCATACTTGACCCCGGGCAACGTTTTTCGTTTCAAAATCCGGTTTTACCGTGCGCCGCTTGACCTGCCCCAAAAGAAGCGTCAACGCTGCGGGCGTCACCCCATCTATGCGAGCCGCATGTCCTAAGGTTTGCGGCCGGACAGTCTCCAGTTTTTGCCGAACCTCATTGGACAAACCCGTAATGGCGGCATAATCAATGCCATCTGGAATCGTCAAAGCCTCATCCCGCTTCAAGGCTTCAATGTCCGCGCTCTGACGCGCAAGATACACCGAATACATAGCGTCGATCGCCACTTGAGCGGCGACGCCAGGTTCCAACGCTCCAATTTCATCAGGCCAGACGACTTTTAATCGCTCCAGGTCAATGTCCGGATAAGACAGTAAGTCAAAGGCCGACCGGCGGACCCCATCCTGATTGATCGGCAAGCCATGACGTCGAGCTTCATTGGGAGTGATTGACAAACCACGCAGCACCTCATCCGCACGCGCCAGAGCCACGCGTTTGCCTTCAAACGCCATCGCTCTCTCATGAGATACGCATCCAATTTCAAGACCCAGAGGAGTTAGACGCTGGTCCGCGTTATCAGCCCGCAAAGATAAACGATATTCCGCCCGCGAGGTAAACATTCTATATGGCTCGCTGATCCCGCGCGTTACAAGATCATCCACCATGACTCCAATGTAGCCATCAGAACGACGGAGCGTCACAGCTTCGCCACCGCCTGAAATTCGAGCCGCGTTAAGCCCCGCCAACAAGCCTTGCGCTCCCGCCTCTTCATACCCAGTCGTGCCATTGATCTGACCCGCTAAAAAGAGACCCGGCATTCGTTTCGCTTCCAGAGTCGTTTTCAACTCCCGCGGATCAACATGATCATATTCAATGGCGTAACCGGGATTAAACACCTCAACGTTTTCCAAACCCGGAATGGTCTTCAAAAACGCCAGCTGAGCGTCTTCCGGCAAGGAGGTGGAAATCCCGTTTGGATAGATGGTGTCATCATCCAACCCTTCCGGCTCCAAAAAGATCTGATGGCCTTCCCGGTCGCCGAAGCGCACAATCTTATCCTCAATCGACGGACAATAACGAGGCCCCCTCCCCTTTATCTCGCCGGAATACATGGCGGAACGATGGAGATTATTTCTAATCACTTCATGAGTTTCAGGAGTAGTGCGCGTGATATGACAAGGAACCTGCGGCGTTGTAATCGTATTCGTTAATGTAGAAAAGGGCACTGGAACATCGTCGCCGGGCTGCTCCTCCAACCGCGCCCAATCTATCGTTTTGCCGTTCAAGCGCGCTGGGGTGCCGGTTTTCAATCGACCCAGTTCAAAACCAATTTCCATGAGAGAATCAGAAAGACCAAGCGCCGGGGCCTCCCCCGATCGGCCTGCGGGAATTTTACGTTCGCCGATGTGGATCATGCCACGCAAAAACGTTCCTGTGGTCAACACCACCGCACCGGCGGAAAGCCTAGAGCCATCCTTGAGCGTTACGCCTGCGATTCTTTTCTCCGAAAAAATAAGTTCAGACGCTTCGCCCTCAACGACCTCTAGCCCTTGGCATGAGCGAATGGCCGCCTGCATGGCTTGACGGTACAATTTTCGATCAGCTTGCGCCCTCGGACCTTGAACCGCCGGACCTTTGCGCCGGTTGAGCAAACGAAACTGAATGCCCGCCGCATCCGCCACCCGTCCCATCAAACCATCCAACGCATCTATCTCTCGAACGAGATGTCCTTTTCCTAACCCGCCAATAGCCGGATTGCAGGACATAACGCCGATGGTGTCAAAACGATGCGTCACGAGAGCCGTCGCAGCGCCAAGACGAGCAGCGGCGCTTGCAGCCTCACATCCGGCGTGCCCACCACCAATGACGATAACGTCAAAGCTTCGATTTACGCTCAAGCTCTTCACCACTTCTCATGCCTTTTATATTAGAAATATGCGCTCCAAAGAGCAGCTAGAAAGACTGATACCATTTTTAAAGCGGAGTCGAAAAGCTTAATCGTCGATCAGAGCAAAGCTTTGCAATATGCGCAAGCTCCTAACGAAATCCCCCACCATGCAGCTTTAACGCCAGCGTATGATCTCTCATAGCTCCTTCCTACATTCTTAACGATTCATATCGGAAGAGTCCTAATTTCGTATGCGAGTCATATGTTTCACGTGAAACATTTGTTTACTTTCCGATACAAAAATCACGAAAAATCACATCTAAAAGATCTTCCACATCAATTCGGCCTGTAATTTTTCCAAGAGCATCAGCGGCGGAACGTAATGCCTCACTTCGTAATTCAATGGGCGCGGCGCCGAAACCATCCTCTATTTGCGTAGCCTCACCTAAATAGTCAATCACATGATTCAACAATTCACGATGCCGCGATCTCGTCGCCACAGGATCCGAACCAACCGCCAGATTATCTTCGGCGAATAACGTTAGCGCATCGATTAATTCCTTCACGCCCGCGCCCGTGGCGGCGGACAGCGCCAAGGACTTTTCAAATTGACGATTAAATCCAGCTAATTGAGGCGGCATGGCGATTTCAATTTCATCCTCAATTAAGTCCGATTTGGACGCGATGCTCCAAACAGCCGCCGTATCGGAAAGAAACGGAACCGAATCCATTGAAGCGACAGACGTCTCCCCCTCCTCTCTTTCAGACGAGCCAGGCGCATGCAACCATAAGACCAGATCCGCGCGCTCCGCCCGATCAAGCGCCCTACGAATGCCTTCACGCTCAACAAGTCCATCGGTCTCCCGAATCCCAGCCGTGTCAATGATGGTGAGCGGATAGCCGCCAAGATCCATATGTACTTCCAAAACGTCGCGCGTCGTTCCCGCTTGTTCGGTGACAATAGCGACATCCCTACGCGCCAGGGCATTTAGCAAACTAGATTTTCCTGCGTTTGGCGCTCCCAAAAGAACAACCTGCAATCCTTCTCGCAAGCGTTCAGCTCCCTTCGAGAAAGATAGATGCGCCCTGATTTCCTCCTGAAGTTGGGCAGCCTCCAACCATACTTCATCAGCCACGGAGTCAGGAACATCGTCTTCGTCAGAAAAATCCAGCTCGGCCTCGATAAAGGCTCGCATCCGAATTAATCTCGTCCGCCAATCGTTGTAAAGCTCCCCAAGAGCGCCAGACATCTGACGCAAAGCCTGCTTCCTTTGCGCTTCCGTTTCGGCTGCGATGAGGTCCGCAAGTCCCTCCACTTCAGTTAAATCAAGACGCCCAGCTTCAAACGCCCGGCGCGTAAACTCTCCAGCCTCCGCCGCGCGACACCCCTCAAAAGCGGCTAGCTCAGATAAAATCGCCGCCACGGACGCACGCCCCCCATGACCCTGAATTTCAACCACGTCTTCGCCGGTGAAACTATTTGGCCCGGGAAACCATAGAATAAGCGCCTCATCCAAAACTTCGCCTGTGCGCACGGATTTTATTTCGCGCAACACCGCCCGGCGCGGCTGAGGAAGGTCGCCGGTCAAATCCTTCAAGATTCGGCCGCTAGCCGAACCAGAAACGCGAATGACGGCGACGCCCGATGGCAATGCGCCGCTCGAAAGCGCGAAGATCGTATCAATTTTCACATTCGATTCCGTTCATCCAGAAAAAATCGGTCATTCATTGCTCTTCAGCAATTTATGTCATCAGATAGGCTGCCTATAGTCCTCAAGTCGGACAGGATCTGCAATGACCGATAACCAACTGGCTAGCGCCATAAGCCCCTATCTCCTTCAGCACCAGCATAACCCCGTGGCATGGCGCCAATGGGGAGACGACGCCCTTGAAGAAGCTCGATCCGGCAATCGCCCAATTCTCTTATCAGTTGGTTACGCCGCTTGTCACTGGTGCCATGTGATGGCCCACGAAAGTTTTGAGGATCAGGAAACCGCCGATCTTATGAACGCTTTATTCGTCAATATCAAAGTCGACCGAGAAGAGCGGCCTGACATCGATCAAATATATATGAAAGCTCTTCATGCCATGGGCCAACAGGGAGGCTGGCCCCTCACCATGTTCCTCACCCCTCACGGCGAACCGTTCTGGGGCGGAACCTATTTTCCAAAAGAACAGAAATGGGGTCAACCCGCTTTTAAAAACGTGCTCACGGCCGTCT
Organism: Stappiaceae bacterium; assembly: GCA_048265185.1. GTDB lineage: Bacteria > Pseudomonadota > Alphaproteobacteria > Rhizobiales > Stappiaceae > JBLXBZ01. The sequence goes on along the minus strand of JBLXBZ010000003.1, from coordinate 43,392 downwards.
CCAGAAGTTTTCATGAAAATCGAGACCGAATCGAAATCAACCGATGTTTGCTCTTAGATAAATTAAATCAACGCTATTCTGAGACAGAACAGTTGGACGCCAACCTTATTGAACGTTCAGGAAAACACTTGGCGGAACTCCTTGATCTCCAATACGGCGGAATCAAAGGCGCACCAAAATTTCCAAACTCCGAAGTCATGGAGTTTATTTTTCGTTCAGCTTTTCGAACAGCTAACACACAGCGTTTCAAACAGGTTGTTCATACGTTTATCAACATTTGCCAGGGCGGAATTTACGACCATGTGGGAGGTGGCCTAAGCAGATACGCCGTTGACGAAAAATGGCTCGTTCCGCATTTCGAAAAAATGCTTTACGACAACGCACAATTCATTTCACATTTATCTCGAATCTACTTCTTAACGGGAAAGAGATTATTTCGTAATCGACTCGAACAAACTATTGGTTGGCTCGATCGCGAAATGAAGCTTAAAGAAGGGGGATTCGCAGCTAGTCTCGACGCAGATAGCGATGGAGTAGAAGGCGCCTATTACACATGGACCTATGGCGAACTTATTGAAACTCTCGGGGAAAAAGACGGGAAGATTTTCGCTCAAGCATATGGCGCCTCCATCAACGGAAATTTTGAAGGAGGAAATATTCTCAACCGCAGCCATATAATGGACGCTCCTTCAAAAAATACAGAGCAAACAGATTCCCCCTCCCCTCAAGCGCTTCAAAAACTTCTCACACGTCGAATGAAACGCGTGGCGCCTGCCCAAGACGATAAACTGCTATGCGACTGGAACGCTTTGACGATAGCCGCCCTCGCCCGCGCAAGTGTCAGCGTTTCACGTGAATCATGGAGAGAACTGGCCGCAAACGCCTATCAATTCATTACTGAAAATCTATGGTCCGAAATCTGTCTACGCCATGTCTATCGAAATGGATCTATCGGCGGGTCCGGGTTCGCCAGTGATTATGCGAACATGAGTCATGCAGCCATAGCCCTCGCCGAAACCTCAAAGACTGTTGAAGAAGCTGAAAAATACATCGAAGACGCGCGCGCATTCATCCGCCAACTTGACAACTTGCATGGACAGGAAAACGGATCCTATTCGTTCGCCTCAAACAGCGAACATCTTTTAGTGCACTTACACGACCCCTTTGACGAAGCAGTTCCAAATCATCATGGCGTTCTTGCCGAGACTTTTTCAAGAATATGGCTCCTGACGGGAGAGGATGAATATAGAGATCGAGCCGACAAAATATTCAGCTATTTTGCGGAAACAATTACGAATAATCCATTCGCCTGCGCATCCCTCCTCAACGGCTTTGATACGCGTACGCGCGGCCAACTAGCGCTCATCGTCGCCGATGACTGGCGCGACGCACTCGAACTTCGACAAACGGTTCAGAGAAATACAGACGCCGCCACTGTTTATTTCACATGCGAATCAAACATAAGGTTTTCTCCTCATCACCCTGCATTTGAAAAAAAGATGATCAAGAGCAAACCTACGCTTTATATTTGCCGTGAAGGTTTATGTCTTACGCCCATCACCGAGTTGGAGAAAGTCAGCGACATTTTAAATTCTGGATGGCTTTACCGCGAGCTCGAAATGAACGACTGATAGCTTATACGATAAAGAACATGAGCCGCTAAAGCATGCGTAGACGGCAACATTGGATGATTAAAATCAGCTGAAAAATCGCGCCGCATTCCAATGCGCGACATGAGCGCCTGAGAGTTACCGTTTTGAGTAGCCGTAAAAGAGACTATTTCCGTCAAGAATAAAGTTTCGAATCCGAATCTAAGCCATTCACGCGCAGCTTCGCTAGCATATCCCTTTCCCCATGCACGCCGTTTCAAACGCCAACCAATCTCAACGCATGGACCACAGGGCAAGGGCGTAGAATATTCCGGCCTGTTAAGCCCGACAAAACCAATGAACTCACCGGTAACTTTCACCTCAACCGGCTGAAAACAAAATCCATTTTTTCTGCTCCTTTCAATCATCGCAGCGAGCGCTTTTTCAGAATCTGAATAACTCAGAACTGAGGGAAACCAACGCATGACTTGTGAATCGGCGTTTATCTGCGCTAATGGCTCAATATCGCTATCCCGCCATTCGCGTAGAACAAGGCGTGAGGTCTCTAGCTTCATTCGCCACCACCTATAATTCTCTCTTCAAAAATTTTGTAAAAATATTACTCGAAATAATGAGTAGATGATTCACGTGAAACAAAAAACGCGCCCTAAAGGCGCGTTTTTATAAACACATTTAAAAAACATCAAGCATTCATACTATCGAAGAAATCATCGTTAGACTTCGTTTGACGTAATTTATCCAACAGGAACTCAATGGCGTCGACAGAATTCATCGGATTCAAGATGCGGCGAAGAACAAAAGTCTTCTTCAATTTATCCGCAGGCACAAGAAGCTCTTCCTTACGCGTTCCTGACCGTTGAATATCAATCGCAGGGAACACGCGTTTATCGGAAATTTTCCGATCAAGGATAATCTCGGAATTACCTGTGCCTTTAAACTCTTCAAAGATGACTTCATCCATACGGCTCCCCGTATCGATCAACGCCGTGGCGATAATCGTCAAAGAACCGCCTTCTTCGATGTTACGAGCAGCGCCGAAGAATCTTTTCGGACGTTGCAAGGCGTTGGCGTCAACGCCGCCTGTCAGTACTTTTCCCGATGACGGCACGACCGTGTTGTAAGCTCTGCCAAGGCGGGTGATGGAATCGAGTAGAATGACCACGTCCCGTCCATGCTCGACAAGCCGTTTGGCTTTTTCAATCACCATTTCCGCAACTTGAACGTGGCGTATGGCCGGTTCGTCAAATGTGGATGAAACAACTTCGCCATCCACCGTGCGCTGCATATCGGTGACTTCTTCCGGACGTTCGTCAATCAACAGAACGATCAAATAGCATTCGGGATGATTGGTCGTTATGGACTTAGCGATGTTTTGCAAGAAAACCGTTTTACCAGTACGAGGTGGAGCTGTAATCAGCGCCCTCTGCCCTTTACCTAACGGAACCACAAGATCAACAATCCGGGAAGACAGGTCTTTCGACGTTGGTTGATCAACCTCTAGCTTAAATCTCTCTTCAGGATAAAGAGGCGTGAGATTGTCAAAATGTATTTTGTGCCGGGTTTTTTCCGGATCTTCAAAATTGATCGTATTAACCTTCAGAAGCGCGAAATACCGCTCGCCGTCTTTAGGAGATCTAATTTCGCCTTCAACAGTATCACCTGTGCGGAGCGAAAATCTCCTTATTTGCGACGGTGATACATAAATATCGTCAGGCCCTGGAAGGTAATTCGCATCTGGAGAGCGAAGAAAACCAAATCCATCCTGGAGAACTTCAACAACACCCTCACCGATAATATCGATGTCACGCATTGCAAGTTGTTTGAGAATAGCAAACATGAGCTCTTGCTTGCGCAAGGTGCTTGCGTTTTCGACTTCAAACTCTTCCGCGAAAGCGAGAAGTTCAGTTGGAGTCTTTGCTTTAAGTTCTGAGAGTTTCATGTCCCGCATCGATTGGGAGTTCTTCTTTAAGGTTAGGGTGTAACCATCCGCCACAATGAATGACAGTGAAATGGCGAGAGTCTAGGTGGGATGATATGCGAATTTGACCAAGTTCAATACCCGATTATAATGCAACCTTTAAAAAGATCACATTATATCCGCAAATTATGAAGACGGTGAGACCATAACCTCTCCGTATAGATTTAGCAAGTAATTTTCATAATTATTCCTAAAGTAATTTAAAACTATTCTAAATAAGGTCAGAAAGTCAAAGCCTATACGACTATGGTCTACCAAATTCAGGTCTATTTTATGCACAAAGTGCAATTATACTACTAAAGGGGCTTCACGATAACCAAGATTACAATCACGATCATCAAAATCGTTGGGACCTCATTCGCTATACGATAAAAACGAGCGCTTCGCTGATTTCTATCTTCCGCGAAATCTCGGACGCACCGAGAAAGAAATCCCTGATACCCGGAAAGTATGAACACCAGCAATAGTTTGAAATGGAACCAGCCTTGAGAAAAGGCGCCTATTTCAACAGCGGTCCAGAGACCAAAAACCCAGGAAGATATCATCGCAGGCGTCATAATGGCTTTCAGCAATCGCCGTTCCATCACCTTGAAGGTTTCCGATTGATCGGACCCCTGAGCCGCTTGCGAATGATAGACGAACAGGCGAGGCAAATACAACAATCCCGCCATCCATGCAATAACTGAAATTACATGTAACGCCTTCGTCCATAAAAATATTTCCACAAGATGCTCCTATCTAGCCGCGTTTTTCACACGATCCACCATTTGCTTAACATGATCAGGATTTGTCTGTGGCGTCACCCCATGGCCAAGATTGAAAATCAAAGGCCCTTGACCCAAGGTTTTCAGAACCGCGTCAATTCCCTCATCCAAGGCGTCACCGCCGGCCACAAGACGCATAGGATCCAAATTTCCCTGAATGGGAGCTTTTTGTTGAATTTTTTGAGCCATATCAGTGGGAACGGTCCAATCGAGACCAACGGCGTCAACGCCAGTTTCCTCAATATAGCGAAGCATCCTGCTTCCAGAGCCTTTTGGAAATCCTATGATGCGGGCGTTAGGGCGCTGGCGGCGCACGCCATCCACTATCGCCTTTGTGGGAGCTATGCACCAACGTTCAAAACCTGCGTCATCCAAAACCCCGGCCCAGGTGTCGAAAATCTGTAAGGCGTCCGCGCCCGCGTCAAGCTGGCGCACCAAATAGGAGATCGAGGCAGTCACCAAAGAGTTGATGAAAGACTGCATCAGCTCCGGATCTTTGTAAGCGCCCACTCTGGCGGCAGTTTGATCCGGCGTCGTATGACCGGCCACCGAATAGCAAGCAACCGTCCATGGAGCTCCGCAGAAGCCTAACAGAGTGGTTTCATCCGGAAGATCCGATCTTAAGCGATTTAAAGTGGTCATCACCGGAGACAGATGATCGTCAGCGCGGGACTGATCGAGCTTGTCAAGGAGATCATAACTCAATGGTTCGAGAACCGGACCTCTTCCCTCTTCAAAGCGAACGGGATAGCCGAGAGCGTCCGGGACGACAAAAATATCTGAAAAGAGAATAGCCGCGTCGAAGCCATATCTGCGTATGGGTTGCAGAGTGACTTCAGTGGTTAAATCCGGATCATAACAAAATTTAAGAAAATCAGGCTGTTTTGCTCTTTGCGCTCGATACTCTGGTAAATAGCGACCTGCCTGACGCATCATCCAGATTGGGGGAGGCCACATTTTCTCTCCCGTTAATACTCTCAAGAGTGATCTGTTCGAAGCAGGGCTTTCAGGTTTTGCACTGACTTGCGTGTTCACTTTTCACTCCTTTAAAAAAATTTAAATCCATGAAATGGATATTGTTGTTTTTATTAGTGACTGAATAGCAGGGATTATCATGTGTTAACACTCATTCACACATTAGACGCAATGGGGAAAATTCGGGCCATTTTGTCGCTATGGATTCTTTTAAAAATTTAACAAGATCATTTTATCTCAAAGAAACAACGGTTTGTATTTTTGTTAACCATTCATTAACTTTTTAAACTTCCTTGGATGTTCTGGGGAGAAGTTGTTAACCTTTTGGTAATACACAGACTAGCCGATCATTTCGGAAAAGACTCTCGCCAAAAACGGATCTGTTGATGATTTTGGCAAAGAGGGGAAAACTAAAGGGCTGGAACCGGGAAACTTCTCTCTGCTGTGGGTAAGTTTCAAAGATACGCACAGCTTTGGAGGTGAACCATTGGGCAAGAACCGCAGCTATTTTCATCTTCATATGGTTTCAGATTCCACTGGCGAGACATTGATGACCGTAGCGCGGGCGGCGGCGGCGCAATATGAAAACGCGCAACCCATAGAGCATGTTTATCCGCTTGTGCGAGGATCTGGGCAGTTGGAGAAAACGATTGAAGAAATCGAAAAAGCGCCAGGCATTGTTCTTTATACGTTGATGGATGCAGAATTAGCCCTGCGTTTGGAGAGGGCTTGTCGCGAGCTTTCGGTTCCTTGCGTAAATATTCTTGACCCGGTGTTTCGGGTTTTTCAATCCTATCTGAAAGTGCCGGTCACAGGGAGAATTGGCGGTCAACACGCATTGGACGCTGAGTATTTTCAGCGGATCGACGCATTGAACTTCACCATGCTTCATGATGACGGCCAAGCGCCAACGGATTTATCTCAAGCTGACGTTATTCTTGTGGGGATCAGCCGCACATCGAAAACCCCAACCTGTATTTATCTGGCGAACCGGGGCATTCGCGCCGCCAATATTCCTATCGTTCCAGGAATTCCATTGCCACATAGCTTGAGTGAGCAAAAAAACGCTTTCGTTGTTGGACTGATCGCTTCAGCCGAACGAATACAGCATATCCGCCAAAACAGGATTTTATCTCACAGCGCTCTTCATACGCCGAATGAAACATATGTGGATCGCAAGGGAATCGCTCGAGAAATAGCGGCGACGAGAAAGCTTTGCGCTGAAAAAAGATGGCCGGTGATTGACGTCACGCGTCGCTCGATAGAAGAGACGGCGGCTGAAATTTTGACTCTTTACCGTAAGTTTCAGATTGAAAAATCAGACCGGGTTTTTTCATGAACATTGGCTATATTGGTCGGGAGGAGAGATTTTTATGATTAAGTGCAGGAAAATATGATGAATTTGGTGCTTGCGAGCGGCAGTCGCATTCGGGCGGAGCTTTTGAAAAACGCCGGGCTTGAGGTGAAAGTTTCTCCTTCGCGCGTTGACGAACGCCTTGTGGAAGAGCCGTTGTTAAAGAGTAATTTTTCACCTGAGGACATCGCTCTTGTTTTGGCTCAGGCTAAAGCTCAGGACGTGAGTGAACGAGAAGGTGACGCCATTGTTATAGGCGCCGATCAGATCCTGGAATTTGAGGGAGAACGGCGCGTGAAACCATCTGATATGGGAGCCGCTAGACGGCAATTACTGCAGTTCTCTGGCAAGAGCCATTTTCTTCACTCCAGCGTGGCTATTGTTCAAGATGAGAAGGTGTTGTGGAAACACGTCTCTAGCGCTCGTTTGACCATGCGCGCGCTTTCACCGACTTTTATCGGACATTATCTGGCCAACGCCGGCGAGAGCGTTCTTTCCAGCGTCGGCGCTTATCAACTTGAGGGGCTTGGCGTCCAATTGTTTGAGAAAATTGACGGCGATTATTTCACTATTCTCGGGCTGCCACTTTTGCCTTTGCTTGAAGAATTGCGCCGGATGGAGGTGTTGGAGATATGACGCGACGCGCTGCAGTCACCGGCTGGCCCGTGACCCATTCCCGCTCCCCGCTCATTCATGGCTATTGGTTGAAGAAATTTAAAATTGACGGGTTCTACGATAAATTATCGGTGGAGCCGCAAAACGCCGAAAAATTCTATCGCAATTTGACGGCTTTTGGGTTGGCTGGATGCAATGTCACGGTTCCTCACAAGCAGGTCGCGGCGCAAGCTTGTGATTGGCTGGACCCCGCCGCGGAGGCCATTGGCGCGGCTAATACGATCTGGGTGGATGAGGATGGGCGGACTTGCGGCGCCAACACCGACGGCGCGGGTTTTTTGGGAAACCTTGACCAGATGGCGCCTGGCTGGAGCCAGACGCCAGAGACGGCGGTGGTTCTGGGCGCGGGCGGCGCGGCGCGCGCGGTGGTGTGGGCTTTATTACAACGAAAATTCACATCTGTTTATATCTTCAACAGAACGTTGAAAAAAGCGCAAGATTTAGCCTCTCATTTCGGAAGCGACTCTATTGCTCAACCATGGGAAAACCTAGATAAAACTTTGAGTAAAGCGAGCGTTCTAGTGAATACGACTTCTCTTGGAATGAGCGGTCAGGCGGAATTGAATATTGATCTTGGCTCACTTCCAAAATCCGCTCTCGTCACCGATATTGTTTATGTTCCGCTGCAAACTCAATTACTGAAACAGGCGCAGATGCGGGGAAATCCGACCGTTGATGGATTGGGCATGTTGTTGCATCAAGCTGTTCCCGGTTTTGAAAAATGGTTTGGCCAGCGCCCAGTCGTAGATGATGATTTGCGCGCTCTTATTTTAGAAGATTTAAGAAAAGCGCAATGATGATCTTAGGATTGACCGGCTCCATCGGTATGGGAAAATCGACCACGACGGCCATGTTTGCGGCGAAAGGGGTTGCTTGTTATGACGCTGACGCGGCGGTTCATAAATTATATGCGGGCGATGCGGTTCCTTTGATTGAAGAAGAGTTTCCCGGCGTTTGTGAAAATGGTTCCGTGAACCGAGGTAAACTCGGGGAGAGGGTTTTGGGCGATCCTGAAGCTATGAAACGATTGGAGAAGATCATTCATCCGCTTGTGCGCGCGGAAGAAATCGGTTTTCTGGAGGGGGCGCGGCGAAATAATTTTCCAGTGGCTTTGCTTGATATTCCCCTCCTTTTTGAAACAGGCGCTGAAAAACGCGTGGATGCGTCAATTGTCATCACGGCGGCGCCTGAAATTCAAAAAAAACGGGTGATGGCGCGGCCGGGCATGACGGAGGAGCGCTTTCAAGCGCTCTTAGCCAAGCAGATGCCCGATGCGGAAAAATGTTTGCGCGCCCATTTCCAGATTAACACCGGATTGGGTTTAGAGGCGGCGGAGCGCTCCGTTTGTGCGATTTTGCGTGCAATTGCGGGCATAAAATAATCGGTCAACGGCTCTTTGTGATTTAAATGGTCCGGCTTTGAATTTTTGAAATAAGGTTTGTTTGATGCGGGAAATAGCTTTTGACACGGAAACCACCGGGCTTAATCCAAGGGGAGGAGATCGTCTGGTGGAGATTGGCGGCGTTGAGCTGATTAACCATGTGCCCACCGGAAAATTTTATCACGTTTATATAAATCCGGAACGGGATATGCCGATTGAGGCCTATAACGTGCATGGGCTGTCGGAAGAATTTTTGAAAGACAAGCCGAAGTTCGCCGAAATTGCGCAAGAGTTTCTCGATTTTGTCGGCGATGCGGTTTTGGTGATTCATAACGCCGCCTTTGATATGGGCTTTATCAATATGGAGTTGGAGAAAGCCCGTTTTCCTCATATCGCTAATGATCAGGTGCTCGACACTTTGGCCATGGCCAAGCGTAAGCATCCTGGCGGGCCAAATTCTCTCGACGCTTTGTGTTCCCGATATGGAATTGACAACTCCCGGCGAACGAAACATGGCGCGCTGTTGGATTCAGAGCTGCTGGCGGAAGTTTATATTGAGCTGATCGGCGGAAAGCAGGCCGGCCTTGCGTTCAATCCCGAGGGGGAGCAGGACAATGTCATCCGTATGGGGGAAAGCGAGAAACGGAAGATTTATAAAGCCTCTCCCCGGCCTACGCCATTGCCGCCATTCTTGAAAGATGAAGAACAAGCTTTACATGCGGATTTTATAGCTGGCATGGGTGAAAAGGCGCTTTGGACGAAATTTCAAAAATAGGAATATTGCTTCAGTCGGGGCGCATCTGATTGAGATCAAGGATCTCACCGGCCAGATAAAGCGAGCCGCAAATCAATATTCGCGGGGCTTCGCGATCTTTTTCAAAAGCTTGGCTAATGCTGGAGAACGCCGTCTGAAGGTCGTCGCAAGGGGTGGCTTTTAGGCCGGCCGCCGCCGCTGCTGCGGCGAGTTCATAGGAGCTTCTCCCTTGCGTGGTTGTTGTGAGGGGAACGGTTACGGCATGTTTTGCAAGGCCCTTGAAAGAGCGAAAATAGCCAATGGGATCTTTGGTTTTCATCATTCCGGCGATTAGATAAAGCGGTCGTGGACGGATCTCTTCCTGTTCGCCTAAAAAACCGGCGATGGCGAGGCTCGCGCCCGGATTGTGGCCGCCGTCGAGCCAGATTTCCGCGTCGCAGGGGAATAGGTCAAGAATTGGCCCGTTGTTTAGCCGTTGCATTCGTCCCGGCCAATTCACCCGTTCAAAACCGTGCTCGATGATTTGCGCCGCAGGCAATAGATCAACCGCATCAAGCGCGGCGAGAGCTACGCCCGAATTGACCACTTGATGATGTCCCTTGAGAATGGGCGCCTTCAGATCAAGAAGCCCATCTTCATTTTGGAATACAAAACGGCCATGTTCTTCAAAACTTAGAAAATTTTCACTGAACACTTCGATTGGCGCGCCGGTTTGAGCGGCGATCTGCATTAACGCTTCAAGGGCTTCGTCTTCTTGAGGTCCGATGACGGCAGGTACGCCGGGCTTGAGAATTCCCGCCTTTTCAAGTGCGATTTCTCTTAGCGTCGCGCCTAAATAGCTTTCATGATCCATGGATATGGGGGTAATCACCGTCACCATTGGGGTGTCGACGACATTAGTGGCGTCCAAGCGTCCGCCAAGACCAACCTCCAGCAACAAGACGTCCGCCGGCGTTTGAGAAAATAACAGCAGCGCGGCGGCCGTCGTCACTTCAAAGAAAGTGATTTCTTCGGCGCCATTGACGCGTTCGCATTCTTTAAGAGCCGCTACGAGCATCTCATCGCTCACCAACGCGCCAGCTACTCGTATGCGCTCATTAAAGTTGACAAGATGAGGCGACGTATACACGTGAACGCGGTGGCCAGCGGCTTCAAGGATCGCGCGCATGGTGGCGGTGGTGGAACCTTTCCCATTCGTTCCCGCAATATGAATGACCGGCGGCAAGCGCTCTTCAGGGTGGCCGAGCGCCGCTAAAAGCCGGTACATGCGTGCGAGAGAAAGGTCAATTTCCTTGGGATGCAAAGAAAGCAGGCGATTTAAAACTACAGAGACTTCGTCCATTGAATGGTTCGCCTGCTTTTTAAACGACTTAATCGGCCGTCTTGGCAGCCTGTTCTTCTTCGTTTTGCGCGTTGTCTTCGCTATCTGGAAGTTCGGCCAAAGGCTCTTCCGGAACAGCGATTTGTTCAAGCAAAGGCGGCTCTATCGGACGTTTTGTCAAAAGACCGCAAATGCGCGCGATGGTGTCGGGCAAATCGTGACGATGCACCACCATGTCGATCATGCCGTGATCGAGAAGATATTCGGAACGTTGAAAGCCTTCCGGCAGCTTTTCACGGATGGTTTGCTCGATGACGCGCGGTCCGGCGAAACCGATTAGCGCCCCCGGTTCAGCTATATGAACGTCGCCCAACATAGCGTAAGACGCAGTGACGCCGCCGGTGGTTGGGTTTGTCAGAACCACGATATAGGGCAAGCCGGCTTCACGCAGCATTTGCACGCCGACGGTTGTGCGCGGCATTTGCATCAAGGACAGAATGCCTTCTTGCATCCGGGCGCCGCCTGAAGCGGCGAAAAGAACGAAGGGCGTTTTATTTTCAACGGCGGTTTCCATGCCTTTGAGAACAGCCTCACCCGCCGCCATGCCAAGCGATCCGCCCATGAAAGCGAAATCTTGAACCGCGACAGTGACAGGCGCGCCTTTCAAGTCACCTGTGGCGACCGTCACTGCGTCTTCCAGACCGGTTTTTGACTTCGCGTCTTTCAGACGGTCCACATATCGTTTTTCGTCGCGAAATTTCAACGGATCGACGGCGACCGCCGGGGTTTTCACCGTTTCATAGGCGCCGTTATCGAAAAAAAGCTCCAGCCGCTTTTTCGAAGAAATACGCATGTGATGGCCGGAATTGGGGACGACCCACTGGTTGGCTTCCAAATCGCGATGGAACACCATTTCCCCGGTTTCAGGGCATTTTATCCAAAGGTTTTCCGGAACGTCACGCTTCACGAGGAAGTTGCGGATTTTTGGCGGTACGACGTTGTTGATCCAGTTCACGAGTTGGTCCGTCCGTTGGTCCGTCTTGATATTAAACCGAATATAGGCTCATCAGGCGCTCAGATATCCTGCGGCGCTAATTCTGGCAAAGTAATTTTTATTTTTTTGACATTTCTGTCTAATTTTTATTCGCTCGACCGTGCGCGCGCTGCGCCGCTGGCCAATTCTTTCACCAGTTCGGTTACGGCGCTTACTGTTTTATCGCCGCCCTTTCCGGCGTTATCAAGGCTCTTTCTAATCGTGTCGACAATAACGGAGCCGACGACGACGCCATCTGCGTTTTTGCCGATCTGGGCGGCTTGATCCGCCGTTTTCACGCCGAACCCCACAGCCACGGGCAAAGAGGTATGCCCTTTGATACGGTTCACGGCATTGGCGACTTTATCGGCGTCAGGCGCCGCCGAACCCGTTATTCCGGTCACCGACACATAATAAACGAAACCGGAGGTATTGGCGAGAACGGCGGGTAAGCGCGCGTCATCGGTGGTTGGGGTGGCGAGACGAATGAAATTTAGGCCCGCGTCCAACGCCGGCAAGCATAATTCATCATCGGCTTCAGGTGGAATATCAACAATGATGAAGCCGTCAACGCCGGCCTCGCGAGCTTCAATGACGAATTTTTTGGGATCTCGAATATAAATGGGATTGTAATATCCCATGAGAACTATTGGCGTGTCCTGATCTGTTTCCCGAAAGGCGCGGACCATTTGCAGCGTCTTGTTCATGGTCTGGCCGGCGGCGAGCGCGCGCTGATTGGCGAGCTGGATGGGGATTCCTTCGGCCATGGGATCGGAAAAAGGCATCCCGATTTCAATCACGTCCGCGCCGGCCCCGGGAAGCGCGTTCAGCACCGCCTGCCCTGTCTCCATGTCCGGATCGCCGGCGGTGATAAAGGTGACAAGCGCCGGGCGCCCCATTTTGCGGCACTCGGCGAAGCGGCGATCAATCCGCGTTTGAGTCATATCTTTTCCGATCCGAAGCTTATGTCTGTCTTTGATACGTGCGAAAGGCGCTCAAGCGTTGACGCCTCGAAAGCGGTGGGCGTCGTTCAGTCGCCGCATGAGAAAACCGGTGAATCGAAATTAAAGGTCAAAACCTAAAATTTCTCCAACAGCGAAAATGTCCTTGTCGCCGCGCCCGCATAAATTCATGACGATGGTTTGGTCTTTGTCCATTTTCGGAGCCAGTTTCATCACATAGGCCAATGCGTGCGCCGGCTCCAGCGCCGGTATGATGCCTTCAACGCGCGTCAAAAGCTGGAACGCCTCCAGAGCTTCCTTGTCGGTGGCGGGAACGTAATTCACTCGGCCGATATCCTTCAGCCAGGAATGCTCCGGTCCGATGCCGGGATAATCAAGGCCGGCGGAAATAGAGTGTCCTTCAAGGATCTGTCCATCGTCGTCTTGCAACAGATAAGTGCGGTTTCCATGAAGAACGCCAGGTTTCCCCGCATTCAAAGAAGCGCAATGGGCGTCGCCTTCTAGCCCTTTTCCACCGGCCTCCACACCGTAGATTTGCACGCTTTCATCATCAAGAAACGGATGGAAAAGACCGATTGCATTTGAGCCGCCGCCAACGGCGGCGACGATCGCGTCGGGAAGTTTTCCTTCCGCCGCCAGCATTTGCTCCTTGGCCTCCACGCCGATGACCGATTGGAAATCGCGCACCATTTCTGGATAGGGATGCGGGCCGGCGGCGGTTCCGATCAGATAATAAGTGTCTTCCACATTGGTGACCCAGTCGCGCAGCGCTTCGTTCATGGCGTCTTTCAAGGTGCCGGCGCCGGCGGTGACGGGGACGATTTCCGCGCCAAGTAATTTCATCCGGAACACATTTGGTTTTTGCCGTTCGACGTCGGTGGCGCCCATGTAAACAACGCAAGGCAGGCCAAAGCGGGCGCAAACGGTGGCGGTGGCGACGCCGTGTTGCCCCGCGCCGGTCTCCGCGATAATCCGGGTTTTACCCATACGCTTGGCCAGCAAAATCTGGCCGATGCAATTATTGATCTTGTGGGATCCGGTATGGTTCAACTCGTCGCGCTTGAAATAGATTTTCGCGCCGCCGAGCTCTTCGGTCAAACGTTCGGCGAAATACAAGGGCGACGGGCGCCCGGTATAATGCGTGTTGAGCGTGTCAATTTCACCCTGATAGGCTGGATCGGCTTTGGCGTCGGAATAGGCTTTTTCCAATTCCAAAATCAAAGGCATAAGGGTTTCAGCCACATAGCGACCGCCAAAAATGCCAAAATGGCCGCGTTCATCCGGGCCGGATCGCAAAGTGTTCGGCGTCATATTCATTTCCAATCTCCAGCCCGGCTGATGTGATCGCATTATAATCTAGTGTCTTTCAACACAGATTACAGGGGGGTTGCAACTTTGGTTTTGTCGTTAATCTTTGGCGGATCGCGTTTTCATCACAAAATCCATGATGAGGCTTGAATCCTTGACGCCTTTCTCCCGTTCTACGCCGGAGGAGACGTCAACGCAATGGAGACCGCTGACGTCCATAGCTTCCTTGACGTTCGAGGCGTTGAGGCCGCCTGATAGCATGACCGGCGCCGGAGAAATAAAGTCTTGAACGAGGCTCCACTCGAAAGAGATCCCATTGCCGCCGGGAAGAACGGCGCCCGCCGGGGGCTTGGCGTCTAGCAGCAGCATGTCGCAGACGTCAAAATAACGTTCCGCCTCCTTTAGGTCGGCTTTGTGGGAAACGCTAATCGCTTTCATGACCTTGGAGCCAAAGAGAACTTTGGCCGCGGCGCAGGCCTCTGGGGTCTCCGCGCCGTGAAACTGAAACCAATCCGGTTTCACCAATTCATGAATTCGAGAGAGCCCGGCCGGATCCATATCAACGGTGAGGGCGACGATTTGCGCCCGCCCCCGCGCCTGATCCGCCAAGTCGCATGCTTGGGAAAGCGCCACATGGCGCGGGCTTTTGGCGAAAAACACCAATCCAACCATATCCGCGCCGGCCGATAGCGCGGCGTCCATGGTTTTTGGAGTTGAAAGCCCGCAGATTTTAATCACAGCAGCTTTGGTCATGGCTTCTTTCAAATTCATATTCAGCGGTTCAAGTGATGTTATAGGCGGCGATGGCGGCCATATTGACGATGTCGCTATCTTTCGCGCCAAGGGGCACGATCTGAACGGGCTTGTCCAGTCCAACCAGAAGCGGACCGATCACTGTCGAACCGCCTAGCTCCTGCAGCATTTTAGTTGAAATGGAGGCCGAGTGGAACGCCGGCATCACCAGTACATTGGCGGGCGCGCTAAGGCGGCAGAATGGGTAAGTCGCCATTTTATCCATATTGAGCGCCACGTCAGCGCTCATTTCGCCGTCATATTCAAAGTCGACGCGGCGTCGGTCAAGGATCTTGACGGCTTCCTGCACACGCTCGGCGCGTTCGCCGCGGGGATGGCCGAATGTGGAATAGGCGAGCATAGCCACGCGGGGCTCATAGCCCAGGCGTCTGGCTACATGGGCGGCTTCCTCCGCAATGGCGGCAAGCTCTTCCGAAGTTGGCATGTCGATGACCGCCGTGTCCGCCACGAGCACCGTGCGGCCTCGGCAAAGGGCGAGGGAGACGCCGATCACCCGGTGACCGGGTTTGGGATCGATGCAACTGCGAATGGTGTCGAGAGCGACGGAATAATTGCGGGTTAAGCCCGTGACCATGGCGTCGGCGTCGCCGCGGGCCACCATGATCGCGCCCCAATAATTACGGTCATTGTTCACAAGGCGCTGGCAATCGCGCAGCAGATAGCCTTTGCGTTGAAGGCGGGCGTAGAGAAAATTGGCGTAGTCGTCGTTCTTGTCGGAGAGACGCGCGTTTAAAAGCGTAACGCCCGGGCGGTTGATGTCGATGCCGGCGGCGAGCGCCGTTTGTCTGACTTCCTCGTCGCGGCCGATGAGAATCGCTTCGCCAAGTCCTTGAGCGACGAAGCTTGAGGCGGCGCGGATAACCGGCTCCTCCTCGCCTTCGGCGAAAACGACGCGTTTGGGCGTTTGGCGAACTTTTGTGAAAATTCTCTGCAAGGTGCCGGCGACAGGATCCCGGCGGGCCGAAAGCTGATGACGGTAGGCTTCCATGTCTACAATCGGCCGCCGGGCGACGCCGCTATCCATGGCCGCTTTCGCGACCGCCAGGGGGATAACGGAAATCAGCCGGGGATCGAATGGAACGGGGATGATGTATTCGGGGCCGAATTTAGGGCGATTGCCGCGATAAGCCGCCGCGACTTCATCGGGAATGTCTTCTCGGGCGAGAAGCGCGAGGGCATGGGCGCAAGCGGCTTTCATTTCGTCATTGATGGTGGTGGCCTGAACGTCCAGCGCGCCGCGGAAAATATAGGGAAATCCGAGAACGTTATTCACTTGATTGGGATAATCGGAACGGCCGGTGGCGACAATGGCGTCGTCGCGGATCGTGGCGACTTCCTCCGGGGTCACTTCAGGGTCCGGATTGGCCATGGCGAAAATAATCGGATTGGGCGCCATCGCCCGCACCATGTCCTCCGTCAGGGCGCCTTTGGCGGAGACCCCAAGAAAGACGTCGGCGCCTTTCATGGCGTCATAAAGCGAACGGGCTTCGGTATCCACCGCATGAGCGGATTTCCACTGGTTCATCCCCTCCTCGCGTCCCTGGTAGATGACGCCCTTGGTGTCGCATAAAAGAATATTGTCATGGGGCACGCCCATGGATTTGATCAGTTCGATGCAGGCGATTCCCGCCGCGCCCGCCCCGTTGCACACGACGCGGGTGGTTTTCATGTCCCGGCCGGTCAGATGCAACGAGTTGATCAGTCCCGCCGCGGCGATGATCGCCGTGCCATGCTGATCATCGTGGAATACGGGAATATCCATGAGCTCGCGCAGGCGCTGCTCGATGATAAAACAATCCGGCGCCTTGATGTCTTCAAGGTTTATTCCGCCAAATGAAGGTCCAAGATAGCGCACGGAGTTGATGAAGGCGTCCACGTCCTGCGTGTCGATTTCCAGATCAATGCTATCCACGTCGGCGAAACGCTTGAACAGGACCGCCTTGCCCTCCATCACCGGCTTGGAGGCCAGCGCCCCGAGATTTCCAAGGCCGAGAATCGCGGTGCCGTTGGAAATGACGGCGACCAAATTGCCGCGGGTGGTGTAGTCGAAGGCGCGGCTGGGGTCTTCGGCGATGGCGCGAACGGGAACCGCCACGCCGGGAGAATAGGCGAGGGAGAGATCGCGCTGAGTCGCCATGGGCTTGGTGGCGTTTATCTCTAGTTTTCCCGGTCGGCCTTGCTGATGGAACTGCAACGCTTCCTGGTCTGTAAAGCTGACGTTGCTTTGTCCCGCTTTATCCTTGTTCGGCATCGCCATTCCCCTTGGTTGTTGAGTCGCGCTTCAGCTTTGCGTCTTTTGAAATTGTAGCTTATTAATTTTTGATGGAGGGTGAGCTTATCCCCGGAAAAATCAAGGCTCAACCGTCTATCCATCAACCCTTCGGTGAAACCTCGTCGCCCTTTTGATATCTTCCGCGCCATGACATTTGCTAAAACACCCAAATCGAATGAAACGCCGGCGCTGAAATCAGCCGCCGTCACTCCGATGATGGCGCAATACATCGAAATCAAGGCGGCCAATCCGGACAGTTTGTTGTTTTACCGGATGGGGGACTTTTACGAACTGTTTTTTCAGGACGCGGAAAAGGCGTCGCAGGCTCTTGGGATCACGCTAACCAAGCGCGGCAAGCATCAAGGCGTCGATATTCCAATGTGCGGGGTGCCGTTCCACGCCGCTGACGATTACTTGCAAAAATTGATCGCGCTTGGTTTTCGCGTCGCCGTTTGCGAGCAATTGGAAAACCCGGCGGAGGCGAAGAAACGCGGCGGAAAATCGGTGGTTCGCCGGAACGTGGTGCGATTAGTCACCCCGGGAACGCTTACTGAAGAGCGGCTTTTGGACGCGGCGCAGAGCAACTATCTGATGGCGATTAACCGGCTACGCTCTGGATCGCTTGACGGCGAGGCGACATTCGGTCTCGCGTGGCTTGATATTTCCACCGGCGTGTTTCGGGTGGGGGAAAGCGAAGCGGTGAATCTTGGCGCGGATTTGGCGCGGATTGATCCGCGCGAACTTGTGGTGGCGGACCATCTTCTGGACGATGGCGAGCTTCGCGAGATTTTCGACAATTCTTCCGCCAGTTTATCGCCGGCGCCGCGGGCGCTGTTTGATGGGGCGACTGCGGCGGACCGATTGGCGCGTTACTTCGGGGTGAAGACACTTGACGGTTTTGGCAGCTTCTCCCGAGCTGAATTATCGGCCGCCGCCGGTGCGTTGGCTTATGTGGAAAAAACGCAATTGGGCGAGCGTCCGCCCCTTGATCCGCCTAGCCGGGAGACGGGTGGCGGGCGAATGCTGATCGATCCGGCGACCCGGATTAATCTGGAGCTGACGCGCACGCTTTCTGGGGAACGTTCCGGCTCCCTGCTGGCGGCCATTGACCATACGGTGACCGGGGCCGGCTCGCGCTTGCTGGCGGGACGATTGGCCGGACCGTTGACGGATGTGGCGAAAATTGTTGAGCGTCAGGGTTCAGTCACTTTCTTTAGTGAAGATATTTTACTGCGTGAGCGTGTCATTGATCTGTTGAAATCGGCGCCGGACATGGCGCGGGCCTTGTCGCGGCTGGCGCTTGCGCGCGGGGGACCGCGTGATCTGGTCGCTCTCGCCGCCGGGTTGTCGGTTTGCGGGGCCATTGCTGATGCATTGGCGGATAAGGATCTTCCGGTTGAGATTGAAGCCGCCTGCGCCGCTTTAAAGGCCGCGCCTCATGAACTGGGGCATGAGTTGAGCCGCGCCATGGGCGAGGAGCCGCCGTTGCTGAAACGGGATGGCGGGTTTATCGGCGCCGGTTACAATGAGGATCTGGACGAGATTAAAGCGCTGCGAGATCAGAGCCGTAAGGTGATCGCCAAGATGCAGGCGGATCTAGCGGAAGAACTCGGGGTTCGCGCGCTTAAAATCAAGCATAACAATGTGCTTGGATGGTTTATTGAGGCCCCCACGGCGCAATGTGAAAAACTGACGGGGGATCCCGGCCGTTTTATTCACCGCCAGTCCATGGCGGGGGCGATGCGATTCACAACCACGGAACTGGCGGAGCTTGAGTCGAAGATCGCCAGCGCTGGAGAGCGTTCGTTAGCGCTTGAGTTGGAGATTTTCGATCATTTTTGCGCCGAAGCGGTCGCTTTAGGGGCGGCCATCAAGCGGGCGGCGGAGGCTTTGGCCGTTTTGGATGTTTCAAGCGCGCTGGCGGTGTTGGCGGAGCGTGAAAATTATACGCGGCCGATTGTGGACGAATCCTTGGCTTTCGCCATTGAAGAAGGGCGCCATCCGGTTGTCGAGCAGGCGCTGCGCAAGTCTGGAAGCGGCGAACCGTTTGTGGCCAATAATGTCGCTCTTGGGCCTGAAGGCAAGGACAATTGCCAGGTTTTGGGCCAGATCTGGCTGATCACCGGACCGAATATGGCTGGTAAATCAACATTTTTGCGGCAAAACGCCTTGATTTGCGTTCTGGCGCAAATGGGATCGTTCGTTCCGGCCAAAATGGCTCATATTGGCGTGGTTGACCGTCTTTTCTCGCGGGTGGGCGCCGCCGATGATTTGGCGCGGGGTCGCTCCACCTTCATGGTGGAGATGGTGGAGACAGCCGCTATTCTCAATCAGGCGAGCGATAGATCTCTAGTGATTTTGGATGAGATTGGTCGGGGAACCGCTACTTTTGACGGGTTATCTATCGCTTGGGCCGCCATAGAGCACTTGCATGAGGTTAATCGCTCACGGGCGCTTTTCGCCACCCATTATCATGAGTTGACGGCGCTTAGTCAGCGGTTGGAGCGCATGGCGAACGCCACCGTGAAGGTGAAAGAATGGAAAGGCGACGTGATCTTCCTGCATGAAATCGTGCCGGGATTCGCCGACCGATCCTATGGCATTCAGGTGGCGAAACTGGCGGGACTTCCTGCAAATGTCGTTGAACGGGCGCGGGCCGTTCTCAGCCAGTTGGAGGAGCAGGATCGCGGATCGCCGGCGCAGGCGCTAATAGATGATTTGCCCTTGTTCGCCGCCGCGCCATTGGCGCAGGCCGGGTCAAGCGCCTCTACCGCCCCCGCCTCGCATGCGCTGGGCAAGTTGGTGGAAGCTATTGACCCGGACGATTTGACGCCGCGCGAGGCTCATGAGGCGCTCTATCGTCTCAAATCCGAATGGGAAGCGGCCAAGAAACGCGATTAATTCGCGCCGGAGCGTTGGAAAACTGGCGCGGTTTGGCCATTTCACGGTCATTGCGGACGTTGTCATTCCAGATGTTGAATTTAAAATTCATCGTCGCCGGCGTTCAAAAGAAAGGCCCGCATTGTTAGCGGGGTCTGTAGCCGGGAATTTTCCGGGAAATTTCGGTCATAATGTCAGCTCTCAGATCAGCGAAATCCCGACGTTGCTGCTCAAGATCCCAGCGGGCGTCGCGTAGATCACGACGTTCGCGGTCAATATCTTCGCGTTGACGGCGTTTGTTCTTGCGACATTTGTTGGGGTCCGCAGCTTTATCGCAGTCTTTCTTGTTGATCTTGTCCCAGCGGTTGTCTAGGTCGCGCTCGCGGTCCTTGATGCGGTTTTCGTTTTGTTTGATCCGGTCTTCCGCCTGCCATAGCTCCCGGCCAAGGGAATAAGTCGATTGAAACTCAGACGCTAAAGCGGGCGGACAGACATTGGCGTAGGACTTGCCGCGCCGGCCTTGTTCAAAACCGTTAGGGGCTGTGCAATAAGACAGGAGCCCTTGGCTCCGTCCCGCCTGATAAGCGGCGATATCGGGTTTGATTCCATATCGGCCGCAATCCTTGGCGTAATCCGCAATTCTGCTGTCCGCACGTCCAGCGGCGCCGTCAGCCTGACCGATGGCGACCCAATCGCCAATTTCACACTGATCTTTTGAAATGCTTTCGCAGCCGCCCAGAAGCGCCATGAGTCCACATCCAGCCAGCAATGCGTAGATTTTATTCACTGAGGTCACCCCTATAAAGTTCCGCAGCGTAACTTCTTATTTTATCGTTTCCGTTTCAAGGGAAAAACTAAAGTTGATCGGTGCTGGAGCCATATCCGGGCTCAAAAAGTCTGCGATGGTATGTTTCCGCCTGGCGATCGGTCATGGAGGAGATGAAATCACAAATTTCCCGGTTGACGGCGGCGGTTTGAGCAGGCGTTGGGCGAGATGAAGCCATGGTCGCAAGACTTTCCTCGCTTAACGCCGATGGTGGTAAAAGCTTTTGCGGTTCGCATTGGAAGGCGGAGAAAAGGTCCGTGATGATTTTTTGCCCTTTCCATTCGAGCATTCGCAGACGAGGAGCGTCGATGACGAGGTCAAACACGATTTTTGATTTGAAAAAAGCAAGGATATCCCGGGCTATGGGCTTCATCTGCGCTTGCCAGTCCAGCAAGGAGCTTTCAAAAATATTCTGTTTTTCAAGGGAGATCGAACGGATCAGATAACCAACCAGAGTGGATATGACCAGTTTTCGGTCAAATTCATTGGCGAAAACTAGATCAGGAATCTCTTGCAAGGTGAAACGCGAAGAAATTTTTTCATTCGACTTTGGAAAATGCGTCCTGAACAGCTCTTTGAATTGGGATTTTTCGATCAAGCCGCGGGCGACCGCGTCTTCAAAATCGTGAACGCCATAAGCAATGTCGTCGGCTTGCTCCATGATCGAACAGTCGAGGGATTTATAAAGCGTCTTACCATTTTCGGTTGATTGAAACCGTTGGCGGTCTTCTTTTGAAAAACAGGACAGCACGCCTTTGACGACGTCATCCTCGCTGTCATAATAACATTTTGGCGGTTTGGTTTGGTTTTGATTTACAAGCTGGGAATAGGGCGCGGGATATTTCAAAACGCCCAGAAGAAGTCTGCGGGTGGGGCGAATGCCCTCATTTCGATAGATCGGCTCAAGGCGGGTCAGAATACGCAGGTTCTGAGCGTTGCCTTCAAACCCGCCGCAATGCTTCATCGCAATATGCAGAGCGGTTTCGCCGCCATGACCAAAGGGTGGATGGCCCAGGTCATGAGCGTAGGAAATGGCTTCCATCAGCTCCGAAGACGGCAAAAGTTCTTGAAGGGAATTATATTCACGCTTTGCGGCGAATTCCCATAAAATCCCGCGGGCTATTTGCCCCACTTCTATTGAGTGAGTGAGGCGGGTGCGATGAAAATCGCCCTCCCCTGTTCCCATGACCTGCGTCTTGGCTTGAAGTCTGCGAAAAGCGGAGCTGTGAATGATCCGGCCCAAATCAAACTGATAGGGAGATCTGACGGCGGGTTTTGAAGAGGGTTCGCGGTTGTCGGCGCGGATCGTCAAAGCTTTGAGATGGGCGCGGTCTTCTGGGGTCAAATCCTGCAATTGGAAGCCTCAAATGCTTGAGAAGTTTTTGGATGAAGCGTGATCTCAGGGCATAGACGGGGCGGCGCCGCCTGTTTTGGCGGCATTCAAAGCCGATTGCAAAGCCGAGGCGAAACTGGTGCGGTCGTCGGGGTTGAGGAAACCGCCAATCAACGTTCGCTTTCCGCGCGCGTTCAAGGTGATTTTCGTCACGCCTTCATCTTCTTCGCGGTTAATTTCAAGCTTGACCCAAAACGGATTAAAGCGAATTTCCTCCACTGCGCCACGGTGAGAGACTTTGCGGATGAGGATTTGCGTCGCTGAAATCATGACTTCTTCATAAGCGCGGGCTGTGCGGTAGTTGCTGCGAAAGGCCCACCAGACCAAAGCGACGTCCAAGCCGAAAAAGCCAAATATCGGCCAGGCGCCTAGAGACAAGAACATCAGTCCGGAAAAAAAACAGATTGCGCCGGTGACGCCCATTAAAATGAGGAAACCTTTTGGCGACAGCGAGCGATATGGGGTCAGGCGCGCGTTGAAAAACGGCGCGTCGGCCTGTAAAAAAGGCGGTTTCGCGTCTAAGTTCTCATTCGGGCTCACGTCTGACGCCTCATTTAGGGTTTGCGATTGCGGCTCATCATGAGGATCCAGTATAGAGGGACTATGAGCGAGAAAAAAACTAAATTGGCGCAAACAGGACTTCCAAAGGCTGGATCTGACGTGCGGAAGAAGCCGTCGGCCTCTGCCGGGGGCGCAAGGCGCCGCGCGAAGCCGCGTTACACGAAAGCGGAAATTCGCGCAATTTTCGCAAGATTTCACGCCGCCAATCCGGAACCGAAAGGCGAGCTGGATCACACCAATCCCTACACGCTTCTGGTGGCGGTGGTTCTTTCTGCTCAGGCGACGGACATTGGGGTCAATAAAGCGACAAAAAATTTATTTCCCTTGGCGGATACGCCGGAAAAAATGGTCGCGCTGGGCGAAGACGTGGTTCGGGAAAAGATCCGCACCATTGGGCTTTTCAAAACCAAGGCGAAAAATGTGATCGCTTTGTCGCAGATGTTGATCCGTGATCATGGGGGGGCGACGCCGCGGGATCGCGAATCCTTGGAGAAATTGCCCGGCGTTGGCCGGAAAACGGCGAATGTGGTGCTTAATATCGCTTTTGGCGAGCCGACCATCGCCGTGGACACGCATTTGTTCCGACTTGGTAATCGGATAGGAATTGCGCCGGGGAAAACGCCTCTTGCGGTTGAGCGGGCGATGGAGAAAGCCGTGCCGGACGACTATCGGCTGCACGCGCATCATTGGCTGATCCTGCATGGACGCTATATTTGCAAAGCGCGCAAACCGTTGTGCGAACGTTGCCTGATCCGCGACTTGTGTAAAAGTCCGGAAAACACCGCGCGGCTTTCAGTTTAAACTGCTTTCGGGGAAATTTGCGGGGAAGAGCGTTAGGCTTTCTTGCGCAAGCGCACCAGAACTTCGACGCGAACGATTTCCATTCCTTCGGGGGCGGTGGGAAGATGATTAAGGCTAACGCCGTCACCGGGAATGTCGATCACACGGTTTTCTTCTTCGATGAAGAAGTGATGGTGGTCGTCAGTATTTGTGTCGAAATAAGTTTTCGTGCCTTCAACAGCCACTTCGCGCAGCAGACCGGCTTCCGTAAATTGGTGCAATGTGTTGTAAACGGTGGCGAGGGACACGGGAACATTGACGGAAACCGCTTCTTCATGAAGAAGTTCGGCGGAGACATGGCGATTTCCCTTGGAAAACAGGATTTCCGCAAGAGCCACACGCTGGCGGGTCGGGCGCAAACCTGAGATCCGCAATTTTTCCGTCACGCTTACATGCGGATGATGATGACCAAGTTCCAGTGTCATATCGATTGATTAATCTTCCTTAAGAGGGCTTGAAATTCGTCTGATCAAATCAGGGCAGATCAAATCCATTCGCGTTTACGGCGCATGAACCCTTTATCACCTTTGAATTTGTCGCATATTTGACGTGTAAGGTCTAGTTGATGCGCCTGCGATAAAATGTCTGGAGAAAAATGACATTTCTATTACGGCTTTTCGTGGGCTTTCAGATACAGAGTCCTTATGTTAGGAAGACGCAACTTATTTTGATGTCATCTAGGAGCCTTCGTGTGAAATCCGCCCAGATGGGAGTTTCGCCAAGGCCCTGAATAATAGCGCGGGAATGGAATGGTTGAGCGGCGCAATAGCTATACTTATGAAGATCTTCTTGCTTGTGGACGCGGAGAGCTGTTTGGGCCGGGCAACGCCCAGCTGCCCTTGCCGCCAATGCTGATGTTCGATCGCCTCACGGAGGTTTCAGAAGACGGCGGAGAGTACGGCAAGGGTTATATTCGGGCTGAATTTGATATTAAGCCGGATCATTGGTTTTTCCCGTGTCATTTTCAGGGCGATCCGGTCATGCCTGGGTGTTTGGGCTTGGACGCGCTTTGGCAAATGACGGGCTTTTTTCTTGGCTGGCTTGGAGAGCCGGGGCGTGGGCGCGCGATTTCAACGGGAGACGTCAAATTCTCCGGTCAAATTACGCCCGACGTGAAAAAGGTCGAATATGGAGTTGATCTCAAGCGTGTGATGCGTTCGCGTCTTGTGCTGGGCACTGGCGATGGCTGGTTGAAAGCCGATGGCGAGACAGTCTTCACCGCAAAGGATTTGCGGGTCGGTTTGTTTAAAGCCTGAAGATATTTAGCAAAAAATGCGCGGGATGCGTGGCGACGGCGCTCCCGCGCCGGATGAATGCTGCGATATTAACTTGAAAGCGGCAAATCAACTGACCACTCTTTGAATTAAAGTTTGGTTTGGTGGAGACAGGAGACCTCAATGAGGCGCGTTGTTGTTACCGGGATGGGAATTATGTCGTCGATTGGCGGCTCAACTGATGAGGTCCTTGCGAGTTTGCGCGAAGGAAAATCGGGAATCAGTTTTGCCCCTGATTATGCCGAACATGGGTTCCGTAGTCAGATTCATGGTATGCCGAACGTGGATTTGCCGGCGCTTATCGACAAACGTCAGCTCCGTTTCATGGGAGATGGCGCGGCTTATAACTATCTGGCCATGCAGCAAGCGATCGCCGACAGCGGTCTTGAAGACTCTGACGTTTCCAATCCGCGCACGGGCTTGGTGATGGGTTCTGGCGGCCCCTCCACCAAAAACCTGTTTCAGGCCCACAAAATTGTCATTGAAAAAGGCGCGCCAAAGCGCATGGGGCCGTTTATGGTCACGCGCGGCATGAGCTCGACGAATTCGGCCTGTCTGGCCACGCCGTTCAAAATCAAGGGCATCAATTATTCGATCACTTCGGCTTGCTCCACGTCGGCCCATTGCATCGGCGCGGGCGCCGAGCAAATTCAATGGGGTAAGCAGGACATCGTTTTCGCCGGCGGCGGAGAAGAGCTGGACTGGACGCTTTCTTGCTTGTTCGACGCAATGGGCGCCATGTCGTCAAAATACAACGACACGCCAACCACGGCTTCACGGGCTTATGACGCGACCCGCGATGGTTTCGTCATTGCCGGCGGCGCTGGCGTCGTCGTTTTGGAAGAGCTTGAGCACGCCAAGGCGCGCGGCGCCAAGATCTATGCGGAGATCACCGGCTATGCGGCGAACTCTGACGGTTATGATATGGTGGCTCCGTCCGGAGAAGGCGGCGAGCGCTGCATGAAGCTGGCGATTGAGACGCTTGGCGACCGCAAGGTAGATTACATCAATACTCACGGCACGTCGACGCAAGTGGGCGATATTGGCGAAATTCAAGCGATCCGACGCGTTTTTGGCGATGATCAACCTGTGGCTTCTTCAACGAAGTCATTGACGGGTCACAGTCTTGGCGCAACAGGGGTGCAGGAAGCGATCTATTGCATGTTGATGTTGCAAAATGATTTTATCGCTGCGTCGGCGAATATCACTGAGCTTGATCCGGCTTTAAGCAGAGATGAAATCGTTATGGAACGCGTAGACAATGCCGGTCTTGACACCGTTCTCTCCAACAGCTTCGGCTTTGGAGGCACAAACGCTTCCCTGGCTTTGTCGCGATATCACGGCTGAGGGGAATTCTATGTCGGGAATTATGAAGGGCAAACGCGGTCTGGTCATGGGCGTCGCTAATGACCATTCGATTGCTTGGGGCATCGCCAAGGCGTTGGCGGACGAAGGAGCTGAGCTTGCCTTCACCTATCAAGGAGAGGCCTTTGGCCGCCGGGTTAAGCCGCTTGCGCAAAGCGTGAACGCAAACCTTGTGATTCCTTGCGACGTTGAGGATGTGACGTCAGTTGACGCTGTGTTTGATACGCTGAAGAAAGAGTGGGGATCGATCGATTTTCTCGTTCACGCCGTCGCTTTTTCCGATAAGTCGGAACTGCGCGGGCGCTATGCGGACACGACGCGAGAAAATTTCGTTCGCACGATGGTGATCTCTTGTTTCTCGTTTACGGAAATCGCGAAGCGCGCCGCAACGATTATGAATGACGGCGGATCGATGGTCACCTTGACTTACGGCGGCTCAACCCGGGTCATGCCTAATTACAACGTTATGGGCGTGGCGAAAGCGGCGCTGGAGTCTTCCGTGCGCTATCTGGCGATGGATTTCGGCCTGCAAAATATTCGGGTTAATGCGATTTCCGCCGGACCGGTGCGCACGCTTGCCGGATCAGGCGTTTCGGACGCGCGTTTGATGTTCAATTATCAAAAGCATAATTCCCCGCTTGGACGCACCGTCACGATCAAGGAAGTTGGGGGAACGGGGTTATATCTCCTGTCTGATCTCTCGTCTGGCGTCACGGGCGAGATTCATTTCGTCGATAGTGGTTACAATACGGTTTCCATGCCACGCCTGGGCGAGTTGAAAACTCAGGAAGCCAGTAAGTTAGATGAAGTAACGGCGTAATCATTGGATTTCTCAAGAATTACAAAGGCGGCGGCTCCACATTTTGAGCGCCGCCTTTTACATAATATATTTATAGTTGAAAAATAATCGCTTCTGAAACGTGCGTTTCGCGTGAAACTTTTTTTCTAATTGTTTGCGGTTCGCAGGTTATTCATTGGAATTAAAAATATCGGCGTTATTTGAAGTCTTCATCCGGATAAGTTCCAAATAACTTGGTTTGATCAATCCAACCTTCGAAGCCTTTGCCAGAAACCTGGCACCATCCGCCGCCGCATTCATGAATGTCCACCAAAACTTTCGGAGACACTTTGGCTACGATGGGGGCGCTGGAGCTGTCTGAATTGCGCACCGGCGTCGTTCCCTCCGCCTCCCATGGCGTGACGAGTCCAGTTCGACGGCCTGACAGCAAGGAATGAAAAACCCAGCCCTCTTCGCCTTCCCAGTCGCGAATTCGTCGCCAATTATCGAATTCTTGAACGATTTCCAGAGGAAGTCCCGATTTTACGAAAGTCCATGCAATGGCGTGCTCACGTGTGGGGCCCATCCGCACGTTGACCTTGTCGGACTTCAGGCTAACGAAACGGGGAACGGGCAATCCGCTCGCGCCGGTGGTCGTCGCCTGAGCTAAGGCGGCTTGAGCGCTTAGCGCCAAGAGAGCGCCTGCGATCAAAGGGGCGACCCACCGTTGGAAAAGGTTGCAGAATTTTGTCATCATCCTGTTCCATCATGTTTTTCACGGCCGAGCCGTATTTTATAGGCGAAGACCTGTCCAATCGAAAAAGGTCTGAAGTCTAAAACCTTGAGCAAAAAAACCAAAGACTCGCAGTTTTATTGGACTTTTGGACGAGGCTCTCTTTTCGTCCACTCTTGTATTGATCAGATCATCTGTTAGGAAGATCATTAGGAGTGTTGATCCGAATCCTGACAGGCGCATCCTGAGGCCACTGTGGTTAATGTGACCTGAACAGAGTGTGGAAGGCTGGAACATGACCAAAAAAAAGCCGATTGTCGTCGCGACTCGTAAATTGCCAGACGTTGTGGAAACGCGCATGCGCGAGTTGTTTGATACGCGCCTTAATGAAATGGACAGGCCGTTCAGTCAAGCGGAGTTGGTCGAGGCCGTTAAAACAGCAGATGTTATCGTGCCCACCGTTACTGACCGGATTGACAGCTCAATCCTTTCTCAGGCGGGAGAAAATCTGAAGCTTATCGCCAATTTTGGCAATGGCGTGGATAATATTGACGTCATCACCGCCAATAATCGCAATATAACGGTGACCAATACGCCGGGCGTGCTGACCGAAGACACGGCGGATATGACCATGGCGCTGATCTTGGGCGTGCCGCGACGTCTAGCGGAAGGCATTAAGGTTTTGGAGCAGGGAAAGTGGACCGGATGGTCGCCGACCTGGATGTTGGGACGGCGCATCTGGGGAAAGCGTCTGGGGATCATCGGAATGGGACGAATTGGTCAAGCCGTTGCGCGCCGGGCGAAAGCCTTTGGTATGTCAATTCATTATCACAATCGCCGCAGTCTGCCCGCAGATGTGGAAGAGGGATTGGAGGCGACATATTGGGAAAGCTTGGACCAAATGCTGGCGCGGATGGACGTGGTGTCAGTCCATTGCCCGCATACGCCTGCGACATATCACTTATTGTCGGCGCGTCGTCTCAAGTTGATGAAAGCCGACGCCTATATCGTCAATACGGCCCGCGGCGAGGTCATTGATGAAAATGCGTTGGTGCGTCAGTTGGAAGCGGGGAAAATAGCCGGCGCCGGGCTTGACGTTTTCGAATTGGAGCCGGCGGTGAACCCGAAACTGGCCCAGTCGGAGAAAGTTGTATTGTTGCCGCATATGGGTTCGGCCACCATCGAGGGGCGTATCGATATGGGCGAAAAAGTGATCATTAACATAAAAACCTTCATGGATGGTCATCGTCCGCCGGATCGGGTGTTGCCGTCGATGTTGTGAAGTGGCGATTAATCACGGGGCTGCAGGTTTTGGGTTAGATGGAACCTACTGGCGCAAGGCCGGTCTCCCAACCGAGAATGGCGCGCTTGCGGGTTAATCCCCAATGGTAGCCGCATAGGCCGCCGCTTTTGCCCAGCACCCGGTGGCAGGGCACGACGAAGGACACGGGGTTTTTGCCCACAGCCGTTCCTACGGCGCGCGCGGCGGTCGGCTTGCCGAGATTGGCGGCGATGTCGGAGTAGGTCGTCGCCCTGCCGATAGGGATTTTCAACAGGGTTTTCCAAACCCGAATTTCAAAATCCGTTCCGATAAAAACCACGTTCAGTGGTTGATCGGGGGACCATTCGTGCGAATTGAAGACGCGGATGGCATAGGGAGCGGTGGCGGCTTTGTCCTCCAAATAAGTCGCCCTGGGCCAGCGAGCGCGCATATCCTCCAGCGCCGCGCATTCCTCGCCTGGGTCGGCGAAGGCCAGCCCCGCCAGCCCATGGGGCGTCACCATGAGCAGAGCCGCGCCAAAGGGCGAGGAATGAAAGCCGTAACGTATCGTCAGGCCGTCTCCTTTGGCTTTGTAGACGCCGGGGGGCATCGCTTCATGCGTGACAAAAAGATCATGCAGACGCCCCGGGCCGGACAAGCCTAATTCATAGCTCGTTTCAAGAACGCTGGCGCTTCCATTAAGTAAGGCGCGCGCGTGGTCCAGCGTAATGGCCTGCAAGAATTGCTTTGGCGTGATCCCCGCCCAACGTGAGAAAATACGTTGAAGCTGAATCGGTTGAAATCCCAGTTCGCGCGCAATGATTTCCAGTTTTGGCTGGTCTTTCCATGTTTCCGTCAAAAGACGCAGGGTCTCACGAACGACAGCATAGTCCGCATTTTGAATGGGGGCATTATCTATTTGAATTTTCTTATTAAAATCAGCTTGTATCTGCATCTCGTTCGACCTTGTTTTTTAAAAACATATAGAAATTTTCTCTCTGAGCCACCCGTTTTGCGATCGGAATTTTATGGCTTTAGAGTAAAATGGATGAAACTGATCTCAAAACAGGCTTCAACGTCGCCAAGAAGGCGTCATGTTGTTATGATTGTAGAATAGATGCTCCATTAACGTTTTAAAACTCACTACAGAGACCACCATGCTTCGTGCTGAAACTTCTTTTAATCTTCGTTCCATAATGGTTCTTATTTTTGAAAAACGCAGGCTGAATCTTTTGGTTTCTGCGGTGGTTTTCGGCGTTGTTTCTGACGCGCGCGCCGAAAGCCGAATTCTGTCGGTCGCCACGGACAAGCAGGACGTGTCGATTTCCATGGTGGCCGCAGGCGGTCAACCTTTGAAGGAGGTGGGCAGAAGCGGCAATCGGGTTTTTGTGGAAATAGGAAGCGAAACCACCGGTTTCGACTGCCGCCAAAATCTTCTTGTTCGCTTTAACGGCGGCGGGGAGGTCAGTAAGTCGGTGGATCTATGCGCTGATAATTATCAGGTGCTGGTGGAGACCATGGCGACGGCGGACGTAGAGGAAAAATCGCTTATCATTCAGACTAGCGATCCGGACACAACCATTCGGGAGGTGAATCTGGACCGTAAGTATATTCCCATTGAGCGTAAGATCGGTAATAGCGTCACGGTGGCGTTGAAGGGAGACCCGGCGCAAGAAGGGCGATTGAAATGCGCGCGCGAGCTGAAGGTCGTTTTGGGTGATGGCCGAGTGTTGCGTAAACCTGTCGACGTATGCTCAGAAAATAAAATTGAAATTGCAATTGGCGGCGGTTTAAACGCGAACGCGAGTTCAATGGCTCGCCCTGCGGTACCCAATCAAGGTGAGCCTGAGGCCTATCGGCCGAGCGGTGGGGTGCTGACGCAGCCGGCGCAACAGGCGCAAGTAAATGGCGAGGGTGCGCAAACGCAAGACATTGCGTCGGAGGACCAGTTGGACGCGTCGGAAGATGTGACGGACAACTCGCAATTTTTATCCGGCGCAGCTGATATGAAGTGGTATTTGTCACCGCCTGCCTCTAGCGATGGTCCCGCGAGGCTCATTTATGGCGAAAGAGAAACCGATAATGTGGGTTTTTCAGCTCTTTGCCGCGTTCGCTCTGGAGAGGCGCGCATCATTTTGTCGCAAACCGTCGCCGGCTTGGTGGAAGGAGAGCCGGTTCGCATCGACATGAGCGCTCTTGACGTAGCCAACACCTATGAAGGGAGAGGTTCTTCGGCAAATAATGAATCTGGGGTGTCTTTCCCGGCGGTTGATCTTTCCTTTAACGATCCGATTTGGTCCGGGATGCGTCGTGGTTCGAATTTGAACATTTCGATTAACGGTGAGGAAAATTATACGATTTCCCTTGCGGGAAGCGCGGGACCGGTAGGGCGGTTTCAAGACTATTGCGCGCCACCGGCGCAAATCATCGAACCGGGATTGACTGAGGGGCCGATCGATAGCGCGCCGCCGAGCGGGAGCGGTGGGACGCAATATGTGGCTGGGCCGGTGTGCGCTGACGAAGGAGCGATACGGTCGTTGCAAAATGACGTGCCGACGCAAATGTTGTTCCGTAATCGCAGCGGCGGGCGTGCTTTTCTTTATTGGCTCGATTTCGCCGGCCAGCGTCAAATTTACGCGCAATTGGCGCCGGGCGCCCAAGTGACGCAGCCGACGATGATGGGCTACCCGTGGCTGGTCGCGGATGATCGCGGTGGTTGTCTTGGTATTTATTTACCCGAAAACCAGTCCCAAACTCTGGTGACGATCGAACCGCGTCAACAGCCGGCGCCTACGATGAACACATGGTCGACGCCGCCGTCAGGGCAAGAATTACTGGCGCCAGTGCCGCCTGCTCCGGTTGGGCGAACGCCCGAAGACGTGGTGACCGCGTCTTATAGGTGCGATGACGGGGCTATTCTCGACGTTGCTTTTGACAATAGGCGATCGGTGGCGAATGTGCGCGAATTAGGCCTCTCTGAGGTGACTTTGGGCGAAATGGTTACTGGCTCAGGGTTTAGATATGGGCTGCGTAATTACGAGCTGCAGGGAAAAGGGCGTTACGCCACCTGGACCCGGCCAGGCGCCGCGCCGCGCAATTGCGAAGTGTTCTGATCTGGCGCGATATTTTGCAAATGGGACGATCTGACGGTTTTCGCCAGATCGTCCGTTTTCAGGCGTCACGTCAGTGTCGCGGGGGGGCTGTATCGGAAAGTTAATTTCCTTTAACTCTTCCGGAGCGACCTCATGACACGTCTTCTCACTGTATTGTTGCTTTCCAGCGCGATGGCGGCTCCAGCCGCCGCTTTGGAGCTTTCTCCGATTGGAACTTATGCAACGGGAGTTTTTGACGAAAGCGCCGCTGAAATCTCCGCCTTCGACCCGAAAAGTAAAAAGCTTTTTGTGGTCAATGGACATGACAAGTCGATTGATATTCTTGATCTGTCCAGCCCTGAACAGCCGGTTAAATCAGGAACGCTGGATATTTCCGCTTATGGGAAAGCCGCCAATTCCGTCGCGGTTAAGGGGGATTATGTGGCGGTGGCCGTTGAGGCGGACGTCAAACAGGACGATGGACAGTTGCTTCTGTTCAAGACAGATGGAACGCTGGTCGGCTCGGCCAAAGTCGGGGCGCTGCCGGATATGGTGGCGTTTAGCGCGGATGGAGCGCTTGCGGTCGTCGCCAATGAAGGCGAGCCGTCAGGCGATTTTAAACGTGATCCGGA
Source organism: Stappiaceae bacterium (assembly GCA_048265185.1). GTDB lineage: Bacteria > Pseudomonadota > Alphaproteobacteria > Rhizobiales > Stappiaceae > JBLXBZ01. The sequence goes on along the minus strand of JBLXBZ010000003.1, from coordinate 10,557 downwards.
GGGAAGCGTTTCAATTGTCTCAATTCCCTCTCTTAAGGTAAGGACAGCGGATTTCAAAAACGTCAGCCCGAAAGGCGATGTGACCTCGATCCATACGCCGGCGCCGAAGGGAACGCGTTTCGCTCAAAATGTCGAACCTGAGTATGTTACGATTTCGCAAGATGGTGAATTGGCTTTCGTATCCTTACAGGAAGCGAACGCAATCGCTGTGATCGATCTCAAAGCGGGAAAGGTCAAAAGCGTTTTTGGTCTTGGGTTCAAGGATTTTTCCAAAACGCCCATGGACGCCAGCGATAAGGACGGTAAGGCGGAGCTGAAATTATGGCCGGTGAAAAGTCTGTATCAGCCGGATTCCATCGCCAGTTTCGAAAAGGACGGCATGCATTATGTGGTGAGCGCCAATGAAGGCGATAGCCGCGATTATGAGGGATATTCCGAAGAGCTTCGCGTTAAGGACTTGAAACTTGATCCCAAAACGTTCCCGAATGCTGCTGAACTTCAGGATGAAAAAGCGCTTGGTCGGTTGAAAACCACATCGGCCATGGGCGATGTGGACGGCGACGGCGACCACGATGAAATCATCGGTTATGGCGGCCGCTCAATGTCGATCTACGCCTATGATCCGGCAAGCGACACTTTCTCCCAAACATGGGATTCCGGGTCGCAAATCGCCGAAAAACTGTTGGTTCTCGCTCCGAGTTGGTTCAATTCTGAAGGTCAGGTTTCCAGCTTTGACAAGCGTTCGGACGATAAAGGCGCCGAGCCGGAGGGGGTGACCCTTGGTGAAGTTGGCGGTAAATTATATGCTTTTCTCGGGCTTGAGCGCATGGGCGGCGTCGTGGTTTACGACGTGAGCGATCCAAAGGCGCCTCAATGGGCTGGGTACGCCCATAACGGCAAGCCGGAGGGGGATGCGAGCGCTGGAGGCGCGGGAGACATTGGACCTGAGGGCTTGTTATTCTTATCGTCCAAGGATAGCCCAAATGGAAAACCGCTTCTGGTGGTGGCCAACGAAGTGTCCGGAACTGTCACGGTGTTTGAGATCAAGTGAGCAGGAGCGCGTGAACCAAGGGATGTGAGGCGCCATTGCGACGCGTTTTTTCTTCAGCGCAAATTGAGGGAAGAAGAAACGCGTCGCCGCGCCAGTTTAAAGCTTGCGCAGGGCGACGGTTTCAATGGCGTGGCTTTCGCCTTTGGTCAGAATGAGATCGGCGCGTGGGCGCGTGGGTATGATGTTCTCGCGCAGGTTCACCAAGTTGATTTGCGTCCATAGATCTTCAGCTATTTTCAGAGCTTCTTCATGGCTCACTTTTGAATATTTATGGAAATAGGATTCAGGATCTTTGAAGGCGGTCTCGCGCAATCGTATGAAGCGCTCAATGTACCATGTGTGAAGAATTTCTTCTTCCGCCTCGATATAAATGGAGAAATCAAAGAAGTCGGAAACGAAAGGCACCGGCTTGCCATCCTTTGGCAGGTTGGAGCTTTGCAGGACGTTCAAACCTTCAATGATCAAAATATCCGGTTGATCGATTGAAATATGCTGACCGGGTAGAACGTCATAGTAGAAATGGGAGTATATCGGTGCGGTGACATGGCCTTTTCCCGCTTTGATGTCCGACAGAAACGTTAGCAGCGCCGTGCGGTCGTAACTTTCCGGAAAGCCTTTGCGGCGCATCAGGCCTTCGGCCTCCAGAACGGAATTGGGATAAAGAAAGCCGTCGGTGGTGACCAGATCGACCTTCGGGCTGGCGGGCCAGCGCGCCAGCAGCGCTTGCAGCAAACGGGCCGTGGTTGACTTGCCAACGGCCACGGATCCGGCGATGCCGATAACGAAGGGGATCTTATGGCCATTGGTGCCGAGAAACCGCTTTGTCGCGAGATGCAGGCTTTGGGTGGCCTCCACATAAAAAGCGAGCAGCCGCGAGAGTGGAAGATAGATGGACTCCACCTGCGCCAACGACACCGGATCGTTCAGGCTTTGCAGCTTGGCGACTTCGGAAGCCTTCAGCGTCATGGGCGTATCGGCGCGCAAACGGGCCCATTGCTCTTCCCGGAACGTCTGATAAGGCGATAGATTGGGATCTACGGGTTTGGTCAGGCTCAGCTCCATCGTTCCCTTTTCTCCAAAACCCATTCGTCAAGCGCAACAGGCTCAGTCTTTCGGGCGAGAGGCTTTTTCCTCAAGGCCTGTCTGGTTTGTTCTTTGAGCAAGCTCCCGCATCACCTCTTCAAGCGGTACGTCCATAGCCTGTAGCAGAACGAGAATATGATAGAAAAGGTCCGCCGTTTCCGCCTTCACTTCTTTCGGGTCATTTTGAACGGCGGCGATCGCCAGCTCCACCGCTTCCTCTCCGACCTTTTGGGCAATTTTGGGAACGCCCTTGCCCATGAGTTTTCGGGTGTAGGACGAGGGGTCGTCGGCGTGGGCGCGTTCGTCTATGATACGCGCAAGGTCGGGAAGCGTGAAATTGGACATTGGTCTGGCGGCCTTTGGTAAAGCGGATGGATCAAGCGTCAAGGCGCATGGGGACGCCGGCGTTGGCCATATAGGTTTTGGCTTCGCGCACGGTATGATCGCCAAAGTGAAAGATTGAGGCGGCTAGAACGGCGGTGGCGTGGCCGTCGCGTACGCCTTCAACCAAATGGTCCAGCGAACCAACGCCGCCGCTGGCGATGACCGGTATGGTCACGGCGTCGGCGACGGCGCGGGTTAATGCGATGTTATAGCCAGATTTCGTGCCGTCGCGGTCCATGGAGGTTACGAGAAGCTCCCCTGCCCCCAAATCCGCCATTTTCCGGGCGAATTCAACGGCGTCAATACCGGTTGGCTTTCGCCCGCCATGGGTGAAGATTTCAAATCGCTCGGCTTCTCCCGGCGCGTTCACCTGTTTGGCGTCGATGGAGACGACGATGCATTGGGCGCCGAATTTCTTCGACGCCTCCCGAACGAAATCCGGGTTGGCGACGGCGGCGGTGTTGATGGAGACTTTGTCGGCGCCCGATAACAAGAGCTTGCGAATATCCTCCACCGTACGCACGCCGCCGCCAACGGTCACGGGCATGAAGCAGGCCTCGGCGGTGCGCCGAACCACGTCGTAAATCGTGTCGCGACCTTCATGGGAGGCGGTGATGTCGAGAAAGCACAGCTCATCGGCGCCAGCCGCGTCATAGGCTTTGGCGGCTTCCACAGGATCGCCCGCGTCAATAAGATCAACGAAATTAACGCCCTTGACCACGCGGCCGTCCTTGACGTCGAGACAGGGGATTATTCGCGCTTTCAACATGATGGGTCGCTTCCGTTGATGACGGCCATGGCTTCGAGCGGATCAAGGCGTCCGTCGTATAGGGCGCGGCCGGAAATAGCGCCTTCCAGAATGGCGCATTCCGGCTGCATGAGTCGGCGAATATCCTCGATGCCCGCCAAACCGCCGGAGGCGATCACCGGAATTGACACGGCTTTGGCCAGTTCAAGGGTTGAGGGAAAATTGATTCCAGTTAAAACGCCGTCCCTGTCGATATCTGTGTAGATGATGGCGGAAACGCCGGCGTCTTCGAAACGACGCGCCAGATCAATGGCGCTCAGCTCCGACGTTTCGGCCCAGCCTTCGACGGCGACTTTGCCGCCGCGCGCGTCAATGCCGACGGCGATGCGTCCTGGGTGGGCCTTGCAGGCGGCCTTCACCAGATCGGGATCGCGAACGGCGACGGTGCCAAGGATGACCCGGTTGACGCCTTTGGTCAGCCAGGCGTCAATATGGGCCATGGTGCGAATGCCGCCGCCAAGCTGAACCGGGTTTGACGTGGCGGCGAGAATGGCGTCGACGGCGGAGGCGTTCTGGCTCTCGCCGGCGAATGCGCCGTCCAGATCCACCACGTGAAGCCATTTGAAGCCTTGTTGCTGGAAACTGCGCGCCTGCGCGCCGGGGTCGTCATTGAAAACGGTGGCTTGAGCCATATCGCCGAGTTTCAAGCGAACACATTGACCTTGTTTGAGGTCGATGGCGGGAAAAAGGATCATTATCTTATCCTGACGGGGAAGGCCTTAGGGCGCCCAGTTCAAAAAGTTTTCGATCAAACGCAGGCCAAGCTTTTGGCTTTTTTCCGGATGAAACTGCGTGCCGACCATATTGTCACGGGCGATCATCGCGGTGAATGCGCCGCCATAATCGAATGTGGCGAGACGCTCTTCGGGACGCCGACAGTCGGCGTGGAACGAATGTACGAAATAGGCGTGCAGACCGCCCTCCCCGGTTTCTATATTTTGCAAGATGGGGTGTGCGCCGTGGACATTGATGGTGTTCCAGCCCATATGCGGAATTTTCAACGTGGGATCGCTGACACGCATTTGCGTGACGTCCGCGTCGATCCAGCCGAGACCGTCGATGGTCTCAAACTCCAGTCCGCGACTGGCCATTAATTGCATGCCCACGCAAATGCCTAGAAAGGGACGCCCTTTGTCGATCACCGCTTCTTGCAGAGCCTCTATCATGCCGTCTATGGCGCCAAGGCCGCGCCGGCAGTCGGCGAAAGCGCCAACGCCGGGAAGAATAATTCTGTCCGCTTTGGCCACATGCTGTGGATCGCTGGTCACATGAACGCTTGGCGGCGCGTCAAATGCCGCGGCGGCGCGTTCGAAAGCTTTTGCGGCCGAGCATAGATTGCCTGAACCGTAATCGATAATTGTGATGGTCATTATTATCCGTTTCGGTTTGGCTCGCGGTTGTCCGCATCAGGCTGATCCATGTCCGGCCGGCTGAATTCGTCTCGAGCGAGGGTGAGCCCGACGACGGCTTCGGAGCCAATCCGCACGGAGGGGCGCGTTGTGGGACGCGGCGACGTTTGGACCAATGCGTCTATGGGGGCGCTGAGCGGGGATGCGTCCATCGGGGAGCTGGCCGCGTCGGCGCTGATGGGCGCGCGAGCGTGATAATATCTTAGTTCCGCCTCGTCCATATCCGCTCCGTCGCTGACTGCGTCAAAGCGCCAGCCGCGGCGCTCTAAACTCCAGCAGCGCAGATTATTGGCTTCCAGAGCGAATAAAATACCCAGCAGAAAGGAGCTGACGCCTACGGCCGGACCGCCAAAAGCGCGAGAAAGACCTTCCAGCGCCAATGCGCCGGCTATATAGGCGAGAAACACCAGCCACATGCGATGCCACAACAACCATAAAATCGGCGCGACCAATGCTGGCCAGGATATGCCGTCTTTGATGAACCGCGCGCGTTCAGCCATAGGGGCGGAAAAGGCGCCGCCCTGTGTTTTGGGCGGAAGCATGACGCAATATGTGGCCATGGTTGACTAGCCTCCGAGTTGCCCTTTGGTGGAGGGAATGCGCGTTCCCTGGCGGGGATCGGGTTCGATCGCCATGCGCAGGGCGCGGGCCACCGCCTTGAAACAGCTCTCGGCGATGTGATGACAATTGGAGCCGTGCAATGTGGTTACATGGAGCGTCAGGCCGGCGTTCATGGCGAAAGCGCGGAAAAACTCTTCGAACAACTCGGTGTCGAAATCGCCGATCTTGTCGCGGGAGAACTCCACTTGCCAAACAAGAAACGCCCGGCCGGACACATCCAGCGCGCAGCGGGTCAACGCTTCGTCCATGGCCAGATGGCAATCAGCGTAACGGGTGACGCCGCTCATGTCGCCCAAAGCCTCGCGCAGCGCCTGACCTAGAGCGATGCCGACGTCTTCCACCGTATGATGGAAATCAATATGGGTGTCGCCCGCGGCGCGAATGGTCATGTCAATAAGGGAGTGGCGCGACAATTGCTCCAGCATATGGTCGAAAAAACCAACGCCGGTTTGTATGTCGAACGCGCCGGATCCATCGAGCGAGACGTTCACTTGAATCTGGGTTTCCCCAGTGCTGCGCGTGATCTCCGCGATGCGCATTTATGCGTCCTTGTTTCTAACGTCGGCGCAAGAGTCTTTTTGACCTTACGCCGGATTTGTTCATCAAAGCGGTTGCGTTGTACCAACTGCGAGGCGCGAAGGGAATAGCATATGCGCTCGTTCGCTGGCGAAAGAGGCTATTACGCGTTGTGAAATAGCTGGCGTCTAAGTATTTTGGGCTGTATCACCGCAACCGACTTCCTGAAATTCTTCCCACGCGCCTTGACGCGCTTTGATGTGATGGAGATTTGCAATGTCTTTGACGCCGAAAGCTGGCTTTGCGCCGCAATCCGCAACAGATCGACTTATTTTGGCGCTAGACGTTCCCACGTGCGAGCAAGCGCGTGAAATCATTCGGGAAACGGAAGGCGCCGTCGGCGTCTATAAAATTGGCATGCAGCTGCAATTCGCCGGTGGTCTTGAACTTGCCCAGGAGTTGGCGGCGCAAGGACATAAGGTTTTTCTCGATGTGAAGCTTCTGGACATTGACAACACCATAGCCAGCGCGGTGCGCAACATCGCTCAGATGGGCATGACTTTCGTGACCCTGCACGCCTATCCAAAATGCATGCGGGCGGCGGTGGAGGCCTTGGGCGAGAACGAGGCCAAGTTGTGCTTGCTGGGTGTGAGCGTGCTGACGTCAATGGATCAGAACGACTTCACGAAGGCGGGATATGCAGGGACCGTGGGCGAGCTTGTGAACGCGCGCGCGCGCGCCGCCGCCGCCGCCGGTATGGGCGGGTTGGTGTGCTCGCCCCTTGAAGCGGGAGAAATTCGCGCCGCCGTTGGTTCGGACATGGTGATCGTCACTCCAGGGGTTCGCCCTTCGGGAAGCGCCGCCGGAGATCAGAAGCGGGTGATGACCCCATTTGACGCGATCAAGGCTGGCGCGGACTATCTTGTGGTGGGGCGTCCGGTCCTAGGCGCTGAAGATCGGCGCGAGGCGGCGGAAAATATCGTCGCAGAAATTGCGCAGGCTCTGTGAGAATAACGGATTGATAAATAAAGGCTAACGGTGACATAATCGTTGGCCTTTAGCTTATTTTCTTTAAGCTGATTTGAACGAAATATTTCATCGTCGCAATTTCTTCACATTTTTACATGAAACCCCCGGCCTCGACTAGACGGCTTTCTGGATCTCTGAAGGTGAAAACCTTCCGGGCATTGCAGAGTTTGTAGCTGCGTCGTTTCGTTCCTGACAAATGGCTTCACCTGCGCGGCGCGTTCCGCGTGGGATTGCTGTCATGCGTCTTGTGTCTGGGTTGGCGAGTGGCGTTTGAGCTCTCGCTTCGACTTTGATTAAAGGTGAGAAGAATAGTGTTTTTACATGCTGAGCCACAAATTTTCGGTCGGTTATTGCTGACGCTTATCTTGCTGATTTCCCCTTGTGCGGCTTTGGCTGAACTGTCGCCCTCCATGTTTCTCTCTCCGCTTACGAGTGCGAAACCAAGGGCTTCGGCTTTACTGGATTTGTTGGAAGCCGCGCCCGAAGGCGCCGTGGGCGCTCATGATGCGTCTTTGGCGGAAGGCCGCGTGGCGACTCGGCCGATTTTGACCAATGGATTGGTGAGAGATCAAGAAACGGGATTGGAGCGTCGCCGCCATGTGGTGTTGCCGCAAGGAGCGCATCTGGTGGTTTTGGGTCGAGAAGTCGTGCCTGGTGTCGGTTCTATGTTGCGCCTTGGGGTTGATCTGTTTGCAGATACGGCGACACAGGAGCAAGTTGAAAGCGTTCCTTCCGACATTCTCGTCAGGGCTGACGCATATGAAGGTTTTCCGCTGGCGGGGGAAGAGACGGTCTATGACGGCGGGGCGCCGGAGCTGGAGGAGGCGCTTGCGGATTATGTTTATTTGCCTGCCAGAGAGGCGTCGAATAAGAAAAGCGCCCGCCGGGCTAAGTCAAGAGTGAAGCGGCGTCGGAGCCGGATGACATATTGCTATCGAAACGTGAAAAAATATCTGCTGAAAGCTGGGATGGTGAAAAAGTATTTACCGGGTTCTTCAGCTTATATGGCGGCTAAAACTCTGCCAAAGCATGGTTTCAAGCGACTGCATGTGGATCATCCAAAGGATGCGGAAAAAGGCGCCGTCTGTGTCTATAAGTCCTCGCGTAAGCAACGTCACGGTCACATAGAGGTCAAGAAAGACAAGGGGTGCTGGTGGTACGGTTATGGATGCAAAGCTAAGTCCATGTATGGTAAGCGCCCATTCTATGATTGTTTCACCAAGGCTTAGGTTATTGTTTATGAAAGCTCGGTGTTGCCAATCAAGGTCACTTTGCCAACTGACGGCGACTTGGGGCCGGTGGGATTTCATTGGAAGCGTGCATGGCGCGGCCCATTTGGTTCGACTAAAGTGAAGGGGCGCGCCAAATTTATTTGCGCTTTGAAAAGTGCGTTAGGAATGAATGGCGTCTAAAGGCGTTGACTTGCGAGACAACACGGCAATGCGTTCAAACATTGCCAGAAGCATTTTCCATGTCTTGATTAACAAAGTCATTGCAGCGTGTGGGTGATGTAGGGCGTATTCGCGCACATAGTTAACTCCGACGTTGGCGTGATCTTCGTCATGTTCTTCATGCACGCTTATATATTTTGCGAACTTGCTGTGAAATCCTCGCAACTCTCGAGAAAAGATATTGCCGGAGAATTCAATCACCGTATTGACGCAGATTAATTTTTCAACATCCTGACCGCTAGACGCAGTGGTGACGAACCAATTCTCACATGCGTCGAGGATCGGATCCCAATCGGCATTTTTTGATATAAGCATTTCGTCATGATCAAATTCTTCACGAAGATGTTCTCTAAAAATATTATAAAAAGGGCTGTTTATTTTCGTTGAAACTTGGCGAGCATAAAGAATGTGTTGGAATGTATTAGAAAAATTCTTTATGTATCGCCAGAATTGTATTTGTTCGTCTTCATTGTGAATAATTAAGTTAAATTTTTCTATAACTATATTGCGAAAAACCTCACCAAACTGGGTGTTTATCGCCATCATCTGTTCATAGCTGTCTTTCGCGTCCGGTTGATTTATCGTCTCATTTGTGGCGGTAAAATTTTTAAAAAGCTGATCGAGTGAATAAATGTTAATGTCTTCATTAGTGTTTATCCATTTTATGTCTACCATTGCAGTTACCTTTAAGCGTTTATAAATAAAAATGATTATAACAGCAGTTAAATTGGTAATTATTTTATGTTGAATTATATATATTTAATAATAATCATGTATTGATGATAATATATCATAAAAAATTCCATGCATGAAAATGAAAAAAATCTGACACGTTGGACGTATCAGATTTTCAAATTTTTGATGAAAGGCCGCCGGTCTTAAAATTCGTTGGCCTAATTTGGGGAGGTTTTGTAGGGAAGCGCGTAATGCTTCGCTTTCCTCTAGGAAAAATAAGTAATTAGGTGTGGGTTTTTCGCATAAATAGTCGCGAATTTAGTGCAATAACTTTCGTTTACGCACCACAAAAGGTAAGACTTACGAAATAGTTCTTAGTTATTTTCAAGTGTCCAAGACTTCAACACAGGTTAATCGGTAAAAAAATCGAGAAAAGGGGTGAGATATGCAATGCACCGAATTTACTTGATGCAGGAGAAACTACCGTTTGCAGGCACTGCGAGCTATCAACACCGAACGAAGCCGCGAGTTAATGAGTTGGACGCTGTGCACATCGCCGCCGGCTACCTCTTTCAGGCTAAGTCGCGGCTCTCTTCATGGAACAAATGACGCGACTACTGCCTTTACCAAGTCGTAGGTCGCACTGACACCCACTCCGGTCGCAACGACGGTGGCGATGCTTCGATGGATGAATGCGCCCAATCTGCCGCGTTTATAATATTCCATCGGTGGAAACAGCCACCGCGCATACTGAAATAGGAACCGAGCGAACAGCAACGAAAGCAGCACCCCATAGATGCCAAGGATGACATTAAGGAAGATCGTTTGCTCTTCGAGCCAACCGCTAACCGGCGCTGCATATTTGTAGAATAGCCAAATCTCCGCAGGCAGGAACGCGAGATAGATGATGTAGTCATAGGTTCCCGAACCGTGAATAATGGGGCGGGCCGCCTTCCGTTTCTTGAAGAATTCATCAATCTTTTGCGCGGTTGAGATCACCCAATTCTCATCCCGCCCAGCGACATTGACTACGCTAAGGTTCTCAGTCGGATTGGATGGCGAGGTTTGCAAGTTGATCTTCAAAGATGGTTTCTTGAAGCCGAGGAATACTTCGACGGTATTCAAGGGCCGACGCCCGGTCGCTCTCTCAGCATATGCCGCGTTCGATGCGAACAACGACTGTAAGTCGTCCGGGAAAGCTCTTTCGTCCGTATTCGGAATGCCGAGGCCCTGCATCGAGTCGCCATTGCCTGCGACATAGTTGTACTCGATGGTTACCAGTTCATTCACGCTCGCTCTTGCCTTTTGCGGGCTGTCAAAGCTGCTGAGATCGAGCCTGCTATACTCGATCTCCTTGGCTTTTTTGTTCACCTCGACGAGCAGTTCGCAGAACTCTTTCAAGTCCTCCGCCGACAGTACGAGGTTGGTTGGTTTGAGGTCGCGTCGATAAAGCGTGACGTGCTCCCCTGAGATGTTCCCGATTTTGGGTTAGCCTGTTCCTCAACGAAGGAGACAGGCAATGAAACGGTC
>JBLXBZ010000002.1:641204-749088 GCA_048265185.1 Stappiaceae bacterium | reverse complement strand
TTTGCAACCCGGTCCCGAATGGACCATAACTTGAACAGCGCTAGCCTATGATTGGGTACATTCAGGGGAGCACGTCAGCCTCGGTCGACTTGTCGATCGAAATCGATACATGCTCGCTCAGCTTATTCGTGATCTTATTGAGGTTCTCCTCAACAACAGGGAAAGCTTCTAGCGCCTGCGTTCGTAGCGTCGCAAGGCTCTCCATATGCTGGTCAAGAACTCTGATCTGCGCGTTTAGACCTTCCATCAATGTTGGAAGTGGTTTGATGGCCTCAGGAATTGCGGAAGTATGCTGCTCAACCGCTTGAAGGGCGTCGCGAGATTTCTCAAGAGCGTTCAACGCCGTTTCGATATGGACTTCGAGAGTTTCAATATGCTCGCGATATTTATCTTGCCACTCCACCAACTTATGAACGGCGATATTAAGTTCTTTGAAGTTTTCTCCGAACTGCTCGGTCAAGTTGGCGTTGAAATCACTGATAACCTCTTTAAGCGCTTCGATAAGCGCCTTCTGATTATTCTCGGCCATGTGCTTTGCAAAATCGCGAAATTCCGCAATAAGTCGCTCTTGGGCGTCTTTCTCTTCAGTTCGAAGCTTTTGAACTTGAGATAGCAAGCTATCGCTGGCGTCAGAAGCAATTGCGGTCTGGATACTCGCAAGACCTTGTTGGTTGAGTTTCGCGAAGTCTCCTGCATCGGTGCGGATACCCTCTAAGACCGCGAGAATATCATCGGGCGAAGTGACGGAGTTTGTGCTCCGAACTGGAATGATGAGTTGTAGAATTTTAAGTGTCAGCGATGCGGAAATACCAATAATACTGGTTAAGAAGGCAATCTTCAGACCGGCAAGTAGATCGGGCACCGAGGCATCGATGTCAGATACGTCAAAGTTCAGTAGGCCAGTTGCGATACCAAGGAAGGTCCCCAGAATGCCGAATGTCGTAAGAATGTTTGGGGCCGCGGCAGAAATGCTTTGAGAGACACGATGAGGAGAGAAACGTAGAAGTAGGCCCACTGCAAAGATCGACGCCATGATCCAGAAAAAGAACTTCGTCACCGGATCAGAGAGAGATTCAATATAGAGCGGTTCAAGGAATGCAAGCATCTAGCAAGGTCCAACTTCGCAATTCATCATAATTCGATAGGACCTTAAGAAACAAAACTTTAAATTGCAAACTCGCTTTACAAAAGCACTTTTGGCGGGGTGTATTCAGTTGAGATTTTTGAACCTGGAAAGTCCAAACAAACCATAATGTATGGCTTTGTTTCGGTTCCTAGCCAGAATGAGATCGAGTTTCAGACATAGGAATTGTCACCGCCTGAACCTTTTCGGCCCGGTAGTTAGTTCCCCCCACCCTCATTTACTTCTTCAGGTTGATATGCGTTAAAAGATCTGACGAATTGCCGGATTCATGGTGATGCAACGGAGTTATATATGCGCGCGCTCGGTGATGATCTTGACCGCAAGCTGATTGCCATTCTGCAAAGTAACGCACGAGAGCCCACCTCCTCCATCGCGCGAAAATTAGGCGTCGCCCGCTCAACAGTGCATGAACGGATCGCGCGCCTTGAAAAAAATGGCGTCATCACCGGCTACGCCGCCCTTCTGGCTAACCCGGAAGACGGCGAACACGTTCAAGCCCTTGTCATGCTGGCGGTTGAGCAAAAACAGTCTCGCGCAATGATTCAAAAACTTGAAACATTCCCCGAAATCCGCGCCTGTCTCGCTGTCTCCGGCGAATTTGACCTCTACCTCGTGGTGGAGGCGCCGCGTCTGGACGACCTTGACGAGGTTCTCGACGATATCGCCGCCATCCCGGGAATTCAGCGCTCCCGCTCCTCAATCGTTCTGGCGCGTAAATTTGATCGCCGCCACCAATTGAGGCGTTAGCGCCCATCGTCATTCATTTTGCTCACATTGCCGACAATATATCAAATATAAACCCCGTTTCCGCTATTATGACAGCTAACATGTGACATTGCTCAGAGGTATCCTTGGCGCAAATCCAACTTCGGAGGGGATAATGAGCAACAGCTGGAACATCACGATCATCGGCGCGGGGAAAATAGGGCGTATGATTGCCGCTCTTTTAAATAACTCAGGCGACTATCGCGTCACGATCGCCGATCAGAACGAGCGCGCTCTAAAAGCGGCGGCGCGGGGCGGCGTGAAAGCGCTAAAGCTGGACGTCTCTGACGAAGAAGCCTTGGTCAAAGCTCTGAACGGCGAGCAGGCAGTGCTCTCCGCGGCGCCATTTTTCCTCACCCCCGTGATCGCCCGGGCCGCCAAGCGCGCCAAAGCCCATTATTTCGATCTGACGGAAGACGTGGCCTCGACAAAGCTCGTTAAAGGTTTGGCTGAAGGCGCGCAAACAGCCTTCGCTCCCCAATGCGGCTTGGCGCCGGGATTTGTCTCCATAGCAGGACATGACCTCGCGCAAAAGTTTGAACGGTTGGAAAGCTTGACCCTGCGCGTGGGCGCCCTTCCCCGCTACCCCACCAACGCGCTAAAATATAATCTCACATGGTCGACGGAAGGATTGATCAACGAATATTGCAATCCATGCGAAGCCATTGTCGGCGGCGCGCCCGTATTTGTGGAGCCGCTTGACGGCTACGAGACATTCGCCCTTGACGGCGCCAATTATGAAGCCTTCAACACCTCCGGAGGCCTTGGCTCCCTTAGCGAAACATTAGCGGGCAAGGTGGAGAATTTGCGCTACCTCACCATTCGCTATCCCGGTCACCGCGATATTTTACGCCTATTGCTTCAGGATCTTGGCTTGAAAAAACGGCAAGATCTTATGTGCGAAATTTTCGAAACCGCCTTGCCCCGAACCAAGCAAGACATCGTGCTGGTGTTTCTCACGGCGAAAGGCGTTCTTGAAAACGCGACTGACGACAGTTTAACTGAAGCTTCTGCGATTTATCAGGTTCATGCGCGTGAAATCGCCGGCGAAAGCTGGAGCGCGATTCAAATATCCACCTCAGCCGGCGTCTGCACGGCGATTGATCTCATGCGCGCCGGCGAGATCTCCGCCACAGGATTCATTCGTCAGGAAGACATTCCCCTCGCAAGTTTTTTGAAAAACCGCTTTGGTCGCCTGTTTTTGAACGAAGCGTCAAACATGGGCGTGGCCCCTCGCTTGCACGCCGCTTGATCGGCGGTGCATATTTTGAAGTATTTTTTTGGCGGAATCTCTTTTGGGTTCCGCCAAAAGCGACGATTTTTCCAATTTGTTAAGCTTAGAGAAGTTTTTGAATGCTAGAGTAACGCTCTCCCTCAATAAGCTAGCGGCCTTTTTCAAGCGCGGCGAAAAAACAGGAGCGGCGGACGTCCAATCATGCTCGAGATAATGAATCTGGTGATTCTAATCGCGGCCGGGCTTGTGGCTCTGTCGGTATTCACAAGTCTTGTCAGTTTTCGTATTGGCGCTCCTCTTCTTCTTGTATTTCTCCTGGTCGGCCTGGCTGCTGGCGAAGATGGTCTGGGTGGTATTGAATTCGAAGACGCTTCGACGGCCTATTTCATAGGCTCAGTCGCATTGGCGATCATCCTGTTCGACTCCGGTTTTCGCACCCGTCTCTCGACCCTGCGGCTGGCGGCGGGGCCCGCTCTTGTTCTGGCGACATTCGGCGTCGCGCTAACGGCAGGTCTGGTCGGCGCGGCCGCCCATTACATAAATGGCTGGAACTGGCTGGAAAGTCTTCTTCTGGGCGCTATCGTCGGCTCCACCGACGCGGCGGCGGTGTTTTTCCTTTTGCGGGTCGGAGGCGTTAATCTTCGCGAAATGGTCTCGGCGACATTGGAGGTCGAATCCGGCTCCAACGATCCCATGGCGATTTTTCTGGCGATGACCCTCGTGAGCCTCGCAGCCGTCGCCGGCAGCCAAATTCCCGACGCGCTCTCGTTGCTCATTTCCTTCTCCACCCAGATGAGCGTGGGCCTGATCATGGGGCTGGCCGGCGGCTACACCATTGTGCAGATCGTCAATCGCATTCAACTGGAGAGCGCCCTCTATCCAATTTTGGTGCTATCACTGGCGCTCACCCTTTTCGCCGCCACCTCCATACTCGGCGGCAGCGGCTTCCTCGCCGTCTATGTAGCGGGAATTTTATGCGGCAATGTGCACATCCGCCAACAACCCGTCTTAAAGCGGTTTCAGGCTGGTTTAACCTGGCTCAGTCAAATTGGCATGTTCCTGACCTTGGGCTTACTGGCCGCTCCCTCGCAGTTCGGCCATGTGGCGCTCTCCAGTCTGGCCCTCGCCGCCATCCTGATTTTCCTCGCGCGACCTTTCGCCGTATGGCTGTGTCTGCTGCCCTTCGACTTCAGCCGAGCGGAGACCGCGTTCATTTCCTGGGTGGGCCTGCGCGGCGCCGTCTCCATTTTGCTCGCGATTCTGCCCCTAGTCAGCGGGCTGGAAAATGGTCAGGCGATCTTCAACACCGTTTTCCTGATTGTGCTTGTTTCACTGGTTTTGCAGGGATGGACCCTGCGGCCGGTCGCTAACTGGTTGAAACTCACCGTCCCCGCAAAGCACGGACCGGTAGAACGTGTTGAGCTAGAATTGCCCGGCGGCATTGGATATGAACTGGTGGCTTACCGCGTCCATCCGAAAAGCCGGGTCGCACGCGGAGACCGCGTGCCGCGCTGGAGCAGACCGTCCCTCATTCTGCGCGGCGGCCTCTCTCTACGACCTCAAGCGGCCGGCAGGCTTCAAGCCGACGACCACGTTTATATCCTCACTCCCTCACGGCAAGTCCCCGTGCTTGACGCTCTATTCGCCGGCCCGGCGGAGGGCGCTCATGACCCCACTCTATTCGGCGACTTTCTCCTTGACCCGCAAACGAAGCTATCAGATCTGGAAGCCATTTACGGGGTCAAGCGCGCAGGACGAGAATCCTCGCAAACAATCGGCGCATATATGAAAGAGCGTCTCGGAGAGGATATAGAACCCGCCGACCGGGTGTCCTATGGCGAGATGGATTTCGTCGTGCGCACCATTGATGAGAGCCACAACATTCTACAGGTCGGCCTCGCCATTGAGCATATCGAAAAACAGGAGCCGAATCTGCCCTTTTTCTTTTCTCGAAAAGACATCAACGCATTGTCTAAAATCTCTTACCGCTATCTGCAAAACCGCCTGACGCGCAAAAAATCCGCGCCAGAAACGGCTAATGGAAAGGCGGATGGAACATCAAATGAGCTCTCGGACAAGACGGTGAACTCAGCCGAAAACGATCAAGAAAAGAACAGCGCCCCCGAACGCGGCCAGGCCTGACTATTTAGCTTTCGCGCCAAAGCGTTTCTTTAGATCAATACATGGATCAGCTTCAATAACAGCAGGCGTAAACCACATATAATCATAAACGGCGCGCGGCTTTGAAGATGCGGGAATATAATCCTCCGGGTTCATTTTCTCAGCTCTAGCTTCGACAAACGCCACAATTGCGATACTCGCTTCAGGCGCACGGGCGCGCAAATACATCGGCACGGCGAAATCGCCGCGCACATGCCCAGCGCCTGCGATCAAAACCGCTCTCTCGTCGCCGCCGCCGCTCAACATGGCCTCCGCCAACGAGGCGTCGCGCAACAACTGAACGTCCCTCATCGGCTGAAGCGCCTGTCGCGGAACAAGCGCGCAGTGGCTTTCAAACAGCAGATCCTCCACTACGGCGGCGTCTTGAGGGCTCAAACCAGCCTTGAGGTTCAATCGCTCGCTTTCCTTATCCCCCAGATCATCCAAGCCGCCAGCGCCCACGCGCTTCCTTTTCTCAACGGATACGTCACCGGCGACAAGCGGCGCCTCACGCGCAAAAGCCGCTTCCATGATCGGCTGATACATCGCGTAGGATGGCCAGCCCCGCGCCTCCCATTCCACCGCCGCGCCAAACCCCGCCGCATTGGAGCCAACCTGCGCCAGATAAGCGTCAATTTTTTCTTGAAACCCTTGTGGGACCATTTCCAGAACGACGCGCACGCGTCGATCCGACGCAAGAACCTGCTCCACAGCCCAAGCCTGCAAGGCATGATGATCAGGGTTCGTGTGCTTTTCGCCAAGCAGCGCATATTGGGCCTCTCCCAGCGCCGCGGCCAACGCTTCAGGGGAGATGAATTGCCGCTCTCGCACAGACCATATTTTCCCCGTCAGCGCATGATCCGCTTCTTTTTCCAGCGAGAAAGGCGGCGGCGCCCCGTTCGCCAACGCTGGCGTCGCAAGAACCGCCATCACGACTATCAAGAACTTGAACATATAGAACTCTCATATTGCTTCAGGCTTTTAAGCTCAAAGCTTGTAGTGTGAAAACAATTCAGCTTGCAATATATGAATCATAACGCCTTGATCTGGAGCCCGCCCATGCACACCACCCCAACGCCCCCCTCAATGAAACCACACGAAAAACCAAAACTCAGCACAACCCCAAGCGTCCACCCCAGCGCAAACGTTATTGACTGCGATCTGGGACAGTGGACAGAAGTCGGGGCGCAAACCTGCCTATCACAATGCGAAATGGGAGATTACTCCTACATCACCAAACGCGGCGACGTGGTCTGGACAACGATTGGAAAATTCTGCTCCATCGCCAACGACGTTCGCATTAACCCGGGTAATCATCCGACCTGGCGCGCGTCCCAGCACCATTTCACCTATCGCGCGTCCGCCTATGGTCTGGGCGATGACGACGCCGATTTCTTCCAATGGCGTAAGGATCATTGGGTCACGATCGGCCATGACGTATGGATCGGTCACGGCGTGACCATTTTAGCCGGGGTGAATATCGGCACTGGCGCAATCGTCGGCGCTGGCGCCGTGGTGTCAAAGGACGTGGCTCCCTACACGATTGTCGGCGGCGTTCCCACGAAACAGATAAAGCGGCGCTTTACGGAAGAACAAGCCCACTCCTTGCAGAAAATCGCGTGGTGGGACTGGTCGCGAGACAAATTGCGCTCAAGTCTGGCCGACATCAGAAATCTGCCTATCGACGCTTTCATCCAAAAATACGGAGCCGAATAAAACGGCCCGATCAATTCGCTGATCGGGCCGTATATTTACGCAAGAAATTTACGACATTCGCTTACATGGTGGGAATGGAGAACTCGGCTCCATCCTTCAACCCCGACGGCCAGCGCGACGTCACCGTTTTCGTCCGCGTGTAAAACTTGAAGCCGTCTGGACCATGCTGGTTCAGATCGCCAAAGCCAGAGCCTTTCCAGCCGCCAAAAGTGTGATAGGCCAGCGGCACAGGAATAGGCACATTGACGCCCACCATGCCAATATTAATACGCGAGGCGAAGTCGCGCGCCGTATCGCCGTCACGCGTGAAAATGGAAACCCCATTGCCATATTCATGGCTCATCGGCAGATCAAGCGCCTCTTCATAGGTTTTGGCGCGAACAACCGAAAGCACCGGACCGAAAATTTCAGTCTTGTAGATGTCCATCTCTTTTGTGACGTTATCGAACAGGCAACCGCCCATAAAGTTGCCGTTCTCATACCCTTGAAGTGAGAAATTCCGGCCATCTACGACGAGCTTCGCGCCATCGGCGACGCCCTTGTCAACCAACCCTTTCACCCGCGCCAACGCTTCAGGCGTAATCAGTGGACCAAAATCAACGTCATCCCCAGCCGTATAAGGCCCGATCTTCAACGCCTCCACGCGGGGCGCCAGTTTCTCAATCAAGGCGTTCGCGGTGGTCTCGCCCACAGGAACCGCAACCGAAATCGCCATGCAACGCTCGCCAGCGGCGCCATAGCCCGCGCCGATCAAAGCGTCGGCCGCCTGATCCATATCCGCATCCGGCATGATGATCATATGGTTTTTCGCGCCGCCAAAACATTGCACGCGCTTGCCGTTGGCGCAGCCGCGCGAATAAACGTAATGGGCGATGGGCGTCGAGCCGACGAAACCAACTGCGGCGATGTCAGGATCATCCAAAATACCGTCGACGGCTTCCTTGTCCCCATTAACGACATTGAGAACGCCAGCTGGCAAACCAGCCTCCGACATCAGCTCTCCCAACATCATCGGTACGGACGGATCACGCTCGGACGGCTTCAAAATGAAGGAATTGCCGGCGGCGATCGCCGTGCAGAATTTCCACATGGGAATCATTGCGGGAAAGTTGAACGGCGTAATGCCGGCGGCGACGCCAAGCGGCTGGCGCATGGAATACATGTCAATTCCTGGCCCCGCGCCCTCAGAATATTCGCCTTTCATCAAATGCGGCGCGCCAATGCAAAACTCAGCGACTTCAAGGCCGCGAATAATATCGCCTTTGGCGTCGGGCAGCGTTTTGCCATGCTCAGATGACAGCGCCTCGGCCAGTTTATCCATATCTCTATGAAGAAGCTGAACGAATTTCATCAACACGCGCGCTCGCTTCTGCGGGTTGGTCGCGCCCCAAGCCGGCTGAGCGGCTTTCGCGTTCTCTACGGCGGCGCGAAGCTCGCTCCCACTCGCCAGCGCCACCTTCGCCTGCACGTCCCCCGTCGCCGGATTGAAAACATCGGCGAAACGACCTGACGTTCCCTCCACGTGGGCGCCGTTAATATAGTGACCAATCGTACGCATCGCGTTCCTCCACTTTAATTCATGAAATTCTCATCAACAGGACTTCATCGAATACGTTGCACTTTAAAATTTGAATTGCAACGCTCGACAAAGCCAATCCGTTGTGCGTTTTTGCACATGACGCATATGAAAACACATTCAACGCCGCGAAGGGGCTTGCTTGCATGAACTGGGACGACGTCAAAATTTTTCTGGCGGTGGCGCGGGCCGGACAAATGCTCGCAGCCGCCCGCAGACTTGGTCTCAACCACGCCACGGTGGGTCGTCGCCTCAGCGCTCTAGAACAGGCGCTGAACACAAAATTGCTCGACCGAGGCGCCGCCGGATGCACGTTGACCCAATCCGGCGAACGATTTTTACTTCACGCCGAGCGCATCGAAGCGGAGATGTTGGGCGCGAGAGCGGAAATAGCGGAAACGGAAGTCGATGTTTCCGGCACTGTGCGAATAGGCGCGCCAGATGGATTTGGCGTCGCTTTTCTCGCCCCACGCCTCACGCCAATTCTCACCCGGCATCCCGGATTGAAAATTCAATTGGTTCCGGTCCCTCGCTCCTTCTCGCTCTCTCGCCGGGAAGCGGATATCGCCATCACAATAGAGCGGCCAGACCATGGCAGACTGGTGGCGCGCAAACTGGTGGACTACAGCCTGTCGCTTTACGCCTCACGCGATTATCTGAAGAAACATGGCCTCCCAACAACGGCTAGCGCCCTACGCGATCACTTGCTAATTGGTTATGTGGACGACCTGATCTTCAGTCCTTCGCTGCATTTCACTTCCGAGTTTGACAGAAACTGGCAATCCAGATTCGAATGCGCCAGCGCTCTTGGACAAGTCGAGGCCGTACGTTCTGGCGCAGGCATTGGCGTCTTACACAGTTTTATCGCCAAGTCCGATCCCCAGCTTGTCGCCGTCCTACCTGAAAAAACCGTCAACCGATCGTACTGGATGGTCTTCCATGAAAGTACGCGCACACATCGCCGCATCAAACTCGTGGCCGATTTCATCGCCGAACTCATCAGCGCCGAGCGAGAAATTTTCACATAATGCGACATGAGGAACGAACCGGCGCGAGTCTGTTTTTCACTTTCGAAACAACTTGAATTCGAGTTTCGTTTAAACACCGGGCGCCTCTTTCCCGGAAAAAACAACCTGCATCTATTTTTCTAGGCAATCTATCTAGCTGTTTACATGAGATAAAATTTTTCCTTCACGTTTTCGTCCACGCTTCGCCCTTGTTTCGCTTGACGTTCGTTTTTTTTCACTTACGATCCCACATCAAGAAATAACGAAAAATTGTACTGCAGTGCGAAATTGGGGAGGACATAGATGACGACGGATGTCGATCTGCTGGTGATCGGCGGCGGGATCAATGGTTGCGGTATAGCCCGCGACGCCGCTGGTCGCGGCCTGCGTGTCCTGCTCGCCGAAATGAACGACCTTGCGGGAGCGACGTCCTCCGCCTCCACCAAACTCATCCACGGCGGTCTTCGTTATCTGGAATATTATGAATTTCGCCTTGTCCGCGAAGCGCTCATTGAACGAGAAATATTGTTGAAGGCCGCGCCGCATATCATATGGCCCATGCGTTTTGTCTTGCCACACCACAAAGGCTTAAGACCCGCCTGGCTGCTTCGGCTTGGTCTTTGGCTTTACGATCATTTGGGCGGGCGCAAAATTCTGCCAGCCACAACGACTGTGGATTTGCAGGACGGCCCTTTTGGAAAGCCTCTCAAGCCTCTTTATTCAAAAGGTTTTGAATATTCCGACTGCTGGGTGCAAGATTCCCGCCTCGTGGCGCTTAATGCGCGCGCCGCCAAAAATCATGGCGCGGAAATCCTGACCCGTACAAAGGTCGTGCAAGCCGTCCGGCGAGACGGTCACTGGAATGTCACCTTGAAAGACACTGAAAGCGGCCACGAGCGTCACGTCACGGCCAGCGCTCTGGTCAACGCGGCGGGCCCGTGGGTGTCGAGCCTTCTAAGCGAAACATTTGGCTTCAATGAAAAATCGCATGTGCGCCTCGTCAAAGGCAGCCACATCGTCGTTCCAAAACTTTTTGACCATGATCGGTGCTATATTTTCCAAAATTCCGACGGGAGAATTGTTTTCACAATTCCTTACGAGAATGACTTCACTTTGATCGGCACCACCGACGTGGATTTCAAGGACGATCCGGCCGAAGTTGAGATCACCGAAGAAGAAAAAGCTTATCTATGCGCCGCCGTGAGCGAATATTTCCGCGAACCGGTAACGCCCAATGACGTTGTATACACTTATTCTGGGGTGCGTCCTCTCTATGACGACGGCGCTTCGGACGCAAAAGCCGCGACGCGCGATTATGTGTTGGAGCTGGAGGACGAGAACGGTCAGGCGCCGCTCCTGAACGTGTTTGGGGGCAAAATCACCACCTATAGACGTTTGGCGGAACACGCCCTTGAAAAGTTCGGCGAGCGCCTGCCCACCACGCGCGGATCATGGACGGCCGACGCTCCTTTGCCAGGCGGCGACTTTCCCGTCTCCGACTTCGGCGAATTGCTGTCACAGCTTGAAAATGACTATCCTTGGTTAGATAAGGCTCACCTTCATCGGCTGCTTCGCGCCTATGGCGTGGATACATGGCCTTTGTTGAACGGCTTGAACGATCAAGAGGCCCTTGGACGTCATTTTGGAGCCGACCTCTATGAAGCGGAGGTGGTTTGGCTGATGGAAAATGAATGGGCGCGACAAGCGGCGGACGTCTTGTGGCGGCGCTCCAAGTTGGGACTAAGGCTTTCCAAAGAACAAGCGGCCGCGTTGGACGCGTGGATGCAAGAGAGAATAAATTCCGGCGCGTAATCACGCGACGATTTAAACACTTAATGCGTGAGGTGAGAAATCTCTCACGTTTTGCTATATTAAGGGCGAAAGCCCAGCTCTGCGCCTTCGGGATTGAGGATGAGGCGCTTGGGCGGAAAGGGAGGACATATGTCGCTTACGCTGAAAGGCGTTTCCAAAGTTGTTGGCCGCGAAACCCATATTCGCGACGTGAATTTGACGTTGGAACGCGGCGCTTTGAACGTTTTACTAGGTCCAACTCTTTCAGGAAAAACCAGTCTAATGCGGCTTATGGCCGGGCTGGACAAGCCTACCAAAGGGCAAATTCTGATGGATGGACGTGACGTCACCGGCGTTCCCGTGCAGAAACGCCGGGTCGCGATGGTGTATCAGCAATTCATCAATTATCCGACGCTCAGCGTTTATGAAAATATCGCCTCGCCCCTGCGCGTCGCCCGCACGCCGAAAGACGAGATCGACCGCAAGGTACGCGAGGCGGCGGAATTAATGCGCCTCACTCCGATGCTCAAGCGCGCGCCCATGGAACTGTCCGGCGGCCAACAGCAACGCACGGCCCTCGCCCGCGCCATCGTCAAGGATGCGGACCTGGTCTTGCTTGACGAACCTCTCGCCAACCTCGACTACAAGCTACGTGAGGAATTACGCGAGGAACTACCGCGCATTTTCGCCAAAACCGGCGCTATTTTCGTCTACGCCACCACGGAGCCGACGGAAGCCTTGCTGCTCGGCGGCAACACCGCAACCTTGCACGAGGGCCGCGTTTCCCAATTCGGCTCCACTGTGGAGGTTTATCGCAAGCCGCATGATTTGATCACCGCCACAACTTTCTCAGATCCGCCGATGAACACTTTAAACGTGATAAAAACAGGCGCGTCCTTACGTTTGCAGGACGGGCGCGACGTAGCGGCGCCCGCAACCATGAACAGCCTAAGCGACGGCGCCTATATTATAGGGCTACGCCCGCACCACCTCTATCTATCCGTACCGGGATCCGATGCGTTTTCCGTTCCCGCCACCGTCGCCGTCACAGAGATCACCGGCTCGGAAAGCTTCGTTCACGTTGACACGCCAGATGGCCGCTGGGTCAGCCTGCAACACGGCATTCACGATTTTCCCATTGGGGAGAAAATCGACGTGTTCCTCGATCCCAACAGCTTTTTCATCTTCAATGACGACGGAACGCTGGCCGTGGACGCCAGCTTAAAAGCGGCCTGAGGGAGCACGGAAACATGAAATTCTCGCACCCAACGACCTTGCATTGCGCCAATTCGGCCGTAACAGACCGAAAGGACGTTTGACGCCAATGGCACGTATCGACCTTAAAGACCTCGCGCATTCATACATTCCCAACCCAACGGAAGATGTTGATTTTGCGCTAAAACGTCTCGACCACATATGGGAGGACGGCGGCGCTTACGCCCTGCTCGGCCCATCAGGTTGCGGCAAAACCACATTGCTCAACATCATTTCCGGCTTGTTGACCCCAAGCCACGGGAAAGTTCTGTTCGACGGCGAAGACGTCACCAATCTGCCGACAGAGCGTCGCAACATCGCTCAGGTTTTCCAGTTTCCCGTCATCTACGACACGATGACCGTTTATGAAAACCTCGCCTTTCCGCTGAAAAACCGCGGCGTTGACCCAAAGGAAATCGACAAGCGCGTGCGTGAAATCTCGCGAATGCTCGACCTTGAGAACAATCTCACCAATAAGGCGCAAGGCCTGACGGCGGACGCAAAACAGAAAATTTCTCTAGGCCGAGGCCTCGTGCGCTCCGACGTCGCCGCAATCCTGTTTGACGAACCGCTGACGGTGATCGATCCGCATCTAAAATGGCAATTACGCTCCCAGTTAAAACAACTACACAAGAAATTCGACTTCACCATGGTTTACGTCACCCATGATCAAACGGAAGCTTTGACTTTCGCTGATAAGGTAGTGGTCATGTATGAAGGCGAAGTGGTGCAAATGGGCACGCCGAAAGAACTGTTCGAACGCCCCGCGCACACATTCGTCGGCTATTTCATCGGCTCGCCCGGAATGAACGTCGTTCCCTGCTCGGTAGAGGGAGCCAAAGCTCATATCTCGCCCCATGCGATTGATCTTCCGGCGGGATATCGCAATCTCAGCAACCAGACGTCAGTAGAGCTCGGCGTGCGTCCGGAATTCGTTCGCCTGACGCAAGCCCCCTCCGGCCTGCCGGTCAGCATCCGCAAGGTCGAGGACGTCGGCCGTTTCCGGATCGCCCGGTTTAGTCTTGAAGATAAAGAAATCGTCGCCGTTCTGCCCGAAGGCGAAGAAATTCCATCTGACGGCGCGCGGATCGCCTTTGACCCATCCCATGTCAATCTCTACGTGGGCGGCCATTTGGTCGAGCCAGAAACTGCGGGAGGCCATAGCTGAGCCATGATCAAGAATATGAACAACAGGGCCTGGTTTCTGGTCGTGCCCGTATTGCTGCTCGTGGGGTTTTCCGCCGTCATTCCTCTGATGACCGTGGTCAACTACTCCGTTCAAGACACTTTCGGAAATAATCAGTTCTTCTGGGCCGGCACGGCATGGTTTGAAGAGGTTCTGCATTCTGAGCGCTTCCACAGCTCCTTGATGCGACAATTCCTATTTTCCGGCATTATTCTGGCGATTGAAATTCCGCTCGGCATCATAATTGCTCTCGCCATGCCGAAACGCGGGCTAGGCGTCTCCTTCTGCCTGGTGTTCATGGCCCTGCCGCTGCTGATCCCGTGGAATGTGGTCGGCACCATCTGGCAAGTTTTCGGACGTGTCGACATCGGTCTTCTGGGCCACACGCTGGCGGCTCTCGGCATTGATTACAATTACACTCAAGACACGCTTTCGGCTTGGATAACCGTGGTGGTCATGGACGTGTGGCACTGGACCAGCCTTGTCGTTCTCTTATGCTACGCCGGTCTCGTTTCAATTCCCGAAGCCTATTATCAAGCCGCCAAGATCGACGGCGCATCGAAATGGGCCGTGTTCCGCTATATCCAGTTGCCGAAGATGCAGCGGGTTTTGCTCATCGCCGTTTTGCTGCGGTTCATGGACAGTTTCATGATTTACACCGAGCCATTCGTCGTGACCGGCGGCGGCCCCGGCAACTCGACCACTTTCCTCTCGATTGATCTGGTGAAAATGGCCATCGGGCAATTTGACCTTGGGCCGGCCGCGGCCATGTCGATCGTCTATTTTCTGATTATTCTGCTGCTGTCCTGGGTCTTCTACACGGTGATGACCAATGTCGGCTCCGAGAAGCAGCCTGGCGGGGAGGCCTGAAATGCGACTTAAATGGCTGATACCCACCCTCTACATTCTGTTTCTGATGCTGCCGATCTACTGGCTCTTCAACATGAGCCTGAAGACCAATCAGGAAATTCTCTCCACGTTCACCCTGTGGCCGCAAAACCCGACCATCGCCAACTACATGGTGATCTTCACCGATCCCAGCTGGTATAACGGCTACATAAATTCGATCATCTACGTGGTGCTCAACACGGGGATTTCCGTAGCCGTCGCCCTACCCGCCGCCTATGCTTTCTCGCGCTATACGTTCCTTGGCGACAAGCATCTGTTCTTCTGGCTTCTGACCAACCGCATGGCGCCGCCCGCGGTTTTCGCCCTGCCCTTCTTCCAGCTTTATTCCGCTTTCGGCCTGATTGACACGCATATCGCCGTCGCCCTGGCCCATTGCCTGTTCAACGTTCCCCTCGCGGTCTGGATTTTGGAAGGATTCATGTCAGGCGTTCCGAAGGAAATCGACGAAACCGCCTATATCGACGGCTATTCGTTTCCCAAATTCTTCGTGAAAATTTTCATGCCCCTGATCGCAAGCGGCATCGGAGTCGCAGCCTTCTTCTGCTTCATGTTCTCATGGGTTGAATTGTTGATCGCACGCACGCTCACCACCACTTTCGCCAAGCCCATCGCCGCCACCATGACCCGCACGGTCTCGGCCTCCGGCATGGACTGGGGCGTTCTGGCGGCGGCCGGCATCTTGACCATCATTCCAGGCGCGTTGGTGATTTACTTCGTGCGCAACTACATCGCCAAGGGCTTCGCCCTCGGGCGTGTGTAAGGGAGACGCGATCATGGATTTTTCATGGATGGCCTGGACGGTTCCCACCGCGATCTTCTTTCTGACGATTTTCGCGCTGATCTGCGCGCTTGCGGTTTGGGAGCGCATATCCCCCGGCGGCGGCCCCCGGGTTGGAATTTTGCGCTTTGAAACCACGCGCGGCGACCGCCTCTTCATTTCGCTTCTTGGAAGCGCATTCATATCGCTTGCATGGCTCGGCCTTATCGGTCCGAACCTGTGGTGGGCTCTGGCTCTCTGCCTCGTCTACGCCTTTGGCGTGTTTCGCTGGGTTTGAGCGCTTTTGAGATTGATCCGGCAGGGAGAATTCGCCGGATTGGAACGTCTGTAAACCTTGGGAGGAATATACATGCGACGTAATTTCATGACCTCAGTCGGCGCGCTCGCGCTGATGATGGCCTCAACGTCGGCCTTCGCCGACATTGAAGCCGCCCGCTCATTCCTTGATGCGGAGATTGGCGACCTTTCAACCCTGTCCCGCGCCGATCAGGAAGCGGAAATGCAGTGGTTCATTGACGCCGCTCAGCCATTTCAGGACATGGAAATCAAGGTGGTTTCAGAAACCATCACCACCCATGAATATGAAGCCAAGGTATTGGCGCCGGCTTTCACAGCCATAACCGGCATCAAGGTCACTCATGACCTGATCGGCGAAGGCGACGTGGTGGAGAAGCTGCAAACGCAGATGCAGTCAGGCGAGAACATCTACGACGCCTATGTCAATGACTCCGACCTGATCGGCACCCATTGGCGGTATAAGCAGGTGCGTAACCTCACCGACTGGATGGCCAATGAAGGCAAAGACGTCACCAATCCCGGCCTCGATCTTGACGATTATATCGGCACGTCCTTCACCACCGCCCCTGACGGCAAGCTCTACCAGCTTCCTGACCAGCAATTCGCGAACCTTTACTGGTTCCGGTACGATTGGTTCAACGATCCCAAGAACAAGGCCGACTTCAAAGCGAAATACGGTTATGAATTGGGCGTTCCGGTCAATTGGTCAGCCTATGAAGACATCGCCGAATTCTTCACCGGCAGAGAGATCGACGGTCAGAAAGTCTATGGTCACATGGACTATGGTAAAAAAGACCCTTCGCTCGGATGGCGCTTCACCGACGCGTGGCTTTCCATGGCTGGAAACGGCGACAAGGGCATTCCTAACGGGGTTCCGGTCGATGAATGGGGCATTCGCGTTGACAAAGACTCGCGTCCGGTTGGTTCATGCGTAGCCCGCGGCGGCGACACCAACGGCCCGGCGTCCGTCTACGCCATCGAGAAGTATCTTGACTGGCTGAAGGCCTATGCGCCGCCAGAAGCCGCCGGCATGACCTTCTCCGAGTCTGGCCCCGTTCCAGCACAAGGCGCGATCGCCCAGCAGATTTTCTGGTACACCGCCTTCACGGCCGACGCAGTCAAAAAAGGTCTGCCCGTCGTCAATGACGATGGCACGCCGAAGTGGCGCATGGCCCCTTCTCCTCATGGCGTTTACTGGAAAGACGGCATGAAGCTTGGATATCAGGACGTTGGCTCCTGGACCTTGATGAAGTCCACCCCCGAAGACCGCGCCAAAGCCGCATGGCTCTACGCCCAGTTCGTCGGCTCGAAAACCGTAGATGTGAAGAAGAGCCACGAAGGTCTGACCTTCACGCGCGAATCCACCATCCGCGACAAGAGCTTCACGGAACGCGCGCCAGAACTTGGCGGATTGGTGGAGTTTTATCGCTCCCCCGCCCGCAAGCAGTGGTCGCCAACCGGAACCAACGTGCCGGATTACCCTAAACTGGCGCAATTGTGGTGGCAGGCCATTGGTGACGCTTCCTCGGGAGCCAAGACAGCTCAAGCCGCAATGGATTCGCTTTGCGCCGAGCAGGAAAAAGTCATGCAGCGTCTGGAGCGCGCAGGCGTTCAAGGCGACATTGGGCCAAAACTCAACGAAGAGCATCCAATGGAATATTGGGTGGAACTGGCCAAGAAAGAAGGCAACCTCGCTCCTCAGCCCAAAATTGCTGATGAAAAAGAAAAGCCCGTCACCGTTAATTACGACGAGCTGATCAAGTCTTGGGAAGACGCCAATAAATAATTGAACGCAATGGGGTCGGAAGCATCTGACCCCATTCACTTGCAAATATGTCAGGGAGAGAAAATAACGCAGGCTTTACGCAAGCTTGCTAGAGTAAATACTCAAACTGAGACGCCAACGTCATGAACGACGCCATGCAACGACGTCAACGTTTGTTTTTAACCTCCCCCCAAAACCAACTGCCCGGATCTTGTATCCGGGCGTTTTTGTTGGTTACACGCCAAAGGCATTTAGGCGGCGGAAAAAGCGTAGTCATTGCGTTCCGGGTCGCTCGCTGCGGGCTATCCGCTCCTCAATCGCGTTAATCACAGGTAGAAGGTCAGCGACGGTGTCAATCACATAATCCGCTCCCGAAGCCTTCAACACAGCCGTCGCATCCTTGCGGACCGTCTCTCTTTTCGCCTCGCTCATCTCTGCCAGCTCTTCTTGTGAACACCCGCATAGATTACCCGACAGCGCCAATCCCACGGTCCACGTTCCCGCAGCGACTCCTTCCAAAATCCCCGGCTCCGTATCATCCACCTTCACCACGGCGGTTGGTGGATAAACGCCCAGATCGGCAAAACAGCGATACATCATCAGCGGCGATGGGCGTCCTTCGCTCAAGTCTCCCGCGCAGACCAAGTTGTCAGGCTCATACCCCTGCGCCAACGCCGCAGGCGTCAGTTTTTCCATAATCTCCCGCACATAACCGGTAGTGGAGCCAATTTTCACTCCGTGCTCGCGCAAAGCCGTCACAACCTCCAGCGCGCCCGGGATCAATTGAGCGAAGTCGTTCACCACCGCCGCGTTCATTGGAACAAACACTTTATAAATCCGATCAATAGCCTCGTCGTCAGGCTGCGTCCCATAGCGGGCTAGCCACTGGGCCGCGACCTTCGGGTTTTCAACCAGCGCCTTGATGTGCTCCCGCTTCGGCAACCCCATTGGCCCGCGAGCTTCTTCAATGGAAATTTCAATTTCAAAGGCGGCGAAAGCCTTCACGAAGGCTCCCATAGGCGCGCGCGACCCGAAATCCACCATTGTCCCGGCCCAGTCAAAAACCACGGCTTTCACGTTTTGCATCGTTTATTCCCCATAAAGCTCGTCAATGGTTTCCTCGCCAATGGCGAAACCAGTGGACGCGCCCGTCCCCCCAGTCACCATCACCACGCGCACCGCTTCGCTTGGCCGGTCCCTGAACATCGTTCTTGCGGCGGACGCATAAACCCCGGTCCAACGCTCAATCACATCGTAAGAACCGAAGCTCATCGCCTTGTCCATTTCATTTAATATGATCTTATCAACATGTTCCGGCTGCCATGGATCAGGCGTCGCGCTGTAATGGTGACTATCGCCCACAACCAGCGAACCATCGGCTGACTGCACCGCAATCAGGTGAACGCCGTTCTCCAGCGCGTCGGCTTGTTCATGCGCCAGAACGGTCTTCAACGCCTGCGCTTCAGGCAAGGCCGCATAGCCCGCGTACCGCGCAAGCCCGAGATCGGACATTATGGCGGCTCCCAGTTTTTGCGGCCTGTTCGGCATAACTCGCAACATGTGCAATTTGCACTTGGTCACCCCATAGGCCGCGATCCTTTCAGGATACAGCGTAAGAAAGTCATCTCCCGGAC
The DNA here is from genome assembly GCA_048265185.1 of Stappiaceae bacterium. Taxonomy (GTDB): domain Bacteria; phylum Pseudomonadota; class Alphaproteobacteria; order Rhizobiales; family Stappiaceae; genus JBLXBZ01. The sequence goes on along the minus strand of JBLXBZ010000002.1, from coordinate 729,872 downwards.
ACACCACCACAGCGTCGGCGTGAATAACGCCCCGGCTTGTTCGTATCCTCGGCGGCGCAACGTCCAACACCTGCGTGGACCTCAAGAACGTCACGCCAAATTCTGCCTCAAGCCATGCCGCCAACTTGGCGATGGCGGTGCGGCTCTCCACCCGCAGCTCATGTGGAGACCACAGACCGGCCTGTAAAGCGTCGGCGTTCAACATCGGCGAGCGACGCAGCGCCTCGTTAGGAGAAAGAAGGGCGCAACCTTCCCCCATTTCCGTTTTCAAGAAGCTTTCGGCCACCGCAACGGCTTCGGCGCGGCGCATCCCCACCACGAGTCCGGCGTGTTCGACATCGATTCCAGCTTTTGGCGCCACTTCCGCCCAAACGTCCCGCGTGCGCTTTGCTCTGCGCCAGCTTTCCCCCCGCTCCTGTCCTGTCACGGTGATAAACCCGAAATTACGGATCGACGCGCCGTTAGCCTGCGCGTCGCGGTCAATAACGATAACGCGTTTACCGAAACGGGTGGCGGCCAATGCGTGAGCAAGGCCCAAAATTCCCGCGCCAACAATGGCTAGGTCATAGGTTTCCATGAGCTTCATGCTATTTCCAACCATATCTATCTGCTTATCGTTTCTTGCCAGTTTTGTCTGCCTGCGCGTTTGAGCGGCCATTAACCACGCCCTTGCTGGTGAGCTCCAGCCCGCTCAAACGCCGATCAAGATGTTTCGCCCGCCACGAAAGCAGCTTTTCAGCGTAATAAATTCTCAAAGCCAAATAAGCAGGATCATCGGCGACGTTGCGGGTTTCATCCGGATCGCTCTCCAGATCAAACAAAAGAGGCGGCAAACCAGCGAAATGAACATATTTCACGTCCCGGCCTCGAATGACGGCCAAATTACAGGCGTCCAACTCCAGCTCCAATTGCTCTTGCGCCTGACCTGACGCGACTTCACGAAAGTCGAACTCCCAATGGGCTTCCTGCCGCCACTCGTCCGGAGACCGCCCCTCAAGAAAGGGCATAAGCGAACGACCGTCCAGATGGTCCGGCATATCGGCGTCAATCGCCTCAAGAACCGTGGGCATGACATCCACAGACTCGGTGAAGGCCTCAACCTTTCGCCCATGCGCCACAGTGTTGCGGGGATCGCGAATAATCAAAGGCACATGGAAGCTCTCGTCATAGAAACCCAGCTTGGAATAAAGTTGATGGTCTCCAAGCATCTCCCCGTGATCGGATGTCAGAACGATCAGAGTGTCCTCCCAAGCGCCGCTCGCCTTCAATCCCGCGACGATCCGTCCAATCTGCGCGTCAACTTCCGACACCATTCCCCAGTAGGTCGCGCGAATACGTCGCCTGTCAACCTCGTCCCACTCCCTTGCGTCACCAGACGCCCCATGCACCAGACTTTCTTTGCGCATTTTGCCCAAAGCATACTTCAAAAATGGATGGATCGCCGCCGCGTCTTCAGGCGTTTTAGCGCCCTTGAAGTCCTCCCCGTCCTCGGGAGAGTACATGGAGGCATATGGCTCCGGCGCAATAAAGGGAGGATGCGGGCGAATAAAGCTGACATGGGCGAACCAAGGCTCCTTACGCGCCGCGCCGCGCCGGCCCCGCTCCTTCAACCAGCTCAAGAACTCACCCGCCAAGAACGCTGTCTCAGTCTCGTCAGCGTTATAGCGCGGCGCCTCCTGCTGCGGCGGATCAGCGCGACCATTCGCCGGCAGCCAAATATCCTCCGGCTGACCGGGCAACTTGTGGCCGCGCGCCTCAAGCCATGAAAACCAGGGACCATGGTCTTCCGGCACCCGAACGCGAACGCTCATGCCCGGCAATACGCCCTCATAAGTTCGCAGCCATGGATCATCACCGCTAACGGTGCGCGGGTCGACAGACTGATCGGTATAACCAAAAAGCGTTGGATCATATCCAGCCCGCCGCGCGGCTAATGCGATCGTGTCGTGACGCGCGTCAAGAGGCGCGCCATTTCTCACAACCCGATTGGTCATTTGATACAGGCCGGTATAAAGCGCCGCACGCGCTGGGGAACAAGGCGCCGCCTGGCAGAAGTGCTGGGAAAAATAAACTCCATTTCCCGCCAAAGCGTCAATATGCGGCGTTTTCACATGAGCATGGCCGCCGACGCCAAGGCAGTCTCCCCGCCATTGGTCAGCCGTGATCAACAGAACATTCACCATCTCGCTCTTTGCTCCCCAATTTTTCTCATCTTTCGCATAGAAACCTTGCGTGACATCAACGTGACTTCCCCGAAAGAGGAAACCGGCAAAAGTCTGAAGTTTTCACCGTTTGCCTGAATATTCCACCGCTTGGATGAGATAACGCCTTTGGACCATAAAATGGAAACGCTGCGTCAAATAGCCATACCCATCCAGAGACGCTAAGTTCACCATCATCACCTCAACAAAACGCTTCGACAGTCAGGATCCCAAATGACCTGGACGCCTAATAAAGACCCCGCTCTCGGCGACGCTTCGGCCTGCGACCAGATTGACGCGATCATTGTGCCGCGCGCGCGCGACCTTGGAGGTTTCGAAGTCCGCCGCGCTCTTCCCTCCGCCAAAAGGCAAATGATCGGTCCCTTTATCTTTTTCGATCAAATGGGGCCAGCGGAGTTTCTTCACACAGGCGGTATTGACGTACGACCACACCCCCATATTGGTCTGGCCACCGTCACTTACCTTTTTGATGGAGAAATTCATCATCGTGACAGCCTGGGATCGGACCAGCTCATCAGACCGGGAGCGCTGAACTGGATGTCGGCTGGCTCGGGTATCGTTCACTCCGAACGGGAGGACACCGCTCGAAAAGCGACGTTGCGAAAACTTTTCGGCATTCAAAGCTGGGTCGCCCTGCCAAAAGAGGTGGAGGAAAGCGCTCCCTCATTCGTGCACCACGCTGCAGAAAACATGCCTGTTCTAAATGATGGCGGCGCCAACGTCAGGCTTATCGCCGGCGAACTTTACGGTGTTCGCGCTCCAGTCAAAACCGCCTCGGAAACTATATACGCCGACATTCACCTACAAACGGGCGGGCGCCTGCCAGTCGACGCCACTCATGAAGAGCGCGCCATATATACGGTGGAAGGTGAAATCGAAATTTCCGGCGATAGTTTCACTCCCGGGAAATTGCTAGTGTTCAAACCCGGCGACGAGCTGACTGTCATAGCCCGGGAAAACGCCCGTTTTTTGCTGCTGGGAGGAGAGCCGATGGACGGGCCACGCCACATTTGGTGGAACTTTGTCTCCTCGTCAAAAGAGCGCATAGATCAGGCGAAGAACGACTGGAAACACATGCGTTTTGACGCGATACCGGGTGATGAAGAAGATTTCATCCCCCTCCCTGATAGGTAAGCGATTTCACGACAACGCCGCGTCAAAGATCACGGGCGGGTGTCTCCCGTGGACGCTCCTTCGCGCCTTTTCAATGGCGTTTCCGGATCAGGGAGCCGCCATTGAAAAGGCGCGAAGTGATACGCGTCCGGCATTAAATCAATTTTTGGAAACGCGAAGCTGATATTCAACCGCAAGACATCTGGCGTGTCTCCTTGAAGCAAGGGATCTTCAGGAAGAACGGAAAGACGAATCCCCTGATCAACCCCACGGTAAAGCGTCCCATTGCGCACGGCGTCGTAAAACGCGCGCGGCAAATCCCATCCATAACGTGCGGAAATCACCTCCATCACCCGCAAAGCGGCGCGCTTGCCGCGAGGTAGAGACGCAGGACTTTCCCCATTTAGCTTAATTCTGAGAAGATCAAGCTTATCCTCGCTCTCACCGCGCAAATTGACGAACAAAGTGGTGCGCCGACCTTCAGAATCCTCACGTCCTATGGGTGATAAACCGCTCACGCACTGCCAAAACGTATCTCGCAACGGATGCGGCTCCCATTTGCTCATCTTGAAACCAAGCGCAGAAATCGCCCGGCATAGATCAGCTGGATCTCCACCATAAACCACTTTAAACGTCGCAGGCTTTTCTAAGCTTCTCATATGCAATCTGTTGACGACGGAAACGGGTAATTCCGCGAAGGCGTCTATACGAACGGAAGCCGGTGCGGTGGGCGGTTCTTTAGAGCCAATATTTGATTGATAGATAATGACGCCCACGGCGGCGACAAGTAAGCCGCCGACGCCTATCGTTACAAGATAAAATGGCAACTTAGGTAAAATTCTTGCAAGTAAGCCATAGCAATAGATCGCCGCCCGTCTCCGCTGTGAGATCGAGCGCGCCTTATTGCCAGATTCCCCTGTCCAATCCACCAAACCCAAACCGACGCCTTTCACCATTCCGCAAAGAGCTGCGATTGTTTTCACACGAAACAACGCCAACGCATCCGTGCCGCCAGCGTATGCGGCCGTATTAAAGAAAAATTTCGCAAATTTCTAAAGACGCGTAAGCGATGATCGCCCAGAATCTCCGTTAAGCGGCATTTCCAAACCGGCGAGAAAAACAACCATCAAAACTTACTGCGTAATCGATCCGTCGGGAGAAGAAAACTTCTATCTCCCGCAATATACCGGAAAATAACTCCAAACGCTCGCTCTTCAGATTGTCTATATGCGTTATCAAATCGCGGTAAATGAGGCGAAAATAATATTAGTCTAAGCTGAGGGTTGATTACGGCGCACTCCAGAATATTTTCAATTGCTTTCAAGATAAGGTGGACAGCGCAAAAGTCTTGGCGCAATCTGCATCCGCCTTACCGACGACGCGCAAGAAGCGATCATTGGTAAACCATGCTTCGACAATAGACACCGCCGAAAAGTCGAATGGGAGAGACGTAAATATGCCGAGACTTTCTTTAGTGACGCGCAGGCTAATCTGCATTCTGACGTTGAGCGTTAGTCTATTAGGAGGAGCGGAAGCGACCGCGCCGCGAAAAGACGTTGTTATCGGCATTGGCCTCGAACCGCCTCATCTAGACCCAACCGCTGGCGCGGCGGCGGCGATCGATGAGGTCGTTTTCATTAACCTTTTCGAAGGACTGACGCAGATTGATCGTAACGGCGGCGTTATCCCGGCGTTGGCGGAAAGCTGGACGATATCTGATGGCGGTTTGACTTATGTGTTCAAGCTGCGCGACGGCGTCAAGTTTCATGACGGCTCCGATTTCAGCGCTGACGACGTCGTTTTTTCTTTTGAGCGTGCGCGCGGAGACAAATCCGTCAATGCCCAAAAGCAAATCTTTGACCCCATAGACACAATTGAAGCCATTGACCCCACAAAGGTGAAAATCACGCTGAAACGCCCTACCGGCAGCTTTTTGAGCGATTTGGGCGGCGGCGACGCGGTGATCGTCTCCCCCAAAAGCGCCGACACGAATAAGTCCACCCCCATTGGCACTGGACCGTTCAAATTCAAACGCTGGGTTAAAGGCGACAAGATCGAATTAACGCGTAACCGTGAATACTGGGGCGAGGCGCCCGCCTTGGACAAAGCGACCCTGAAAGTCGTCACGGACAGCGCCGCCGCCCTCGCCTCCTTCATGTCCGGCGACGTGGACGCTTTCCCCGTTTTTCCCGCGCCGGAAAACTTGCCGCAAATCAAAGTAGATCAAAGGTTCTCCACCGTAGTGGGGTCGACGGAGGGCGAGACGATCCTCGCGATCAATAACGGCAGAAAGCCATTTGACGACATTCGCGTGCGTCAAGCCATCGCTCACGTCATTGACCGGCAAGCGATTATTGATGGCGCCATGTTCGGCGTGGGAACGCCAATAGGCTCGCATTTCGCGCCGCATCACCCCGCCTATGTTGACTTGACCGAAACATACCCCCTTGACCTTGAGGCGGCTAAGAAACTTCTTGCAGAAGCCGGTTATCCCGACGGTTTCAAAGTCACGCTCAAGCTTCCGCCTCCTGCTTACGCACAGCGCAGCGGACAAATCATCGCCTCCAATTTACGTAAAATTGGCGTTGAAGCTCAGATCATCCCGTTGGAATGGGCGCAGTGGCTAGAGCAAGTTTTTCGAGGCAAGGATTACGATTTGACCATTGTCTCCCATACGGAGCCCATGGACATCGGCATTTACGCCAAAGACGACTATTACTTCAACTATGGCAACCCGGAATTCAAAGCCCTCATCAAGGAACTGGAAGTGACTAGCGACACGCAGGCTCGTCACCAGCTGATGAAAAAAGCGCAGGAAATTCTCGCGCAAGACGCGGTCAACGGCTATTTGTTCCAGCTGGCGAAAACCGGCGTATGGAACGCCAAGCTTAAAGGGCTTTGGGAGAACGCTCCCGTTCAGGCCAATGACCTCACCGAAGTTTATTGGGAGGATTGATCCCCCCTTCAGCGGGCGCCCAAACCACGGTCGCCCGCTCCCTTCACGTCGAATTTCAGCGCCACCCGCGGCTTTTAATTGTCGTCCACTTGGTTACTTTCCGCCTAGCGAACGATAAACCTTGATCCCGGGCCTGCCCTGAACGGGCAACCCTGCTTTGGCTTCGGCTTGGCGTATGGCGGCGCGGCTCACCGGACCAATTTTTCCATCCGCCTCGCCAATATCATATCCGTTACGGATCAACATTTTTTGCAACTCCAACCTCTGGCGGCGAGAAAGCCCCGGATCATCGGTCGGCCAAAGCGTGACAAACGCGCCGCCGCCGCGCAACCGGTCAGCGAGATGCGAAATCGCCAAAGCATAAGACTCCGCCGCATTGTAAGAATAGATAGCGTCAAAATTCCTGAACACAAGAAACGCCGGCCCCTTCATGCCCGCAGGCAACAGGAGGCCCGCTTGCGCGTCGCCTTTCAGCTCCCTCCCATCCATGCGTTTCAAACCGCGACGCGCCCACACATCGAGCGAAACGCGCCGTTTCCGACCACTTTCCCCCTGATAATCCCCGGGAAGATAAACCTCATATCCCCACGGCTGCCCTTTACGCCAGCCGGAGGCTTTGAGAAAATTCGCCGTCGACGCCAGCGCGTCCGGCGTGGATTTGACCAAATCCCTACGTCCGTCCCGATCAAAATCCACCGCAAGTCTCTGGTAAGTCGTGGGCATGAATTGGGTTTGCCCAAACGCCCCCGCCCATGATCCGCGCAACTCATCCAAAGACAAATCCCCCTTGGTGACAAGCTTCAGCGCCGCGATCAACTCAGAGCGAAAATATTTCGCCCGTCGCCTCTGACACGCAAGATTCGCCAAGGCATGCGGCAGATAGAAATCGCCCACGCTTTGACCATAATCACTTTCAACGCCCCACACAGCCGCCACCACATAGCGATCCACCCCATAGGTTTTCTCCACGGCGCGCAAGGTTTTGTCATGACGCCTCATCATGGCCAAGCCATCATCGATACGCTTCTGATCCACGAGGAACGCCATATAGTCCCAAATATGGGTTTTATATTCCGGCTGACTTTTGGAAAAACGAACCGCTTTTTCATCAAAGGCCACATTCGACAACGCCGCCAGCGCCACTTGCCGGCTAACTCCCGCCTTGACCGCCGCCGATTTCAGGTTTTCAACGCATGCGGACAAGGACGCAGCCGCCGCGCGCTCTCCCATCGCCGCAAACGTAAACGCGAACGTCGCGCCTAAAACAAGCAAAGGCTTTATAAAGCAAGGAGGCATGACCAAACTTCCCAATCAGTGACGATAAATATATTCGCAATATGCCACGTTTATCTCTTCAAATACGATTAGTCTTCACTTGCGCGAATGAAGTTCGTGTAAAATTCCCGTGGTGGATCAGGCCCGGACACCATATGCATTGCGCCGCCCTCTTCCGCCCACTAGGTTCTGCAAATGATCGTTTATTGTTTGAAACGCCTATGTAGTCTTCTCGCCACGCTTCTCATCGCGTCAGCGGTGGTTTTTCTCCTTTTGGAGATTTTGCCCGGCGACCCGGCGCAATTAATGCTGGGGGTTGAAGCGCGAGAAGACACTCTTGCGGCGCTACGCGAGCAAATGGGGCTTAATCAATCTCCGCTCAATCGCTATCTTGCATGGATTGGCGGATTTCTTCACGGAGACCTTGGGGTGAGTTACACCTACGACGTGCCCGTGATGGAGCTGATTAGCGACAGGCTTGCAATCACGCTGCCGCTTGCCGCGATTTCGCTCGCGCTATCGGTCCTCATCGCTTTTCCAGCCGGCATATTCGCCGCCAGCCGCCGCGGACGCGCGCCTGACACCAGTTTAATGATCCTGACCCAAATCGGCGTCGCCATACCCAATTTCTGGTTCGCCATATTGCTTGTTTTCATCTTCGCCGTCACCTTGCAGTTACTGCCTTCCGGCGGCTTTCCCGGATGGGACGCCGGCCTGTGGCCAGCGCTACAAGCGCTCATCCTACCCGCCGTCGCTCTCGCCCTGCCTCAAGCCTCCATTCTCGCCCGCGTGATGCGTTCAGCCATAATTGACGTATTGCATGAGGACTATATTCGCACGGCGCGCGCCAAGGGGCTGACACGACGCGCGACGCTCTGGCGTCACGCGGTGAAAAACGCCATGATTCCCGTGCTAACGATCCTTGGCCTGCAATTCTCTTTCCTCATCACCGGCGCCATCATCATAGAAAACGTATTTTATCTCCCAGGCTTGGGCCGATTAGTTTTTCAAGCAGTTAGTCAACGCGATTTGATTGTCGTGAAAAGCGTCGTCATTTTGCTTGTCGCCGCGGTAATAGTGGTGACGCTCCTGATCGACATCGCCTATGCGGCGGTGGATCCGCGACTAAGGAGGCGTTCATGAACACGCCCGTCACCAATACGCCCGCTTCACATTACACCCGCCCCATCGGACGCATCATGCGCTCCCGCGCCTTCATGATCGGCGCGTCGGTGATCACGTCCATACTTCTGATGGCGCTGGTCTCCTTCGTTTGGACGCCCTATCCTATTAATGATCTAAATATCGCCAACCGGTTGCAAGGCTCTTCATGGGCGCATCTTCTGGGCACGGATCAATATGGCCGCGACATGTTGTCGATGCTGATGGTCGGCGCGCGCACCTCAATCGCGGTAGCCCTCGTGGCGGCGAGCATAGGCATTCTCGTCGGCGTTCCATTAGGCTTGATCGCCGCGACCCGTGGCGGCTTGCTCGACGAAAGCGTTATGCGCTTCAACGATTTGATTTTCGCTTTTCCCGCTTTGCTTTCCGCCGTGATGATCACCGCTATTTTCGGCCCCGGCGCGCTCAACGCAATTCTTGCAATTGGAATTTTCAATATTCCGGTTTTCGCCCGCGTCGCGCGCGGCGGAGCCCTCGCCATCAAGACACGTGAATTCATTCTAGCCGCCCGCGTCGCAGGCAAGAGCGAGCTGCGCATAACCACCGAGCATATTTTACCCAATATCGCCAATCTGCTGATCGTTCAGGGAACTATTCAGTTCTCCCTTGGCGTATTGGCTGAGGCTGGCTTATCCTACGTTGGCTTAGGGGCTCAACCACCGTTAGCCTCTTGGGGAAGAATGTTGAATGAAGCGCAAACCATGATGTCGATCGCCCCGCAGCTTGCGATTTATCCCGGTCTTGCGATCATCATAACGGTGCTTGCCCTGAACCTTCTGGGCGACGGCCTGCGTGATCTTCTTGACCCAAAATTGCGACGGAGGGTCGGATGAGCGCTCTGTTGACAGTTGACGAGCTGACCACGTCAATCAATGGCGCGCCAATTCTGCGAGGTGTTTCGCTCTCCATCAAGCGAGGGGAGACGCTTGGCCTTGTGGGAGAAAGCGGCTCCGGAAAATCCCAGATGGCGTTGGCCGTCATGCAGCTTATGGCGGAGGGCGGCGCGGCGAGCGGCTCGATCCGCTTTCGGAAGCAAGAGCTTCTTGGAGCGGATGAAAAAACCATGAGCGCCTTGCGCGGCCATCAGATCGGCATGGTGTTTCAAGAGCCTATGACCGCGCTCAATCCGGTGAAAACCATCGGCGATCAGGTCATGGAAAGTATGATCTGGCATTTACGCCTGTCGCGCGGCGAAGCAATGTCCCGCGCCAAGCGGCTATTAGAGCGCGTCGGTCTTTCACCGGATCGCCACTCTCCAAGCCGCTACCCACACCAACTGTCAGGCGGACAACGCCAGCGTGTGGTGCTCGCCATAGCCATCGCCTGCAAACCAAAGCTCCTTATAGCTGACGAGCCGACAACGGCGCTCGACGTTACAATTCAGGCGCAAATTCTGGCTCTGATCAAGGAAATCGTCAAAAAGGACGACATGTCCCTACTGCTGATCAGCCACGATCTGGCGGTGGTCGCGGATATGGCCGATCGCGTCGCCATAATGCGCGACGGCGAGATTGTGGAGACAGGCCCAACGGGCCATTTGTTCAAAACGCTAACTCACCCCTATTCGAAGGCGCTGTTCAACGCCTCCGTTCATACGCCCAAACGACTACGGTCTGTCATATCAGAACAAAAAACCGCTCAAGGCCAAGCGTTATTGCAAGTACGCGACTTGGTGCGCGACTACGCTCTACCGCGAAAAAGCCTTTTCGGCCCGCGTCCTCATTTTCGGGCCGTAGATAAAGTCAGTTTCGATATTTTTCCCGGACAAACCCTTGGCTTGGTGGGCGAAAGCGGCAGCGGTAAATCCACGCTCGCCCGCACGATTTTAGGACTGGAGCCAGCGCAAAGCGGCGGCGTTCAAATTCTTGGCCAAAACCCTTACAGCTTGAAAAATGCGCATCGCGCCGCCGTACGCCGCGCGGTGCAAGTGGTTTTTCAGGACCCTTACGGCAGCTTCAATCCACGTCACCCGGTGCATCGGGTCATTGACGAACCTATGTATTTGCTACGCGAAGAACTCAACGCTCGGGATCGGCGCAAACGCGTTGACGAGGTACTGGAAGCCGTTGGGCTTACCGCCGCGGACGGTGAAAAATACCCTCATGAGTTCTCCGGCGGACAGCGCCAGCGCATCGCCATCGCCAGAGCGCTGACCACCCGGCCAAAGCTGATCGTCGCCGACGAGCCCGTTTCGGCGCTAGACGTTTCCGTTCGCGCGCAGGTTCTAGATCTTCTAGCCGAACTACGCGAACGCTTTGGACTGGCATATCTCTTCATATCTCATGACCTTTCCATTGTGCGCGCCATCACCGATCACGTCATGGTCATGAGCGGCGGCAAGATCGTGGAACAAGGGGAAACGACGCAAGTTCTAGACAAACCACGCCATCCCTATACGCGTTTATTGGTGGCGGCGGCGCCAAGTCTTGACGCGGCGATCAAAAGGCGAGCCAAACGCGAACGCAAGGCCGGCCTCGCGCCGTCCATCTAACGAACATGGAGCAAAACGCATGCGGCTAGGGATCGATTGGGGCGGCACCAAAATGGAGATTATCGCCTTATCGAGCGAAGGAGACGAAGCGTTTCGCAAGCGCGCGCCAACTCCGCGCGATGATTACCCAGCCTGCGTGCGCGCGGTGGTGGAGCTGGTCGCCGCGGCGGAAAGCGCAACCGGGGAACAAGGAACCGTCGGCATTGGCATTCCCGGCTCCATCTCACCCGCCACCGGTCTCGTCAAAAACGCCAACTCCACCTGGATGAACGGCAAGCCGCTGGACAAGGACATTGAAGCCGCGTTGGGACGAGCGGTGCGCATAGAAAACGACGCCAATTGCCTTGCGGTGTCGGAAGCAGCCGACGGCGCGGCGGCCGGCGCGCGTCTCGTCCACGCAATCATCATCGGCACCGGCTGCGGCTCAGGTCTCGCGATCAATGGCAAAGCCAATCGCGGCGCCAATGGAATAGCAGGCGAATGGGGCAATATCCCCGTACCATGGATGAGCGTGCAGGAGTTTCCCGGACCAAAAAACTGGACCGGTCACCACGGCGTCATTGACCTGTTGTGTTCGGGGACGGGCTTTGAGCTGGATTACCGCGAATCCAGCGGCGTCGCCCTGAAGGGGCAGCAAATCATCGAACTGAAGAGAGCCGGCGACGAGACGGCCAACAGCGTCTACCAAAGATATGTGAGCCGTCTTGGGCGCGCCCTGGCGCTCTCAGCCAACCTCATCGACGCGGATGTGATCGTGCTGGGGGGCGGCATGTCCAACGTCACGGAACTTTATCAGGACTTGCCCGCCGCCATGTCCCCATATGTTTTCTCGGACCATTATGACACGCCCATACGCAAGGCCAAACACGGCGATAGCTCAGGCGTGCGCGGCGCCGCCTGGCTATGGTCCGATTCCAAATAAATCAGGCCTGCGCGGCGACCCAATCACGTATGTCGCGCAGAACTTTCGTCAAGCGCGCCTGCGTGTCGTCGAACAGCTCATTCTTAGCGAAAGTCTCGCCGTTCATGTAAAGTCGGCGGTTCACTTCAATTTGCAACGAATGATAGTCTTCAGCAGGACGACCGCACACGCGAACCAGTTCGGCGCCCTTGTACGGATCGTTCACGCGAACATCGAAGCCCGCTCTCTCCAGAGCGCCTTTCGCCGCCTGAAGATAATTGGCTGAGGCCGTTGTTCCTTCCCGGTCCGACAGCACAATATCAGGTCGTATGGAGCCCACCGCCTCCGAATGCATCTGGTTTGACCGCTCCTGCATGGAATGCAAGTCCAGATGATACGCCGCTCCATACCGCTCATGAAGAGCGTTCAGCATTTGCGCCAGCGCACGGTGATAAGGGCGCCAATAACGCTCAACCCGATCCTCCACTTCTTGCGCCGTGACCAGCTTGTCATAAAGCGGCGCGCCGTCTGGAGGCGTCGCCATCCAGATCACGCCTTTGCCGTAGCGCGCCTTTTCCCCCGGCTCAAGGACCATTGCCGGAACCCCGTCGATGGTGGACGGGTCCAGATCGTTTGCCGCACGATTCACGTCGCAAAAAATACGCGGAAACTCACAGGCGAGTAGCGGCAGACCAAGAGACGGCGCCGCCCCGAACAGCTCGTCCACATACATGTCAACCGCGCCCCGGTATCGCTGCGGCGGTTGCGCCGGCTTGAACTCCAGCGGATAAACTTCTCCGGAGTGCGGACTGTCGAGCGCCAATGGCGCCCGCAGCTCATCCGGCAGACGGACTTCAAAAAGATCCGTCGCGCTTTTCGGAAAATCAATACTCATTCCCACCGCTCCTTGAAATCGTCACGCGTCGTTCAAATGGCAGGACGAATGCCGTCCGGGCGCAATCTCTTTCAACATCGGCGCCTCAACACGACAGCGCTCCATTGCAAATGGGCAACGCGGATGAAAATGACAACCGGAAGGTGGATTGAGCGGCGACGGGATCTCCCCTTTCACCGGTTTGAAAACCCGTTTACGGGTGTCGATGCGCGGAATTTCCGCTAGCAACGCTTGAGTATATGGGTGGTTGGGTTTTTCAAACAGCTCGCCTGTAGGCGCAGTCTCCACAACCCGGCCAAGATACATGATCACGACCCGGTCAGACAAATGCTCCACCACGCCAAGATCATGGCTGATGAAGAGATAGGTTAACCCCAAGTCTTCACGCAGCTTCATGAACAGATTGAGCACCTGCGCCTGGATTGAAACATCCAGAGCAGCGACGGATTCATCGCAGACCAAGAACTCAGGATTAACCGCCAGCGCCCGCGCAATGCCTACGCGTTGACGCTGTCCACCGGAAAACTGATGAGGGTAACGATCTTTATAAGAAGGGTCCAACCCGACTTTAAGCAGCGTTTCCTCAACGTAGGACGACTGATCTTTCGCCGAAATCAATCCATGAACGCGTGGCGCCTCCCCCACGATGTCCGACACCCGCATTCTGGGGTTAAGGGATGACATGGGGTCTTGAAAAATCATCTGGATTTTCAATTTCGAATTCTTGAAATCAACGTCGCCCGCGGTGATGTCACGCCCGCGCCAATAAAGCTTGCCCTCGGTGGCGGGGTGAATTCCCGCCACGACGCGGCCAAGGGTCGACTTGCCGCAGCCACTTTCACCGACAAGCCCCACGACCTCGCCTTCAGTGACGCCAAGATTGACTTTATCCACGGCGTGAACGATTTCTTCCACACGATCTCCGCCAAAAACATTGACGATTTTCTCTGCCGCGTCGAGCTTTTTGACGAAACGCTTGGATACATTCTCAAGCTGAATGATAGGCGGCTCTTGCTGAGTGCTCACAGTTCGGCCTCCGCGCCAATAAGATGAGGATGGTGACAACGTGCATTGCGTCCCACAGGATAAGACTTAAGCTCTGGCATTTGCTCGCAAGTCGCGTCACTGCGCGCGCATCTGGCGGCGAAAGCGCAGCCAGCTGGCAACTTCAACAAGGACGGCGTCATTCCCGGGATCTGAGCCAAAGGCTCTCCCCGCCGGTTATGACTGGGAATCGAGCCAATCAACCCTTTTGTGTAAGGATGGATAGGCGCGTCCAAGACGCTGTCGATTGGCCCGTCCTCAACGACGCGCCCGGCATACATAACCGCAATTTTATCAGCCAATCCGCCAACGACCGCCAGATCATGGGTGACCCAAATCATGGCCAGACCGGTTTCCGCGCATAGTTTTTGCATCTCCGACAAAATTTGCGCCTGAATGGTCACGTCCAAAGCCGTAGTAGGCTCATCGGCGACAATCAATTCAGGTTCGTGCAACAACGCGATGGCGATAGCCACACGCTGCCTCATTCCGCCGGAGAACTGATGCGGATAAGACATCAAGCGCTCATCCGGAGCCGGAATGCCAACCTTCACCAAAGCCTCACGGCTGCGATTACGCGCCACTTCTTTCGACACGTCGTCATGAGCGAGAATTGTCTCGATCATCTGCGTGTCGACACGCAAAACCGGATTCAGCGTCATCATCGGGTCCTGAAAGATCATGGCGACCTTCTTGCCCCGATAGCTGCGCAAATCTTCTTGGCTTTTCCCCACCAACTCCTCGCCGTTGAGCTTAATGGAGCCGGAGACGATTTTCCCCGGCGCATCCACCAATCCCATGATTGAGAATCCTGTAACGGTTTTACCCGAGCCGCTCTCTCCCACCAAACCAAGGACTTCGCCTTTGTTGACCGAAAAAGAAACGCCATCCACAGCTTTGGCGACGCCGGCGCGGGTGAAGAAATGTGTTTTCAGATCCGTAACCTGAAGTGTCGGAATATTGGTCATAAGCCTCTCCTCACTTCTGCAGGCGCGGGTTGAGAACGTCGCGGAGCTGATCCCCGACCAGATTGATCGAAACAATCGTGATCAACAACGCCACACCTGGGAACGCCGCAATCCAGTATTTGCCTGACAGCATATATTCAAATCCATTGGAGATCAGCAGACCCAGCGACGGTTCCGTCACAGGCAAACCGACGCCCAAAAATGACAAGGTGGCTTCAAGCGCAATGGCGTGCGCGGTTTGCACGGTCGCGACCACAATGATTGGCGGCAGGCAGTTAGGCAGGATATGGCGAAACATTATGCGCGAATGTTTGATGCCAAGACACGCTGCGGCCTCGACATATTCTTTGCGACGCTCCACCAGGGCGGAGGCGCGGATTGTGCGCGCATAATAGGCCCATTGCGCCACCACCAACGCGATGATGATCTTATCGATCCCCTTGCCCAACACCGCGAGTAGAATAAGCGCGATAAGAACGGCGGGCAACGAAAGCTGAAGATCCACCACTCGCATGATGAGCGTTTCGGTGCGGCCGCCGGCGTAAGCCGCGCTCAACCCCACCATCATGCCAACGATCATTGCGATCACGCCGGACATCAGGCCAACAGAAAGCGAAATGCGCAGCCCATAAAGAATTGCAGAGAACAAATCACGACCGGCGCCGTCGGTTCCCAGCCAAAATGTATAGCCATCGAAGGATTCTGATCCAGGTGGCATACGCGCGTCCATAATGGAGACTTGCGCAAGGTCATATGGATTTTGCGGCGCGATCCACGGCGCGAGCACCGCCACGCATACAATCAATAGAAATGTAACCAATCCAGCCGCCGCTATGCGGCTTGAGACGAAATCCTTGACGAAACGGCCAAAGGGCGTCTCTTCGGAGCTGGGTTTGGTGGTGTCCGCCACCACCGGAATGTTTGATGCGGTCATGGGATGCTCCTCAAGCGCCGCGATCGGAAAGCCGCACGCGCGGATCCAGAAGCGAATACAGAATATCGACGATCAGATTAATGACCACGAAGAGGAAGACGATTATCATCAGGTAGGCGACGATAACCGGACGATCTAGTTGCTGGATCGATTGAATCAGCAACTTGCCCATTCCAGGCCAAGCGAAAATCGTCTCGGTCACGACCGAAAACGCGACCAGTGATCCAAACTCAAGCCCCATGACCGTGACGACTGGAATCATGATATTCTTTAAGAGATGCACGATGATGATCCGTCGAGTGGAGAGACCTTTCGCTCGTGCGAATTTGATATAATCCATATGGATGGCTTCGCGCGCGCCGGCTCGAGTCAAGCGGATCACCAGCGAAATCTTCAGCAAGGCCAGGTTAAAGGCCGGGAGGATCAAGTGCTTTAAACCATCGAGCGTCAGAAACGACACTGGAACGCCCAGCACGTCAACCGTGTCCCCGCGTCCGGTTGACGGCAACCATCCAAGCATCACGGCGAACACCATAATCAGCATGATCCCAACCCAAAACGTGGGTAGGGAAAAGCCCAGAATGGACCCTGCCATGATGGTTTTTGAAACGGGGCTTTCGGGCTTCAAGCCTGCATAAAGCCCAAGCGGAATGCCGAATAAAACCGACATCAGCAAAGCTGTGAAAGCCAGTTCGAGAGTGGCGGGCATGCGCTGGATGATCAGCTTGAGCGCTGGCTCGCCAAATACGAACGACGTTCCCAAATCACCTTGAACGGCGCCTTTAAGAAACAGATAGAACTGTTCCCAAATAGATTTGTCCAGACCAAGAGCGCGAACAACTTTTTCGACGTCTTCCTGGTCCATGTCTGGACTAACGAACATCTGTACGGGGTCGCCGACAAGATGAATGCCAAAAAACACCAGCATCGCCATGGCAACCATGACCAGCGAGCTTTGCATCAATCGGCGGAGAATAAAGACACTCATGTATCTGGTCCCGTGCCTGGACTTGTCGACAATTACTCTTTGTCTAAACAAGTGCGTTGGGTCGAGCGATACGCGGCCCCTCAAGAAACAAAAGGGCATGCGGCGATGGAGTCATTTACGCGATCGGCCACGTTAATCGGCTCACGACATCGTGGTCTACGCGAAAAAGAATAACTGTCCGGGGCCTAATCAACGCCCCGGACAGTCCCGTGCAAATTTATGATTTTATTTTTTTACGACATTCTGCGGAACAGTGTATTCATCCGTCCGCGGAATGTAGCCAACGCCGTCTTTGGACGCCCAAGTGTTCACCTGATAGTGGATCGGGATGATCGCCTGGTGTTCACCAATGGCCATCTCCGTCGCCTTTGCAAGCAGTCCAGCGCGTTTTGCGTCGTTCACTTCCGCAAGAGCTTCTTCGATCACCGCATCGACTTCAGCGTTGGAGAAACGACCACGGTTGGCGTTCCCCATGCCTTTGTCTTTGTCAAAAGTTGCGATCAAAGCACGCAGCGGCGATGAAGCTTCACCAGAACCAGCGCCCCAACCAAGGAGGGTAAGGGAGAACTCAGGCAGACCTTCCGCGCCAGCGGAGGCGCGGCTGAAGTAAACCGACCGCGGAAGCGTTTCCACGTTGGTCTTGATACCGGCGCGGGTCAACATCTGCGCGACGGCTTCGGCGATTTTGGCGTCATTCACATAACGGTCGTTAGGACCATGAATGGTGAGCTCGAAACCTTCCGGCAAGCCAGCTTCTTCAAGCAGCTTTTTGGCGCCTTCCACATCGTATTCTTCGGGCTTCAGGTTTTCTGAGACTCCGAAGAAACCATCCGGCAAAAGCTGTCCGGCGGGAATGGCAAGACCTTCCATGACGCGATCCTTGATCAGGTCACGACTGATAGCCTTGGAGATGGCCTGACGAACTTTAACGTCCATCAATGGGTTTTTGATGTCGCCGCCGCCATTTGCGTGCACAAAGGGCGAATCTTCGCGGAACTGATCCAAATGCAGATAGATCACGCGGTTTGATACGCCTTGCGACAAGCTGATGTCATCTTTGGACTTCAACGTTTCAATGTCAGTGGTGGGCGTTTCACTGATTATGTCCACATCGCCGGACAACAGCGCCGCAACGCGTGATGGAGCGGATTTGATCGGCTTGATCGTCACCTTGTCCCAGATCGGCTTCTCACCCCAATAGTCTTCATTGGCCGCCAGAACGATACGGTCGCCGGGAATATACTCGACGTATTTGTAAGGGCCAGTGCCAGCCGCTGCGACGCCGCTGTTGAAGTCTTGCGTCGAACCTTCACAACCACCAACGTTGGAGACGATGGCCACCTGACCAAGGTCATTGACCATCAGCGGATATGGCGATTCTGTTTTCACGTGAACGGTGTAGTCGTCGATTTTCTCGAACGTCTTGCCCTTCACATAAGTGCCAAACCCTGCAGGTGAGTTAGGAACATTCGGAGCGCGCTCAAATGTGCAGATCACATCATCAGCATTGAAGTCGGAGCCGTCGTGGAATTTAACGCCCTTACGTAGCTTGAATTCCCAAGTGGTGTTGTCGATAGGCTTCCAGGACTCGGCCAGCGCCGGTTTGAAGTTCTGCCGATCATCCGGATTTGCGAGGCGATCAAAAATCGTCAAGGCAAGCTGGTTGTTCGGGCCCAAATTATGAAAATGCGGATCAATCGAAGTCGCTTCCGAGCCGACGCCGATAACCAGATCCTCAGCATAGGCCGCCCCTGTCAACGCGCAAACAGCCGCCGCCGACATCAAGAGTGTACGAGCAGTTCTCATTCAATATTCCCCTCTCACGGTTTTCAAAATCACCCGCGGCGTCGAACGACGCCGATGGCATGTGGTCCGTGTCACATCGCCATGACCTGTTGTAACATGAAACACAGAATGCATCTCCTATTCTGCGCTACTTGCATTCGCACTTAATGGCGAAAGTCATTGGCGACTTGCTCTAAATGCTAGTATGCGTTCTAATGATGGACAAATAAAAATCAATAACCAAAAAACATATTCCTATTTTAGGGGGATATAGGTGAGCAAAATCAACCCGTTACTAGGCTCTCGCGGCTTCACTTTTCGTGAATTAGAAGTTCTTCGCGCCGTCATTCAAGAGGGAAAGACCACGGCCGCTGCGCATCATTTGGGAATCTCACAGCCTGCAGTCAGCAGAACCATCGCCCAAATCGAAGCCAGAACCAAACGACAGCTCTTCGAGCGAGCAGGTGGAAGATTGACGCCCACTTCCGCAGGATTGGCGCTGAACGAGCAAGCAAATCCCATTTTTGAAACGTTAAAGCGTCTCGATCGGGATGACTGGGGAAGCCGCGAAAATCCACGCTTGCGCCTGCATGCTCCACCCACGCTTGCGCAAGCGCTCCTCCCCCATCTTGTGCGTGGTTTTCTCGAGCTTTATCCTGAAGTTTCGCTTCAAGTCGAAATCGGCGCCTCGGCCAGCATCATCACCGCCGTCGCCAATGAAAATGCCGATCTGGGAATCACTGACGGCCTCGCCGAGCACAACGGGTTGACGCCCACGCCTTATCGGCGCGCTTATGGCCATGCTCTCTTTCCTGAAGGCCATCCGCTGGCCGAGCGTGACGTCATCTACCCGGAAGATTTTCACCAACAGAATTTTATCGCCCTAACCCGGCGATTCAGCGTGCGAAATGTCTATGACCGTATTTTTACAGCCCATAACGTAGAGAGAAAAATCGTAGTTGAAACAGCAACTTCCTACACATTA
This sequence comes from Stappiaceae bacterium, assembly GCA_048265185.1. Taxonomy (GTDB): domain Bacteria; phylum Pseudomonadota; class Alphaproteobacteria; order Rhizobiales; family Stappiaceae; genus JBLXBZ01. Next base: position 710,133 of record JBLXBZ010000002.1, on the reverse strand, counting down.
TGCGAATTTGTCCGCAAAGGATTAGGCATCGCGCTGGTCAATCCGTTTCCCATCACGCTGCAACCTCAAGCAGGTCTCGTCATCAGACCATTCCACCCCAAGGTGCCCTATACGACAAGTTTTTTCACGCCGACAGGCCGCACCTCCACCCTGGCGAAACGCTTTGTCGAATACGCGCGAGAAAACCCGCCGCTCGACACCAATTCAGAACCACTTTGAGAATCACTTCAGCCATGCCGTTTGTTCAAACGGCGTCTCATAACATTTCGAACCGAGAGTAAAAAATGACGCTGACATCCACCGAACTTCTGCGAAAACTCGTTTCCTTCGACACCACCAGCCGTAATTCAAATCTTCCACTCATCGACTGGGTGGAGGATTATCTGTCGAAACAAGGCGTTTCCTGTGAGCGCGTTTATGACGAGACCGGTGAAAAAGCCAATCTTTACGCCACCATCGGACCGGTTGACGAAGCTGGCTATATTCTCTCCGGTCATACGGACGTCGTGCCTGTTGACGGTCAGGAGTGGGCGAGCGACCCTTTTGACCTGATTGAGAAAGACGGCAAGCTCTTTGGTCGCGGCTCCTGCGACATGAAGGGGTTCCTCGCTTGTTGCCTGGCAAAAGTTCCTGACTTCAAGAAAGCCGCCTTGAAAAAGCCCATCCACCTCGCTTTTTCCTACGACGAAGAAGTCGGCTGCGTCGGTGTGCGCGGGCTGATTGATGAGCTGAACAAAAAAGCGGTTAAGCCGCTCGCCTGTTTCGTCGGCGAGCCAACCAATATGGAAGTGATTATCGCCCATAAAGCGAAACGATCGCTCAAGGCGAAAATCACAGGCAAAGCTTGCCATTCCTCACTGGCCCCTCAAGGCGTCAACGCCATCGACGTCGGCGCGCGTCTCGTGCTGAAAGTCAAGGAAATGGCGGAGCGACTCGCCGCAGGCCCCAGAGACGAGCTGTTCGACATTCCCTTCTCCACCGCCCACACCGGCGTCATTTCAGGTGGAGCCGCCCTCAACATCGTTCCAGATTATTGCGAAGTGCTGTTTGAGTTCCGCGTGCTGCCCAGCGAAGACGCCGACGCGCTAGTTGCAGAAATAAAAGATTACGCTGCGACAGTTCTGGTCCCGGACATGCAAAAAGTCGCTCCCGAGACAGGCGTGGAATTCGAATGGATTTCGACGTTTCCCGGCCTCGACACGGACCCGGAAGCGCCAGTCACCCAGCTCGCCAAGCGTCTTGCGGGGAAAAACGCCCACGCCAAAGTAGCTTATGGAACGGAAGGCGGTTTGTTCCAGACCAATGGCGGCATTGAAAGCATCGTCGTTGGCCCCGGCTCCATAACGCAGGCCCATAAGCCGGACGAATATATCTACATCTCCGAATTGGAGAAATGCGAAGCTTTCCTCACGAAGCTTATCGACGTCGCCTCCAACTGACCCTCTCCCTCCGCAAGTCCAATTCCACTAATCAGATGAATGGTGAAAACATGACACAGCATCCAAGCGACGGTTACGCCGTCGAACTTGAGAAAACCGATATATCCCCTTATCGCGCAGGCAACATTGGACTGGAGGGCGTCACCACGTTTGACAGCGGCGAACCCGGTCCTCACGTTGCGATTTCCGCCGTCGTTCACGGCAACGAGCTTTGCGGGCCAATCGCGCTGGACTGGCTGTTCAAACAGGGCGTGCGTCCCGTCAAGGGCAAGCTCTCGTTGTTCTTTGTCAACTTGGACGCATATGACCGTTTCGATCCAGCGGACCCGCTGGCCACGCGTTGGGCTGACGAAGACATGAACCGCCTGTGGCAGGCGGACAAATTGGAAGATGATAAAGTCACGCTTGAGCGAACCCGCGCACGCGCTCTCAGGCCTTTCGTCGACACCATTGACTTGCTGCTGGACATTCACTCCATGCAACATAAAACGGCGCCCCTGATGCTCGCCGGCGCCCTGCAAAAAGGCAAGGATCTCGCCCGCGCCGTATCCGTTCCAGAAGTGATCATGTGCGACAAAGGACATGCGGCGGGCAAGCGTTTGCGCGACTATGACGGCTTTTCAGATCCCGCCAGCCCCAAGAACGCCCTGTTGATTGAATGCGGCCAGCATTGGGAAAAAGACGCCGGCGACGTGGCCATTGAAACCTCGATTCGCTTTCTGCGCGCCACCGGCGCCGTAGCCGCTGATTTTGGTCAAACCTTTCTGGACGCACGTCCAGCCCCAACACCGCAAAGCGTCGTTGAAATTATCAAGCCGGTGACCGCCCAGACCGATAATTTCCGCTTCCAAAACGACTATCGCGGCATGGAGGTGATTGAAAAGGCAGGAACCATCATTGGCTATGACGGTGAGACGCCCGTGACCACACCGGAAGACAACGTGATGATGATCATGCCCTCCCGGCGGCTGTCGAAGGGAATGACGGCGGTTCGTCTTGGCCGCATTCTCAAGGTGTGAAACTTTGCAATCACGCCATTGCGCCAAAGGTCACGATAGGCTAAAGCAGATCCCATGACCATGAAGACGAACATGATTGCAACCGGCTGGTGGCGCCTACGAAAATAGGCGGCACTTGTTGGCGTGCGACTTTTGTCCTCGACAATATTTTGAATAAGCCGCCGCGGACCTCCGCAGGCGGCTTTTTCGTATCCAGCGCCTGCCCTGGACAGTCAACGCGCAAGGCAAAGGGAAGATGAAAATGTCGGCATTAACGGACCACAGATTTGAAACACCAAGCGGCGTCATCATCACGCGTTCGCAGCGCCCTGCCGACTACAGCGCTGGAACCACCCCGTGGATAGACAGGCTAGACGCTGAGCGCGGCGCCGTCTTTTCCTCTTCCTACGAGTACCCCGGACGCTACACTCGCTGGGATATGGCGCTGGTGAACCCGCCGCTCGTGGTCGAATCCCACGACCGCCACATCAGCGTCACCGCATTAAACGACCGTGGCCTCGTGTTATTACCCGTAATCCGACAAGCTCTTGAAGGGCACGAAGATTTAGAAAGCTTCAAAGCCAGCGACACGCAGCTGGCCATGCATGTGGCGCGCTCCACCCAAGCGGTCAGTGAAGAAGAGCGCTCACGTCAACCTTCAACCTTCACAGTTATTCGCGCGATCAACCAGCTTTTCGCCTGCGAGGATGAGCATCTCGGCCTTTATGGCGCTTTCGGCTATGACCTTGCTTTCCAGTTTGAACAGATAGACTTGAAACTGGAGCGCCCCAACGATCAGCGTGACGTCGTTTTATATTTGCCGGATGAAATCCTTATCGTCGATCACTATGGCCGCAAGGCTTTCGTGCTTGAATATGAATTCGCCGTTGGCGCGCATTCAACCGTCGGCCTGGCGCGCAGCGGCGTTGAAACAGCCTACCGCCCCGCCAATAAAGCGCCCGGCCGCGGCGACCATGAACCGGGCGAATACGCCCAGTTGGTGCGTGAAGCCATGGCCTATTTCAAGCGCGGCGATCTTTTCGAAACCGTTCCCGGGCAAACCTTCTATGAGCCATGCCCCAACCCGCCTTCCGCCGTCTCCAAGCGCTTACAGGAAATCAACCCCTCCCCTTACGCCTTCTTCATCAATCTTGGAAACGCGGAATATCTCGTCGGCGCCTCGCCCGAAATGTATGTGCGCGTCACCGGCGGTCGCCGCGTTGAGACATGCCCGATATCGGGAACGATTCGCCGCGGACGCAACGCCATTGAAGACGAAGCCCAAATCCGCAAGTTGCTGAATTCCTCCAAAGACGAAGCGGAGCTGACCATGTGCTCCGACGTCGACCGTAACGACAAGAGCCGCATCTGCGAGCCCGGATCCGTGCGCGTCATCGGCAGGCGCCAGATTGAAATGTATTCACGCCTGATCCACACGGTAGATCACATTGAAGGCATTTTGCGCCCCGGCATGGACGCCCTCGACGCGTTTTTATCGCACACATGGGCGGTGACCGTGACCGGAGCGCCCAAACGCTGGGCCATGGAATTCGTTGAGAATCATGAGAAAAGCCCGCGCGCCTGGTATGGCGGCGCTATCGGCGCCATTCTCTTCAACGGCGATATGAACACTGGCCTGACCCTGCGCACCGTGCGGATCAAGGATGGCGTGGCCCAGATCCGCGCCGGCGCCACCCTGCTCTATGACAGCGTTCCCGAAGATGAAGAAGCTGAAACCGAGTTGAAAGCGGAGGCCATGCGCGCCGCCGTCCATGAAGCCGGCCTTGCGCTCGCCAAAGAAACAGCCAGCGACAAACCGCAACCCGGCAAGGGCCTGAAAATTCTTCTGGTGGATCATGAAGACAGTTTCGTTCACACGCTGGCGAATTATTTCCGTCAGACCGGCGCCCAAGTCGTAACATATCGCTCCCCGGTCGCTGACAAGATCTTTCATGACGTAAACCCGGATCTGGTCGTCCTGTCTCCCGGCCCCGGTTCTCCAAAAGACTTCGACTGCGCCGCAACAATTGGCCGCGCCCGCGCCCGAGCGCTACCTATTTTCGGCGTTTGCCTCGGCTTGCAAGCCATCACGGAAGCCTTTGGCGGAGAACTCGGCCAGCTCGCCGTTCCCATGCATGGAAAGCCGTCCGAAATCAGCTTCACCGATGACGCCGCGCTTTTTGACGGTCTCACGTCGCCAATCACAATCGGCCGCTATCACTCGCTCCACGCGCTGCGTGACAAATTACCGGCGGACTTACGCGTCACCGCGCAATCGGACGACGGCGTGATCATGGCGTTCGAGCATGTGAGCGAGGCCATCGCCGCCGTCCAGTTCCACCCCGAATCAATCATGTCGCTAGATCAGGACGCCGGACACAGGATCATTCAAAACGTGATCACGCGGCTGGTGAAAAAGCCGGCTCGTTAAAAATACCCTCCCTGAAAGACACCTCTGTCTTTCAGGGAGGGTATTATCAAAGCGCCTCAAACGCTCAAAAAGCGCTCCCGCAATGACGGGTCGCTTTTGAGCGCCTTGGTGTCGCCGCTCCACACCGCTTCGCCCTTTTCAACGATCACATGACGGTCAGCGAATTTCTCCAGTGCGTCAATATTCTTATCGACCACCAGAATCGACAGACCATCGCCTTTCAATTGCTCAAGGCACGCCCAGATTTCCGCGCGAATCAAGGGGGCAAGCCCTTCCGTCGCCTCATCGAGAATCAACAGCATGGGGTTGGTCATCAACGCCCGCCCAATGGCCAGCATCTGCTGCTCTCCGCCGGACAACTGCGTTCCAAGATTCGAGCGACGTTCTTTTAGACGCGGAAAAAATTCATATACTCGAGCCAAGGACCACCCCGGCGACGTTCCGCGCCGATTGGCGCTTGTGGCGATCAGGTTTTCTTCAACGGAGAGCGTCGGGAATATCTGGCGTCCCTCCGGCACAAGACCAAGTCCCGCTTGCGCAATCTTATAGGACTTCGCGCCAGTCAAATCCTGACCTGCGAAAGACACTCTGCCACGCCCTGCTTTGACAAGTCCCATGACGCAATTGATCGTGGTGGTTTTGCCCATGCCGTTGCGGCCCATCAATGTGACGACTTCGCCAGCGCCAACGTCGAACCCCATCTGAAACAACACTTGAGCTTCGCCATATCCGGCGACAAGCCCGTCAACTTCAAGTAAAGCCGCCATTACGCCGCCTCCTCGCCCAGATACGCCTCACGCACCGCCGGATCATTGCGAATGTTCTCCGGCGCGCCGCTGGCGATAATTCGGCCATACACCAAAACGGAAATTCGATCGGCCAGCGCAAAAACGGCGCTCATATCATGTTCCACCAACAACATCGGGTATCGCGGCTTCAGGTTTTTGAGAATCCTCACCAGCTGATCCGTCTCCTCACGGCCCGTCCCCGCCATCGGCTCATCCAACAACAGAAGCTTGGGTTGACATGCGAGCGCAATCGCCAACTCAAGCGAACGTTTTTCCCCGTGAGAAAGATTTCCCGCCAGCACATTGGCCCGGGCGCCAAGGTTCAGCTCTTCCAACGCCTCCATCGCAGGGCCGTTAAGCTGCGGGTCCGAAGACGCGGCGCGCCAAAACCGAAACGAATGCCCAGCCCTCGCCTGCACCGCCATAGATACATTTTCCAGCGCGGTGAATTCAGGCAAGATATTGGTGATTTGAAACGAGCGCATCAGCCCCGCCCGCGCCCGCTTGTTCATCGGTTGCGCGGTGACGTCGGCTCCGTTGAACGTAACCTTCCCCGCATCCGGCCGTAAACTGCCGGAAATCTGCCCAATAAGCGTGGTTTTCCCCGCGCCGTTAGGCCCGATTATCGCGTGGATTTCTCCCCACTTCACGTCCAGAGAGACATTATCCGTCACCTGTAAAGCGCCGTAACATTTCGACAGGTTTTCCAGTTCTAGAACAGGCCCGCTCATGAGGCGCTCCTTGAATCAAACATCCGGCGCAACGAACCAACCAGGCCGCCGCGACCATAAAGAACGACCAACACCAGAAGCGGACCAAAGATCAAACGCCAATGCTGCGTGTAATGGGAGAGAACCTCCTCCAACATCAGATAGCTCACCGCCCCCAATATAGAGCCGATAAATGAGCCGAGACCGCCAAGAACCACCATAACGATCAACTCGCCCGAGCGATGCCAATTCATGAAAGCGGGCGAGACGAACTCCGTCGCATTCGCCAATAGCGCGCCGGCCAACCCCGCAATCATCCCCGCGATCACATAAGCCGCCAGCCGGTAGGCGTAAGGATCAACGCCAATAGACTGCAATCGACTCTCGCTCTGCTTGGCGCCGCGCAACACCCGCCCGAAACGCGATCTCACAATCGCCCGGCATAGAAGCGTCACCCCAAGAAGAATCGCTAAAACCACATAGTAAAAGGGTCCGGCCTCAGACAAAAACGTCATGCCAAATACTTCCGTGCGCCCCCACATGGTCAACCCATCGTCGCCGCCATAAGCGGAAAGGGACGTCGCGGTAAAATAGGCCATTTGTCCGAAAGCCAGCGTGATCATGATGAAATAGACGCCTCGGGTTTTCAAACTGATCGCCCCGGTGACAAGCGCAAACAAACCGCTAACCAAAAGCGCGGCGGGAAAGCTCCAGTAGAACTCCCACACCCCATGCTCTGACAAAATCCCAACGGCGTAAGCCCCAAGCCCCAGGTAGGCGGCGTGGCCAAAGCTCACCAGCGCCCCGAACCCCAAGATTAATGACAATGAAACCGCTGCTATGGAGAAAATCAAAATCCGTGTGGCGAAAAGAATGATGAACCGGTCATCCAACCAATTCGCCAAGACGGGGAGAAGAGCGAACGCCGCAAAAGTCAGCGCTCCAAGCCAAAGATTGACCTGATCGCGCCGACTGTCATTTTCTGGGATTGCTGCTTGAGTCATCTCATCACCCCGCACGCACGGGAAACAACCCGCTAGGTCTGAAAAACAACACGGCCGCCATCAAAATATAAATCAGCATCGAGGCGATTGCCGGCCCAACGTCAGTGGCGGCGCTTGAAGGCAACGCCAGACGCGCAATGTCAGTGGCGAAACTGCGCCCCAACGTGTCAACCAAACCAATGATGAGAGCCGCCATGAATGCGCCTCTAATTGAACCAATGCCGCCAATGACGATCACGACGAAAGCGAGAATCAGCAGGTTATCGCCCATGCCCGGCTCAACCGCCAGAATCGGCGCGGCCATAATGCCGGCGAAACCCGCCAACATGGCGCCGAAACCGAAAACCAACATGAACAACCGACGAATATCAACGCCAAGAGCCGAGACCATAGGGGCGTTGGTCGCCCCCGCCCTCACCAGCATCCCGGCGCGCGTGCGCGTCACCAGAACGTAAAGCAAGGCCGCCACGGCAAAACCGGACATGATCAGCGCAATTCGGAATACCGGATATAAAAGCCCATCCATCAAAACAATCGAACCAGACAACGCATCCGGCATAGGAAGAGCCAGCGGCGCGGCGCCCCAGACCACCTTAACGCCCTCGTTCAAAAACATGATGACGCCAAATGTCGCCAAAACCTGATCGAGATGATCCCGATCGTATAAGTGTCGAAAAATCAACGCCTCAAGGGCCAATCCAACGATCAACGCAAGGATCAGCCCAATCAAAAGAGCGGCCCAGAACGAGCCTGTCCAGCTGTAAGCCATAACGGCCAGATAGGCGCCAAGCATATATTGAACGCCATGGGCCAGATTGATGAAGTCCATGACGCCGAAAACCAGCGTCAAACCGGCGGCGATAAGAAACAAAAGAATGCCGAGCTGAAGGCCATTCAAAGTTTGCACGGCGAGAAGGGTCACGCTCAAGGGCTCATCCCATTTATCTAAGGGAAAGACATAGGCCTCATAGCGCGTTCGATCCGCGAACGACGCGAGATCAAAACGCGAGGATGAGGAGAGATCATGCGCCGCCGGCCACGGGGCCGACGACGCCTAGTCCGAATTATTTCATTCGGCACTCAGACACATAAGCGTCCGCCTGATCGTCAAACACTTTTTCGACGGCCTCGGTCACATAGGCTCCGTCGTCGCGCTTGACCGCCTTCACCAAATAGAAATCCTGAATGGGGAAGTTATTGGTGTTGAAGGAGAAGTCACCGCGAACGCTATCGAAAGGCGCTTCTTTCAAAGCCGCGAGCAAGGCTTCCTTGTCCTCTTTTCCACCTGCTTTTTTCAACGCGCCATCAATCAACTGCGCCGCGTCATAGCCTTGCGCGGCATAAAGCGAAGGCGCGTAACCATATTCCTTTTCGAAAGCGGCGACGAATTCCTTGTTAGCGGCATTGTCAAGATTGGGCGCCCATTCAGAGCCGGCGAACATGCCTACAGCCGCGTCTTTCGTCGCGGGCAAAGTGGTTTCATCAACGGTGAAGGCTGACAGAAACGGCACCGTGTCCGCAAGACCCGCCTGGCGATATTGCTTCACCAGATTGACGCCCATGCCGCCAGGCATGAAGGCGAAAACGGCGTCCGGCTTTTCAGAGGCGATTTTCGCCAGTTCGGCGGAGAAGTCGAGCTGTCCGAGCTGAGTGTAAACCTCGTCGACGACCTCGCCCTTGTAGAACCGCTTAAATCCGGCGAGAGAATCTTTCCCCGCCTGATAGTTCGGCGCCATCAAGAACACGCGTTTATAATCGGCGTCAGTGGCGTGCTGCCCCATCACCGCGTGATTTTGATCGTTTTGATAAGATGCGGAGAAGAAATAAGGCGAACACGCCTTACCGGCGATCGGAGACGGGCCGGCGTTGCCGCCAATGAAAATCGTCTCGGATTGAGTGATAGGCTTATAAACAGCCATCATGACGTTGGAGAACACGACGCCGGCCATCATATCGACCTTGTCACGCTCCAAAAGCCCCTGAACCTTGGTCAAGGCCGCATCCGGCTTCAACTCGTCGTCAACGACCACAACTTCCGTTTCCAATCCGCCAAGCTTGCCGTCGGCTTGTTTTACGCCCAGCAGAAAGCCGTCGCGCATATGCTGGCCGAGCACGGCCGGAGGGCCGGATAAAGTGGCGAGAAAACCGATCTTCAAATCCTCGGCATGGGCGACGTTCACCCCCAACCCAAGGCCGGACAGGCAACTCGCACCGAGCAAACCCGCCGCCACCGCATTTTTTATCACTGAACACATTTTTTAATTTTCCCCTCTGAGGATCACCCGGCTTTTCTTCAAGCTCTTGGCGATTGTGGATTCTGGCTCCGAAGATAGTTTAGATCTAAAATATCTCTCCTGTGAAGCCCTTCTGATAATGAGAAACACTTTTACATGGAGCGGGCCCAGTTGAAACGCGTGATTTCAACCTTGCCCAACAGACGCCATTTTATCCCGATATCTATACGCAAGAGCACGCTTTCCGCCCGTGCCCCCCAACAGACGCCGCTTCATCCGGTCAGCTTCGCGCAGGGCGCATAGACTAAACAAACTGACGTTCTAATATCCGAATATTGACAAATTGGAGCAAGCGATGACCCAGGGATTTTACCCACCACCGTCCATGGTCGCACGCGCTAATCGCCAAATTGGCCGTTATATCGCGCTTGCTTTTTTGGTTTTCTCCGCTCCCGCCACCGCTGACTCCACACCATCTCCAGAATCATGCAGCGCCATCGCCAAGGATTACGCCGATCAAAATGCAGCTCCCGCCGACGTCAATGACGCGGCCGTCGCCGGAGGCATGGACGGCGCGGTTCTCGGCGGCTTTGGCGGCCGCCGCCCTGGCCCGGACGGTTGGTCGGCGCGCGGCGCTGAACGCGGCGCGCGGGCGCTGGGAGCCTTGGCGGTTCTCAACTCGATGCAGCCGGATCCTGAAGATTGGCGAGCAAAATATCAATCGGCTTATGACAGCTGCATGGCGGGACCCCCGCCCCGGGTTCTGCGCACGCCAGACGCGCCCGCCGCTCCCGGCGCGCCAAGATCGACCAATTCCATCAACTCTTGCCGCTCTTCAGCCATCGTATCAAACGGAAACGGCGACGATATTCTCTCGGCCAATTCCCGCCGCTGCCGCTAAGTTTTTTCTGCTGAGTCGCCAGTTCAGTATTTTTCGCATTGCAAACCACCCTCATTTTGTAATCTTCTTAGTTAAAGGGCTTTTCACGGCGACATGAAACTGCGAAAAGGTCAAGAAGATCCGCTGGATTTCGAAAATCCGGCCAAAACCAACAAATGAGGAAAACTATGCCAGCCTATCGCTCGCGAACTTCCACACACGGCCGCAATATGGCGGGCGCGCGCGGCCTGTGGCGCGCAACGGGTATGAAAGACGGCGACTTTGGCAAGCCGATTATCGCCATCGTCAATTCCTTCACCCAATTCGTTCCAGGTCACGTTCACCTAAAAGACCTTGGTCAGCTCGTCGCACGCGAAGTTGAAAAAGCTGGCGGCGTCGCCAAAGAGTTCAACACCATCGCCGTGGACGACGGCATCGCCATGGGTCATGATGGAATGCTCTATTCCCTGCCCTCGCGCGAGATCATCGCCGACAGCGTGGAATATATGGTCAACGCCCACTGCGCCGACGCCATGGTCTGCATTTCCAACTGTGACAAGATCACGCCCGGAATGCTGATGGCGGCCATGCGTCTGAATATACCGGTCGTTTTCGTCTCCGGCGGCCCCATGGAGGCCGGCAAAGTCATTCTTGAAAACGGTAAGGAAAAGTCGCTCGACCTCGTCGACGCCATGGTCGCCGCCGCCGACGACCGCATATCCGACGTAGACGTGGAAGCTATCGAGCGCTCCGCCTGCCCGACTTGCGGTTCTTGCTCGGGTATGTTCACCGCCAACTCCATGAACTGCCTGACCGAGGCGCTAGGCCTTGCGCTCCCAGGAAACGGATCCACGCTAGCGACCCATGGCGACCGTGAGCGCCTTTTCGTCGAAGCCGGTCATTTGATCGTCGATCTCGCGCGGCGTTACTACGAACAGGATGACGCCAGCGTTCTGCCGCGCAGCATCGCCACTTTTGAAGCCTTCTCCAACGCTATGACGCTAGACATCGCCATGGGAGGCTCGACCAACACGGTTTTGCATCTTCTGGCAGCCGCCTATGAAGGCGAAGTCGATTTCAAGATGGATGACATTGACAAGTTGTCGCGCAACGTGCCGGTGCTTTGTAAAGTCGCCCCCGCCGTTCCCGACGTTCACATGGAGGATGTTCACCGGGCTGGCGGCATATTCGGTATTTTGGGCGAGTTGGACCGCGCAGGCTTGCTCGACACCTCCACCGGCTCCATTCATTCCGGAACATTGGCGAAGGCTCTAGAAAAATGGGACGTTCGCCGAAACAAGAGCGAAAGCCTGCACACGTTTTTCTCTGCCGCTCCCGGCGGCGTTCCCACCCAGACGGCCTTTTCGCAAAGTCGTCGTTATCCCGAAGGCGTGGATCTGGACAGAGAAAAAGGCGTTATTCGGGCAAAGGAGCATGCTTTCTCCAAGGACGGGGGTCTGGCGGTTCTCTTCGGCAATATCGCCCTCGACGGCTGTATCGTCAAAACGGCCGGCGTTGACGAGAGCATTTTAAAATTCTCCGGCCCCGCCCGCATCTTTGAAAGTCAAGACGCCGCCGTCAGCGACATTTTGACTGGAAAGGTGAAAGAGGGCGACGTGGTCCTGATCCGCTATGAAGGGCCGCGCGGCGGTCCTGGCATGCAGGAAATGCTCTACCCAACCAGTTACCTCAAGTCTAAGGGGTTGGGCAAAGCCTGCGCTCTGATTACGGATGGCCGCTTCTCCGGCGGTTCTTCGGGACTGTCGATCGGTCACATTTCGCCGGAAGCGGCCGAAGGCGGCGCCATCGGTTTGGTGGAGGAAGGCGACATGATCGTCATCGACATTCCAAACCGGATCATGAAGGTGGACCTCAGCGACGAAGAACTGGCCCGTCGCCGCACGGTCATGGAAGCCAAAGGCGCTGACGCTTGGAAGCCTGCGGCGCCGCGCGCGCGCAAAGTCACCACGGCGCTGAAAGCTTATGCCGCGTTGACCACCTCCGCGGCGCGCGGCGCCGTGCGCGAAGTCAAATAGCTCAATCGAATAAACACGAAAAGGAAAAGGGCCGGATCAACTCCGGCCCTTTTCATATGCCGGCTTTTCTCATATGCCGACCCTTATTAGTTGAACGTCTCTTATTGGTCTTCGCCGCCTTATCTCGGCTGCATGCGAATAGCGCCGTCGAGGCGTATTGTCTCGCCGTTCAACATGCCGTTCTCGCAAATAGACTGAACCAACTGCGCATATTCCTCCGCTTTGCCCAAACGAGAGGGAAACGGCGCCTGCGCGCCAAGCGAATCCTGCACCTCTTGCGGCAAACCAAGCAACATAGGCGTTTCAAACAATCCCGGCGCGATAGTCATCACCCGCACGCCCGACTTCGCCAAATCCCGCGCCACCGGCAACGTAAGAGCAGCAACGCCCCCCTTTGACGCCGCATAGGCCGCCTGTCCGACCTGCCCGTCGAAAGCTGCGACAGAGGCCGTGGAGACGATCACGCCGCGCTCGCCGTCCTCCGTGAGCGGCTCAAGCCCCGCCATGCCAGTTGAACTATGAGCCATGCAGCGGAAGGAACCGACCAGATTAACGGCGATCACTTTCTCGAACAGCGCCATGGAATGGGGCTCTCCTCGCGATGTGGTTTTCGCCGCCGGCGCAATGCCGGCGCAATTCACCAAAATCCGCTCCTGACCAAACCGAGCGCGCGCCCCTTCAAAACCGGCTGCGACGCTATCCTCATTCGTCACGTCAACAGCGACGAACTGTCCGCCGACTTCAGCAGCAACCGCTTCGCCGGCGGCGACATTCATGTCGAATAAAGTCACCTTCACGCCGAATCCCGCCAAACGGCGCGCTGTGGCCGCTCCCAGTCCTGACGCGCCGCCCGTGACGACCGCAGCGATATTCTCACCTAGTTTCATGTATTTCCTCCCAACTTCGATAGGCGCCCTTCAAGGGCTCAAACTCCCTTATCGAGTTTTCATTCAACTCAGCCAAGAACGACAAGATTCACCGGCCCCGCAACACCCGAAACTCTGACCCCGTCGCGCCGCTCTATCATTTCTCCATCGTAACCTTGCGATACAGCCATCTCAAACGTGGCCAGATCCGTCAATGCACGGGTGGATTGCATTTTATTCTCAGCCTCCAGCTTCGCCGCCCGGTTCACCGCATTGCCGATAACCGTGAACTCTAGACGCTCCCGCGTCCCCACAACCCCGGTCGTCACGGAACCGCTGGCGACGGCGACGCCAAAGGAAAGCGGCGCCGGCCACCCTAAATCCTGAAAAACAAATTTCTCGGCCTCAAGCTGACGCACTATTTCACGCGCGGCGCGAAGACCATCCGCCGCATAGCAAGGCGAAGACGCCACCGCTCCGAAGGTCGCCAGCACCCCATCTCCCAGATATTTATCAATCCGTCCGCCATTCTCCTCAATACAACTTGAAACAACTCTCTGATAGTGAGCCAACACTGACAAAACTACTTCAGGAGAAGAGTTCTCCGCCACATGCGTGAAACCGCGAATATCCACGAACATAATCGCCGCGTCGACCACGCGCCCCTCTCCCGAGTTGGGCGCTTCTTCTGAATCGACAATTGAACGAGCCACTTCCGGAGCGAAAAATCGGCGCAAATCCGCAGCCGCCGCCTGATCCCGCACAGCTGCGAAAAGCATCGTCCTGCCTCTATAAAGAGCAATGGACAAGATCATGGTCACCCCCAAAATGACGATAGTCTTATCCAGCTCCGCCCCGAGCAAAATAGCGTTAGAGGTTAGATACTCCACATAGTTTCGCGTGACATACATGTGGTTCATCTGCGAGGTTACAGCGTAAAGAACCAGAAAAATCCAGCCAGCGGCGCCCACCAGCCCGGAAATCAAAACAAAACGTGGATCAAAGCGCAACGCGCGCAAACTGATGAATATAAACACATACATCAAGGTCGGCGTTTTCAAATAAAAGGTCGCCGGTTGATCATATTGAATATGAAAAGAGAAGATTAGCCCACATAACAAGGCCATATCGACGAAAATAGAAAGGATCAAATACCAAGAAGGAAGCTCCCTACGATAGGATAGAAGCAACCGCGCCACTGTAAAAACGATATAGGCAGCCAGCGCAAAGGGAACGAAATTAAATCCCTCACCTCCTTCCGCACGCGGCGCCAGCGTGTAAAGCCCCGTGAAAAACAAGACGACGCCAAGCTGTATCCAGCCGATCAACCTTTCTGAAACAGTTTCGCGTTTCCGAATTTCCGCATGAACACGCTCAGGAACGCCATCAAAATCCATATTGAGGCCAAGCCGGCGCGCCGCGCTAGTCACCCTGAAGCCCCCCTTGCCACGGCGCTGATCAGAGCCTCCCCGAAGACTAGTCATTCACAAGCGCCTTCATCATGGTCAAGGCTCCGCTACGCGCAAACCTGATCCAGCTCGATTCCCGGCTTGAACGACCCATGAGACAAGCCGCTTACGGAACGAGAACCATCCCCTCCGCCGCCACCAGCGCCCCGGCGTGCCGTTCGCGCGCCGCCGCACCGATCGCGTCAAGCGCATCATCATCACGCCTTGGATCATGATGAAACAATACAGGAATTTTCACGTTTGCGAGAAGAGCAAGCTCCACTCCCTTTTGCCAGGTGGAGTGCCCCCAACCTTTGTATTGCGCATATTCATCATCGGTGAACATGGCGTCATAGATCATAATGTCAGCGTCTTTCACGAACTCACGTACGGACGCGTCTATCTTTTCATTCCCATGCTCATGATCCGTGATTATACAAATTGACCTTTCAGCATATTCCAACCGGTAGCCGCACGCCCCGCCCGGATGGTTCAGCCGCACCGTCTTAATCACCAGATCGCCATCACGCGGCAACGTCTGACCTGCGGAGAAGCTACGAAAAGAAACAGCTTTCAGAGTATTGACGGCGACAGGAAAAATTGGCGGCGACATGATGCGGCAAATGATATCGGCCAATCCTTTTTGCCCGGTGAAATGCCCAGCCCAAGCCGTTATATCAAACCGTCCGTCATATGCCGGTGGAAAAAAGGGCAATCCGCTGATGTGGTCAAGGTGCGTATGGGTGAAAAGGAGATCAAACTCACGCGGCGGCTGAGCGGCCAGCTCAACGCCCAGATTTCTCGCCCCCGTGCCGCAGTCTATCAAAACAAGCTCGTCGCCCGCCCGAATCTCCATGGAAGTCGTTTCCCCGCCATAGCGAAGATTTCCAGCGTAAGGCGTTGGCGTTGACCCCCGCACGCCCCACAATTTCAGAGAAAAGTCTTGCGACACCACCATCTCCAATAACCCAGGATCACATTAGCCCTGACCCATTCCATATTCATCTGATTTCATTTTATGTTCAAGGCGTTTAGCGATCCGCAGCAGTCGCTTCCACCTTTAAAAGAGCTAAATCCTGAGTAGTTTTCTCCAAACGGTGCGCAAGCGTGCGCATAACCTCCAAAGAAATATCCGGAAACTCCTTCAAGAGTCTCAAAAAATCGTCCTTGGAAACCGTCAATACGTCAAGTGGACCATTTGCGACCAATGTCGCCGTGCGCGGGACGTCGCACAGAATCGCAATTTCGCCGACGATCGCATATTGACCAACGCTCGCCACCGTTTTTTCTCCGCTCGGGGTCGCGACCCGAACATCCGCCGTTCCCTCAAGAATGATGAAGGCGCTATCTCCCTCTTCCCCCTGATTGCACAGGTGCTCGCCATCATTGAAGCGAGTTCGCTGACTGATGAAGGCCAACAGACGCAACTTGGTGACGTCAATTCCTCTAAACAAAGGCACTTTATGTAGAGCCTCGACTTCAGCTTCCAGCGTCACTTCAACCCCTCCTGATATGCCGAATATATTTCCCTGAACGCTTAAAATCTCTGGAGTTTTTTACGAAATCGGCGACGCATTATCTTATGTGTTTATTTTATCGCGCCTGACTTCAACTGCTTTACTTACGCACCCTGCCGCGTTCAAGAAACACTTTATGAGAGAATTCATCCGCCACACTTTCGTTTGACGAACCAAAAAGCAAAGTGCGACCCTGAAGAACTTCAAGAATGATTTTGCGCATCCGCCGATCATCTTCGCTCAAGCCCGCGCAGGTTTCATCAAGAACAGTGACTCTCGCGTTTTTCAACAACGCCCGCACCAACGCCACTTTACGTCTCTGCCCCGCCGACAACCGCGACCCTGCGACTCCAACGTGAAATGAAAGTCCCGCGCGCGTGATCGGATGCCGAAGGTCCATCTCTTCAACAAGTGAACGAATAACCCGATCGATGCGCTCACGTGAATCGCGTCGATCAATTCTAGGCGTCCCGAAGAGTAAATTCTCTTCGATGGTCATCGGTTCCACATAAACGTCGGCTTCGAAGAAAACAAAACGCTTTTGCTCACAGCCTATGCGTTTTCTGAACGTTCGGCGCGCCGCCACAATCTCGCGCAGCATTTCCTCGTCCAGAACGCCCAATCGATGGCGCGCGGGGATGAGCTTGAACGCCAATCCGACCAAGCGCGCTTTATCCTGAGCCGTCAACGGCTTGCGTTTAATGTCAGCTTTGGCGAGTTTAACGATCCTGTCGAATTCAGGCAATTCATCCTGCGTGATGAATGAGTAATTGCCAAGCAACGCGGAATTGCCGCTAACGTTGGCGAAAAGCTCCACCATCGTCTCGGCGATTTTCAAACCAACCGCCTCCAGCTTCTGATCAAGTCCCGTCTCTTTCAAAAACGCTTTAACGTCTTCGTCGTCCGGCAAGCGCTCCAGCGTCAACTCCGCGTCCAACGGCGCTGCGAAAAGAAGATTCTCCGCAACGGTCGCGCTGTTGTTGAAACGATCGATATTCCATAGCTCCACAAGGTCGCTTAACTTGCCGTCGCCCTCCACGCGTTCGGCCAGTGTTTTCCTGACGGATAAAACACGGTCAGCCAATTCACCGTCACGCGCCATATCAAGCCGCGCCTGCAAGCCCATGCGATAGATATCGGGTCCGAGCCCAAGCTTCTCGACCAATTCGAGGGCACGCAGATCCAACGCGTCAAGAGCGTCTACCCCAGCGGCTTTGAAATCATACCATTGGCCCATGATATCATAGAGCGGATTAGCCGTTTCCTTCGCTTCAAACAGGCGTTTTCTTTCTTCAGCCTCGTCTGCGCCGCTGCGTTCCAGCGGCGTAAGCGGGCGATGGCGCAGCCCATAGAAAAGATTGTCTCGAATAGTGCCCGTCCAAACATGAACGGACGGCCCTACATAAGCAATCTCGCGCCCGAGCGTAGATTCAGTCAAATTATCAAGACTATGCTCGCCTATTTTGACCTGTCCTGCGCTAACGCCCAACAAACCAGCGGCTAATTGCAGAACTTCAGACCGTCCCGATCCATCCGCGCCGATGACCGCGCAGGCTTCGCCTTCTTCAACAACCATTGAAACGTCGGAGACCTCTTGCCCGGCCGCGCCGCCGGCGAACGCCACACTTTCAAACGTCAAGTTTCCGCTCAGAGGAATAGTTTCATCAGAAGTAAAGCGCTCCACTGGATAAATATCCGGCGGATCAAAGTTTTCGACCACCGTCTGATATTTGACTTCAACGTCGGCCACCATTTGATAATAGGAGAGCAACTCTTTCCATGGGCCCGCGAGGTCTTTGTAGGCTGCAATCACCGCCAGCAACCCCCCAATTGACATATTCCCCTCAATGACCAACCAGCCGCCAATCAGATAAAACAGAAATGGCGTCAACTGATTCATGAAATTATTGAGGAATTTTATGAAATACTTCCAGTTGTAAATACGAAATCGTATTTTGAAGTTTTCATAAAAGCGGTCAGAGAGATCCGCCGAATGCCATGCGGAAGTGTCATTGGAGTGGATTTCCTCCACGCCGGAAATACTCTCACCGACCTTATCTGCAACAACGCGAATATTTTTAACCCGTTCACGAGACAGGTAAACGACTTTGCGCTGCAGTTTCGGAATCACGTAGGCTTGCATCGGGTAAGACGAAATCGCCGCCAACCCCAGCAACGGGTTCTGCATGAAAATAAAGCCGATTTGCACGACTAACATGCCGCCCTGATAGGCGGGCAAGGCGATCGCCTCACCGATAAAGCCGCCCACGTCCTCCACCTCAGAGGTTATCATTGGAATGATTTCGCCGGAACTAACCTTGCGAAAATGCGGCAACCGGAACCGAATCACCCGTTGAAACAGTTCAAAGCGCAATCGGCGCAGCATTCGCTCGCCAAGCCGCCCCTTATAAACGTTCAGCGTGAGTTTGATGGAGTTTGACACCACCACCAACCCCAGAAAAGCGAAACACAGCAGAACCAAATAGGACAACTGGTCAAATTCAAACCCAAAGATAACCCGTGGAAAGCGATCGCCTTGAATGGCGTCATTGGTGATCAGCTTGGGTAATTCGAGCAGCGTATAGCTAACCGGATAGGCGATCACGGTGATCAGAAGAATCACAATTTGCTGTTTAGCGCTATAACGCCAAATAAACCTGAAAAGGCTCTTTTCCATAGAAATTCCAGATCTTTCACCAGTAAACTGACCAGTAACGCAAAGCTGGCCGGCGTCATAGAGCATTCGCAACGCTATATTAGCATCCACCCCACGCAACGCTAGATGCAAGATTCCTTGCATGAAGCGGATCAGCTGGCTAGAGATAATCCTTAATACACGGAATTGGCTCAAATTCAGCGGTGCATAATCTCAAACTTTTCAATCGACGACACAAGGCGACATGACTGCTACATCTCCAAAGGTCTTGATCTACAGCCATGATTCATTTGGTCTTGGCCATTTACGCCGGTGCCGCGCCATCGCGCATTCACTTGTGGGGAAATTTCCCTCCATGTCAGTCCTGATTCTGTCGGGCTCACCTATTATTGGCAGTTTCGAATTTCGCACTCGCGTTGATTTCGTGCGCATACCCGGCGTGATCAAGTTGCGAAACGGCGAATATACGCCTTTGTCTTTATCTTTGGACATTGAGCAGACGCTCGCGATCCGCTCATCTATCATTGAGCACACGGCGAAAATATTCGATCCAGACATTTTCATCGTCGACAAAGAACCTCTCGGCCTGCGCGGAGAAGTGGTCAAAACACTGGAAATGCTCAAGGAGAACGGGCACACCCGTCTTGTTCTGGGCTTACGCGACGTCATGGATGACCCGCAAATTTTGCGCGAAGAATGGACCCGAAAGAATGTAGATCCAGCTTTGGAAAACCTTTACGACGACATCTGGATTTATGGCCCGCCGGATCTCCACAATCCGCTGGAGGGCATGGGATGCTCAGCGCATGTAGAAGAAAAAGCCATGTACACCGGATATCTGCGCCGCGACGTATCGCCGGATATGCCGGCTCCCGAGCCCCTTCCTTTTGATGACGAACCTTACATTCTCGTCACGCCCGGCGGAGGCGGAGACGGCGTGGAGATGGTCGATTGGGTCATGCGCGCCTATGAGGCTTATACCCAGCCTCTTTTTCCCGCGTTGATCATTTTAGGCCCGTTCATGCCGGCTTCGGCCGTATCTGACTTTCAAGCTCGCGCCGATCAATTGCGTGACGTTCATATTATCCGCTTCACGCCGCAAATCGAACCTTACATGGCCAATGCGCTGGCGATCGTCGGCATGGGGGGATACAATACTTTCTGTGAAATTCTTTCATTCGACAAACCAACCTTGATGGTGCCGCGCGTCATTCCTCGTAGGGAGCAGTCAATTCGCGCGACACGCGCTGAATCCATTGGATTGCTTAAAGTCCTACCAATAGACCAATATCCGAACGTAGAGCTGATGCTCGAAGCTCTGGTGAATTTGCCGCGCGTTCAACGCCCCTCCGCCGCGAACGTGGAAAACCTTCTCGGCGGACTGGAAGTAATCGACAATTGCGTGGGCCAGATTTTACGAGAAAAATCTGAACTCAACTCCCCCTCCTTGCCTCTCGCGGGCGAGTAAATTCACGTCCGCCTCAGCTCTTTTCGGAAGCAATCCCATGTCCCGTATCGCAGTCGTCGTGAAAGGCTATCCACGCCTGTCAGAAACGTTCATAGCTCAGGAAATCCTCGGGCTGGAGCGCCGCGGCGTTTCTCAGCTGATCGTTGCGCTTCGCAAGCCATATGACCCCTTTATTCATGACCTTCACCGCCAAATCACGGCTGACGTTCTTTATCTTCCAGAGTATTTGAAAGACGACCCCAAACGCGTGGCGCGCGCGCGCAAATGGGCGCAAAAGCAACCAACCTATGCGGCCGCCAAAGCTCTATTCGACGCTGACCTTCAATTTGAAAACAACGCCGGACGCCACCGCCGCTGGGGGCAAGCGTGCGTTTTCGCCCATGAACTGCCCGAAGACGTGAGCTGGATTCACACCCATTATTTGCACACCCCTTGCTCGGTGGCCCGTTACGCCGCGCATCTTTCCGGGCGCAAATGGTCCTTTTCCGCCCACGCCAAGGATATATGGACCTCGCCGGAATGGGAGCTACGCACTAAACTGGACGACGCAGACTGGGGAGTGACCTGCACGAAAGTGAATGTCGACTACCTGCGTTCTCTAGCCAAGACCCCCGAAAAGCTTGAGCTTCTTTATCACGGCCTTGACTTTTCGCCATTTCCCTCGCCCGAAGGCGATGCGACGTCTGACAATGACGGAAGACGCTCTCCCGCGCGGCTTCTATCCGTCGGGCGACTGGTAGAAAAGAAAGGCTATGACGACCTATTGACTGCGCTGGCGCGGTTACCAAAAGACTTGCAATGGCGTTTTGAGCACATTGGCGGCGGCGAATTGACCGACGCATTACAAGCCCAGGCGCAGCGTCTGGGGCTTTCAGATCGCATCAAATGGCGCGGCGCGCAGCCCCGTGAAGCCGTCATCGAAGCGGCCCGCAGAGCGGATCTTTTCGTCCTTCCCTCCAAAATCGCCAAGTCAGGCGACCGCGACGGCTTGCCGAACGTTCTCATGGAGGCGCAGGCTTTGGGGCTTTGTTGCCTCTCCACCGCCGTCTCCGCCATTCCCGAGTTGATCACGGACGGAGAAACCGGGCGACTGGTGGAGCCTGGAAACGCGGCTCAACTGGCCGACGCTCTGGAAGAACTCATCGGCGCGCCAAACAAACGCCGCCAACTCGGCCTCGCCGCCTCGCGCTATGTACGCAGCGCGTTTTCCACGGATCCCGGCCTTGATCGTCTTGCCAAACGCTTTCATGATCTGATGAAATAGACTGCGATGCGCATTGCTTTCACCGCCCCGATGAAACCGCTGGATGATCCGACCCCCTCAGGGGACAGGACCATGGGACGCTTGATCGTCAAGGCGCTGGAAAGTCACGGACATGAAGTCCGCATCGCAACGCGCTTTCGTTCGTGGCGAGCGCAAGCCACCCCTAAGCTGCAACAGCAAATCAAACGCGAAGCCTTAAAAGAGGCAGCCGCCGTAGCTGAACACTGGCGCGCAATCGATTGGGCGCCGGAGCTGTTTCTGACCTACCACCTTTACCACAAGGCGCCGGACTGGATCGGCCCGGCGCTGGCCGATGAATTCGCCGTTCCTTACATGGTCGTCGAGGCGAGCCGCGCGCCCAAACGCCAGAACGGACCGTGGGAAGTCGGCTTTAGCGCCGCGGATCAGGCCCTCGCCCGCGCCGACTGCGTCGCCGCCATGCACGAAGCGGACGCGCAATGTCTGCGCGACGTTGTCGGCGGCGAGCGTTTGCAACTTTTACCGCCCTTCCTCGGCGCCGCCTCCTATCTTTCGTCCCAGCGCGGCGCGCCCCCCGCAGGCGCTCCAATGCGCCTTCTCACCGCCGCAATGATGCGTCCCGGCGACAAGAGCCGCTCTTATGAAGTTTTGGCGCAGGCGTTGTCGCAAGTGGAAGACCCGCCATGGAGCCTCACGATCGCGGGCGACGGACCGGCTCGCGAAGAAATACTCGCCCTCTTCCCGCCTCAGCGAACCGCCTTCGTCGGCGCCGTGCCCCCAGAAGAAATGCCCGCTCTCTACGCCGCCCATGACATTTTGGTCTGGCCCGCTATTCGCGAAGCGTTCGGCTTTGTATTTCTCGAAGCGCAAGCGGCGGGCTGCGCCATCGTCGGCGGAGACGCATTCGGCGTGCCCGATATCGTTCGTCACGGAGAAACCGGACTATTGTCCCCGGAAGGCGACGCGGACGCCTTCGCCCGGAATTTGCGTAAGCTCTTGAACGCTCCCGAACTGACGGCGCGAATGGGCGCGGCGGCGCGCAAGCTCATCGCCTCCCGCCACGATATCTCCTCTGGCGGACGCCGGCTGGACGAACTTCTAGCGATTGCGGTCAAACAGCATGATCTCTCCCCCCTCGCGCGCGCCGACCGCTTTCCCTCTTTTTCTCCCCTTTCCCCGCCTTCACTGGATTAACCGTTCCCATGAGTTTCAGCGCATTCATTCATGTTCAGCACCTTCTGGGGACCGGTCACGTGGTTCGCGCCGCCGCCATTGGTCAAGCGCTCGCCCGGCGAGGCGTCAAAGTGACCCTCGCCAGCGGCAACTTGATTCCGCCCACCCTTGACGTCAGCGCTTTGAAAATCGTGCAATTGCCGCCGGTACGCGCCAAAGACGCGCATTTTGACGCTCTGATCACCCCGGAAGGCGTGGAAATTGATGAAAATTGGCGAGAGCAGCGCCTAAAAGCCACGCTTGAAGCTTTCGCCTCTCAAGAGTTCGATCTGCTGCTGAGCGAAACCTATCCCTTTGGTCGCCGGCAATTCGTATTCGAGCTAGAGCCGCTTCTGCAAACGGCCAGAGCGCGCGGCGCGGCGCCCCTGATCGCCACCTCAATTCGTGACATATTGGTGCGCAAGCAACAGCTATGGAAAGAAGAATGGATGGCGGATCATGCCCGCGCCCACTATGATCGCATTCTTGTGCATTCCGACCCGGACCTCATACGGCTGGAAGACAGCTTTCCCTTCGCCGACAGAGTGTCTGATCTGGTGCGCTACACCGGCTTCGTCGGCGCATCCGAACGCCCCAACGCAAAAGGAGTTGAAGGCGTTGGCGAAGTGATTGTTTCTTGCGGCGGCGGCGCCGTAGGTCAATCGCTACTTGAGGCGGCGCTGCATTGTCCCTCGCTAACACGCAACGCAAGCGAACTTGTCTGGCGCTTGCTGGTGGGGCATGACATGACGCAAGATCAATTTCTCGACTTACAATCTCAAGCTCAAGGAACCATGATCGTCGAACGAGCGCGCAGCGATTTTCCTGATCTTCTAAAACGCGCGCGGCTTTCAATAAGCCAGGCAGGCTACAACACCGTGCTGGACATCCTTAACGCCGGCGTTCCATCCGTTCTCGCGCCCTTTTCTCAAGTTCGCGAGACGGAGCAGCAACAACGCGCCGACGCTCTCGTAAAACGTGGCCGCGTCGTCGCCGTGCGCGAGAGCGACCTTACCCCGAAAACGCTGGCCCACGCCGTCGACGAAACCCTCAAGGTTCCGCCCCAGGAGCTGAAAGTCCGCTTCGGCGGCGCAGACGCCAGCGCCGAGATTTTACTGCAAGACCTGCAAGAGCGCGCATCATGACCCAAAGTGATTTCCAATTCTTTCGCGATGGATTGCTCCGCCATCTCGACTGGTTCGCCCAGAGAGGGCGCCAAGCGCGCTTCTGGTGGCGTGACGACGACGCAATTGAGCCGACCGCCCCCCTCGACACAATGCTGGAAATCGCCGAACGCCATAAGGCGCAAATTGGTCTAGCCGTCATCCCCCGGGACGCAAGCGAGGCGTTGGCCCGCCATGTGAAAGGAAAAGATGAAGTCCTAGCTTTGCAACACGGCTGGCGTCACAAGAACTTCCAGCGCAAAGATTTGGGGGACAAGGCGGCGGAGCTCGGCACGCGCCGCGACCCAAAAGAAGTTCTCACGCAGCTTCGCAAGGGCCGCGACCGTCTGGAAGCGCTATTCGCTGATCAATTTCACCCGATTCTCGTTCCGCCTTGGAATAGAATTGCGCCACAGGTAGCGCAAGGCCTGCCGGGAATCGGCCTGCCATGGCTCTCTACATTTACGTGGATGCATCCAGCCCAACGTCACCAGCTACAAGCTCATATCGACATTATCAAATGGAAAAAAGACCGCCGTTTTATCGGCTGGCGCAGCGCGGCGCTACGTTTCGATTTACAAATGACCCGGCGGCGAACAAATCCCTGCGAACCGATCGGGATTCTCTCTCACCACCTCGCCCATGACGAAGGCTGTTTTGAGTTTCTTGATCGTTTTTTGGAAATCGCCCGCACGCATCCGGGAGCGAGCTTTCCGCAAATCAAAAGCCTAAGCCCAATTCGCGAAAAGCCATAATTTAAAACGTTTCCGAACAGATCAACGCACAGGCTTGATCAGACGAAGGCGCCATGTGACGTTCTTCTTGTCCGACGTCAGGCGATAATCGTCCAGAACTTCCCAGCCCTCACCTTCGGTCGCTTCCCACAAGCGGGCGATCAAACGATTAGCGCCCGATTCAGGCCGTTTGGGCGAATACATCGACACCGCGATAACGCCGTCAGGCTTGAGGAAAGGCACATAGCGCGAGACCACCGCAGCCGGGTCGTCAGCAAAATGCAGCACTTCGTTGAAAACCACAGCGGAGAAGGTTTCATTCTCCTCCGGCGTGAAAGTATGCATGTCGCCAGCGCGCAAAGACGCTATCTTCGGGTCGGTATTGGCAATTTCCAGCGCCGCTGGCGCAAGATCCACCCCCACATAGCGCTTGATCCCCATGGGCTGTAGGCGCTCATACAAAAGCCCTTCGCCGCAGCCAATGTCCAGAACGTCGCTCATAGCGCCGGTCAAAGACAGCCACATGCCGATAACGCCATAGCGGCCGCTTTCTGGCAAATCGCGCAAAAACGCCCAGCGTCCATTGCGGTATTCTTCATCCCAGCCTTCTGCTGTACTGGCGTTCTTCATTTTTTTACGCTCCAAAATGTTCGGGCTGAGACGTTCGATCAAACGTCGTGGACCGAGTAAACCACATCCAACGTTCTCATTTATAGGGATCGGCCGCGTCGCGCAAACCATCGCCCAGGAAATTAAAGGCCAGCACGACGATGATGATCGGGACCACCGGGGCCATAAGCCAAGGATAAACCACGATTATGGATATATCTTGAGCCTCGTTCAAAAGAACCCCCCAAGAAACCGCGGGCCGGCGCAAACCAAGATTCAAATAGGACAAGGCCGTTTCACCCAAAATCATCCCCGGAATTGACAGGCTCGCGGATGCGATTATGTGGCTGGTGAACCCGGGAAGAAGATGCTTGCCGATAATCCTTGACGGCTTGGCGCCCATCAGGGTCGCAGCCTTGGCGTATTCCTCTTCCCTCAGCGCCAAAAGCTTGGAGCGTACGGCGCGGGCAAGTCCCGGCCAGTCAAGCAACCCCAGAATGATGGTGATGCCAAAATAGATCCACACAGGGGGCCAGGTGATTGGCAAAGCCGCGGATAACGCCATCCATAATGGCAACTCCGGCAGCGACCTTAAAATTTCAATCACTCTTTGGATGGCGCTATCAATAAAGCCGCCGAAAAATCCGGCGAGTCCGCCGAAAAACAGCCCAAGAACAATAGAGATTGTTACTCCGATCAAGCCCACGGTCAACGACAGGCGCGCGCCATAAACCAAGCCGGAAAACAAATCTCGCCCCAGTCGGTCCGTGCCAAGCAGGAACAAAGTTCCTCCTTCCGACGGACAGATCAAATGAAACCTGCTTTTGAACAGTCCCCAGAAATTATACTCTGATCCGCTACAGAAAAACCGGATGGGATACACCTTGCTTCGGTCTTCGGTGAACACCCAGCTGACCGTTTGCATGTCGATTTTCGAGGACATGCCATAAACGAAAGGACGCACCAGCTCGCCGTCATGAAATATTCGTACAGGCTGCGGCGGCGAGTACAAATGTAAATTTGAACGCTCATTCGCCCGATAAGGCGCGATTTGTTCGGCGAAAGGCACGCACATGTAAAACAACAGCAAGATGACGCCGGACCAAACAGCCACTTTGTGCCGTTTGAACTTCCACCACATGATGCGCCATTGGGACGCTTGGTAGTATCGCTCCTGCTCCGGCGTCAATTCCTCGGTCGAAAAGGGATTAAACGGCTGGGAATCGACGAAATGCTCCTGCTCATCGTTTTTCGAAGCAATCGGCGCGCCGCCGTCTTTATTTGAGCCAGTCATACGGAAGATCTCCCGCCAAGCCGAATTCTGGGATCAAGCACCGCAAGCAGCAGGTCGGAAACCAACATCCCCAACAGGGTGAGAATAGCGACGAACAATAAGATAAAGCCGGACAGGAACTGATCTTGCGACTGCAACGCACCCAAAAGAACCGGCCCCACCGTGGGCAGGTTCAAAACCACCGATACGATCACCGACCCGGAGACAAGAGAAGGGATAAGGTTCCCGATATCGGCGATGAATGGATTAAGAGCCATACGCAAAGGGTACTTCATGAGCAAGCGCCGCTCGCTCAACCCCTTGGCCCGCGCCGTGGTCACATATTGCTTATGCAGCTCATCCAGCATATTGGCGCGCAACCGACGGATCATCGCCGCCGTCCCGGACGTGCCGATAACCACCGTGGGAACGATCAAATGCGCCAGAACCGACAAAGCCTTGTCCACGCTCCACGGCTGCCCGATGTATTGTGGGTCCATAAGTCCGCCGATGGACAGACCAAACCATTTGTTGGAAAAATACAGCATGAGCAGTCCGAGCAGAAAATTGGGAACCGCCAATCCAAGATAACCAAGGAAGGTGAACCCATAGTCGCCCCAAGAGTATTGCCTCGTCGCGGAATAAATTCCGATGGGGAAAGACACTACGTAAACGAACAGGATCGTGGCCATATTCAGCAAGATGGTCATGGGAAGCGTTGGACCGACCACTTCAGCCACAGGGCGTTCAAATTCAAACGACCAGCCCCAGTTTCCTTGCAAAAGCCCGTCGAAGCCATGCACTCCCGGCCATAGCCCCATCCAGATCAGGTAACGTTCAAAGAACGGCCGATCAAGAGCGAACTCCGTGCGCATATATTCCAGCTTGGCGATGGAGGAGCTTTCCCCTGACGACTTGAGCATCGCAATCTGGTTCGAGATATAATCGCCTGATGGAAGTTCAATGATGAAGAACGTCAGCAGACTGATCACAAAGAACGTCGGGATCATCGCCAAAACCCGCCGCACAATGTAGTAAAGCATCACCTACGTCCTTCAAATTACAATTTCGACACAAGATTTCGCTCTGACGTCACAAATGGAAAACATCCACGCCGCACTCACTTGAAAAAGAATTCATCCATACGATGAATACCGAATTGAGCGCCCGGATCCCAACCGTAAATGCCCTCGATCGGCACATTTCCGAGGCCCTTGACCACAATCGGCTGGCGGATCTGGTTCACCAATCCGATGTGAATGGTCTCATCGGCATGTATTTGAAGCATCTCTCCCCAAATTTTTGTCCGCTCTTCTTTAGAAGACGATGACAACCAGCTTTTATAGAGCTCAAGAAGCTGCACCGCCGGTTTCCAGTCAGGTTTTTCCCCGCTTTTGCCTTCGGTTTCATAGTAATCACCCCATTTTGACCAGGACAAAAAGTCCCCGCGCGTGGGGGCGAAATCCACCGGAGGCATTTCCGAGGTGGGAATGCCGTTTTCAAAGCCGAACCAAACGGACATCACCAGATCGCCGCTGATCGCCCGCTCGCGGATCGCATCGCGCTGGCTGGGCTTAGCGAACAGTTTGACGCCGATCTCCCGCCACGTCTCCGTCACCAACTCCAGCGCATCCAATTCTTCGGAACGCTCGCCAGAAGTCTCAACGATAATTTGCAGCGGCCGCCCGTCGGGTAGCAACCGAACCCCGTCGCTGCGCCGCTCGGTCAAACCAATTTCATCCAGAAGCGCGTTTGCTTTTTCAATATCAAACTCCGCCCATTTTTTTGCGTACTCCGGCTTATAGAGCGGACTGATGGGCAACACCGTGTCGTTGCCTGGTTGGCCAAAGCCGAAATAAAGCACGCGGTTGATCAACTCGCGATCGATACCCAAAGACAGGGCGTGGCGAAACCGCGTGTCTTGCAAAAGCTTGCGCCAAACCGGATCCTTGGTCGTCAAATTTGGCAAAAGAGAAATTTCCGAGCCTTTGCTGATCGGCCATAAAAGGGTTTTGAAGGCGTTTGTCGCCTCCCCCTGCTTCAGGATCGTGATATCGGCGAAGCTCAAGTTTCTCGCCTGTAGATTCACTTCGCCCGCCTGAGCCTTGGCCGGAATGATCTTTCCATCAGCCACCGTCATGATGACCTGATCCACATAAGGCAACTGCTGCCCTGCGTTGTCCACCCGGTGATAATAAGGATTGCGCTCCAGAACGAACCGCCTCTCCCCGTCGTCCACCAGCCGCACCCAAGGCTGAAGGCTGGGAATGTCAACGTTGCGGGCGTTGTACATGTCGTCCATTTTATTAAAAAGCGTGGACCAACTTTTCACCTTCTTAGCGGCGGCCAGTTTCGCAAGCGTGTCCGCATCGGCGTATTTTTCATGGAATTGCTTGAGATAATGAGCAGGCCGATAGATGAATGGCGGCCGCGCCTTCGCTAACTCCGGCAAGAAAAGCGGATTCGGGCTGTTCCATTTGAACCGAACGGTGACGTCGTCGACGACCTCCATCTCAGCCGGCTCGCCCCCCGCGATCATGAAGGGCGGCAATCCAGATGGCTGCAATGTGGCGTTGTTCGCCACGTCCTCATACCAAAAACGAATATCTTCAGTGGTGAATGGATGGCCATCGGACCATTTATGTCCCGCACGCAGGTTCAAGGTGAAAACCTTGTCGCCCTCCGCATCAACGCTTTCGAGTATGTCGGGAACCAGATTCAACTTTTCATCATAGCCTACGAGTCTCGCATAGCCCCAGACATTAATAAGGCGAACGTCTTTGGAACGCCCGATCAATGTGTTGATAACGCCGCCGGATTTTCCGGTTTCCCGCTTTTTCGCGCTCATATCAACAATCAGCGGCTCCATGGGAACTCTTTCAAAGACCGGCGGCAAATCGCCGGCTTTCACGCGAACCTCAAGCGAAGGCGTCTCCTTCAGATCGACGGCAGAGGCGGCTATACTCGCGCACATCAGAGCCGCGAAAGTTAGTAATCCAGTTTTTATCATTCCGTGGCTCATAATATCGCCCCCTTGCACATCATCTTTATTGGCGCCTCGCCACTTTCACTTCGCAATCATCACGTCGTCGCCAGACTGGCGTCATTTCCCGCCCCCTTCATGGCCAATCCCGGCGCGCAAACGTAATGCTCCTCACCGCATGGAACCAGCGTCGGCCGCTCGCCGGGCGCCAGTCGATACGGCTCCGGCCAATTCTCCGGCTCCGACGAGCGCTGCGCGCCAAGGGCGGTGAAATCAAGCGGCGCATTCAAATCAGGCTCAGGAACGCTCGCCAGCAGCGCCTTGGTGTAAGGATGTTGCGGCGCGTCGACCACCTCCCGCGTAGGCCCCACCTCCACCACACGCCCCTTGCACATCACCGCCACCCGGTCAGCGATGTAATCCACCACGGCGAGATTGTGGCTGACGAACAGATAGGTCAGTCCGAGTTCCCGTTTCAAATCCTGTAAAAGATTGAGAATTTGCGCCTGCACGGACACGTCGAGCGCCGATGTCGGCTCATCGCATAGAATGAATTCCGGGTTCAGCGCCAGAGCTCGCGCGATGCCAATTCTTTGGCGCTGCCCCCCGGAGAAAGAATGCGGATAGCGACGCAAAAATCTTGGGTCGAGCCCCACCAACTCCACGAGATCGCGCACGCGCTGGGCGCGTTCCTGCGCCGATCCCACATTATGGATCACCAGTGGCTCCATCAAAATGTCATTGACGGTCATGCGCGGGTTAAGCGAGGAAAAGGGATCCTGAAAAATCAACTGGACCCGACGGCGGTAATCAAACAAATCCTCGCCCTGAAGGTCGAGAATATTCACCGGACCATCGCCGCGGTCATAGAGAATTTTCCCCTCCGTCACCTTGATCGCGCGCAAAATTGACATGGCGGCCGTGGTTTTGCCCGATCCGGATTCTCCCACGAGACCAAGACACTCGCCGCGTTTGATCGTCAGGTTGATGTCGTCAAGAGCAATGACTTCGCTCGGAGTCGACTTCAACAAGCTGCCTTTCCTCGTAGCGAATTTCTTCACCACATGTTCAACCCGCACCAAAGGCGCGTCGGAGGCGGAAACGCTCGTAGCCGCAGAGCGGGAATTAACGCCCATAAGCTTGCTAGCGTCCGTTTGAATCGCCCGGATGGGGACGAGGCGCCGCTCCTTATCCATGTTGAAACGGGGAACGGCGTTCAAAAGCGCTTTCAGATAATCATGCTGGGGATTATCGAAGAGCTGCCGCGCGGAGCCTTTCTCCATGATGCGCCCATGATAAATCACCACCACCTCGTCGGCCATATTGGCCACGACGCCAAAATCATGCGTGATCATCAATACGGACATATTCAGCTCAGCCTGAACGTCCTTGATCAATTTAAGGATTTCCGCCTGAATCGTCACGTCAAGCGCCGTGGTCGGCTCATCGGCGATCAAAAGCGCCGGATGGCAAATCATCGCCATGGCGATCATCGCTCGCTGGCGCAAGCCTCCAGACAATTCGAAAGCATAAGAATCAAGCGCCCGATCCGGATTTGGAAAGTGAACCAAGCGAAGCATCTCGCGAGTTAATTCTCGCGCCTGTCCCCGATCAACGTTCCGGTGCAACATGGCCGCTTCACCGATTTGATCGCCAATCGTATGCAAGGGCGACAGCGACGTCATCGGCTCCTGGAAGATAATCGCAATGCGATTACCGCGAATAGCCCGCATTTTCGGACCTGCCCGGTCGATCCCGACAATATTCACGTCTTCTAGCGCCCCGCGCGGATCTCGCAAGATCACGCTTCCCCCGGTGACTTTCGCCATGGAAGGCAACAACCCCATGATCGTTTGAGAGATGACGGTCTTGCCAGACCCGGACTCGCCGACCAATGCTACGGTTTTATTCTCCGGAACAGCGAACGACACGTCGTTCACAGCTTTGGAAACACCTTCCGCAGTTTGGAATTCAACGGTCAAACCATCTATGGACAAAACGTTCACAGGACCCCTCCAGCGTGTAATGTCTGGACATTATAGGGCGCGCCGCCTTGTGTAAAATTGATTTCACAACACAATCCGCCATCAAATGAACGACTTAAGGCGACATCCACGTTTGAGCCCACGCATCGAGCGCCAGTCAGACGCCGCCGCCCTGAATAATACGCCTAACCACAAAACTGTGACGCCTGTGTATATGGCGGTCAGTTTATAAGGCTATTCACGCCTTTTTGTCGGAGTTTCTATTTTCTTACAACTGAAAAAGCAGAAATTTACGTAGAGTAACACCGTTTAAACAGCATCCTAAAAACCAAAAAATCAACAACGAGCACTCGTTAAAGCGGCGCGTCGGAGATGAAAAAGCGCCCTTCCTCCCCAGTCGACTGTGCGTTCTCCAGATCCAAATATCGGCGCCCATAAGCCATTTCAGGACGAATCAATTCAGGCCGACTTTGCGACCAACCTTGCCAGTTGATATTCAACAGAACAGTTTTCGGCGCGCCGCCCGCCTGAGAATGAACGTTATTCTTCATTTGCAAGGTGAAAAACCCTTCACCGGCTCTCAACGTCTTCGGCTCTTCCGTACGCACCTCAATTTTATCGGGCGCAACGCGTCTTACAAGGCTATATTCCTGAACATTGACCACGCCGTCGAGCACAATCTGACAGCTCAAAAGATCTTGGTGGGCATGGGCTGGATGCGCGTCCCCTTCCCCCAAAACAAACACCTGCAATTTAATTCGCCCAGTCGGCGACGACGACTTATAAAGCCGAACAATAGCCTCCTGCTCAAACAGCAATTGCGAAAAGGACCATGCGCCAGCCCGCACGTCAGCGCCGATCTCATCTATCAGAACACGCAGCGCAAGCTCTTGCCCGTCCTCGTCTTGCGGCAGGTTTTCCAGAAAAGCTTCGCTCAACTCAACGGCGCGCGCCAAGGCGCCGCCATCTCCTTCAAGCAAATGCCCATTGTAAAATTTACCACTCAAAGCGTTCCCCAGCATTGGCGCGCCACGTCACGCGACTTCGACTCCGTTGCGCTGTCCATCGGCACAATCGGCTTGCGTTTCTTCCTCTCTAATACGCCAAACAATAACGCTTTCTCTTCGCCCCCGCAGGTTATGCGTTCCAATCTTCTCTCTTTTCACATGAAGTGAAAGTTTCCGCACCGTAGTGTCGCTTGCTAATATCACAACCTCGTCATCAGGACTGATCTCCCGGCCGAGCGATTGAAGACGCTCGGAAACATTCACCGCGTCGCCAACCACCGTATAATTCCAGCGATCAAGCGCTCCCACGTTCCCCACCACGGCCTGCCCTGTGTGAACGCCAACGCGCAACCGGATAAACGGATACTCATCAGAAGAACGCTCATTGGCGGCGCGAACGGCGCGCGCGATCGCCTGAGACGCTCGCACCGCAGCTTGCGCGTGATCCAGCCTTTCGTCAGGCGCGCCCCAAAACGCCAACATGCCATCGCCGACAAACTTGTCTACCGTGCCGCCTTCCTTTTCGACGGCCTCAACCAATATCGCGAAATGGTCGTTAAGAACCTTAGCCGTCTGCGACGCGCTCATATGCTCTGACAATGAAGTGAACCCGACGATATCGGTAAATATCATTGTCAATTCAGCTTCCCGGGCTGTGGCCGCATCCGCCCCTCCCAACCGCAACAGCTTATTGAAAAGACTGCGGGGAACATAGGTGTTCATAGCCTTTAGACCAATCACCATCGCGTTAAATGCAAGGGAGACCTGATCCAGCTCGCGCACCCTGCTACGCGGCAGCGGTTTAACTGCGTCAAAGTTCAGCTCCGCAACCACCCGCGCACGCGCCGCAACCGCGCGCAAAGGTCGCGCGGCCCGGTGTGAAAGCCATACGGCCAGAAGAACCGCCAAACCCGCGGCGATCCCTCCAGCAATCGCCGAGCCTCGCAACCGGTGCACCTCCCGAGACACGCTCGTCGCCTTGAAATACTCCCCGACCATCCAGGTTTCAGGTCCGTATCCATGCAACTTGATCGTCATGACGAGAAATTCGGAGCTGGCGCTTCCCAAAGAAACCTGCCGAACGCTAACGCCAAGCTTCTGAGCGCGCGCGAAGCCAGGCATGGTTGCCGTTTGCATCATCTGCAACAACACCGGATCGGAGACATCCTCCAACGAGGCGGGAAGTTGCGCGGAAACCTTCCCTCCGGACTGGAGCTCCTCAACGTCTGAATGCGCAACGATTTCATCTTCCCCCGCGATGATGAAAACCGTGGCGTCATTTCCATCGTCCAGACTTTTAACCAGCTCCCCCAAAGCTTGCATGGAGACGGCCGCCGTCAAATAGGCCGCCAGACGGCCATCGCGCACCAATGGAACCGTCACATTTGCGAATATCTGCCCCTCCGCCGAAACCAAAGGTCCCCAAACCGGCGGAGATTGCGCATGTATCGTTGGAAAAACTTCTATGCTGGCGGAAGCGGAAACCGGTTCTTTCTCAAAAGGCCAAAGTTTGCCGTCGCCGGAGGTGTATATGCCGAATTGCTGTCCCGTGACCTGCGTCACCATCAACACATTAATCGCGTCATTGGCGAAAACAGCCGCCTTTAACGCGATCTCAGTTCCCGCAGGGTCATCCAAAGATAATTCGGCGTCGTCGAACATTCGTTTCAGCGCCTTAACGACGCTTTCCGCCGGATCAAGGTGGCCTCGAATTTCACGCTCCAGAGAACGCGTGATCAACACAGCCTTATCGTTCAATAAAGAAAACGTATTCTCCTTATTCGCCATGACCGCAAGATACAGCACAAGCAGAATCGAAATTCCGACAAGCGCGCCAAAGGCGAGTCCGAAAATCCAGCGAAGCGATAGACGTCCGTATCCAAACTGTTTTTTCTTGATCATTACGGGCTCTTGGACATTTGTATTTGCACGCGAACAAAACAGTCATCTTTGAAAAGACATTTTAAGAGTATTATCCACCAACCAGAAAGTCAGCCCTTCCACACGCCAATTCAGAAACGCGCCCACCTCATTTCACAGATTTTCTACGACACGATTTCTATTTCATATTACCGCTCATGTAAAAATTTAATATTTACAGAAAAAAATTTTCCAGAAAAATCGAAATTCATCATAAAACTTGTGCATAAAAAATAATAAAAATAAGAACAAACAGAGACAATTCAAAACACCCTCTAGAATTTAATGGAAGGTAGTCATGAGTGAAGGAAATGACATTGAACACACACTAAATGAGCAAATATGGCGTCAAGTAAAACTCGTAAAAAACGACAAAAACCCTAATATAAACCCCCTATGGGAAAAAACAAAAGATATTGATTTCCTTCGAATGAATATTAAAAACATGGGCTACGAAATTGCGCGCCGCCTCGCAAGAGAGCTGCCGCAACGCGATGATTTATCGCGCGTTCATGTAGGGCTAGCCAGCAAACCCTCCACTCAAGCCGATCTGGAAAGCGACTGGGCCGCCTATTGGGCCAATTGTCTGCGCATGCCTGTTTTTTTCCATCGGAAGCTGTGGGAATACGTTTATGTTTTACAAGCCCTCCACGAATACGACTGCCTAGCGCCCGGCAAACGCGGCCTCGGCTTTGGCTGCGGCGAAGAGCCAATTCCCTCTTTCCTCGCTTCTGAAGGCGTTCAGGTTCTGGTGACCGACCTCCCCCCCGAAAACGAGGCGGCGAAGATCTGGAGCGGAACAAAAGAATACACGAACACCATTGAGAAGGCCTATCGCGCCGAACTGGTTGACCGAACGACGTTCGACGCCAACGTCAAGCTGCAATATCTGGACATGAACGCCATCCCCGACAACGTGACGAACTATGACTTTTGCTGGTCAATTTGCGCACTGGAGCACCTTGGAAGCTTACATAAAGGTCTGGATTTCATTGAAAATTCTCTTAAGACTTTAAAGTCGGGCGGCGTCGCCGTCCACACCACGGAATTTAACTTCATGAACGACGATGAAACCATCGACGACTGGGTCACCGTCTTATATCAAAGACGACACTTCGAACAGTTGGCCGCCGACCTAACGGCCAAGGGTCATGAAGTAGCGCCGCTTGATTTTAATATTGGCGCGCAGCCTATGGATCAGTTCATAGACATACCACCTTATGTCAATGATTGGCCGGATATATTGAAAGAACAATGGACCACAGACGCCCCGCATCTGAAACTTGCGATCGACGGCTTCGCATCCACATGTTTCGGTTTGATCATCAAGAAGAATTAGACCAAAAATCGTAAAATTTAAGGAGAGTTGAATGACATCCGAGACCAGCGCGCCGACAAGACTCGAAGATTATCGCCCAACGACCTATTCAGTCTCAACGGTGGATCTTGACATTCAACTCTCTCCCAATGCGACGACGGTCGTCTCGCGGCTGCATCTGGCCCTACGCGAGCCGTCAAACGCTGGCGCGCCGCTCGAACTGGCGGGAGACGAGCTAAAACTTACCGGCATTAAATTGAACGGCGTAGAGCTTAGCCCAACAGAATATGAAGCGTCTTCCGACGTTTTGGTGATTTCATCCGCGCCAGCGGAGCCTTTTGAGCTGGAGATTAGCACGCAGATCGATCCGGAGGCGAACACCCAGCTCATGGGGCTGTACCGCTCCAGCGGCGCATATTGCACCCAATGCGAAGCGGAAGGCTTTCGCCGCATAACATATTTTCTCGACCGGCCGGACGTGCTCGCCGTCTACACCACGCGCATTGAAGCGGACAAGAAGTCCTCACCTGTTCTTCTCGGCAACGGAAATCTGATCGAAACCGGCGACGTCGGCGCGAGCGGACGCCACTTCGCCGTTTGGCGCGACCCCCATCCCAAACCCTCATATCTGTTCGCCATGGTGGCTGGAGACCTCGCCTGCGTCAGCGAAAAATACGTCACGCAATCAGGGCGCCCCGTCGATCTGAACATCTATGTTGAGCACGGCAAGGAAGAGCGTTGCGGCTGGGCCATGGACAGCCTGAAGCGCTCCATGCGCTGGGATGAGGAGGTTTTTGGCCGGGAATATGACCTTGACGTTTTCAATATCGTCGCCGTGTCGGATTTCAACATGGGCGCGATGGAAAACAAGGGTCTGAATATCTTCAATGACAAATACGTATTGGCGGATCCGGAAACGGCGACAGATCAGGATTACGCCTTGATCGAAGCCATCATCGCCCATGAGTATTTTCATAATTGGACCGGCAACCGCATTACATGCCGCGACTGGTTTCAGCTTTGCTTGAAAGAAGGCCTGACGGTTTTTCGCGACCAAGAATTTTCTTCCGACATGCGCTCGCGACCGGTGAAACGAATATCTGACGTCAAACGATTGAAATCGCAACAGTTCTCCGAAGACGCGGGACCGCTGGCCCATCCCGTGCGCCCAAGGCAATATCATCAGATCAACAATTTCTACACCGCCACGGTTTATGAAAAAGGCGCGGAAGTCATTCGAATGCTGAAGTCATTGCTCGGCGAAGAAAATTTTCGCTCCGGCATGGACCTTTACTTCCAGCGCCATGACGGCGACGCGACGACCATCGAAGCCTTCCTCACATGCTTTTCCGACGCAAGCGGCGCCGATCTCGACCAATTCGCCCTCTGGTATGAGCAGGCGGGAACGCCTTCGCTTGACGTAAAAAGCCATTACGACGAGAAGCGAGAGACCCTCACGCTTGAGCTTCGACAAGTGGTTCCAGCAACCCCCGGCCAAGCGAACAAGCAACCTCACGTTATTCCCATTCGCTTGGGATTGGTGGGCCCCGACGGCGCGGACATGCCTATCAACAGCGATGAAAATACGCACGGCGATCTTATCATTTTGAAAGAAAGCTCCAAAACGCTGCACCTCACCGGCGTGAAATCCAAGCCGACGCTTTCGCTGCTACGTGGTTTTTCCGCTCCCGTTACCCTAAACTCGGATGTAACACGAGCAGATCTGGCCTTTCTCGCTCAAAACGATCCAGATCCCTATAACCGCTGGCAATCTTTGCAAACACTGAGCCTGAACATTCTCGCGGCCGCGGCGACGCGAATCACGGAAGGTCATACGCCCTCTGACCAGGACGACGATGACGGCGAGAACACCATTTGCGCCTTGCTCAAAGCTCTCCAGACCACTGCAAATGACGACGCTCTTGACCCCGCCTACAAGGCGCTCGCGCTACAACTTCCGACGGAAGCCGACGTGGCGCGTGAAATTGGCGCGAACGTGAATCCTGAAGCTATCGCCCGCGCTCATTTGGCTCTGCGTCGCCGCGCGGCGAAAGCCCTGCGCTCGTCGGCCAATCAAATATCCGGAGATATGGACCCCGGCGCGCCTTATAGCCCAGACGCAGGACCAGCAGGCCGGCGGGCGCTGCGCAATATACTATTAGATTACAGAGCCTACACAGGCGACGACGAGGACGCCAAGCTGGTTGAAGAGAGCTTCGCCAAGGCAAACAACATGACCGACCGCCTAGCGGCGGTGACCTCCTTGACCCATGCAGGACTGCCTCAAGCTCAAGACGCTTTGGCCGCATTTTTCACCCGCCACCAAAACGACGCCTTAACCCTTGATAAATGGTTCTCCATTCAAGCCACGTCACCTCAAGACGACACGCTGGAAAAAATACAACTTCTGACAAAACATCCGGCGTTTTCTTACAACAACCCCAACAGGCTACGTGCGCTGATAGGCGCATTCGCAATGGGCAATCAGGCGCAGTTCAACCGTGCGGACGGAGCTGGATACGCCTTTGTCGCCGATGTCGTCTTGTCGCTGAACAAGCGCAACCCGCAAGTCGCCGCTCGTTTGCTATCAGCCTTCCGATCATGGCGTACTCTTGAAAGCAACCGCGCCAACAAGGCCAAGGCCGAGTTAGAGCGGATCGCATCCCAAAAAGACCTCTCCTCCGACGTTCGCGACATTGTCGATCGCTGCCTCGGCTAGAGTCTAACGCCTTCTGGCAGATCTACGCCGTCCGCCAGAACAGGTTACATTGCGGAACATTGATAGCTATTAGCCGCCCGAGCATGCCGCACCCCAGCAAACAGCGGCATGCCCGAGCGCGCCCCTAATGCAGAAACGAATTCCGCAGGTCGCCTCCTTCGCGCCGGCGGAAAATGAGAGGCATTCGAGCGCCGCGCTTTCCACTTCCTCCCAAAAACTGCTGCGTTAACCATTTTTTTCGCCGCAGGTCTGGACAAATCACAAGTAAAAGATTCAAATGAAAGTGATTCGGACGGGGCTTTTCGTCACAACCGAAATGACACTATTTCTACAAAACGGGGGCCATTTTCATGGCGCGGACCAATATTGGTAACGCGTCCGCGCGCCGATTCGCAGGGATAGCCCGGCGAATAAACAGCGCAACGACGCTCACGGGACACATTCGATTTTTGGCCCACCCCGCCTATCAAAGGCTATTGGCCACCGAACCGTTTTTCCGGCGCGTCATCCCCATTCTATGCATCGTATTCATTGGAACATTAGCGATTTATCGCGCTTTAGAGCTATCCTACGATCATCAAGAAGTCGGCGCCCGCGCCCGCGACGATTTAAGCATGATCGCAACAACGCTCGCCACACGGCTCGGAGCCAAAGAAACCAACCTACCCGAACTGGGGTTCGACAGCGCCCTACAAGCAACACTCGCCGACAGTCTGCCCCCGCGCGCAACCAGTGATCAACGCCAAATCCTCGTAGCGAACCCAGAAGGCGTCGTCGTCGCCTCCGCACCTCTTCGCCTCGTCGACGAAGGCCGTCCGCTGACCGATTTTCTTGGCCCAAGCCAGCCGCTCACGACATTCGGCGCGCGCGCCGGAGTCATGCTGGTCAACGAGGGCCGCGAGGATGCGGCGATCGCCACCGTCCATCATCTCGACGGGCGACTGGGAATGGTTGCCGTGCTTCAACCTGAAGACGCAGTTTACTCCAACTGGCGTTCCGACGTATCCGCCAATGTCACTCTTTTTGTGGGCACGGCCTCGGTTCTTATCGTTTTGATTTACGCGTTCTTCGCTCAAGCCGCGCGCGCCGAACAAGCTGACCAGATATACGCAGCGACGCGAGGACGAATTGACACGGCGCTCAACCGCGGCCGCTGCGGTCTATTTGACTGGGACCTGTCGCGCGGACGCATCTTCTGGTCGTCATCGCTCTATGAAACGCTTGGAATGACGCCCCGCGACGACATTCTCGGCTTCGGCGAAATCGCCACGCTTGTTCATCCTGATGATTTGGACCTCTATGAGCTGGCGGAGCATTTGCTCGCGACAGGCGAGACAACCGTAGACCAGATGTTCCGCATGCGCCACGCTGACGGTAGCTGGGTGTGGCTACGAGCCCGTGCGGAAGTTCAAACCGAACCCGGCGCCATCGAGCCGCATCTCATCGGAATCTGCATCGACGTCACAGAACAAAAGCAACTTGCTGAGCAAAGCCGCACTGCGGATTTGCGACTGCGCGACGCAATTGAAACAATCTCGGAAGCCTTCGTGCTTTGGGATAGTGAAAATCGCCTCGTAATGTGCAACTCAAATTATCGCGCGCTGCACAACCTTCCCGCCTCGGCGGTGCGTTCAGGAACCCCCTATTCCGACGTCATGAGCGCCGCGCGCCATCCGGTGATCAGCGCCAGCCCGACAATCGGCTCCGACGCCAACGACCCATCCTCAAGTTACGAAGCGCAACTGGAAGACGGCAACTGGCTGCAAATTTCCGAGCGCCGCACGAAGGACGGCGGCTTTGTCTCAGTGGGAACCGACATCACCGCGCTGAAGCGCCACGAAGAAAAATTGATGGAAAGCGAACGTCGCCTGATGGCCACAGTGGCGGATTTGCGCCAATCGCGACAAAAACTGGAAATTCAAGCGCAGCAACTTGTGGAGCTGGCGGAGAAATATTCAGAAGAAAAAACCCGCGCTGAAGAAGCCAATACGGCGAAGTCGGAGTTTTTGGCCAATATTTCCCATGAACTAAGAACCCCGCTAAACGCCATCATCGGCTTTTCCGAGATCATGAACCAAGGCATGTTCGGCGAACTCGGCTCCCAAAAATATCAGGAATACTGCAAAGACATTCACGACAGCGGTCGCTATTTGCTCAACGTCATCAACGACATTCTCGACATGTCGAAAATTGAAGCGGGGCGCATGGAGCTGAATGTGGAGCAAGTGGAGATCAGCAAGCTGGTGGCCGACGTCACACGCATCATCTCCGCCGCCGCCACCGAGAAAAAAATCACCGTGGAAGCGGAAGCGGATGACGCTATGGTGGTTGAAGGCGACCGCCGGGCGATCAAACAAATCCTGCTGAACCTGCTCGCCAACGCGGTGAAGTTCACCCCCGACAACGGCAAAGTGATGATCAACGCCTCTTTATCAGAAGAATGGGTCGACATCACCATCACCGACACGGGCATCGGCATCGCGAGCGCCGACATCACACGCCTCGCCAAACCCTTCGTGCAAGTCGAGAATCAATTCACAAAGACGCACAAAGGCTCAGGTCTTGGTCTGGCTATCGCTCATTCATTGATCGAGCTTCATGGCGGCGAAATGTCAATTGCCTCGCAGGTAGAACATGGAACCTCAGTTCTCGTTCACTTACCCCGTAAACAGCCCGAACGCGTGGCCCTCGCCCCAAGCGCCTGAACAAAACGGCAAAAAGCACGGCAATCCAGTCGTCACTTTTATCGCCCACGCGTTACGTCTCCAATGAGACAGGGCCTATGAGGCGTTCAAAGATTTCCCGAACCATCTGCTGACATTCAACCAACTCGCTCTCAAGGCGAGCGAAATCTGGCGCCGCTCCGCAACGAGACAAGAGATCCAAAACCCCGCGCGGCGCCTTTTCAGGGATAAACTCCCCATCAAGCGAAAGCCGCAACACCTGCATCAACCCATGATAAAGACGTATGGCGGGGATCAGAACTTCTGAATCCTGCACGCCCAGCACCCCCGCCTCCACCGCTTTCCCCAACGCGGTCTCAGTCGTTTGAGAAAGAATTTCGGGATATTCAGCTCCATGCGTCAATTGTAAATATTGAGCGATAAACTCGATATCGACAAAACCGCCAGCGACCTGTTTCAGGCTCCAAGGATTCGTGGTTCCCTTTTCTTTTTCTATGCGCGCACGCATGGAGCGCACTTCCTCGGCGATTACGGCGGCGTCTCTGGGTTTGGCGAGCACATCCCTCAAAAGCCCGTCGATACGCCCGCGAAACGCGTCAGATGAACATGCGATCACCCGCGAGCGGGTTAAGGCCATGTGCTCCCATGTCCAGGCGTTTTTTTCCTGATAAGCTTTGAAAGCGGAAAACCGCGTTGCAAGCGGACCAGCGTTGCCTGAAGGCCGAAGCCGAAAATCCACTTCATACAGCTGCCCTTCCGCCGTCGGGGCGGAAAGCGCCGCCACCAGCCGCTGTGTCAGACGAATGAAATATTGCCCCGGCGCCAATGGTCGCTCGCCATCGCTCGCCTGTTCGCTCTCGTCGAAGTCATAAAGCACGATCATATCCAGATCGGAGGCGGCGGTCATCTCTCGCCCCCCCAGCTTGCCCATGGCCAGAACCGCCCACTCGCCGGTTTTCAAGCGGCCATTGGCTTGCGCCACATGTTCAATGACTTGCTCAAACAACAATTGCACCACTACTTCGGCGAGACGCGCTTGCGCATGGCCTAGCTGGTGAGCGTTCAGCGTGTCTGACAAAAGCCGCACGCCAATCAAAAACTGCTGCTCCTGCGTGAAGATCCGCGCCCGATCAAGCGCGTCCTCATAATAATGCGCCAGAGACAACGCCTGCTTCAATCCCGCCTCAAACTCCGCCGCGCGCGGCATGGCGTCGAAAAAGCTCGGATCAAGCACAGCATCCAAAACATGAATGCGCCGCGACACGATCTGAGCGAGACGCGGCGCGGCCCCCATCACCGTCGCCAAGAGGTTGAGCAAATGCGGATTAGAGCGCAAAAGCGAGAACATCTGAACGCCGGCGGGCAGTTTCGACAAAAAGTGATCAAACGCGATCAAGGCCTGATCCGCATTGTCCGTGCGCCCCAACGCGTCGATCAATGCAGGGTGCAGCTCGGTCAAACGTTCTCGCGCCTGCGACGAGCGAACGGCGGGATAACGCCCATAATGCCAAGCGCGAATGATCTTGGTGGCGTCCCTGGGACGCTTGAAGCCAAGTCGCGCTAATGTCTCCAAAGTGTCGGGATCATCATCGTCGCCGGTGAAAACCAGATTTCCCAGATCGGAAGCCAGCTCCGGCTCATCTTCAAAAAGCGCCGCGTAATGTCTTTGAACCGTTTCCAGCCGACGACGCAATTCGCTCTCAAAATTCGCTGTAGAATCAAAGCCGAGCAATTGCGCTATCCGCGTCAGCCCTTCTTCATCTTGCGGCAAAATATGGGTTTGCTCGTCATTAATCACCTGAATTCGGTGTTCAACCGCACGTAAAAACCGATAAGCGTCGCCCAGCTCATCACGCGCTAGGGGCTCGATCCAGTCAAACTCCACAAGGCGGTCAAGCATGGCGATGGTTTTGCGCCCCCGCAAAGCGGGATTACGCCCGCCCGCGATCAATTGCTGGGTCTGGACGAAAAACTCCACCTCGCGAATGCCGCCCCGGCCAAGCTTCACATTATGTCCGGCCACGGCGATCGCCCCATGACCTTTATGCGCATGGATTTGACGTTTGATCGAATGCACGTCGGCTATGGCGGCGTAGTCGAGATATTTTCTCCAGATAAAAGGGGTTATCTCTTTCAAGAACGCCTCTCCAGCGCGCAAATCACCGGCGGCGGGACGCGCCTTGATAAGCGCCGCCCGCTCCCAGTTCTGCCCCATGCTTTCATAATACACGAGCGCGGCGGGAACGGATATCGCCAATGGCGTCGCCCCGGGATCGGGCCGAAGCCGCAAATCCGTTCGGAAAACATAACCATCAGCGGTGCGTTCATGCATAATTTTAACAACGCGTTTGGTGAGACGAACAAATTCCACCGGCGCTTCCGCCGCGCCCTTCAACGGCGCGATCTCTGGATCATAAAGCACGATCAAATCAATATCCGAGGAATAATTCAGCTCCCCGGCGCCGTGTTTTCCCATGGCCAGAACAATCAACCCAGACCCGACTTCAGGCGCCGCTTCATCAACCGCCTCGTAGCGGCCGCGCGCTTCAAGATCGCGCAGGCAAAAGCGAATAGCCGCCGTCAGCGCCGCGTCGGCGAAAGCGCTCAAAGCTTCCGTGACCACTTCCAGCTCGATGGCGGCGCCAATGTCGGCAAGCCCCAGATTAAGCGCCAAATCTTTTTTCAGCACACGCAAATCCCGCATCAGCTCCGCCTCATTATCAGGGCGCAGTTGAAGCGCGGCGTCAATTGTGCGCGCGATCCTCTGTTCCGGAACGTCAAAAAGAATGGCGAGCAACAAAGCGGGATCAGCGCACGCCAGGTCACGCAAATAAGGCGCGTTTGAGAAAACCCCGTTCAAAAACGCTCCCAGATCAGGACATTGCCGGATAGCTTCCGACCAATCATCCGCCGGCTGAGAGGCTTCATTTGAGGCAACTAAACTGGATAGGAAGTCATATGAGCCAGCATCCGCTGGCGGCTTTGGCACGACATGAATCCGGCGCAGCAACGAGCGAGGAAAACGCGCCTCTTTATTCACGTCGTCCGCGTCGCAAACTCCACACTCCGTCTCATCGCTCATCTGGCTCATATTCCCCACATTGCCTCCCCTGCGCGCCAAGACGTTCTTCTGGTCACGCTGTCTAAACGTCTTCGCACGCCCTACGCGGCAACTGCAATATAGCCTTCAGCCCCGGGTTGGCGTCCTCAAGAACAACCTTGCCGCCATGCAGCCCCATCACCGCTTGCACCAAGCTCAACCCAAGGCCAGAACCAGACTCAGATCGGCTTGCGTCCAA
Organism: Stappiaceae bacterium; assembly: GCA_048265185.1. GTDB lineage: Bacteria > Pseudomonadota > Alphaproteobacteria > Rhizobiales > Stappiaceae > JBLXBZ01. The sequence continues at coordinate 665,509 of JBLXBZ010000002.1, read as the reverse complement.
ACGAACAAAGCGTTCAAACACCTGCTGGCGGTCCGACGGCGCAACGCCAGCGCCATTGTCAGCGACGCTCAAACAAACCTTATCGCATGACGCCTCCACAGCTACGGTGATCACCGGGGCTGCGCCATCAATTGGTTTGCCATATTTGAGAGCATTTTCAATCAGATTCACCAAAGCCTGCACCAGAAGTTCACGGTTGGCGCGTGTTTTAATTTTCTTGTCACTTTGCGCTTGCGTTTCAACGCTCCTGTCGGCTTCCAATGAAGACGCCGCAAGCGAAAGCGATAAAGTCACCCCCTCTTCTTCCGCCGCAGGCTCATAGAGCTCCACGACTTCCGCAGCCAACTCACCAACGTCAAGCTCCACGAATGCTGCTTCCGAAGACCCTGCCTCTAGACGCGCAATTTTCAAAAGAGCGTCAAATATCTTGATCAATTGATCGCAATCCTCAATGACTGTTTCCAGAATATTCTGGCTTTCAGCGCCGCTTGTCCCCTCGCGCAGCGCCGCCTCCACACGGTTACGCATGCGCGTCAAAGGCGTTTTCAGATCATGAGCGATATTGTCGGAGACATTTTTCACTCCCGCCATCAGCGCCTCAATGCGCTCCAGCATGTGGTTCAGACTGATTGCGAGCCGGTCAAATTCATCGCCGCCGCCATCCACCGACAGCCGTTCGCTTAAATCCCCCAACATGATGCTACGGCCGGTGGCGGCGATGGCGTCAATGCGCCTCAATACTTTTCTGGAAATGAAAATCCATGTGACCCCACCCAGCAAAACCAGCACAAACAACCATAACCGAAAGGCTTGGCCTAAAATGTCGCGAAAATATTTCTGCTCCGCCAAATCGCGGCCGACGAGCACATGAAAGCCGCCCGGAAGCGCGAACACGCGCACCAAGGCCTCATAAGATCCCTGATCGTCGCGTCGCGTATAGCCAACGCGCTGCAACTTGCCGAAACTCTCTTGCAACGCCACTTGCGGCAAATCTTCAATATTGCCCGCCAATATATTGCCGCTGAAATCAACCACGAGATATAGACTGGCGCCAGGTCGGCGCGACCGAGCGTCAACCACCGACACCAGACGGCGAATGCCGCCAGCTCGATATTGATCTGACAGACCGGACAATTCCGCGTCGACGATCTCAACCACTTGGGCGCGCATGTCGTCCGCAAGGTTTTGCGACACGTAAAAGAACAGCGAACCAGAGGCAAGCGTAAGCACGCTCAGATAGATCACCGCGAGTTTGAACGCGGTTGTGCGAATAATTCTAGCGAGCGCTGTCACGAATCGTATATCCGGCGCCGCGAATGGTGTGAAGAAGCGGCGTGTCGAATCCCTTGTCTATCTTGCTTCTCAGGCGAGAAATATGCACGTCGATCACATTGGTTTGCGGATCGAAGTGATATTCCCAAACATGCTCCAGCAACATGGTTCGGGTGACCACCTGCCCAGCGTTGCGCATTAAATATTCCAAAAGTTTGAATTCACGCGGTTGCAACGGAATATCGACGCCATCTCTCATGACGGAATGCGTGAGGCGGTCTAACGTCAGCCCGCCGACAGAATAAGTCGTCTCCACATCGCTTTGCCGCGGGCGCCGCGCCAAAGCTTCTATACGCGCCAGCAACTCTGAAAAAGCGTAAGGTTTTGTCAGGTAGTCGTCACCGCCCGCGCGCAAGCCCTTCACACGATCATCCACCTGCCCAAGGGCCGATAAAATCAACACAGGCGTATGGTTTCCCATGCGCCTCAATTCGCTAATGACGGACAAACCGTCACGACGAGGCAACATTCTGTCCACGATCAACACGTCAAACTCAACCGCGCTCGCCAGCTCGAAGCCGTCGTCGCCATCTTGCGCATGATCGACCGTATGCCCCACTTCTTTAAGCGCTTTAACAAGATACGCCGCCGCCTCCCGGTCGTCCTCAATAACCAAAATGCGCATAAATCACTCCGTCGCACCGTTTATTGTAAAGCCACGCTTCTTCGCCAACGACTGGTTATTACAGAACAAACGAGTGAAAACCAGCGCCGTGCGATAAATGGGTTAAAACGGATCACCCTGCGAGGACAAGAGTCATCGCAGGGTGATCGCAGATCAATCAGGAGTTCAGTGGTCGTCCAGACGCATCATTGCGCGCCCAGATCACAACGTCTTTTGACTACCCTTGCGCCACAGGCAAGGCGAGAAACCGCGTCACTTCCTGCGACTTGACCCGCAAGAGAACGGCTTTTCTGCCTTTTTCCGTCGCGTTCATGACTGCTTCAGCCGCTTGCGCAGGCGTGTCAACCGAGGCTCCAGCGATCTCCAGAATGACGTCGCCAGGCTTCACGCCTTTCTCAGCGGCTGCGCCATCTGGCTTCACTTCAACTACAACCACGCCTTTGTCGCCAAGACCCGCCTCTTCAGCAGAAGCCACATGCACGCCAAGACTTTCAATCAGCGCTTGCCCGTCTTTTTGGGACGACGCCGCCGAAGCATGCTTTTGCTTGGGGTCGGCCAGACTGCCAAGCTTGACTTCGATATCTTTCGACGCACCGTCACGCCACACGGTCAAATCGACGACGCTGTCCGGCGTGTAACCAGCGATGATCTTCGCCAGATCGCGCGGATCTTTCACGTCCTTGCCATCGACCTTCAGGATCGTGTCGCCGGAGACAATGCCCGCTTCTTTCGCCGGGCTGTCGCTTTGCGCCTCGGCCACGATCGCGCCGCTGGCTTTCTCAAGGCCAATGCTTTCGGCGATGTCGTCCGTCACAGGCTGGATCTGCACCCCAAGCCATCCGCGCACCACCTGCCCGTCATCCTTCAGATCGGCGATAATCGTGCGCGCCGTCGACGCAGGGATTGCGAAGGCGATGCCGACATTGCCGCCGGAGGGCGAGAAAATCGCCGCGTTGACGCCAATGACTTCCCCGTGGATGTTAAACGCTGGGCCACCAGAATTTCCGCGATTGACGGGCGCGTCGATCTGGATGAAGTCATCATAAGGCCCTGCGCCGATATCGCGGCCCCGGGCCGAGACAATCCCCGCAGTCACCGATCCGCCAAGCCCAAATGGGTTGCCGATTGCAACCACCCACTCGCCAACCATGGGCGCGCCATCGGCAAAACGCACATAAGCCAGCTCTTCGTCGGTCTCGACCTTCAAAAGGGCAAGATCGGTTCGTTCATCGGTTCCAATCAGTTTTGCGTCCAGTTCTTCGCCATCATTCATCACGATGGTGAACTGGCTTCCTCCCTTGACCACATGCTCGTTAGTGACAAGATAGCCGTCGTCTGAAATGAAGAAACCGGAGCCTTGCGACGTGCCAAAGCGCTTAGGGCGCTTCTGTTCGCCGCGTGGCATGGCTTGCTCACCTTCGCCGAACTGGCGAAAGAAGCGCTGCAACGGATGGTCCTTCGGCAGATCGCCAAATCCGGGAATCCCCCCCTGCGGCCCACCTTTGAAAGACATCATGCGGGGCTCGGTTTCGCTGCGCACGCGAACGCTGACCACAGCGGGCTGAACGGCTTCAACCACGGGGGCAAAATTAGCCGGAGCGGCGGCGTCTACTCTGACCGCATCAGCGAAGGCCGCGCCGTCCGGCAGAATTGTTTGAGCGGACAATGCGCCGGCAAGCCCCAGAGCCATGACGCCGGCAAGCAATTTTCCGCGGCGAGACAAGCGCGGCGAACTGGTTTTCGAAAAATCGAGATTGTGCATTGGATCCCCATTCATAAGTAAAGCGCCACTCTCCAGCGTCCGTAACGTCCAGCGTTTTCTCACGCCGCCGTCTCCCTCAGGACGCCTTCAAGTTCATCTCACTCACTATCGAGGATCGCACCTTACGGCGACATGTCAGCTGCATTAAAAATTGGTAATGACGCGCGCCTCTTCACTTGCCTTTATCTTCACAAGTGCGCACCAGCGCTCCCGCTTCAAGCGTACGGTGCACTGGACACTTTTCCGCGATCTCGATCAATCTGACGCGCTGCTCCGCGCTCAGATTTCCACTTAGACGGATGGAGCGCTGAAAGACGTCGACCTTACCGCCGGCCTGTTTTTTATCTTCAGCGCAATCCTCGCAATCCTTGGCGTGGACCTTATCATGGAACACCGAAACGCTGACATTATCGAGCGGCCAATCCTTGTGGTTGGCGTACATTCTCAAGGTCATCGCCGTGCAGGCGCCAAGCCCCGTTGAAAGGAAGTCATAGGGCGTGGGGCCGCTATCCATTCCTCCCACGCTTTCAGGCTCGTCTCCAAGTAAACGATGCGCTCTCACCTGAGCCATAACCTGCAAATAGCCTTGCCCGGTTTCGCTGACGAGAACATGGCCATGACCTGCGCCATCCGCCTCCTTCGCCGGCGGCAGATCCGTCTGCGCCGCGTCCATATATCGGCCCGCCCATGCAGCGATCACATTGGCGGCGTACACAGCGTCATCCGGGTCGCTGAGCAGGTGATCGGCGCTATCCAGCGACACAAAGCTCTTGGGATGTTTCGCCGCCATGAAAATTCGAGAGGCGTTGTCCACCCCGACAGTTTGATCAAGCGGAGCATGGAGAACGAGAAGCGCTTTGCGCGACGCCGCCACATGCTCCAGAACGCGCTGCTGTTTCAGGTCAGTCAAAAACTGCTCGTGAATGGTGAACGCTCGCCCGCCGAGCATAACTTCAGCCGCGCCATTTTCTTTAATTTCCCCCAATGCCGCGCCAAAATTATGCAGCACATGGTCCGCATCCGCAGGGGCGCCAATCGTGGCGACGGCGCGAACCTCCTCGACCTGACCCGCGATTTCCAGCACCGCCGCCCCGCCAAGAGAATGTCCGATCAGCAGCTGCGGCGCTTGATAGTTTTCGCGCATATAATTGACCGCGACCATAAGGTCGGCCACATTCGAAGAAAAATTCGTAGATGAAAAATCGCCGCCAGAGCCGCCGAGACCGGTGAAGTCGAAGCGCAAGACGGCGATGCCTTTTTGCGTCAAGGCGCTAGATATCTGACGCGCCGCCGAAATATCTTTCGAACAGGTGAAGCAATGCGCAAACAGCGCATAAGCGCTCGCTGGGCCTGTTGGCAGATCAAGACGCGCGGCGAGCTCCGCCCCTTGAGACCCTTTAAACGTGAGTTTTAACGGTTGCGCCATTCCTGATCTCCTCAACTCAATGCTTTAAAAAAGCTACGGCGTCGCCGTTTTCATAAGTTAGGAAAATAGCTGAACCGAGCGCCGACGAGCCTCACGTTTTATGAATTTTCCTTGATAATTCTAGAAAGCTCTTTTTCTTCCTCATCGGTCAGAGGAGCGCGCTCATTAACCTCGGCGGCGCCTTCAGGATCATGCAGGCTTTTTTTCTTTCGCCACGACAGAAAAATAACGCCGCCGCCAACAAGCAGAACCAATGGAGCGCTCCCCCAAAGCAATAACGTGTGCAGAGCGAATTTTGGTTGCAATAACACGAACTCGCCATAACGCGACACCAGATAGTTAATCACATCGTCATCGCTATCGCCGGCGCTGAGGCGTTCGCGCACCAAAAGCCGAAGGTCCTTGGCGAGCGGCGCGTCGGAATCGTCAATGGACTGATTTTGACACACCATGCACCGCAGTCCAGCGGAAAGCGCGCGCGCGCGCGCCTCAAGCGCTTTATCTTCCAGCACCTCGTCCGGCTCCACAGCGTGGATCATTGAAACTGGCGGCGATAAATAAACCGACAAAGCGAGCGCAAACACCGCCGCGCCCCGCTTGACGCCGCGAAGAGCGAACAAAAGATATTCAAAAACGCCGTTGGCGATCATGCGCCAGCCCCTTGTTCCTCTGGCGTAACCGGTGTTTTTGAGCGCGCCCTCTTAGGAGCCCCCACGCGTAGGCGCCGATCGCTCAAAGACACCACGCCGCCAAACGCCATAATCAAACAGCCAATCCAGATCAACGTAATGAATGGCTTGAAATACGCCCGCACGTCAACGCCGCCGTCCGCATGCCCCTGCCCGAGCGACAAATACAGCTGCGACACGCCGAAAGTTTTAATAGCCGCTTCCGTTGTGGGCATGTTTCGCGCGGTGTAAAGCCGTTTGGCCGGATCCATTTTCGCAACGACGACGCCGCCTTCGCGCACCGTGAAATGTCCCACGTCATCCACGTAATTCGGCCCTCGGCGCGGCGCAACCCCGTCGAACGTCAGCTCATAACCGGAAATTTGCAATGTCTGTCCGGGCGTGAGCGTGCGCACCACCTCCGTTTCAAAGGCCGTCGCGCCAACGATTCCCAGAACCAAAACGCCAAGCCCCGCATGGCCAAGCATCACGCCAAAGGCCGCGCGCGGCAATCCGACAAGACGGCGACATCCCCGGCTGAACCCCACAGCCCCAAAACGCGCGCGCGACAAAAGCTCGGAGATCGCCCCGGCGACGCCCCAGACGCCAAGACCCACGCCAAATGCGGCCAGAACCCGCTCGCCGCCCATAGCCCAAGCAACCACCAACACGGCCAAAATCGCCAGCCCAAAAGCCGCCCAGAGTCGTTGCGCCGCGGCCAGAAAATCCCCCCGTTTCCACGCCAGATAAGGCCCAAAGGGCGCAGCAATCAACAGCGGGACCATCAAGGGACCGAAGGTGAAGTTAAAAAATGGCGGCCCCACGGAAATTTTCTCGCCGGTGACGGCCTCCAACGCCAAGGGATACAGCGTGCCAACCAGAACCGCGGCGCAAGCCGCGGTCAAGAACAGGTTGTTAAAGACCAACGCCCCTTCCCGGCTGATGGGCGCGAACAATCCCCCTTGCTTCAACGTTGGCGCCCGCCACGCGTAAAGCGACAGCGACCCTCCGATAAAAATACATAGAATCGCGAGAATAAACACGCCTCGCTCTGGATCGGAGGCGAACACATGCACGCTGGTGAGCACGCCGGAGCGAACAAGGAACGTGCCTAAAAGCGACAGGGAAAAGGTCAGGATCGCCAATAGAACGGTCCATACCTTCAGCGCGTTGCGCTTTTCCATGACAATGGCGGAATGCAACAGCGCGGTGCCTGAAAGCCACGGCATGAAAGAAGCGTTCTCGACCGGATCCCAGAACCACCAGCCCCCCCAGCCCAGCTCATAGTAGGCCCAATAAGACCCCATGGCGATGCCGAGAGTGAGGAAAATCCACGCAAGCAGCGCCCAAGGCCGAACCCACCTGGCCCACGCCGCGTCTATCCGCCCCAGAATCAACGCCGCCACGGCGAAAGCGAAAGTGACTGAGAACCCGACATAGCCAATGTAAAGAAGAGGCGGGTGGATAGCCAATCCAACATCTTGCAAAATGGGATTAAGGTCGTTGCCTTCCGCCGGAGCGGGAAAGATGCGAATAAAAGGGTTTGACGTAAGCAAAACAAACAAAAGGAAAGCGCTGGTGACCCACGCCTGAACCGCCAGAGTCACAGCCTTCAACGGCAATGGAATGTTACGCCCGAACGCCGCCACCAGCGCGGCGAATAAAACCAGAATCAGCACCCACAGCAACATGGAGCCTTCATGATTGCCCCAGACCCCGGAGAGCTTAAAAATCAAAGGTTTGGCCGAGTGAGAGTTCTCAACCACGTTCAAGACGGAAAAGTCCGATCCCAAATATGCCGCGCTCAGCGCGGCGAAGGCCACCCCCACCAACAAAAACAACATGCCCGAAACCGGAGCCGCGATCCGCATCAAACGCTCGTCGCCGGCCAGCGCGCCCCAAATCGGCGTCACGGACTGCAACAGAGCCAACACCAAGGCCAGCACAAGCGCATAATGGCCGACTTCAACAATCATTTGCTTGTCTTTCCTAAAAGCTGATATTTCGCCTGCGGCCCTTCGCCAGACGCCTCACTTGGCCAGCTCCATCGAGCCCAACGCCAACGTCTCTATTCGTCGCCCTTCCACACGCCTTTACCCTTTAAGGCGTCGGTCACTTCCTTGGGCATGTAGTTCTCATCGTGTTTGGCTAAAACCTTGTCAGCGTAAAAAACTCCGTCGGCTTTCATCACTCCTTCCGCGACGACCCCTTGGCCCTCGCGAAACAGGTCTGGCAACAAACCAACGAAAACAACGGGAACGCTTTCCTCAGTGTCCGTGACCTTGAACTGAACTTTGGCGTCGCTTTCACGTATTACCGTGCCATCCTCGACAAGCCCACCAAGACGGACCCGCGCGCCAAGCGGCTGATTTTTTGACACAAGGTCGCTTGGGCTCTGGAAGAAAACGATTTGGTCGTTCAATGCGAAAAGAATCAACCCCACAGCCAAAGCAAGCACCGCTCCAGCCGACGCAATCAGGGTCAATCTCTTTTTCTTTCGCGTCATTATTTCATATCCCTCAGCTGTCGCCCCGACATTCTTTGTCTTTTAGTTATCGCTCCGACGGCCCGCTCAAGATTTATCGTCAGGATAAATCGCTTTTTCAAGCGCTTCCAGACGCGTTGTCGCCGCAGGGTCGTCAACGAAAGCCGCGCGCGCGCGCGCCATGGCCGCGTCAAAGGCGGGGCGATCATTCAAAACGCCATAAGCCCGCAGCAAGCGCTCCCATTGTTCAACTCCTCCCCCTTCACGGGCCAACCGTTCGGCCAACCCCTCGACCATTCCCCTGATCATCGCCGTTCTATCTTCTGGCGTCATTTCACTGGCCGCGGCGACATCCTGCTGACTTGGTCCAGAAGGCGATGGCGCCTGAAGCGCGGCGGCGTCTGGATCCAGCTTCGCCAGCTCGACGCGCGCCGCCGAAACCCAGGCCTCCCCCCCTTGCGCGTCGGCGAGAAGCGCCGTCCATGCCGCGATGGCTTGCTCCCGCCGGCCTTCCTGTCCAAGCGCCAACGCCATAAAGAACCTTGGTTTGACGGCGGTTGAATCAATCGCCAACGCTCTTTCAAAAGCCGCTTGCGCCTCTGCGGTGATCACGCCATTCGCCGCCATCGCCAGAGCTTCACCGAGATCAGTTTCGCGCCGCAAATCAGACCCCGCCAGCCGAATGGCGTTGCGATAGGCCTGAACCGCCTTTTCCGTCTCTCCCAAACGCATGTAAACCGGCGCGATAATGTCCCATCCGCGTGCGTCTCCGGGATTTTGCGCCAAGTGATTTTCCACCCGGGACACAAGAAGCCCAACGTCTTGCGACGCCGAGGCGTTCGCCAGACGCCCCGCAAGCGGTTGGTCAGGCGCGTCAGGCGAGCCAATAAAGAGATAGAGACCAACCGTGGCCAGAGGAATAACCACCAACGCGCCCCACTGAACGACCTTCGCCCTTCGGCCGTCACCGGCGGTCAAAGTCGCTTCAGTCTCGCTGGAGTTTTCACGACTGGCGGTCAAAAGCCGGCGAGAAATCTCAATGCGCGCGCTTTCCGCCTCCGGAGCGTCAATGACGCCGCGCTCAAGATCCCGCTCCACCTCCTGCAATTGCTGGCGGTAGACAGCCATATCCTGCTCGCCGCCAACGCCGGAATTAACCGCAGGCTTGCGGCGCAAAGGCGCAAGAACCGAAAGTGTTGCCAATGCCGTCAACGCGGCGAATACGATCCATATCCACATAATGGGCAGAATAGACATGCGTTCCGAAAAAAGTGCAAGCTCTCCCCCTGTGACAGGCGGTCGCGGCGGGGCTTATGAACCCCTATTTTAAAACGGAAGAAAAAACGCACGCCAGCCGAAACCGTTTATCCCGCAAACGCCTGAACGCCTTGTTCGCAGGCGCTTGCGAACAAGGCGTTGCGCCGCCGCTTCAACAACGCCGCATATTCCGCCCCAAAAAATCCTTCGCTAAGCCGAATGGCGCGATCAATAGCCACCCCATGCGCCTCTCGCTCCCGACCTTCCAAGTTCCCCGCCTTAGCCAGCAACGACCTCGTCATAATTTCAAGTGTTTGTTCAACACCTTGACGCATACGTCCGGCCATTTCATTCAAGGCGAAAGCATCCGCCGCACCGCGAAGCAGCGCGAGAATTCTGACCATCCGCAGCGCTTCGGCAAACGATTGATCATCCGCCTGCAACTCTCCCTCACGCCCCACCGCCGGCACGCTCAGCGCCCGGCGAACCTGCCCCATGGCGCCGTCGAGCTGCGCGCCGACCAAGCGGGAAAACCGGCTGCGGGTTTCATGCGCCTGCTGCGCCCAATCCATATGCGCGCTCAAATCAACGTCGCGCTCAAATCCACGCACAAGTGCGTGATAAGCGCCCAACGCCTCCGTCAGACCTTCGTCATTACGCTTCTGCGCGACGATGAAAAGCCGGTCAGCTTCCGACAACGCCACATCGATGAAGCCGGCGTAGGGAGAATTTTTCAACATCCGCCCATCGCGCCCGCCCGCAAGACGCCCCGCCAAAGCCGTCAGGCTTGCCGGATCCTTCATTCGCGTCAGAAGAACCGAGGCGATCAGGGAAGAACGCGCTTTATCGCCTTCTGACAAATTGCGCACCTTGCGCGTCACGGGGCTTTCAAGAGTTAAATCCTTATCGACTAATCGGGCGGGCAATCCTTTCAAGAACGCCTCATACCAATCTCCCGCTTTAAAGACCTGAACCATATCCGCCAAATCGAGAAACGCGGCCTCGCCCCCAACCAGCATCACAAGCTTGCGGCGATATTTCACGTCCTGCTCCGCCTGCGCCAAAGCGTCTTGCAGCTTGGGTAAAACCTGCTCCCGGAGCTGCGCCGCCCGTCGCCCCACCTCGAGCCGCGGCGCCGACCGCGCCATTGCGCTGCGCCGCACGGACGTCAAGCGTTCGTGGGAACCAGGCTCAAACATCACGTCCCGGGAAATCCAGCTCCAGATCGTCTCCAAATGCGAGCGGCTGATCCGCCCCGCTTGCTTGCGCGGTAGAACCTCGTCCATCAACAACGGCTCAAGCGGGCGGAAAAATTGCCGGCGCAACTGATTTTCACGCGTCTGCGTGTTTTCAGGCTCCAATATCTGCTCCGCCGGAAAATGATCTTCGCGCTTTCCCCCGGCCCTCAAGCTCTCAAGGCAAGCGTCTAAAACCAGTTGCAACTGCGGATCGCGCCGACGCTTTTCATTCGCTCCCTCAAGCGAACGCGCCAGCATCTTCACTGCGCCCGGAGACAGAGCGGCCAGATACGACTGGATTTTCTGATTGACCAAGGCCTGATCAGCCTTATGAGTTCGCCCAACAATACGCATAACGCAGCACAACAGCCCTTTTAGACACGATGGGCGAAACTTTAATCCCTAATCCTTAACCGAGTTATTAAAATTGTTTCTATATTTCACGCACGAAATCCACGTCCGATAGCTCTAGAGAATCGGTTTCCAGATCCCATCCGCCTGCTGACACGCAGAGCCGCGTAGCGCCTCTTCCCGCACCCCCATGCGAACCACATGGGTGTAGTCCCGACAAACAACGTCATTGACCTGATATTTGGCGCCGGGAATAACCTCCCCGCTCACGCCGTTAGCCTTGTTTTTCCAAAGAACGGGAGAAGCGTTTTTTGGTTGCGACAAAGATTTTTGAAACGCGGTGGCCGCAGCCTGTTTATCATCGCGCGTAAGTTGGCGTCCCAGATCAGTTGACGTCAAATCCACCAGCGAACCATCAATATCGGCGCCGGACAGCGAACTTCCCGCAAAAGCGCTGCTGAACAACCCGCCGACGACGACTTCTTCCGCGGAGCCGGTCTTCGGCGCGCCGCTCGTCGAGCACGCAGCGAGAACGATGGACAACAAAACAGCAGCCGTAATTAATCCAGCGTCTTTCATCAAGAGACCTTGCACTTACCTAAATAGCCCTCTTTTCAAGTAACCCGGAAAAGGCGTGATTTCACCCCCTCAAGAAACACAATTCGCAATTTTTATTTGTTGATACATGCGATATATTGAATTTCACAGGTTTACGGCTGAACTACGTCAAACGCTCGGGAGATATAATTTCGCCGCCAGACCACCTAAAGGCGAGCGCGCCAACTCCAGACGCCCGCCGTAAAGGGCTGCGAGATCCGCAACGATAGATAAGCCCAGCCCCGTTCCCGGCACTGTCTCATCCAGACGTCTCCCCCGTTTCACCGCGTCGCGCCGCTGATCCTCGTCCAACCCGGGCCCATCGTCATAAATCAGAATGCTGAGCATCCCCCGCGATGAGGCTTTATCCTTTTCGCTGCGCGCTTTTATCGCAACCGTCGAGTTCATCCACTTGCAAGCGTTATCGAGCAAATTACCGACCAATTCCTCAAGGTCTTGACGTTCGCCGCGAAAGCGAAGGTCTTCGGGCGCGTCCACTTGAATTTCTGGCTCCCGCTCGCGGTGTATCTTCTCCATGGCGCGCGCAAGCCCCACAACGACGGGCTGCACCTGAGTGGAGACGCCAATAACCCGGCGCTGCGCCGCCATGCGCGCCCGCTCCAAATGATGATCAATCTGCGAGCGCATCATCGAGCTTTGCTCCAGAACTTTTTGCGCAAAGGCTCCCTCTTGCCCGCGCGCTTCGTTCAAAATGACGCTAAGAGGGGTCTTCAATCCATGAGCGAGATTCCCCACATGGGTGCGCGAGCGCTCAACGACTTCCTTGTTCGAATGAATAAGCGCGTTCAATTCAACCGCCAAAGGTTCAATCTCTCGCGGCAACGCCTCGTCCACCGCCTGAGCATCTCCGCGCCGCACCGCGAGCAAGGACGCATGCAACGTTCGCAATGGCCGAAGCCCGACCCGCACCTGCAACACGATTGCCCCTACGAGCCCCATCCCGAGAACCGTCAATGTGATCGCCACCTGCGAGGCGAAGGCCGTAATTGAATCGCTCAATTCATCCGTGGCGCCGGCCACCGCAATATTGAAATCCCTGCCCGGACCGAAAGAAATTTTTCGCTGCGCGGCGCGAATTGCGCCCCCGTCCGGCCCCGTCTCATTGGATATGACAATATCGGGCTCAGAAGTCTTCATCAGGACCAGTGGGTCCCCTACAAGCGAAGCGGAAGCGTAAACCACCGCATCCGTGTCCAGCTCGCGCACGGTCCAATACCACCCCGACAATGGCAACTCAAACCGCGGTTCGCCAAGATTTCCCGGATCAATCAACGTATCTCCGTCGCCGCGCGCCATGCCGCCGACGATCGCCTTGACGTAAACGTCGAGTCTCTCGTCAAAGCTACGCTCGCTCGCCTGGCGATAAAGCGCCACCAAGATAAACCCGGCCATGGCGAGCGCCACCACGGACCACAGCGTAGCCACCGCGACAAGGCGCGTTGAAAGCGCATAAGGCCGGCGCGCGCGCTTGAGATCCGTCATTCCCGCTCCCGCCAAGTATTATCCGTCCGTTTCGCCCGTTCTGTAGCCAAGGCCGCGAACGGTTTCGATAAATTCGCTCCCGAGCTTTTTGCGTAGCCGCCCGATGAAAACTTCAATTGTATTGGAATCGCGGTCAAAGTCCTGATCATAAAGATGTTCAATCAGCTCCGTACGCGACACGACTTTTCCCTTGTGATGCAGCAGATAGGCGACCAGACGATATTCCAGCGAGGTCAGCTTCACGGAAACGCCGTCTTTCGTGACTTTTCCGGCGCGAATGTCCAGACGCACCGGTCCACAATTAATTTCATTGGAGGCGTGTCCGGCCGCTCGGCGCACCAAGGCCCGCACCCGCGCCAGAACTTCCTCCATGTGAAACGGCTTGGCCACATAATCATCCGCGCCCGCGTCAATACCCGCAACCTTGTCGCTCCAGCGGTCTCGCGCCGTGAGCACCAGAACAGGCATGCTGCGTCCGTCGCGCCGCCAGCGCTCCAGAACGCTCAACCCATCCAGCTCCGGCAACCCCAAGTCCAGAATAACGGCGTCGTAAGGCTCGCTGTCCCCTAAATGATGCCCCTCCAGACCATCAAAAGCGGCGTCCACCACGTAGTCGGCCTCCGTGAGCGCTTCTTTGATTTGCCGATTAAGCTCACGATCATCCTCGACGACGAGAATACGCATGATATCTCCATTCTCTTTAGCGGGCGACGGCTCAACAGTCTCTTTATTGCAGAACCTGTCCCGAACTGGCGTCCAGAACACGTTGCACCACTTTTCCGCCGATCACCACGCTCAAACGGTAGACAAAACGTCCTCCCTCTTTGCACAAATCGGCGCGAACAATTTCACCGCCAACAGAACCGGCGAGCGAGCCGAGCGAACGCGCTTGCCCATTGGCCACCGCCGCCCGCGCTTCGGACTGGCTCAAACAGGCCGCCTGCGCGGCCGCGCCGCCGAGCAAAATCGCAATCGACAACCCGACGAGAAATACAAATGAGCGCGCATTCCATAGAAAGGCGGCGAAGAAGTGCTGTTTCATCATGCCTCCACCATAAAGAAAAGCTTCTGAACGGGAAATGAACGCATTGCAAGCGCCGCGATTTTATATCATTTCCCGTCCATTTTTTTCGTTCATTTTCGACGACTTGAAACAACGGCGCGCACCGCTGACTGGGCCCCCTCCACCAGAAACAGGCTGACGATAATGCTTCCCGCCCACTCGTCCAACGGCGCAGGCAGCGCCGCCACATTCCACGAAAAGCCAAACAGGGAATCGAAAATCACCGCGCACCACCACACCCCCAAGGGCGCCACGAACAACAGGCGCCCAAGGCGCGCCGCAGAGAAAAAGTATCCGGTCTCGGCGATAAGCACTGCGCGCGCATGTTCGCGCGCCTCAATTTCCCCGCGCAGGCTCGTCGCCGCCAGCTCCGCGCTGATCTGCCGCCGCTGCGTCTCCGCCTCCAGACGGCGTTCGAAATGAGAAATCAGCCATTCAAGCAGAGGCCCGCCCAGAAAACGCACGATCAACGCGCTCATAAGAACCGCCCATTGTTTGAGAAGCGCTCATTGTTTGCGCGACGCCACCCCGCCGGCTCATCCGTAACATGGCGCAAAATAATGTTAGCCGTATTCACCAGAAGCACGAGCGTAAGGGCGGTGTCCTGCTCGACGTATCCCCGCCAGTCAAAAACAGATAACCACGCCATGAGCTCGGCGGCGCAAACCAACGCCGCACAGCCCAAATTCACCAAAAACGTTCGATATCCTCTCATGTCTTAGTCCTTTCGCGCCAAAGACTTCAAAAGCGAATGTTCGTCGGCGTAGCGCCGACGCCAGAACTGAAAAGCAAGCACCCCCGCAAACCCCAGTCCGCCGATGACGCCCCAAAGCGCGACCTGATAAAAATCCCAAGAGACGCCGCCGCGCAGGGCTTGCGTCCACAGCGCCGCCGCTCCCCAAAACACGCCTCCGGCTCCCGCCGCCCTTGCGCTATCTTGTTTTATTTTTTTAGCTCGTAACATGCGCTGAATGGCGGCCCGGCTAGCAGGCCCCGCGATCCCGTCCACCACAAGGTTTTCATGCAATTTTTGCAGTCGGCGAATAGCAGCGCGAGTTTTAGAACCCTGAACCCCATCGATTGGCCCAGGATCAAGGCCCAGCGCCGTCAGATCTTTTTGCAACTGGCGAATATCGTCGCCAGCTCCAGCGGCATGAGAAGAGCCAGAGACGTAGGAAGAACCGGACGTCTCTCCATATTTCCCCCCCAGAATCAACTCCGCCTCCGCCCGGCGGCGGCGAACGAGCCCCGCCACCCGCCGCCCCCCGGCGTTCGCCCAGCGCATGAGTCCAAGACGCGCCGCGCTATAATTCCCCCGCGCATATTGTTTCACCCAACTAGCCCGATGAATGGCGCCAGTGTTGAAATCAAAAGAGACGGCGCCGTCAAAACCCGTTTGCGAATGAAAGACCCCGACTTTTCGAACGCGCGCTTCGAACCGCGCCAGATCAGTAGCCAAAATTGACCGCGCCTGCGCGAGCGTAATGGTCATATTAGGCGTCACCTTCGGCGCCCCCGCCTTTGAGGTATGGCCGAAGCCTATAGTCCACACGCCGGCGACGTCGCGATAGGCGCGGGTCACAAGCCCTTCGTGCGCGGCGATAAACGCCACGCCTTTCTCACTAGTTTTCATGATTTATCTCCGTTTGAACGGAATTGACGCCGAAGGCGTATACCTACGCCCCACGTTCATGCTCAGGGCGCTTCGGGCGCCTCGAACTTTAAATAATACGCCGACAACCGCACTTCGCCGCCGGTGAAAGCCCCGCCATTCGCGCTCAAGATAACGGGCGTGTCGGCATAAAAGGCCGTGGGGCCGATCACGCCGATATTCACCGATCCGGGCGCGGCGCCGGTGACGGCGCTCACGGTGCGCGCCGCCACCCCAAGAACAATCGCTCGAGCGGGAATGGTCAGAGCGGTGACGACGCTTGCCCCAGATAATGGGCCGACCTCAAGATCGCTGGTGACGCTAAAGGTTTTTGCGCCCAACTCCCCCGATGACGCTAAAAAACCATCGCCATGAGGGCCAAGATCCCTCACCCCCACCCAGCCTGAGCCCGTCTTGGCGATGACGACGTTTTCATCCTCGACATAAGCCAATGCGCCAATTGGCGCGGATGCAAAACGCCAGGAGCCGCCCAGCCATGTGGCCAATTCCCCCTCGCGCCCCACCCATTCGCCTGCGGCGA
This sequence comes from Stappiaceae bacterium, assembly GCA_048265185.1. Classification (GTDB taxonomy): domain Bacteria; phylum Pseudomonadota; class Alphaproteobacteria; order Rhizobiales; family Stappiaceae; genus JBLXBZ01. The sequence goes on along the minus strand of JBLXBZ010000002.1, from coordinate 649,010 downwards.
CGGCGGCGACCAACCATGTCTGGCCCTCGCTCGCCGCTGGCGGCGCGGCGACGGCCCGGCTTTCAAGCTTAAGGTGAACAAGCGTGTCAAGCTTTTGCAGGGCCTCGTTATGCGTGACGTGTTTTTGCGCCTGCCCCCCCGCGATATAGGGCAACTCCAACCGCGCGCTATTCAATAAACCTTCAGACATGCACTATCCTTTCACAGGCTACGCCGCGCCCGACAGCGCGCGATATCTGATAAAGACGCACGCGAAAACTCGAAGCCGCGCCGCCAAATATTGCAAGTTCTTCAGCCGGAGAAAGCACAAGCTCCGGCGCATCGCTCGTCCGCGTCGCAAGCAAATCGCCAGCAAGCGTCAACAACTCCACTTCGTATTCCTCCGTCTCCTCCATCAACGGAACTTCACGGGCGATCCAGCTATCTCCCCCCTCGCGAGTTCGCCTGATCCAACTGACGCGAATTGAACCGCCAGCCTCTCGCATGCCCTTGAGATGAACAGGCGCGCAGGGGGATAGTCCCCGTCCGCTCGCGCTATGGGCGAACGCGCGTACGGAGGCCGCGTCCAAACTCTCCCCGGATGGAACCACCCGGTATTGAAAGCCAATCCCCAGTTGCTCCAATTGCATGGGCAGCGAAATCACCGCTTTGTCCAACAGCAGAAATGACGCGCCGGCCAGATGCCCTTGCGCCATTTGCGCTTCGCTTCCCCCCTGACCGCGCAGCAAGCCGGAAAGGCGGTAGCGCCGGGTTCCAGTCAGCTCCGCTTCGCGAAACTGCACGATCTCCACGCCCCCATCAGGCGCCGCGATCGCCAGCGCGTTCGCCCCCGCCAGAACCTCCAACTCGCTGCGGGCGAACAACGCGCCGCCGAACAGCTCCACCTCGACGTCATTCCCCTCGTCCCAAACCGCCAGCGGACCGGGACCAAGAGGCGCGCTCAACACGCCCATCGTCGCAGGCCGCTCTATTGAGGCCACCGGCTGCATGTCTCCCTCGTCGATCCCCCTGTAAATAGCCAGCTCTCCCGGCCAAGGATTGGCGAAAGCCGCTATGACCGGCGCATGCGCCGGAGAAAAAGACGGAAGAGCGGGCAGATCCAGAATCATGACCTCTGGTTTTGCGAATAATTTCCCCCCCGGTTGAAGCGCGGGAAACTCGGCGCCATTGCCCGCAAGCCGTCCGCCAATGATCAGCGGCTCCGCCGTGCTCACCGCCTCCACCCGCCGCTCCGCCCCGTCCTCAATGGAGGAAAGGCGAAGCTGCGGCGCGCGGCGCAAATCAAGCTCCTCGCCCTGCCCGGCGGCGGGAGAATAGACGTCCCCGCCAAGGGCCGCCACATCGCCAACCGTCAGATCCAGCCTGTGTGGCGAGAGCGCAAATGAGACCTCGTCGCGTTCGCGCCAACGTCGTCCAAGAGCTTTCTCGGCCAAAATTCCAGCCAATTCAGGATCAAGAACCACGCCAATATTCGTCTGCTCAACCCTGCGGCTTTGCCCCTCCAGCCGCTTTGATCCCACCACATAGCTCAAGTGATCTCGGGCGGGATGGCGGGCGGAAAAGCGAACTTCCGCCGGAAGGTCGCTGTCTTGCATGCGCTTGAGCGACAAAGGCGCGCGCTCAGGCTCCAATTCCACTAAATCGTCCGCTCCCAGCACAACGGATGGAACACGCCAGGCGGCGCGAAACTCCACCCGCTCGCCGGTGTCAACCGCTATGGTCCCATAAGCTTCCAGCAGCTTCTCCAGCGACGCCCGCACCGTTGTCGGTCCAGCGATGACATAGCCATCCAGCGTTCCGGCCACGTCCAGCACCGCAGCCGTTCCCGCCGCCACGCCAAAGTCTTCGAGCACCGCCCGGCACAGCGCGTCCAGCCCGAGACCGCCAAGACGTCCGTTCAGCCAGTGGCCAACCTGCCAGTTACCCCCATCGGACCAAATGTCCCCATAGGTGGGAAACTGGGGAAAGGGGCGCGCGTCCCACGTCCACAAATGCAGGTTGGCCGGATCGATCATCGGCCCGCCATATATGGGCGAGACAGGATTATCCGCCGGCGCCAGCTCCGGATGGTCCGTCCCCCAATAACTCAACAGCGCCTCAATGGCGCGTCGCTGAATGAAGTCGTCCCGCGCGCCAGTGGAAAAATGCGGCAAAGCCGATTCCGACGACTTTGGATCAACAAAGACATTCGGCTGGTTCGCGCCTTTATCAATCGCTGGAACGCCAAACTCCGTGAACCAGATCGGTTTTGATTGCGGCGTCCAATCCGTTGACGTGAGGCTTTCCACCCCTGCAAATCGCTCGAAATGCGCCTCGCTCCACCAACTGCGCAAATCTTTCGCCCGATACACCCAGGGCTTGCCATATGCGCCGTCGGTAATCGGCGTGCGCACGCCCGCCTTCCTGTCCGCGTCGCTGGCGTAGTACCAATCGAAATGTTCGCCGCCCTCAACATGAGCGCGTAATTGCTCCAGATCATAAGGACTGGCGTCGCCGTCCAGCGCTTGGCCGTTTCGAGAGTCGGCCAGCGGCAGATAATTGTCGATGCCGACGGCGTCGATATCGCTCGACGCCCAGAGCGGATCGAGCGGAAAGCGCAAATCCCCATTCCCCGGCTGATAACCGCCGTATTCCGACCAGTCGGCGGCGTAAAGCACTTTGTTCGCCGCCCCCGAAACGGCTTTGACATCCCCTGCCAGAGCGGTCAGCGCTGAAACGAAAGGAAAGTCGTCAGCCGCCCCCCGCAGCCGCGTCACGCCGCGCATTTCCGAACCGATCAAAATGGCCTCCACGCCTCCAGCCGCCTTGGCGAGAAACGCGTGATGGAGAATGAACCGCCGGTATGACCATTCGTCAGGGCCAGCGTAATTAATAATATCATCTGTAATGTTATAATCAGAAGCGTTTGCGTTACCGACGAAACTGTCAATATCGCTATCAACGCTTGCGGTTCCGTCAGGGCTACCCGGCATTCCCGGCGCAAGCGAGCTCGTTATCCGTCCACGCCAGGGAAACGGCGCCTGCGCCGCCCCACCATAAGGATCCGGCAAGCTATTATCCGGCGGCACATCCATCAGCACGAACGGATAGAGCATCACCCGCAGGCCGCGCTCTTTTAATTCTCGGATCGCCGCGATCACCATTTCATCGGCGGGAGTTCCCCCATAAGCCGGCCGCTCGTCAATCAGGCTGACGACTTCAGCGTCCTCCCGCTCCACGCCGTTCACCCGCCAGACCGCCCCTTCCGTCACCCGCCCATGCCCCTCGACCTTGGGCAGAATCCGGCAATTTCCACAGCGCAGATCATCGCCAAACCAAGCCACCACCAGAGCGACGCTTTCAAGATTTGGACAAAGCGCCAGCAACTCGTCAACGGCGGCGCTCCAATTGGTCGAGGCGATGCTCGTATGGCGGTTTTCGCGCCTGACGGCACCCGGACCCGGCGTAACCGTCACCGGAATGTCGCCATAGACGAACTCGCCCGCACCGGGGATCATGGTGATCGCCCGCACCATATTCTCCAACCGGTCAACCACGCGAACGACTTCGAAAGTGAGTTGAGGCAGACGATTGCCGAAATCGGCCAGCGGCAATCGCTCAAACACCACGTAAGCGACATTGCGATAGGCCGGACAATCTCCCTGTTTGCCCGCAATCAAGGGATCGACCATCTGATCCGCACCGCCGTGATAGACCCGCATAGTTATGTCAGTGGTGTCCAACAGCTTGCCATCGGCCCATATCTGACCGAGGCGCGTGATTTCTCCCTCGCAAATCGCGACGGCGAAATTGCCGAAATAGCTATAGGAACGCGACGTGGCGCCGCCGCCGCCGCCCTTGCCGCCCACCTTTTCCTCGCTCACCACTTCTTCCAGCGACGTGGACCAGATCACCTGCCCCGCCAATCGAACCCGGCCATAAACCAGAGGAATTGGCGCACCTTCAACGGAAGACTGCACCTCCAGCTCGCTCAGTCGCGGCCCTTCTATAGTTCGACTTTCGCCAAATAACGCATTATCAAAGGCATAGCCCGCAAACGCCCCCGCCGCCTGCCCAACCGCCGCGCCAACGCCTCCCGCCAGCAACCCGCCCAGCGCCTGCCCCGCTGCGGCCAACACCAATGTCGCCATCAGACTTCTCCTGCACACACAACGTTAGGGAAAGCGAAAGCGGCGGCGACACGGCGCCGCCACGCGGGCGCAAGCGGGCTTTCCGTCACGCAAACGCCCTCATAGGCATGAATAATTCGCTCCGCGCCAACCAAAATGGCGGCGTGCTTCGCCGGCGTGTTTCTCTTCCAGCGAAACAGCAAAACATCCCCCGGCAGCGCATCGCAAATCGCTTTCTCCACAAGATGACGGCGCGCGGCCTCAAGCAAGGTCTCTCGTCCTCCCACTTCCGCCCAGAAGGGAGAATAGGGCGGCGGCGGTTCAGGCTCCCTCCCGCAACAATGTCTCCACACGCCGCGCACGAGCCCAAGACAATCCGCTCCCGCGCCCTTCACGCTGGCCCGGTGACGATAAGGCGTGCCTATCCAGGCGCGCGCCTCAGCAATGATCGCGGCGCGTTCACACATGCGAAATACTCCGGTTAGAACGGCGGATAAGACTTTCAAGAATTTTGAAGTTGAATGCCGGCGCGGCCTAGCGGCTCAAAACTTCGCCGTCATTCTCGCCCGTATCGCGATTAGGATAGGCGAGCACGAAATCGACTCCCGGCATATGAGGGAACCCCTGGAAGTTTTCGTGATTTGAAAATTTCGACCGGCATGCGAAAAAGCTCTTGTTGCATCCTGCGCTAACGCGCACCTGCACGCCCACCTTCAGAGCCGTCGTCAAACTCAGGCGCTGAAATTGCTCGTCAGTCAGATTCGAACCGTCGGGACCTGCGTAAATCAGCGCTCCGCTCGGCCGCGCCGCATTGTCAAGAAGCGCCTTGTTCCAAGCGGCGGCGGCGTTATGGATATCCAGACTGACCTGCGCCGCCTCCAATGGAGAAAAGCCGTAATGATCGTTCAGCGGGTGAAAGATTTTCAAATGCAGCACCGGCGAGACGCGCCCCTCGTCCTCCACCTTGAAGCGCACCTTGCGGCCGCCAACGCTATATTCAAACGCCGTGGGCCAGCCATTGTCACCGGGGACGATTTTCATCCGGTCCGGCCGCAGCACATGCAGCTCGCGCGGTCTGTCGTCCAGCAGCACCAGCTCCAGATAAGCGTTGCCCGCCACAAGCAGATGCCCATAAAGATCCTCCAGCATCGACGCGCCGCTGATCGCCGGGTTGGGCGCCGCGATCAGCTCCAGCATTGGGTGCTGGGTCAACTCCCGCTCGCCCTCAAACAAGGTCAGGGGAACACTCGCCGCCGCTTCCGAAATGAGCCGCACCGCCCGGTGCACAATTGGATTGCGCGCATATCCCTCCCGCGCCAAAGAAGCGTAATCGCGCGGCGTCCACACCGGCCTCCCGCTGCCATGCATGGCCACCAAAGGCCCGGTTCGCGAAGCTTTTCTTTCATCTGGAACGCGGTTTAGACCTTTTAAAAACGAGTCAACTCGATCAAACAAGATCATGATATAATTGATCCTTTCCCCGTAGCTTCACAAAGTGAGTCAACGGCTTGAAAATCTGATTCAATGTTTTGCAATTGACAATTGACGGCGCGACTTTCGCGCTCAAACCCTGCGCATGCGCGGCTCGCTCGCCGCGCGCCCCAAACAAAGCTCAGTCAACGCCCACACCAAGGCGTCCATCCGGTCGGGGGAGCGCCCCGACGTCAGCCCCTCAGGCGTAAAGTCGCTCATTTCATCTTCAAGCTCTGGAAACGCCCCCACGTGATGCACGCGGCCTTGAACGTAAAGCATGGCCACAGGCTCGGCCCTGAGATATTTGCCGCGACGCGCCCGCACGCCGCGCACGGGAATGTCCGGATCGACGCCAGCGATAATCTGCGCCACCATTTCCCCCCCCTGATTGACCTCCGCCACCAGCGCGTCGGCCTTATATTTATGCCAAAGAGTGACGGCGAGGCGGGCCCAATCGGATGGTCTCGCCTGAGCGATGCTGGCGTCCTCCAGCACATAAGCGTCTCCATCCTCGCCCAACCCCGCCACGACGACGCCGCATGCGTCGGACTTGCGTCCCGACGTTGCCGGCGGGTCCAGCGCCACCACCACCCGCGACAACTCCGGTGGCCGCGGCGCCCGCCCCGCCTCCAGAAGCGCGCGCGTCCACAAGGCGCCGGGCCGATCTTCGATCAACTCCCCGTCCAGTTCCTGACGGCCAAGGCGCGTGCCTGCGTAGCGCTTGACGATGTTCTTCAAAAACGCCGGCGCAAGATTGCCTGCGTTCACGGCGGTGGGCGCGCGCGTCATCACTGTCGCCGGGTCGCCCATCAGTCGCTTTAAAAGGCCTGTGGCGCGCGGCGTGGTCGTCACCAGCTGGCGCGGGCTCTCCCCCAAACGAAGGCAGAATTGCAGCATGTCAAAAGTCTCCTGTGAGTAGCGCCATTTCGCCAGCTCGTCGCTCCACGCGGCTCCGAATTGCGGTCCGCGAAGCGCTTCCGGGTCTTCGGAGGAAAACAATTGCGCCACGGCGCCGTTGCTCCATTCAAGCCGGCGACGGGAGGGCCGCCACAGTGGGCGTTCCTCCGCCCTATGCACCGCCAACAGCCCGGAAACGCCTTCCACCATCACCTCGCGCACGTCGGAAAAGGTCTCGCCCACCAGCGCGATACGGCCAACAGGTACCGGGCTCGCCCAGGCATGGCCCAGCGCCAGCGCTCGCACCCATTCGGCGCCAGCGCGGGTTTTCCCCGCCCCGCGCCCCCCCAGCATTAGCCATAGCGACCAGTTTCCAGCGGGCGGACGTTGATGTTCGTGCGCCCATGTCAGCCAATCTCGCGCCAGCCACTCCAGCTGCGCCCCATCCAGCCCCCCGAGAAACTCAGGAAGACGACTGCTCTTCGCGCAAGCCAGCAAGTCGGCGCGCAAGCTCCTCGCGCAAGGTTTCTGCGTCACGGGCGTCCTCCTCCGGTTTGCTCACTTGAGCGTTCAACTCGATTAAAGTGTCGAGGGTGCGCGCCAGAGACGCGAGCATGCGAGCCGTTTTCTCCACCTCGCCGCCCACGGTCTCCCCATTGCGCTGACGCAAAAGAATGTGCTCTACCTGCGACATCTGCGCCTCGAAAGCCCTGAACAATCGCGCCGCCGCCTGCTGTGGGTCATGGACCGGTTTCGTGTCGGCGCCGTCGAGGTCCAGGGCCGGCTTTTTCCAACCTTCACGCCGGGCGCGCCGGTCAACCGCATCCACCATGACGTTCAACAACCGCGCGATAGCGGTTCGATCAGCGCCGCCCTTTTCATAAAGCTGACGAGCGTCCATCCAGTCTTGCGCGCTAGGCCGCGTCTTTCCTTTTGACGCCTTGCGCTTGGGCGACTCCAGAACCTCGTTCATCTTTGACCTCTCCTTCTCTTTAACCCGCACGTCTCGCCTTCGCCGTTCTCTCCCCAACCAGTTCGCGATAAACGAATGCCTGAAAGGCGTGCGCGGACACAAAAAAACCGGCTCCGAAGGATCGGGCCGGCGACGCGGATTTGATTTCAATTTAACTGACGATTTTAACTTGCGAATTTGCCGTTATAGAGCGCAGTCACGTAGCGCCGATGGCGAAACTATATGACGTTCAAGCCGCGCTACTGCGAAAATTTCAGCAAAGGCTCAGCTCCTGATGCAAGCGTTCAAGCGTTCAAGCGTTCAAGCGTTCAAGCGTTCAAGCGTTCAAGCGTTCAAGCGTTCAAGCGTTCAAGC